>JBJTNW010000014.1:0-105247 GCA_046074265.1 Chakrabartia sp.
GGTCGATTTTCGCGCGACCCACCCAGAGCCCGTCTTGATTTGAAATGCGTTTCTCTTCACGATCCCGCCAGAGATAAAGGAGACATGGATGTCGGTTGCCCCGAAACTGCCCGGTGAAATTGCCGCCGCGCTGACAGAGCCCAAGGCCTATGGCGAATGGACCGGCCTGCAAGACAAATTTGCCTGGGCGCGCCAGCATGCCCCCCTGGCGGTGGCCGAAGCCCCCGGTTTTGATCCCTTTTGGGCGGTCACGCGCCATGCCGACATCATGGAAATCAGCCGCAATAACAAGCTGTTTGCATCGGGCATCCGCCAGACAACCTTAACGCAAAGCATTATCGATCAGGTTGTCCGCAGCCAGATCCCCGATGGGCACCTGATCCGCTCGCTGGTGCAGATGGATGCGCCAGACCATATGAAATACCGGCTGCTCACCCAGACCTGGTTCATGCCCAAAAATCTGCGCACGCTGGAAGATCGCATCCGCGATATTGCGCGTGAAACCGTTGATCACATGCTCAGCCTGGGGGGTGCGTGCGATTTCGCCAAGGATGTCGCGCTGCATTATCCATTGCGCGTGGTGATGAATATTCTGGGCGTCCCGCGCGAAGATGAACCGCGCATGTTGATGCTGACGCAGCAGCTTTTTGGCTCCACCGACCCGGAATTGAACCGCGCCCGCGCCGAAATTACCGATCCCATGCAGGGCCTGCAGATGCTGCAAATGGTGATTGCGGACTTTGAAACCTATTTCAAAGCGTTGACAGAGGATCGCCGCCGCAACCCGCAAGAAGATGTGGCCACCGTGCTGGCCAATGCGACCGTCAATGGCGCGCCTATCCCCGACCGTGAATTGAACGGCTATTACATCATCGTTGCGACCGCCGGGCATGACACAACCTCGGCGTCCACGGCGGGGGCCATGATGGAGTTGGCGCGCAACCCGGCTTTGTTTGAGCGCTATCGCGCGGCAGAGACGGACAAGGCCGGCCTTATCGAAGAGGCCGTGCGCTGGACCACGCCCGTGCAGCATTTCATGCGCTCTGCGACCGAAGATACGGAAATTGGCGGCCAGAAAATCAAGGCCGGCGATTGGATGATGCTCTGCTATATCTCGGGCAACCGCGATGAAGCCGTCTTCCCCGATGCGATGACCTTCAACCCCGATCGCACGCCCAACAGCCAGATCGGCTTTGGCTTTGGCGGCCATGTCTGCCTGGGTCAGCATCTGGCCCGCATGGAAATGCGCATTTTGATGGAAGAGCTGCTGCCGCGTCTCAAATCGGTCGAACTGGCGGGGGAGCCGGCGCGCGCGGAATCCATCTTTGTCGGCGGGCTCAAGCGCCTGCCGATCCGCTTTACGGCGGCATAGCCCCGAAGTCCCTGTGTGCTCTGGCGCAGGCCAGAGCACAGAAAAGGGGGGAGATGCTCAGCTGCTGGTCGATAGCACCCTCGGCTCCGGCCTGCGCCGGAGCACAGGACAAGCGGGCGGCGGCTTAGCCCCGGCCGCGATAGCCGGGGACGTCTTGATCGGGAATCCAGACGTCCTGGGGCGGGGCGCCTGATTGCCAGAAGACATCAATGGGGATGCCGCCGCGCGGATACCAATAGCCGCCGATGCGCAGCCAGACCGGCTTCATCTCTTGGAAGAGGCGCTGGCCGATGCCGACCGTGCAATCTTCATGGAAGCCCGCATGGTTACGGAACGCGCCGAGGAAGAGCTTCAGCGACTTTGATTCGACGATCGTTTCGCCGGGCACATAATCAATCACGATATGCGCGAAATCGGGTTGGCCTGTTACCGGGCAGAGCGAGGTGAATTCCGGCGACACAAAGCGCACCAGATAGGGTGAGCCGGGCCGGGGGTTGGGCGGATAGTCGAGCACCGCTTCATCGGGGCTTGCCGGAAGCGCGCTGACCTGACCGAGATGCTTAAGTGTCATGCCCGGCGCTTTACGCTAGGGGCAGCCGAATGACCACCCTTATCCCGGTGCTGGGGGACCAGCTTTCGTTCAGCCTCTCTGCCCTTGAAGGCGCAGACCCGACGACAAGCGTGGTGCTGATGATGGAGGTGGCCCAAGAGACCAGCTATGTCCGCCACCACCAGCGCAAGATTGCCTTCATCCTCTCGGCGATGCGGCACCATGCAGAAGCGCTGCGGGCGGCGGGATGGATGGTTGATTATGTCCGGCTCGACGATCCTGAAAATAGCGGCAGCTTTTCCGGCGAAGTGGCCCGCGCTGTTGCCCGGCACACCGCCTCGGCGCTCCGCGTGACCGAGCCCGGCGAATGGCGCGTGCGGCAGGCGATGGACGGCTGGGCGGCCGCTTTTGGCCTGCCCGTCGAGATATTGCCCGACACCCGCTTCATCACCCCGCCCGGCTTTTTCAGCCGCTGGGCCGAAGGGCGCAAGCAATTGCGGATGGAGTTTTTCTACCGCGAGATGCGTCGCCTGACCGGGCTTTTGATGGAAGGGGACGCGCCGGCGGGCGGCCAGTGGAATTATGATTCGGAAAACCGCAAAGCGGCCGAGGCCAGCCTCTTCGTCCCCCGCCGCAAAGGCCATGCCCCCGATGCGGTAACGCAAGAGGTGCTGACATTGGTCGCCGCGCGCTGTGCGGACCATCCGGGTTCGCTCAAGGGCTTTGATCTGGCGGTCACGCGCGCGGGGGCGCTGGCAGATATGGCCCGCTTCATGGCCGAGGCGCTGCCCCAATTTGGCGATTATCAGGATGCGATGCTGGCGGGCGAGCCCTTGCTCTGGCATTCGCTGCTCTCGCCCTATCTGAATGTTGGCCTGCTGGGTCCGCTGGAGGTGTGCCGCGCGGCCGAGGCAGAATATCGCGCGGGCCGTGCGCCCCTGAATGCGGTCGAAGGCTTTATCCGCCAGATCATCGGCTGGCGGGAATATGTGCGGGGCATTTATTGGTGGGCCGGGCCCGATTACGCCCAGCGCAACGCGCTCGCCGCCCAGCGCCCCTTGCCCGATTTTTACTGGACGGGGGACACGCAGATGCGCTGCTTGTCCCAAGCCATCGGCCAGACGCTTGATCTTGGCTATGCGCACCATATCCAGCGGCTGATGATTACCGGCAATTATGCGCTGCTCGCCGGGATCGACCCCCAAGAAGTGCATCTTTGGTATCTGGCCGTTTATCTGGATGCGTTTGAATGGGTGGAACTGCCCAACACGCTCGGCATGAGCCAATTTGCAGATGGCGGGCTGCTGGCTTCCAAACCCTATGCGGCCTCGGGCGCTTATGTGGACCGCATGTCCGATTATTGCGGCATCTGTGCTTATGATGTGCGCCAGAAAACCGGGCCGATGGCCTGCCCGATGAATGCGCTTTACTGGGATTTTCTGGCGCGCAACCGGCCCTTTCTGGGCGGCAATGTCCGGCTTGCCATGGCCTATCGCAATTGGGATCGGATGGCCCCGGCTCACCAGCTGTCCTTGCGTGCTTCTGCCGAAGATCATCTCGCGCGTCTCGACGCGGGCGATGCTTCGCTCTAGCGTGGGTGCCTGAATAAAGAAGGAGATTGCCCGATGGAGTCGCTCGTCAGCACGCAATGGCTTGCCCAGGAACTGGGGGCCTCTGATCTTCGGGTCGTTGATGCGAGCCTCTTCCTGCCTGCGGACAATCGCAACCCGCAGGCGGAATATGAGGCGGCGCATATTCCGGGGGCGGTGTTCATGGACTTGGCGGAAATCGTCGATGCCAGCTCGCCCTTGCCGATGATGCTGCCCAAGGCGGAAAAGTTTGCCAGCCGGATGCAGTCTTTGGGCTTGGGCGATGGCAGCCGCATCGTCCTGTACGACAACAGCCCTTATAAAAGCGCGTCGCGCGCCTGGTGGATGCTCTCGCAAGTTTTCGGCGCGCACGGCGTGGCGATCCTTGATGGCGGCTTGGCCAAATGGCAGGCGGAAGGCCGACCGGTGGAAAGCGGCAAGCCCAGCATCCGCCACCGGCACTTCACCGTCTGGAAGAATGACAAGGTGGTGCGCGACAAGGCGCAGATTCTCGCTAATCTGGAAAGCGGGGCCGAACAGGTGGTGGATGCCCGAGGTGCGGCGCGCTTTACCGGTGAAGAGGGTGATCCCCGGCCAGATGTGGCGAGCGGCCATATTCCCGGGGCGTTCAACCTGCCTTATGGCCAGTTGTTCAATGCCGACGGCACCTGGAAACAGGGCGACGCCCTGCGCGCGGCTTTTGAGGCGGCGGGCGTTGACCTTTCCCGCCCGATGGTCGCCAGCTGCGGTTCGGGACTGACGGCGGCCAACCTCGTGTTCGGTGCGCATCTTTTGGGCAAGAGCGATATCGCGCTCTATGATGGCAGCTGGTCCGATTGGGGAAGCGATCCAGCGACGCCCAAAGCGATGGGCCCGGCCTGAGATTGCGCCTCTCTTATGGCTGATGATCCAAAGCTACGCCCCGACACCCGTCTGATCCATGCCGGTCGCCGCAAGGACTGGACCCATTTGGGGGACGGGCGGGGCGGCATCGTCAATCCGCCGGTCTGGCGGGCGTCGACCATCCTCTATGAGGATGTTGCGCACTTAAAGCGGGGCACGCAGACCAATCAGGATGGCGCGCTGTTTTACGGCCGGCGCGGCACCCCGACCCAATGGGCGCTGGCGGAAGCGATCACCGCACTGGAACCGGGGGCGGAAGGGACGATGCTCTACCCGTCGGGCGTGGCGGCGGTCACGGGGGCGTTGCTGTCGGTCCTGAAACCCGGCGATCATCTGTTGATGGTGGATTCCGCTTATGATCCGACCCGCAATTTTTGTGAGGGGTTCCTCGCGCAATGGGGGGTTGAGACCAGCTATTATGATCCGCTGATCGGCGCGGACATTGCCGGGCTGATGCGGCCCAACACCAAGGCCATATTCCTCGAATCCCCCGGCAGCCTGACCTTTGAGGTGCAGGATGTGCCCGCGATTGTCGCTGCCGCCAAGGCGCAGGGCGCCCGCACGCTGCTCGACAATACATGGGCGACCTCGCTCTACTTCCCTGCCCTTGAGAAGGGCGTTGACCTTGTCGTCACCGCCGCCACCAAATATCTGGGCGGGCATAGCGATGCGATGCTGGGTGCCGTCACCACCCACAAGGCGTGCTGGCAAAGCCTGAGGCGTACCGCCCAGATGCTGGGCCAGTTTGTCAGCGCGGACGATGCTTATCTGGTTCTGCGCGGGATGCGCACGCTGTCGCTGCGCCTGAAACAGCATGAAGCCAGCGCGCTTCAGATCGCCCGCTGGCTCGAAACGCGCGAAGAGGTCGCTGAGGTGCGGCATCCGGCGCTGCCCTCTTGCCCCGGCCATGATCTTTGGCAGCGCGACTTTGCGGGGGCGAGCGGGCTGTTCAGCTTTGTCCTGAACGGCGGCGATGCCGCCGCGCGCGCGGCGCTGATTGATGGGCTGGCCCATTTTGGCATTGGCTATAGCTGGGGCGGTTATGAAAGCCTGGCGCTTCCCGTTGACCCGGAAAATTACCGCACGGCGACGGGCTGGGCGGCGGCAGGGCCGGTGGTGCGGCTTAGCATCGGGCTTGAGCATCCCGACGACCTTATTGCCGATCTGGCGGCCGGGCTGGACCGGTTCCGCGCCGCCAAAGGCCGGGATTAACGCTTCAGATTATCGCGAATTTCGCGCAGCAGAACAATTTCTTCCGGGGTTGCGGGGGTTTCCTCTGGCTTGGGCAGCAGTCGGTTGGCCCAACGCACAATCAGGAAGATCACAAAGGCCATGATCAGGAAATTGATCAGCGCGGTTAGGAAGCTGCCATAAGCCAGCACGCCCACCCCGGCGGCCTTTGCTTCGGCCAGGGTTGCAACGGGCTTGCCCGCCGGATCTCCCAACAGGATGAAATGGCTGGAAAAATCCACGCCTCCCCCGGTCACAAGGCCAATGATCGGCATGAGCACATCATCGGTGAAAGAGGTGATAATCTTGCCAAAGGCCGCGCCAATAATCACGCCGACCGCAAGGTCCAGCACATTGCCCCGGTTCACAAAGGCCCTGAACTCTTGCCACATGGATCTTCCCTTTCCCTTGGTTGAAGCTGCTCGGAGATCATGCCAAAATGGCAGCAACATGCAAGCCTGTTGCACCCACCCCGGTCGCTTCCTATCTTTGCCAGACCGCTTTGGCTGAAAAGGTGCCTGTTATGATCCGTGCCCGCCGTGCTTTTGTTTTTGGGCTCGCGCCCGTCCTTCTGGCCATGACTGGCTGCGGGGTGAACAGCGTGCCCACCGCCGAAGAAAATGCCAAAGCCAAATGGGCCAATGTTCAGGCCGATTATCAGCGCCGGGCAGACCTGATCCCCAATTTGGTGGAAACCGTAAAGGGCTATGCCAAGCAGGAACAGTCCGTGCTGGTGGAAGTCACCGAAGCGCGCGCCAAGGCCAGTGCAATCCAGCTAACCGCCGATGATCTGACCGATCCGGCCAAAGTCCAGCGCTTCCAGCAGGTCCAAGGTCAGCTCAGCGTGGGGCTTGGCCGGCTGTTGGCAACCAAAGAAGCCTATCCCGAATTGAAGTCGAACGAGAATTTCCTCGCCCTTCAATCACAGCTGGAAGGCACGGAAAACCGCATCAACATTTCAATCAAAGATTATAACACGGCAGTGCAGGACTATAACACGACGATCCGCACCTTCCCGGATGCGGTGGGCGCCAAGCTCATTTACGGGGCGAAGCCGATGACCCCCTATCAGGCAACCGCGCCCAATGCGGATCGTGCGCCGCAGGTGAAGTTCTGATCCGCGCCGCCCGGGGGGCGGTGCCGATATGGTACGCCCTGCTTGCCAGTTTTTTGCTGCTCGTGCCGGTGCTCGCGCGCGCGCAGGATTTTCCAGCGCCCAACGCGACCCGCGTCGTGGATGCCGCCAATCTGATGTCCGCAGGCGATGAAGCGGCGCTTGATGCCCGGCTGGCCGCATTTGAGCAAAAGACCGGCCGCCAGTTCGTCGTCGCCACCATCCCCGACCTGCAAGGTTTTCCCATCGAAGATTATGGCTATCAGCTTGGCCGGGCCTGGGGCATCGGCTCTAAAGAGAAGAATGACGGCGTCTTGCTGATTGTCGCGCCCAAGGACAGGAAGGTACGGATCGAGGTGGGCTATGGGCTCGAACCCTATCTGACCGATGCCTATTCCAGCGTGATCATCAATCGGTTCATTGTCCCCAAATTCAAGGCGCAGGACTATGCGGGTGGCATTTCGGCCGGGGCAGATGCCATTATGCAGCAACTGCAATTAAGCCCTGAAGAGGCGGCAGCTCGGGTGAAGGCGGCGGCGACGGCGCCACGCAAAGACCAAGATGGCTTTCCTGTTGCGCTGATTTTTTGGGGCTTCGTCCTGATCTTCGTCGTTTTGCCCGCGCTTTTTGGCCGACGCCGCGGGCGGCGTTATGGCGGCATGCCGATCGTGCTTTGGGGCCCGGGCGATTTTGGCGGGCGCAGCGGCGGCTTTGGCAGTAGCGGCGGATTTGGCGGATTTTCAGGAGGCGGCGGCAGCTTTGGCGGCGGCGGCTCTTCAGGGAGTTGGTGATGGGCAGGCGGGTTGAGTTGAGCGCCGAAGATCAGGCGCGGATCAGCGCCGCGGTGCACGCGGCCGAAGCGCAGACATCGGGGGAGATCGTCACCATTTTGGCCGAACGGTCCGATGATTATGCCGATACGGCTTTATGGTGGTCGGCGGGCGTCGCGCTGCTGGCGCTGGGCTTTTTGTGCGTGCTGCCCGATTTTTATCTGGGCCTGATCGATTGGCTGTTGGGCCGTTGGGCGATTGACTGGACGCCGCGGGCCGTTTTGGAACTGGCGCTCACGGCCGCCAGCCTCAAATTCGCCGGCATGTGGCTGCTCCAACTTTGGCGGCCTTTGCGGCTGGCGCTAGTGCCCGGCCCGGTGCGCTCCGCGCGGGTCCGGGCGCGCGCGCTTGCTTGTTTCCGCGCTGCGGCCGAACGCCGGACCAAAGGCCGGACCGGTATTCTCCTTTATCTGTCGCTTGACGAACATCGGGCGGAGATCATCGCGGATGAGGCCATCCACAACCGGGTCGCGGCGGATGAATGGGGCAAGGCCATGGCCGACCTGATCGCCCCGGTGCGCGAAGGCCGCGTGGCTGATGGGTTGGTTGCGGCGATTGGCGATATCGGTACGCTGCTGTCTGCCCATTTGCCGCGTGCGGCGGATGATGAGAACGAGCTGCCCGACCGGGTGATCACCCTGTGAGCGCCGACGCCGACCTTCCCGAAATAATTGTCTGGCAGGGCAAGTTCATCACCGCCAAAACGCGTGGCCGGTGGGAATATGTGTCGCGCGCCCGAGGCATCAAAGCGGCGGTGATCCTTGCCGTGGATGAGGGGCATATCGTTTTGGTAGAGCAGTATCGCGTGCCGCTGGGCGCCCCTTGCCTGGAATTGCCCGCCGGTTTGGTAGGCGACGAGCGGGCAGGCGAGGCGGTAGAGGCGGCTGCCGCCCGCGAGCTTGAGGAAGAGACCGGCTATCGCCCGACGCGGGTCAGGATGATCGGGGAATTTTATTCCTCGCCCGGTATGGTCAGCGAAAGCTTTTTCTTGGTCCGGGCCGAGGGGCTGGAAAAGGTGGGTGCCGGCGGCGGCGTTGATGACGAGGCGATTATTGTCCATCGCGTGCCGCTTGGCGATGTCGCCCGCTTTATGGCCGCCAAGCGCGCCGAAGGCTGCGCGATGGACGTGAAATTGCTGATGCTGCTGGGCCCGCAATTGCTTACGGGCGCAGCGGCGCTTTAATCAGCACTCAACGAAAATTGTCGGCGTAGCTTTGCAGCTTCAGCACGCGCGGAGCGGCGGGCACGACATGATAGTCAAGGCCGTGCTTATCCGCATAGGCCTTGGCTGCTTCCAGCGTCGGGAAGGTCAGCGTCACCTGGCTGCGCGTGTCGCGCGATCCGGCCCAGCCCATCAGCGGGTCCGCGCGCTGCGCATCGGCGCGTTCAAATTCGAGGACCCAGCTACCGGTGCCATAGCGGCCCGATTGCATGGCGTTCTTGGCTTTTTGAAGGATGCGTGCCTGCGTCATGGCCGCCCTTTCCTCCAATCTGCCGTGACGATCAAGGGGAATCGCGCAACGCCTGATCAACTGCGGGCTTGCGCCTTCTTGGTCTTGAGGCTGGCGGTGGCGCTGGCCGGATCATCCGGCCAATGATGTTTGGGATAGGCGCCCCGCATTTCCTTTGCCACATCGCGCCAACTGCCCGCCCAAAAGCCCGGCAGATCTTGCGTGGTTTGGATCGGCCGGCCTGCGGGCGACGTCAATGAAAGGCGCAGGGGCGTGCGGTCCGGCCCGATGACCGGGTGGTCGGACAAACCAAACAGCGCCTGCACGCGCAGCTCAACAAGCGGCCCGCCCTCCGCCCCATAATCAATCGCATGGGTGGTCCCGGCGGGCGACGTAAAGCTGGCCGGGGCGAGCCGGTCGAGCGCCTGTTGCCCGTCCCAGCCGATCAACTGGCGCAGCGCGGCGACCAGCGCGCCTTCGTCCACATCTGCCAACCGTCTTTTCCCGCTGACCAAGGGGGCGAGCCAAAGGTCCAGCTGCGACAACAGCGCCGCGTCTTCCAGCGCGGCGATGCCGGCCCAGCGCGCCCGGGTGCGCAGCCGTGCAGCGGCGGCCGGCCAGACCAGAACGGAAAGTCCATGGCTCCGCACGCCTTCAACCAGAGCGGCAGACACCGCTTCGGGCGTGGCGCGACTATCCTGCCCCTTGGCAATTGTAATCGCGCCCAGGTGTCGCCCGCTTTCGGCGCGAACGCCGCCGGTGGCAGGGTCAAATTCCAGCCGGGTGCCGCTTTGGATCTGGTCGCCAAACAGGCTTTCCATCGTCGCAAGGTCGGTTGCCACGGCCGACAGGATGCGCGCGGCCGCCGCCGTGCCTTGAATATCGGCCACCGCCAGCCATTCGGCGCGGGCAAGCGGGGCAGTGGGGTCCAGCCGAAAGCCTCGGCCGCCGGCGCTGATCCAGTTTTCTCCCTTGGCGTCGCGGCGGCGGGCCACCCGATCTGGAAAGCCCAGCGCGATCAACGCATCGGGCCCCAGGTCTTTGGGGGTTACGTCGCCGACAGCCTCTCGGGCCAGCTGCGCCCAGCGCCGGGCCAGCCCCCTTGCGGCGTCCGCGCGCGGGCCCTTTTCGCGCCGCCAGCGCGACAATCGGGCGTCGAGATCAATCTCTTGCCCGCCCAGCCCCCGTTCCGACAGGAGAACGGCCAGATCGGCTGCATCGCCCGCCCGGCCAAAGCGCGCCGCCTTTAGCAGCATATGCGCAAGCCGGGGTGGCAGCGGCAGCCGCGCCATGGCCCGGCCATGCGCCGTTGGCCGGCCATCGGCATCCAGAGCGCCCAATTGGGTCAACCGCGCGCGGGCCTCGGCCAAGGCGGCGGGGGGCGGCGGATCAAGCCAGCGCAAAGCCGCCGGATCGGCGATGCCCCAAAGCGCACAATCCAGCAGCAAGGCCGACAGATCGGCCTCCAATATCTCTGGCGGATCATAAGGCGGAAGGCCCGTGGTCGCGGCTTCTTCCCAAAGCCGATAAGCGACACCCGGCATCTGGCGAGCCGCGCGCCCGGCGCGCTGGGTGGCCGCAGCCTGGCTGACCCTTTCGGTCACCAGCCGGGCCACGCCGGCCGCCCGATCATAGCGGGCCCGCCGGGCGAGGCCTGAATCCACCACAATCCGCACCCCTGCGATGGTCAGGCTGGTTTCTGCAATGGCGGTGGCAAGGATCACCTTGCGCCCCGCTGACGGACGAATCGCGGCGCGCTGCGCTGCCGGGTCAAGACTGCCATGAAGGCGGTGCACCTCGGCCGAGATATCGGCCAACCGCTCGGCCGTTCGTTCAATTTCGCCCACGCCCGGTAAAAAGGCGAGCAGATCGCCCGGCTCTTCTGCCAGTGCACGGCGGATGGCGGCCGCCATATCGTCTTCAATCCGTGCCTCGGCCCGGCGGCCGATATGGCGCAGCTCAAGCGGGAACATCTTGCCTGCGCTTTCGATCACGGGCGCCTCGAGCAATGTCGCAAAGCGCGCACCATCCAGCGTAGCGGACATCGCAACAAGCCGCAGATCGGGCCGCAGCCCCGCCTGCGCATCAAGCGCCAGCGCCAGCCCAAAATCGCTGTCGAGGCTGCGTTCATGCACTTCGTCAAACAGCACCGCCGACACGCCCGCCAATTCCGGATCGGCCTGAATGCGGTTCCTGAAAATGCCTTCGGTCAGAACCAGCAGCCGCGTCTTGGGGGATTGGCGGCTATCCATGCGCGTCGCATAGCCCACCAGATCACCCAAAGGGCTTCCCAGCAGCTCGGCGATCCGTTCGGCCGCCGCGCGGGCGGCCAGCCGCCGGGGCGAGAGCAGCAGCACCTGGCCGGAACACCAGCTCTGATCCAGCAGCGCGGGGGCGACCGCGGTTGTTTTGCCTGCGCCCGGAGGCGCGACGAGCACGGCATTTGAGCCGACAGCAAGGGCGGCCAGCAGGTCAGGCAGAACGTCGTGGATCGGTAGCGTCACAGCGCCTTAATAAGCGCGGGCGATGGCAAATTCGACCGCTTCAACAAGCGCGGCCTTGGCCTTGGAGGCCGGAAACAGGCCCAGCGCATCGATGGCGCGACGCCCATAAAGCCGCGCCTTCTCAAACGTGTCGGCAATGGCCCCGGTCTGGCGCAGCAAGTGTTGAGCGTGGGCCAGATCCTCGTCCGACACGCGACGCCCTTCCATCGCATCGGTCCAGAAGGCGCGGTCTTCGGCGGAACCGCGCGCCACGGCGAGGATGACGGGCAGCGTCATCTTGCCGTCGCGGAAATCATCGCCCATGCCTTTGCCCATCGTCGCGGTATCTGATTCATAATCAATCGCATCATCGACCAGCTGGAAAGCGATGCCCAGATTGCGACCATAAGAATCAAGCGCAAGTTCAACCGTCTCGTCGCGTTCGGCAATCACGGCAGAGATGCGGCAGGCGGCGGCGAAAAGCGCTGCCGTTTTAGAGCCAATAATGTCCAGATACTGGTCTTCATTGGTCGCAACCTGACGCTGGGCGGTCAGCTGGTTAACCTCGCCTTCCGAAATGACAGCGCTGGCATTGGATAAAATCTTCAAAACCTTCAGGCTGCCATCTTCCACCATCAGTTCAAAGGCGCGGCTGAACAGGAAATCGCCCACCAGCACGCTTGCCGAATTGCCCCAGATGACATTGGCGGTCTTGCGGCCGCGCCGCATATCTGAATGGTCCACCACATCATCGTGCAGCAGCGTGGCCGTATGGATAAACTCTACCGAGGCCGCGAGCTTATACTGGCGGGTACCCGGATAATCGAGCAGCGCAGATGTTGCGAGCGTCAGCATCGGGCGCATGCGCTTGCCGCCCGACGCGATCAGATGGCCCGATAATTCCGGGATTAGCGGGATTTGCGATTGCATCCGATCTAGGATGACGGCGTTGACCTGGTTCATCCCCGATGCCACCAGCGCGATCATCGGATCAAGCGAGGGCGCTGCGGATTTTGATAACCTATGTATGGTTGCGGTCATAAGGGGCGCATTGGCCCCGCTTTGTCGCAAAGGCAAGCAGAACAGGCTTGCATCGTAACGCTTTTCGGGAAACGAGGGTCAAGATGACCGACGAAACCCTTCACCGCTATCGCGAAAGCATCGACAATATCGATGCAGCCGTCATTTATATGCTCGCCGAGCGCTTCAAGATCACCAAGATGGTGGGCGAGCATAAGGCCAAAACGGGCCTGCCCGCTGCCGATTCGGGCCGGGAGAAGCGCCAGATTGAGCGGCTGAGGCGACTCGCAACCGATGCCAATCTTGACCCGGAATTTTCAGAAAAATTCCTGCGCTTCATCATCGATGAAGTCATCCGCCATCACCAGAAGATCAAGAACGGCAGCTGATCTTCGACCCTGAACGAGCCGGCCCGACAGTAAAACCATTGTCGGCCGCCTTATGACACCCTAGCTTAGGGCGATGGCAGATCCCTATTCCATTTTGGGGGTGGCAAAGGGCGCGAGCGAAGCCGAGATCAAAAAGGCCTATCGCAAGCTCGCCAAAGAGCTGCACCCTGACACCAACCGCGACAACCCCAAGGCCGCCGAGCGCTTTGCGCAGGTGACGGGCGCTTACGACCTGTTGTCTGACAAGGACAAGCGCAGCCAGTTTGACCGCGGCGAAATTGATGAGAATGGCCAGCCGCGCAATCCCTTTGCGGGCGGCAATCCTTTTGGCGGCGGCGGCGGCTTTCGACAGGGGCCGGGCGGCTATGAGTTCAACGCTGAAGGCATGGACTTTGGCGATATTTTTGATGGCCTGTTCGGCGGCCGGGGGCGCGGCGGGCCGGGCGGCGGCTTTGGGGGCTTTGGCCGGCAGGCTCCGCCGCAAAAAGGGCAGAATGCGGCATTCCGTCTCGCGGTGCCCTTTACCGATGCCGCAACCCTGCGCCCGCAGCGCATCACCTTGGCCGATGGCAAGGCGCTTGACGTCAAGCTGCCGGCCGGGCTTGAGACAGGCACGCAGATGAAGTTGGCGGGCAAGGGCCACCCCGGGCCCGGCGGCGCCGGCGACGCGATCATCACGCTGGAAATCAGCCCGCACCCCTATTTCACGCGCGATGGCGATCATGTCCGCCTAGATTTGCCGATCACGCTGGTGGAAGCCGTAAAGGGCGGCCCGGTCAAAGTGCCGACAGTTGAGGGCCCGGTGATGCTCAACATCCCCAAAGGCGCAAGCTCGGGCAAGACGCTGCGGCTCAAGGGGCGGGGCTTTACCGCCAAGGGCGGCACGCGCGGTGATCAGCTGGTGACGCTGATGATCGACCTGCCCAGCGACGACGCTGCGCTCCAGAGCTTTGCAGAAAGCTGGTCAGACAGCCGCAACCCCCGCGCGAAGCTGGGTGTCTAAGGGCCATGGGGCCGCAGTCTCCCGAAACGCCTGAGGCCCGCCGCCAACATCCCGACGCCCATCCCAAAAGGCCAGGCTGGGCCGCGCTTTGCGGGCCGGGCTCTGCGCCTTTTGAGGTTGCCCGCCGGGTGGCCTTGGGGGTTTATAGCGATGGCTTTGTACATGCCGGAAATCTTGCTTATCTGACGCTGCTGACGGTCTTTCCCTTCTTCATCCTGATGGCGGCCGTCACCCGGCTGATTGGCCAGCCTGAAGAAAATCTCGCGCTGGTTGGCTCTATGGTCGCAACCCTGCCGCCGGGCGTTGCCCAGTTGATCGAAGGGGCGGCACGCGAAGTGCTGCTGGCGCGGACCGGGCCGCTTTTATGGTTTGGTGCGCTGGTCGGGCTGTGGACGGTCAGCGGCTTTATCGAAACGCTCCGCGACATTTTGCGCCGGGCCTATGGCACGCGCTATGAACGCCCCTTCTGGCAATATCGCCTGGGGGGCGTGCTGCTGGCCTTTGGCGCAGCGGTGCTGATTCTGGCAGGCCTTGCAGCGCAGCTGGCGGCCACCGCGATTGAAGAAATCGTCATTCACTTCTTGCCCGCGGCCCGGCCCTTATTGTCGATGCCCGTTGGCTGGGTATCGACTTCTTTTGCCATTTTCTGCGGGCTGTTCGCGGTGTTCTGGTCGCTTGCGCCCTCGGCCTATCGTGCGCGCCGCCACCCGAAATGGCCGGGTGCGTTGGCGACCACCCTGTGGTGGACCGCCGCCCTGGCGCTGCTACCGCCTACTCTTTCGCTTTTTGGGGGCTATGCGCTGACCTATGGCAGCCTGGCGGGCGTGATCATCGCGCTCTTGTTTTTCTGGATCGTGGGATTCGGTCTTGTTATTGGGGCACATCTAAACGCGGCGCTGGCCAATCCTGAGCCAAAAGAACCGCGGGGCGAGAGGCAGATCAACGACGAAGGGAAGAGTTGATGGCAGGATATATGGCCGGCAAGCGGGGGCTCATCATGGGCCTTGCCAATGACCGGAGCCTCGCTTGGGGGATCGCCAAGAAGCTGCACGAAGAAGGGGCAGAGCTTGCCTTTTCCTATCAGGGCGAAGCGCTGGAAAAGCGCGTGCGGCCGCTGGTTGAAGAGCTAGGCAGCGATTTTATGATCGATTGCGATGTCGCGGACATGGCCGATCTGGATGCCGCCTTTGCAAAGCTTGCCGCGCGTTGGCCGACGATTGATTTCGTGGTTCACGCCATCGGCTTTTCCGACAAGAATGAGCTGCGCGGCCGCTATTGCGACACCAGTCTTGATAACTTCCTGATGACGATGAACATCAGCGTCTATTCCTTCACCGCCGTTGCCCAGCGCGCCGCGGCGATGATGCCCAATGGCGGCTCGTTGCTGACGCTGACCTATTATGGCGCGGAAAAAGTGGTGCCTCATTACAACGTCATGGGTGTTGCCAAATCGGCGCTCGAAACATCGGTCAAATATCTCGCGGTGGATTTGGGCCGCGACAATATCCGCGTCAACGCGATCTCCGCCGGGCCGATCAAAACGCTTGCGGCGTCGGGCATTGGTGATTTTCGGTACATCCTGAAATGGAATGAGCTGAACGCGCCGCTGAAGCGCAATACGACAATTGAGGAGGTCGGCGGTGCGGGCCTTTATCTTCTGTCTGACCTGTCAGCCGGGGTGACGGGCGAAACCCATCATGTCGATTGCGGCTATCATGTTGTTGGGATGAAGGCAGAGGACGCGCCCGACATCGCGCTGAGCTGAGCCGCGCCTTGCAATCCCGGGCAAAGCGGGGCATCGCACGGCCATGAGCTTTAACAGTTTTGGCCGCGTGTTCCGCTTTACCACCTGGGGCGAAAGCCATGGGCCCGCTTTGGGCGCGGTGGTGGATGGCTGCCCGCCGGGACTCGCACTTTCGGAAGAGGACATTCAGCCTTTTCTCGACAAGCGCCGCCCGGGCAGCTCGCGCTTTACGACCCAGCGGCAAGAGCCGGATGCCGTCCGCGTCCTTTCGGGCGTGTTCGAAGGGCGGACGACAGGCACGCCGATCAGCCTGATGATCGAAAATGTCGATCAGCGGTCGAAGGATTATGGCGATGTCGCCAAGGCCTATCGTCCGGGCCATGCCGATTACAGCTATGACGCCAAATATGGCTTTCGTGATTATCGCGGTGGCGGCCGATCTTCCGCGCGCGAAACAGCGGCGCGGGTGGCCGCAGGGGCCGTGGCCCGTGCGGTGATCCCCGAAGTTGAGATTCTTGCCTATGTGGTGGAGATTGGCGGCGATGCGATTGATCGCGCCAATTTTGAAGCCAGCCAGATCGATAAAAACCCGTTCTTCTGCCCGGATGAGGCCGCCGCTGGCCGCTGGGAAAAGCTGGTGGATGAGGCGCGCAAATCCGGCTCGTCGCTGGGCGCCGTTGTCGAATGCGTTGCAACGGGCGTGCCCGCCGGGTGGGGCGCGCCGCTTTATGCCAAGCTCGACAGCGAATTGGCTGCCGCGATGATGAGCATCAATGCGGTAAAGGCAGTAGAGATTGGCGCGGGCTTTGCCGCCGCCCGGCTGCGCGGTGAAGACAATGCCGATCCGATGCGCCCGGGCAGCAATGCACCCGAATTTCTGGCGAATAATGCCGGCGGAATTGCAGGGGGGATTTCCACCGGCCAGCCGGTGATTGTCCGCGTCGCGTTCAAGCCGACCTCGTCGATCCTGACCCCGGTGGAAACAGTGACGCGTGAGGGCGTGGCGACCGAGATTGTCACCAAAGGCCGGCATGACCCGTGCGTAGGTATTCGCGGTGCGCCGGTGGTCGAAGCGATGATGGCGCTGGTGCTGGCTGACCAAAAGCTGCTCCATCGCGCTCAGTGCGGCTGACCTGACCAAGCCCCTTGCGCCGCCCGAGGCTTTTGCGCACAACTCACTGACAAGGCCCGTTTCAGAGGCTGTCAGGAGAGCATGACACAATCTTCCGTAAGCCAAAGCGGCAGTGCCGCAGGCATTCGCCAGCTGATGTGGGTGCTGCTGATCGTCTATATCCTAAATTTTCTTGATCGGCAGATCGTCAACATCCTGGCGGAAGAAATCAGCCAGGACCTCGGCCTTTCAGATACGCAGATCGGGCTGATGACGGGGCTGGCCTTTGCCCTGTTCTATACGTTTCTGGGCATTCCAATTGCCCGCTATGTGGATCGCCCGCACACAAATCGGGCGCATGTCATCACGGTATCGCTGGGCATCTGGTCGGCAATGACGGCCGCCTGCGGCTTCGCGCAGAATTTCATTCAACTCCTTCTCGCCCGGATTGGCGTCGGGGTGGGGGAGGCGGGCTGTACCCCAGCGGCACATTCGCTCATCACCGATGCGGTGCCCGCGGAGAAACGCTCTTCCGCCATGGCGTTTTACGGCATGGGCATTTCCATTGGCGGGTTGATCGGCATGGTCGTGGGCGGCGCGCTTAACGACCTTTATGGCTGGCGCCAGGCTTTCTATGCTGTCAGCATTCCCGGAATTCTCTTCGCCCTTGTCCTGCCCTTATTGCTGCGCGATCCGGGGCGTCATGCGCTGCGGGCCCAAGCTGCCCCGGTCGAGCCATTTCTGATCGCCCTGCGCGACATCGCCACCAACCGCAGCTTTGTGCTGGTCTTGCTGGGCGCAAGCTTCACGGCCTTTCTCTCTTACGGCAAAGGCGTCTGGGTCGTCATCTTGTTCCAGCGTGATTTCGGGCTGAGCGCCGGGCAGACCGGGCTGTGGCTTGGCGTGATTACGGGGCTGGCCGGAATGTTTGGCACTTGGCTGGGCGGTGCGCTGGCAGACCGTTTTGGCCAGCGCGACAGGAAATATATTCTGGCCGCCCCCGCCATTGGCATGACGCTGGCCGCGCCCATTTTGTTTGCCGCTTATTGGGTGAGCGACTGGCGCTGGGCGCTGGCGCTTCTGATCGTGCCGACCGCGCTCAATTATTTTTATTATGGGCCAAGCTATGCGCTGGCGCAGCAATTGGTGAAGCCAACCCAAAGGGCGGTTGCAACCTCGCTGGTCGTCTTTGGACAGAATCTGATCGGGCTGGGGCTTGGCCCGCTCTTCTTCGGGCTGCTCTCAGATGCGTTCAAGCCGCTTGCCGGGACGGACAGCGTGCGCTGGGTGCTGTATGGCGCGGCGTGGCTCGGTCTGCTCCCCGCCTTTTTCTTTTGGCGCGCCTCAAAGCGGCTGGCGCGGGACTGGCCCGCGACCAGCTAAACCACCCTTAGTCGGCAAAGGGATCGCGCACGAGGATCGTATCTTCCCGCTCTGGGCTGGTGGAGACAAGCGCGACCGGGCAGTCGATCAATTCTTCGATCCGGCGGACATATTTGATCGCCTGTGCTGGCAGCTCTGCCCAGCTGCGCGCGCCGGCGGTTGTTTCCGACCAGCCGGGCATTTCTTCATAAATCGGCTCGGCGCGCGCCTGATCGGCGGCGTGCGGCGGCAGATAGTCAAATACCTTGTCGCCAATGCGATAGCCGGTGCAGATTTTGAGCGTTTCAAACCCATCAAGGACATCCAGCTTGGTCAGCGCAATGCCGGTGATGCCGGACACGGCGGCAGACTGGCGCACCAGCACCGCATCAAACCAGCCGCAGCGGCGCTTGCGCCCGGTGACGGTGCCAAATTCATGCCCGCGTTCCCCCAATCGCTGGCCCACCTCATTTTCCTGCTCGGTCGGGAAGGGGCCAGAGCCGACGCGCGTCGTATAGGCCTTCACAATCCCGAGCACGAAGCCGACCGACGAGGGGCCAAGGCCCGACCCGCCCGAGGCGGTGCCGGCGATGGTGTTGGACGAGGTGACGAACGGATAAGTGCCGTGATCGACATCCAGTAGCACGCCCTGCGCGCCTTCAAACAGCACGCGGTCGCCGCGCTTCTTGGCCGCATTGAGCGTGACCCAGACCGGCTTGGCATAAGGCAGGATGAATTCGGCAATTTCGCGCAGATCGGCAATCAACCGGGCGCGATCAATGGGCGGCTGGCCAAAGCCCGCGCGCAGTGCATCATGGTGCGCGCAGATGCGGTCCAGCTGGGCGTCCAGATCATCCAGATGGGCCAGGTCGCAGACGCGGATCGCGCGGCGGCCGACCTTGTCTTCATAAGCCGGGCCAATGCCGCGCCGGGTCGTGCCGATTTTGCCCTGGCCGCTTGCATCTTCGCGCAGGCCATCAAGGTCGCGGTGGAAGGGCAGGATCAGCGGTGCGTTTTCGGCGATATGGAGATTGTCGGGCGAGATGGTGACGCCCTGGCCCGCCAGCTTCGCCACTTCATCGCGGAAGTGCCACGGATCAAGCACGACGCCATTGCCGATGACGGACAGCGTGCCGCGCACAATGCCTGAGGGCAGCAAGGAGAGCTTATAGGTCTGGTCACCGACCACCAACGTATGCCCAGCATTATGGCCGCCCTGAAAGCGAACGACGACATCGGCCCGGCTTGCCAGCCAGTCGACAATCTTGCCCTTGCCTTCATCGCCCCATTGCGCGCCGATCACTGTGACATTGGCCACCGGATATTCCTTATCTGTCGAAGGGTTTTGCCCGATTGCTGCCTATTGCGCCCGCGCCTTCGCGTCCACCCAAAAGAATCAGGGCAGGTCAGCCAAGCCGGACGGGCCGCCCATTGGACAGGATATGGGTACAGATTTGCGCCTCGGCGCTATCCTCCTCGCTCAGCGCGGCAACCGTCACCCAGCCTTCGGACCGCAGCTTGGCGGCCTTTTGCGGCAAGGTGCCCAAAGGCAGGAACAGTCGGCGACGCTCTCCTTGCGCAAGGCCCGCATCAATCAACGGATCAATATAGGCAGAAAAGCCCACCGCCGGCTCATCGCCCAGCCGATAGCTGCCGCCGCGGGCAATTTCGCCCGCCGTGTGTTCCGACAAAAGCGAAAAGCCAAACCAGCTCTGATATTCAAAGCCGTGCCGCTCTGTCGGGTCGAGCGTGATGCGGATATCGCCGGGCAATGCCGCCACCAGCGCATCCAGCGCATCGAGCCTGCTCGACAAGATGCCCGCATCATCAAACTGGCGCAGCCGGGCGGCCGCATCGGCATAAAGACCGGTCGCGGCAATCAACGGGCGCAGGCTTTCGGGCACGGCGGCGGTGTCTTTGGCGTCGAGCCGCGCCTTCAGTGCTGCCGTATCCTGCCCCGGCAGCAGGGTATCAATCAAATCCGGCAAGGTCAGGTCGAGCGTCAGGTCGCGCGCGCCGGCGGCCTTCAGCGATTCAATGGCGACAGTCACCACCTCGGTAACAGCGGGAAGGGTTTCAAGCCCGATCAGCTCGGCGCCGACCTGCATCATTTCGCGTTCCGGGCGCAGCTGGCTGGCGCGCAGCTTGACGACTGGGCCGCCATAGCTGAGCCGGATGGGCCGCGGGTGATGCCCCATCCGACCGCGCGCGATGCGGCCAATCTGCCCGGTAATGTCCGACCGGACGGCCATCGTCTCACCCGACACCGGGTCAACAAAGCGCAGCAAATCCCGCGACGAGGTGCCGAGGGCGCCCGTCAGCGTCGCCTCAAATTCTGCAAGCGGCGTCTGCACCCGTTCATAACCATAGCCCGCCACCGTATCGAGAATGGCGCGTACCAGCCGCGCCGAGGCATCCGCCTCGGGGGGCAAACGGTCACGAAAACCGGTGGGCAGCAGGGCGTTGGTCATAAACGGGCCTTTAGCAGATCAGAACTTCAAAGCCTTCACCATTTTTACGCCCCCAAGCTTGGCGGCTTCGGCAAGCACGGCTTCCGGGATGGCATCATCCATCGACAGCAGCAGCACCGCTTCCCCGCCCGCATTGCGGCGGCCGAGATGGAAGGTGCCGATGTTGAGGCCGTTCTTGCCCAACAAGGTCCCGATGGAGCCGATAAAGCCCGGGGCGTCGGCATTGACGATGTAGAGCATATGGCCATCAAGATCGGCTTCGATATTGATGCCGAACATTTCGACAAGGCGGGGCGCCGTGTTGTTGAACAAGGTGCCGGCCACCGAGCGGTCGCCCTGGCTCGTCGCCACGGTGACGCGCACCAGCGTGTGATACACGCCTTCGCGGTCGTGCCGGATTTCACGGACATCCAGCCCGCGTTCCTTTGCCAGGAACGGCGCGTTGACCATGTTCACTGTATCCGAATAGCGGCGCATCAGACCCGCAAGCACGGCGCCTGTGATCGGCTTGACGTTGAGCTGCGCGGCGGCCCCTTCAACCTCGATCGAAATCTTGGTGAGGTTGTCGTGCGCCAACTGGCCGACAAGCGAGCCAAGCTTTTCCGCAAGCGCCATATAGGGCTTCAGCTTCGGCGCTTCCTCGGCCGACAGCGACGGCATGTTAAGCGCGTTGGTGACGCCGCCGGTGACCAAATAATCGGCCATTTGTTCAGCCACCTGCAAGGCGACATTGACCTGTGCTTCGGTGGTCGAAGCGCCAAGGTGCGGGGTGCAGATGAAGTTGGGCGTGCCAAAAAGCGGGCTTTCCTTCGCCGGCTCTTCCGCGAACACGTCAAGCGCGGCACCCGCGACATGGCCGCTGTCGAGCGCGTCCTTCAACGCCACCTCATCGATCAGGCCGCCGCGCGCGCAGTTGATGATGCGCACGCCCTTCTTGGTCTTGGCCAGATTTTCCCGGCTCAGGATATTGCGGGTCTGGTCGGTCAGCGGGGTGTGAAGGGTGATGAAATCCGCCTTGGCAAGCAGGACATCCAGCTCTGCTTTTTCAACGCCCATTTCCACCGCGCGTTCGGGCGTCAGGAACGGATCAAAGGCGACGACCTTCATCTTGAGGCCGAGCGCCCGGCTGGCGACGATGGAGCCGATATTGCCAGCGCCAATCAGGCCCAAGGTCTTGCCCGTGACTTCCACGCCCATGAAGCCGTTTTTCGGCCACAGGCCCGCCTGGGTCTGGGCATTGGCTTCCGGGATCTGACGGGCGAGCGCGAACATAAGCGCAATCGCGTGTTCGGCGGTGGTAATCGAATTGCCGAACGGCGTGTTCATCACGACAACGCCCTTGGCCGACGCGGCTGGAATATCGACATTGTCGACGCCGATGCCGGCGCGGCCGATAACCTTCAGATTGTCGCACGCCGCGAGAATGGCGGGCGTCACCTTGGTTGAGGAGCGGATGGCAAGGCCATCATATTTGCCGATGATCTTGATCAGTTCTTCGGGCGTCAGACCGGTGATTTCATCCACCTCGCAGCCGCGCTCTTTGAAGATCAGCGCCGCATTGGGGTCCATCTTGTCGGAAATAAGGACTTTGGGCTTGGTCATGGGAGAAACTCCAAAAATATTTGGCCGTTGGGGCTAAGCCTGTCGAAGCCCTGTTCTTGTGCCGCGAGGCGGTTGCGAAAAGGGCGTCCTTCGACAGGCTCAGGACAAGCGGTTTAAAAGGATCAGGCGGCCGTCATCTGGGCATAGGCCCAGTCGAGCCAGGGGCCGAGCGCTTCGATATCAGCGGTGTCGACGGTTGCGCCGCACCAGATGCGCAGACCCGCCGGGGCATCGCGGTAACCCGCAATGTCATAGGCTGCCCCTTCGGCGTCGAGCAGCGCTGCAAACTTCTTGATGAAATCTGCATCCGCGCCCTTCACGGTCAGGCAGACCGAGGTCTTGGACCGGGTGGCCGGGTCGGCGGCAAGATGGCCAAGCCAATCCCGCTCGGCCACGATCTTGTCGAGCGCCGCTGCATTGGCGTTGGATCGTGCCATCAGGCCCGACAGACCGCCCAAGGACTGGGCCCATTCGAGCGCGAAGATCACGTCTTCCACGGCGAGCATCGAGGGGGTGTTGATCGTTTCGCCTTTGAAGATGCCGTCGATCAACTTGCCGCCTTTGGTCATGCGGAAAATCTTGGGCATCGGCCAGGCGGGGGTATAGCTTTCCAGCCGTTCCACCGCGCGGGGGCCAAGGATCAGGATGCCGTGCGCGCCTTCGCCGCCCAGCACCTTCTGCCAGGAAAAGGTCGTCACATCGAGCTTGTCCCACGGCATGTCATAGGCAAACACGGCCGAGGTCGCGTCGGCAAAGGTCAGGCCCGTGCGATCGTCCGCGATCCAGTCGCCATTGGGCACGCGCACGCCCGAGGTCGTGCCATTCCAGGTGAAGACAACGTCGTGCGCCGGATCGACCGCCGACAGGTCGGGCAGTTCGCCATAGGGCGCCTTCACGACATTGGCGTCGAGCTTCAGCTGCTTGACGACATCCGTCACCCAGCCTTCGCCAAAGCTTTCCCAAGCAAGCATCGTGACGGGCCGGGCGCCGAGCATGGACCACATCGCCATTTCAACCGCGCCGGTGTCTGAGCCGGGGACAATGCCGATATGATGGGTGTCGGGCACTTGCAGGACGGCGCGGGTCAAATCGATCGCCAGTTGCAGGCGCGACTTGCCGATCTTCGCGCGGTGCGAGCGGCCGAGGGATTCGGTTTTGAGTTTGGAAGCGTCCCAGCCCGGCGGCTTTGCGCAGGGACCAGAGGAAAAAAACGGACGCGCAGGCTTTGCCAGCGGCTTGGTATTCTCAGTCATATAGACTCTCCTCACAGAGAGCACGCGCGGCGTTGGGACCGCGTGGCCCGCCGCCGCTCATAGAGGGGGGGCACCCGAAGTCAAGGACAATGCTGGCTTTAATAATCCTTCGACACGCGGATGGCGGCGCTTTGATCTCCCAAGGTCGAGATGGTCGACAGGATGGAAAGCCAGCGCGTGACCTGAAATTCGGCGCGCGTTGCCGAATATCCCTGACCATCGGTGATCACTTCAACAAAGGCCCGGCGGGTTAGATATTTTCCGGCGGCAACCGAGGTGCGCTGGCCGGTCGCGGTGTCTGCGGGCAGGATCCGTAACCGGTCCAGCCCTACCGCCTTGCGCAACGCGTTGATGGGGTTCAGCCCGCCGCCGCCGCGCATCGAGGCGATGGCGGCGGCCAGCTGCACCGCTTCGGGCGCGGAAAGATTGGTGATCGAGGTGCCGAACAACAGGCGCGACAACAGCTCTTCCTGCGGGAGCGCGGGCACGCTGGCGAAGCTGATCTCGGGCCGCTGGCCGGTGCCTGCCACACGGATGGTGGCGGCCAGCCCTTCTGTGTCGCCCGCCGCGACAATATCCAAAGTTGGATCAGGCGGGCTTTCGCCGCGGAAGCGTATCACCCCGCGCTGCAAATCAAACCGGCGGCCGGCAAATTCATACCCGCCCCGAACAAGCTCGGCTGTGCCGGTAATGGCGGGGGAGAGCAACGATCCTTGCACATCCAGCCGCGCGCGCCATTCGCTATCCAGTCCCAGTCCTGACACCATCAGCCGGCCCGGAATATCGGCCTTGATGTCGAGCGTCCAAGGCAGGGCTGGGGCCTGATCCGTCCTGGCGTCAAGACCCGCATTCACCTCTTGAACCTTCAGCCGGGGGATTGCGGCGGCAGCGGCCGATTGGCCCAGCACATATTTGGAGCGCGTGACCCGGACCGTGCCGCTGATCTGCCCGGTCCGCCCATCTGACCGGATGCGCAGCGGCCCGGTGACGGTGGCCCCCAGATCGTCCCGCGCGATCAGCTGCGCGTTTTCTGCCTGAAGCGACAAATCGAGACCGCGGCCTGTTTCGGCAAAGTTGATAGTTCCTTCGCCGGTGATGCGCCCGCCGCGCCCGGCATCGGCGGAAAACCCGTCCAGCACCAGACGGGCCCCGTCAAAGCGACCCGTGGCGGCGACGTTGGTAAGGACCATGCCCGACACCGGGCTTTCGATGCGGGCGGCAACGCTGCGCACCGACCCCCGGATCGCCGGATCAGTCGGCCGACCGGAGATATCGGCTGCAATGGCGACATTGCCCGATAGGTCAAAAGTTTCGATGCCCGTCAGCCGCCACAATGTCCCCGCATCGCCATTATAGCGCAGCTGCCCAAAGAGGTTGGCGCGAGCGAAGCGCTGACCAAGCGTGCCTTCCCCCCCCAAGCCCGACAGGCGCAGCTGGCCGCGGCCAATAGTCTGCCCGCCCAGCGCCGCGACCATGCGTGCACCAGCTTCGCCATTGCCAAAGCTGGCGACCAGAGCGAGGTCCACCGGCCGGGACGCCAGCGCCACGCCCGCGCGGGTCAGCCCGCGCACTTTAAGGTCGATCCGCCCGGCTGGCTCGCCCGTTGTATCTTCCGCGTAAAACAGCGTTCCGGTGGCGCGCCCTCCCAGACCAAGGCGGGGGGCCAGAACATCCAGCAGGTCAAGCGGCAGGCTGGACAGCACGGCGGTCATCTCGGGCCGGGCACCCCCCAGCAGGCCCGAAAGTTCTGCCGTGCCCCCGGCATAGCGCAGCGCGGTGGGGGCCAGCCGCCAGCCCCGCGCTTCGCGCAGCAGAACGGCCGGAGCGTCAAGTTGGATCGGTTTGCCGTCGATAGCGCCATCGCCGGTGACGACAAGGCGATCAGGCGTAAACCGCACCTGCGTGGTCAAAGTAAAGTCGCGACCCCGCGCGCCGGACAGCGTTGCACTTAGGCTGCCCTGCCCCTCTGCCATGCGCAGGGTGCCATCAAGCCGAGCGGCGGTCAGGCTTCCATAAGCGACGTCACGGGCGCTGAGGCGGCCGTCCACATCAGGACCTTTGGGGCCAAGCAGAAGCGTGCCGTTAAAGCGGCCGCGACCAAAGGCCAGCTGAGGGCTGCCCGCCCAGACAATGCGGCGCGCGTCCACATCTGCCCGGATGCGCTGCCGCCCTTGCGCGACATCCAGATCAAGGCGGCCTTTGGCGGCCCCTTCCAGCAAGACGGCGCCCGCAAGCCCGCCCGGCACCGCGGTTAACTGGCCGCTGGCGCCAAGCGTACCCGCCCGCAATTGGGCAATGCGGATCTGTGCCGCCCGCCCCTGAGGCAGCAGCACATCCCCCCGGCCCGAAAGCGGCCCCGCAGCCGACCCGCCCATGGCCGTCCAATCATAGCCTGTCGGCTTGGGGACAAGAAGCAGCCGCACATTGGCCAGACCCAAAGCGGCATTTGGCCGGGCCAGAAGCAGGTTGATCTTGGGCCGCGCAATCGGCCCTTCCAGCGCGAGTTCAAGCGGCCCATAGCTTGTGTGCTGGCCTTTGCCGGACAGAAGGAACCGGCCGTCGCGCTGTCGGGTTCCGGCAAGCGTCAGCGTCAGGTGCGGCGAGTTAAGCCGCATATTGGTAAAGTGCAGCACGCCGTCGGGCGTTCGCTCAAGGCCTGTTTCAAGCCGCGGCAGCCCGCCTGTCAGCGTGGCGAAGAAGCGGTTGTCAAAGCGGCGTACCCAAGCCTCACCCCGGCCCAGAATGCGCGTGCCCCGTCCATCCGCCCCTGGGACGACCGACAAGGTTGAGCGGACATCGACCAGGCCAATGCCGGGGATCAGGTAGCGCGATATCTGCCCATCAAGGCCAAGGTCATAACGCCCGGTGCGCAGATCGACAAAGATCGACAGCTTGCCGTTGAGCTTATCGGACCGGAAGTTCAGGCCATCGCCCATCAGGCTGGTGCGGCGCGCCAGCAGCGTCCCGTTTAGCGAAAAATGGGCGAGCATCCCGCCGGCAACATCCCCGATGCCGGTGACGCGGCGCGCCTCCAGCCGAACCGGGATACGGGCTGGCTGGGAACCAAGGACCCCCCGGCCCGAGGCGCGTACGCCTTCTAGCCCAGTTGTCCCGACGCGCAGCAGCGGCGCCGACAGCAGATATTCAAATTCCGGTTGGCGAAACGGCCCATTCAAGGCGAGCTTTAGGCCCACCGGCTGACCGGCCAAGCGGGGCATCAAGGCTTGGGGGCGCTGCAAATGGCCATTCAGCACCAGCCCGTCAAACGAACTGGTTGCAAGATTGAGGCCCCCTTCGGCCGCGAGGTCCAGCGCAGGTGCGCGCAGACGCAGTTTGCCGGCCAGTCGCCGGTTGGCCAGCCGGGCAGATCCCTGAACGTCGATCCGGGGAGCGGCCAATTGCCGAACCCGGCCGGCGGGCAGCGCGCCTGCTTCTATTGTGCCGGTCAGGCCATAGACGCCCTCGCGTGCAGTCAGCGCGAAATGCGCGGCGGATTGCGCGTCCAGCCGCGCGTCTAGCCTGCCCTGCCAGCGTGTCCAGCTGCCATCACCGGCCGCGCGGATCTGGAACGGCGCGCGGAGGCTCATCAGCCCGCCCAATGTCCCATTGGCCGGCGCGTCGAGCGCGAGATCAAGATCAAACCGGTCGGCCTCGGGCAGGGCGACCAAGTGCAGCGCGAGTCGATCGCCCCTCGCAGCGGTTGCGCGCAGCGTTAGCTGGGCTTCATTGTCGCGCGTGTCGATTTGTCCAGCCAGCCGGGCCATCTGCTCTGGCCCGCCCAGCCCGCGCCCCAGCGCCAGCTGGTCAATGCCAAGCTGGCCGATGTGGATGTCATAATCGGGCAGCAGCGGCGCATCGGGTCGACCCGGACGCAAGCGGGGCAGGCGATGGAGTGTCGCCCGCGCGGCATGGAGCCTGCGGATATCGAGCCGATTGCCGAGCCATGCAAAGGGGTTCCAGCTCAGCGCAACGCGGGGCGCCTCAAAAAACACGCCTTGGGGATCGCGCAGGCGCAGGCCCACCAGCTCGGCCTCGCCATAAATTGACCCGCGAATTTCGTGCAGGTCGATGCGCAGCCCGTTCTTGGGCGTCAGCGCAACCAGACGCGCAACCAAGAAGCGGTGGCCCGGCCCGGTATCGGCGGCGATCATAAGCCCGCCCAGCACCAGCAAAAGCGCGCCGAACAGGGCCAATAGCCGATGCCGGCGCTGCCCCAGTCGCGCCTGATGCCGCAGCCACCCCGGCATCAAAAGGCCTGCCCCAATGAGACATAAAGGCCGATCCGGCTTTCGCCCGGCCGACGATTGAGCGGCGTGCCAATATCGACCCGGATCGGGCCGAAGCTGGAATGATAGCGCACGCCCAACCCGGTACCGAGCCGCAGCTTGTCAAAGCGCGGCATGCTGGACGTGTAGATATTGCCCCCATCCAGAAACGGCACCACGCCAAAGGCCCCAAAGCGAATACGGGCTTCCAGCGCAAATTCCGTCAGGCTGCGCCCGCCGGCCGGATCGCCAAAGGCATCGCGCGGGCCGATGGCCTGATAGCCATAGCCGCGCACCGATCCGCCACCACCGGCATAATAACGGCGCGACGGCGCGATGATGCCGGCCGGCGTGCCGGTGATTGCCCCCAGCCGAATACGGCCGGCCAGCACCACCCGATCGGACAGCGGCACATAAGCACTGCCATCCATTTGCATCCGCACATAGCTGGAGGCGCCGCCTTGAAGCGAAAGCTCGGGCGACACGCGGCCGCTAAGCCGGAACCCGCGCCGCGGATCGAGCAGATCGTCTGATCCATCATAAGCCAATTGTGCCGGAAGCGCGCCGATAAAATAGGTATTGCGGCCGACATCGCCCGACACAATGTCGCGTTCCTGCGACGCCAAAAGTTCAAACCCGGCGCTCCAGGTCCAGGGCTTTTGCCATAAAAGATTGGTCTGACGTTCCAGATTGGCGCCGACCTGAAGCGTGCGGGCCTGATAGGCGTTTTGAAGGACGTTGCTGGCGCCCACCCGGCCGTTCAACACCCAATCGCGTCGTTGCCAGTTGGACATGCGCAATGTCCCGCGCAGCGATTGTTCTTTGGTGCCGGCCACGCCGGCCAGTGTGACGGCGCCCTCGGGCCGGATCAGGTTGCGATGCGTCCAGCTGGCGCTGACACGGATGCCCTCGCCCGTTCCATAGCCGACTTCGCCGGCGATGGTGCGCGGCGGCGCGGGCGTTGTTGTGACCGCAAGGTCGGCCGTTTCGGGGGTGGCACCCTCAATTGGGGTCAGGGTGACGGACGAGACGAGCCCGGTTGCAACGATCGCCCGCTTCAGATCCTCCACCGCGCTTTGCCGATAAGGATCGCCCGGTTTGAACCGGGCCATGACCGCCATATGCCGCGCGCCGAACGGCATGTTTTCGCCTGTCGCGCGGAGGACGCCGAAGCGACGCAGCCCGCCAGTTGAGACCTGAAGGTCAAGCGTGCCGCTTTCCGTATCGTGATCGACGACGACATCCGGCGTTTCGACGATGGCGAAGGGATAGCCCTGATCCTTAAGCTGGGTCAGCAGCGTCGCGGTGCCGGCGGTGACCGCGTCCGCATCCACCGGATCGGAACTGTGCACCGGAAACAAAAGCGGAGCATTGGCCAGACCCTCCAGCCCGGAGACGCGCACCTCATCAAAGCGATAAAGCGGGCCGGGCACAACCGACAGCGTGACGGCAACGCGATCGCCGACCGCTTCGACCTTGGAACTGATCCGCGCGTCATAATAGCCATCGGCCCGCAGCACGTCTTCCAGCAGGCGGACATCATCCCGCGCGCGGCGGTTGATCTGGGCGATGTTTGCCGTCTTATCGGCGGCCGTCTTCAGGCGCGACACTTCGTCAAACCGACGTGCGATCTGATTTTCCGGCGTGCTGGGCACTCCTTCGAGAAGGACCGTATAGCGGCGCTCCTCCGCTTCGGGCTGCGCCAATTGGGCCCCGGGCTCGCCGGCTTCTTCGGGCGGCAGATCAGGCCAATCAACGCCGATATCGGGAATGTCCGCGAGCGGCGAATTGGGGTCCAGCGCATCGGGCGGCGACCCCGCCGCCCCGGGTGCCGCCTCTTGGGCCCGGGCCATCGACGCCCCACCAAGCGCAGCAGCCAAAGCCGCACCGGCCAGCCAGCGGGAGGAAGAAGACGTCATCTTGCCGGTCTATCGCGTGTCGCGGCGAAGCGGAAGCATCTGAAACAGATGCGGCTTCACTTGCGTTAGGCAGATTGGCGCTGCCCAAATTCTGGCGGCCAAATGACGCGATGGACTGGCCTTGACGCGCCGGGCGTGGCAAAGGCGCGGCATGACAGATCCCAAAGCCTCTTCGCCGCGCGCTGCTGGCGCCTTCATTGCCCTGGGCCTGGTGCTGGGCGCGCTTGTGGGCGTTGCCCTGCGCCAGCCGAGCATTGGCGTGTTGACCGGGTTTACCGTCGGCACGCTCATCGCGCTTGGCCAATGGTGGATGGACCGGCGCCGCTAGGCAAAGCGACGGCCCGCCCAGATTACGCGGCCAATCACCGAAATCGCCGCCGGGTCGCAGTCCTGCCAATCCGGGTAAGCCGGGTTGTCGCTGCGAATGCTTAATTGCCCGGATGCCGGATGCCGGGCCAGCCGTTTGACAAGCAGCGCCTCGTCGATGCGCAGGACGTAAATTCCATCGCGCAGCCGGTCGGCGGCATCACCCTGATCGACAAGAATATCGTCGCCATCCTGAAGGGTTGGCTGCATCGAATCGCCGCGCACCGTGATCATTGAGACGGCGCGCGGGGTTGTTGTCAGCGATTTGAGCCAGCGCAGGTCAAAGCCAAGATGGGCCACTGGCTGCTCGCCCCCGGCCAGCGCCCCGGGGCCGGCCGAGGCCGCAACCGTCAATTGCGGGACGGCAAACAGGCCGTCCCCGGCCTCTGTTTGGGACGGAGGCCCGCCCAAGACGGCTTCCGACACGCCCAGATAGCGCGCGAGAATCTGGCGGTCTGCTTCAGCCAGCCGACGCGGACTGCCGCGATGGATGAATTGCTGCACATAAGCCGGATTGCGCCCCAAGAGCCGCGAGAGCGCTGCATAATCTTCACCGCGCTCGCGGATGAGCCGGTCCAATGTGGTGCGGACATTGTCCATGATCGGGGCATAGCGATAAGAAAAATCCTAGACAAGTAGGATTTCGGCAGGAAGAAAAAAGGATCAGCGCCCTGGCCCGCGCCGGGCGGAAGCCGCGAGGAGAACAAAAAGTGAACATACTCTGGGACATCGAACATTATCTGAAACGGACGGGCATGACACCGACGCGATTCGGCCGGCTGGCCGTGCGCGATCCCCGGCTTGTGCTGGACCTTCGGCGGGGCCGCGAAATGACACCCCGGCTTGAAGGGCGGGTGCGCCGTTTTATGGCGGGGCACGGCCAATGAGCGATCGGAGCCATGGTCGGTTATGTGCGGCCGTTCTGCGCCACGCCGCGCCTGCCGAGTTGCGCGCTTCGGGGGCGCGGCCCTGGGCCAGCATTACCTTTTCTGGCGCGCGCCACTGGCTGAGCTTGTTCGTCCCCAGCCCGGCCGCTGCCGAGATCGGCCAGCGGCTTGAGGCCGCGGAATTTGATCTGCCTGGCCTATTGGTGGCGGACCTTGCCATTACCGGCACGCAACAGGTGGCCGGCGGTGCGCTTCTGTCGGTTGAGGTGCTGACGGTGGAGGCGGCTTAGGGCGCGGCGCATCTTCCATCTTGCGCGACGCCCTTTGGCTGCGCCAAAACAGCATCTGGAAAAACAAACGCGGGGACATGGATATGCGGATCTTTCTGGCGGGCCTGATGGCGAGCCTTGCAGCAGCACCGGCAGCAGCCGAGACGCTTGTCATTCAGGCGGGCCAACTGATCACCGATGCCAGCCAGCCGGCCAGCGGACCGGCGACGATCACGGTCTCGGACGGCCGGATCGTGTCGATTGCACCGGGCCTAGTGCCGGCCCCTGCGGGTGCGCAACTGATTGACCTGAAAGACAAGACGGTGCTGCCCGGGCTGGTGGACCTTCATGTCCACCTCCAAAGCAATCCCGGCGGCGATTATCGCGAGGAAGCGGTAACCAGCGATGAATTTGCAACGCTAATGGGCGCCCGCAATGCGCGGCTGACGGTCAAGGCCGGCTTTACAACCGTGCGCGATCTTGGCTCGACGCCCCAAGGCGGCTTTGCCCTGCGCGATGCGACCGCCCAAGGGGTGATCCCCGGCCCCCGCATCATTGCTTCGGGCCCGGCCATTTCCATCATTGGCGGCCATGGCGATGTCAGCGGCTTTCGCCCGGACGTGGCGCACGCGCTTGATGCGCATAACACCTGCACCGGACCAATAGAATGTGCCGCCCGCGTGCGCGAATTTTCTAAAGCGGGTGCAGACGTCATCAAGATCACGGCAACTGGCGGCGTCTTGTCGCAACAGGGCCGCGGGCTGGGGCAGCATTTTACCGACCCCGAATTAAAGGCCATTGTTGATACCGCCCACAGCCTGGGCCTGCGCGTGGCCGCCCATGCCCATGGCGCGCGCGGCGTGGAAGCGGCCGCGCATGCCGGGGTGGACACCGCCGAACATGCGACCTTTGCCGACCTCAACGCCGCCAAAGCGATGAAGCAATCTGGCACGGCGATGGTGCCGACGCTGATGGCGCTGGCTGGGGTGAAGGCCCGGCTTGGCCAAGGCATTTATACGCCAACCGTTGAAGTGAAGGCGCGCGAGGCTGTGGCGCAGATGGGGCGGGCGCTTAAGACCGCCAAGGCCGAAGGCGTGACGATTGGCTTTGGGACCGACGCGGGTGTTTTTGAGCATGGCCGCAATGCCGGGGAGTTTGCGCTGATGGTGGACTGGGGCGGCTTGACCCCGCGCGAGGCGCTGGCCAGCGCCACCACCACCGCGGCCCGGCTGCTGAACCTTGATACCGAGATTGGCCGGATCGCACCTGGCTATAGCGCCGATATCATTGCGGTGGACGGCAATCCGCTGACGGACGTCCGGACGCTGGAGCACGTCCGCTTTGTGATGGCCCGCGGCCGGATCATAGACTGACGGCCGCGCGATGGCGAAGATCAAGCTCAAGACCCCGCAACAGCGCCTTGCGGATTTCGGCCGGATCGTCGGACGGCGGCTGGCCGCCGCCACCCGCGTGCAGCCGGTAACGCAAAACGGCCTGACGCTGTATTGCCTGCAGGATTTTATGAGCCGCGCCGAATGCGAAGAGCTGATTGGCCTGATCAACAAGGGGCGTCAGCCCTCTGGCCTGTTGTCTGCCACAGCCGACCCGGACTTCCGGACCAGCGATAGCTGCAACCTTTCGCCTTATGATCCGCTGGTTGAGCGGATTGAGGACCGCATCTGTACGTTGATGGGCATCGACAAGCGCCATGGCGAAACGCTTCAGGGCCAGGTTTATGAAGTGGGGCAGCAGTTCAAGCCGCATTTTGACCATTTCCTGCCTGGCTCTGTCTATTGGGACGAGATGATGCGCCAGGGCGGCCAACGCAGCTGGACCGCGATGATCTATCTGAACGAGCCCGCCGCAGGCGGGGAAACCGAATTTCCTACCGCTGGCCTGACGGTTGGCCCGCGCACCGCGATGCTGCTTTTGTGGAACAATATGCAGCCCGACGGAACGCCCAATCCGGCGGCCCTGCATGCCGGCAAGCCGGTGTTGGCCGGCACCAAATATATTGTGACCAAATGGTTTCGGGAGAAATTCTGGGTCTAACCCAGAATAAGGCTGCCTTTCGGGAGGCTGACATGTCCGTTCCGCAAAGGTTCAGCCGCGCCTTGCCAAAAGGGTGGGGCGTCACCGCTCGCGTTTCGATGTGACGCGCGTTCCCCCGCATGGGGTCCTTCCTGTTGGCGTTCAACTGTCGTTCCGATGCACGCGGAATGATGGCCCGGGCCAGTCCATGGCCCGGGCCCCTTTTTTTCCCAAAGCTATCGTGATGCAGCGCCAAAGGACTGGAGCGCGCCGCCCCGCTCGGCTAGGCAGGCGCCAGACCAAATCAGGGAGTTTTTATGCGTCGCCTTGTGCCCGTTCTTCTTCTTGCCACCCTTTCCCCGGCGGCCTTTGCGCAGTCAGCTGCCCCGGCTGTCCAAGCGACGCCGGTAAAGCCGGCCGTTTTTGAGAATGCCGCGACCCGCGCGCTGCACCAGTTGTTCAAGGACAGCGACGAAGCGTCACTGCGCCGCAACCCGCTAAATGCCATTTTCCGTGGCGATATGCGCTATGCCGACCGCTTCGGCGATTACATCACCGATGCCTATTTCGCCGCCGAGAAGAAGGCGAATGAAGACGACATGGCGCGGCTTGCCAAGATTGACCGCGCCAAGCTGAATGCGACCGACCAGATTGCTTATGACGTCTTCAAATGGCAGGCCGAGCAGACGGCGATCGGCTATCGTCCCGATATCCTGAAGATGAATGCGGTGCGCCCGCTCAACCATTTTTATGGCTTCCACACTTTCTATCCCACCTTCTCAAGCGGCAAGGGCGGCGCGCCGTTTGCGACGGTTGCGGATTATGACAATGGGCTGAAGCGCCATCGCGAGTTCATCACCTATCTTGATCGCGCCATCGGCCGGTTCAAGGAAGGCAAGGCCGCCGGGATTGTTGATACCAAGCTGACGATTGGCAATGTGATTGCCCAGCTGGATACCCAATTGGCTCAGCCGGTTGAGGACTCGCCTTATTATGCACCGATCAAGAACTTCCCGGCCGGCATGTCGGAGGCCGATAAGACGCGGCTGACCATCGCCTATCGGGCGATGATCCAAAAGGGCATTTACCCGGCCTATGAGCGGTTGCGCGATTATTTGAAGGCCGAATATCTGCCGGCGGCGCGCGAGACGGTTGGCTTGTCGTCGATGAAGGGCGGCCCCAAGCTCTACAAGATCGCAATCGAGAACACGACAACGCTGCCGCTCGATGCCGAAACGGTCCATCAAACGGGCCTCGCGGAGGTTGAGCGCATCAAGGGCGAAATGGAAAAGGTTCGCGCCGAAGTGGGCTTTGCCGGGACGCTGCCGGAATTCTTCGACTATCTGCGGACCGACCCCAAGTTCAAGAAGGAAAGCCGGGCCGCGTTGACCCAGGGCTATTATGATATTGGCAAGCAGGTGGATGCGAAGATTGGCGCCTATTTCAGCCATCTGCCCAAGGCGCCGCTTGAAATCCGGCCCTATGAGGAATTCCGCGAAAAATTTGAAGCAGGCGGCTCTTACGAACAGGGCACGCCCGACGGCAGCCGTCCGGGCATTTTCTATTTCAACGCTTATGACCTGCCGAGCCGAACCACCCCGGGCATGACGACGCTCTATCTGCATGAAGGCGCGCCGGGGCATCATTTCCAGATTAGCCTTGCGCAGGAAAATGAGGCGCTGCCCAATTTCATGCGCTTTGGCGGCAACACGGCTTATGTCGAGGGCTGGGCGCTTTATGCCGAGACCTTGGGCTATGAAATGGGCTTTTATGCCGACCCCTATCAGCGCTTTGGCACCTTGTCGGACGAGATGCTGCGGGCGATGCGGCTGGTTGTCGATACCGGGCTTCACGCCAAGGGTTGGACCCGTGATCAGGCGATTGAGTATATGCTCGCCAATTCGGACATGGGCCGCACCGATGCGACCGCCGAGGTGGAACGCTATATCGCCATCCCCAGTCAGGCGCTGGCCTATAAGACGGGCGCGATGACGATCCAGCGGCTGCGCAAAAAGGCCGAGGCCGAGCTGGGGCCGAAATTCGACATCCGCGCCTTCCACGATCAGGTGCTGAACACGGGCGCCTTGCCGCTGGCGGTGTTGGAACAGAAGATCGACGCCTGGATCGCGGCGTCGAAATAATCCGGGTCAGGCGCCGGGCCGGTCCATTGCCGGCCCGAGCGTCGGGTCCAGATCGCGCGGGCGGATCAGCCGGGTGAAGCGGGCTTTGCCCGTGTTGGCCTCGGCCCAATGATCGACGTCAAACTGCAATTCAGCGATGGCGGCGGTGGGGAGCTTTTCTTCCACCGCATCGCGCAGCGCATCGCCTGCTTTATCGGGCACGAGCATCAGGATTAGATCTTCCAGCCCTGGATTATGGCCGCACATCAGGACGGAGGAGACGCTGTCCGGTAAATCCTGCACGACATCAAGCAGGGTCGCGCCCGAGGCCAGATAGATGCGCCGGTCCCAATTGGGGTGGAGAATCTCACCATAGCCTTCCCACAGCGCATCGAGCGTTTCGGTGCAGCGCACGGCAGGCGAGGAGATGACATAATCAAACGCCCAGCCTTGGCTGCGCAGCTGCTTGCCGATCAGCTTCGCGCCCTTGATGCCGCGTGCGTTGATCGGGCGGTCAAAATCCCGATCCACAGGCGCGTCCCAGCCCGATTTGGCATGACGGAAAAGCGTAAGCGTCTTCATGGCTGCGCTTCATGCGGCAAAGCGGCGCTTGTGGGAAGCGGGGATTGTGAAATGCGGATCGCGTCGACCGCTTCATCCAGCGTCACGCGGCGCACCGGCGTGCCCGGTGGAAAGGCCGAGAGCAAGCGCGTGGGGACCGCCGAGGAGAGAAGGACGAACACGCCCTTGTCCCCCTGCCGCCGGATCAGCCGGCCAAAGGCCTGGGCCAGCCGCGCGCGGATCAACCGGTCATCATAGGCGCTGCCCCCGCCGGCCGCCTTGCGCGCGGCGTGAAGCACGGTTGGCTTGGGCCAAGGCACGCCTTCCATCACCACAAGGCGCAACGAGTCGCCCGGCACATCCACCCCATCGCGCAGCGCATCGGTGCCGATGAGACTCGCGCGCGGATCATCGCGGAAAATATCGACGAGCGTGCCCGTGTCGATCGGGTCAACATGCTGGGCGTAAAGCGGCAGGCCATCGCGCGCCAGCCGATCAGCAATCCGCGCATGGACGGCACGCAACCGGCGGATGGCGGTGAACAGGCCAAGCGTCCCGCCGTTCGCCGCGGCGATCAGCTTGGCATAGGCATTGGCAAGCTGCGGCACATCGCCGCGCTTGACATCGGTGACGACCAGCACCTCGGCCTGGGCGGCATAGTCAAAGGGGCTCGCCGCTTCAAAATGCTGGGCCGGGCCGGACAGGTGGACCGCGCCGGTGCGGGCCTCGGCAATGTCCCAGCCTTCGCCGCCCTTGAGCGTGGCAGAGGTGATGAGCGCGCCTTGCGCCGGGGCGAGCACCGTTTGCGCAAAAGGCCGGGTCGGGTCCAGCCAATGCCGGCGGAGGCCAATATCGACCTCGCGCCCCTCAATCCGCTCCACTGCCAGCCAGTCGACAAAATCGGGGTCCAGCGGGCCACCCAAACGTGAGAGCATGGCGAGCCAGGCGGTCAACAGGTCTGTTCGCCAAGAGAGGCTGGCGAGCGCCCCTTCCACCCGGGCGCGCGCCTGCCCGTCAAGCCAGTCCGGGCCTTCGCCCATCACGGCTTCGAGCCGCCGACCAAGCGCGATCAAGGGGCGCAGGATCGCCTCCAGCGCCTTGCACGCCGGCTCAACTGCCGTCAGCAGCGCGCCATCCAATTGGGCGGCTTCAGTCTCCAGCCCATAGCCCGCATCTTCATCGGTCGCGCGGGCAAAGACGAGGCCGCGCACTTCGGCCAACAGCGCTTCCAACGGACCAAAGGGCGTGCCTTCTGCCAGCCGCTGCAACCAGCCATCAGAGGGCAGGGCCGCGGCCGCCGAGGCGGCGGCAGAGATATTGGCCGCGCCGTCGCTATCATAGCTTGCGACATCAGCAAGCCGGGCGGCAAGCCCGCGCCGCCGCCCCCGCGCTTTGCCTTCGGGCCCGATGATCCAGCGGCGCAGCTCAATCGCTTCTTGCCCGGTGAGCGCGGCTGCAAACATCGTATCGGCGGCGTCGAACAGATGATGGCCTTCATCAAAGACAAAGCGGGTTGGCGTCCCCGCTTCTTCGCGGCCGCGCGCGGCGTTGACCATGACCAGCGCATGGTTGGCGACGACGATGTCCGCCTGCGCCGAGGCGCGGGTCGCGCGTTCGATAAAGCATTTCCGGTAATGCGGGCAGCCCGCATAGACGCACTCACCGCGCCGGTCGGTCAGCGCGGTTGTGCCGTTGCGGCGGAAGAGGGTGGGCAGCCAACCGGGCAGATCGCCCCCCACCATATCGCCATCGCGGCTATAGGCGGCCCAGCGGGCGACCAGTTGCGCGAGGATTGCTGCGCGCCCGGCAAAGCCGCCTTGAAGCGCGTCTTCCAAATTCAACAGGCACAGATAATTTTCGCGCCCCTTGCGGATGACGACCTTGCCCTTGGCGGCCTCTGCGCTGCCATAGATCCGCGCCGTCTCGCTTGTCAGCTGGCGTTGCAGCGCTTTGGTATAGGTGGAAATCCAAACGGGACCACCCGCCTGCTCGGCCCAGAGCGAGGCCGGGGCGAGATAGCCCAAGGTCTTGCCGATGCCGGTTCCGGCTTCAGCCAGCACCAGCCGCGGCTGGTCGCGCACATCGCGCGGGGCAAAAGCTGAAGCGGCCGCCGCGGCATAGGTCCGTTGCCCCGCGCGCTGTTCTGCCCCGGCGCCGGTCAGCTCGGTCAGCCGCGTCTGCACCGCCTCGGCCGCCAGAAAGACGGGGCGGGGCGCCGGGCGCGGGGGCGCCTCTTCCCATTCGGGGAGTTTGGAAAAGAGCCAGCGTTCTTCCTTGTCGGGCTTGGCGAGCCGCTCTGTCACCAGCGGCGCCCAAGGCCAGCGCAACCGGGTGAGCGCCTGCGCCGAGGCCCAAGCCCCTTCGCGTTCGGGCCAAGCGCCATTTAAGGTTGCGAGCAACGCCCCCGCCGCCTGTTGCAGCAAGGCGGGCACGTCCGCCTCGGCAAGCCCCTCGCCAGTCGGGGGCGAGAGCTTGAGCGCTGTTACCAACCCTTTGACCGTCGGCACCATGAAGCGCGCCGGGTGGAGAAAGGCAAAAAGCTCTAGCAGGTCCAAGCCGGACAGTTCGCCATAGCCCAGACGGGCGGCAACCAGCGGGGCGTTGAGCATCAGCATTGGCGTTTCCGCGGCCATGGAAATGGCTTCCCCACGGCTTACGCGCCGTGTTTTGCCGTCTGGCAACGCGATCCAGATACCGCCATGGCTTGCATGCAGCGCAGGATAAGGCAAAGGGGTGCTCACGCCCCCGGATTGGCGCAACCAGAACGAAAGAGCAACACGAAGTGACCCATTTGCGCGACGCAGCGATGCTTTCCAAGGCTTGGCCCTTTGAAGAGGCGCGCAAGGTCCTCAAACGCTATCCTGAGGGCAAGGCCGCGGGGCCGGTGATCTTCGAAACCGGCTATGGCCCCTCGGGCCTGCCGCATATCGGCACCTTTAACGAAGTGCTGCGGACGACGATGGTGCGCCGTGCCTTTGAAACCCTGTGCGACATGCCGACCCGGCTGGTCGCCTTTTCCGATGATATGGACGGCCTGCGCAAGGTGCCGGACAATGTCCCCAATCAGGCGATGCTGGCAGAACATCTGGGCAAGCCCTTGTCGCGCATCCCCGATCCGTTCGGGAAGTTTGAAAGCTTTGCGCACCACAATAATGCGATGCTGCGCGAGTTCCTTGACCGCTTTGGCTTTGAGTATGAGTTTGTCTCATCGACGACCCGCTATGAAGGCGGGCATTTTGACGACGCGCTGAAAAATGTGCTGCGCTGCAATCAGGCGATCCTCGACATCATGTTGCCGACGCTGCGCAAGGAACGCGCGGCGACCTATTCGCCGATTCTCCCGATCAGCGAAAAATCGGGCATCGTGCTTCAGGTGCCGGTTGACGTGGTGGATGCCGATGCCGGCCTTGTCCGCTTTGAGGATGAGGGCGAGATGGTCACCCAGTCCGTCTTGGGTGGCAAGGCCAAGCTTCAGTGGAAGGTCGATTGGGCGATGCGCTGGGTGGCGCTGGGCGTCGACTATGAAATGTATGGCAAGGACCTGACCGATAGCGGCATCCAGTCTGGCAAGATCGCGCAGGTGCTGGGTGGCCGCAAGCCCGAGGGGCTGATCTATGAGATGTTCCTCGACGAAAAGGGGGAGAAGATTTCCAAGTCCAAGGGCAATGGCCTGAGCCTTGAGCAATGGCTGTCTTATGGCAGCGAAGAGAGCCTTGCTTTTTATGCCTATCGCGAACCCAAAAGCGCCAAGCAGCTGCATATGGGCGTGATCCCGCGGGCGGTGGATGAATATTTCCAGTTCCGCGGCAATTATGCGGGCCAGCCGGTTGAGCAGCAATTGGGCAACCCCGTTCACCATATCCATAACGGCCAGGTGCCGGCCGATGTCCCGCCGGTCAGCTTTGGCCTGCTGCTGAATCTGGTCGGGGTGATGGGCGAACATGCCACTGCGCCGCAGGTCTGGGCGTATCTTGCCAATTATGTGCCCGATGCGAGTGCGGCAACGCACCCGGAACTGGCGAACCTCATCAATTTGGCGCTGGCTTATAATCGCGACTTCATCGCCCCGACCTTGAAGCGCCGCAAGCCTGAGGGCGTGGAGGTGGCGGCGCTTCAGCGGCTCGATGCCGAACTGGCAAAGCTCGCTCCCGATACAGGCGCGGAAGACATCCAGAACATCGTCTATGACATCGGCAAAACGGGCGGGTTTGAAAATCTGCGTGATTGGTTCAAGGCGCTGTATGAAACGCTTCTTGGCTCTAGCGCGGGGCCGCGCATGGGCAGCTTTATCGCGCTTTACGGCATCGAGAACAGCCGCAAGCTGATTGCCGAAGCTTTGGCCTGATGGGCTGGCAGCTTGCCCAGATCAATATTGCGCGGTTCACCCGGCCGCGCGATGACCCGGCCAATGCTGACTTCATGGCCGCGCTTGACCATGTGAACGCGATGGCGGATGCGGCGCCGGGCTTTGTCTGGCGGCTGGTCGGCGACGGCAATGACGCGACCGATCTGGTCCCCAACGCGGCCGACCCGGATATGATCGTCAACCTTTCCGTCTGGACTGACCTCGCCTCGTTAGAGGCCTTTGTCTATCGCCAGCCCGATCATCTGGCGGTGATGCGCCGTCGCCGTGAGTGGTTTGAAAAGAAAGAGGCGTTCATGGCCTTATGGTGGGTGCCCGAGGGGCACCGCCCGGGCATTGCCGAAGCCATGGCGAAGATTGCGCAACTGGCAGAGCAGGGGCCCAGCCCGGCCGCATTCAGCTTTCACCAGAGCTTCCCGCCGCCCCGGCCTTAAGCGGCCAGCGCAGCCTTTAGGCGATCGCGGATCAGCACCAGATCAGGCAGGATATTGGCGGCGGGCGCCGCAGACACGGCCGGCTGGGTTGCCGGGATCGGCCGGGGAGGCTCGACCGGCAAGGGGGCCTCTTCCGCCGTCTTGGTCGCGAGCAGCTTTTGCGCGCCTTTGACCGTATAGCCTTCGGCATTGAGCAACCGGTGGATACGCCGCACCAAAGCGACATCTTCGGGCCGGTAATAACGGCGGTTGCCCGCCCGCGTCAGCGGCCGCAGCTTGGGAAAGCGCGTTTCCCAATAGCGCAGGATATGCTGGGGAACCCCCAGCTCGGCCGAGAGCTCGCCGATGGTCAAAAATGCACCTGGTGCCTTATCGGCCATCGGCGACCCCCATGGCTCAGGCGCCGTCCGCGATGCGGTTGCGCATGGTGTTGCTGGCCCGGAAGGTCAGCACACGCCGCGGTGCGATCGGCACCTCGACGCCCGTTTTTGGATTGCGGCCCACGCGCTCGCCCTTGTCGCGGAGCAGGAAGCTTCCGAACCCGGAAATCTTCACATTCTCTCCCTTGGACAGGGCCGAACACATATGGTCCAGTATCGATTCAACCAACTTTGAGGACTCGGCCTTGGATAGGCCCACATTTTTGTGAAGAGACTCAGCAAGATCGGCTCGTGTAAGAGTGCCATCTCCCGCCATTACGCAACTCCCTCTTCTCTAAGGTTTGGGACTTTGCTTCTTATCGAATTGGCAAGGGACGTCAATTGCACGCGCGGGCGCAAGCGGATCAATAACGGATTGCCGCCGCTCCCCAGGTAAAGCCGCCGCCCATGGCTTCGAGGATCAGCAACTGGCCGCGCTGAATGCGGCCATCGCGCACCGCGGTATCGAGCGCCAGCGGCACCGAGGCGGCCGATGTGTTGGCGTGCTGATCGACGGTCACGACGATCTGGTCGGGCGACAGGCCCAGCTTGCGCGCGGTTGCATCCAAAATCCGGGCATTGGCCTGATGCGGGACGACCCAATCCACATCGGCCGGGCTGAGCCCGGTATCGGCGAGCACCTCAGTCATCACGCTTGCGAGATTGACCACGGCGTGCCGGAAAACTTCTGAGCCCTTCATGCGGACATGGCCGACCGTGCCCGTTGTCGACGGCCCGCCATCAACATAGAGAAGCTCATTATGGCGGCCATCCGCATGGAGCTTGGTGGCAAGAATGCCGGCGTCGCCCTGCTGGGCTTCCAGCACCACGGCGCCCGCGCCATCGCCAAACAGTACGCAGGTGGTACGGTCTTCCCAATCCAAAATGCGGCTGAACGTTTCTGAGCCGATGACAATCGCCCGCCGCGCTCCGCCGCTGCGCAGCATCGCATCGGCCACCGACAGCGCGTAAAGAAAACCCGAGCAGACCGCAGCGACGTCAAAGGCGATGCAATCATTGATGCCCAGCAGCGCCTGCACCTTGGTAGCGCTGGCAGGAAAAGTCTGATCAGGCGTGGCGGTGGCCAGAATGATCAGATCAACCGAGGTGGCGTCGATCTTGGCGGCATCGAGCGCGCGGCGGGCCGCGTCTGCGCCAAGCGTGGCGGTTGTTTCCCCCTTGCCTGCAATATGGCGGAAGCGAATGCCGGTGCGCGCGACGATCCACTCATCCGAGGTGTCGACGCGCTGGGCCAGATCTTCGTTGGAGACGCGCTGGGCCGGCAGCGCCGATCCCGTGCCGAGAATGACGGACCTGAGCGTCACTGACCACCCGCTTTGATATAAGCAAGGTCATCGGTGATGCGCTGGGTGATATTGGCGTCCACCAGCTTGGCAGCGACCCCCACGGCATTGGCGACGCCCTTGGGGCTGGCGCTGCCATGGCTTTTCACGACAACGCCGTTGAGGCCCAGAAACACCGCGCCATTATGATTATCGGGATCAAGATGGTGGCGCATCAGTTCGGTTGCCGGGCGCGAGATGAGGAAGCCGAATTTGGACCGGAGCGACGAGGTAAAGGCGCGGCGCAGCAAATCGGTTACAAAACGGGCCGTGCCTTCCATCGTCTTTAACGAGATATTGCCCGAAAAGCCGTCACACACCACGACATCGGTCAGGCCGCGGGCGATCTTATCGCCTTCGATAAAGCCTTCAAAGGACATTGGCAGATGGGTTGATTCGCGCAGGATGGCTGCGGAATCGCGGATCTCGTCGGTGCCCTTCTGGTCTTCGGTGCCGATATTGAGCAGCGAAACGCGCGGCCGGGCAATGCCCAGCGCGATGCGCGAATAGGCCGCCCCCATGATCGCAAATTCAACCAGGTTGCGGGCATCGCACTCGGTATTGGCGCCCAGATCAAGCATCACGAAATCATTATCGCCCAGGCTCGGCAACAAGGCGGCCAGCGCGGGGCGATCAATGCCGGGCATGGTGCGCAGCGCAAGCTTGGCCATGGCCATCAGCGCGCCGGTATTGCCCGCTGATACAGCAGCGCCCGCGCGGCCCTGCTTTACGGCGTCAATGGCAAGGCCCATGCTGGTTGTCTTGGCGCGGCGGATGGCCTGGCCCGCCTTTTCGCTGCCCTCGATAATTTCGGGCGCGTGGATGATCTCACAGGCCGCCCGCAAATTTGGGTGCTGATCAAGCGCGGCCTTGACCGCCGCCTCATCGCCAACAAGATCAAAGCTTAGGCCGGGCCATTGCTGACGGGCCATGGCAACGCCGGCCAGCATGACAGCCAGCCCTTCATCGCCTCCCATGGCGTCGATTGCGATGCGCGGCGCGTCGGCCACAGGCCCCGTCTCCCCCAGGTCAGGCGACGGGATCAGTCAGCCGCGGCGACGACTTCGCGGCCGTTATAATGACCACAAGACTGGCACAGATTGTGCGGCAGCTTCAGTTCGCCACAATTCGGGCATTCCTGAAAGCTGGTGGCCGTCAGCGCATGGTGGCTGCGACGCATGTTCCGCCGCGACGGCGAGGTTTTTCTCTTAGGGACGGCCATTTCGGCACCTTGTATATTGAGTGATCACAATGTCCTGAACGGCGGCGAAGCGCGGACAAGCCGAATCTCCGGACCGTCAGGCGAAGGCGCGCGTATAGCCAAAATTGCGGGCGTTGCAAGCGTATCGGCCTTGTGGCAGCACGGCGCAGCCCAACAGGAGGGGTGTAGACCATGATTTTGTCCGTGACCATGACCTTTGCCGGCATTGCCGCAATCGTGAATTTCTGGCTGGCGCTGCGCGTCGGCCAAGTGCGCCATAGTGAGAATGTCTCAATTGGCGATGGCGGTAATGAGGCGGTGATCCGTCGGATGCGTGCGCATTCCAACTATATCGAATCCGCGCCTTTCGTGCTGATCCTGATCGGCGTCATTGAATATGCGCATAATAGCGGCCCCGCCCCGACCTGGCTGTGGCTGGTGGGCGGCCTTTATTTCCTGGGCCGCGTTGCGCATGGCGTGGGCATGGACGGCGGCAAGCTGGGCAAAGGCCGCGCGCTGGGCACGGTGATCACGATGGTGACGCTGCTGGGCCTTGGCCTTTATGCGATCGCCACGCCCTATCTGGCAGCGGGTCGCACCGAAGCGCCGACGACGCTGGACATGCAGACGGCAGAGCCGGTGTCCAACGGATAAGCGCTGGCGCGCCTAGAATATTCCCATTGCAAGGCCCGCTGCAAAGGTTGCCCCGAGCACCCGGCAGCGGGCCAAATCGTCTGCCGGCAGCGTCTTGGGCGCAAGGATGGCCTCGGGCGTCTGGGCGTGGGTGCAGATGATCAGCGGATCGGCGATTGGCTTCATCCGCCAGCCGGTCAGGATACGGGCCATTTGTTGCGCTGCCTGCGTGCCGTCTGACCCGGCGCAGACCATGGTCGCGCAGGGGCGGCCCTCTATCCGGCCAAGCAGCGGATAATAGGTCCGGTCAAAAAACGCTTTCATCACGCCTGACAGGGCGGCGAGGTTTTCCGGACAGGCGAAAATTACCCCGTCTGCGGCCAGCACATCATCGGCCCCGGCCGCCGCCGCCCGCAACAGCCGGACCTCGCTGTCGCCCGCGACCTCGTCCGCCGCGCCCTGGGCTGCGGCACGCGCCATCGCCTCGGTGCCCCCCGTTTGGCTGTCAAAAAGGATCAGAAGCAGAGCCATAACCCCTTATGCGCCACGCGTGCGGGATGGGGAAGAGGGTGTAAAATAACCAAATAGGTAAAAATATCTTGACAGCGTGACGCTCATCTGGCACAAAAGCCAAGACTGGCGCAGTGTGAGTCGGGGCGGAGCCGCCCGGACCAGCGCCCTTTCCTGGAGATGTTCATGGCATTGGCGACCCCAAGGGGCGCAGCGGCGGACCGACGGTCCTTCGATGCGCGGGCCCGCGCGCTTTTCCTCGACGAACTGGCGATGACCGCCAATGTTTCTGCCTCGGCGCGCAAGGCCGGGATCGCCCCGCATATCGCTTATGCCCATCGGCGACGCAGTGCCGAATTTGCCACGCGCTGGCAGGCCGCGCTGGCAGAGGGTTTTGCCCGGCTGGAGGGCGACCTTTTGGCCGAGGCGCTGACCGCGGCATCGGGCAAAATTTCTGACGCGGCGCTCAAATCCCGGGCCCAACGCCACCGGCTGGGGCTTGCCCTGCTATCGCTGCACCGCGCGTCAGTGCGTGGGACCAAGGCAGAAAACGGCCATGGGGCATCAACGGCTACGCAGCGGGCAGAGCTGGCGCGCAAGGTGGAGGCGAAGATCAACGCGATGCGCCGCCGCCTGCCGGGCGGACATAGTTCGCGCGCGATGACCGCTTCGCCCCAGGCCGATGATGTGCGCCTTGGCACCGGCGATGGGACGACGACGCGCTTTGCGCTTGTCAAACGCTATGGCGCGGGGCCGGACGCCGAGGTGCGGCGGATTACGTGGCCGGTGGCAGAGAGCGTGCGGGTTGCGATTAATGGCAGTCCGCAGCTCCGCGGCTGCCGGGTGAATATGGCCGGACGCAGCGTGCTGGCGCAGGTGAGCGCCCGGCCCGGCCAACGGGTGCGACGCATCTGGGCCGACGGCAAATTGCTGCGCGGCGCGGCGGGCGACTTTAAGGTCGCAACCGGCTTTCGCTTCCATTCAGGCGCAGAAGACGGTGCGCCCGATCCGCTGATCGCCGCCGTGGAAGGCGCGGGCCAGACCCCGGCCTATCGCGGGCTTGCTTATTGCGTGTTTGAAGACCTTGCGGTGGAAAGCTTTGGGAACCGCATTCCCCTGCTGAGCTTTGAGTTGGTGGCCGAGCCGGGGCCGGTGCGGGTGGAGACCATCCTCAACAGCGTCGGCGCGGGGCTGGTGACGGCGCGCTGCGACACCGTTTTGACCGGCTATATCGCCGAGGGCGGAACGATCCGCGAGACGCTGGCGCCTTTGGTGCGCCTGTATGGGCTGGCGGCGTGGGATGATGGCGCGCAGCTGCGGCTCGCGGCCCCTGCGCCCGCCCAGCAGACCATCGCTGCTAAAGCACTGGGGGCGCGCGCGGGGAGAGAGGGCGGCCCCGACTGGACACGCCAGATGGCCGCCCGGGCAAATCTGCCCAGCGCGGTGCAGCTTGGCTATGCGGACCCGGCGCGGGATTTTCAGCCCGGCACCCAGAGCGCCGACCTGTTTGCGCCGGGCCAGACCTTGAGCTGGACGTTGCCCGGCGCGCTGGATGCGGGTTCCGCCCGCCAGCTGGCCCTATCGGCGCTGATGGCGCAGCGCGCCCAAGCGGACGAGTTGTCGCTTTCGGTCCCCTGGCAGGGTCTGTCCTTGGTGACCGGGGGGACGACCCGGGTCGCGGGCCTGCCGGGGGATTGGCAGATCGCGCAGCTTAGCGTTGAGGCGATGCGGATCGCGCTGACGCTGCACCGCCCGCCCCCCGCCCTGGCCGGCCTGGCCGCCGCCGATCCCGGCCGAGGCGTCGCCGCTCCAGACGAAACACATGGCCCCACCCGCTTGGTGCTGGCTGAACTGCCTTGGCTGGACGCGGGCCTTGGCCAGCAGCCGGTGCTGGTTGCAGCGGCGGCGGGCACAAGCCCGGGATGGCGCCGTGCCCAGTTGATGCAGTCTGGCGATGGCGGGGCGACATGGACCGCCATTGGCACAACAGCGCCCCCGGCGGTTCTGGGCACGCTGGTCGGCCCGGCGGCCCCCGGGCCAAGCGATATGATTGACGGGCGTACCCGGCTGATGCTGGCGCTGCTCCACGACGAGATGGAGCTTTCCAGCTGCTCGATCGATGCGCTGCTGGCGGGCCGCAACCTGTTATATGTGGGGGGGGAGCTGATCCAGTTTGGGGCCACCGCAGCAAAGGGAGGTGAGCCGCTTATGGCTGGACCTTGCCCGCAGCGACCTAGACGCCTGGCGCGCCGCGGGCGCCCGCACGCTGGAATGGCAGGTCTGTCAATTGGGAAGCGGCGGCTTGTCGCTGCCTGCGACCCAGCGGTTGAAGCTTGGCTGATCGCTTGTCCGCATTGACCCAAAGGAACCGACCATGAGCGATACAACAGACCGATTGGGACTTGCCTTGCTGGCGGCGGGCCAGAGCCAGAAGGAAGTCACGCATAATGAGGCGCTGCTCCAGATCGATATGCTGGTGCAGGCCGTGGTGGTGAACGCCGGCCTGACCGCCCCGCCCGAGGCGCCGGGGGCGGGGCAATGCTGGATCGTTGGCCGCGCGGCTCTGGGCGCGTGGCAGGGCCGGGACGATGCGCTGGCGGGCTGGACGGCGGGCGGCTGGCGCTTCTGGCCGCCGACCGAAGGGGCCTTGGTGTGGAACAGCGCGACGCTGCGCCCGCTGCGCTTTACGGCCGGCCGCTGGACCGATGTTGTCGATGCCGGTGCGCTTCGAGTCGGCGGAAAACAGGTTGTCGGGGCGCAGCAACCCGCGATTTTGGCGCCCAGCGGAGGCACTAACCCAGACGTGCAAGCCCGATCAGCGATTTCTGCGATTATTGCTGTATTGCAAGCACATGGACTGGTCTCAAACTAATATAGTGTAGTAAATATCCGCAAAGAGTGCGGCCTTTATGCAACACTGCTTCTTATTGTTCGCTTGCACGCCCTCAGGCCCTTGGGTAGTCAAATGAGACTATCCCAATGCAGAACCAGAAAGGGGTTTAGAATGCGCAAGCTCGCTTTTGCCGTCGTGCTCGCCACCACCGCTATGGCCTCGCCGGCGCTCGCCCGCGATAAGTCATGGTATGTCGGCGTGGAAGGTGGCCCGTCGATCGTTGAAGACCAGAATTTGGACGTTGCCGGTGGCACCGACAATGCTGGAGCCGATCTTCGGACAGGTTGGGACATTGATGGACTGGTCGGCTATGATTTCGGCGGCTTCCGCCTGGAATCCGAACTTGGCTATAAACGCGCAGGCCTGACCCAGTGGGATTCGCTGCTGACGACGCCGTCGGGCTCGAATGCCACCGCCAACCCGGCTGGGTCCTATGCAGATGCCACCGGGCGTCTGAGCAATCTGAGCTTCATGCTCAACGGTTTGCTGGACTTTGGCGAAGACACGGGGCTGACCGGCTATGTTGGCGGCGGCGCCGGGATCGCGCGGACCAAGGCGGCCTACACGATCGACCCGACGGGTCCGAAATTTCTGGATGACGCCAAGACCGGTTTTGCCTGGCAGCTGATCGCCGGCATTCGGGCGCCTTTGTCGTCGTCGGTTGATCTGGGCTTCAAATATCGCTTCTTCAGCCAGAGCAATGTTGATCTGGTTGATCGGATCGGCCGCGCAAATGACACGCGCTATCGCTCTCATTCGCTGTTGGCGAGCCTGATTTTCAACCTGGGTGAGCCTGCTGCTGCGCCGTCACCCCCGCCGCCGCCTGCACCGCCGGCGCCGCCCCCGCCGCCGCCACCCCCGCCGCCGGTTGCCGAAAAGATTTGCAGCCCGGGGCCCTATATTGTCTTCTTCGATTGGGACAAATCGGACGTCACGTCTGAGGCTGCGTCGATCCTCGACAATGCGGTCACCGCTTATGCCGATTGCGGCTCGGCGCAGGTCATGCTGGCCGGCCATGCCGACAAATCGGGTACGCCCAAATATAATCTGGCGCTGTCAGAACGACGCAATGCCTCTGTCCGGACCTATCTGGAAGGCAAGGGCGTTCCGGCTGGCCTGATTTCAACCCAGGCTTTTGGCGAAACGGCGCCGCGCGTCGATACCGCGGATGGCGTGCGTGAACTCCAGAACCGCCGCGTCGAAATCACCTATGGTCCGGGATCTGGCCAATAAGCCGACCGGTTGCTAAAGCACGAAGGGGGGCTGGTTTTCGGACCGGCCCCTTTTTTATGCGCCTGTCTTTTAGTGCGTGTGTCCGTTGTGGAGTGGCGCGTCTCTCTCTAAACAGCGGCTAAAGCTTCCAACCAACGACCGGGGAATTGCATGAAGATCACGATGATCGGGGCGGGCTATGTCGGGCTTGTCTCGGGCGCCTGCTTTGCGGATTTCGGCCATGACGTTGTCTGTGTCGATCTGGATCCGCGCAAGATCGACGCGCTGCTCTCGGGCGTGATGCCCATTTATGAGCCGGGGCTGGCCGAACTGGTGGCTGCCAATGTAAAGGCGGGCCGCCTGTCTTTCACGACCGACTTGAAAGCGGGCGTGGCCGGCGCGGACGCTGTCTTCATCGCGGTGGGCACCCCATCGCGCCGCGGGGATGGCCATGCCGACCTTAGCTATGTCTATCAGGCGACGCGCGATATTGCAGGTGCGGTGACGGGCCCTCTGGTTGTCGTCACCAAATCCACCGTGCCGGTTGGGACGGGCGACGAGGTAGAGAGGATTTTGCGCGAAGTGGCCCCTCAGGCCGAACTCAGCGTTGTCTCTAACCCCGAATTTCTGCGCGAAGGGGCCGCGATCAACGACTTTAAGCGGCCCGACCGCATCGTGATTGGCACCGAAGATGAACGCGCCCGCGCGGTGATGCAGGAAATTTACCGGCCGCTTTATCTGAACCAGGCCCCCTTGCTGTTCACCGCGCGCCGTACGGCCGAACTGATCAAATATGCCGCCAATGCTTTTCTGGCGACCAAGATTACGTTCATCAATGAGATGGCGGACCTGTGCGAGGCTGTGGGCGCAGATGTGCAGGATGTTGCGCGCGGCATTGGCCTCGACAACCGCATTGGCGGCAAATTTCTTCACGCCGGCCCGGGCTATGGCGGTTCCTGCTTCCCCAAGGATACGCTGGCGCTGCTGAAGACCGCCGAGGACCATGATGTCCCCAGCCGGATCGTCGAGGCGGTGGTGCAGGTGAATGACAGTCGCAAGCGCGCCATGGGCCGCAAGATTTTGCAGGCGTTGGGGGGCGAACCGCGCGGCAAGACCGTGGGTCTGTTGGGGGTGACCTTCAAGCCCAATACCGACGACATGCGCGACGCGCCATCGATCGCCATTGTGCAGGCCTTGCAGGATGCGGGCGTCAAAGTGACGGCCTATGACCCCGAAGGCATGGAGGCTGCCAAGCCGCTGATGCCCGATGTGGACTTCCGCCATGATCCCTATGCGGTGGCCGAAGGGGCGGACGCGATTGCGCTGGTCACCGAATGGGACGCCTTCCGCGCGCTTGACCTGGGTCGGCTGGCGCGGGCGATGGCTGCCCCGGTGCTGGTGGATCTGCGCAATGTCTATCAGCCCGATGAGGTGCGGCGCGCGGGCTTCAGCTATAGTTCGATCGGCCGTCCCTAGGGCCTATAGCCCGCGATAGGCGCGCAGCCACTGGACAAAATCTGGCACGCCGACATCAATCGGCGTCGCCGGGGCAAAAGCCAAATCGCGGGCTATATCGGTAATGTCGGCATAGGTTTCTGGCACGTCGCCCGGCTGCATGGGTTGGAAATCGATCTGCGCCTTGCGGCCGCAGGCGTCTTCCAAAACCGCGATCAGCCGCATCAATTCTTCCGCGCGGTTATTGCCGATATTATAGAGCCGGTGCGGGGCCCGGCTGCCGCCCGGCTTTTCGGCCCCATCATCGGCAACGGGCTGGTCCAGTGCCGCCAACAGGCCGGCGACAATATCATTGATATGGGTGAAGTCGCGCCGCATCTGCCCCTTGTTGAAAACGGGGATGGGCTGGCCGGTCAGGATTTTTTCCGCAAAGGACCAGATCGCCATGTCGGGTCGGCCCCAGCGTCCATAAACGGTGAAGAAGCGCAAGCCCGTCAGCGGAATGCGGTAGAGATGGGCGTAGGTTTCGCTCATCAGCTCATCGGCCTTCTTGGTCGCAGCATAGAGCGAGACCGGATGATCGACCCGGTCGGTCACGCGAAAGGGCAGGCTGCGATTGGCGCCATAGACCGACGACGACGACGCATAGATCATCTGGCGGACGCCGCGATGGCGGGCGACTTCCAGCAGGTTTAGATGCCCGGCAAGGTTGGACTGAACATAGGCCCGGGGGTTGATCAGCGAATAGCGGACCCCGGCCTGCGCGCCCAAATGGGCGATGCTTTCAATTTCTGTTCCGGCGAGTGCTGCGTCGAGCGCCTGATGATCGGCAAAGTCGATCTGGTGAAAGGCGAAGCGGGGATGGGCAATGTCTGCCAGCCGATCGCGCTTGATCTGAACATCATAATAGTCGTTCAGATTGTCGACGCCGATGACAGCTGCGCCGCGCGCCAACAGGGCGCGGGCCAGCTGGGCCCCGATAAAGCCGGCGACACCGGTAACAAGGATGGTCAAGACTAAGCTCCACGATCGGGCCGAAACAGGCTGTGAACCATAGACGGTCTTGAGCCGCGCGCAATTCCGCGCGAAGATGCGGCATTATTTACATTTACCGATGAAAGAGCCTGCCATGCGCCCCGTGCTGATGATCGCCCTTGCCCTGCCGGTCCTTGCCGCTGGTTGCGCCGTGACGCAGCCGCATCAATCTGCCCCGCGTCGGGCTGAAGCCGTTTTGCGCGATGCCAATGGCCAGTCTGCGGGCCGTGCCCTAGTCCGCACCAGTGCTGACGGCCTTTGGGTCGACGTGCAGGCAAGCGGGCTGACGCCGGGCGCGCATGGCCTGCATGTCCACGCGGTCGGGACGTGCACTGCGCCTGATTTTGCATCGGCCGGGCCGCACTGGAACCCGGCTGGCCATCAGCATGGCCGCAAAAACCCCAATGGCGCCCATGCGGGCGATGCCCCCAACCTTATGGCCGATGCCAAGGGGCGCGGGCGGCTGAAGGTGTGGCTGTCGGGCGCCTTGACCGGTGCGGATCACGCGCTGCTGGATGGGGATGGTGCCGCCATTGTGATCCATGCCGACCCGGATGATGAGATGACCGATCCTTCCGGCAAGAGCGGCAAGCGCGTTCTCTGCGGGGTGCTGACCGCGCGCTGAGCGGGCGGGCTAGACCTTTTCGCCCAGCGCGCGGGCGCGATCCAGCAGGCTGGCTTCCAGCGCGGGCACAGTCCGCAGGGCCACAAAGATAGCGCCCAAAATGATGGGCATCACCGCCAGCGTCCCCATTAGCGAGCTGCGCAGGTCGCCTGTCACATCGCTGGTCAGGCCGACAATATAAGGACCAAGGCCCAGACCGAGGATTGTCGTCCCGAGGAAGAAGACAGCGGTTGCCGTGCCGCGCATTCGGGGCAGGACAAGATCCTGCACGCTGGCTGCGCATGGCCCGAGCCACATGATATGGACGAACATATTGAGCCCCGACCAGACATAAAAGGCAAAGGGGCTGGTGGCCGTATAGGTGGCAATGATGGTTGCGGCAGAGCCAAGGGCCGCGACCAGCATGACGATCATCCGGCCACCCGGGTGATACCGGCGCAGCCAATCCCCCGCGATGCCGCCAAAGCTTGCACCCAGCCCGCCGCACATTGCAGTGAGCAGGCCAAGCGTTAGCCCGCCTTCGGGTCCGATGCCAAAGGCCCCCTTGGCATAAAGGAAGATGAACGGCGACAGACCATAGCTGATGTAAGACATCAGCCCGCCCGCCAGCGTCAGCCCGATAAAGCCCCGATTGGCGATCAGCGCATAGCTGACCGGATCACGCTGGCGGATCGTCTGAATCCAACTGCCAACGCAATAAAGACCGGTTGCCAGCGCGACCCATTGGACCATGTTGGTCGTGACCGCGAGCCCGGCAATATGACCAACAATTGCCCGCTTTTCCGGGCGGAGCAGCGCGTCGGTCGCGCCGACGACGAAGGTTGTTGCGACAATCAGCACCGCCAATAACCCGAGATTGAGGGCAATGGCGCGCCCGCCGGGCTCACGCTGGGTAAAGCCGCGCCAGTTCCAGGGCGGCAGCATGGCGGCAAATTCTCCCAAGACGGCTTTGACCGGGTTGGGGGCGCCGGGCGTAGGCAGGCCATCAATCGCACCGCGCACGGGCTCTTTCACGGTGAACCACATCAGCAGCGCGAGCAAAATGCCGGGCAGGCCAAAGGCGATATAGGTCGCCTGCCAGCCGCTCAGCCCCAAAGGCGCCGTCTCGGCCGTGTAATGGGCAGACCAGTAGCGAATGACCTCTGCGCCAAAAATCAGCGAGGCGCCGCTGCCAATGTAAATCCCGCTGGAATAGAGCGCGAGGACCGTCGCGCGGACTGATTTCGGGAAATAATCCTGCAACAGCGAATAAGAGGCCGGCGAGGCGCTGGCTTCCCCGACGCCGACGCCGATGCGTGCCGCGCCTAATTGTCCGAAGGTGGCGGTGAAGCCTGACAGCGCGGTCATGCTCGACCAAAAGAAAAGACCGATGGAGATGGTGCGCACCCGGCTCCAGCCATCGGCCAATTTGGCGAGCGGCAGGCCGAACACCGCGTAAAACAGGGCAAAAGCGGTACCGAATAAAAGGCCGATCTGGGCGTCGGAAACGCCCATATCCTCCTTCAGATAGGGCGCGATGATGGTGACGACCTGACGGTCCAGAAAATTGATGGCGTAGATGACCATCAAAAGGACCAGCACATAGATGCGATAGGCTTTGGCCGCCATGCGATCTCTCTCCCCGCTTTTGACCCGACTTTACCGCGAAAGTCCAAAGAGCAAAGGGAAAAGCGCGAGGAAGCGCACATGTCGTGTTTTGCTTGAATTTGGCCGCAGGAACACGATATTTCTCTTATTCGGCTATTCCGCCGATGAATTGGAGTGTCCTTAGATGGCTAACTGGTCTGATCCTCGCCCGGCCGATGCCGCGACCATTTCCGCTGGGTCGCGCAGCGTTGCCTATGACGCGGGCCTGCGGTCCTATATGCTGTCCGTTTATAATTACATGACGTCCGGCGTGCTTCTGACGGGCATCGTTGCCATGTTGTTTGCGCCTTATGCCGAAGCCTATCTGGTCAACGCCCGCGGCACGGGTCTGTCGGGCCTTGGCTGGATTGTCACCTTTGCCCCGCTGGCTTTCATTGTCGTGATGAATGCGGGTCTGAACCGCATGTCGACCTTTGGCTTGCAGGCCTGCTTCTGGGCCTTTGCGACCACCATGGGCCTGTCGATGTCGACGGTCTTCCTCGTCTATACCGAAGCCTCGATCGCGCAGACCTTTTTTGCGACGGCCGCCGCGTTCGCCGGTTTGAGCCTATATGGCTACACGACAAAGCGCGACCTGTCGGCCATGGGCAGCTTCCTCATCATGGGCGTGGTCGGCCTTCTGGTCGCGTCGCTTTTGAATATGTGGATGCAGTCGGGCGCGCTTCAGCTGGCGATCAGCGCGATTGGCGTGCTCGTCTTTGCCGGCCTGACCGCCTATGACACGCAGCGCATCAAATCGATGTACAGCTATGTCGCCGGCTCGGACATGGTCGGCAAGACCGCAATCATGGGCGCGCTGTCGCTCTATCTCGATTTTGTGAACATGTTCCAGTTCCTGCTGAGCTTCTTGGGCCAGCGCGACTAAGCCTGTTCCATTTTCGGACAGAAGGGCCCGGGGCACCGCTCCGGGCCTTTTTTTGTGCGCGCCGAACCCTATGTGGGCCGCCGAGGGGAAGGATGGCATTTAGGAGACCAAGATGACCCGTGCGATCCTTTCTTTGACTTTGGCTGCGGTGGTGGCCCCCGTGGCAGCGGCGCAGGCGCGATCCCCCGCTGGCTCTCACTGCCCGGCCGTAACCCCCGCGCAGGTCGAGGCGCAGTTTGCCCGCTTCAACGCGGCCTGGGCGACCAAAGACCCGGCCAAGGTGACCGCGCTCTTCACCCGCGACGCCGTGCTCTTGGCAACCGTTTCCAACCGCCCGCGCACGACACCGGCCGAGGTGAACGATTATTTTGTCAGCTTTTTGAAGAACAGCCCGGTTGGCACGATCAACACGAGCACGGTCAAGATCGATTGTCGCAGCGCCGCGCGGCTTGGCACCTGGACGGTGGCGCTCACCAATCCCGAAACGGGCGCGAAGAGCGAGGTGAAGGCCCGCTATTCCTTCATCTATCGCTATGTCGACGGCGACTGGAAGATCGACCATCTTCATTCATCAATGATGCCTGAAGCCGGGCATTAAGGCGCGCGAAAAAGGGGCGGCACATTGCCGCCCCTGATCGCTGATCAGGCCTTGGCCTTGGCGCTCGCCTTGCCGCCCTTTTTCCCCTTTTTGGGGGCCGCGGGCACAATTTCAAACGCCAGTGCATTGTCCTTCAACCGGACGCTGACTTCGCCGCCATGGACGAGCTTGCCAAAGAGCAATTCTTCGGCGAGCGGCTGCTTGATCTTTTCCTGAATGAGGCGACCCATCGGGCGCGCGCCATAAAGCTTGTCATAGCCGCGCTCGGTGAGCCAATCCTTCGCGTCCTTATCCAGCTTGATATGGACGTCGCGGTCCGCCAGCTGGAGTTCCAACTGGAGGATGAACTTGTCCACCACGCGCGAGACGACCTGCGGCGGCAGATAGGCAAAGGGCACGATGGCATCGAGCCGGTTGCGGAATTCCGGCGTGAACATCTTCTTCACGGCTTCCTCACCCGCATCCTCACGGCTGATATTGCCAAAGCCGATGCCTTCCTTCGCCATGTCGGACGCGCCGGCATTGGTTGTCATAATCAAAATGACATTGCGGAAATCCACCGTTTTGCCGTGATGATCGGTCAGGCGGCCATTATCCATGACCTGCAACAAGATGTTGAACAGGTCTGGATGCGCCTTTTCAATTTCGTCGAGCAGCAGGACGCAGTGCGGTTGCTGGTCGACCGCATCGGTCAGCAGCCCGCCCTGATCATAGCCGACATAGCCCGGCGGCGCGCCGATCAACCGGCTGACCGAATGGCGCTCCATATATTCCGACATGTCGAACCGCTGCAGCGGGATGCCGAGCAGGTTCGCCAATTGGCGCGCGACTTCGGTTTTGCCGACGCCGGTCGGGCCGGAGAACAGATAATTGCCGATCGGCTTATCGGGATCGCGCAGGCCGGCACGGCTGAGCTTGATCGCGCTGGACAAGACTTCGATTGCGACATCCTGCCCGAAGACGACACGCTTCAGATCGGCTTCCAGCGTTTCCAGCGTCTTCTTATCATCGCTCGACACCGATTTCGGCGGGATGCGCGCCATGGTCGCGATGACCTGCTCGATCTCCTTCGCGGTGATCGTCTTCTTGCGGCGATTGGGCGGCACGAGCATCTGCATCGCGCCGACTTCATCGATCACGTCGATCGCCTTATCGGGCAGCTTGCGGTCGTTGATGTAGCGTGCCGACAGCTCAACCGCTGATTTGATCGCCTCGGGCGTGTATTTGACCTTGTGATGCTCTTCAAAGGCAGAGCGCAGGCCGGTCAGGATCTTGATCGTATCCTCGATCGTCGGCTCATTGACGTCGATCTTCTGGAAGCGACGCAGGAGTGCGCGATCCTTTTCGAAATGGTTGCGGAATTCCTTATAGGTGGTCGACCCGATGCAGCGGATCGCCCCGCCCGACAGCGCCGGTTTCAGCAAGTTCGACGCATCCATCGCCCCGCCCGAGGTTGCGCCCGCGCCGATGACCGTGTGGATTTCATCGATGAACAGGATTGCGTGGGGCAGCTTTTCCAGCTCGTTGACGACCGCCTTCAACCGTTCTTCAAAATCACCGCGATAGCGCGTGCCCGCCAAGAGCGCGCCCATATCAAGCGAGTAGATGACGGCGTCTTTCAAGACATCGGGCACATCGCCTTCGATGATCTTGCGGGCAAGGCCTTCGGCAATCGCGGTTTTGCCAACGCCGGGCTCACCCACATAAAGCGGGTTGTTCTTGGAGCGGCGGCACAGGATTTGGACCGTCCGGTCCACTTCTGGCCCGCGGCCGATCAGCGGATCGACCTTGCCGATCTTCGCCTTTTCGTTGAGGTCGACGCAGAATTGCTTGAGCGCGGATTCCTGCTTGCCGCCCTTGGCTTCGGCCCCTTGCTTCTTTTCCTCGCGCTCTTCGGTGCTATCCGGCTTCTTCTCTGCCGTCTCGCCGGCCTTGCCAACGCCATGGCTAATATAGCTGACAGCATCGAGCCGGCTCATATCCTGCTGCTGGAGGAAATAAACGGCATAGCTTTCGCGTTCGGAAAACAGCGCGACAAGCACGTTTGCCCCCGTCACCTCATCGCGGCCCGAGGATTGGACATGGAGGATCGCGCGCTGGACCACGCGCTGAAAGCCGCTGGTCGGCGAGGGATCGGACTCCCCTTCAAGCCGCAGCGATTCAAGCTCGGTATCGAGATAATGGGTGACCGTGTCTTTCAGTTCGCCCGTGTCGACGCCACAGGCGGCCATGACCTTGGCGGCATGCTCATCATCAATCAGCGCCAAGAGCAGATGCTCTAGCGTTGCATATTCATGTTTGCGGCTTGCTGCTGCCCCCAGGGCATTGTGCAGGGTCGCTTCGAGTTCACGGGCAAAAGACGGCATTCAAACGCTCCTTGTCACCCCCATGTCGGGTGCGGCCGCCCCGAGATCAAGCCCTGTCCAGACCCCCGTCACTTTCGGAACAGGGCATCGGCGCTTGCCCTGACCTTAACGGCGCCCACCAGCTTTTCCTGAATGCGCGCAATTTCGCCTTCCAATATCCGCTGGCGGGCCTCCAACTCCTCAACCGAAAAAGGGTCAAGGTCTTGGCGCGTCACCTGCACCAGCGGGTCGGCAGGATTTTTGGCAAAAAGCTCATCCAGGTCCATGACGCGAACGTCTCCCGGACGCACGCCGAAGTCAAGCAGTGGAGATTACGGAGGTGCGCAGTTTCGTTGACCTTGCTGGGGGACGGACCCTAAAAGCTGTGCATAAAGGAGAATTTATGTCTTTGCCGCACAGCATGATCTGCATTGATCCCGCCGAACCGGGCGCGCCCGAGGTGCTTCAACCCGCCACGCGGCCGCTGCCCGAGCCGGGTGCTGGCGAGGTGCTGATCCGGGTGGCTGCTGCCGGTGTTAATCGCCCCGACGTGCTCCAGCGCCGCGGCATGTACCCGCCCCCCCCGGGCGCCCCCTCGGTGCCGGGCCTGGAAGTGGCGGGCGAGATCGTCGCGGTTGGCCCGGACGTGCCGGCCGACCGGATTGGCGAGAAGGTCTGCGCGCTGGTCGCAGGCGGCGGCTATGCCCAATATTGCGTGGCGCCGCTGGGCCAGTGCCTGCCCGTGCCCCAAGGGCTTTCGATGGCAGAGGCAGCAGCGCTGCCGGAAACGCTGTTCACCGTCTGGACCAATGTGTTTGAGCGCGGGCAGGCCAAAGCGGACGAGACGATACTGATCCATGGCGGCACCAGCGGCATCGGCACAATGGCGATTGGGCTTGCCAAGCTGCGCGGCCTGACGGTCATCGTGACCTGCGGCGATGAAGCAAAATGCGCGGCGGCCCGTACGCTCGGGGCGGACCATGCGATCAACTATGCCGCGGAAGATTTTGTTGAAGGCGTCAAGGCGGCCACGGCAGGCGCGGGCGTTGAATTGGTGCTGGATATGGTGGGCGGCGATTATGTGCCGCGCAACCTTGCCTGCCTGAAGGAAGACGGCCGCCATGTGACGATCGCCGTGCAGCGCGGTGCAACGGCCGAGATCAACATTGCAGCGCTGATGGTCCGCCGCCTGACGATGACCGGCTCTACGCTGCGCGCGCGGCCGGTCGCCTTCAAGGCCGCCGTCGCGCAGACCCTACTGCGCGAGGTTTGGCCGCTGGTCGCTTCCGGCCAGTTAAGGCCGGTGATGGACCAGAGCTTCCCGCTCGAAGAAGCGGCCGCCGCGCACGCCCGCATGGAAGCGGGCGCGCATATCGGCAAGATTGTGCTGCTGGCCTGACGCCCGCGTTACAGCCGGGCGTCTTGCAGCCGGGTTGATCGCTTGCGGATCAGATTGGGCATGAAGCGGGCGATCATCGCCAGCTGCTTGGCCGTCTTGCCGACCAGCGTGTGGACCTTTTTGGCATTGACCGCATCCCAGGCTGCCTGAGCGACAAGTTCAACGGGCGAAATCTCAAAGCCGGCCTCGCTCAGCGTCTCGCGCGGCGGCCGATTGGAGCCGGAGGAAATGCTGTCGAGAATCGGCGTGTCGATAAAGCTGGGCATCAAGCTGCGCACCTTGATGCCCTGCGGCGCCCATTCAATATCCAGCGCCTCGGTCAGCCCGCGCACGCCGAATTTAGTGGCGGCATAAACCGCCAACCCGCCTGCGCCATAAAGGCCCGCGGCCGAACAGGTGTTAAGCAGGCAGGAGCCCGGCGTTTTGGCGAGATAGGGATAAGCGGCTTCCGCCCCGCGCACCACGCCCTTCAGATTAATATCCAGCATCATGTCATGATCGGCAGGGGTCACATCGGTAAAAGGCCCGCCCTTGCCAATCCCGGCATTGTTGAACAGGACATCCAGCCGCTCGCCCGCATCCTTCCAAAAGGTCGCCAGCGCCGCAGACCATTGCGTGCCATCGCGGACATCCAGATCATAGATTGCGCTCTGCCCGGCCGGCAGCATCTTTTGCGTTTCAACCATGCCCGGACGGTTGATATCGGCAAGGCCGACAAACCAGCCCTTGTGCGCAAAGTGTACGGCAACAGCGCGACCGATGCCCGAGGCACCTCCTGTAATGAAAATCGCCTTTCGTGCGGCCATTTCACATCCCCTCTCTTCTCTTGTAGGATATGTCCCTAATCCAAGGAGCCGCTAACGCAATGCGGAAAAAATCGAGGGGCACGCCATCGTGACGCTGGAAACCGACCTGCTCGTGCTGTTGCGCGGTATCGCAACCGATCCGGCGGCGCGCGGGCTGATGGACGATGCGGCCGTGTTGGGGGACCTTGTTCTGACGCATGACATGATTGTGGAGGGCGTGCACTTCCTGCCAGACGACCCGCCCGCCGACGTCGCGTGGAAATTGCTGGCGGTCAATCTCTCTGATCTTGCAGCCAAGGGCGCGCAGCCCTTGGGCGTTTTGACCGGCATGGGCCTAACATCGGATATGGGTTGGAACGCCGCCTTTGCCGAAGGGCTGCGCGATGCGCTTTCCACGCTGGGCGTCCCGCTGCTGGGCGGCGATACGGTCGCGATGCCGCCCGCCGCGCCGCGCACCTTTGGGCTGACGGCAATCGGCCGCGCCGCTGGCCCGGTTCCGTCGCGCACAGGCGGCGATGTGGGGGATGGGCTGTATGTTGCAGGCATGATTGGCGATGCCGGACTGGGCTTGGCCATCGCCCAAGGCAGGCTGGACGGGCCGGCCGTGCTGCGCGATGCCTATCGCCGGCCGCGGCCGCTGATCGAGATGGGGCGGGCGTTGGCCGGGCAGGTGACGGCGATGATGGACGTCTCGGACGGGCTTTTGATTGATGCGATGCGCTTGGGCGACGCCAGTGGCGCGGGGGTATCGATCGATCTGGACGCGATCCCCCTGTCAGACGCGGCGCGCGGCTTTGGCAATGACCGCGCCACCCGGTTGCGGGCCGCAACGGCGGGCGATGATTATGCGCTGCTTTTCACCTCGGCGCTGCCGCTGCGCAACCTGCCGGAACGGCCCCATCGCATTGGCCAGCTTGTGCGCCAGCCCGGCCTGCACCTCTATGACAGTGCCGGCCCAATCCCCCTGCCAGAGCGGCTTGGCTGGCTTCACCAAGGATAGGCGCGCGAGGCTTGCCATCGCGACTCGGACGCTTCATACCCTCATGCGGATCCGTGCACAGGGCCCCAAAAAGGGGTCCGGCCGGGTTGTCGAACCAGTATGGGAAGGGGGATGACCCTGATGATTTTTGTTCAATTGGCTATCGCATTTGGCCTGTTGGCGGTGGTGTACGGCTTTGTCACCAGCCGCCAGGTGCTCGGCGCTTCTGCCGGCAATGAAAAAATGCAAGAAATCGCAGGCGCGATCCAGGAAGGCGCTCAGGCCTATCTGGGCCGCCAATATCGCACGATCGCGATGGTCGGCGTGGTTGTGGCCGCGCTGGTTTTCTATTTTCTGGGCGGCGTTTCGGCGTCCGGCTTTCTGATCGGCGCCATCCTTTCGGGCGTGGCGGGCTATATCGGGATGAACATCTCGGTCCGCGCCAATGTACGCACCGCAGCTGCTGCTCAAACCGGGCTGCAAGCGGGCCTGACCATGGCCTTCCGGGCCGGGGCCATCACCGGCCTTTTGGTCGCTGGCCTTGCGCTGCTCGCGATTGCGGTCTTCTTCTATTACCTCGTCGCGCATGAAGGGCTTTCGCCGTCGGACCGGACCGTGGTCGATGGGCTGGTTGCGCTGGCGTTCGGCGCGTCGCTGATTTCCATCTTCGCGCGTCTGGGTGGCGGCATCTTCACCAAGGCGGCAGATGTCGGCGCCGATCTTGTCGGCAAGGTTGAAGCCGGCATTCCCGAAGATGATCCTCGTAACCCGGCCGTGATCGCGGACAATGTGGGCGACAATGTGGGCGACTGCGCCGGCATGGCGGCCGACTTGTTTGAAACCTATGTCGTGACCGTGGGCGCGACGATGGTCTTGATCGCGCTGCTGGTCACCAATGCGGGCTCCATGTTGCTGCCGCTGATGAGCCTTCCGCTGCTGATTGGCGGCGTGTGCGTGCTCACGTCGATCATCGGCACCTATTGCGTCCGTCTGGGCGGGTCCAACAACATCATGGGCGCGATGTACAAGGGCTTCCTTGTCACCGCTATTCTGTCGATCCCGGCAATTTGGTTTGCCACCAGCTATGCGCTGGGCGGGATGGAACAGGCCATCGGCGTCAATCTGGATGGCACGGGCGGTTATACCGGCCGTACGCTGTTCTATTGCTCGCTTGTGGGGCTTGTGATCACCGGCCTGATCGTCTGGATCACCGAATATTATACGGGCACCAATTATCGCCCGGTCCGGTCGATCGCCAAGGCGTCGGAAACCGGCCATGGCACCAACGTCATTCAGGGTCTGGCGATCAGCCTTGAAGCAACGGCGCTGCCGACGATCGTCATCTGCGCAGGCATCATCATTGCCTTCCAGTTGGCGGGCCTGATCGGCATTGCCTTTGCCGCAACCGCGATGCTGGCGCTCGCTGGCATGGTCGTTGCGCTCGACGCTTATGGCCCCGTCACCGACAATGCTGGCGGCATTGCCGAAATGGCGGGCCTTGAGGAGTCGGTTCGTGAAAAGACCGACGCACTCGACGCCGTGGGCAACACCACCAAGGCGGTGACCAAGGGTTATGCGATCGGTTCAGCGGGGCTTGCCGCGCTGGTGCTGTTTGCGGCCTACACAACCGATCTGCGCAAATTCTTCCCCAATTTGTCAGACCAGGATCTGACCAACGGGGAAGTCAGCTTCAGCCTTGAAAATCCCTATGTCATCGTGGGCCTGCTGTTGGGGGCTTTGCTCCCCTATCTGTTCGGCGCGATGGGGATGACGGCGGTTGGCCGTGCGGCCGGCGACGTCGTCAAGGATGTGCGCGATCAGTTCGCCAATGATAAGGGCATTATGAAGGGCACAAGCCGCCCCAATTATGCCCGCACGGTGGACCTTGTGACCAAGGCGGCGATCAAGGAAATGATCTTCCCGTCGCTGCTGCCGGTTCTGACGCCGGTGCTGGTCTATTATCTGATCACGGCCGTGGCCGGTCAGGATAATGGCTTTGCCGCGCTGGGGGCCCTTCTTCTCGGCGTGATCGTCGGCGGCCTTTTCGTCGCTTTGTCGATGACGTCGGGCGGTGGCGCTTGGGACAATGCGAAGAAGTATATCGAAGACGGCAATCACGGTGGCAAGGGCTCGGAAGCCCATAAGGCGGCCGTGACGGGCGATACGGTGGGCGATCCCTATAAGGATACCGCCGGCCCGGCCGTGAACCCGATGATCAAGATCACCAATATCGTGGCGCTGCTGCTGCTCGCCGCGCTGCATCACGCGATGTAAGCCAGATTGGGATCTGAACCTTATTGCCCCGCCCGGCCCTGTGCCGGGCGGGGTTTTCTTTTGCCCTCGGGCAGTCTAAGAGCGCGCGGAACACATTTCAGCGACCCAAGGAATTGCATGGCTAAGGAAGAACTTCTCGAGATGCGCGGCACGGTGGTGGAACTGCTGCCCAATGCGATGTTCCGCGTGAAGCTTGAGAATGATCATGAAATCCTTGGCCATACGGCCGGCAAGATGCGCAAGAACCGCATCCGCGTGCTGGTGGGCGATGATGTGCTGGTTGAACTGACGCCCTATGATCTGACCAAGGGCCGCATCACCTATCGCTTCAAGTGACGAAGCCGGGCGCCGTCCGCTGACATTGGGCCCCGTGACGTTCCTTCCCCCCGACCTTATTCTCGCCTCCGCCTCGCCCCGGCGGCTGGACCTACTTGCCCGTTTGGGCGTGACGCCGGCCAGGGTGGACCCTGCGAATTGCGATGAAACGCCCCATAAGGCAGAAGCGCCATTGGCCTATGCCCGGCGGATCGCGGCCGAAAAGGCGGTACTTGTCGCGCAGCGTCATCCGGGCGCGGTGGTGCTGGCCGCCGATACCGTGGTGGCCGCCGGGCGGCGCATTTTGGGCAAGGCCGAAAGTGCCGACGAGGTTCGTCATAGCCTTGCTTTGCTTTCGGGCCGTCGGCACCGTGTTCATTCTGCAGTGACGGTGATCGATGCCGCAGGCGTTGCGCGGCACCGGGTATCGACCAGCATCCTCGCCTTCAAGCCGCTCGGCCCGGCCGAGATTGAAGCCTATGTCGCGGGCGGTGAAGGGCTGGGCAAAGCCGGCGGCTATGCCGTGCAAGGCTATGCCGAAGCATTTGTCCGCACGCTTATCGGCTCGCATTCGGGCGTGATGGGTCTGCCCTTGTTTGAAACCCGCGCGCTGCTGATTGCTGCGGGCCTTCTCCCGCGGTGACGCGCACCCTCGTCTGGGATCCGGCCCCGGGCGAAACCCGCTGCCTGCTGCTGGAAGATGGCGTGCCGGTAGAGATCCATCTGCTGCGCGATTTGGACGGCGACGCCATGGCTCGCCCGGGATCGGTCCACACCGCCCGGCTGGTCGCCCGGCTGGGCAATGGTCGTGGGCTTGCGCTGTTGGAAAGCGGGGAAGAGGTTTTGGTTCGCCCGGTTCCGCCCGGGCCAGAAGGCAGCGCCCTTCATCTGCGCATCACCCGTCCGCGCCTGCCCGAACCGGGCCAGTGGAAGCGCGCGCTGGCCACCCCAGTGACAGAGGAAGACCCGCCCGCGCCGGACAATCTGCACGCAGCCTTATGGGCCAAGGCCGATCTGCTCTTGTGCGCTCGTGCGGGCGATGCGCCGGCGGACTTGCCCATCCCGGTGCGGGTTGATGCCGATGCGGTGGCCGACGCGGATCTGGACGGGCTGCTAGACCAAGCGCGGACCGGGCTTATCCCCTTTGACGGGGGCCGTCTTTCGATTGAGCGGACCCGGGCGATGACAATTATTGACGTCGATGGCGGGGGCGATCCGCAGACGCTCAACCTCGCCGCCGCCGCGGCGGTGGGCCGGGCGCTGCGTCTGTTTCAGATTGGCGGGCCGGTGGGCATTGATTTTGTGAGCATGGCAAGCCGGGCAGACCGACAGGCGGTCGATGCCGCGCTGGCCAAAGCCTGCGCCCCGCTTGGGCCGCTGGAACGCACGGCGATTAATGGCTTTGGCTTTGCCCAGATTGTGCGGCCGCGGACCGGCCCGTCGCTGCCAGAGCTGCTGTGCGGCACCACGCCGGGCCAACTTTCTGCCGAGGCTCAAGCGCTGGCGCTGCTGCGGGCGGCGATGCGGGCGACGGGCGTCGGCCCGCGCACCCTGACCGCGCGGCCAAGCGTGGTGGACCTCCTCCAGCGCTGGACCGGGGCGCTCGATGCGGTCCGCCGCGCGACGGGCGCGGATGTGAAGCTGGTTTCCGATCCTGCATTGAGCGGCTATGGGCATGTCCATGTCACCCCAGCCTGACCTAAAGCCCGCCCTGTGCCCCTTATGTCGCAAACCGGCGGCTGCCGAGCATTTGCCGTTCTGCTCGCGCGGCTGCAAGGACCGCGATCTTTTGAACTGGCTGGGGGAGAGCTATCGCGTCCCCGCGCGGGTGGATGATGATGAACAGGATTCGGGGCTGGACAGCGACGCCCAAGCTTGACTATAGGCCCGGCTCCGATGTGGCAGGTTGAACCTGTCCGATGCCCAGGTAGCTCAGTCGGTAGAGCAGCGGATTGAAAATCCGCGTGTCGGCGGTTCGATTCCGTCCCTGGGCACCATTTCCCAATCTCAGCTTTTGGGCCGTCTGCGCGCCGTTACATCCGCCAGGCAAGGCTTCCCGGCGGGCGATGGCGTGGCATCAGCACCGACCGGCCGTGAAAATCAGCAAGACAGCTCGATTCTCCAAGGCTCTCAAGCTGATCCGCATCGTCAAACATCGCAAAGCGGCGCATGAAGCGCGCGCCGTCCTGGGCAATCTGGCAGCGGGCGGCGTTGGTGTTGGCGTCCCAGAAAAGATCCTGATAGGCGGCGGCGCGGCAATGGACTGCGTACCAAAGAAATGTACACAATGCTGCAAATACACCTAACCAGAGTGGCAATATTCTTTTCATTTATGAAACAACCCCCTCGCCAACTTAAATCGACGAAATGGGGACTTATTGTACAGAATGTCTAAATGCATCCTGAGCGGAGCAAAACGCCCACAATCTGGACATTCATCCCAGAACAACCTCAATCAATGTCGGCCCTTGTGCCGAAAAGCTGGCGTTTAGCGCGGCGTCCAGCTCTGGTCCGACGCTGACCCGTTGTCCGGGCACGCCCTGGCCCTGCGCGATCGCCACGAAATCCAGCCCGGCAAGGCGCGTGCCAACCGGGTTGGCCACATCAAACACGCGGCCAAACTGGACCAGCGCGTCATAGCCGCCATTATTGACGAGGATAAAGCTGATCGGCAGCCCCAATTGGGCGGCGGACCACAGGCCCTGAATGGCGTACATGGACGATCCGTCGCCCAACAGACAGATGACGCGCTGGCCGGGCTTGCCCAAAGCGATGCCAATGGCGGCCGGCAGGCCATGGCCAAGGCCGCCACTTGCCGTTGTATAGAATGTCTCGGCCGCAAGGATCGGGAGATGATCGTGCATCGGCGTGCGGCTGCCCGGCGATTCTTCCACCAGGATGCTGCCCTTGGGGCGCAGCGCGGCAAGCCGCTGCATCAAATAGATCTGGCCGAGCGGATCGGCAGGGGCGGCAGGCTGCGGCGCGCGCGGCGCAGGCGCGGGGCGCACCGCCGGGGCTGGGCCCGCCAAGAGGTCGGCCAGCGCCGGGCCAAGGCTGGACACAATCGCGGTGCCGCTGGGGATGCGGCTGGTGATCGCCGGATCATCGGCAATGAGGAACAGCTGCGCGCCGTCGGGCACAAAGGGGCCAAAGCCTTCGACATGATAGGTAAAGGCGGGTGCCCCCAGCACCAGGATGAGATCATGGCCTTGCAAGGCCGCCACAATCGGCTCGCGCCCAGCGGTTAGAAAGCCCTGAAACAGGGGGTGATCTTCCGGAAAGCCCGCCCGCGCCGCCATGGGCGCCACAAAGACACCGGCTTTGTGACGCTCTGCCAGCGCAATGGCGGCCGCCCACGCGCCATCCCGGTCAACGCCCGCGCCAACCACCAAAGCCGGGCGCTTGGCCTGTGCCAAGGCATTGGCCAGTTCAGAAAGAAGCGCAGCATCGCCCCGGACCTCGCGGCTCATCCGGGTGGGCGCCAGCGGAGCACAGGGTCGATCCCAATCATCAACCGGCACAGAAACAAAGGTCGGCCCGCACGGCGCCTGCATGGCAATATGGTAAGCGCGCTGGATGGCGGCCGGCACATCTTCGGCGCGCGCCGGCTCTACCGCCCATTTGACGAAAGGCTGGGGAAATTCGCTTGGCCGTTCGGCATAGAGGAACGGCTCATAAGGCAGGATGGACCGCGCCTGCTGGCCCGCCGTCACAACCAGCGGGGTCTGGTTGCGATAGGCCGTAAACAGATTGCCAAGCGCATGGCCGACCCCGGCCGAGCTGTGCAGATTGACCAAAGCGGCGTTGCGTGTGGCCTGTGCATAGCCATCTGCCATGCCCAGCACGACCGATTCCTGAAGGCCCAAAATATAGCGGAAATCCGACGGAAAATCCCGGAACATCGGCAATTCGGTCGAGCCGGGATTGCCGAAGATCGTCGTCATGCCGGTTTCGCGCAGCAGTGCCAGCGTCGCGTCGCGCACGGTGGTTGTCATGGGCCTTGCCATCCTTTTCTAAACGGTCTGATGCCATGCCGCGCGGCCTAGGGCCAGCGCCAAGCGCCCATCATCCCATCCGTTTCGTCCTGCGCAATTGCGCAACCAGTGGCATTTCGGCCGATTTCGCCTTATAGGCGCGGCCATGCAGATTCCCGGCCATATCGATCCTGTGCCCGTTACCCGCGACACCGTGGCCCGCGCCGATGGCCGCACCGACCTTGTCGGCCTGCCGCGCGACGAGATTCGCCAGCAATTGGAAGCCGCCGGGCTTGATGCCCGTCAGGCCAAGTTGCGCGCCAAGCAGATCTGGCACTGGATCTATAATCGCGGCGCGACGCGCTTTGCCGATATGACCGATATCGCCAAGGCGCAGCACCCCTGGCTCGAAGAGCGGTTTGTGATCGGCCGGCCCGAAGTCGTTGAAGCGCAGGTTTCAAGTGACGGGACGCGCAAATGGCTGCTGCGCGGGCCCGATGCGCAAGATTATGAAATGGTCTTCATCCCCGATGCAGACCGGGGGACCTTGTGCGTCTCAAGCCAAGTCGGCTGCACGCTCAATTGCCGCTTCTGCCATACCGGCACGATGCGGCTGGTCCGCAACCTGACCACGCCCGAAATTGTCGGGCAGGTGATGCTTGCGCGCGATGCGCTGGGCGAATGGCCGTCGCAGCCTGAAGGCCGGATGCTCACCAATATCGTGATGATGGGCATGGGCGAGCCGCTCTATAATTTCGACAATGTGCGCGACGCGCTGAAGATCGTGATGGATGGCGATGGCTTGGCGCTGTCCAAGCGGCGCATCACCCTGTCCACCTCGGGCGTGGTGCCGATGATGGCGCGCGCCGGGCAGGAGATTGGAGTCAACCTTGCCGTCTCGCTTCACGCGGTGACCAAGGAAATCCGCGACGAGATTGTCCCCATCAACCGCAAATATGGCATTGACGAATTGCTTCAGGCCTGCGCCGATTATCCGGGCGCGAATAATGCGCGGCGCATCACGTTTGAATATGTGATGCTGAAGGACAAGAACGATAGCGATGCCGATGCGCATGAGCTGGTGCGCCTGATCCGCAAATATAAGCTGCCCGCCAAGGTCAATTTGATCCCGTTCAACCCCTGGCCCGGCGCACCTTATGATACGTCTACGCCGGAACGGGTGCAGCGCTTTTCCGACATCGTGTTTCAGGCCGGCATCTCGGCCCCGGTGCGCACCCCGCGCGGCCGCGATATTGATGCGGCGTGCGGCCAGTTGAAGACGAGCGCCGAGAAAAAGTCACGCGCGGAGCTCGATCGGCTGGCGGAAGAAAAGCTTGCGGCCTTAGGCTAAAGGCGGCGCGCTTTACCGCGCTGCAATCCCCTGCCCGGCGGCCACGGCACTCGCCCAAGCCCATTGGAAATTATAGCCGCCTAGCCAGCCCGTCACATCCACGGCCTCGCCAATCGCATAAAGCCCCGGGACTTTGGCGGCCTCCATCGTTTTTTGGGAGAGGTCGGCCGTGCTGATGCCGCCCGCCGTCACTTCAGCCTTGGCATAGCCTTCGGTGCCATTGGGGTGGAAGGCCCAGCGCCGCAACCGCGCCTCCACGTCGCGCAGCAGCGCATCTTTCATGTCCGCGAGCGGGATCAGCCCCCAATTGCTGTCATTGCCGCTCAGCCGCTCTGCGAGCGCCAAAGAGAGCCGGTCGGGCAAGAGCGTGGAGATGGCGCCTTTCAGCGTCGCCTTGGGCTTGTCGCGCTTGAGCTGGATCAGCCAATCAGGGCTGGCCATCGGCGCAAAATCAATCTCCACCGCGCTGCCGTGCCGCCAATAAGACGAGATTTGGAGGATCGCTGGGCCAGACAGGCCGCGATGGGTGAAGAGCGCGGCTTCGCGAAAGCGCGTCTTGGCGGTGCTGGCAATGACGTCGGCCGAGACGCCCGACAGGTCGCGAAACAACACATCTTCCCCGCCCAAGGTCAGCGGGACAAGCGCGGGGCGCGGCTCCACGATTTTGAGGCCAAAGCGCCGGGCAATATCATAGGCGATACCGCTTGCCCCCATTTTGGGGATGGAGGGGCCACCTGTCGCAATCACCAGTGCGCGGGCGCTGCGCCCGGCAACATGGAACATCCCGTCACGATGGCCAATCTCCCCAATTTGGGTTGAGAAGGCAAAATCGACGCCCCCGGCGGCGCATTCCGCCATCAGCATATCGACAATCTGCTGGGCGGAGCCATCGCAGAAAAGCTGGCCCAGTGTTTTTTCGTGCCAGGCAATGCCGTACCGATCGACCAGCGCGATAAAGTCTGCGGGTCGATAGCGGCCCAGTGCCGATTTGGCGAAATGCGGATTGGCGGAGAGATAGCGGTCCGCGGCGGTTTCCAAGTTGGTAAAATTGCACCGCCCACCGCCTGAGATCAGGATCTTCTTGCCCGGTGTGTCCGCATGGTCCAGCACAAGCACGCGCTTGCCCGCTTGCCCGGCGGTTGCCGCACAGAGCAGCCCGGCGCCACCCGCGCCGAGGATGATCGCATCATAAGGGGAAGAGGTCATGCCCCCGCCCTAGTCGATCCGCGCGGCCAGAACAAATCAGGGGTTGACCGAGGTTGGTTTCCGCCCGCTTGCGCCGCTCCGGATTTTGCGCAACCATCTTGCGATGTGGCTGCTTCGGAAGTTTCTCGAACGCACGATCAAGGCCGGTCGGCTGACGGTGATCCTTGCCGGTGGCGAACGGCTTGAGTTTGGTGTCGCCCATCCCGGTTTCCCGGATATTGTGCTGCGCTTTGCCGATGCCCGCGTGTCCGGCGATATCATGCGAAATCCCCGGCTGGGCTTTGGCGAAGCATGGCTGGATGGCCGGATAGTGATTGAACAGGGCGATCTGGCGGGCTTTCTCACGCTGTTCCGCAAAAATGCCTCGTGGGAGAATGGCGGCGAATGGCTTAAGCCCAAAGGGCTGATCCGCCGCGCCGCTGGTGACTTGGCGGCTCGGCTTGATCGCATCAATTGGGAACGCAAGTCCAAGCGCAATGTCGCGCATCATTATGATTTGGATGACCGGTTGTTCGACCTGTTTCTCGACCGCGACCGCCAATATAGCTGCGCCTATTTTACCGACCCCCAAAATGATCTGGACGAGGCCCAAGCAGACAAAAAGGCCCATATCGCTGCCAAATTGCATTTGAAGCCGGGCCAGCGCGTGCTGGACATTGGCTGCGGCTGGGGCGGCATGGCGCTTTACCTCAACCGCGTGGCTGGTGTGGAGGTGCTGGGCATTACCCTGTCGGAAGAGCAGTTAAAGGTCGCGCGCCAGCGGGCCGCGGACGCCGGGGTAGCGGACCGGGTGCGTTTTGAGCTGATGGATTATCGGGCGGTATCGGGCCAGTTCGACCGGATCGTCTCTGTCGGCATGTTTGAGCATGTTGGGCCGCGCAATTACCAGACCTTCTTTGCCAAGGCGAAGACGCTGCTGGCAGAAGAGGGCGTGATGCTGCTCCATACAATCGGTCGGATGGGCAAGCCCGGAACCACCGATCCCTTCACCGCCAAATATATATTTCCCGGCGGCTATAACCCGTCGCTGTCAGAAATAATCGCCGCCAGCGAGCGGACGCGGCTGATCCTCACCGATTGCGAGGTCTTGCGGCTCCATTATGCGCACACGCTTGATATCTGGCTGGCGCGGACCCAGGCCGCCAAGGACAAGATCGTCGCGCTGTATGACGCGCGCTTTTATCGGCTGTGGGAATTTTACCTGGCCGGGGCCTCGGGCGCCTTTCGCTATGGCGGGTTGGTCAACTTCCAGTTGCAATATGCGCGCAACCGGCACGCACTGCCGATCACGCGCGATTATATGACGGAGGCAGAGGCGCGGTATCGCGCCTCGCCGGCCGCCGATCTGCCTATCAAGCAATTGCGCTGACCGGCCTTGGTTAATGGCCGGCGTGCGGGTCCTGCTTTTCGGCCCGCATCTTCTGCCAGGCAGTATGCCGTTCTTCCATCGTCACCTTGCCGTCCTTGTTAAGGTCCATCTTGTCGAACTGGTCCAGCGCGGCGGCGCGCGCTTCGGCAAGCGTCACTTTGCCGTCCTTATTCGCATCTGCCCGTTCAAACATGCGGTTGCCCCGGGCCTCTGCCGGGGCACCCGGCGTTGCGCCATCTCCATGACCCCTTTCATGCCCGGCCCCCATGCCTTGATGGTGCGCGGCAAATTCGGCGCGGCTGATCGAGCCGTCCTTATCGGCATCCATCATGTCGAACATCTTGTCGGCCATGGCCTTGTGCATCGCAAGGCGGGCGGCTTCGGCTTCCTCGCGGGTGACCACGCCGTCTTTATTGGCATCCATTTCGGCAAAGCGGGCCTGGGCGTCGGCTTCCACATTGGCGCGCGTCATCGGTGCCGCCATCTTTGCGCGCATGCCAGCGTCTCCCATGTCCATCGCCATGGGCTGGGCAGCCAAGGGGGCGGCGGCAAGCAGGCCAATGCCTGCAACAAGAACAAAGCGCGTCATGGTCTTCTCCATCTGGGTTGGATGTCGCCTTTTTAACGTGTCGCAGATAACGCGTGGATGAACGACAGATGACCTGTGCGGTTTCGCCGCCGGGGATAACGTTGCTCTTGGCCCGCATATGCGCTAAGGCCCAAAGGCGCCCCGGTTGTTGCGCGGACGAGGTGTCCCCGCCCGCCGGGGCGTTGCGCTTTTAACGACTTAACCGACGTCAGGACTGCCACATGAACCGTCGCCGCCAGATCTACGAAGGCAAGGCCAAGATCCTTTATGAAGGTCCGGAGCCCGGCACGCTCATTCAGTATTTCAAGGATGATGCGACCGCCTTCAACGCCCAGAAAAAGGGCACGATCAACGGCAAGGGCGTGATCAACAACCGGATTTCGGAGCATGTCTTCACGCTGCTCGGCAATATCGGCATCCCCACCCATTTCATCAAGCGGCTCAACATGCGCGAGCAGCTCGTTCGCCAAGTAGAGATTGTGCCGATCGAAGTTGTGGTGCGCAACGTGGCGGCTGGATCGCTTTCCAAGCGCTATGGCATTGAGGAAGGCACGCAGCTCAGCCGGACGATCCTCGAATATTATTACAAGGATGATGCGCTGGGCGATCCGCTGATCACCGAAGAACATATCGCCTGCTTCGGCTGGGCAAGCCAAGAAGAGATTCACGACATTGCCGACATGGCAATCCGCATCAACGACTTCATGTCGGGCCTGTTTGCCGGCATCGGCATCCGCCTTGTCGACTTCAAGCTGGAATTTGGCCGGTTCTGGGAAAATGATTATGCCCGCATCCTGCTCGCTGATGAAATCAGCCCCGATGGCTGCCGTTTGTGGGACATGGCATCAGGTGAAAAGCTCGACAAAGACCGCTTCCGGCGCGATTTGGGTGGCGAGGTAGAGGCGTATCAGGAAGTCGCCCGCCGCTTGGGCCTTTTGCCAGATGGCGCAGATAGTGCGGTTCTCGATCTGGAAACGCATCGCAAAAAACTGCGCTAAACCGGGCGCTTGTTACCTGCGTCGCAGAAATACCTGTGCGATACATCTTTATATTATGGCAATGACGCGCCTAAATACTTGTTAGTAAACGCATCTCCCTATTCTGGGGGTCGCTTATGGTGCGCTTGGTCGAGTTTTTGCGCGGATGTGAAAAGGAAACGGGCACGCGGCTCGTCACTTTTGACTTTGAAATTCTCTTCTACCTCTATGTTCACGGCCCGTCGCCATCGATGACCGTGCTTGAGGCGACCAGCGCCTCGCTGGCGGCCTTTGTAAAGGCGCTCAAGCGCCTGACCGAGGGAGGGCTTTTGATTGTGGAGCCGGGCCAGAGCGATCGTCGGGTGCGCAATTACGATCTGGCGCCGGCCGTGCGGTCGGTGATGACCAACCTATTTGAGAACCATCTGATCTGCGCCGAAGCGGCCGCCGCCGCGTCCTGAGGCGGGCGAGGGTCGGTTCAGGCCCGGCGGGGCCTTAGTTGGGCGTGCCGCCGCTTTCATCAGGCAGGATATCAGCGTTGATCGCGCTTTGGCTTTGCTCGGCAATCGGGCTGGGCGCGGCGGCCGGCGTGGCCGCTTGCGCTGCCCCCGGCGCCGGGCTCCCGACCCGACGGAAGACATAGGCATAAAGCTCGGGCTGGCTCAGGATAATCTCTGCCTTGGCCTGATTGATCACCGGCAAGCCCACACTGGCCACCTGCGTGAATTTGAGCGCCAGTTGGCTGCCCTGATTTGGCCCGGGCATGACCAGCGCAAAGAAGCGCAGCTCTACCTGGTTCTTGGCGCCCTTATCCCCCGTCTTGCCGCGGCGGCCGCTGATCTGGCCGGTCGCACGGTCAACGATATCCAGCACATAGCCAGATTCCCGGAAGATCGCGGCGGTTTTGTCAAACGTCGCTTCAATCGGCTGGCTGAACCCGGCGCGCTGATAGGTGGAATCATAAGTAAAGGCGGCGCGGTCGGTCTGGATCGGCTCATTGCGCGCGCAGCCCGCGCCCAGGACCAGAAAGGCGGATGTGATCAGAATTTGCGATGCACGGCGCATGGTCATTCCCCCAAGGATCGGACGCCGCCTGTCTTAGGAATCTCTGCCCCCTTTGTCCATCGCCGCCGATGTCTCGAAAAAAAGAGGCTAATATTCGGTATGGTTTCCAGAGCCTGTTTTGCCCAAATGGTCCCGCCACCGGGCTGCTTGCTGCGGGGCGTGTAGGAAGCTGAGGAGGCCCATGCCCATGGTGCTGCGTCGACAAACGATCACAGCGCTGCGCTTGCCAAGCGGAACCATTCCGCCTGCCGCGCAGTTTAAAGGCCGAAACATGGACCTAAAATTTGCGCGTCCCGCTTGCTGCCCGGACACCGCCAAACAGACACAGGATGATCAATGGGGCAATTGACCGAAGGGCTCACGCGCGTGGAGCAGAAGTTCCGTCTCCGCGCCATCACGCCAGAATTTGAAATCCTGATGCGGCTTTATGAACGCGGCCCGACCCCTTCTGCGGCCTTGCGTGCATCCTCGCGCGCCTCGTCGGCGGCCTTCAGCCTGATCCTTAAAAGATTGGTCGGCAGCGACCTTTTGCAGGTGGAACATGACCGCGCCGACCGGCGTGTCCGAAAATATGATCTGACGCCTTGGGCGCGCGATACGCTGGACGATTTTGCCCGCGACGCCGTGCGCGTCCTCTCCGCGGGCGAGGGGCAGACCGCCTGACGCCATAAGGCCCTGCCGAACGAAAAGCTCTGCTCAGCTCAGCAGGCGCTGGCGTCGATCCTTGCCGCCGATAGTCTCGCGCACCAGCCCGGCATCAATCAGGGCCCGCAGAATATTGTAAAAGCCTCGGTAAGACAGGCCAGAATTGATCATGTAATGCTTGACCGGCTGGCCCGGGTCTTCCTTGATCAGCATGAGTACAAATGCCTCGGTACGAAGAAGTTGCAGCGGTAGCTGGCTTTCTATTTCCTTCAACCTGCGAATAAGCGGCGAAATCTCTTGGACATCCGCCAAGGTCGGAATGACTGGGTCGTGTAGCGACAATTTTTGCCCCCCCGCAGTAAAATCCAGTGGATCTTAAAGTAATTAAGATGACCGGTTCGCTAATATTGATACAATATAATGCCTAAAAGACTACACGAAAATTTGATTTAAAATGTGTTTTTTTGTGCAGTCAATGAAATTCCCCACATTTGCTAGACAAAAAGTTCATAAAGAAAAATACTGCACATATTTCAAAGAATAAAAATATATGTCCTACTTACATTTTTCTCCGTTAATTGGCCTGAAAATGCCAGTCTGCACCAGCCTTTTGTCATTCTAAAATATCAGCAAGAAATCAAGTATATGCCGTGATTTGTGCAATTTACTAATTATACTTTTTTTCATCTAGAATATTGAATACATCATTTTTCATTTAAATATTCTTTCGGAAATACTGCTCCAAGTCTAATCGCACAGCAGCAAAGGGGAGAAAAGGGGTCAATTAGGTCTTCGCTCCTCTGTGCGCAGTCAGCAACTGATGCGGCTGTACTGATCTTTTTAGAATGGGGTTTAAATTATGAAAAACTTCTCACGGGGACTTCTTCTCGCAAGTGCCGCTGCATCGACTTTGATGTCTGCGGGTGTTGCTCAGGCTGCTGATCCGCCGCCGCCGCCGCCGCCCGTTGGCCTTTATGAAATTCTTCTTTCGCCGGGTCTGGATTACAATTTTGACCCAGCGATCGCCGCAGATCCCGAGGCCACGCCGCCCGTTGAAGCTGCTCCGGCGACGCTGTCGGCAGCGGGCTTTAATGCTGGCTCATCGTCTGAGGACGGCGTTGGCTATTATATTTCGGCCTACAATATCGTCAGTGACGGTCCCACGACCCTAACGCCTGGCGAAACAGAAGAAGATCCGGTTGCCGGGAGCGTAGCCGTTGTGGAACGGGATACGACGTACAGCGCCAATGGCCTCAACTTCTCGAAATATGCCGGGACGACCACATGCACGGATGTCTCTGACACCGACACATGTGACACCGACATTACGGCCCTCACCGCCAGTTCAACGCTCGCGGCCGAAGGGTTGGTGGTGTCGGCGGGTGGCAAGACTGTCTCGCTGACTGCTGCCGGGTTGAACAATGGCGGCAACAAGATCACGGGCGTTGCTGATGGCACGGCACCCACCGATGCGGTTAACGTCCGTCAGTTGACGGCCGTTCAGGCCTCGTTGGCCGCCGAAACCAACGACCGCATTGCTGCCGATAATTTGCTGCGCAACCAGATTGCCAGCTCGACAGCGACGGCGATTGCGCTGGGTGGTTCGGTGATCCTGCCGGACACCAAGTTCTCGCTCTCGGGCAACGTTGGCTTTTACAAGGGCGCTCAGGCTGTTGCGATGACAGCTGCCGCGCGCTTGGCCCCCAATGTCTATCTGACGGGTGCCGTTGGTGGTGGCCTGAACAAGAATGGCAGCGCGGGTGGCCGTGTTGGCTTTGCGATCGGCTGGTAACAGCGTTCACTCCCCAAATGGGGCCGCCACCTCGGTGGCGGCCTTTTTTGTGTTCCGAAGGGGGCTGAAAATGTTGAAAACACGCCATGGCGCTGCCCTTGCGCTGATGGTTTTGGCCGGATCGGGCTTTGCCCAGTCTCCCCCAGCGAGCGCCTCGCCAAAACAAGGAGCAACCGGTGCGTCGCAGCAGAGCGCTTCCTTCCGGAATGTCTATCAGCTTTGTCAGCGGCGTGAGGCCGAACTGGCCGCTCAGAACAATATGCTGATCGAACGCTCACAGCTCTTATCGGCGGAAAAGGACGTCGAGCGCAAGAAGCAGATCTCGGAAAACGTCAAAGGCCTTTTTCAGGTCCTGGCGCTGACCGAGGCCTCTTGGAACAGACTTTCCTGTGCCGCAATTCTCTATCCGGCACGCCCAGCGGTCCAACGCTAACGCCCCCGTCCGGTTCAACCTGTAATAGTCGCGGGCGCACCAACCGATATTGCCAGACATACAAAAAAAGGGCCGCCATTTCTGGCGACCCCATTTTTTGCAGCAAATGCTGGATCGTTTGCGATTAGCGCTTCGAGAACAGCACCGTTAAAAAAATGCTTTAAACACAGTAATTTATACATAAGAAGAATATTTCTGCTGCGATTCTGCTACGCAGATGCGTCTTGGCTATTAAGTCGATTTATCACTAGATTTCCGTGCGTTGATAGCCATTGCGACATAAGCATCCAGTTCTCCATTTGCCGCCGCAGAACGCAGTGTTTCAAGCACGGGTTTCACATCGACAAGCTGTTTCACAAAGACGGCATTGCCGTCCTTGCTCAATGAGATTGGCTTAGACCCATACTTACACTGCACATAGAATCCACCATCTTGTTCGAAGAACCACGAACGCACGACCTTCTGCCTTTGCACACGCACCCTCTCGCCAGCTTCATTCTTCGTCCATCGCGGTGCCGTGACAGCATATTGCTCGCCACGCATTGCAGCTTCAGCGACTTCCATCTGCTCGTTGATTGCAGTCAGCAACTTGTTTCGACGGGCTTCGATTGGGCTAAGTTTGGTCTGTCGAGTGACAGGCTTAATCGTAAGTTTCGCAAGTGACGACATGATCGCATTCTCCTGTTCCGAGAATGCGATTCTGAATCCTTCACATTGATATTCCTACCGATTTCCTGCCATGTCTGTTTCGTTCTTCTGTTAACAGACAAATCGGTCAACGCTTTGAGCGTAAGGGGAATGTGCCGTGTTCGGCGACATTCTCGATATATTGCTCGGCAATGCGAAGATGCCGCTGGACAACAAGTTCTTTGCGCCGCTTCAGAACCATACGAATGTCATTGTCTGGCAACCGATTGATTGCACGAATGGCTAAAGTTTCGCCGTTCACGACATGATTGTAATCTACCCCCGTCATGTCAGCCAGCTCTTCCAGCGTGGCATCGGGATTGTCACGACGAGCATCCCAGACTTTCAGATGCAGATGCAATGACGGCAAGATTGGCTTGGTCGCGACTTTGTAGCGCGCTTCGCTTGGCATGTTTCTGCGGTCACGTTTGACCAGCTTTTTTTCGATCAAGCGCCTGAACTGAAGCGTTGATAGTTTAAGTGTGTTTTCCAGCGGAACACTGAGATAGATCACGTCTCTGGCAGCGTGATTAATGTTCTTACCTTTTGCTACGACCGAAACCTCTCTTGGCATGGGCTCGGCAAAAAGCACATCGTGCTTCACCCACCACGACCAAAAATCGCCCTCATGCACATTGCCTAAGTCAGCATAGAGCGCAGCATATGCGCCCTTGCCGCCCGCTTCGCATGTAGCGCGATAGCCTTCGTGCCTCCTGAGATACTCCCACCAGTAATAATACACTGAGCATTGCCAGGGCTCGGCATTCAGGAAGGGTGGCGCAGGCGGTTTTCTGCGGCTTGGGCGCGCGCCCTTAAGTGGCGGCGCATAGATAAAGAATCGTCTTTTTCGAGATGTTTCAGCCATCGCCTTCCCCTTTGATGCCAGACCATATCACAGATGATGATTACCCCAAAAGGCATCATTCATATGTTAAAAGGGGATATCAACAATGCAATGAAGCACTGTTGAAATTCAAATGAAACCTAATGCAACTTAAATAAACGGAGAATATTATGATTATTAAAAATGAAGATGCAATGATCAACGACATGAAGATCGTGGTTGAAGAGTTATGCCAGGCATTCGCCCTGTCGTCTTTGAAGTGCCCGATCACGTCGCGGTAGCTTCGCAGATAAGCTGTCATCGATCGGTGTTCGTCGGGTTCGAAGTGCGGGCGGCGCTGATGCGGACGGCTGTCTTGAGGTGGCTTCATCTTGAAGACCTGCTGCAAGCGCCCGCGCTCTCTCGCATCTGTGAAGATCATATTGAGCGCAGCCTGATCCATCTGAAGCGTCTTTTTCGCGGGTACTTTCGCCACGTTCTTTGCGGACGTTGTTTTCGCCTTGCGTCGCTTTGGATTGTAATCGCTTAGCTTCTCCCCCTGATGCGTTGACCAATATGCGATCCGCCAATCCCAATAATTTTGTGCTATCTCAACTGTGATATCGTTGAGGCGCATCGAGGTGCCGTCTGCATATCGAAAATACGCTTTGTAGTAGCGAGCTAATTGATTCTTATACCAACGCTGACGATCTGCTTTCCAAACACCGTTGTTGATCTGGCGTTGATACCAATCGTCACAGTGCTTCTCGAATGTGTAGTCATCAAGCGTGTGACCCAGCGCCACAGCGTTCGTCAGTCTGTTGTATTCCTTTCGAGCAAACGCATACGCCTCTTCGTAGTGCGTCAAACCCGTGCTGCGATTGATGATCCTTCGTGGACCAACTCGCAGTTTCATATACCACTTAGGCTTGCGGTGTGATTTCACGTTGGGCGCAGCAGTGGCGAGATTGCGCTGATATAGAATCAGATCGCCGCCGAGATGCTCGACCTTGTTCTCGTAATAAGCCACCGCAGACCCCCAGAAGATGCCCTGACTGCTGCGATACTGCTATTTCCGAGAACCCGTAACGTCAACGTTTCTGCGATTCTGCTACGATTCTGCTACAAAGAAAAAGGGGCTGCGATTTCTCGCAACCCCTTGATTTCCATACGAAAAAGTGACTTTTCGTATCAGCGCTTCGAGAACTGGAAGCTGCGGCGGGCCTTGGCGCGGCCGTACTTCTTACGTTCAACAGCGCGGCTATCGCGGGTCAGGAAGCCAGCGGCCTTCACGACCGAGCGGAGCGCGGGCTCTTGCTTGGTCAGCGCCTGGCTGATGCCGTGCTTGACCGCACCGGCCTGGCCCGAAAGACCACCGCCCTTAACGGTTGCGATCACATCATATTGGCCAGCGCGGTCGGCAATGCCGAAGGGCTGGTTGATGACGAGGCGCAGCGTCGGACGCGCAAAATAAACTTCCTGATCGCGACCATTGATCGTGATCTTGCCGGTGCCGGGCTTAACCCAGACGCGGGCAACGGCGTCCTTACGACGGCCGGTTGCATAGGAACGGCCCTGCGCATCGACTTCGCGCTCGCGCAGCGGGGCTGCGGGCTGGGCGACAACAGGCGCAGCCGGTGCTTCGGCGGCAGGCGCTTCAGCAGCCGGAGCGGCCGCCGCGGCGGTGTTGGTGAGCTCTGCCAGATCGGCGAGCGACTGACGGGTATCGGTGTCGGACATTATGCACCCACCTTGTTCTTACGGTTCAGCGAGCCAACGTCGATGACATTGGGGTTCTGGGCGGCGTGCGGATGCTCCGTGCCGTTGTAGAGGCGCAGGTTGCGCATCTGCTGGCGGCCCAGCGGGCCACGCGGGATCATGCGTTCCACGGCCTTTTCCAGCACGCGCTCGGGGAAGCGGCCTTCCAGCACCTTGCCGGCGGTCACGCCCTTGATGCCGCCCGGATAACCGGTGTGCTTGTAATAGACCTTCTGGCCCAGCTTGCGGCCGGTGAAGCGCACCTTGTCCGCATTGATGACGATGACATTGTCACCGCAATCGACGTGCGGGGTGAAGCTCGGCTTGTGCTTGCCGCGCAGGATGTTTGCGATGATGGTGGCAACGCGGCCGACGACAAGGCCGTCCGCATCAATGATATGCCACTGCTTTTCGACCTCGGCCGGCTTGGCCGGTTTGGTCAGACGGGTGAGCGCCTTCATAAAAGTGCGTCCTCTTGACGGAAAAACAAAAACGCGCTGGCCTTGCGACCAGCGGCGATGACGGGCCTTTTGCAGCAAGCGGCCCTCAAGTCAAGGATTCGCGGGCGTCTTCAAACGGGTAAAATAATACCGGCGGAGCAATCTCACTTTTGGGCCGGGCGCTGGCCAATGGCGTGCAGGCACCAGATTGTGCTGGCCACAACCAGCGCACCCACCGCCTGATGCAGCACGGCAAGCAGGATGTTCACATGGGTCATCACCGTGGCGATGCCCAGCAGGATCTGTGTGCCAAAGGCGCTGTGAAGCGCGATAGAGGCCGGGCGCGCGCCCGCCGCCTTGGCGCGCCGTGCCAAAAGCACCAGCGCCACCACCGCCACCCATGCCCACCAGCGATGGACGAAGTGGATAATGAAGGGATCATTGGTCAGCACATGAAAGGCGCTGCCCGACAAATTGGGCTCGGGCAGCAGCTTGCCGTTCATCAACGGCCAGTCGCTGGCAGCAAGGCCCGCATTAAGGCCCGCCGTATAGGCACCAAAGAGCAGCTGAACCGCCAGCACCGCTGCGACGGCCACGCCAAAGCCCGTCAGCCGCGCGGGCCGCGCCTTGGCATCTCGGGCAAGGGCTTTGAGGTCCAGCGCGGTCCAGACAAGGCCAGACAGGATGAACAAGGCCGTCAACAAATGCGTCGCCAGCCGATAATGGCTAACATCGGTGCGATCGACGAGGCCCGAGGCGACCATCCACCAGCCAATTGCCCCCTGAAGCCCGCCCAGCGCCAGCAAGGCCACCAGCCGCAGGCCATAGCCTTGGGGGATGGCACGCCGCACGGCAAACCAGAGGAGCGGCAGCGCAAAAGCCAGTCCGATCACCCGGCCCAGCAGCCGGTGGACCCATTCCCAAAAGAAGATGAACTTGAAGTCGGCCAGGCTCATCCCCTGATTGAGCAGCCGATATTCCGGGATCTGCTGATATTTGCGGAACGCTTCTTCCCAATCTGCCTGAGTCAGGGGGGGGATGGCGCCGGTAATCGGCTTCCATTCGGTGATCGACAGGCCGGATTCTGTCAGGCGGGTAATGCCGCCCACCACAACCATCAGAAAGACAAGGCTGGCAACCGCCAACAACCAGTTGGCAATCGCATTCGGGCGAGCAGGCGCGTGAGTCATGCCGCGCCTATAGGCCGGCCCAAGCGCCCGGCAAAGCCCCTCCTTGGTGGAGGTGGTGCGGCAATAGCCCCCCTCTTGCCACCGCCGCTGAACTGACCGATAGTCCGCCTTGGAGCCGCCACGCACGGCTCTTGGGGGTGTAGTAGCCCGCCATATACCCGGCTGATGTCCACCGTTTGGCATCATGTTTCCTGACCCTATGGTCGGGGAGCCTGTGGCGTATGTCCAAGGCTTCTCGCCCAAAGGCCACAGGACCGAGGTATATCGGTCTACTACCTCCCCGATCACCAACGGATCAGTGAAGCCAAGCGGGGGCGCACCGCAAGGGCTTCACTGGGGGGAGGCGGCCATGGACTTTGGCGCCACAGAAAATCTCACAGGGCTGCTCTGCTGGGAAGCGACCTTTGGTCTGGCGCTGTTGCTGATGGACGGCAGCCGCTTTTGCATCCTCAATATGGAGGACCTGCGCGAAGATTTATTGGGGGCGATGGTTGAGGTGCGCGGCAAAAGGCTGGCCAACAGCGTTTTGGCGGTGGAGGAGATGACGCCCTTGGGCGTGCGGCTGACAAAAAAATAGGCGCGCGGGCAGAACCCGCGCGCCCATGATTTTGGCGCGGCCTTACAGCCCCAGCTTGGTCGCCTCGCTAAACGGAATGTCCTTGTCCGGCCGGATTTCCCCCGGCAGGCCCAGCACGCGCTCGGCGATGATGTTGCGCAAAATCTCGTCCGTCCCGCCCGCAATGCGCAGGCCGGCCGAGCCGATATAGCTGGTGTGGAAGCGCGACAGGTGCGGCACATTGGGCGCATCTTCGCCCATCATCAGCCCGGCGCTTTCGCACAGGTCTGCGGCAAAGGCGCCCATGTCCTGCATGGTCTTGGCAACCACGACCTTGGAGATCGACGATTCCGGCCCCGGCGTGCGGCCAGAGGACAGCGCCGAGATCGTCCGCATCCGGGTCAGGGCAATGCCTTGATCGGCGATATAGGCATCGGCCAGCCGTTCGCGGACATGGCTTTGTTCCAGCGCATTGCCTTCGGCCAGATCGATCGCCTTGGCGAGTTCAATCATTTCCTTCACGCCCGGTGCGCTGGCGGGCTTGCCGCCAACGGCGAGGCGTTCGTGCATCAGCGTGGTCAGCGAGACCTTCCAGCCTTCACCCACCTCACCCAGACGATGCGTGTCCTTGATGCGGACATCGGTGAAGAAGACTTCGTTAAACTCGCTGCCGCCCGACATTTGCTTGATCGGGCGGACTTCGACGCCCGGCGCCTTCATGTCGACGATAAACATGGTCAGGCCCTTGTGCTTGGGCACATTGGGGTCGGTGCGGGTGACGACAATGCCAAAGTCCGACAAATGGGCACCCGAGGTCCAGACCTTCTGGCCGTTGATCACCCATTCATCGCCATCGCGTTCGGCGCGGGTGCGAATGCCGGCCAAGTCAGACCCGGCGGCCGGTTCTGAAAAGAGCTGGCACCAGACTTCTTCGCCCTTCATCGCCACCGGCACATAACGCTGGGCGATATCGGGCGAGAGGCCGTGGGTGAACACGGTCGGGATGCACATGCCAAGGCCAATGGCATAAAGCCCGGTTGGTGCGTTGTAGCGTGCCTCTTCCTGATTGAAGATGATCTGCTGCATCGCGGTGCCGCCCTGACCGCCCACGGCCTTGGGCCAGGTGATGCCGACATAGCCGGCCTCATATTTGCGGGCCTGCCACTTCTTGGCGGCAGCAACCGATTCGGCGCGGCTGGCATGATCGCCTTCGGGCAGCGCATCTTTATTCGCCTCGATCCAGGCGCGCACCTGGGCGCGATAGGCGGCTTCTTCCGGTGTATCTTCGAAATCCATCGTCCGTCTCCTGTTATGCGGCCATCATCGTGTTGCGCTGTTCCAGCGCGCGCACGAGAATGTCGGCCCAATGGGCCTTGGCACCAAGCATCAGCTTCAACAGCCGCGCCCGGCGGTAGAAAAACTGGCAGTCGCTTTCCCAAGTAAAGCCAATGCCGCCATGCAGCTGGACATTTTCTTCCGCTGCAAATTGAAAAGCCTCCATCGCTGCCAGCCGGGCGCCGGCCGCCGCCTGCACCAGCTCTGAAGCGTCGGTCAAAAGCGCCCAAGCGCCATAATAAGCATGGCTGCGGGCGAGCTGGTTCTTGATATACATATCGGCCAGCCGGTGCTTGACCGCCTGATAGCCGGCGATCTTGCGGCCAAAGGCCACGCGTTCCTTGGCATAAGCCAGCGCCATTTCCATCGCGGCATCCGCCCCGCCCAGCCCTTCAAAGGCCAAAAGGACCGCCGAGGATTGGAGGAACTTTTCCAGCGCGGCACGGCCGCCATCCAGCGCCTCGACCGGCGCATCCGCCAGCGTCAGCCGGGCCGAGCGGCGGACCAGATCAATCGTCTCCACCGCCTCAACCGTAACACCCGCGGCCTTGGTCTCAACCAGATAGAGCCCGTCTGCGCCGGCAAAGATGATGAAGTCGGCAAGCGCGCCATCCTGAACCGGGGCCTTGGTGCCGCTGGCTTTGCCGCCCGCAATCTTGATCTGCGATCGCGTGCCCGGAGGGGCCGTCCCTTCGGCCAGCGCCACGGCGCCAATGGCCGATCCGTCGGCCAGCTTGGGCAGCCATTTGGCCTTTTGCGCGTCGGTGCCGGCGGCGATCAGCGCTTCGGTTGCCAAAAGGACCGATGAGGTAAAGGGCACGGGCGAGACGGCGCGGCCAATTTCTTCCGCCAGCACGCACAATTCCAGCACCGACAGGCCCAGCCCGCCATGCTCTTCGGGGATGCGCAGCGCCGTCCAGCCCAGCCCGACAATCTCTGCCCAAAGGGCTTGATCTATGCCGGTTCCGGCGTTCATCGCGGCGCGTGCCTTGTCGCGCCCCGACCGGTCTTCCAGAAAGCGCCGTGCCTGTTCGCGCAGGGCCTCTGCTTCTTCCGAAAACTGGAAATTCATGCCGCGTCTCTCCGTATCAGTTTCGCTTATCCAAAGAGGGTCAAAATGCCTGTGTCAATCGCCTTTTGGGTCAGGGCGGGCCAGACGTGCGCTTGACGTTACGGCCGGGCCGGGCGGTTTTATGTGCCGGGCTTAACCCAATTGTAACGGGCCCGGCGCACAACCGGCGCGCGGGGCAGGCGAAAGGGCGGCAATGCAAGGGGCAGGCGACGATCAGGATACCGGCCGGAGGACCAGCGCATCGCTGGACCCGGGCGCAGAGCTGCCGCCCTTTATCGGCCGTGACGAGCGGCGCCTTCAGGTGCGGGCCCATCGCTTCTGGACCGAGCTGCTCGCAGGCCGCGAGCTTCCGCTGATCGCCGATCTGGATGCAGCGCCGCCGCCCGAATTTGCCGCCAATGCGATCCTCATCGACTTTTCTGGCGGGGCGGTTGCCATTTCTTTTGTGGGTGATTTGCTGCGCGCCGAAGCCGGGCTGTCGAGCCGTGATCTGGCCATGACGCAAGTGCCGGCCCGATCCCTTATCTCGCGCCTGACAGACCGGTGCCATCAGGTGATCGCCAGCCGGACGGCGCTTGGCTTTGAGGCAGAGTTTGTCAACCATTGCGGCGTTGAGATGCTGTATCGCGGGCTTTTGCTGCCCTTTTCGCGCACCGGCGCCGCTGTCGATTTTGTCTTTGGGGTGATCAACTGGAAGGAAGGGGCAGGCCAGGCCCTTTCGCCCCGTCTCGCGCTGGTCACGGTACCCGAGGATGGCCTGCTGCGCACCCGGCCCGCCCGCCCGCTTTGGCGTGAGGCGCCCGTCACAGATTGGCTACGCCGCGGCGGGCGGGGCTGATCGCTGCTACCGACATGACTAAAGGTTAAGCCGCAAGCGCCGTTCCCGGGGGTTGAGAAGGCGGCGGTCGGGGTCCATATTCACCCTGTCCGACGCACCCCAAGGGTGCCTCCAGAACAGGCGAGACTTTGTTATGGCGTCCAGTGCCGCATCGCTTCCTAAAACCCTGTCGATCCCGCTTGGCCATCTGCTGGTGCAAGATGCGCTGCCGGGCGAGTTGCAAGGCTTTGGACCAGACGAGCAAGAAGCGGCGACCGCCTTTTTGATGCGCGCTTTGGCGCACCGCCCGCCGGGCCAGCCCAGCCTCCTGCTGGAAAGCATTGCGGGCGAGGGCCCAAGGCGGCGGATGCGGATTGGCATCGTTAATGACGACATGCCGTTTCTGGTCGATTCGGTGGCGGCGGAAATCGCAGCGCACGGCTTGGCGGTGGACCGGGTTCTTCACCCCGTTATCGGCGTCACCCGCAGCCCCAAAGGGGCGCTCATCGATTTGGGTCCGCGGGGCATCGGGACGGCGGAGTCGGTCATCTATCTGGAGGTTGAGCGGGCCTATGCGCGGGTCCGGCACCGGATTGAACAAAATCTTCGCGATGTTCTGGCAGAAGTGCGGGCCGCCGTTGCCGATTGGCCGTCGCTGCGCGCGCAACTGGACCGGGATGCCGCCCGGCTGGCCGATACCGACCGCGAAGGCGCGGCTTTGCTGCGCTGGTTCGCGCAGGACAAGCTGACGCTTCTGGGCCATGCTCAAGTCGATGCCGATGGCCAGCTGGCAGAGCCGCTGGGCATTTGTCGTCTTGCCGGGCCGCCGCTTTTATCTGCCGCTGCGTGCCGGCGCGCGCGGGATTATTTTGCCAAAGGCGGCGCGGCCCCCTTGCTGCTCAAATCCAACCGCATCGCCACGGTGCATCGCCGGGTTCCCATTGAGCTGGTCGTGCTGCCCAGCGCTGAAGGGCTGTCGCTCCATGCCGGGCTTTGGACAAGTGCCGCCATGCACGCCGCGCCCGGCGATATTCCGGTCCTGCGCCAGAACCTTGCTGCGTTGCAGAAGAAGCGGGGCTTTGATCCAGCGGGCCATGCCGGCAAGGCGCTGACCCATGCGGTCACCGCCTTGCAGCGCGACCTGCTGATCGCCATGGCGCCCGAAGATCTGGAAGCAGTCGCGCTGGCGGCGATGTCGCTGGCAGATCGGCCCCGGCCTAGCATCGCCGTTACCCGCAGCCCGCTTGCCCGGCATCTTCATGCCTTTGTCTGGCTGCCCCGGGATGAGCTGTCGACCGCGCGGCGACAGGCGATTACCGAGCTGGTGTGCCGGGCCGCCCAGGCGCCGCTGCTCAGCTGGGCAATGGACCTGGAGGAGAGCGGCATTGTCTTGATCCGCCTGACAATTGACATCCGTGATGGCGGCGCTCTGCCCGATGTCGCCGCGCTGAATGCGGCGCTGACAGAGATGGTGCGGGGCTGGCGTCCGGCGGTGGAAGCGGCTTTGGCGCACGCCGATGCGGCCAGCGCCCCCCGGCTTGCCCTGCGCTATGCCGATGCTTTTCCGGCCGCCTATCGCGAAGGCGCGGGGGCCGATGAGGCCGCGCGCGACATTGCCCGTATCGCCGCGCTTGAGGGGTCGGCATCGCGCGGGGCCCGCCTTTATCGCAAGCCAGACGATGCTGCCGCCGTGCTGCGGCTGAAACTGTATAGCCTTTCCCCCCTTGCCTTGTCAGATGCGGTTCCGGCGCTTGAAAATTTTGGCTTTCGGGTGATGGAGGAACTGCCGACCGCGCTGGGCGAGGCCGGCCGTCTTGGCCATATCCATCGCTTCGTTCTGGCGCTGGCCGATGGCCAGTCGGCCGAAGCGGTCCATGCCCGGGCCGCGCTTCTGGAACCCGCGCTTGAAGCGGTGCTTGAAGGCCGGGCCGAGAATGATCGGTTCAACCAGCTGATGGTTGCCGCCGGGCTGGATGCCGAGGCCACGGTGCTGTTGCGCGCGCTGTTCCGCTATCTGCGTCAGACGGGTCTCGCCTATGGGCTGCAAACAGTGGCAGAGGCGCTGCGCCGCGCGGCGCCCGTTACCGGCGCGTTGATCGCGCTGTTCCGCGCCCGCCACGACCCAGCAGCCACAGGGCGCGATGCCGCCATCGGCGCGGCCGAAGCAGCGATTGAAGCCGGGCTTGCCGAGATTGCGGCGCTGGATGATGATCGCATCCTGCGGCTCTATCGCGCGGTCATCCAGGCGACGCTGCGCACCAATATGTTTGTGCCGGCCGGGCAAGAGGCGCTGGCGTTCAAGCTGGACAGCGCGGCGGTCCCCGGCTTGCCGGACCCCAAGCCTTGGCGCGAAATTTTTGTCTATGCGCCGCGGGTTGAGGGCATCCATCTGCGGGCCGGGCCGGTCGCGCGCGGCGGGCTGCGCTGGTCGGACCGGCGCGATGATTTCCGCACCGAGATTTTGGGGCTGATGAAGGCGCAGCGCGTCAAAAATGCGGTGATTGTGCCAACCGGCGCCAAAGGCGGCTTTTATCCCAAGATGCTGCCTGATCCGGCGGACCGCGAGGCGTGGCTGGCCGAAGGGACAGAAAGCTACCGCATCTTCATCCGCGCGCTGCTTTCCGTCACCGATAATCTGGTGGCGGGCAAGGTCGTGCCGCCGGCAGCGATTGTCCGCCATGATGGCGATGATCCCTATTTTGTCGTCGCGGCCGACAAGGGCACGGCGAGCTTTTCAGACGTGGCCAATGCCATCGCGCTCGATCAGGGCTTTTGGCTGGGCGATGCCTTTGCGAGCGGCGGTTCGGTGGGCTATGATCACAAGGCCATGGGCATCACCGCGCGCGGTGCCTGGCTGTCGGTCCGCCGCCACTTTGCCGAAATGGGCGTAGACGTTCAGAAAGACCCCGTCCGCGTCATCGGGTGCGGCGACATGTCGGGCGATGTCTTTGGCAATGGCATGCTCTTGTCCCAGTCGGTCAAGCTCGTCGCGGCTTTTGACCATCGCCATATCTTCCTCGACCCCGATCCCGATCCGGCGACAAGCTGGGCAGAGCGGGCCCGGCTTTTTGCGCTGCCGCGCTCCAGTTGGGCAGATTATGACGCCAAGCTGATTTCCAAGGGCGGCGGCGTGTTTGCCCGGACGGCCAAGACGATCCCACTCAGCGCGGAGATGCAGGCGCTATTGGGCGTAGAGGCGGCAGCTCTGGAACCCGCAGCCCTGATTTCTGCCCTGCTCAAGGCCGAGGCCGATCTGCTGTGGTTCGGCGGCATTGGCACCTATGTGAAAGCCGCGAGCGAGGCACAGGCCGACGCCGGGGACCGTGCCAATGATGGCCTGCGCGTCAATGCTGAAGAGATGCGCGTCAAGGTAATCGGCGAGGGGGCCAATCTGGGCGTCACCCAGGCCGGGCGCATCGCCTTTGCGCTCAAGGGTGGACGCATCAATACCGATTTCATCGACAATTCAGCGGGCGTCGATTGTTCGGACAATGAGGTCAATATCAAGATCGCGCTCAACGCCGATCTGGCGACCGGGCAGCTTACAGAAGCGGCGCGCAACGCCCTCTTGGTCCGCATGACAGAAGATGTCGCGCATCTGGTGTTGGAAGATAACCGGCTGCAAACGCTGGCCTTGTCTATCGCCGAGCGCGGCGGGGCCGATGCCGTGCCTGCCCAGATTCGCCTGATCGAAGGGTTTGAGGCCGCTGGCAAACTTGACCGCGCGGTGGAAGGGCTGGCCGGCAACGAAGCGCTGCTGCGCCGCGCTGCCGATGGCCACGGCCTGACCCGTCCTGAACTGGCGGTGCTAATGGCCACCGCCAAGCTTGCGCTGCAAGCGGCGATTGAGCACGGGTCGCTGGGCAAAGATCCGGCGACCGAGGCAGATCTGCTGGCGGCATTTCCCGCTGCCATGCGGTCTGCCCATCGCGCCGCGATCCTCGGCCATCGCCTGCGCGACGAGATTGTCGCCACCAAAATTGCCAATCGCCTTGTCAACCGCATGGGGCTGATCCACCCGTTTGAACTGGCGGAAGAAGAAGGCGCGACGCTTGGCGATGTGGCCGAAGCCTTTGTTATTGCCGAGCAGGTATATGATCTGGCGGGGCTGTGGCAGGCGATTGAACAGGCAGAGATTGCCGAACACACAAGGCTGGTGTTGTTTGAGCAATTGGCGATCGAGCTGCGCGCCCATATGGCCGATATTCTGCGCAATTCCGTGGCCGGCCGCAGCGCCGCCGGGGCCATTGCCGCCTATCGCCCGGCGGTCGCGGTGCTGGGCGCGGCGCTTGAGGATTTGCTGCCGGCAGAAACGCGCCGCCAGATCCGCGCTTTTGGCGAGCGGCTGGCAGGTGCCGGCGCCCCTCCAGAACTTGTCGCGCCTTTGGTCCGGCTGGCCGGGCTGGATGGCGCGATTGGCATTGCTGCCCTGTCGGCCCGCAGCGGTGTGGATGTCGTGGTCACGGCGCGCGCCTTCACGGCTATTGGGGCGGCGCTGGGGCTTGATTGGGCGCAAGGCACGGCCATGCAGCTTGATCCGCGCGACCCGTGGGAGCGGCTATTGGCGGCGGGGCTGGCCCGCGACTTTCAGGCGATGCGGCTTGATTTTCTGGGTCGCCTTGGCGGGGCGGACCCGCAGGCAGCCGTTGTCCAATGGCAAGAGACAGCCGCGTCCCGCATCGCCGCCTTCCGCGCCATGGTCGAGCGGGCGCGGACGACAGCCGCACCCAGTACGGCGATGCTCGCCCAGATTGCCGGTCAGGCGCGCGTGTTGCTCAACCGCGCATAAAGCCAGACGCGGATGGCGCTGGCGAGGTTGGGCGGATCGTTGCTGGCGATCCGCTCCGCATCAATTTGCGCGATCAGCGCGTTGATCGGCAGCGCGGCCTCCGCCGCCGCCGCGCGCAGCCCCTCCCAAAAAATCGGCTCAAGGCTGATCGAGGTTTCATGCCCGGCAATCGTCACCGAGCGCTTTATGGGTCCCTGCATCTGGCGGCTCAATACATATGCTGGCCGCCGTTGATCGACAGCGTAGAGCCCGTGACAAAGCCCGCCTCCTCGCCGCACAAAAAGGCGACGCCGCGTGCAATTTCATCGGCCTGGCCCAACCGCCCCACCGGGACTTTGGCGACGATTTTGGCAAGCACATCTTCCGGCACGGCGGCGACCATATCGGTATCAATATAGCCGGGGGCGAGCGCGTTGACCGTCACGCCAAATTTCGCGCCTTCCTGCGCCAGCGCCTTGGTAAAGCCATGGATGCCCGATTTGGCGGCGGCATAATTCACCTGCCCATATTGGCCGCCCTGCCCGTTAATCGAGCCAATATTGACGATGCGGCCCCAGCCGCGCTCGCGCATTCCTGGAAACACCGCTTTTGCCATATTGAAACAGCCGCCCAGATTGATGCGCATCACCTCGTCCCACATCTCATAGGTCATTTTCAAAAGCGTGCCGTCGCGGGTGATCCCGGCATTGTTGACAAGGACATCAATCGGCCCAATTTCGGCTTCCACTTGAGCGCAGCCAGCCTGACAGGCATCAAAGTCTCCAACGTCCCATTGATAGGTACGAATGCCCGTTTCTGATTCGAAAGCGCGGGCTTTTTCGGCATTGCCCGCATAATTGGCGACAACCGTCATGCCCATGTCTTTGAGGCGACAGCTGATTGCCGCGCCAATGCCTCGCGTTCCACCGGTTACAATCGCCACTCGTCCCATCGCACGCTCCTTTTCGGACTGGTCAGGGACATAGGGCTATTGCGGCGCAAGCCAGCCCGCAAGTTCACGCGAAAGTAAGGCGTGCAGCATTTTGATGCCGGGCGCGCTGGCATTGAGGCAGGGAAGATAGGCAAAGTCTGTCCCGCCCGCCTCTTCAAAGGTCTCGCGGCCGCGCAGCGCGACTTCTTCCAGCGTCTCTAGATTGTCCGCCGAAAAGCCGGGGGCGATGACCGCAAGCCGCTTCACGCCCTTGCCCGGCAGGGTGGCAAGCGTCGCATCGGTCGCTGGCTCCAGCCATTTGGCGCGGCCCAGCTTAGACTGGAAGGAGACCAGAACATCGCGCCCCAAGGCTTCAGACAAAAGCCGCGCCGTTTTTTGGCAATGGCAATGATAGGGATCGCCCAGATGGAGCGTGCGTTCCGGCATGGAATGGAAGCTCGCAAGGATCGCATCGGGCGCAAAAGGCAGCGCTTTCAGCCCTTCTTCCACCGATGCTTTGAGCGCGCCGATATAAGCGGGGTCATCATGATAAGCCGGCAGCGTGCGCAGGGCGGGCTGCCAGCGCATCTTGCCCAGTATGCGGGCGACTTCGTCAAAACCCGTGCCCGTCGTCGCGCTGCTATATTGCGGGTAGAGCGGGGCGATCAGAATGCGGTCGCACCCGGCAGCCTTCATCGCGGCCAGCCGGTCTTCAATGCTTGGGTTGCCATAACGCATCGCCCAGTCAACCAGCACATCATCGCCAAAGGCCGTCTGCACGGCGGCCGCCTGATCGCGCGTGACGACTGACAGCGGTGAGCCTTGCTCGGTCCAGATTTGCGCATAAGCATGGGCGGATTTGGCGGGCCGGGTTGTCAGCACGAAGAGCCGGAGGATCGGCTGCCAGACAAAGGCCGGGATTTCGACGACGCGCCGGTCCGAGAGGAACTGCTTCAGATAGCGGCGCACCGGCCCGGTTTCGGGCGCGTCGGGCGTGCCAAGGTTCATCAACAACACGCCAATACGGCGCGGGGCAATTGGGGGGTGGTTGGCAGGAAGGCTCATAATAGCCTTGTCCCTAGCGGCGAACGGGGCCGCCCGCCACCTCCCCCAAAGCTCATTGGCGGCTAGGGCCGCCGCGCGGCCATGATCTGGCGGTTGCGGGCATCCACTTCGCGCATCGCCGCAAAAACCGATTTCTTCAAATCAACTTTGCCGGTCTGCCCCAAGGACCAGATTTGCGCATAATACCAGAACTGGACGCCAAAGCCCGCGAGCGCGCGCACGGCGTTGAACCGCTCCATCCAGCGCAGCCAGCCCGGCAGCAGCTTCAACTGCTTTTCAAAGCGCGGAATTTCAGCCGCGCCGTCAAGCAAATGCTGACAGGCGTCCGGCGCACCGCACAAGGGCCGGCCAATGCCGATCAGGTCTGCCGCGCCGGTAGAGAGCGCATGGTCCATTGCCGCGCGGGTGCGGAAGCCGCCCGTCACCATCAGCGGCATTTTCTTAAGCTCGGCCTTCATGGCTTTGGCGAAGTCGACAAAATAGGCTTCGCGCGCGGCGGTCGAGGCGGCGACCTTCTGGTCCTCCACCGCTTCCATACCGTCTAGGTCCATCATGCGCGGCTGCTCATAAGACCCGCCCGAGATTTCGAGCAGATCGACGCCCGCGTCCTCCAGCCAGCGCGCGACCTGCAGGCTGTCTTCAAAGGCAAAGCCGCCCTTTTGGAAGTCGGCCGAGTTGAGCTTTACGGACACCGGAAAATCAGGCCCCACAGCGGCACGGACAGCTTTGACCGTTTCCATCAAGAAGCGGGCGCGGTTTTCAAGGCTGCCGCCCCATTCATCGCTGCGCTGATTGGCGCGCGGGCTCAGGAACTGGGAAATCAGATAGCCATGCGCTGCGTGAATTTGCACGCCGGTAAAGCCCGCCGCCTTGGCGGCGCTTGCCGCAATCACAAAGCGCTGGATAAGATCGCGGATCTCTTCTCCTGTCAGCGGCACCGGCATACCAAATTGCCCGCCGGGCAGGCCAAGCTGAACCGCGGACGGTGCCTTGGGCGTCTTGTTGACAAGGGTCTGGGTCTGGCGCCCGGCATGGCTGATCTGCATCCACAGATGGTTGCCGCCGACCGTGCCCGCTTTGGCCCATTTGGTCAGCGCGGCCATCATCTCGGCATCGGGCGCGCGATCAATGATGACATTGCCCGGCCGCTCCAGATGGTCGCGGTCGATAATGACATTGCCCGTCAGGTGCATCCCCGCCCCGCCTTCTGACCAGACGCGGTACAGCGTCTCCAGCGCCGGAGTGGGCACGCCCTCAGGCGTTGCTAAGCCTTCGGTCATCGCGCCCTTGGCAAGGCGGTTGGGCAGCGTTGCGCCGCAGGGCAGGTGAAGCGGAGCGTCAATCGTCATGCGGCCGCTGCCTGCTGCCAGATGTCGCGATATTTTTTGCGCAGCAAAACCTTGTCGATCTTTTCGGTCCCCAGCCGGGGCAGGTTGGTCGGCTCAAACCAGATCTTGGTCGGGATTTTGAAGGCGGCGATCCGCTCTTTCAAAAACTCGGCCAGCCCGGCTTCGTCTACGCTGGTACCCGGATGACAGTAGATAACTGCGCCGGGGACTTCGCCCAGCCGTTCTTCGGGCAGACCAAAGACACAGGCCTCGGCGACCGCCGGATGCTCATAGAGCGCGGCTTCCACTTCCTGGCAGCTGATATTCTCGCCGCCACGGATGATGATGTCCTTCTTGCGGTCAACGATGAACAAATAGCCGTCCGGGTCGAGATAGCCGATATCGCCCGTGCGGAAATAGCCGTCCGACGTCATGCACTCGGCGGTGGCATCGGGCCGGTTCCAATAGCCTGAAAACAAGGCGACCGAACGGATCGACACTTCGCCGCGTTCGCCCTGCGGCACCGGCTTTCCGGCATCATCCAAGATCGCCATATCGACAAGCGGCTTGGTCGGCAGCCCGGTGGAATTGGGCTTATCCAGATAGTTGGTGGAATAATTGCCCGCGCCAATCGCGTTGGTCTCGGTCAGGCCATAGCCAATGGCCGGCGGCGCGGTGGGGAATTCATCGGCAATGCGTTTCACATGCTCCACCGGGCGCGGCGCGCCACCTCCGGCCAGACCCTGCAAGGTCGACAGATCATATTTATGACGGTCCGGATGGGTCATAATTTCAAAGCTCATCAGCGGCACGCCGGTGAAGTTGGTAATTTTTTCGCGCTCGATCAGCTGCATTGCATTCACGACATCCCATTTGGGCATCATCACAATCTTGCGGCCAATGGCGAAGCTGACAAGCATCACCGGCACTTCGCCCGTCACATGGAACAGCGGGACGGTGAGCAGCGTCGCGTGCGGCGGACGGTCTTCCGATACGGTGCCGTCCTCCGTCGCCAATTGCAGCATGACGAGTGCCTGGGCGATATAGTTGAACGTGCCCTGCACCACCGCGCGATGGGTGGAAAAGGCACCCTTGGATTGGCCGGTCGAGCCCGAGGTGAACAAAATGGTTGCCAGATCATCGCCCGTGATTTCGGGCAATATCACATCAGAAAGGTCGTCGCTGCCGATAACCGGCGCAAGCGCGGTCGCCAGCGGGGCAGCGATATCCAGCGTCACAATCTTGGCCGGGCCCGCATAGTCGGCATCGGCCAGGCGCTGGGCGCGCGGGGCATCGGCAAAGACCAGGCTGGCGCCCACATCTTCAATCCCGGCTGCCAGTTCGCTGCCCTGCCACCAGCCGTTGAGCAGCGTGGCGCAGCCGCCCGCCATCAAAATGCCCATGTAAAGGACGATCCAGCTCGGCGCGTTGCGCATCGCAATGCCGACGCGGTCTCCGCGCTTGACGCCGTGCAGCTTCACCAGCGCACGGGCAACCTTGTCTGCTGCGGCATAGGTTTCTTTAAAGGTCAGGCGCTGGGCGCCATCCACGATCAGTTCGGCATCGCCATGCTGCGCACAAAAATAGGCGAAATATTGGGGCAGCGCCGGCGGCGCGGCGGCAATCATCGGCAGGTCGACGCCATGTGACTTGAAGCTGGTCAACGCCATTGGCGCGCCGGGGCCCGTGAGCATCGCCGTCGCCTTTTCAATGCGCAGGTCCAATTCAGATGGCATGCGAATCTCTCCCTTTGTCTTCTGGTTCGTGCCCTCTATGTAGGGACAAATCCTGAGGGGAAAAGCCTTGATCCTTGCCACGCTTGTTGACGCTACGTCCGCCGTCCGCTGGGAGAGCCTTGGGCTCGATCCGGTCGCGGTCGATCTGGGGTTTTTCAAGATCCGCTGGTATAGCCTTGCCTATATCACCGGCATTCTGGTCGGCTGGTGGTATCTGAACAAGCTGTGCGCGCGGCCCGGCGCGCCGATGACCAAACGCCATGTCGAGGATCTGGTTTTCTATGCCACGCTCGGCATCATCTTGGGCGGGCGGATTGGCTATGTGCTATTCTACCGGCCCGAAATGCTCAGCCAGCCCGAAAGCATCCTGAAGCTGTGGGAAGGCGGCATGTCCTTCCATGGCGGGGTGATCGGCGTGATGCTGGGCGTGACTTGGTTTGCCTATGCCAACAAGCTCAACTGGCTGCGCATCTTTGATTATCTGGTGGTCGTCTATCCGATCGGCCATTTCCTCGGGCGGCTCGCCAATTTCGTCAATGGCGAGCTTTGGGGCCGTGAAACGACGGTTGCCTGGGGCATGATCTTCCCGGGCGGGGGAGAGATTGTCCGCCATCCCAGCCAGCTTTATCAGGCGGGGCTGGAAGGCTTGGCGCTCGGCATTCTCCTCTCGCTGCTCTTTTGGAAAAGCGATGCGCGGACCAAGCCTGGGTATCTTGCCGGGCAGTTTGTGCTGTGGATGGGCGTTTTCCGGTTCGGCCTTGAAACGGTGCGCGAGCCCGATGTGGGCGTTTACGGCCTATTTGGCCTGACCATGGGGCAAACGCTCAGCGTGCCGATGGTATTTGTGGGGTTGTATCTGATCCTGTCTGCCAAGGGTCGTCGCGAACGGATGGAAAATCTTGACGGACCCAAAAGCGACGCCTGAGCCGCTCCTCGCCGAACGGCTGGCGCGCGCCATCACGCTGGGTGGGCCGATCCCGGTTGCCCAGTTTATGGCCGCGGCCAACGCGCATTATTATGCCACGCGCGATCCACTGGGCGCGGCAGGCGATTTTGTGACCGCGCCCGAGATCAGCCAGATGTTTGGCGAATTGATCGGTCTGTGGCTGGCGGACCTATGGGACCGGGCGGGCCGCCCCGATGTGCATTATGTAGAGCTTGGCCCGGGCCGCGGGACGCTGGCCAAGGACGCGCTGCGGGCGATGGCCAAAGCCGGATTGCAGCCCAAGGTGCATTTTGTTGAAACCAGCCCGGCGCTGCGTGCGGCGCAAGCGGCCGCCGTGCCGGACGCCACCTGGCATGACGATGTGACGACCCTGCCCGAGGATCGGCCGCTCTTGATCGTCGCCAATGAATTTTTTGATGCGCTGCCGGTCTATCAACTCGTCTGCCGGGGGGAGAGCTGGCACGAAAGGCTGGTCGCCTGTCAGGACACGATATTCCTGCCCATCGCAGGCAAGCCCGTGCCGGAAGAGATTGTGCCTGAGGCGTTGCGGACAGCCGCGCCGGGCAGCATCATCGAAAGCTCGCCCGCGTCAGTCGCGATTATTCGAGCGCTCGCCAAGCGGCTTGCGGCCCAGGGGGGCGCGGCGCTGGTCATTGATTATGGCTATGATGGCCCGGCGCTTGGCGAGACCCTGCAAGCGGTGAAGGCCCATGGCTTTGCCAATCCGTTCGAGGCGCCGGGCGAGCATGACCTGACCGCCCATGTCGACTTTGCGACGCTGGCCGCCATGGCGCAGATGAGCGGGGCCGCTATCCACGGCCCGGTCGCGCAAGGCGATTTTCTAGGCCTTTTGGGCATTGCCGAGCGCACCGCCGCTTTGGCGCGTGCGCATCCCGCGCGGGGGCCAGAGCTTGCTGAAGCGCATCGCCGCTTGACCCACCCGAGCGAGATGGGGGCCCTTTTCCGCGCAATGGCGCTGACCGGTTCTGGCTGGCCCCAGCCCGCGGCGATGGGCTAGGGCCGGGTGATGGACCAGATCGATATTTTCACTGCCGTCCCGCTTGGCCCCGTGCCGCATGGCTTTCTGGGCCGGCGTGGCGGCGTCTCCACCGGCGTCCATGCCGGGCTTAATGTGGGTGTCGGGTCCGAGGATGATCCGGCCGCGGTGACGGAAAATCGGCGCCGTGCGGCGGCTGCCATTTTGCCGGGGGCCGATCTGGCCACCGTTTTTCAGGTGCATTCGGCAGAGGCCGTGTATGTGGATCGCGCGGTTCCGCTGGCGGAGCGGCCGCATGCCGATGCGCTGGTAACCGACCGCCCGGGCCTGTTGCTCGGTATTTTGACGGCAGATTGCGCGCCGGTTCTGCTGGCAGATGTCGCGGCCGGCATTGTCGGCGCCGCCCATGCCGGCTGGAAAGGCGCGCTAGGCGGTGTCACCGACCAGACGATCGAGGCGATGGTCAGGCTGGGTGCGGACCGCAGCCGGATTTGCGCGGCCATTGGCCCGTGCATTGCCCGCGCTTCTTATGAGGTGGATGCCGGTTTTGCCCGCCGCTTTGAAGCGGCCGATCCTGAAAATGAGCGCTTCTTCACGCCCGGCCGGCCCGATCATTTCCAGTTTGATCTGGAAGGCTATGTCACGCACCGGCTGGCGGCGGCCGGAATTACCCGGGTCGCGGCCCTCGGGCTTGATACTTATGCCGATCCCGCGCGCTTCTACAGTTTCCGCCGGGCAACGCATCAGGGTGAACCCGGCTATGGCCGCCAGATCTCGCTGATCGGGCTGCCCGGCTGACGGACAAAAAGGGGGAAGGCAGGATGGCGCAAAAATGGGGGCTGATCGGCGGCGTACTGGCCTTTGCGGTCATGCTGTTGCTGCCGCCTCCGGCGGGCATGGCGCTGCTGGCCTGGCGCACCTGCGCGCTGGTTGTGCTGATGGCGATCCTCTGGATGACAGAGGCGCTGCCGCTGACGATCACCGCGCTGCTGCCCTTTGTGGTCTTTCCCTTCATGGGGGTGATGACGGCCGACAAGGTGGCTGCGGCTTATTATTCGCCCATCCTGTTTCTCGTGCTGGGCGGGGCCTTTATTGCGCTGGCGATTGAGCGCACCGGGCTGCACCGCCGCTTTGCGCTGGCGATATTGGCGCGGGGCGGGGCATCTGCGGGTGCGCTGCTTATGGCCTTCATGGTTGCGACGGCGATGATTTCGATGATCGTGTCTAACACCGCAACCGCGCTCATTATGATGCCGATTGCCGTCGCGGTGCTGCGCGCCAACCAGACGCCAGAAGGTGACACCGAAGGGCTGGCCGGGGCGCTGCCCATGGGCATTGCCTTTGCCGCCTCAATTGGCGGGCTGGGCACTTTGGTTGGATCGCCCACCAATGCGATTGCAGCCGGGCTGATTGAAAAAAGCGTCGGCTATCAAATCAGCTTTCTGACCTGGTCGCTTTATGGCCTGCCGATTGTCGCGGCGGCACTCCCCATTTGCTGGCTGATCCTCATGCGCGTCCAGCGCGTCGCCGACCATGGCTTTGATGCCGCTGCCACCCATGCCAGCATTGGCGCGGTCGGCGCGTGGTCAACCGCCGAGAAAAGGCTGGTGCCCTTGATCCTGCTGGTCGTTTTGGGATGGGTGCTCTTGCCGCTGGTGGCGGAGCGCCTGCCCGATGGCATGGTGGAAGATGGGACGGTTGCCATACTGGTCGCCCTGCTGCTGTTTATCGTGCCTGATGGCACGGGCCGACCGCTTCTCATCTGGAAAGAAGCAGATCGGGCGCCTTGGGGCGTGATTATGATGTTCGGCGGCGGCTTGGCGTTGGCGGCGGGGATCAGCGCGTCGGGCCTGTCGCTGTGGCTTGGTGAGGCGTTAAAGCCGCTGGGCGCGGTTAACCCCCTAATCGTCGCTTTGGTCCTGGTCGCGATCGTGATCGTCGTCACGGAATTTGCCTCCAATGTCGCCACCGCCTCGGGCGTGATGCCGGTGGTGGGCGGGCTGATTGTGGCAACCGGGGCAGACCCCGCGCTGCTCGTGATCAGCGCCGCCATGGCGGCCAGCTGGGGATTCATGCTGCCGTCTGGCACAGGCCCCAATGCCATTGCCTGGGCAACCGAGCATATCGCGCTGCCGCGGATGCTGCGGGCCGGGCTGCTGCTTGATCTGGCGGGAATTCCACTGATCGTGTTCATTATCGGGATCATCGGGGCGCTGGCTGCGTAAAGGGCAGGCGACATGTCCGTCGCTGAAAGCCCCGTGGATGACCAACCCTGCCCCGCCGCGCCGCCCGCATAAGGATATTCTTGAAATCGGGGGCCGCCGCCTGAAGCCGGCCACGCTGATGATGGGCCATGGCTATGATCCAGCCTTGTCTGAAGGTGCTTTGAAGCCGCCCATCTTCCTGACATCGACCTTTGTGTTTGAAAATGCAGCCGCCGGAAAGCGCTTTTTTGAAGGGGTGACGGGCCAGCGGCCGGGCGGCGCGGAAGGGCTGGTCTATTCGCGCTTCAATGGCCCCAATCAGGAGATTTTGGAAGATCGTCTGGCGGTGTGGGAGGCGGCGGAAGAGGCGTTAAGTTTCTCGTCGGGCATGTCGGCGATCGCAACCGTCCTGCTCAGCTTCGTCCAGCCCGGCGATGTCATCGTCCACTCTGCCCCGCTTTATGCGGCGACCGAAACCTTTATCGGCCGCATCCTTGGCAAGTTTGGCGTCCAATGGGTCGATTTTCCGGCGGGGGCAACCGAGGCAGAGGTCAAGCAGGCGGTGGCGGTGGCGCAAGCCAAGGGCCGGGTGGCGCTTGTCTATCTGGAAAGCCCGGCCAACCCCACCAATGTGCTTGTCGATGTGGCAGCGGTGGCGCGGGTGCGCGACGCCTTATGGGCCGATGATGCCGTCCGCCCACCCATCGTGATCGACAATACATTTCTGGGCCCGCTTTGGCACCAACCGCTGCGGCATGGGGCAGATGTGGTTTTGTACAGCCTCACCAAATATGCGGGCGGCCATAGCGATCTGGTGGCGGGCGGCGCCCTTGGTCGCAAGGTGCTGCTCGATCCGGTGCGGATGATGCGCAATACGTTGGGGACGATCCTTGACCCAAATAGCGCCTGGATGTTGCTGCGCAGTCTGGAAACGCTGGAACTGCGCATGACCCGCGCGGGCGAAAACGCCGCCCGGGTCTGCGCCTGGCTTAAGGATCATCCCAAGGTCGCCCGGGTCGGCTATCTAGGCTTTCCGCGCGACGAGCGGCAGCGCGACATCTATGCGCGCCATTGTACGGGCGCCGGCTCTACTTTTTCGCTTTATCTGAAAGGCGGCGAGAAAGAGGCTTTTGCCTTTCTGGACGGCTTGCGCCTTGCCAAGCTGGCGGTCAGCCTTGGCGGCACAGAAACTTTGGCCAGCCACCCGGCCGCGATGACGCATTTATCGGTGCCCGCCGCGCGCAAACAGGCGCTGGAAATTACGGACAACATGGTGCGCATTTCCATCGGTGTTGAAGATGCGGACGATCTGATCGCTGATTTTAGTCAGGCGCTGGCGCGGATTTAGCGCCAGTCGAGGATCGGCCAGCCCTTTTTGGACGCCAATTTGCGCAGCCGGTTATGGGGGTTGGTTGCAAAGGCTTCATCCGCCCAGTCGAGACAGGGCGCATCCGAGGCATGGTCCGAAAAGAAACGGATATGGCAGGCGTCTCGGTCCAGCCCCTTGTCTGCCATCCACGCCAAAAGCATCCGCAGCTTGGCGGGCCCATAGCAATTCTCGCCGTCAATCCGGGGGGACAGCCACACCCCGTCGCGCTGCGCCTTGGTGGCGACCACATCCTTGACGCCCAGAAGATTGGCGATCTCGCGAACATAAAAGCCATAGGACGCCGTGGCGAGAACAACGCGGCGGCCTTCTGCGCGCTCTGCCTCAATCCGCGCCAGCGCCTCGCTTAGGCTGTTTTGGGCCAAGGTAAAGCCGGCAAAGCCCCGCGCAATCCGCGTCAGCGCCTCGGCCGGGATGCGGCGACCCATCAGCAGCGCAAGGTTGATCTCTTTCAGTCGGCCGCGGCTCACCAGTTTCAGCGCATAACCCAGGCTCGCCAACAGCACGAGCGGCAGGAACACGACGCGCCACGGCCGATAGCGTGGCACCGCATAGCCAAGAAACGGCCCGAAGGTCGCCGCCTTGGTGATGGTCTTGTCCATGTCGAAAATGGAAAGCGGTTGCATCCTGCTGCCTTAAGCCCAATCCGGCTTGCCGATCCAGCAGTTATGCATCAGGGTAAGCGGAATGACAGAGATGGCGACCTTTTTGGAAGAACAGGGCGAGGCGGGGCTGTGCCTGCGCGTGTCCGGTCGCCTGACCCTGGCCGGGCTGGGGGACTTTCCCCAGCGGCTGGATGCCTTTGCCGACGCGCCGGTTGCCCTGGATGTGTCGGGGGTGGAACGGATTGATACGGTGGGCGCATGGATTCTCCAGCGCTTTGTTGAACGGACCGGTGCCCCCCTATTGGGCGCGCGCGAGGATGTGACGCGGCTGATGGCGCTTGTCCACTCGGCCGAGCGTCAGGTTCAGGTCCGGCCAGAGCCCCTCAATCCCGTTGTGCGGGTGGTGGGCGAAATTGGCGCGGCAGCGCTGGTGGCGCTCACCACGTTTAAAGGGCTGGTCGCCTTTTTTGGCGCGATCCTGATTTCCTGCTGGGACCTTGCGCGCAATCCCCGGCGCATCCGGCTTAACGCGGTTGTCCATCGCTTTGAGCTGGTTGGCGTGACGGCGCTTGGCATTATTGGCCTGATGAGCTTCCTGATCGGCATCGTCATCGCCCAACAAGGTGCCGTCCAGCTGGAGCAGTTCGGCGCAGAGGTGCTGACCGTCAACCTGATCGGCCGGATCACCACGCGTGAGCTGGGTGTCTTGATGACGGCGATCATGGTCGCGGGCCGCTCTGGCTCGGCCTTTGCCGCCCAGATCGGCACGATGAAGCTGACCGAAGAAATTGATGCGATGCGCACCATTGGCGTGTCCCCGATTGAGGCGTTGGTGATCCCGCGCCTGTTGGCCGCTGTCATCATGATGCCATTGCTGGGATTTTATTCGACCGTGGTGTCCATCATCGGCGGCGGCCTGTTCTGCTGGATTTCGCTTGAAATTCCGCCCGTGACCTTCGTCCAGCGGCTTCAGGAGGTGATTCCGCTGACCGATTTGTGGGTGGGGCTTTTAAAGGCGCCGGTCTTTGGGGCGATTATCGCGATGACGGGCTGTTTTCAGGGGATGCAGGTGTCTGGCAATGCCGAAGAAGTGGGCCTGAAAACGACGGCGGCCGTGGTGCAGGCGATTTTCCTTGTCATCGTGCTTGATGCCTTTTTTGCGGTGTTCTTTACGCAGATTGGGTGGATCTGATGGATTTGAACGCCCCCATCGCCATCCGCATTCGCGGGATCTGCAACCGCTTTGGTGACCAGATTGTGCATGACGGCGTCGATCTGGACGTCCGCAATGGAGAGATTATGGGCGTGGTCGGCGGGTCGGGCACGGGCAAGTCCGTCCTGATGCGAACGATTATTGGCCTGCAAGAGCCATGCGGTGGCGACATAGAGATTTTCGGCCAGGCGATGACCGGTGCAGACGCGCAGACGCAGCTTGATTTGCGGCGGCGGTGGGGCGTGATGTTTCAGGGCGGGGCGCTGTTTTCAACGCTGACCGTGGCGGAAAATATTCAGGTCCCCTTGCGTGAATTTTACCCCGGCCTTGGCCAGACGCTGCTTGATGAAATTGCGGCCTATAAGGTGATCATGGCGGGCCTGCCGGCCAATGCCGGGCCCAAATATCCATCCGAATTGTCGGGCGGTATGCGCAAGCGGGCCGGGCTGGCGCGCGCCTTGGCGCTGGACCCGCAATTGCTGTTTCTTGATGAGCCAACGGCCGGTCTGGACCCGATTTCGGCCGCGGCTTTCGACATGTTGACCCGCAATTTGTCACGCGCGCTGGGCCTGACGGTCTTTTTGATCACGCATGATCTCGATACGCTGCACGCCACATGTGATCGGGTGGCGGTGATGGCGGATCACAAGGTGATTGCCGTTGGCACGATTCCAGAGCTGCTGGCATCGGACCATCCCTGGATACAGGATTATTTTAACGGCCCGCGTGGCCGCGCCGCGCAAGCGGCCATTGATCGACACCCCGCCAAGGAGGCATGAAGGGCTTATGGAAACGCGTTCAAACCAGCTGCTTGTCGGAAGCGTGGTGCTGGGCCTGCTGGCCGCCCTCTTGGCCTTTGCCCTTTGGATTGCGGGCCTGTCTGGCGGCAACACCAAGGAATATGACATTTTCTTTCGCCAGTCGGTCGAAGGTTTGGCCAAAGGGTCCAGCGTGACCTTTGCCGGCGTTCCATCGGGGCAGGTGCGCCAGATTGAATTGTGGCGCGCCAATCCGGAATTCGTCCGCGTGCGCATTGCCGTGGATGAAGACCTGCCCGTCCTTATCGGAACAACCGCCTCTATCCAGGGGGTTGGCTTTACGGGCGTGTCGCAAATTCAGCTGAACGGCGCGGTCAAGGGCGCGCCACCCATTACAGAGCCGGGTCCTGCAGGTGCCCCCACCATTCCCACCAAGACCGCCGGGCTTGGCGCTTTGCTCAACAACGCGCCACAGCTTGTTGAGCGCCTGTCGACGCTGACAGAGCGGTTGACCGAGCTGATGTCGGATGAAAATCAAAACTCGATTTCCAGCATTTTGAAGAATGTCGACAAAGTGTCGGGCCACCTTGCCCGCAGCGGTCCGGAACTGGAAGCCAGCATTTCCGAGGCGCGCGTGACAATCAAGGAAGCCGGGATCGCGGCCCAGCAAATTGGGCAAGTGGCGGGAACAACGAACCAGCTTTTGTCCGAAGAGGGCCGCCCGCTGGTTCAGGACCTGCGCCGGACCATCCGATCGGCCGAACGCAGCATGGCGGCGCTGGACGAAGCCTTGGCCGAGGCCAAGCCCGGCCTGCGCACCTTTTCAACCCAGACCTTGCCGGAAATGGGGCAGTTGGTGCGGGATTTGCGCGCCATGTCTGAATCGCTGAATTCGGTTGCCAGCAAGATTGATCAGCAAGGGGCAGGGGCCTTGATCGGCGGACCCAAATTGCCGGAATATCAGGGCGGAAAGGCAGGCAAATGATGCGCAAATTTCTTCTTATCGGCGCGGCAGCGATGGCGCTGGGCGGGTGCAGCTTTGGCCTGTCGGGCAAGGCGCCGCCTTTTTTGTTGAACCTAACGCCGGATGAGCGTCCGGCGGCGAATGAGGGCATGCTGGTGCAGGCGGGCGACCGGTTGACCGTGATGACGCCTTTGGTGCCACAGGCCATTGCCACCACGCGTCTGCCGGTGGCGCAGGGGCAGACCGCCATTGCCTATGTTAAGGATGCGGTCTGGGTAGAGCCACCGGCGCGTCTGTTCCAGCGGCTATTGGCGGAAACCATCCGTCTGCGCAGCGGCCGGACGGTGCTGGACCCCCGCCAGTTCAACATGGATCCCGGCGCCACGCTGTCGGGCCAGCTGCTGCGCTTTGATGTTGAGGAACGCAGTGCCGAAGCCGTGGTGATTTATGACGCCACAATCTCTGGCGAGGCGGATCGCCCCGTGCGCACCCGCCGTTTTGAAGCGCGCGTGCCGGTGTCGCGCATTGATGCAGCGGCATCGGGCCAGGCGCTGAACCGCGCGGCCAACCGTGTCGCGGCTGATGTGGCGGATTGGCTGAAACGCTGACCCTCCCAAAGAAAAGGGGCGGCGACGTTCACCGCCACCGCCCCTGTTCTGCTTTGACAAGCCCCGCCTTATTTCGCGCTGGTTTCCAGCGCCTTATCTTCATTCGCGCGGCGAATGACATATTGGCGGATATTTTCGATCTGTTCGGCCGAATATTCGTCCTTCCAGGCGACCATGCCGTTCTGGCTCAGCAGGCCGTCATGGACAATCTGCTGCCACAGCTTGGGATTACCCAACGCCGCTGAATGGCGCAGATCGGGGTTCAGCCCACCGGCAATCGCGGCATCGCCATGGCAGACGCTGCAGCTGTTCTGATCGGGGCTGGCCCCGGCATCGGCTTGCGCGGCCGTGCCAGTAAAGGGCGGCGGATCCAGAACGCGCTTGGCGTCGGCAGGTGGCGGTGGCAGCTTGC
>JBJTNW010000015.1:0-15919 GCA_046074265.1 Chakrabartia sp.
CGCGAGTTCGTGCGCCTGTGCCGCTGCAAAAAGCGGCAGTTCCGTATCTGGCGTGCGGCGCGCTTCCCATAATGCCGCGCGCCGATCGAGCCCAAGGCTGCGCAGCGCATCGGCATCGGCCAGCAGCTGCAGTGCCCGTTGCGGCAATCGCGCCCGGCGCGCCACCTCTTCCAACTGGGCAAAGGGCCGATGGGCGACAATGGCTGTCGCCCAATCGGCCCGAAAGCCGCTGATCTGCCGAAAGCCCAGCCGCAGCCTGGTCTGGCCGTCGCTTCGCACCCATGCCTGATTGTCCCACTGGCTGCTATTCACATCGACAGCTTCCACGGCAACGCCATGTTGGCGTGCGTCGCGCACAATCTGGGCGGGCGCGTAAAAGCCCATGGGCTGAGAATTGAGGAGCGCCGCGGCAAAGGCAGCGGGTTCATGATGCTTGATCCAGGCGGAAATCCACACCAGCCGGGCAAAGGCAATCGCATGGCTTTCGGGAAAGCCGTAAGAACCAAAGCCCTCAATCTGACGAAAACAGCGTTCGGCAAAATCCTGCTGATAGCCACGGGCAACCATGCCGCGAATTAGCTTGTCGCGAAAGGCATTGATCGTGCCGATATTCCGAAAGGTCGCCATTGCCCGGCGCAGCTGGTTCGCCTCGCTGGGGGTAAAGTCCGCCGCGACAATGGCGAGCTTCATCGCCTGTTCTTGAAACAGGGGGACGCCCAGTGTCTTGCCCAGCACATCGCGCAGCTCATGGCGGTCATGCGGGGGCGCGGGGGAAGGGAAGGACACGGCCTCGCGCCCTTGCCGCCGCCGCAAATAGGGGTGGACCATATCGCCCTGAATGGGCCCGGGCCGGACAATGGCGACCTGAATGGCAAGATCATAAAAGGTCCGCGGCTTCATCCGCGGCAGCATGTTCATCTGGGCCCGGCTTTCCACCTGGAACACGCCGATGCTGTCGCCCGCGCACAGCATATCAAACACGCCTTGGTCATCATCCGGGATGGTGGAGAGGGAGAGCGGTGGCCCCTCTTCCCCCCGTGCCCGGCGCAACGCGTCCATCATGTCAAAGGCCTTGCGGATGCAGGTCAGCATGCCAAGCGCCAGCACATCCACCTTCATCAGCCCCAAAGCGTCGATATCGTCCTTGTCCCATTCGATAAAGGTGCGTCCGGGCATCGCCGCATTATGCAGCGGCACGGTTTCATCCAGCCGATCCTCGGTCAGCACAAAGCCGCCCACATGCTGCGACAAATGCCGGGGAAAGCGCAAAATCTGCTGGACGAAGCGGTTGAGCCGGGCAATTTCCGGTGCTTGCGGATCAAAGCCGCTTTCGGCAAAACGGCTTTCTTCCATCTTGGACGCATGGCTGCCCCAGATTGTGGACGAGAGCCGCTGGGTGATATCCTCGGTCAGCCCCAGGGCCTTGCCCACTTCGCGCACCGCGCTGCGCGGGCGGTAATGGATGACCGTCGCGACGATGCCCGCGCGATGCCGGCCGTAGCGCTCATAGATATATTGCATCACTTCTTCGCGCCGCTCATGCTCAAAATCGACATCAATATCGGGCGGTTCGCGGCGTTCCTCCGACATGAAGCGCGAAAAGAGCAGCTTGTGCCGCGCCGGGTCCACCGCGGTAATGCCCAGCACAAAGCAAACGGCAGAATTGGCGGCCGACCCGCGCCCCTGGCATAAAATGCCGCGCCCCTGCGCAAAGCGAACAATATCATGCACGGTCAGAAAATAGGCGGCGTAGTTGAGCCGGCCGATGATCGCGAGTTCCTCGTCCAGCAGCTTTTGCATATCGGCGGGCACCCCTGCCGGCCAGCGCGCCGCCGCCTCGCGGCAGACCAAATCTTCCAGCCAGCCCTGCGGGGTGAAGCCCGCGGGCACCGGCTCATGCGGATAGTCATAGGCCAATTGGGCAAGATCAAAGCCAATCGCGTCGAGCACGCGGCTGGTTTCTGCCAGCGCCTCGGGTGCTTCGGCAAAAAGCCGGGCCATTTCTGCCGGGGTTTTCAGGTGGCGCTCGGCATTGGCGAGCAGCCGCCGGCCCGCGCGATCCACGCTGGTACCCAGACGGATAGAGGTCAGGATATCCTGCAAGGGCCGGTCTTCGGGCCGGGCATAAAGCGCATCATTGATCGCCACCAGCGGCACGCCGGTTTCTGCCGAGAGCGCCTTCAGCCCTGCCAGCCGTCGCCGGTCGCGCCCGGTGCGGTGAAGCGCGACACCCATCCACAGCGTCGGCGTCCGCTTGGCGAGCAGGCGGAGCAGGCCCGGCAATGCAGGCGCGCCCCCGCTTGCCAAATGGAGATGGCCCGGGCGCGACGCGGGCGAAAGCGGGGCCGCGGCAGCCGGCGGCAGCACGATCAACGCCAGATCCTCAAGCGCGTCGGTCAGATCGGCAAAGCGCAAGGTGCAGCCACCCTTGGTGCTGCGCAAATTGCCGGTCGTCAAAAGCCGCGTCAGCCGCCCCCAGCCGGCCCGGCTGGTCGGATAGGCCAATATGTCGGGCGTGCCATCGGCAAAGACAAGCCGCGCGCCCGTGACCAGCCGAAAGGCTTCCCCCTCGCCGCGCGCGCGCAGATCGGCCAGCGCTCGCCATGCGCGGACCACGCCCGCCACGCTGTTGCGATCGGCAATGCCCAGCCCCTTTTGGCCAAGCGCAAGGGCTTCGGCCACCATATCGGCCGGGTGCGAGGCGCCGTGCAGGAAGGAGAAATTGGTCGCGGCCGCAAGTTCGGCATAAAGGGGCCCCATCGCCCCACTGCCCGTATCCGCCCGCCCCGGCTCATCCAAACAGGCCATGGAGATACCAGCCGGGCCGGGCTTTTTCCGACCCGTAAAGCCCGTGGCGGAACAGCCAGAAGCGGCGACCTGCACTGTCTTCCACCCGGTAATAATCGCGCGTCAGTCCGGCTCCGTCACGCCGGGTCCACCATTCGGCGCTGATCCGCTCTGGCCCTTCATAGGCGGTGATATCATGGATTTCCTGCCGCCAGCGAAAGCGCCGGGGCGGGCCATCGGGCACTTCGGCAATAACTTCAATCGTCTGGGGCGGCTCCATCAGGCGCACCGGGCGCAAGGGCGGCTCGCCGCTGGGCACGGGCAGCGCCACGGCGGGTGCGGGATGCAGGGTCGGCACGCTAAAGCCCGCACATTCGGGGATATGGCTGTCGCCCGCTGCCAGCCGTCGGACGCGCGCCGACCCCAGCCGCACGGCCAGCCGATCGGTCAGCTGCGCCATGGCCGGGCCAGTATCCCCCGCCGCCGCCAGTCCCGGCTGGGCTTCGGCCAGCGGCTCGGCCTGATCGATATCAAGCCGCATCAGATCATAGCCAAAACCCGGGTCCAAGGGATCGGCGAGGGTTTCGATTCGCTCGTCAAACAGGCGCAGGACCAGATCCGGATCGCGCGTGGCCTGGCCGGTGGCAATCTCCAGCCGCTGGACTGCGCCATCGCTGCGGAAAAGCGCGAGCGCAAAGGCCCGCCCGCCTTCACCGCGCGCGGCCAATTGGCGGGCCGCTTCGGCCGCCAGATCGTGCAAGGCCTGTTGGAGAAAGGAGGTGCGGGCCACCGGCTCGGCAAAGCGGCGCGCGACGGAAATGGCCGGGGCTGCCCGGCGCGGGGTGATCCGTCGATCCTCTTCGCCCAAAATCCGGGCGAGCTGCACCACGGCCTCTTGCCCAAAGCGTGCGGCCAGCGGCGCACGCGGCCGTGCCGCCAGATCGCCCAGCGTTGCAAGCCCGGCGCGGTGCAGCGCCGTGATCTTTGCGGTTTCCAACTCAAGCGCGCTGACGGGCAGGGCACGCACATCGCCCGGCAGGTCTGCCGCCGGTGCTGCTTGTTCCAAAGGCGCATAGCCCGGGCGCAGATCATGGATGTGCCGGGGCGGAATCTTGCGGCCGGCGCGCAGCATCTCGCCGCCATGGCGGGCCAGCGCCCGGGCCTGATCTGGCGTGTCGCCCAAAGCAAGCCGCAGGCTCAACCCGGCCTGGACCAGAAAGGCGGCCAGCGCACTGACCAGCCCGGCCTCGCCGTCCCACAGATGCGCGCAGCCGGTTATATCAAGGGTCAGCCCGTCCGGCGGGTCGATCGCGACCGAGGGGGAAAAGCGCGTACAGGCGTCTGCCAGCTCTTCCAGCAGGTGCGCATCGCCCGCCGGATCATGCGGCACGCTGATGAGATCGGGCACGCGGGCGCGGGCATCGGCCAGCGCCATGCCCGGGGCAAGGCCCAGCATCTCGGCAATCTCATCTACCGCGCATAATCGCATCGCCCCTGCCACCCGCGCCACAAAGGCGCGCGGGCCGACTTCTCCGGGGTGCTCACGCAACCATTTGTCGGCGCTCAACAGGGGTAGAAAGATCGCGCAATAGCGTCGGCGCGCAGAAGACTTGGTCGTCATTATTCCACTCCACCATCATGTCGAAAGGCTGGGCACCGCCGCGATGTCGCAGCAGCGCGAGGGTCAGCATTGTCCGCCCTGGGGCCTGACCCGCGAGCGGCGTTGAGGGGGCGGCCGCGACCTGCCAGCGCGAGGCTGCCGCACTTGCCATCGCGCCGTCGCCCTGCCGCAGGATCAGCGCGGTCACGCCGCTCCGCTCGCTGGCCAGCACCAGCCGTCGGCTGGCGGTCAGGTCAAGCCGCCGGGCCGGCCCGATATCCAGCAAAACCGCCCCCAGCCCGGCACAGGCCAGCGCATCGTTTGCGGCCTTGAGGACGGCGGCTTCATCCGGGGCGGCCACCAGCAGCAGCCGGTCTGGGGCAATCCCCAACTCGGCCAAGCCCGGGCCATAAGGCGTACCGCCCGCCCGCAATTGCGCGTCGGCAGCGATCCACAAAATCGGGGCCACCGGGTCTGCCCTGCGGGCCAGCATCAGCGCAAAGGCGGCCGTACTTGCTGCATCGCCCGCGGTCCGGGGCAGCAACTCGTGCACCGCGCCGCGCGCCAGCCCGCCGCCCAGCCGCATATCCAAGGGCGCAAAGCCAAAAGATATGCGTTTCAAAGACTTCTGTTCAGGCGCGGGACCAAGCGCGGCGATCCGGCGTTTAAGCCGGGCAAGCGAAGGATATGAGTCGATGATGTTCTGCATTTGTTCTATAATCCTCTCAATTAAATCGGTGTCAAGGCTTCCCCTTGCATGAGCGACGCTGATATGGACGCCGCACCATTTTCAGGGGCCGATTTTTCGGGAGATGTGATGCGCAAGGTCAGAAAAGCCGTTTTCCCGGTTGCCGGTCTGGGCACCCGCTTCCTGCCCGCCACCAAGGCGATGCCCAAGGAAATGCTGCCGGTCGTGGATCGGCCGCTTATCCAATATGCGGTGGATGAAGCGCGCGAAGCCGGTATTGAGCAGATGATCTTCGTCACGGGGCGCGGCAAGAGCGCGATCGAGGATCATTTCGACATCGCCTTTGAGCTGGAACGCACGATGAGCGACCGCGGCAAGGATTTGTCTGTGCTCGCCCCCACCCGACTCGGGCCGGGCAATTGCGCCTATGTGCGCCAGCAAGAGCCTTTGGGCCTTGGCCATGCGATCTGGTGCGCCCGCGACATTATCGGCGATGAGCCTTTTGCCATTTTTCTGCCCGATGAATTCATGGTCGGCTCCCCCGGCTGCATGAAGCAGATGGTCGATGCCTATGAACAGGTTGGCGGCAATCTGATTTCGGTGCTTGAAGTGCCCAAGGACAAGGTGTCCAGCTATGGCGTGATCGCGCCGGGCGCGACCCAAGGCGATATCACCGAAGTCAAAGGCCTAGTTGAAAAGCCCAAGGTGGAAGACGCGCCGTCCAACCTTATCATCTCAGGCCGTTACATCCTTCAGCCCGATGTCATGCGGATTTTGGAAGCGCAGGAAAAAGGCGCCGGTGGCGAAATCCAGCTGACCGATGCGATGGCGCAGATGATCGGCAAACAGCCGTTCCACGCCGTCAAATTCCACGGCGAACGCTATGATTGCGGGGACAAAGCGGGCTTCATCACCGCCAATATCGCCTTGGCGCTTGCCCGGCCCGATATTGGCCCGGCGGTCAAGGATTGGCTGAAAACGGTCAAGCTCGACTAAGCCGACGCCTTAGCCGCGGGTGGCCTTGGCAATGGCGTCCAACACGCCGTTCACAAAGCCCTTTTCCTTGCGGTCGTAAAAGGCGTGGGCGACGTCCAGATATTCGCTGATGACGCTGCCCGTCGGGATGTCGGCGCGGGCCAGAAGCTCATAGGTCCCGGCGCGCAAAATCTGGCGCAGCGGGCGGTCGAGCCGCTCAATCGCCCAGCCTTCGGCCAGATTGTCGGTGATCAGCGCATCAATTTCGGCGCGCCGGGCATCAACGCCCTTCACCACATCGTTGAAGAAATCGACTTCGGCGTCGGCATAGGTTGCGTCCTCAATGGTCGCGCCCAGCCGGTGCAGGTGAAATTCATGGAGCAAGGGCGCCAGCGGCGTGCCTTCCATGTCCTGCTGATAAAGCGCCTGCACAGCGGCAAGGCGGGCGGCGGAACGGGCGCGGCTCATTTGGTCAATCTTTCCTGAACGGAGCGGGCATGGGCGGGCAGCCCTTCGGCATGGGCCAAGGCAACAGCCGCCGGGCCAATCGCGTTGATGGCATCGGGGGAGCAGCCGAGAAAGCTCGTCCGCTTCATAAAGTCGAGCACGGAAAGCCCGGAGGAAAAGCGGGCGCGCCGCCCTGTGGGCAGCACATGGTTGGGCCCGCCCACATAATCGCCCACTGCCTCGGGCGTGTGGCGACCAAGGAAAATCGACCCGGCATGGCGCACCGCGGCAAACAGCGGCTCGGGATCGGCAAGCGCGAGTTCCAGATGCTCGGGCGCCAGCGCATCGACCAGCGAGGCTGCATCCATCAGATCGGCGACCAGCACAATGGCGCCATGGGCGTCCCAACTGGCGCGCGCGGTTGCCTTGGTTGCAAGCGCGGCGAGCTGCACGTCCACTTCGGCGGCGACCTTGTCGGCAAAGGCGGCATCATCGGTGATCAGGATCGACTGGCTGGTCGGATCATGCTCGGCCTGGCTCAGCAGGTCGGCGGCAATCCATGCCGGATCATTCTGGCCATCGGCGACCACTAAAATTTCAGATGGCCCGGCAACCATATCAATGCCCACTACGCCATAAAGCTGGCGCTTGGCCTCTGCGACCCAGGCATTGCCCGGCCCGGTGATCACATCAACACGGCCGATGCTCTCGGTGCCATAGGCCAAAGCGGCAATCGCCTGTGCGCCGCCGATCCGCCAGATCTCGTCCACGCCCGCAATATGGGCGGCCGCCAGCACCAGCGGGTTGATCTCTCCCTTGGGGGTTGGCGTCACCATCACCAGCCGCGCGACGCCCGCCACCTTGGCGGGAAGGGCGTTCATCAGCACGGACGAGGGATAAGCCGCCCGCCCACCGGGCACATAAACGCCGGCCGCATCCACCGCCCGCCAGCGCGCGCCAACACGGACGCCCGCGGCATCCACGCTGTCGCTATCGGCCGGCTTTTGCTTCGCATGGTAAATGCGGATCCGCTCTGCCGCGAGGTCGAGCGCCGCGCGCAGATCAGGGGCAAGGCCCGCATAAGCAGCGGCACAATCCTCTAGGCTGATCCGCCAATCCAGATCATGGCCGTCAAAGCGCTGGGTATAGTCGGCCACCGCGGCATCGCCTTCGGCCTTCACCCGGGCGATGATGGCGGCCACATCGCGCGACACATCCGAATCAGCCTCACGCCGGGCATTGACCAGCGCGTCAAAATGGGCCGCAAAATCCGGGGCGCGGGCGTCGAGTCTAAGCATCCACGGCCGCCCGGAAGGCGTCAACCAGCGCGCCAACGGCGGCATTGGTCTTATAGGCGGCGCGGTTGACGATCAGCCGGGCGGAAACCTCGGCAATCACTTCCACCTCGACCAGCCCGTTTTCCTTCAGCGTCTTGCCGGACGAGACAAGGTCCACAATCCGGCTGGAAAGGCCCAAAGCCGGGGCAATTTCCATCGCGCCATTCAGCTTCACGCATTCTGCCTGCACGCCGCGCGCGGCAAAATGCTTGCGCGTCAAATTTGGATATTTGGTGGCAACGCGCACATGGCTCCAGGCGCGCGGATCATCGGTGGCTGCCAGTTCCACCGGTTCTGCAACCGAGATTCGGCAATGGCCGATATTCAGGTCAACCGGGGCATAAAGCTCGGAATAATCAAATTCGTCGATCACGTCCGAGCCGACAATGCCGATTTGCGCCGCGCCATGGGCCACAAAGGTGGCCACATCAAAAGCCCGCACGCGAATTAGGCTCAAATCCGTCCGATTGGTGGAAAATTTGAGCGCGCGACTCTTCTCGTCGCCAAAAGCGGCTTCGGGCACAATTCCGGCCTTGGCCAGCATTGGCAGAGCTTCCTCAAGGATGCGGCCCTTGGGAACGGCAAAGATGATTGGCTGCGGCATGATGGGCGGCCTTTACTTGGGTGGGGCATTGAGGGCAAGCTAGGCGGCATGACTGATCGCATTCGCGCCGCGTTCCGCCAGCAAGCGGAGATGTGCCGGGCCGCCGGCTCGCCGTTTACGGCGGAAATCCTTGTTGCGCTCGCCGAAGTGATGGATCGTGAAACCCAGACCGGGTCGCGCGTTCTCGACTGGACGGGTGATCCCCTGGCCGATGCGCTGCCCCTGCGCCTCGCCGGGGCGCTGCACGCGCTGGCCCGAACAGACAAAAACCCGCCGCTGAGCGAACTTTATGCGGAGCAATCTGGGGATTTGCCGCGCATCATCGCGCGCACCCTGGTTGTTTGGGATGCGTGGCTTCTCCCCTGGCTTGAGGGCCCGCCCCAGACCAATGAGGTCGGTCGGGCCGCCGCACTTTGGCCCGGCATGATGCGCATCGCGCGGCGCTTTGGCCCGCGCATGGAATGGATTGAGCTGGGCGCAAGCGGCGGGCTTAACCTGGTGATGGACCATTATGGCTATCGGCTGGGTGGTGCGGTTGCGGGCAATTTGCGGGCGGAGTTGCAACTGGTGCCCGATTGGCAGGGTGCAGACCCGGATGTGTCAGACGTCTCTGTGCTGGACCGGGTGGGCTTTGATCTTAATCCCCTCGCCATTGCCGAGCCTGAAATTGCCGAGCGGCTGCTGGCCTATATTTGGCCCGATCAGCGCGATCGGCTGACCCGCGCGCGCACCGCGATTGCGGTTGCACGCCCGCTTCACCCCCCTGTCATCCGCGGCGATGCGGTGCAACTGCTGGGCCCCTTGCTGGCCGAACCTCAGGCCGAAGGGCGGACCCGGGTGATCTTCCACTCGGTTGTCCTGCAATATTTTTCGGCTGAAGACCGCATGGCCGTGCGCGACATGATCGAAGCCGCTGGCGTGCGGGCAACCCCGGCGCGCCCGCTGGCTTGGCTGAGCCTTGAATTTCAGTCGAGCGGCGCGCCAATGGCAGAATTGCGGCTGCGCTGCTGGCCGGGGACCGGGGTGACGGAAACGCTGGCCACGGTGCACCCGCATGGCGCAGAGGTGAACTGGGTCGCCAACCCCATTTAGCCCGGCTTAGCGTCTGCCGAGCCAATCGGCAATGGCGGCGGAAACTGCCTCGGGCTTTTCCCAAGGGATGAAATGCCCGGCCTCGGCAACGCAGACAATTTCAAGATCCGGGATGTGATCGGCCAACCCGTCCAACTGGCACGGGAGCAGTGCCTCATCCCTCATGCCCCAAATAACCAGCACCGCCATCGCAAGCTTGGGGAAGGGCGCGTCGAGAAACGGCGTGGAAACCGCAGGGGCGTCAGGCGCGGGCACAGCCATGGGCGAGGCGCGATACCAGTTCAGCATCCCTGTCAGCGCCCCGGGCTGGCCCCATTCTGCCAGATAGGCCGCCTTGTCTTCTGCGGTTAAATGCCCGCCTGAAATTTTGGCAAAGCGGTCCTCAAAAAACCAGTCGAGCCCCTTTCCGGCGACTTCTGCCTCAATATCCCGTTCCCGAAATTCGGTGATATATTGCGAGGCCGCGCGTTGGGCTGGATCAAAAATCAGCGTCTTTTGAAATACATAGGGGTGGGCGGCATTGCACTGGATAAGCCGCGCCACCCGGTTTGGCGCGCGTAGCGCGGTGGCCCAAGCAATCGCCCCGCCCCAATCATGCCCGACAAGCGTGAAGCGGGCGATGCCCAGCGCATCCGCCAGCGCCAGAACATCGGCAACAAGGATCGGCACTTTATAGGCAGAGACGTCTTGTGGCTTGTCAGACCCGGCATAGCCGCGCTGATCGGGCGCGATGCAGAAATAGCGGTCGGCAAGCGCGGCCATCTGGTGCCGCCATGTCCGGTGCGATTCGGGAAAACCATGGAGGAAGAGGATCGCCGGGTTGGCGGGATCTCCGGCCGTCCAGACATCCAGCTCCACGCCCGTGGAAAGGGCCAGCCGCTGTTTGCTCCCCGTCATGCCGCCGCTCAAATCGGGTCGCTATTGGTCAACGGCGTTTCAGGCAGCGGGATGAATTCCGGGTCATTTTCGACCATCGGGAAGCGGCCCTCGGTCCAGTCCATGACGGCTTGGTCGATCCGGGATTGTTTGGAGGAAACGAAGTTCCACCACACGCGCCGTGCGGTCGGGAAATCTGCGCCGCCCATCAGCATCACCCGCCCGCCGGCCTTGGACGTCAGCGTCCCCGCCATGCCGGGGCGCAGCACATACAGCGCATAGGCTTCCATCGCTTCGCCCGAAATCTCGGCACTGCCGCCTACCAGCATCAGCGCCCGCTCATCCGCTTCGGCATCAATGGGGACAGAGCCGCCCGCCTCCAGCATGATATCGGCATAGATGGTGGGGGCGTGGCAGGTGGTGGGGGCGGTTGCGCCCCACAGGCTGCCCATGATGACGCGCGCCTTGACGCCCTTGGCGTCGATGATCGGCAGTTGATCAGCGGCGACCTGTTCAAACGCCGGGTCTATTTCTTCCTTGCCATCGGGCAAAGCGAGCCAGGTCTGCATGCCAAACATCGGCGCACCCTTATCGCGTTCGGCTTGCGGCGAGCGTTCGGAATGGACGATCCTTTTGCCCGCCGTCATCAGATTGACTGCGCCCGGGGTGATGGTGGCAAAGCTGCCCAGCGAGTCGCGATGGTCGATCGCGCCTTCAAACAAATAGGTAACCGTCGACAGGCCAATATGTGGGTGCGGGCGCACATCCATGCCAAGGCCAATATCCAGCGTCCCCGGGCCGAATTGATCAACAAAGCAAAAGGGCCCGACCATCGTCAGCCCGCGTGCGGGCAGCACCCGGCGCACCTGAAAGGCGCCCAGATCATGCGTGACGGGCAACAATGTGCCTTCAACCGGGTGGGTCATTTACGGCTCTCCTTGGGTCCAACGCTCTTTTGGCCTTGTCCCCCGATGCGGCGACGGGTGCAAGCCCCGGTGTGCGCTTATTCGCCCGGCGCGCGGGCGCGGATGGCAAGGGCGTGGACGCGCTGCCCGGGCAGGTCGCCCAAAGCGCGGTTCACCATGCGCTGGCGCTCCAGCCGGGAAACGCCGGCAAAGGCGGCTGCCTCAATTTCCACCGAGAAATGGCTTTCGCCCGAGCCATCATCGCCCAGATGGCCGTGATGCTTGGCGCTGTCGTTCGAGACGAGGAGCCGGGCGGGCGCGAAGGCTTCGGTCAGGCGGCGGGTGATTTCGGTTTCAATAGGGCGATCGTTCATGGCTTTTCTTCTAGCAATTCTCTCGCCATGGGGAAGCCATGTCCGTCTTTCTTTCGCTTGCTGTCGCGTGACCGATCAGACGCGCCGCACAGATCGCTTTCATGGCCGCGTGCCCGGCCAGCAGCGTCCCTGCGCGCGGCCGGGCTGCCCTGAAGCGGGTGAGTTCCGCGCGCCGGACCCTCAAGGGCGTAATCCCGGCGGCGACGGCCCGGGGGACTGGCAATGGCTCTGCCTTGACCATGTCCGCGAATTTAACGCGGGCTATAATTATTTTGCGGGTATGACGCGCGAAGAGATTGAAGAAGCCCAAATGCCGATGGCCGGCTGGGACCGGGAAGCGCGCGCCTTCCGCCCGACCGCCGGCGTCGATGGTCCGCCGCGCTGGGCGGATTTCCATGATCCGCTAGATGCCATCTCAGCGCGCTTCAAAGGCCGGGTGGACGCGGCAATGCCGCGCAATCGGACCGATGGTCGCCCGCTTTCGACTGAAGATCGCCGCGCGCTCGACACATTGGGTCTGCCGGTCGATGCCGACCGCAAGGCGCTTCGGGCGCGCTATTCAGAACTGGTCCGCCAATATCACCCAGATCGTAACGGCGGCGACCGGCGACATGAGAAAAAGCTTCAGGGCGTCGTCGAGGCCTATCAGCATCTGCGGACCGCCCCGGCTTTTGCCTGATCGCCCCGCGCTTTGGTGCATGGCCCTTGCCTTGGCCCGCGCCCGCGGCCTATGGGCAAGCATCTGCTGACAAGATGAAAAGACGCGCCGATCCATGACCGATTTGCCCAACGTCCAGCCCGGGTCCACCACGCTGCTCCCTGCGCCTGATATTACTGTCAATGTGCGCGAGGTGTTCGGCATCGATATCGATATGGAATGCCCGGCCTTTTCGCAGGCCGATGAGCGCGTGCCTGATCTTGATCCGTCTTATGTTTTCGATCCGGATACCACGCTCGCGATCCTTGCGGGCTTTGCCTATAATCGTCGCGTCATGGTGCAGGGCTATCATGGCACCGGCAAGTCGACGCATATTGAACAAGTGGCCGCGCGCCTCAAATGGCCGTGCATCCGCATCAACCTTGACGCGCATATCAGCCGTATCGACCTGATTGGCCGTGATGCCATTGTCCTGCGCGACGGCCAACAGGTGACGGAGTTCCGCGAGGGTCTTTTGCCTTGGGCGCTGCAAACGCCGACCGCGTTGGTCTTTGACGAATATGATGCCGGTCGCCCGGATGTGATGTTCGTCATCCAGCGCGTGCTGGAAACCGAAGGCAAGCTGACCCTGCTCGATCAGAACCGCGTCATCCGGCCAAGCCCGTGGTTCCGCCTGTTCGCCACCGCCAATACGGTGGGCTTGGGCGATACCAGCGGGCTCTACCACGGCACGCAGCAGATCAACCAAGGTCAGATGGACCGCTGGAACATCGTTGTCGGGCTCAACTATCTGCCTGCGCAGGTGGAAACCGATATCGTCTCTGCCAAGGCGAAGGAAACAGACCCGGCGCTGATCGCCAATATGGTGAAGGTCGCTGATCTGAGCCGTCAGGGCTTTATCAATGGCGATATCTCCACCGTGATGAGCCCGCGCACCGTCATCACCTGGGCGCAGAATACGGCCATCTTCAAAGATCCGGGCTTCGCCTTCCGCCTGTCCTTCCTCAACAAATGCGATGAGGCAGAGCGCGCGTTGGTGGCAGAATATTATCAGCGCGTCTTTGGCAAGGATCTGCCCGAAAGCGTGGTCGCCAAAGCGGGCTGAGCCCCGTTTTCCAGCAAGAGCCAAGGAACAAAAGCGGCGTCCACCGCTTTGTTCCGTCCGGAGCGAAGCGTGCGTCGCGGCGGCGCGCCCTTGCGCTCTCCCCTTTGCTGGAAGGATAGATGATGAAGTCACTCATAAAAGTCGCGCTGGCCCCGGCCGTGCTCATGGTCGCTGCCTGTGGCGGCAAGGGCGATGACACTCTGGGCGACAATGTTGCCGACGCCTATGAGGCGCAGGCTGATAATGTCGAGGACATGGCCGATAACGCCACGACCGAAAATGCTCAGGATGCGCTTGAAAACAAGGCAGATCGCCTGCGCGAAACCGGCGAACGCAAGGAAGATGCGATTGATCGGTCCGATGTCGATACGCGGGGCATGAGCGCCGCGCAAAAGGAGGCCATCGCCAACAAGATGTAAGGCGGGTCGGGCACCGGCTCGGCGGGCTTGGTCCGGCGGCGATCTGGCTTTTGGGGCAGGTGCCCAAAAAACATGGCTTTGCTCTTTTCGAGCCGCGCGGGTCGGGCTAGGGCAGAAGCATGACTGATCGCCCTCGCACTTTATATGAGAAGATTTGGGACGCCCATGTTGTGGACCGCCGCGACGATGGCACCTGCCTGATCTTTATCGACCGCCATCTCGTCCATGAAGTGACAAGCCCGCAGGCCTTTGAGGGGCTGCGCCTTGCCGGACGCAAGGTCCGTCGTCCTGATCTAACCTTGGCGGTGCCAGATCATAACCTGCCGACAACGCCACGCCGTGATGCGGCGGGCAATCGCCTACCGATCGAAGATCCGGAAAGCGCCGCGCAATTGTCGGCGCTGGAAAAGAACGCGCCGGCTTTTGGCATTCGCTATATTGATGCGACCGATCGAGAGCAGGGCATTGTCCATGTCGTCGGGCCGGAACAGGGCTTTTCGCTGCCCGGCACGACGATTGTCTGCGGCGACAGCCATACGGCCTGCCATGGCGGCTTGGGCGCGCTTGCCTTTGGCATCGGGACAAGCGAGGTGGAGCATGTGCTGGCCACCCAGACGCTGTTGCTGAAACAATCGAAGACGATGGAAGTGCGCGTCGAGGGCGAGGTTGGCCCCGGCGTCTCTGCCAAGGACATCGTTCTGGAAATCGTTCGCCGCACGGGCGCGGCGGGCGGCACTGGCCATGTCATCGAATATACGGGGGCGGCCATCCGCAACCTGTCGGTTGAAGGGCGGCTCACCATTTCCAACATGGCGATTGAAGGCGGCGCCCGCGCCGGCCTCGTCGCCGTGGACGAGAAGACCTTGGCCTATGTGAAGGGCCGCCCCTTCGCCCCGCAAGGCGTGGAGTGGGATCAAGCCGTGGCCTACTGGAAAACGCTGCAATCCGACCCCAGCGCCCACTTTGACGCCGTGGTCGAACTCGACGCCAGCACCATCGTGCCGCAAGTCACCTGGGGCACCTCACCCGAAATGGTGCTGGGTATCGACGGCCACACACCTGACCCCGACAAGGAAAAGGACGACGTCAAACGCGACGCCATCGAGCGCGCACTGACCTACATGGGCCTGCAGCCCGGCAAGCCACTGGCCGACATCACCATCGACAAGGTGTTCATCGGCTCGTGCACCAACAGCCGCATCGAGGACATGCGCGAAGCTGCAGCCGTGGTCAAAAAGCTCGGCCAAAAAGTGGCCAAGAACGACAAACAGGCCATGGTGGTACCTGGCTCCGGCCTCGTCAAAGAGCAAGCCGAACGTGAAGGACTGGACCAGATTTTCAAAGCCGCAGGCTTCGAATGGCGTGAGCCCGGCTGCTCGATGTGCCTGGCCATGAACGCCGACCGCCTGGAGCCAGGAGAACGTTGCGCCTCCACCAGCAACCGCAACTTCGAAGGCCGCCAGGGCGCTGGCGGCCGCACGCACCTGGTCAGCCCGGCCATGGCCGCGGCTGCAGCCATTCACGGCCATTTCGTCGACGTCCGCAAATTCGCCTGAACCAAGGAGCACCACATGAAAACAGTCATCAGCTTCAGCCTGCTTGCTGCCCTGCTGACCCTCGTCGGCTGCAACACCATCCGCGGCATCGGTCAGGACATCGAAAAGGCCGGCTCTGCCATCGAGAAATCGGCGAAATAAGCACCATGCAGAAATTCACCCTTCATAAAGGCCTGGTGGCCCCGATGGACCGTGCCAACGTGGACACCGACGCCATCATCCCCAAGCAATTCCTCAAGTCGATCCGCAAAACGGGCTTTGGCCCCAACCTCTTTGATGAGTGGCGTTACCTCGACCAACCCGGCCAGCCCGGCGTGCCCGAAAGCGCCCGCAAGCCCAACCCGGACTTTGTGCTCAACCAGCCACGCTACAAATGCGCCAGCATCCTGCTGGCGCGCAAGAACTTCGGCTGCGGCTCTTCGCGCGAGCACGCACCCTGGGCCATCGACCAGTACGGCTTTCGCGCCGTCATCGCACCCAGCTTTGCCGACATCTT
>JBJTNW010000016.1:0-33647 GCA_046074265.1 Chakrabartia sp.
CTGCACGGCTCGGTTTATCTAAGGAAACAGCAATGGCACGGGTAAAGGCCGCGATCATCGGTTCGGGCAATATCGGCACCGACCTGATGATGAAGATGATCAAGTATCCCCAGAACATGGAATTGGCGGCTGTCGTGGGGATCGACCCGGATAGCGAAGGTCTGGCCATGGCCCGCCAGCACGGGATCGCCACCACCCATGAAGGGATCGACGGGCTCAAAAATCTGCCCTGTTATGGCGAGATCGGCATCGCCTTCGATGCGACCAGTGCCTATGCCCACAAGGTCCATGACGAGGCGCTGCGCGCTGATGGCATCCAGGTGGTCGACCTGACCCCGGCTGCGATCGGGCCCTTCACCGTCCCACCGGTGAACATGCACCAGCACCTGGATGCCATCAGCGCGCAGCGCCTCGTCATGGACTTTGTGGGCATAGGCGGAGGTGGCATCAAAGGCGATGCCGATTTCACCATAGCAGGGCAGCTTCTTCAGGCCCTCGATCCCTTCGTGGGTCGTGGCGATGCCGTGCTCGCGGGCCATGGCCAGCCCTTCGGAAGCAGGGTCGATACCCACCACGGCTGCCAGTTCCATGTTCTGGGGATACTTGATCATCTTCATCATCAGGTCGGTGCCAATATTGCCCGAGCCAATGATTGCGGCCTTCACGCGTGCCATGTTGCTTCCTTAGACAAACCGGGCCGTGCACGTACCGATGCCGTGCAGGGTCATTTCAAAAACATCGCCTTTCACCGCCGGTTCAAGCGGGACCAGGCTGCCGGACAGGATCACGTCGCCCGCATCCAATGTGACGCCATAGGCGCCCAGCGTATTTGCCAGCCAGGCAACCGCCTGAGCGGGATCGCCCTGGACGGCGCTGCCGTAACCTTCGGACAGAGGTGCGCCATTCTTTGTCACGGTTACATGCAGGCCGGGCAGGTCATGCGCCCGGGGATCGGCCTTGGCCTCACCGACCACGAAAACGCCGCAACTGGCATTGTCGGCTACGGTATCAATGATCCCGATCTTCCAATCACGGATGCGGCTGTCGACGATTTCGAAGCAGGGCGCGATATAATCGGTCGCCGCCATCACATCGGCCGCGGTCACGCCGGGGCCGTTCAGGCTTTCCTTTAGCACAAAGGCGATCTCCGCTTCGGCGCGCGGTGCGATCATGGCCTTGGCGTCAAGATCGATTTCTGCGTTGACCTGCATCCAGTCAGTCAGGAAGCCGAAGTCTGGCTGGTGGACCCCGAGCATGTCCTGCACAGCCTTGCTGGTGACGCCAATCTTCTTCCCAACCACGCGCTCGCCATCAGCTTGGCGGCGGGCCAGGAAGCCAAGCGAGATCGCATAGGCATCGTCAATGGTCAGGTCAGGGTATCGCTCGATCAGCGGGGCAACGGAATGGCGGCCGCGCAAGGCTGCATACAGTTCTGCCGCAAGGTCTTCGCGCAGGCTCACAGGTAAGCTCCATCCTGATAGATCAAGGGGGCGACCGCTTCACTGACCGAGCAACTCAGGACCCGGGCAATAACGATCGAATGGGTGCCATAGGCCAGCATTGCATCGATGACGCAGCTGAGGTTGGCCTGTGCATTGGCAAGTTCCGGCAGGCCGCCGGGGCCATCGCGCCAGTCGCCTATGGCAAAGCGTTGATCCTGCGGCATGCCGCCGCCAAAAGCGGCCGAGACATCTTGTTGGTCGCGGGCAAGCAGGTTCACCGATAGGCCGGCGGTTGGCACAAGTAGCCCGTGCAGGACCGTGGCCCGGTTGACGCAAACGAGAACGGCTGGCGGGTCGACGGTCAGCGATGTGATCGAGGTTGCTGCCATGCCAACCGGGCCGGACGGCCCCTTGGCGGCAACAATGGCAACCGATGCGGCCAGGCGCCGCATGGCGGCGCGAAACTGGCTGGGCAATTCTTCGGGAATCAACGGGTAGCCATCAGCCACGCAGGAATTCCAGGCTGTATCGATTGAATTCCTCCGAGCGCTCAACCTGAACCCAATGGCCCGTTCGGGTAAAGACCATGCAGCGGGCGTCCGCGCACCGATCCAGGAAATGCCGGGCGCCGCTTTCCGGACAGAATTCGTCGTTGAGCCCCCACAGCACGAAGATCGGCACCTGCAATTCGCCGACGCGCGGACCAAGGTTGGGTGTGCGCATCCGCATCAGCACATCCTTGGGCTGGGTCTGCGCCACGGCAAAGCGTTCTGCGACCAGGACCTCGGGGATGTGCGGCGCGAAATCCGGGTGGACCAGATTGGCGATCAGTCGGCGCTGCTCCTCGAGGTTGAAGTCCGGCCCGCCGAAGTTCGAGACCATCTTGGTGATCCCTGGCATCTTGAAGTAGTCGGCCTGCTCCTCGATGCAGCCAGGGGCCATCAAGATGAGCCGGTTGGTAAACTCTGGATGGTCAAGGGTCAGCTGGATTGCCACTCCGCCGCCCAGCGAGTTGCCCACCAGGGTGGCCTGCTCGATCCCATGCTGGCGCAAGGCGTCATAGAGCGTGTCGGTGAACAACTGCAGCGTATAGTCGATCCCCTCGGGCTTCGACGAGGCGCCATAGCCGATCAGATCGGGCAGAATGACCTGGTAGCCCGCTTCGACAAAGGCGGGCCAGTTCTGACGGAAGTTCGATGCGCCAGACGCACCGGGGCCACTGCCGTGGATGAACACCACAGCCGGGCCGGTACCGACCGATTTGAGGTGGATTTGATAGCCGCCCGCAACGGCGTAGTTGGCCTCCGTCAGGGTCGCCATGGTCAACTCCTTACAAGAAGGGATTCAGCGGGGCCTGGCCCAGCATGGCGTTGACGGCATCGCTGGTGCGGTTGCCGGGGTCATTGGCAACGTGCGCCCGCCCGGCGTGAAGATCGAGCCACGGCTGGATGATCTCGCTGGAGGTATAGATGGCGCGACCACCAAACAACTGCACGACATCGTCGATCAGGCTGGCCAGCCGGCGCACCACCGTGGACGATTGATAGGTATAGAACGCCCGCTTCTCCATCGGGATGTCCTCGCCGCGCTCGGCATAGCCCATCAGATCTTCAAAGGTCAGGCGCAGGGTGGTTTCCATCTCGCCCTTTTCGGCGATTGCCCGGGCGATCGCAGCGTGAAGGATCGGATCGTCCTTGGAGGCTTTGCCAGTATTGGTCGAAACGCGATCCTGCATGATCTGCATGGCGGCATTGATCGCGGCCTGGGCCCCGCCAAATGCCGCAGTCGAAACCGAGCGGACGAAAACCTGGGCCCACGGCAGCCGGTAAAGCGGGCCCGTGTTCACTTCCTGGCCAGGGTTCTTGCACAGGAACCCATCGATCGACCGATGCGTGCGGTAATCCGGCACAAACACGTCATCAACGATGATGTCATGGCTGCCCGTGCCCTGAAGTCCAAATACGTGCCAGGCGTCTTCATCGATCGCATAGTCGCTGCGCGGCAGCAGGAAGGTCCGCATTTCCGCTGGAGTGCCGTCGTCCTTGGGCGGACAGAATGCGCCAAGCAATACCCAGCCGCTATGGGTCGACCCGGTGGAGAATCCCCAGCGGCCTGACAGGCGGAATCCGCCTTCGACATGGGTGACCTTGCCAACCGGCTGATAGGTCGACGAAACCAGCATATCCGGATTACCGCCCCAAACCTCTTGCTGCGCCTTGTCGTGGAACAGTGCCAGTTCGTAGGGATGGCAGCCGACCACGCCGAACATCCACCCGGTCGACATGCAGCCCTCCGCTAGAGCTTTCTGCACTTCGAAGAATACATTGGGGTGCATTTCATAGCCGCCCCAGCGCTTCGGCTGGACGATCTTGAAGAACCCGGCAGCTTGCATTTCGGCAATGGTCTCGCTCGGGACGTTGCGATCCTTAACGCACTGGCGTGCGCGGGCCTTGAGCGTGGGGATCATCGCGCGGGCGCGGGCAATCAATTCATCGCTGGTGGGGACCGAGTTTGCCTGTTCGGTCTGTAGGGCTGCGGTGGCCATCTCCCGGATTCCTCATTGCTTGCTACGACTCAGCCCTTGAATTGCGGGCTTCGTAAAATTTTGTAATGTTTGATACGCAAATCGTCAATTGAAAAGCCGTTTGACTTCCGATATTGCGGTTTTAACACAGAGTTGGTGCCGCGATTCACTAGAGCGGACCTTTTGGGGGAATTGTCGGATTGACGCAGCACGCTGATCTTGATCTGTCAGGTAAGGTGGCGCTGGTAACGGGTGGCACCCGCGGCTTGGGCCGAGCTATTGCAGCGCGTCTGGCCGCCGCCGGTTGCCGGGTTGTGGCCTGCGCGCGCAATGCTCCTGAAAGTCTTCCGAATGGCGTGTCTTTCGCTGCGGCAGACATCCGTGACGCCGATGCCGCACGAATGCTGGTTGATGACATCGCGGCGCAGCATGGCCGGTTTGACATCCTGATCAACAATGCCGGTGGATCCCCTGCGGTTGCAGCCGAACAGGCCAGCCCCCGCTTTGTCGAGGCGATTACCAAGCTCAATTTGCTTGCCCCGATATACCTTTCGCAGGCGGCCTACCCGCACATGGTGGCAGTCGGTGGTGGGGCGATCGTGAATATCGCAAGCGTATCCGGGGTGCGGCCATCGCCTGGGACGGCGGTCTATGGCGCGGCCAAGGCGGGCTTGCTCAACCTTACGCAAAGCTTGGCGCAGGAGTGGGGGCCGGCCGGGATCCGCGTCAATGCGATCATCGCCGGCCTGATGCAGACTGAAAATGCCGAGGCCACTTATGGTGATGCTGAAGCGCAGGCTGCTGTTGGCCGCTCGATGCCGCTTCAGCGGATGGGCACGGGTGATGATCTCGCAGGCGCAGTGCTGTGGCTTTGCTCGCCGCTTGCCGGCTGGGTCAGTGGCGCAAGAATTAACGTCGATGGTGGGGGGGAGCGCCCCTATTTTCTCGACCTCGTGAAAGGACATTGATGGCCATGGGCATCAAGGCACTTGGCTATGTCGTCGTTCAGACAGCACAGCCGGATCAGTGGGATCATTTTCTGACCCAGGTGGCGGGCGTCATGCGCGCACCCGATGCTGCGGATGGCGCGCGGCTCTATCGAATAGACGAACGCCCATTTCGTTTCCGGATTGAATCCGGATCTGGCGAAAAGTTCGTGGCCGCAGCCTATGCCGTTGATGGCGCGGCGGCGCTGGATGCGCTTGCTGCAGCTATCTCGGCTAGCGGGCGTCCAGTCCAGGCGGGTTCGTCCGAAGCGGCCGCCCTGCGCGGCGTAGAGCGCTTTTTCAGCACGACCGACCCGGCAGGTAATGGTCTTGAATTCTACTGTGGTGACAGTGTTGCCGCTGTACCGTTCGTCTCGCCCTTGGGCGTCCCAGCCTTTGTAACCGGTGAAATGGGAATGGGGCATGCCGTGTTCGCGGCCCCCAATTTTGATGAATGTGTTGCCTTTTACCGGGATGTGGTCGGCTTTCATGAAACCGACATGCCCCGCTTCTTCTTTGGCGGCGGCGGACCGGACGATCCGGGCATGGGTTTTGCCTTCCTCCATGCCGATAACGGGCGCCACCACTCGATTGCGCTCGGCGAAAGCCCGATCCCGCCATCCGGCTGTGTCCACCTGATGCTGGAGCTCACCAACCTCATTGAGGTGGGCAAGGCCTATGACCGGATGAAGGCGCACGGCTATGCCGAAAGCGCTTCGCTGGGCCAGCACATCAATGATGAGACCGTTGGCTTCTACGTTCAGACACCGGGCGGTTTCGATCTTGAGATCGGCTGCGACAGTCTGGTCATCGATCCGGCGACCTGGGAGGTCACCCGGCACAAGGGCATCAGCATCTGGGGCCACGAATGGGCCTGGCAGAAAGCCATGAAGGCACAGCAAGAGGCAGCAGAATGACCATGCTGGACAAACGCATGGCCCCGGCGGAAATCGTGGGGCAGTTGCGCGACGGGATGACCCTCGGGATTGGCGGCTGGGGGCCCCGGCGCAAGCCGATGGCACTTGTCCGCGAAATTCTCCGCTCTGACCTGAAGGATTTGACCGTCGTGGCCTATGGCGGCGCCGATGTCGGCATGCTCTGCGCTGCGGGCAAGGTCAGGAAGCTGGTCTTTGCTTTCGTCTCGCTCGACGCGATCCCGCTGGAACCCTGGTTCCGCAAGGCGCGTGAGGCCGGACAGATCGAAGTGCTCGAACTGGATGAAGGAATGTTCCAGTGGGGCCTCAAGGCGGCAGCCTTTGGCCTACCTTTCCTGCCCACGCGGGTCGGCCTTGGCACGGACCTAGCAGAACTGGGCGGGCTTAAGACGGTCCAGTCCCCCTATGCCGATGGGGAAACGCTGATCGCCATGCCGGCGCTCAAGCTTGATGCCGCGCTCCTGCACGTCAACCGCAGCGATTGGCGGGGCAATATCCATGCCTTTGGTCCCGACGTTTATTACGATGAACGGTTCGCCCGCGCCGCCGCCCGGACCTATGTTAGCTGCGAGGAACTGGTTGATCGGATCGAAGATCACTATCCCGATCAGGCTCAGGCCAACATCGTCGAGCGCTCGTTTATCAGCGGTGTGACCGAGATTGTTGGCGGCGCGCATCCCAGCTCGATGCCGCCGGCCTATGGTTGGGATATGAAGGCCTTTAAGGCCTATGCCGATGCCGCAAAGGACCCGGGCGACTGGAATGCGGTTCGCGATCGCTTCGTGGGGGCGAACGAAGAAGAATACATCGCCGGTTTCGGCGGCAAAGAGGGGGTGGCGGCACTTCCGCTGCCGATTTTCTGATGACTGATGTGACCCTCGCAGAACTCTGCATTTTCGCTTGCTCGGAAGCCTTCCGTGGCAATGGCGAGATTATCGCCACCGGTGTCGGCCCCGTGCCGCGATTGGCGGCCAGCCTTGCCAAGCTGACCCATACGCCCGAACTGATGATGACTGACGGTGAGGCCTATCTGGTCGAGCAGCCGGTACCGCTTGGGCCGCGTGGCTATGACGACCGCAAGCCGGCCGGTTATCTGCCGTTCAGCCGCTTCTTTGATGCCGCGGTCTGGACCGGCCGCCGGCACGCCATGGTCACTCCAACCCAGATTGATAGTTTCGGCCAGATCAACTTGTCGCAACTTGGTGGCACCCATCGTCAGCCGAAGACCCAGATGCTGGGTGTGCGCGGCTTTCCGGGGAACACGATCTATCACCCGAACAGTTTCTTCTTCCCCAGCCACACCACCCGTGTGTTTGTGACCGGTGAAGTCGATATGGTTTCTGGCGTTGGCTACAACCCGGCCAAGCGCGTCCCGGGCGGGAACTACTCCGCAGTCGATCTGCGGACCATCGTTACCAACCTGTGCGTGATGGATTTCGGCGGACCGGATCATGCGGTCCGCGTGGTCTCGCTGCACCCGGGCGTAACCTTCGCCGAAGTGCAGGATGCGACCGGCTTCGCGCTTGTCGACGCCGTAGCAGGCGAAACGCCGCTGCCTGATGCCGAGGCACTTAAGATCATCGCCAATCTCGATCCGCACAACATCCGCGCCGGTGTGATCAAGGATAACCCCCCAGCACGGAGGACCGCATGAGCAAGGGCCGCGAACTGGTGGAACCGCAGCAGGTTTCCCCCGAATACGAAACCGCCGAACCCGTGCTGTACGAAGTGATCGATGGGGTTGCCTGGATCACGATGAACCGACCCGGGTTCAACAATGCCCAGAACGGGCAGATGACCTATGCGCTGGACGATTGCTTCAACCGCGCCGTGCAGGACGATAGCGTGGGAGCCATCGTGCTGGCCGGCACTGGCAAGCACTTTTCCGCCGGGCATGACATTGGCACCCCGGGCCGGGACCTGCATCACGAATTCGACAAGCGGCTGATGATCGGTCCGCACACCAACAAGCCGGCTGCCGAACTGCTCTATACCCGCGAGCAGGAACAATACCTCGGCATGTGCCGGCGCTGGCGCGACATTCCCAAGCCGACCATCGCCATGGTCCAGGGTGCATGCATTGCCGGCGGACTGATGCTGGCCTGGGTCTGTGACCTGATCGTGGCTAGCGACGATGCCTTCTTCCAGGATCCGGTGGTGCCAATGATGGGCATTCCGGGGGTCGAATATTTTGCCCACGCTTATGAATTGCCGCCGCGCGTGGCCAAGGAATTCCTGCTGCTGGGTGAACGCATGTCCGCTGCCCGGGCTGAACGCTTCGGCATGGTCAACAAGGTGGTCCCGCGCGAGGAACTGCGCGATGCGACCGCAGCCTGGGCCGCCAAGCTGGCCGCTGCACCGCGGCTCGGCAATTGGCTGACCAAACAGGCGGTCAACCATGTCGAGGAGCTGCGCGGCAAGCGCAGCGCGATGGACGCGGTGTTCCACATGCACCATTTCGCCCACGCCCAGAACGATCTGGTTCACGGCAATTCGATCGCCGGGGTTTCCGGCAAGTCCGCCGCCGCCGCCAACAAGCAGCGGGACGGCGGAGCCTGAACCGTGGCCGACCCGCTATCCACGGCCCTCACTGAGCGGCTTGGCTGCCGCCTGCCCGTGATCCAGACCGCGATGGGCTGGATTGCGACGCCGCAGCTCGTTGCAGCGACCAGCAACGCCGGAGCCTTTGGCTTTTTGGCTGGAGCGGTGATGAAGCCGGCCGAGCTGGGGGAGGCAATTGCCCGGCTGAAAGATCTGACGCCCTATGCCTTCGGGGTGAATTTCCATTCGTTCCAGGCCGGCGCGACGGAGATTGTCGAGATCATCCTGGCCAATGCCGACCGGGTCAAGGCGGTCAGTTTCGGGCGTGGTCCCGATGCCAGGATGATCGGCCGTTTCCGCGATGCGGGGATCCTTTGCATCCCCACCGTTGGCGCTGTGAAGCATGCTGAAAAGATGGTCCAGCTCGGTTGCGAAATGGTCACCGTGCAGGGCGGTGAGGGCGGTGGGCATACCGGATCCGTGCCGACCACCGTGCTGCTGCCACAAGTGCTTGATGCGGTGGACGTGCCGGTGGTGGCGGCTGGCGGCTTTGGCGACGGCCGCGGGCTGGCGGCAGCGCTGGCCTATGGCGCCTGCGGGATTGCTATGGGCACCCGCTTCATGATGTCAGCGGAAAGCCCTGTGCCGGCCGGGCCAAAGGCGGCCTACGTCAAAGCCGGGACCGGCGACATCATCGTTTCGACCAAGGTGGATGGCATCCCGCAGCGGATGATCCTTAACCCACTGCTACGCCGGATCGAGGGATCAGGACGGGTCGCCATGTGGCTTCGCGCGATCGAGGCGGGCCTCGAGATGAAGCGCCAGACCGGAATGAGCTGGGGCGAAGTGCTGGGCGCCGCGCGCGGCATGACCAGCCACGGCGAGATGCCGCTTAGTGCTGCGATGATGGCAGCGGCGGCGCCGATCATGATCCAGCGTGCAGTTGTATCTGGCGACGCTGATCAAGGACTGATGGCAACTGGCGCGGTTGCTGGCCGGCTGGCCGATTTGCCGGCCTGTGCCGACCTGCTCCAATCAATTGAAACCGAAGCGCGCGCCCGGATCGCTGCGCTCTGTGTGAAGGACTGACTGCCATGCCGATTACAACGGAAATCCGCGACCGGATTGCTGAGATCGTTTTCGATGTGCCGCCGGTCAACGCTTTCGACAGCGAGACCTGGATGGCCCTGCCGGCGATCATCACCGCGGCAGCCAGCAATCCCGACGTGAACTGCGTCCTGATCCGCGCGGCCGAGGATTCCCGCGGCTTTTGCGGCGGCGTGGATATCAAGGAAATGCAGGCGCATCCCGAGCGCATCACGGTGCTAAACCGCGGCAATTACCTGACCTTCAAAGCGATCCGCGACGCCGAAGTGCCGGTGGTCGTGGCGGTTCACAAATTCGTGATTGGTGGCGGGATCGGAATTTGCGGCGCCAGTGACACGATCATTGCTGCCGATGATGCCTTTTTCAGTCTGCCCGAAGTTGATCGCGGGGCGATGGGCGGCGCAAGCCATCTGTCGCGGATGCTGCCGCTGCACAAGGTCCGGGCCGCCTTCTTCACGGGCGGTAATATCCCGGTGGCCGAGGCCTATCGCCTCGGTGCAGTCGAAAAGGTGGTGCCGCGGGCCGATCTGGTGGGCGAGGCGCGTGCTTTCTGCGCAGTGGTCGCCAGCAAGAGCCGCAAGGCTCTGGTCATCGCCAAGGAGGCGCTCAACGGGCTTGAGCCGCGCGATGTCGATCGCGGCTATCGCTGGGAGCAGGGCTTCACGCTTGAAATGTACATGCATGAAGACAGCCAGAAGAGCCGCGACGCCTTTGTCGAAACCGGGAAGGCGGCAAAGTTCTGATGGACCTGTCCTACAGCCCTGAACAGCAGGCATTCCGTGCGGAAGTGCGCGCGTGGATGGAGGCCAATGTGCCGAAGGAGCCGTTGGTCACGCTGGAATGCCGTGAAGGTTATGACCAGCACGTCGAATGGGAACGCACCCTGGCTGGCGGCAACTGGGGCATGGTCACCTGGCCCGAGGCCTATGGCGGGCGCGGGGTTGACCTGATCCAGTGGCTGATCTTCGAGGAAGAGTATTTCCGCGCCGGTGGTCCCAATCGGGCCAACCAGAACGGCATTTTTCTGCTCGGCCCGACGATTATGGAATTTGGCACCGAAGAGCAGAAGGCCCGCTTCCTGCCGCCGATGGCCCGGGGTGAGGTCATCTGGGCCCAGGCTTGGTCTGAACCTGGCGCGGGCAGCGACATGGCGGCGATCCAGTCCAAAGCGGTGCGCGATGGCGATCACTACGTCATTACCGGGCAAAAGACCTGGTCAAGCCGCGCCGCTTTTGCCGACTGGGGCTTTGGCATCTTCCGCACCGATCCGGACAGCAAGCGCCACAAGGGGCTGACTTTCATCCTGTTCGATCTCAACAGCCCTGGCATCACCCGCCGCCCAATCCGTCAGCTGCACGGCGATACCGGTTTTGCCGAACTGTTCTTCGATGAAGTGCGCGTGCCGGTGGAAAACTGTCTGGCGGGCGAGGGGGAGGGCTGGAATGTCGCCATGGCGACTGCCGGGTTTGAGCGCGGATTGATGCTGCGGTCCCCCGGCCGGTTCCAGGCCACGGCCAAGCGGCTGGTCGAGCTTTACCGTGCGCATGAGGCAGAAGCCTCACCCGCCGCGCGCGAAGCCGTGATCCAGGCGTGGGGCGCAGCGCAGGCCTATGCCTACAATACCTATGCCGTTGCCTCTAAGATCATGGCCGGTGGCAAGATCGGGGCAGAGGCCAGCCTGAACAAGATCTTCTGGTCGGAACTCGACCGCGCCATGCATCGCACCGCGATGCAGATCCTGGGCGCACATGCCGAACTCAAGCGGTTCGGTAACGGTCAGATCAACCAGTGGCTTGAAGGATACATCTTCTCGCTTTCCGGTCCGATCTATGCCGGCTCGAACGAAGTGCAGCGCAACATTATTGCCGAGCGCTTGCTTGGCCTTCCGCGCGTGGGAGCAGGCTGATGGACTTTCGTTTGAGCGAAGACCAGGTGACCCTGATCGAGAGCGTGCGCGATTATCTGGCCGGTACGCACGGCCCCGAAGTGCTGCGCCGTCTCGATGCGGAAGGCAACCGCGATCCGGCGATCTGGCAGGGATTGGTCGACATGGGCCTGACGGCGCTGCTGGTGCCGGAGGCACACGGCGGGCTGGGCATGGGCCTGGTCGAGGCGGCCCAGATCGCGGCCGAATGTGGCCGCGCCTGTCTGGCAGAACCGCTGGTTGATACCGCCTTTGTTGCTGTGCCGTGGCTGCTCGCCCAGGGTGAGCATGACCGACTGGGTGCCATTGCTGCGGGCGAGTGCAAGATTTCCCTGCCGCATGTGCTCAATCCATGGGTGGCCGATGGCGAAGGTCCGGAACTGCGCAGTGTCGATCCGCTGCGTAACCTGGTGATGTTCCCGGCAGCTGGCAGCTCAGACCCTTATCTGCTTGATCTGGGTGCCCTGATGAGCGCGGCGCAATTGGTGGGACTGGCCGATGCCATGCTGCACCAGGCGGTCGAATATGCCAAGGTGCGGACCCAGTTCGGCCAGCCGGTGGGCGCATTCCAGGGCCTGAAGCATCAGCTGGCGAGCTGTGCCGTGGCGATCGAATTTGCCAAGCCAGTGGTCGCGCGTGCGGCCCACGCCCTGCAGAATGGTCTGGCCTCCGCTTCCGTCCATGTCAGCCATGCCAAGCTGGCGGCAACCGATGCCGCGATCCAGACAGCTGAAACCGCGATCCAGGTGCATGGCGCCATGGGCTATACCTACGAGGTCGATCTGCACTTCTGGATGAAGCGCAGCTGGGCCCTGGCCGGTGCCTGGGGTGACCGGTCGTTTCACGTCAAGCGGATCGATTCCGCTGTCTTCGATGGCGGCCTTGCCATCGGTCCTGAACATACCTTTGCCTGAGGAAAACCATGGCTGAAGCCTATATAATCGATGCTGTCCGCACGCCGATCGGGCGCAAGAAGGGCAGCCTTGCCAACCTTCACCCCGCCGATCTTGGCGCGCATCCGATCAAGGCGCTGGTCGAGCGTACGGGGATCGATGCCAACGTCGTGGACGATGTCGTCTGGGGCTGCTGTGATACGATCGGGCCGCAGGCGGGTGATATTGGCCGCACGGTCTGGCTGGTCGCTGGCCTGCCGCAGCACGTGCCGGGCACCACGATCGACCGCCAGTGCGGGTCCAGCCAGCAGGCGGTCCACTTCGCTGCTCAGGGCGTGATGAGCGGGACGCAGGATCTGGTCGTCGCGGGAGGCAGCCAGGCGATGAATGCGATCCCGATTTCGGCGGCGATGCTGGCGGCAGAACCCTATGGCTTTTCCAACCCGTTCAACACCTCGCCCGGTTGGGTCGCGCGCTATGGCGACGGCATCCTCAACCAGATCAATTCTGCGGAAATGATCGCCGCGAAGTGGGGCCTGACCCGTGCCGAGATGGAGGCCTTCGCCGTGGCCAGCCACCAGCGCGCTCAAGCCGCTGCCGACAATGGCTGGTTCGCCAATGAAATTGCACCCATGCCTGAACTGGCGGCGGACGAGACCATTCGTCCCAGCACCTCGCTGGAAGGCCTCGCTGGCCTGCGCACCGTGCAGGAAGGCGGGATCATTACTGCGGGCATTTCCAGCCAGAACTGCGATGGCGCGGCGGCGCTGTTGATCGCCAGCGAACAGGCCGTGAAGGACCACAGTCTGAAGCCGCGGGCGCGCATTCACCACATCTCAGTCCGGGCTGACGATCCGGTCTGGATGCTGACTGCGCCGATCCCCGCCACCCAACACGCGCTGAAAAAAGCCGGGATGACCGTGAACGATATCGATCTGTTCGAATGCAACGAGGCTTTCGCCTCGGTCCCGATGGCCTGGATGAAGGAACTCGGCATTCCGCACGAAAAGGTCAACGTCCGCGGCGGCGCAATCGCGCTTGGTCACCCGCTTGGGGCGACTGGCGCACGCTTGATGACCACCCTGCTTAACGCGCTGGAAGCCACCGGCGGGCGCTATGGTCTTCAGACCATGTGCGAAGGCGGCGGCCAGGCCAACGTTACGATCATCGAGAGGCTGTAATGGGTATCTGCAACAATCGCACCGTCATCATCACTGGCGCTGCACGCGGCCTGGGGCGGGCCTATGCTCTGGCCTTCGCTGCCGAGGGCGCCAACGTGGTGGTCAACGACATCGGTACCTCACTGAACGGTGAGGGGCGTGATACCAGCGCTGCTGATGGCGTCGTTGCCGAAATTCTTGCCGCCGGGGGCAAGGCGATCGCCAACTATGAGGACATTACCGATTGGGACGCCGCCAAGCGCATCGTTGATGCCGCGGTGCATGCCTTTGGTGATCTTCACGTGGTGGTCAACAACGCCGGCATCGTGCGCGACCGGATGTTCGTCTCGGCGACGCTGGAGGAATGGGACGCGACGATGCACGTTCATCTGCGCGGCCATTTCTGCCTCTCGCGCCACGCGGTGAATTATTGGCGTGAGAAGCAGAAGGGCGGGGCCAATCCCGATGCTCGGATCATCAACACGTCGTCCGGCGCGGGTTTGCAGGGCTCAATCGCCCAGGCCGCCTATTCTACGGCAAAGGGCGGCATTGCCTCGCTGACCCTCGTGCAGGCGGCGGAACTCGGCCGCTATGGCATTACGGCGAACGCCCTTGCGCCCTCAGCCCGGACCCGGATGACCGAACAGGCCTTTGCCGACAAGATGGCAACCGAAGGCCAGGCCTTTGACGTGATGGATCCTGCCAATATCGCCCCAACCGTCGTCTGGCTGGGGAGCGCTGAAAGCGCCGATGTTACGGGCTGTGTCTTTGAGCTCGAAGGCGGCAAGATCATGCTGGAAGACGGTTGGCGCGAAGGTCCCGTGGTTGACAAGGGTGACCGTTGGGATCCCGCTGAAATTGGCGGAGCGGTGGAACAACTACTCGCCAAACGCGTGTCGCCGCGCAAGGTTTGGGGTACCGCATAATGGAATTCGTCTTCACCGAAGAACAGGCAATGATCGCTGAAACGGTTCGCGGCTTCTTTGCCGAAAACGCCACCAGCGAACGCACCCGCAAGGCGATGGCGGCAGACGGTATTGATCGGCAGCTATGGAACAGTTTCTGCTCGGAACTGGGTCTGGCCGGTATCGGCATTGCTGAAGAGCTGGGCGGCGCCGGGCTGGGGATGATCGAATTTGCCATTGTTGCCGAGGCTGCCGGGAGCCAGATCGCGGCTTTGCCGCTGCTTGGACAGGCCATGGCCGCACAGGCGATTGCCGCTGGCGGTTCCCCGGCACAGCAGGCCGAATGGCTGCCCGCCATGTTGGCAGGCGAGGTCATCGCCGCCGTGGCTGGCACGGATGCTTTGCAGCAGTCGGGCGATATGCTGTCTGGCACCTTCCGGTTCATTCCGCATGGTGCGAGCGCTGATCTGTTCATCTTGGGGGATGCTACAGGCGCCTGGCTGGTCAAAGCCTCTGCCCCGGGCGTTACCGTGACCCGCCACACGACCATGGATCAGACGCGCCCCTATGCCACGGTAACGCTGGATCGGGCCACTGCCGAACCGCTGCCATCCGGGGCTGATGCGCTGGCCGCCGCACGCCAGGTTGGCTGGATCTGTGCCGCCGCCGAAGGATTGGGCGTGGCGCAGGCGGCCATTGACCGCACTGTCAGTTATGCCCGTGAGCGGGTCCAGTTCGGTCGCGCGATCGGTTCGTTTCAGGCCTACAAGCACCGGCTCGCCGATATGGTGGTCGAAGTTGAGCAGGCCAGATCGGCCGTATACTGGGCGGCCTGTGCCTGTGATGAAGGGGCCGACGAAGCGGCCATTGCGCTGCATTCCGCCAAGAGCTTTGCCGCAGACACCGCCTTTATGTGTGCGGGCAATATGATCCAGTTACACGGTGGGATCGGCTTTACCTGGGAGCACGATGCACACCTGTTCTTCAAACGGGCGCGCGCGCTGCAATCAATGCTGGGTAGCGGGGAATGGCATCGCGAACAGGTTGCGACGATGATCTTGGGAGAAGCAGCATGAAACTGGGCTTTTCCGCCGAAGAAGAGCTGTTCCGGCAGGAATGCGCCGATTGGCTTCAGGGCCAGATGGCCGGCGAATTCCGTGATATCAAGGGTATCAGCACACTGACCGCCAAGGCCGAACGGCGCAAGGAATGGGAACAGCAACTGGCCGCGCACAAGTGGTCCTGCATCGGCTGGCCCAGTGCCTGGGGTGGTCGTGATGCCACTCTGGCGCAGCAGGTTATCTTTGCAGAGGAATATGCCCGCGCGGGTGTGCCGGGCCGGGTCAATCACATCGGCATCGAGCTGGCAGGGCCAACGATCCTGACTTTTGGCACAGAAGAACAGAAGCGTCGCTTCCTGCCTGGTATTGCAGCGGGTGAAACCATCTTCTGCCAGGGCTTTTCAGAGCCAGGCGCCGGCTCGGATCTGGCTTCAGTGCGCACCAAGGGCCGTCTTGAGAACGGCGAATGGGTGGTCAACGGCCAGAAAATCTGGACGAGCCTGGCTCATATTTCCGACTGGATTTTCGTTGTCACCCGGACTGAAGAAGGTTCGAAGGGGCCGAAGGGCTTGTCCTTCCTGATGATGGAACTTGACCAGCCCGGGATCGAAGTTCGCGGGATCAAGCAGATCAACGGCGATGCCGAATTCAATGAAACCTTCTTCACCGATGCCCGCTGCGCCGAAGATTCCATGATCGGCGCCGTGGGGGATGGCTGGAAGATCGCAATGGGTCTGCTGGCCTTTGAGCGCGGGGTTTCCACTCTTGGTCAACAGATGGCGTTCCGTAACGAGCTGGACGAGATCATCGCAGCAGCCAAGGAATCAGGAGCGGCCAGCAACCCGCTCATCCGGCAACGCCTTGCCAGGGCGGAAATCGGTCTGCGGCTGATGCGTTATGGTGCCCTGCGGATGCTTTCCAACACCGATCATGCCCAGATCGACGGGGCCGCGCTGACTTACAAGATCCAGTGGGCTAGCTGGCGCCGGTCGCTGGGTGAGCTGGCGATGGACGTACTTGGGCAGTCAGGGGAACTGGCTGCGGGCGATGACTATGAATGGTCGGTACTGCCCAACCTGTTCCTCTATAGCCGCGCGGATACCATCTATGGCGGTACCAACCAGATCCAGCGAAACCTGATCGCCGAACGCGGCCTGGGACTGCCGCGCGAACCGCGGGGAGATGCCTGATGGCCGCGCCGATACCTGCCTATCCGGAACCGCGTGGCTTGCTGAAGGGCAAGACGGTTGTCGTCACTGCTGCCGCAGGAACGGGAATTGGCTTTTCCGCTGCCAAACGTGCGGCGGAAGAAGGGGCGACAGTCCTCATCAGCGATTTTCATGAGCGTCGGCTGAGCGAGGCTGCAGATCGGATTGCGGCCGAAGTCGGCTGCGCCCGACCCGCCACCGTGGTCTGTGATGTCACCAGTCAGGATCACGTCGACGCGCTCCACGCCGCCGCCATGCGCGAACTGGGGCAAGTTGATGTGCTGATCAACAATGCCGGGCTGGGCGGTGAGGTCGACGTTGTCGACATGAGCGATGAACAATGGTCTCGCGTGCTTGATGTCACGTTGAACAGCGTTTTCCGGATGAGCCGGGCGTTCCTTCCGGCTATGTATGCCCGCAAGGCCGGCGTCATCGTCAACAATGCCTCGGTTCTGGGTTGGCGCGCGCAAAAAGGACAGGCGCATTATGCCGCGGCGAAGGCGGGGGTCATGGCCTTCACGCGCTGCTCTGCGGTTGAAGCGGCTGAACACAACGTGCGGATCAACGCCGTGGCTCCATCGATTGCGATGCACGCCTTTCTTGCCAAGGTTACGACCGATGAACTGTTGGCAGAACTGTCAGCCAAGGAAGCCTTCGGCCGGCCAGCCGAAGTCTGGGAAATCGCAAATGTGATGATGTTCCTGGCCTCCGACCTGTCTTCTTACATGACCGGGGAAGTTATCTCCGTTTCGAGCCAGCGGGCCTAAGGCGATGGCAAAGGTATATGGCAACCCCCGTGACCTGATCGGCCAGGAAGGCACGGTACTCGAGCCGACCGAGTGGATCGCAATCGAACAGGACCGCGTTAACGGCTTCGCTGACGTGACCGGCGATCATCAGTGGATCCATGTCGATCCGGAGCGGGCAAAGGATGGTCCGTTTGGCGGGACCATCGCGCATGGCTACCTGACCATGAGCCTGGTCAATTTCTTCCTGCCGGACCTGATCGAGGTGCGGGGCTTCAGTCACGCGGTCAATGTCGGCGCTGACCGCTTGCGCTTCCTTGCCCCGGTCAAGGTGGGCAGCAGGATCCGTGGCCAAGGGGAGATCGTCTCCGTCGAAGAGATCAAGGGGGCGATCCAATCAGTCGTCCGCGTGACGGTTGAAATCGAGGGCGGCGACAAGCCGGCCTGCGTGGTCGACACCATCAGCCGCTATTTTCCGGAGTGATTACCATGCCTAGCCCTGAGCAAATGGAAGCAGCCGTTCACGCCTATGTCGCAGCATTTGCCAAAGGCGATCCTGAGATGGCGGCAGGAATCTTCGCGGATGATGCCATTGTTGAGGATCCGATCGGATCTGAACCCAGGGTGGGTAAAGAGGCCATCCGCGCGTTCTATGTTCAGTCGATGGCCACCGGCGCAACCCTGCACCTGACTGGTCCGATCCGGATCGCCGCTGCGCATGCCGCCTTTGCCATGCAGGTCCGTCTTCACTGGGATGGCAAGGATATGGCGATTGATGTGATTGACACCTTTGCCTTCAACACCGACGGCAAGGTTGCCCGGATGCAAGCCTATTTCGGCCCCGGGAATATGCATGGCTGATCCTTTGCCTCTGACCATTCCGCATGTTGCCGCGGCTGCCGCGCTGCGCTGGGCGGATGAGGTGGCGCTGATTGAGGGGCAGGGTTCATGGACCTTTGCCGAACTTTGGCAGGAATGCCGCGCCGCAGCTTCGGCGCTGCTTGAGCGCGGGATCGGTCAGGGCGACCGGCTTGCGATCTGGGCTCCGAATTGCCGGCAGTGGGTGATTGCGGCAATCGCAGCACAAACTTGCGGCGCTGCGATCGTGCCGCTCAACACCCGCCTCAAAGGCCGGGAAGCTGGGGATATCCTGCGCCGGACCGGCGCGCGAATGCTGTTCACGGTGACGGGCTTTCTGGGCATCGACTATCCGGCTCTCCTCGCGGCGGAGGAATTGCCGGCCCTGACTGAAACAGTCATGCTGGATGGCGATTTTTCGGGCTTTGTTGCTGCGGGCCGCGGTGCCGATGACCCCCGCGTAGACGCGGCTCTGGCCAGTCTGACCCCTGACCATGTTTCCGATATCATGTTCACAAGCGGCACGACCGGCCAGCCCAAGGGTGTGTTGATGACGCATGGCCGCATCCTGCCCCAGGTTGGTGTTTGGATTGGGAATACCGGTCTGTCCCAGGGCGAACGCTACTTAATCGCCAACCCGTTCTTCCATTCGTTCGGGATGAAGGTTGGCTGGGTGGCCTGTTTGCTGGCTGGCGCAGTGATGGTGCCAATGCCGCAATTTGACGTGGCCGAGGCGATCCACTTGATCGAGCAGGAACGCATTGCCTTCCTGCCAGGGCCACCAACCATCTTTCAGATGCTTTTGGCGGAATTTGAAAAGCAGCCGTTTGATTGCAGCGCATTGCGGGGTGGTACCACCGGCGCGGCCACCGTTCCGCCCGTCCTGATCGAGCGCATCCGCAACGAGCTGGGAATGCGCGATATCATTACGGCCTATGGCATGACGGAATGCGTCAACATTACTTCGTGCCGACCCGGTGATGCGGTTGAGCTGATTGCCCAGACCTGCGGTGCGGCGATCCCGGGCAACGAAGTGATCATCGCTGATGAAGCAGGGCAAGAGGTGCCACGCGGACAAACCGGCGAGATCCTGGTGCGCGGTACCGGCGTGATGCTGGGATACCTCGACGATCCCACCGCGACCGCTGAAGCGATTGACCAAGCCGGCTGGCTGCACACCGGCGATATCGGGACGATGGATGCCAAGGGTTATGTCCGGATCACTGATCGGAAGAAGGACATGTTCATTTCCGGCGGCTTCAACGTCTATCCGGCCGAAGTCGAGAAAATCCTGGCCGCACATCCGGGCGTCGGCATGGTCGCCGTGGTTGGCGCCCCTGATGAACGCATGGGCGAAGTGGGCGTGGCCTTTATTGTTCCCCGCCCTGACTGCGGCGTGATCCCGGAGGAAATCATTGCCTGGTCGCGGGATAACATGGCAAATTACAAGGTGCCCCGGCGGGTGATTGTGGTTGATGACCTGCCCCGCAATGCCTCTGGCAAAGTCCTTAAAATCGATCTCAGGCCATAGGTCTGCCGGCGCGTCGAGGAGCATTCACTATGGGCGCTGATCTGATTGCCATTACCGGTGCGGCTCGCGGAATTGGTGAAGCATTGGCCCGTGAGGCCGTGAGGCGCGGCTATCGGGCTGCGCTGTTTGATCGCGACGAAGCGTCCCTTGCGGAACTGTGTGCGGAACTGGGGCAGGGCGAATGCCTGGTTTGCGTTGGTGATGTCGCCAGTGGTGCTGACCTGCAACGCTTCGCTGATCTGATTGGTCGCCAGGGCGATGCATTGCGCATGGTCTTTGCCAATGCTGGCATCATGCGCGCAGGAGAGCTCCTTGAGCAGGCTCCTGGCGAAATCGAACAGATGTTTGCCGTCAACGTCTTCGGCACAATTCGTACGGCGCAGGCCCTGATCCCGCTCATGGAATTGAACCAGTCCGCGTCTGTTTTTGTTGTGACCGGTTCTACCTCGATGCTCTCTGTGGCGGCGGGCTATGGTAGCTATGCGGCCAGCAAGCACGCGCTTCTGGCCCTCACAGAGGCGCTCGATGCAGAATTGATGCAGCGTAATGTCTCGGTCCGTGCCGCACTGTTATGCCCGGCAGCAGTCCAAACCGGCCTTGCGGACGGGGGTTCTGAACTGTTGGGTAAGTTACGGCGCCGAATGGCCAGCCACGGCATTACCGCGGCCGACATGGCGAAGCTGGCGTTTGACGCTTTGGCACAAGATCAAAGTGTCATCTTCTCCAATGAGCAATCGAAAGTCGCTGCAAGAGAGCGACTGGAGGCCGTGCTATCCGGTCGATTTGTGAACAGCAAACGCGCCGTTGGGAGAAAATGACGCGATGAATTTTGATGTCGTGATCGTGGGCGCTGGCCAAGGCGGCGCCTATGCGGCGATCCAGCTACGCCAATTGGGTTTTGAAGGGACCATTGCACTGGTGGGGCGTGAAGGCGAACCACCTTATGAACGTCCGCCACTCTCCAAGGAGTACATGCTGGGGAGCAAGACTTGGGACCGCTTGCTCATCCGCCCGGCCGATTTCTGGTCGGATAAGGGGATCGAGCTGATCCTGAATGCTGAAGTCACGGCGATTGATCCGTCGGCCAAGACCGTGGTTCTCCAAGACGCCCGGACCATCGGCTATGGCGAACTGGTCTGGGCGACCGGTGGTGACCCACGGCGCCTGACCTGTCGGGGCGCTAACCTGCCGGGGGTCTATGGGGTGCGCAACCGCGCTGACGCCGATGCGATCCTGGCCGATCTGCCAAAGGTGGACCGCGCGGTCATTGTGGGCGGTGGCTACATTGGACTGGAAGCCGCCGCCGTGTTGCGCAAGCTGGGCAAGGAAGTGACCTTGCTGGAATTGCTGCCGCGGGTTCTGGCCCGCGTCGCAGGTGCGGAACTGTCTGCATTTTATGAGGCAGAGCACCGCACTCACGGTGTCGACCTGCGCACTGAAACCGGGCTTGAGGCAATCGAGGGCACTGATCGCGTCACCGGCGCACGGCTGTCGGATGGCTCTTTGATCGAATGCCAACTGGTGATTGTCGGGATCGGGATCATCCCGGCCGTCGGTCCGTTGATCACCGCCGGGGCTGCAGGTGGGACTGGCGTCGATGTTGACCAGTTCTGTCGCACAAGCTTGCCGCATATCTATGCGATCGGTGATTGCGCCACGCATCCCAACAGCTTTGCTGATGGCCATACGATCCGCCTTGAAAGCGTCCAGAATGCCAACGATCAAGCGACCTGCGTGGCCAGAGCGATAACGGGCCAGCCCCAGCCCTACGCCGCGACACCCTGGTTCTGGTCGAACCAGTATGACCTCAAGTTACAGACCATTGGCTTGTCAGGTGGGCATGACACGGCGATTTTGCGGGGCGATCCGGCCAGCCGCAGCTTTTCGGTGCTCTACCTCAAAGCTGGCAAGCTGATCGCCTGTGATGCGGTCAATTCGATCAAGGATTATGTCCAGGCCCGCAAGCTGGTCGAGGAAGGTGCAATCATCGCAGTCGCGGACCTTGCCGATACGAGCCGCCCTTTGAAAGATCTGCCGATACAATGATCGCCGCTCAGTTGCACCGGGGGCAGGACGGACACTGGGGGGGCGAGCCTTTCTATGGGTGCACGATAGAGTTCTGTTTGCTGGAGGGTGCGGCGTGGCGTTATCGGCAGTTTGGGTAGGGAGGGGGTAGGCCTGGAGGCCAAAATGCAAAACAACCCCATGCACTGTAGAATTCTATGACTTGTTCTTGACGCGGGGTGCGGGCAATATCCGGCCATGGCCGGCAAACCCAAGAGCACGCCCGAGAGCAGCACTGCCGAGACCAGGAAAGCGCCAGCGGTCAATCGCCTGCCGACAAACAAAATTTTGGCGCTAGATTCATTCGCTGATGTCTCCGCCAGCACCGTAGAACTGCAGAAACTCAACCAGATTGGCAGCCTCTTGTGGTTTTATGAGGGGACCAGCCAAGACGAAAAGCATGCCGCGATTGTTCGGGCGATTGACCTGTTTGAGAGCATCGCCCCGGCTGAGGGCATTGAGGCCATGTTGGCAACGCAGATGGTCGGCACACACTACGCGGCTCTTGAATGCCTCCGTCGGGCCATGATCCCGTCTCAGTCGTTTGAGGGACGTGAGGCCAACCTTCGCCAAGCGCAAAAGCTAATGAATTTGTATACTCAGCAGGTGGCGGCGCTGAACAAGCATCGCGGCAAGGGCCAGCAGAAAATTACGGTAGAGCGAGTGCAAGTGGCCCCAGGCGGGCAGGCAGTCCTAGGCGACGTGCACACTTCTGCGCAATCCGCACCTACGCAGCCTCCAGCACTTGCGGCACCGCACGAGGACGCTGTCCCGTTGCCGCCCATGCCAGCCAAGACCAAAACTAGGTGCTGATGGTTGGTAACCATCCGCGAAATATTAGGGGAATGCGTGACGCGCCCCGCTGCGGTGCGAAGACCCGCAAAGGCACGCCCTGCGAGGCGCCTGCCGTCACTGGCAAGGCCCGCTGCCGGATGCATGGCGGAGCGAAAGGCTCTGGGGCGCCGCTCGGAAACCGCAATGCGTTAAAGTCTGGTCTCTACACGGCCGAGAACCTGGCGATGCGGCGGCACGTTATGGAACTCGTCCGCCAAAGCCGGAAGATCATCGAAGAGATGTGAAGCGGCGCCTGACTGGATGGGGTTTAAGCGGTGGCGCGGTGAGGCAGGCAGGCTATGGTAAAGGCATGAACCGCGATGCTTTGCTCAAGTTGCTCACCGTCGTGTTTTGGTTGGCGCTAATGTTTACGTTTGTAATGGCGCTGTTGCCGAAACCGCCGAGCTTGCCCGTCGAGGCCGGGGACAAGGCGCTGCACATGGTGGCCTTTGCAGTGCTTAGTTTTCTTGCCGCGACTGTCTTTGTGCGGCGGCGAGTGATTGAACTCTTCTTGGCGATGGCTGCGCTGGGTGCGCTGATTGAGGTCCTGCAAATGATCCCGACGCTGCACCGGGATGCTGAATTTGCGGATTGGATGGCAGACTGCGTCGCTAGCCTGGTTGTTCTGGTGCTCTGTCGGTCGGTCCGGCGGCTATTTGCACCTAAGGCACCTTGATTAACTCTAACGTCTGTGGAGCCGGATGCCTGGTCCATCGTCTGGAGTGCCTATGAATTCGATGCCAGCGACTTCGAGGGCGGTTTGAAGCGCCGCTATATTCGCTGGCGTTGCACTGGGAATCCCGTCGTCTAATTCGATGCGCTTAATTGTACTCCCACTGACCCGCGAGAGCTCAGAGAGCTTCTGCACGCTCCACCTCAAGGCAAAGCGTGCCGAGCGAACCTGCATACCAGTTAAACTTGACAACTGAGCCACCTTGATACTAAATAGACCATATGAACTTATTGGGATCAATGCCTGGCTCGTTTACACACGACTGGCGGCGTGAGTTCAAGCGTCTTGAAGGCGCATTCGCGCCGGCGACCATAAAGTCCTATCTCACGGATGTCCGAATATTTGTCGAATGGTGCGACGGTAAAAGCCTCCAGGCTCTGCCTGCAAATGTCGAAACCGTTTGCGCATTTTTGGAAGATCAGGCTGGCGCATTGTGCCCATCAAGCGTCCGGCGGCGCCTTTACGCAATTCGGAAGGTGCACCGGTTGTTACGGCTGCCTGACCCGACGTGGGATGAGGCGATTGAGATCTGTCTACGTCGGGTCAGGCGATCTAAGCTTAACCGGCCGAAGCAGGCCAAGGGCATGACACGAGATTATCTCGAACGCTGCATTAATGTGCAGCCGGATAATCCCTGGGGCTTACGTAACAGAGCGATGTTGTCTTTGGGCTACGATCTGCTGACGCGGCGGTCAGAGCTTGTCGCGCTGCGAAGCGACGATGTAGAACTAAGATCGGATGGGACGCTGCGCGCGATTATTCGCCGCAGTAAGTCCGATCCCTTCGGGATGGGCCGCGTCGCGTTTAGCTCCAAGAGATCAGCTGAGCTGGTCGGGAAGTGGCTTGGCTGGCGCGGGAGTGAGATCGAACCGCTGTTTTGCGGGATCTATCAAGGCAAGGCTATCAACCGCCCGCTTGGCACGAGCAAGGTTAAGTTGATTATCAAGGAGGCGGTTGCGGCTGCTGGGCTGCCGCAAGAAGAGGTCGCGGCGTTTAGCGGGCACTCGTTGAGAGTGGGCGCGGCCCAGGATTTGCTCTGTGCTGGGCATGACACAGCGGCGATTATGCGAGCTGGCGGATGGAAGTCGGTCAATGTCTTGGGGCGCTATTTGGAATTTGCCGAGCACAATGTTTGGGCATGACCTTAGAAAAGGTAACTGTGTGCGGGGAGCGTGAAAGGAGCAGTTTCCGACCTTAAGAATTATGGTCGGAGAGGTCTTTTCTCAGCTCGGTCTGGTCAGACCGTTTCATCATGGCGCGTAAAACAAGAGTGCTATCCGTTGCAGCGCTCCTGTCTGGCGATCACATCAATCGAGCTGCGCGCATAATCAAAGATGTCTCTGCGCGACCGACAAGGTATCTTGCCGCTTTCACAGAGCCGATGTGAATTGCGGAAAAGTACCGCTCAATTCATTTTCTTTTCGTGGCGTTTCATTAGGTTTGATCGCAGGGTTAAGGTGGGCTCAAAAATTAGCCAGAAGCCGGCCATTACTGACTGCAGCGGGAGGCTGTGCGCCAGCATAATAAGAATATCGATTGGGGGGTGGGATGACTGGAGCTCTTACTTCTGCAGAAAAAGCTGCAGGTCTTCGGGAAAATTTTGAGCAGGCGCCCGCCGCCGACAGCGTGGGAACAAACGCGGGCATGCGTTTGGACGCGCGGTCAGGTTTAATAGCGGCCAGTTCACTAGGCCTTGCGGCATGCGGGCCAGATTCTGGAACGACTGGAGCGGTTGTCCCGGCACCTGCGCCCACTCCAACACCAACCCCAACCCAAACACCTTTGTCCGCGCCGGTAGCTCAAGTTCAGGCATCCCGGTTTCTGTCTCAGGCGGCTATTGGATATGGCAAGGCCGATATCACGGCGGTTGCTGAGGGCGGGATTTCAAAGTGGCTGGACGGGCAATTTGCGATGGCTCGACCGCAAAAGTTTTGGGATTTCCTCGTTGCAGGGGGCTATAACGCAAATACCCCTGACAATCTGAATGGCGAGAATGGCTTCGACACCATGATGTGGTCGCAGCTGATAAGCAGTAATGATCTGCTGCGCCAACGCGTTGGCCTATCTCTGCTCAACATGTTGGTCGTATCAATCGAGGGCATAACCGATCAGTGGCGGTCATTCACAATGGCCGCCTACTTGGATATTTTGTGGGATAATGCCTTCGGTAACTATCGAGACATCCTAGAGGGCATCTCAACAAATATTGCGATGGGTCAGTTCTTAAGCTTCGTTTGGAACAAAAAAGGCGACCCTCTGACTGGATCAATTCCAGATGAAAACTACGCTCGCGAACTTATGCAATTGTTCACCATTGGGCTGGTACAGCTCAACGTAGATGGCACCCCGATAATCTCAGGCGGCAAGCCAATTCCGACATACACCCAGCAGGACGTCAGCCAGCACGCCCGTGTTTGGACAGGTTACGAATACGCTACCTATGATAAATCGACCCCCGATATGATGGGCAAACCGATGGTTGTCCGGCCATATAGCCACGAGACTGGGGCGATCAATTTTCTCAACATTTCCATCCCGGCGGGCCACGACGGAGAGGCGGCGCGGAAGATTGCGCTCGATGGTTTATTCGCACAGCCCAGTCTGCCGCCGTTCGTTTGTAAGCAGCTGATCCAGCGAATGGTCACCAGTAATCCATCACCAGGCTATGTTAGCCGGGTTGCAAATGTTTTCATTAACAACGGTGCCGGCGTGCGCGGCGATATGAAGGCAGTGGTCAGGGCAATTCTCACAGACCCCGATGCGCGCGATGATAGTCAGACTGAAAATGCAAGCTTTGGTAAGCTGCGAGAACCAGTTGTACGCCTGGTTCATTGGGCCAAGGCGTTCGGCGTCAAGTCGCCGAGCAAGACATGGCCCTTTGGCAACACGTCGCCCGGTTCGTACCGACTTGCACAAAGCCCAGGGCGGGCACCAAGCGTCTTTAACTGGTTCCGACCTGGTTACACTCCGCCTGGTACGCTAATTGCTACCAAGGGCTTGGTTGCACCAGAGTTCCAGATAACCAACGAGCCGTCAGTCATCGGCTACATCAATTACATGCAGGAATTGATTGATCGGGGTGCTGGAGACGCTGTGCCGAACTATGACTCGTTGACGGTCTTGGCGACGGATAGCCAGGCGCTGCTCAATGAACTGAATTTGGTTCTTGCAGCTGGTCAGATCGGTCCGGCGACCATCAGCAAGATGAAAGCGGCGCTCGATGCCATCTCAGTCGCGAACAATGATGGCCTGATTACCCGCATCAAAACTGCGACCCTGTTGATGGTGGCATCACCCGAATACCTTGTGCAACGCTAACGGGAGGGCCAGATTAGTGACCACTAACCAATCAAGGCGGGCTTTTCTGAAGCGCGCATCCGTGCTTTCCATGGCAGGCCCCGCGACATCGTTCGTTCTCAATCTTGCTGCGACGGGCGAAGCAGCGGCAGCCACAGCCACCGATTATAAGGCGCTCGTTTGCGTTTTTCTTTACGGCGGCAACGACTACGCCAATACCTTGGTACCATACGACAGCGCCCGGCACGCCTTCTACACGTCGCAGCGCCCCAATTTCGCGCTGAGCCGGGACTCGCTTCGATCGACAGTCCTTAATCCAACGACACCATTGCTCGGCGGCGCCCAGTATGCGCTAGCACCGGGGCTCTCACCGTTGCTCCCGCTTTTCAACTCGGGGCAGATGGCAGTCATGCTGAATGTTGGAACGCTAATTCAACCGACCACAAAGGCTCAATATGAAGCGCAATCGGTCCAGTTGCCGCCGAAACTTCTGAGCCACAATGACCAACAGAGCTTCTGGCAGGCAACTTCAGCAGAAGGCGCTCTTACAGGGTGGGGCGGTCGCATTGGTGACTTGCTGCAGTCTGGCAATGACAACGCCTCGCTCACGTGCATAAACCCGGCCGGAAACGCGGTATTCCTCACCGGCAATGCGGCAGTGCAGTATGCCGTTTCGACTAACGGACCGATTGCGCTGAATGCCCAAGCGTACTTGTATGGATCAACAACGTCAGCGTCCTTGCTGCGTGAGTTGATTGCGACCCCGGGCGGTAGCCACGATTTTCATGCTGCGGTTAGCAATGTTGGTAAAAGGGCGCTGGAATTACAGGCGCTGGTGTCAAGTGCGCTAGCCATAGCACCGAAGACTAGTACTGTTTTCCCGGCAGCGGCGGATCCCGGCAGCAATTTGGGTGCGCAGTTGCAGATGGTCGCTAAACTGATTTCTGTTGGCAAAGAGCTTGGTATGCGCCGCCAGGTGTTCTTCGTTTCGGCCGGCCGGTTCGACACCCATGATAATCTCGCGACGATCCATCCGCTCCTAATGCAGAACGTGGCCAACGCCGTCCGCGCCTTCTATGACACGACAGTCGAACTGGGCGTGGCTGACAAGGTCACAGCATTCACCGCTTCCGATTTTGGCCGCGCTCTGACGGCCAATGAGGACGGCACGGACCATGGTTGGGGTTCGATGCACTTCGCGGTAGGCGGGGCTGTGAAGGGCGGTCGCTATTATGGCATCAACCCGGTTCTTGCCAACAACGGGCCGGACGATTTCGGCCAGGGGCGGTTGATCCCGACGATGTCAGTGGACCAGTATGGGGCGACCTTGGCGAGTTGGTTCGGAGTTTCCGCAGGAGACCTTCCAACCGTATTTCCCAACCTCAAGAATTTTGCAGGTTCGCCTCTGGGGACCAACGTTGGCTTTATCTGATCGCACTGACCTTGTCCCGCACTTTGCCCGTCCCAATTCGAAGTCATTTTGAGCGGTCCTGACCTGGCTGGCAATCTGGCTACTCCCCGCAACATCAAGCCTCCAGCGGCTCGGTCGCCAGTCCCAAGTCCGGGATCGAGACCGAGCGGCGGCCGCTGAAGTCCGTGCGGACCACGATCAGGCCGGTCTTTTCATAATGCTCGAGTAGCCGCCGGATCCGGCCCTGTGAACTGGTGCCATAGATTAGGGCCAGTTCGTCATCATCGGGGCAGGGGCGGCCGTCCTGCGCGGCGCGGGCGATGGCCAGGAACGGGGCAAGCAGGTCATCCGGAAGGATCCGGGCGACCGACAGGATCGCTTGGGCCTCGGCGCTGTCAGGCTCCTCGATCCCGGCCACGGCGATGGCGAAGCGGCGCTGGAAGCCCGCCATGTCGACCTGACCGGCGGTGAGCCGTTGCATCCGGCAGCGCACGGTGAAGTCCTGATAAAGCTTGGCTGTGGCCTGATAGGTGCAGCCTTCTTCAGCGGCCATCTCGCGCAGGATCGCGTTGATCGCGGCGTCGATTTCGGCGCTTGACTTGCTGGCGACTGGCGCAGCTTCCGGGGCAGGGCGCGGCGCTTCCGGCGCTATCCGCTCGATCAGTTCGTCGATCGCAGGGCGGGGGGCCGCGGGTTCGGGGGCGCGGACCGGGGTTTCATCGAGATGCAGGCCATCGTGCAGCAAGGCATGGAGATCGTCGGGTGAAGCGGACGGCGGCGGGGCGAGCTTCTGGACCAGCGACTTTGGCCCGGTCCGCACCGAACCGATCTGCACCGACAACGGCCGCCGGCTGATCGCCGGGCCCAGGCCCAGGAACTGCCCGCGGCCCAGATCGCGGATCTGTTCGGCCTGGCGCCGCTCCATGCCGAGCAGGTCAGCCGCGCGGGTCATGTCGATATCCAGGAAGGTGCGGCCCATCAGGAAGTTCGAGGCTTCCGCCGCAACGTTCTTGGCCAGCTTGGCCAGCCGCTGGGTGGCGACGATCCCGGCCAGGCCGCGCTTGCGCCCGCGGCACATCAGGTTGGTCATGGCGGCCAGGCTAAGCCGGCGCGCCTCGTCGCTGACCTCGCCGGCAATGGCGGGGGCAAAGACCTGCGCTTCGTCGACCACGACCAGCGCCGGGTACCAATGCTCACGCGGGGCATCGAACAGTGCGGAGAGGAACAGCGCGGCGCAGCGCATCTGCGCTTCGACTTCCAGCCCGTCGAGCGCGAGCACGGCCGAGGCGCGATGCTCGCGGATGCGGGCGGCAAGCCGGGTCAGTTCCTGGCTTGAATAGGCCGCGCCATCGACCACGATGTGCGGGAACAGGTTCGCCAGCGAAACGAAATCGCCCTCCGGATCGATCACGATCTGCTGGACGATCCCGGCGCTCTCTTCCAGCAGGCGGCGCAGCAGGTGCGATTTGCCCGAGCCGCTGTTGCCCTGCACCAGCAGGCGCGTGGCCAGCAGTTCCTCGATATCGAGGCTGATGGCTTGGCCGTGCGGGTCGGTGCCGATCTGGATGGGAGCGCTCACGCCGCGGGCCTAGAGGCCGCAGCAGATTCGGGACAACGGCCTGCGCGCGTTTTCCAGAGCTTTGGATGCCAGCAGCGGTTGATCAGGCCGAAAGCGCGGCCACCAGCTGCTCGATCACCTTGCTTTCGGTCAGGCGGCTTTCGCTGGCGGGATCGCAGGTGAGCATCACCGTGCGCTCCAGCTCCAACCCTGCGAGCGGGCGGGCGACCATGCCCTCGCGGCAAAGGCTGCGCGGCATGACCGTCAGCCCCAAGCCAAGCCGGACATAGCTGGCGATCCGCTCCTCATTGGTGCTGCGTGCGGCCATGAAGGGGCGGATGCCGCGCGCGGTGAAGAACCGGCTGACCATCGGCAGGGCCTCGCACTCGCGGCGGACCAGCATGGGTTCACCAACCAGTTGCTCGCAGCTGAGTGAGGTGTGCTCCGCCAGCCTGTGCGCAGCCGAGAGGACCAGCTGGTAGGGCTCGGTGAACAGCGGGATCTGGCGATGATCGTGGCCGCTTTCCGCGGGGCCGATTGCGAGGTCGATGAGGCCACGATCGATCAGTGCACCGAGTTCACCCGGTCGGCGCTCCAGCACTTCAAGGCGCAGGTCGCTGCTCTGGGTCAAGGGCTGGAGCGCCGCTTCGATCATCCTCGGCGCAATCGTGCTGGCCACGCCGATGCGGACCAGGCGGAGTGCGGGAACGTCGGCCAGCGAACGCTGGGCTTCCAGGAACTCGGCCTCGATCCGGCGGGCGTGAGGGACAAGGCGCGCGCCTGCCGCGGTCAGTTCGACCCGGCGGTTGCTGCGTTTGAACAGGACCTGGCCGGTAACCTCTTCTAGCCGCGCGATCCCCGACGATACCGTCGGCTGCGAAACGCGGCAGACCGTGGCCGCGCGCGAAAAGGCGCCGGTATCGACGACCGCAAGGAAATAGCGCAGCAGATGGCGATCCAGCATAGATGCGTTCTATGCGCGATCACCCGTTAAGCCAAGCCATGCTTATGCTTGAATGGATCAGTCCGCGCCGGGTTCGATCCGGACAAGAAGCGCTTCAACCTGCACTTGCGCGCCCACCACGGCAGCAAGCTCTGCCACCAGGCCGTCGAACGGCGCCGTCAGGCTGTGCTCCATCTTCATGGCTTCCAGCGTCAGCAACTTCTGCCCCTTGGTTACGGTTTGACCCTCCACAACATCGACCGCGATCACCTTGCCCGGCATGGGCGAGAGGATCTCGCCATCATGCGCCGAATGGTGCGCGCCGCCTGCGACCCGCTCGAGCGTGTAGCGGCGGGCGAAGCCGGCGTTGAAGGTCAGCACTTCGCGGGCCGGTTCGTCGACCTCGATTTCGTCCAGCGACACGATGTGGACCGTGCCGCTGTCATCGACGAGCCGGGCTTCGGCGCGTGGCGCGGCATTGGCGCGGAAACCGACAGCGCCAGACCAGGGGCCGAGGCCCGGACTTCCGGCCAGCAAGGCGGCGGCCTCGGTCAGTTCGTCAGGCTCCGGTTCGGGGGCGTGGACCAGCTTGTCTAGATCGCGTCCGATCAGCCCGGTATCGACCCTGCCAGACTGGAAATCGGGGTGCTCCAGCAGCAGGCCCAGGAACCCGGCGTTGGTCTTGACCGGCCAGACCTCGGTTTCGTCGACACCTGTCAGCAGGTTCTCGATCGCTTCTTCGCGCGTTGCGCCATGGGCGATCAGCTTGGCGATCATCGGATCGTAGAACGGTGATACCGCGCCGCCTTCTTCCACGCCGGTATCGACCCGCAGTTCACGGCCAAACCGCAGGTGTTCCAGCGGGCCGATCGCGGGCAGGAAGCCCTTGGCCGGATCCTCGGCATAGAGCCGGGCTTCCATCGCCCAGCCGTTGATCGCAAGCTCATCCTGCATCAGCGGCAGAGGCTCGCCGCTCGCCACGCGCAATTGCCATTCGACGAGATCGACGCCGGTGATCGCTTCGGTGACCGGGTGCTCCACCTGCAGGCGGGTGTTCATTTCCATGAACCAGATCCGCTCGGCTGAGAGCGGACCCGAGCCGTCCGCAATAAATTCGATCGTGCCCGCGCCTTCATAGTCCACAGCCTTGGCCGCGCGGACGGCGGCGGCGCAGACGGCCTGCCGGGTGGCTTCATCCATGCCGGGGGCGGGGGCCTCTTCGATCACCTTCTGGTGGCGACGCTGGAGCGAACAATCGCGTTCGAACAGGTGGACGACATTGCCGTGGCTGTCGCCAAAGACCTGAACCTCGATGTGACGCGGCGAGAGGATGTACTTCTCGATCAGGACATGGGCATTGCCGAACGAGGCACTGGCCTCGCGCTGGCATGATGCGAGGGCATCGGCGAAATCCTCGGCCCGCTCGACTAGCCGCATGCCCTTGCCGCCGCCGCCGGCCACGGCCTTGATCAGCACCGGGTAGCCAATCTGCGCGGCCTGATCGGCTAGGAAGGCCGGGTCCTGGTTCTCGCCCAGATAGCCGGGCGTAACCGGAACGCCTGCCGCGTGCATCAGCTGCTTGGCGGCATCCTTCAGACCCATGGCGTCGATGCTGGCGGGCTTGGGACCAACCCAGACCAAGCCTGCATCCAGCACGCCCTGCGCAAAGGCGGCGTTTTCGGACAGGAAGCCATAGCCCGGATGGATTGCCTCGGCCCCGCTGGCCTTGGCCGCGGCGATGATCTTCTCACCCACCAGATAGCTTTCGCGCGCCGGGGAGGGGCCAATATGCACCGCCTGATCGGCCTCACGCACGTGCAGGGCGTTCGCGTCGGCATCCGAATAGACGGCCACGGTACGAACACCCATGGCCCGCGCCGTGCGTATAATCCGGCAGGCGATTTCGCCGCGGTTGGCGATGAGGAGGGATTTGATCACGCCTGTTCCTCCATCACATCCGGAACACACCGAAGGCCGGGCGATCCGGCATCGGGGCTTCGAGACTAGCGGCGAGGGCCAGGCCCAGCACGTCGCGGGTCTGGGCCGGGTCGATTACGCCATCGTCCCACAGGCGGGCGGTGGCGTAATAGGGGTTGCCCTCGTCCTCGTACTTGGCGCGGATCGGGTTCTTGAAGGCCTCGGCCTCTTCGGGCGTCCACTTGGCGGCGTCGCGGTGGACCGTGGCGAGGACTGAGGCGGCCTGTTCGCCGCCCATCACCGAAATGCGGGCATTGGGCCAGGTGAACAGGAAACGCGGGCTATAGGCGCGGCCGCACATGCCGTAATTGCCCGCGCCGAAGCTGCCGCCGATCAGAACGGTCAGCTTGGGCACGCTCGCCGTTGCGACCGCCGTGACCAGCTTGGCGCCGTGCTTGGCGATGCCTTCCGACTCGTACTTGCCGCCGACCATGAAGCCCGAGATGTTCTGCAGGAACAGCAGCGGGATCTTGCGGTGGCAGGCCAGCTCAATGAAGTGCGCGCCCTTTTGCGCGCTTTCGGAAAACAGCACGCCGCTGTTGGCCAGGATCGCCACCGGCATACCCCAGATATGAGCAAAGCCGCAGACCAGCGTAGTCCCGTAATGCGCCTTGAATTCATGGAACTCGCTGCCATCGACCAGCCGGGCGATGACCTCGTGGACATCGTAGGGCGCACGGACATCGTCCGGGACCACGGCATAGAGCTCTTCCGGATCATACTTGGGCGCGCGCGGTTCCTGCAGTGGAAGGCCGTGTTCATGGCGCGGGCCAAGGTGGCTGACGATATCGCGGACGATCGTCAGCGCGTGCTCGTCATTCTCGGCCAGGTGATCGACCACGCCGCTCTTGCGCGCATGCAGATCGCCGCCGCCCAGATCCTCGGCGCTGATTTCCTCGCCGGTGGCCGCCTTCACCAGCGGCGGACCGGCTAGGAAGATCGTGCCCTGTTCGCGCACAATCACCGTCTCGTCAGACATGGCCGGGACATAGGCCCCGCCCGCCGTGCA
>JBJTNW010000017.1:0-16939 GCA_046074265.1 Chakrabartia sp.
GAATGGGATGGCAAGCCGATCAAAAGCATTAAGAAGGCGGTAAAAAGGGCGGCAGATCGTTCTGGCGTCTGTTGCTCGCCACACGTCTTCCGTCACACAGCCGGAGTTTGGATGGCCCAAGCCGACGTGCCCATGCAAAAGATCGCTCAATTCCTTGGCCACACCACAACACGCGTCACCGAAAACACTTATGCGCGCTACTCACCGTCCTTCATGAGAGACGCCGCAACAGCCCTCGAATTCTGAGCCTACAGAACGGGCAAAAACGCGCCGCGCCTGCATGTCATCCAACGGCGTTTTGAGGCTCGGAAGCGAGCTTTTGGTTCACTTGAACCAGCCGAGCACTGTGCAGCAAAGCTTCAGCGTTCCACTAAGGCATTGATAATAAGCGGAAACGAGTGGTGGGCGTGGCAAGGATTGAACTTGCGACCCCTGCGATGTCAACACAGTGCTCTACCACTGAGCTACACGCCCACACTCATTTTCAGCGCGGTTCCGGGGCATTTGACTCGCCTTGAACCGTCGGGGTCCGGGGCCAATAGCGACGATGCACAGGTCTGGCAAGCGCCTATCTGCGGCTAGCTGCCCTCGGTCGTGACCGAGCCATCTTGCAGCACGCGATCTACTTCGGCGACCAGATCCTTCAGGTGAAAAGGCTTGGACAGCACCCGCGCCTCGGGCATCGCCCGCCCAGCGCGGACCGAGACGGCCGAAAAGCCCGTGATAAACATCACCCGGATGTCAGGCTGGAGCCGCGTAACGCGCTGGGCCAGTTCTATGCCATCCATTTCAGGCATAACGATATCGGTCAGCAGCAGATCAAAAGGCTCGCCTGCCTCTACAAGGGCAAGGGCTGCGGTGCCGCGTGACACGGCGACCACGCAATAGCCCGCGCGTTCCAGCGCCCGGGCCAGATATTGGCGCATCGCATCATCATCTTCAGCAAGCAGGATATCGATCATGTTTGTTGCGTGTCCCGGCACCCCAAAGCGGCTGCATCGGCGAGTCTTAGAACAGCAATCTTAATAATTTTCGCACGCGTCGCGAGAGGCCGTGAGGGCCGGGCTGATCCACATCATTGAACTGCCCCTCAACGCTGCCTAAGAGAGGCTATGGCATCGGGTTTTGAGCAATTTGGCGGCTGTGCGCGCCATTTTCCGGTTATCCTCTCTGTCCCGCATGCTGGGCGCGCTTATCCTGCCGATCTAGACCAGATATGCCGCTTCCCCGCAGAGCGGCTGCTGGGTCTGGAAGACCGATATGCCGACCTGTTGGTTAACCAATGCCGGGCGGCGGGATTTGCCGGCCTTATCGCCCACACCCCGCGTGCGCTGATTGATCTGAACCGCGCCGAACAGGATATGGACCCGGGCATGCTCTGCGCCCCCATGGCCGCCCCACCGCCCCAGCTATCTGCGAAGGCACGCGGCGGGCTGGGGCTGATCCCCCGGCGGACGCCGCAACTGGGCGAGATTTGGCGCCATCGCTTTCATCCCGCAGAGGTGGAAGGCAGGATCGCGCGGCATCATCGGCCCTATCATCGCGCGCTGACTCAGCTGTTGCGCGAGACAGAGGCGCGTTTTGGCTGCGCCCTGTTGGTCGATGTGCATTCCATGCCCCCGCTCGCACAGGGCCCCGCACTGCCCGCACCGGATATTGTAATTGGGGACCGCTTTGGCCGCAGCGCCACGCCCGAGCTGATGGAGACGGCCCGCGCCATTTGTGCCGCCGCCGGCCACCGCGTTGCGTTTAACGCCCCTTATGCAGGCGGCCATATTCTGGAACGCCATGCCGCGCCGACGCGACAGGTTTATGCCCTTCAGATTGAAATTGACCGCCGGCTCTATCTGGATGCGGCATTGGTCGAGCCGGGCGTGGGCCTTGCCGCTATGGCCAGCCTTGTCCACCGGCTCTGTCTGGCGCTGGGGAATAGCCTGATGGACGCGCAGGCGCCCGACAGCGCCCTGCCCCAAGCAGCTGAATAAAAAACCACCCTGTGCGAGCACAGGGTGGCCAAGGTTCAGGGAGGAAACGCACCCAAAGGTGCGCTGAGAAGCAGCACGAAAAGGGGGACACGCGCCGCTGCTCGACTCAGAACTTAAGGTGCGCGCCGCCGGGTTTCAAGAAAAAGCACGGGCGGCACTCAAGTTTCTTGAGTACCGCCCGTTAAAACTACGTCAATGCGCGGGGAGGATCAGCCTTGGGCGTCGCCTTGCACCTTGCCCTGCGACATCTGCCGGGCAAAAACCTCGCGCATCTGGCCAAGCGACAGCAAATGCGCATAGACCAAGGGCAGGAAGCCCGACTGGTTCATCTTCCGCAGCTGGTCGCCGCGCAGGTCGCGCAGCGCTTCTTCATTGATCATCTGGAAGCCGCGATAGACAAAGGGCGGCTTTTCCGGATCAGGCTGGACCGACAATTCGCCGTCCATCAGCAGGCCGCTTTCGGCAAGATCGTTCAAAAAGGCCTGGGTGCGTTGACCCGCCTGCTCAAACTGCTCGCAGAAGGTAAGGATTTGCTGGGTTGCTTCGGCCGGCTTGCCATCTTCAAACAGCGCATCCCCATCGTCAAACGGGCCAATCGCATCGGCCGTCGGGTCAAAGCAGACAGACAGTTCATCGCTGTCCGGCCGCAGCTTGGCCAGCATGAAAGGGTAGCGGCGCAGATAGGCCGGGACATAGACGTTTTCGGTAAAGCGACCGTCTTCACCCACGAAAACATTGACGCCTTCGTTCAGGCCCATCAGCGCCAGCGGCACCGGGTTTTCGCCCGCCGAAAAGATGATGGGGAAGTGGCGCTGCACCTGGCCAAATTCATCCACCGTCACGGGGATGGCGTGCTGCTCGCGAAGCCAGGGCGCAGAATTGATGGCGCGGGCCTTCCAGGTCGCATGATCGACCGACGACAGCGGAACCAAGTCCTTGTAAAGCAACGGAAGGGCATTTTGCGGCGCACTGGCCATGAAAATTCTCCTGCAACAAAACAGCTTTTATCTGGCTCCGGCTCCTATGACCCACCATGCCCAAGCGCAAGCGCAAAAGCCGCTGCGCAGGGCTGCGCGCCACCTGAGCTGTGGATCAGGGGACCAGCTTGCCCGGATTCATGATCCCATAAGGATCAAGGGCGCCCTTGATCGCCCGCAACGCCGCGATGCGGGCGGGTGCCGATAAGCGCCCAAGTTCATCCCGCTTCATCTGCCCGATACCATGTTCGGCCGAGATAGAGCCGCCCGCGGCCGTCACCAGATCATACACCATCCGGCTGGCAGCCTTGCCCGTTTCCAGCCGCCAATTCGGGTCCGTGACGCCATCCGGGGCACGGACATGAAAATGGACATTGCCGTCCCCCAAATGCCCATAGGCATTCACCCAGACGCCCGGAAACGCCCGCTCCACCTCCTGGCTCGCCTCGCGGATAAAGCGCGGCATATCGTCCACCGGGACAGAAATGTCGTGCTGCATGGCCGGACCATGGGTGCGCTCTGCCTCGGAAATGGAATCGCGCAGCTTCCAAAAGGCATTGGCCTGCGCTTCGCTCGCCGCCAACGCGGCATCGCGGTAAAGACCGCTGTCAAACTGATCGGCGAGCGCCGCCTCAAGCGACCCTGCTGCCGGCTCTGCGGCCGGATTGGACCGCACATATTCAACCAGCACATGCCAAGGGTGCGCCGAGGTCAGCGGCGCCCGGGTATCGGGGATGTGGCGCAACACAAGCTGAAGCGAACTGTCAGGGATCAGCTCAAAGCTTTCAATCGCGTCGCCTGAGGCAGCCTCAAGGGCGCGCAGAAGCCGCAGCGCGGCATCCGGACTTTCCACCCCCACCCAGCCCACGGCGCGGTCCACAATATCGGGCACAAGCTTCAGGCTCGCGGCAGTGACGACCCCCAGCGTTCCTTCCGCCGCGATCAACAATTGGGTCAGATCATAGCCACGATTATCTTTTTTAAGCGCGGCCAAACCTTCATAAAGCGATCCATCTGGCAGAACCGCCTCAAGGCCCAGAACCAGCTTGCGCATCGTTCCAAAGCGCAACACCTGCGTGCCGCCTGCATTGGTAGAGACAAGGCCGCCAATCGTGGCCGATCCGCGCGCGCCCAACGTAAGGGGAAAGCGCCGCCCTGCCGCGCGTGCAGCGTCATGCAGCGTCGCCAAAATCACGCCCGCTTCCGCCACCACAATATTGGCGACCGGATCAAGCGACCGGATCGCGTTCATCCGGCGGGTGGACAGAATAAGCGCGGTGCCGCTGGCGTCTGGCGTTGCCCCGCCAACCATAGAGCTATTGCCCCCTTGCGGCACAAGCGGAACCCGGTGGGCCGAGGCCCATGCCAGCAGCGCCTGCACTTCGCCAACCGTCGCGGGCGCGACCAGAGCGGCGGCCCGCCCCTGGTAAATGCGACGCCAATCGCTTTCCCAAGGCGCGATGTCATCGGCAGCGGTAACAAGGCCCTTCGGCCCCAGAATATCCCTCAACTTATCGATCAAGGACGGATCGAGCATGGCCGACTCCCCAAAGGCTAAAGAAGCGCGGTTGGGCATTGCCATGCAATTAATGATCTGTTCAACCGAAGAACCACACATCCAATCGAATCATGGGGTATTCCAGCATCTTCTTTCTTGTGCGCATCGGCTTTGTGCTGACAGCCCTGCTGGCTGGCTCGGCGATGGCGCAAGATGCCGATCGTCCTGCGCCCTCGGCACAATATGCGCAGATGATTATTGAGCGCCGCACCGTCATCCGGATCACGCCGCATGAAGAGCGGGCCCGCCTGCAACTGAGCTTTGGCGACTGGCGCGAAAAATCGGCGCCCAAATGTTTTCCCGTGGCGCTTTTGTCCGGCATTGTGATCAGTAAGCCAGACAGCATCGACATGGTGTTGCGCGGTGGGCGCCTGATCCGCGCGCGGCTGGAAAAAGGCTGCCCGTCTATCGATTTTTATTCAGGATTTTACCTGAAGCCGACAAGCGATGGCCTGATATGCGAAGATCGCGATACGATCCATTCCCGCACCGGCGGCGCTTGTATGATTGATAAATTCCGCACGCTTGTCCCGCCCCGGCGCTAGCGCCGCCGCTGGATAGCGGCTTTCTCTTGACTTTTTCGCCCATTAAGCCAAGGCCTCCGGGCGGAAAGCGCATGGTGCGCTTCCCCATTTTTTTCCGGATTTTTTGCTGCATGAGTTTTGCCGATCTCGGCCTTTCCGATGAGTTGCTCCGCGCCGTAACCGAGGCGGGCTATAGCGACCCGACTCCGGTGCAGCAGCAGGCGATCCCCAGCGTCCTTATGATGCGCGATCTGATCGCCATTGCCCAAACGGGAACAGGCAAGACCGCCGCCTTTGTGCTGCCGATGATCGACATTCTGGGCGAAGGCCGCACGCGTGCCTTGATGCCCCGCTCGTTGATCCTTGAGCCCACGCGCGAACTCGCCGCGCAGGTTGCCGAGAATTTTGAGAAATATGGCAAATACCACAAGCTCTCTATGGCGCTGCTGATCGGCGGCGTGCAGATGGGCGATCAGGTCAAGGCGCTGGAAAAGGGCGTGGACGTGCTGATCGCGACGCCGGGCCGCCTGATGGACTTGTTTGAGCGCGGCAAGATTTTGCTCACGGGCTGCAACCTGCTCGTCATCGACGAAGCAGACCGGATGCTCGATATGGGCTTCATCCCGGACATTGAAAATATCTGCACCAAGCTGCCGACCAACCGACAGACATTGCTGTTTTCAGCGACCATGCCGCCGCCGATCAAGAAGCTGGCGGACAAGTTCCTTTCGAACCCCAAGACGATCGAAGTCGCGCGGCCGGCAACGACAAATACCAATATCGCCCAGTTCTTGGTCGAGACGGAACAGCGCAAGAAGCGCGAAGTGCTGCGCGATTTGCTGCGCACCGAAGATGTGAACACGGCGATCATCTTCTGCAACCGCAAGACAACCGTGCGCGAACTGGCGACAAGCCTGAAACGCCACCGCTTTGCCGCCGGCGAAATTCATGGCGATATGGATCAGCCGGCCCGTCTGCGCGAATTAGAGCGGTTCAAATCCGGCGACATCAATGTGCTGGTGGCCTCTGACGTTGCAGCCCGCGGGCTGGACGTAAAGGGCGTCAGCCATGTCTTCAACTTCGATGCCCCTTGGCATCCGGACGATTATGTCCACCGCATCGGCCGCACGGGCCGCGCCGGGGCAACCGGCCGCGCCTTTACCTTTGTGACCAAGGAAGATGCGGAAGCGATCGAGAATATCGAAAAGCTGACGGGTCAGACGATTGAACGGCTGAAGCCCGCGAGCAGTGCCGCGACAGCCGACACAGAAGATCGGCCCAGCCGGTCCGCGCGCCCGTCGCGCAGCCGCAAAGCAGACGCGCCCGAGGCGGCAGCGCCTTCGGCACCGGCCAAATCGTCAAGGCCAGCACGACCGGCCCGGCAGGAAGCGGATGCCCCGCAGCAAGAGGCAGGCTGGAACGGCCCGGTGCCAGACTTTCTGTCACGCGGCTTTAGCTGATCCTGCTGGCTCGGCATCGTTGAGGCCAACCAATTCCTCCATGAAATGGGCCATCAGGCCTGCCTGCGATTTGACCCCGGCTTTGGCATAGATTTTGGCCAATTGGGCGCGCACCGTCCCTGGGGCAGACTGACGCAGCCGGGCGATATCGGCGATATCACACCCCTTGAGCGCGAATAGCGCGACATCTGCTTCGGCCGCCGTCAGCTGCCATTCCTGAAAGCGCAGGCGCATCAGATCGGCCAGCGCGCCTTGGGCGGTTGCGACTGCCGCGGCATCTTGGCGAACCCGCAGGACCAGCCAGCGGATCTGGAGCGCGCCAAACACCACGCCAACCAGCAGGGCGATGACCGCTGCAGCCTCAACCAGAAGGTGCAGGCCAAAGCCGCCTTCCCGCGCGTCCGCGGCCACATCAACGAGGAAGAACAAACTCACAAAAGCTTGCAGGGCCACCACGACAAAGGTCGTGCCAGCCCTGCGACTAAGACGTTGATGCCGGATGTTCATTCGCGCAGTTTATCGGCGCCCCGGCAACATGGCCATCACGATCTGGCGCCCAGACCGCCGCGTTTCAAAGGCGATACCCGCGATGTGCAGTACGATCAGCAGATAAAGAAGATTGACGGCCGCCTCATGCACTTCGGTGAGCGGTCCTTCTTCCTGCTCGCCCTCCTCTGCTTCGCCTGCGGCGGTGGCCATGCTGCGGCCTTCCTCTTCGCCTTCCTCTTCTGGCTGTTCTTTGGCCTCGCCCCTGTCCGACGCCGGGGCAGCGGCTTCCACTTCCCCCGCACGCGTCTGTAAGGGAGACCCCGCCATAGCGATGCCCGATCCGATGATGACGATAAGCGTCCCCCAGATTGCGTAGACCATCAGCGCCCCCAGCGGGTTATGCGACCTGTGCGCCGTGCGCTTTCCCTCAGCAATCTCGGCCACATGCCGGACCGCGCGGGCCGGGCTGGGAGGAAAGGCCGAGAAGCGGGCCTCTTTGGGGCCGACAAAGCCCCAAATCAGTCGCACCGTGAGAATCGCCGCCAAGGCATAGCCCACCCATATATGCGCGCCTGATCCTTCCTCGGTTACCAACGCGTTCAACAGGATGGCCCCGACGATCAGCCAATGGCTCGCCCGAACAACGATATCCCAGCGTCGGGGCGCCGGGATTGTCTCTGGGGCCGGGGATGCGCGCGTTTCACTCATGTCAGTGCCTCCTGTGATACAGGATCCATGATATGGTAGCCGCGAACAACAAGGAGAACAGAACGACCGCTTAGGTCGCTCAGAATAAGCAGTTGCTTATCGCGATCAGCTGTTCCGGAAGGCCCAGCGCAGGATCAGAATGCCAAACGGCATCGGGCGCGACCGGCGCCGTCGGTCACGCGCAGGGGCTGCACCCTTGGGAACAAAAAGATGCGGAGCAAGGCGAGCAACAAGAGCAGTCATAACCCTTGTCTAGCAGGCCGCTGCGTCAGCCAGATGACGTTAGTATGACGCGATGATGACAGAGGGGCGTGCCGCCCTCAGCCGAGGATCGCCGCAATCTGGCTGGTCACAACATCAATATCGGCCATGCCATCTACCTGCTTCAACAGCCCGCGCCCGTCATAAATCGGGAGGATGGGGGCCGTCTTGGCGCGATATTCAGCCATGCGCGTGCGGACCGTTTCTTCATTGTCGTCGGGACGACGTTTGAATTCGGTTGCCCCGCAGGCGTCGCACACGCCCTTTTGCTTGGGCTTCTTGAAGTGATCGTGATAGCCTTCGCCGCATTTGGCGCAGGTAAAGCGGCCGGTGATGCGTTCCACCAGCGAGTCTTCATCGACAGCCAGTTCGATCACATGATCAAGCTGGCGGCCGCGCGACGCCAAAATGCCATCCAGCGATTCAGCCTGAGCCGCAGTGCGCGGATAGCCATCAAAGATCACGCCGGTCTCGGGAGACAGCTTATCGAGCGCCTCCCCGATGATGCCGGAGACGATTTCGTCCGAGACAAGCTCGCCCGCTTCCATCACCGCTTTGGCTTTCAAGCCGATGGGCGTGCCGTCCTTAACAGCCGCGCGCAACATATCGCCCGTCGAAAGCTGGACCATGCCCCGCTCTTCCTGAAGGCGGCTGGCCTGAGTTCCCTTGCCCGCTCCCGGCGGGCCAAGCAGGATGATGTTCATCGGCGCGATCCCCCCTTAAGCTTCGCCTTCTTGATCAGGTCCCCATATTGGTGGGCCAGCATATGGCTCTGGATCTGCGTCACCGTGTCCATCGTCACATTGACGACGATCAACAGGCTGGTCCCGCCAATCGCCACAAAACCGAGGCTGGAGAACATGAATTCCGGCACCAGACAGACAAGCGTCAGATAACCGGCACCAATCACGGTGATGCGCGTCAGCACATAATCCAGATAGTTTTCAGTGTTCTTGCCCGGACGGATGCCGGGGATGAAGCCGCCATGACGCTTCAAATTATCCGCGGTTTCCTCCGGGTTGAAAACAACCGCGGTGTAGAAAAAGCAGAAGAACAAAATGCCGAAGGCATAAAGCGCCATATAGAGCGGCGAGCCATGCTGGAGCGCGCCGGTAATGGTCAGCACGATATCGCCCATCTTGCTGTCTTGGGCTGCGTTCTGGCCGGCAAACTGAACGATCGTCAGCGGCATCAACAGCAGCGACGACGCAAAGATCGGCGGGATCACGCCCGCGGTGTTGATCTTCAGCGGCAGGAAGCTCTTGTCCGCCTGCATCATGCCGCGCGCCGTTTGGCGCTTGGGATATTGAATGAGCACGCGGCGCTGCGCCCGCTCCATAAAGCAGATAAAGGCAATAAGGCCGATCACCGCCGCCCCGATGCCCAGCACCATAAGCGGCTGCATTGTGCCCGTGCGCCCGCCTTCAAACACCTGCGCCAGCGTCTTGGGCAAGGTGGAGACGATGCCCGCCATGATGATCAGCGAAATGCCGTTGCCGATGCCGCGGCTGGTGATTTGCTCACCCAGCCACATCAGGAACATGGTGCCGCCCAAAAGCGCGGTCACGCACGCCACGCGGAACAGCATGCCCGGCTCGACAACCGCCGACAGACCTTCCTTCGCGCCCCAGCTTTCAAGCCCGACGGCGATGAAATAGCCCTGCACAATGGTCAGAACGACGGTGCCATAGCGCGTATATTGATTGAGCTTCTGGCGCCCGCTTTCGCCTTCCTTCTTCAACGCGGCAAGCGTTGGCGAAAGAGACGTGCCAAGCTGCACGACAATCGACGCCGTAATATAGGGCATCACGCCCAGCGCGATCAGGCTCATGCGCTGGAGCGAACCGCCCGAGAACATGTTGAAGAAATCCAGCACGCCGCCCTTGGTCGTGTTGAACAGCGTTTCCAGAGCCTTGGGATCAATCCCCGGCAGCGGAACGTGGCTGAGCAGACGAAAGACGATGAGCGCACCAATGGTGAACCAGATCCGGCTTTTCAGCTCCGTCGCTTGCGAGAAGCGGGAAAGGTTGAGACCGGCCATCTGTTCGGCGGAACTTGCCATGGATTTCTTGACCCTTGAAATAGGAACGGCGGGTCAGCCCTCAGGGGCAGCCCGCCGTTTCCATATAATGACTCTTCAGCCTTTGTCTAAGCCTTGAAGAAGTTTTCCTCAGGCTTTCGCCTTGGCCTTGGCGCTGCCCTTCTTGGCAGCAGCCTTTTCGGCCGCCGGAACGACTTCAATCACGTCGACCGAGCCGCCCGCCTTTTCGATGGCAGCCTTGGCCGCCGCCGAAATGCCAGCAACGCGGACGTTGATCTTGGCCGAGAAGTCACCCTTAGCGAGAACGCGCACGCCGTCCTTGCCGCCACGGGCAACACCCGCTGCCTTCAGGGCCGCATGATCGATGGTCGCCTTGGTGTCGAGCTTCTTGGCGTCAACAAGCTTCTGGATCGCGCCCAGGTTCACCTCGGCATAATCCTTGGCGAAGATGTTGTTAAAGCCACGCTTCGGCAGGCGCATGTGGAGCGGCATCTGACCGCCTTCAAAGCCCGCGATGGAGACGCCTTCACGGCTCTTCTGACCCTTTTGGCCACGACCACCGGTCTTGCCCTTGCCTGAACCGATGCCGCGTCCGACGCGCATACGGCCCTTGCGGGCGCCATCATTGTCACGAATTTCGTTGAGTTTCATCTTGTTGCACTCGCTTTTGTGGCCGGGCCTGACGCCCGGCATTTCTCGCTAAAGCCCACGGGTGTGTCGCGCTTGCCACCCGGGATCCCGACCAGAGGCCGGAATGCCCGACGCTTATTAGGCGTCGAGCACTTCGACCATGTGACGAACCTTCTGGATCATCCCGCGCACGGCGGGCGTATCTTCCAGTTCAGACACACGGTGCATCTTGTTGAGGCCAAGGCCGATCAGCGTCGCGCGCTGATCCTTGGTCCGACGGATCGGCGAACCGACCTGCTTGATCTTGATCTTCGCCATCGTCGATTACTCCGCAACAGCTTCAGCGTCAGCCTGAGCTTCCGCCGCGCTGGCCCCGCTGCGCTTCAGAAGATCAGCGATCTTCTTGCCACGGCGCTGTGCCACCGATTTCGGACTGGTCTGTTCGGTCAAAGCCGCAAACGTCGCCCGGATCATGTTGTAAGGATTGGACGTGCCGATCGACTTGGTGACGACGTCGGCGACACCCAGCGATTCAAACACGGCGCGCATCGGACCACCGGCGATGATGCCCGTGCCCTGCGGCGCGGTCCGCACCGTCACGCGGCCAGAACCGAAGTGACCTGCACCATCATGGTGAAGCGTGCGGCCTTCCTTCAGCGGCACGCGAACCATCGCGCGCTTGGCAGCGGCAGTCGCCTTGGAGATGGCTTCCGGCACTTCGCGCGCCTTGCCATGACCAAAACCGGCACGACCCTTGCCGTCACCGACAACGACGAGAGCTGCAAAGCCAAAGCGCTTACCACCCTTCACCGTCTTCGAGACGCGGTTGATGTGGACGAGCTTTTCGATCAGCTCTTCGCCACCTTCTTCGGCATTGCCGCGACGGTCATCACGACGGCCACGATTGCCATCACGGCCGCCACGACCACGGTCATTACCACCGCGACCACGGCCACGGCCGCGACCTTCGGGAGCAGCTTCCGGCGCCGCAGCTTCAACGGCGACGTCGCCGCCCTGGATTTCGGTTTCGTCAGCCATTTAGAACTCCAATCCGCCTTCGCGGGCTGCGTCGGCAAGCGCCTTGACGCGACCATGGAACAGGAAGCCACCGCGGTCGAACACGACCTTGGTCACGCCGACCTTCTTGGCGCGCTCGGCAACGGCCTTGCCCACCAAAGTCGCGGCGTCGATATTGGCACCCGACTTGCTCCGAACGTCCTTTTCGATCGTTGAAGCGGCAGCGACAGTCTTGCCCTGCGCGTCGTCGATGATCTGGGCGTAGATGTGACGGCCCGACCGATGGATCGACAGGCGCGGACGCTGACCGCCACGGGCCCGCAGCGAGGTGCGGACGCGCTGACGGCGCTTTTCGAATGTTGAAAGCTTCTGACCCATTACTTCTTCTTACCCTCCTTCCGGAAGATAAACTCGCCGCGATAGCGGATACCCTTGCCCTTATACGGCTCAGGCTTACGCCAGCGGCGGATTTCTGCGGCGATCTGGCCAACCTTCTGGCGATCAGCGCCAGAGATTTCGATCGTCGTCTGATCCGGTGTCTTGATGTCGATGCCTTCCGGCACGTCGATGTCGATATCATGGCTGTAGCCGAGCTGAAGCTTCAGCTTCTTGCCCTGCGCATTGGCACGATACCCAACACCCGTCATTTCGAGGGTTTTGGTGAAGCCTTCGGTCACGCCGGTGACGAGGTTCTGGATCAGCGTACGCTGCATCCCCCAAAACGCGCGAGCGCGCTTGGTCTCGTTGGCCGGACGGACGGTCAGCTGACCATCTTCCAGAGAATAGGTGACATCGTCAGCCTTCGGCATCGACAGCGTGCCCTTGGGGCCCTTCACTTCGATGACGCCGCCGTCGATCGAGGCGGTAACGCCTGCGGGAATCGCGACGGGCTTTTTACCAGTGCGGCTCATCAGAACACCTCCGCGAGGACTTCGCCGCCGACATTCTGATCGCGCGCTTCCGCGTCGGACAGAACGCCCTTCGGCGTCGAGACGATGGTGATGCCCAGGCCGTTACGAACGCGCGGCAGTTCCTTGGAACCAGAATAGACGCGGCGGCCCGGCTTCGAGACGCGCGCGACGTGCTTGATCGCCGGCTGGCCTTCGAAATATTTCAGCTCGATGCGGATGCCCGGATGAGCGCCCAGCGGCTCATCATGGTAACCGCGGATATAGCCTTCGCGCTGAAGAACATCGAGAACGCGAACACGCAGCTTGGAAGCCGGCGTCACGACGCTGTCCATCTTGGCACGCTGGCCGTTGCGGATGCGGGTGAGCATATCACCCAAGGGATCGGTCAATGCCATTTCTTAAACCCCTTACCAGCTCGACTTGGTGACGCCGGGGATCAGGCCCTTATTGGCCAGATCGCGCAGCTGAACACGGCAAAGCCGGAACTTGCGGTAGTAAGCGCGCGGACGACCCGTCAGCTCGCACCGGTTGCGGACGCGGGTCGGATTGCCGTTGCGCGGAATTTCCGCGAGCTTCAGGCGCGCGATGAGGCGCTCCGTCTCGTCCTTGGATTCGTCGTTTGCGATCGCCTTCAGCCGGGCATAGCGCCCCGCATACTTCTTAACGAGCTTCTTGCGACGCTCGTTCTTGTTGATCGAACTCAGTTTCGCCATGACTTAAGTTCTCTTCCTTCCGGCAGAGAGCAGCACCGCTTACGCGGCCTGCTTCTGCTCCTGATCTTGCGGGAACGGGAAACCGAACAGGCGAAGCAGCTCACGCGCTTCCTCGTCGGTCTTTGCGGTGGTGGTGACGATGATGTCCATGCCACGCACCTTTTCGATCTTGTCGTAGCTGATTTCCGGGAAAACCAGCTGCTCCTTCAGACCCATCGCATAATTGCCACGGCCGTCGAACGACTTGGGATTCAGGCCCCGGAAGTCACGGACGCGCGGGAGCGCGATGGTGATCAGACGATCAAGAAATTCGTACATACGTTCACGGCGCAGGGTAACCTTGCAGCCGATCGGCATGCCTTCACGCAGCTTGAACTGCGCGATCGACTTCTTCGCCTTGGTGATGACGGGCTTCTGACCCGCGATCAGTTCCATTTCAGAAGCCGCGATTTCGACCTTCTTCTTGTCCTGAGTCGCTTCACCAACACCCATGTTGATGACGATCTTTTCCAGACGCGGGACCTGAAGCGCGTTCGTGTAACCGAACTTTTCAGTCATCGCCTGAATGATCTTGGACTCATAAATGCCCTGCATACGGGCCTTGTATTTGTCAGCCATTGATCACTTCCCCGGACTTCACGGCCACGCGGACCTTCTTGCCGTCCTTGATTTCGAAGCGAACGCGCGTCGGCTTGCCCGTCTTCGGATCTTCGATCGCGACCTTAGAGACAGGAAGCGGAGCTTCCCGGCGCTCAAGCCCACCCTGCGGGTTGGCCTGGGTCGGCTTCTTGTGGCGGGTGGCGATATTGACGCCCGCGACGATGACCTTGCCGTCCTTCGGGAAAGCCTTGGTCACTTCGCCCGTCTTGCCCTTGTCCTTACCGGACAGGACGACGACCTTGTCACCCTTTTTGATCTTGAGCGAAGCCATTACAGCACCTCCGGCGCGAGCGAGATGATCTTCATGAAGTTCTTCGCGCGCAGTTCACGGCAGACCGGGCCGAAAATACGGGTGCCGATCGGCTCTTCGTTCTTGTTGACAAGGACGGCGGCGTTGCTGTCGAACCGGATCGTCGAGCCGTCGGGACGATGAATGTCCTTGGCGGTCCGAACGATAACGGCGCGATGCACGTCGCCCTTCTTCACCTTGCCGCGCGGCTGGGCTTCTTTGATCGACACAACGATCACATCACCCACGCCCGCAAAGCGACGCTTCGAGCCACCGAGCACCTTGATGCACTGGACGCGCTTGGCGCCCGAGTTGTCGGCAACGTCGAGATTGGACTGCATCTGAATCATGGATCAGCCCTCCATCGGATCGGCAATCGCGGCAGCGCCACCGACCTTCTCAATGACCTTCCAGGTCTTCAGCTTCGAAATCGGGGCACATTCTTCAATGCGCACCACTTCGCCCGTCTAGAAGGCATTGCCTTCATCATGGGCGTGATACTTCTTCGAACGGCGAATGATCTTGCCGTAGAGCGGGTGTTTCACCTTCCGCTCCACCTTGACCACAACCGTCTTGTCGGTCTTGTCGGATACGACCGTTCCGGTCAGCACGCGCTTGGGCATGTCACCTGGTCCTTACTTGGCCGCAGAGGCAGCGGAACGCTGCGCCTGAAGCGTCTTGATGCGGGCGATGTCCCGACGCACTTCCTTGATGCGCGTCGGCTTTTCCAGCTGGCTGGTTGCTGCCTGGAAGCGCAGGTTAAACTGCTCACGCTTCAGGTTGGTCAGCTCTTCGACCAGCTGGTCATCGGTCTTGACCGTGAGATCGGCAATCTTCGTCATCATGCGGCTCCCAGGTGCGAGAAGTCACCCAGACGGGCAACAACCTTGGTCTTGATCGGCAGCTTTTCAGCGGCACGGCTGAACGCCACAGCGGCGATCGGGCCGGGAACGCCGTCCAGCTCAAACAGGATACGGCCGGGCTTGACGCGCGCCGCCCAGAACTCGGGCGAACCCTTACCCGAGCCCATGCGGACTTCAGCAGGCTTGGACGACACAGGAACGTCCGGGAACACGCGGATCCAGAGACGGCCCTGACGACGGATGTGACGCGTGATCGCGCGGCGCGCCGCTTCGATCTGGCGGGCGGTGATCCGGTCCGGCTCAAGCGCCTTGAGACCGTACGAGCCGAAGTTCAGCGTCGTACCGCCCTTGGCGTCGCCATGGATGCGGCCCTTGTGCGCCTTGCGGAATTTGGTGCGTTTCGGTTGCAGCATTGCTCTATCCTAAACTCAGCGGGCCGGACGGACGCCAGAGGTCTGGGCATCCATCATCAGGCGATCGGTCGCCATCGGGTCATGGCCAAGGATTTCACCCTTGAAGATCCAGACCTTGATACCGCAGACGCCATAAGCGGTGTGCGCTTCGGCTTCGGCATAATCGACGTTCGCACGCAGCGTGTGAAGCGGCACGCGACCTTCGCGATACCATTCCGTGCGGGCGATTTCCGCGCCACCCAGACGGCCAGCGCAGGTGATCCGGATACCTTCGGCACCCAGACGCAGCGCCGACTGGACCGCACGCTTCATCGCACGACGGAAGGCGATACGACGCTCGAGCTGATCGGCAACGCCTTGCGCCACGAGCTTGGAGTCGATTTCCGGCTTGCGGATTTCAACGATGTTCAGCGACACGTCGCCGGTCGTCATCGCGGCCAGCGTCTTGCGCAGCTTTTCGATGTCCGCGCCCTTCTTGCCGATGATCACGCCCGGGCGTGCGGCATAGATGGAGATGCGGCAGGTCTTGGCCGGACGCTCAATGACCACCTTGGAGATCGCAGCCTGCGGCAGCGTCTTCAGGATGAACTTGCGCAGCTTCAGGTCTTCCAGAAGCAGACGGCCATAGTCCGCGCCATCGGCGTACCAACGGCTATCCCAGGTCCGGTTGATCTGGAGGCGAAGGCCGATCGGATTGCTCTTCTGACCCATGATTATGCCTCCTCTTGCACTTCGCGGACAACCACGCGCAGGCGGCTGAACGGCTTGACGATACGCGTCGAACGACCGCGGGCGCGGGTTGCGAAGCGCTTCATGGCCAGCGACTTGCCAACGCTCGCCTCGCTGACGACGAGGGCGTCGACATCGAGGTTGTGGTTGTTTTCAGCATTCGCGATCGCCGAAGCGAGGACCTTGCGGACATCAACAGCCATCGCTTTGGTCGAAAACTGAAGGATGTTCAGTGCTTCGCCAGCCTTTTTGCCACGGATCAGGCCCGCGACGAGGTTCAGCTTATAGGCCGAGCCGCGGATCATAGCGCCAACAGCCAAAGCTTCCTTATCGCCAACGCGACGGGGAGATGCAGATTTCGACATCAGCGCTTGCCCTTCTTGTCAGCGGCGTGGCCCGGGAAGGTGCGCGTCGGCGCAAATTCACCCAGCTTCATGCCAACCATGTCCTCATTCACCAGAACGGGAATGAACTTACGGCCATTATAGACGTTAAACGTCAGGCCAACGAACTGCGGAAGGATCGTCGAGCGGCGCGACCATGTTTTGATCGGGCCAGCACGGGTGCCAGCCTCCGCAGCGGTTTCTGCCTTCTTCAGCAGGTGCAGGTCTACAAAAGGACCTTTCCAGACGGAACGGGCCATGACTTACCTCTTCTTCTTCGCGTGACGCGACCGGATGATCATCTTGTCAGTCGACTTGTTGGAACGCG
>JBJTNW010000018.1:0-14731 GCA_046074265.1 Chakrabartia sp.
AAACAGGCAAAGGGCAATTGACTCTGCCAAAAGATGCCCTTATCGCGCCGTTCAACAGAGCCGCCCCTGGTTGGCGGCTTTTTCATTTGAATTTGTTTTGAGGGCATGAGCGATGAAGCGCACCTTCCAGCCGAGCAACCTTGTCCGGGCTCGTCGTCACGGTTTCCGGGCTCGCATGGCGACCGTTGGCGGTCGGGCCGTGATCCGCGCCCGCCGCGCACGCGGCCGCAAGAAGCTGTCGGCCTGATCACGCTGACAAAGCGGTCAGAATTTCTGGCCGCCAACCAAGGGAAACGGGCCGCCTCTGGCGGCCTTGTTCTGTTGGTGCGCGACCGCGCGGATGCGGATCCCCAGATTCGGGTTGGCTTTACTGTCACAAAAAAAATCGGGAATGCGGTTGTCCGTAACCGCATGAAGCGCCGCTTTCGCGAATTGGCCCGTAATATCCTGCCCGAAGCCGGAATCACCGGAGCCGACCATGTCCTGATTGGTCGCGCCAGCGGGGTCGAAAAGCCCTTTGCTGCGCTTGAGGCAGATTTGCGCCGCGCCCTTAAAATGATCGGTTAGACGATGGCACGGCTGCTGATCCTGCTCGCAAAGCTTTGGCAATGGGGGCCTTCTGCCATACTTCCCCCCAGTTGCCGCTATCAGCCGTCATGTTCTGCCTATGCAATTGAGGCGTTAGGGCGCTATGGCGCCCTGAAAGGAAGCTGGCTTGCCGCGCGTCGCATCCTGCGCTGCCACCCATGGGGCGGTCAGGGCTATGATCCGGTGCCATGACCAAGTTGAGCCGTGACCATTTTGGGGAAGTGAATTGACCGAGAATCGCAATTTCGTGGTTGCCATCCTGTTATCGGCGCTCGTCCTGTTTGGCTGGACGATGCTGGGCGACAAACTGTTCCCCAAGCCCGCAACACCCCCGGCCGCGACCAGCGTAGCCAAGGGCGATGCGACGGCGGCAGGCGCCCCCGGCGCGCCCGGCCTTCCCGAAGCGGCCAAGCCGCGCGCGGTTGGGGCCGTCCTTGCAGAAAGCGGCCGCATTCTGGTTGAAACCCCGAAGGTCAAAGGCTCGATCAGCCTGAAGGGTGCGCGCTTTGATGATCTCATCTTGCCGCATCACACGATCAGCCTTGATCCAAAATCCGGCCCGGTGCGAATCCTGTCGCCTGAAGGGACGGAACATAGCCAGTTTGCAAGCTTTGGCTGGACCGGCAGCGGCGCCGCTTTCCCGAATACTGAAACCGTCTGGCAAGCCAGCGACAGCAAGTTGACACCAACCACGCCGGTAACGCTTTCTTGGGATAACCAGCAGGGTCAGATTTTCCAGATCAAGATTTCGGTCGATAAGGATTATATGTTCACGGCCGAACAGAGCGTCACCAACAAGGGCGCTGCCCCCATTGCTGTGCGTCCTTATGGCTTTATCAATCGCGGCTATGCGACGGTTGGCAAATCCAGCACGCTCGCCGGGCCGCGCCATGACGTGGATAGCTGGACGATCCATGTCGGCCCGATCGGTACGTTCGACAATGCGACGAACTATTCCGTCAACTATCCTGACCTCGACACGGCAGGGCCGAAGGGCCAACGCTTCAAATCAACGGGCGGCTGGCTTGGCTTTGGCGACACCTATTGGCTGACCGCGATGGCCCCCGCGCAGACCGCGCACATGGACGCCGGCTTCCGCAAGGGCAATGGCACCTATCAGGCCGATTACGCGCTCGACAATGTCGTGGTCGCGCCCGGCCAATCCAACAGCGCGCAAACCCATTTCTTCGCCGGTGCGAAGGAAGTGCCGGTGCTGGATGGCTATATGGACAATCTTGGCATCCAGCTTTTCGGCAACGCGATTGACTGGGGCTGGTTCAAGATGTTCGCCAAGCCGATCTTCTATCTGCTCGACAGCCTGTTCAAGCTGGTGAAGAATTTTGGCGTCGCAATCATTTTGCTGACGCTGATCGTCAAGGGCGTGATGTTCCCGATTGCCCAGCGCCAATTTGCTTCCATGGCCGCAATGCGCGTCGTGCAGCCCAAGGTGAAGGAAATCCAGGAACGCTATAAGGATGATCGCCCCAAGATGCAGCAAGCGATGATGGAGCTGTATCAGAAGGAAAAGATCAACCCGATGGCAGGCTGCTTGCCGATCTTCATTCAGATCCCGGTCTTTTATGCGCTCTACAAGGTGCTGTTGCTGACGATCGAAATGCGCCACCAGCCCTTTGCGCTGTGGATCAAGGATCTTTCTGCGCCAGACCCGCTGACGCCGGTCAATCTGTTTGGCCTGCTGCACTTCACGCCGCCCAGCTTCATCGCGCTTGGGGTGCTGCCGATCCTCTTGGGGATCACCATGTACATCCAGTTCAAGCTGAACCCGGCCCCGGCCGATCCGGTGCAGCAGCAGGTCTTTTCGATCATGCCGTGGATTATGATGTTCCTGATGGCGCCCTTTGCCGCGGGCCTCCAGCTTTACTGGGTGGTCAACAACCTGCTGACGATTGCCCAGCAGAAGTTTCTATATAGCCGTCACCCGGCAATGAAGGCTCCGATCAAAACGTGACCGATACCAGCGACCTTCTTGAAACGGCCCGGAAGCTATTTTCCGGGCCGATCACCTTTTTGAAATCCGCGCCGGACCTGAAGTTCCTGCCCGATGCGGACGTCAATGAAGTGGCTTTTGCCGGGCGTTCCAATGTCGGCAAATCGTCGCTGATCAATGCGCTTACCAACCGCAATGGCTTGGCGCGCACCTCCAACACGCCCGGCCGGACGCAAGAGCTTAACTTCTTCGATGTCGGCGACCCGCTGCAATTCAGGCTGGTCGACATGCCCGGCTATGGCTTTGCCGAAGCCCCGAAGGATGTCGTCAAAAAATGGCGCTTCCTCGTGAATGACTATCTGCGCGGGCGGCAGGTGCTAAAGCGCGCGCTGGTGCTGATCGACAGCCGCCACGGCATCAAGGATGTCGACCGCGACGTGATGGATATGCTCGATGCCGCTGCCGTCAGCTACCACCTCGTCCTGACCAAGGCAGACAAGATCAAGGCGTCCGCGCTGGCCGAGGTGACCGCCAAAACGGCGGAAGAAGCCCGCAAGCGCCCGGCTGCCCACCCGCATATCATCGCAACCTCAAGCGAAAAAGGCATGGGCCTGCCAGAATTGCGGGCCGCTATTTTGGACGCCGCCACCCAAAGCTAGGAGCGCCAGATGCTGAAGCTCATCATCGGGAACAAGGTCTATTCCAGCTGGTCGCAGCGCGGCTGGCTTGCGGTGAAGCAGTCTGGCCTTCCCTTTGAAGAAATTGTGGTGCCGCTGTACGACGATGCTTGGGCCGCCCGGCGCGAACAGCCGGATATTAGCCCCTCGGGCGGGAAAGTGCCGATCCTGTGGGATGGGGAGACACCCGTTTGGGATAGTCTGGCGATCCTCCTGCATCTTGATGCGCTGTCAGGCGGCGACAAATTCTGGCCCGCCGATCCGCAGGCCCGCGCGCTGGCACTTTCGCTTGTTGCCGAAATGCATTCGGGCTTTATGCCGCTGCGCCGCAACCATCCGTTCAACCTGCGCCATATCTACCCCGCGGCGCCGCTCGACCCCGAGGTCGAGGCAGATGTCGCCCGGCTTGCCCAGCTTTGGGATCAGGCCCGCACCCGCTTTGGACAGGCTGGCCCCTATTTGTTTGGTGATTTTGGCGCAGCGGACATCATGTTCGCGCCGGTTGTCACCCGGCTCGTCACCTATTCCATCCCGGTGCCGGCATCGGCGCGCAGCTATATGGGCACGATCCTCGCTCACCCCTTCATGCAGCAATGGGCGGCCGAAGCCGCGCAGGAAGGCTGGGTGATCCCGCGCTTTGAACGGGATGCCGAATGACCGACGCCCTTGATCTGACCAAGCGCCTGATCGCCGCGCCTTCCGTCACCCCCGCGCGTGGGCTGGTATTTGATGTGCTGGAAGCCGCCTTGCAGCCCTTGGGCTTTGAGGTGGATCGCTTCATCTGCGGCAATGCGCCGGATGGACCGGTTGAAAACCTCTTCGCCACCCGCGCGGGCACGGGCGATGGCCCGCATTTTGCCTTTGCCGGGCATCTGGATGTCGTCCCCCCCGGCGAGGGCTGGACAAGCGACCCTTTTGCGCCCGACATTCGCGGTGATCTGCTTTATGGCCGCGGCGCCGTGGATATGAAGGCCAGCATTGCGGCCTTTGTCGCCGCGATCCCTGCGGCCAGTGCGGGCCGGATCAGCCTGATCATCACCGGCGATGAGGAAGGCCCGGCCGTCTTTGGCACCGTCGCGCTGATCGAGCATATGAAGGCCAAGGGGCTGGTGCCCGATCTTTGCCTTGTGGGGGAACCAACATCCGTCAACCGGCTGGGCGATATGATGAAGATCGGGCGGCGTGGTTCCGTCAATATCTGGATCACCGTGCCCGGCACGCAGGGCCATGTTGCCTATCCGCACCTTGCCGATAACCCCGTGCCAAAGCTGGTGCGCGCCTTGGCGCGGATCGACGCACTGGTGCTGGATAAAGGGACGGACTGGTTCCAGCCGTCCAATATCGAGATTACCGATTTGGAGGTCGGCAACCCGGCAACCAATGTCATCCCGGCTGCGGCCAAGGCGCGCCTCTCAATCCGCTTCAACGATCTGCACAGCGGCGAGGGTCTGGCGACGATGATCCGCGATGTCGTGCTGACCGAAGCCCCCGAAGCGATCATTGAGCCCCGCATCTCTGGCGAGGCTTTTCTGACGCCGCCGGGGCCGCTGAGCGATCTGGTTGCCAAAGCGGTAGAGACAGTAACGGGGATCGTGCCTGAAGCCTCGACCACGGGCGGCACATCGGATGCGCGCTTCCTATCGCGGCTTTGCCCGGTGGTGGAATTAGGCTTGCCCAATGCCACGATGCACAAGCTGGACGAAGCGGTCGCCTTGAAAGACATTTCTGATATTACAGATATTTATCGGGAAATATTGAACAGGGTTTGACGATCAGCGCGCCCGCCGCAGGATGATGTAGAGCGCCCCTGCCCCGCCATGCCGCGGATGCGCATTGCGGATTGCGGCAATCCGGTCTGCATAAGCAGAGGCCGCCAGCCAATCCGTCACCGAGGCGCGGATAACCCCGCGACTGGTGGGCGGCAGGCGCGGATTATCGACCGCGGGCTTCCCGGTGATCAGCAAAAGCGTGCGATCCCCCCGGCGGATGGCGCTTTCAAGTCCGCGGTTAAGGCGGACGTGCGCCGTCGCCAAAGTTTCCCCATGCAGGTCGATCGTCACGTCGGGCGCCAGGTCTCCTTTGGCAATGCGCTTGTCCCAACTGCCATCCAGCGTATCCCGCGGGCCGGAAGCGGGCCGTATTGCCGCCGGCCGCGGGGCCGGGGCGGCCCGACGTTCCGGCCGCGGCAAAACCGGCTGGGGCGGACTATCCCCGTCCCCCAGCTGGGCTTCGGCTTTTAGGCGCTTGCCGGGCATGGGCCGCGCTGTCCGCGCCACCCTTGCCCAGAGCGCCTGTTCTTCAGGGCTGAGCCGTCTGATCCGCACGTCCGCCCCCTGCCAATAGCCGCGCAACGCTGGCTTTGGGTAACAGCAAATAGGCCGTTCCCCGCGCAATCAATCCGCTCGCGGTCTGGCGCGCATCGGGGCCTGCCCCCCAAAAGGTATCGAAGCGATTGGCGCCTTTGATGGCCCCGCCCGTATCCTGCGCCACCCACAGGCCGCTTGCCACTTCGGGCGCGGTTTTAAGGATGATGGGTGCCCCAAGGGGCACAAATTTGGGGTCCGCCGCTACCGTCGCCCGGCCCGTTACCGGCACACCCATTGCTCCCAGCGGGCCCGGGCCGGTTACTTCCTTGAAGAAGACCCAGCTTTTATTGGCATTCAAAATGTCGGGCGCTTGATCGGGATGGGCGCGCAGCCAGGCGATGATGCCATCCATCGACGCCTCTCCGGCCCCGATCAGCCCTTTGTCGCGCATCACCTTGCCGATCGCGGTGTAGGCCCGGCCGTTCTGCCCGTCATAGCCGATCCGCAAGATGCGGCCGTCAGGCAGCCGCACGCGCCCTGACCCTTGAACCTGCAAGAAAAAAAACTCAATCGGGTCGGCCGCCCAGGCCAATTCCAGCCCGCGCCCGGCGAGCCAACCTGCTTCAATCTCTGCCCGGTCTGCATAAGGAACAAAATTTTTGCCAATCACCCGCCCGCGCACGCGCTTGCCGGCCAGCGCGTCGGAAAACAACCCGAGATCAGCTTCGATCATATCTGGCGGGCGTTTGTAAATCGGCACCGGATATGCAGGCGATTGCACCCGCGACCCCGCCAGTTCCGGCTCATAATAGCCGGTTGCCAGCGCCTTGCCCGTGCCGATCTGGACGGAGGCCAAATGGCGCGCAAAAAAGGCGACTGCCGCTTCGTCGGGCGCTGCCGCTGCGGCCTCACATGCCGGCCGCCATTCTTCAGCCCGGGTCAGGCCAGATGAATCGGCCCGCCGCATCAGCGCAGGGCAAGAAAGGCGAAATGCCTGAAGCGCGCGCGTAGCAGCCGCAGCATCAAGGCCAAGGGCGGCAATGTCCGGCCCTTGTGCAACCCCTGCCTCCACCGCCGTTGCCGCGGGGGCCGGCGCAACCGGCGCGGGCGTGGGCAAGGGCGCCGGGGCGGGCACGGCATTCGGCCGATGGGTGGTGCACCCGGCCAAAGCAAGCCCGAGGATCAGGAATAGGGCGCGGCGGCGCATGCCGTCGAAGGATCAGGCAGCTTCGTCGGTGTCGATCAAGACCCAGTTCGGGTCAGCGGACCGCAAATCGCGCTCAAAGGTCCATTCGTCATGCGTTTCGATCGCATCCGTAAGCGAGCCGGCAATCACAGCCCCGTGCTGATCGCGGGTGACGGCCGAAATATCGGCATCAAAGCGCACGGTGATCTGCGCAATCCGACCATTGAGCGAAGCCGCCGAAATCAACGCCCGGTCAATCCGGACAAGGCGGTTGTCGAGCACTTCGCCGGCCGCCTCGCGCGCGGCAACCGCATCGGCAAAGCTCTGGTGAACATCGGCGCTGACATAAGGGGCAAGCGCTGGCAGATCGCCCTTCCAAAACGCATCAAGGATCATACCGTAAGCCGCCTTGGCCCCGTCCACAAATTCAGTTGGATGAAAGCGCGGGTCGGTCTGCGCAATGGCGCGCAAGCCCGAGGTGGCGGCAGTGTCGAACGAGTCGCCCAGAACCGAGCGCCCGGAAGCGGCTTCCCGCGGCTCTCCCGCCGGCGCGGCAACCGGAACCGAGGCTGGCTCTTCGGCAGGTTTGCCCAGCGTCTGCTCATGGCCAGTGCGCTTTCCGAGCACGGCAAAGAGGCGCAGGCCCAAAAAGGCCGCAACCATCGCGAAGAGAACCGTTTCAACCACGTCGATTACCTTTCTATGGCGTAACATAGGACGCCTCGCGCCAGCTTTCAAATAGTGCTTTTGGCTGGCCGACAAAATCTGCGCCATTGCCCTGCCCCGCCGGCCCTGCTAGTCGCCGCCCTTTCGAGAGAGAACAGGATAATCTGATCCATGGCTGACGACGCAAACACCCCCCTTGCCAATGGCGAAGACACCCTTCCGGCGGTTGGCGTGATCTCGCAATATGTGAAGGATTTTTCTTTCGAAAATCCGAATGCTCCCGCTGTGTTCCAATGGCAGGGCCAGCCGCAGATCGATGTCAACTTCAACATCGGCAATGAGCAGGTTGGCGAAGAGGTGTTTGAGGTTTTCGTCAAGATCAACGTCGTTGCCAAAACCGAAGACAAGACGGCGTTTCAGGTCGAGCTTCTTTATGCGGGCCTGTTCGGCATCCGCAACATCCCCGAAGACCAGATGGCGCCGATCCTGCTGGCTCAGGCCCCGGCCATGCTCTTCCCGTTCGCGCGCCGCGTTTTGGCCGATGCCGTGCGCGATGGCGGCTTCCCGCCGCTGATGCTCGACCCGATCGATTTCGGCGCACTCTATATGCAGCAAGCGGAACTTGCGGCGCAGCAGGCCGCCGAAGGCGCTGAAGGCAACGCCTGAGCCGCCCGGCCGTGAAGCTCGGCAAAGCCATTGGAACAATCGGCGGACTGACCATGGTCAGCCGCGTGCTTGGCTTTGCCCGCGAAATGGTGATGGCGCGCATCTTGGGCGCCAATATGTTTGCCGACGCCTTTCTGGTTGCCTTTCGCCTGCCCAACACCTTTCGGCGCTTTTTTGGCGAAGGCGCCTTTTCGGCGGGCTTTGTCCCGCTGTTCAGCCAGCGCTATCATGGCGAAGGCGGGCTGGAAGAAGCCAAGCGCTTTTCAGAAGAAGTGCTTGCCGTATTTCTGCCCGCACTGCTGATCTTCACGATCATCGGCCAGATCGCGATGCCCGCCATGGTCTGGCTGCTGGCCTCTGGCTATGCGGCGGAACCGGAAAAATTTGAGCTGACGGTTTGGCTTTCGCGGCTGACCTTCCCCTATCTGATGCTGATCAGCCTTGTGTCGCTTTATTCAGGCGTGCTCAATTCCATGCACCGCTTTGCCGCCGCCGCTTTTGCGCCGGCGTTGCTCAATCTGGCGATGCTGATTGCGCTACTTTTTGTCCGCGATGGCGGGGCCAAGACCGCGCAGGCGATTGCCGCTGCCGTGGTCGTTGGCGGCGTGGTGCAATTGGCGCTGGTCTGGTGGTCAGCCCGGCAGGCCGGTATTTCGCTCAAGCTGCGCCGTCCAAAAATAACGCCGGGCGTCCGACAGTTTTTCCGCGTCGTCATTCCGGCAACCTTTGCAGCGGGCGTCTATCAAGTCAGCATTTTGATCGACACGCAATTTGTTAGCTATCTGGCCGAAGGCTCGATGGCGCACCTCAATTATGCAGACCGGCTGAACCAATTGCCGCTGGGCATCATCGGCACGGCGCTGGGCACAGCCATCCTGCCCTCGATCAGCAAGTTCGTTGATCAGGGCAAGCCGCAGGAAGCTGAAGACATTCAGAACCAGGCGCTAGAGCTTGGGATGCTGCTGACGTTGCCCGCCGCCATGGCCTTTGCCGCTGCCGGGGTGCCGCTGGTAACGGCGCTGTTCCGCGGGGGCGCCTTCACGCCCCATGATGCGGAAATTACGGGGCAGACGCTGGGCATCATCGCGCTGGGCCTGCCCGCTTATGTGTTGGTGAAAGTCTTCACCCCCGGCTTTTTCGCGCGCGAAGATACCAAGACGCCGCTCAAGATCGCGATGTGGGTCTTGGCTGCCAATATTGCGCTCAATTTTGCGCTTGTCCCGCTTTTTGAGCTTCACGGCCTGGCCGCCGCGCTGATGCTGACCGCTTGGCTTAACTGTGCGATGCTTTACGCCACGCTGCACAAGCGCGGGCATCTGACCATTTCAAAAGCGGTCGCCGGCCGCGTCGCCCGGCAGGTGGTAGCGGCGCTGGCGATGGCCGCGACGCTTTACGGCGTCAATTTGGCAATCGGGCCGATGTTCAACGGCGGCACGCTGGCGCGGATGATCGCTTTGTCGGTGCTGATCGGCGCGGGCGGGATTGTCTATTTCGGGCTGGGCTGGCTGATTGGCGCGTTTGACCGGGAGGCCCTTATCGGCCTAATCCGCCGCCGCAAGGCCAGCGATGCCGCGGCCTAAAGCCGGCTTACAAGGAAGAATATGATGCGCGTTGTTTCCGGGATCCAGCCCACGGGCAGCCTCCACCTTGGCAATTATCTGGGGGCGATCCGCAACTGGGTGCAGATGCAGCAGGATATTAAAGGCGACTGCCTCTATTTCTTGGCCGATCTGCACGCGATCAGCCTGCCGCATGACCCGAAGGAACTTGCCGCCAATACCCGCGAAATGGCGGCCGCTTTGGTCGCCTGCGGGATTGATACCGACCGCTCAATACTGTTCAATCAAGCACGCGTGCCCGCCCATGCAGAGCTTCAATGGCTTTTGAATGGCACGGCACGGATGGGTTGGCTCAACCGCATGACCCAGTTCAAGGACAAATCGGGCAAGAACCGCGAAGGTGCCTCCATCGCGCTGTTCACCTATCCCGTCCTCCAGGCCGCCGACGTGCTTCTTTATCAAGCGACCCATGTGCCGGTGGGGGAAGACCAGAAGCAGCATCTGGAACTGGCCCGCGACATCGCCCAGAAGTTCAATAACGACTTTGCGTCGGAAGAGGCACCCGTCTTTACCCTGCCAGATCCGATCATCCCCAAATCCGGCGCGGCCCGGATTATGAGCTTGCGAGACGGCAGCGCCAAAATGTCCAAGTCTGATCCATCAGATATGAGCCGGATCAACCTGACGGACGATGCCGATACGGTGTTACAAAAGGTGAAAAAGGCCAAGACCGATCCCGAGCCGCTGCCATCGGACGCCAAAGGGCTGGAAGGCCGCGCCGAGGCGCAAAATCTGGTTGGCATTTATGCCAGCCTTTCCGGCGAAAGCGTTGATGCCGTGTTGGCCCGTTTTGGCGGCCAAGGCTTTGGCGCGTTCAAGCCAGCGCTGGCGGAATTGCTGGTTGAAACGCTGGGGCCGATCAGCGCGCGCTTCAACGCGCTGCGCGCCGATACCGCCACGCTGGATGCCATCCTGATCAAGGGGGCAGAGCGCGCCGCAGCGCTGGCAGCCCCCACGCTGTCCGCCACCTATCAGGCGCTTGGCTTGCAGCGCTGATCCATTCAACCCCTGTTCAGCCCCGCTCGGGGTAAGTAGGGTTGCACAAAGATCGACCGATTTGAGTCGCTTAAAGGACTGAGAACATGTCGCGTATGGGTCAGTTGCTTCGACTTGCAGCCCCGCTTGCCCTGTTGGGCGTTGCCGGATGTGCGCAAAATTTTGATGCCCGGGTCAGCCGGTTCCAGCAGATGCCGGCCGCTCAGGGTCAAACCTTCATCGTCCGCGCCGCAGACCCGGCGCTGGATGGCAGCCTTGAATTTGCAAGCTATGCCCAGCTTGTCTCGGGCAAGCTTTCGGCGCTTGGCTATAAGCCTGCGGCCAGTGGGGAAAATGCCAATCTTGTCGTCAAGCTCGGCTACGGGGTTGATCAGGGGCGCGAAAAGGTTCGCACCATTCCCGGCAGCGGGTTTAATCGCTGCGGCGGCTTTTATGATCCCTGGTGCGGCGGCTTTGGTTATTGGGGCCGTCCTTATAGCTATTATGGCTATTATCCGGGCTTTTACGACCCGTTCCTGTTCGGCCCCGGCGGCTTTAACGACAGCGTCGAAAGCTACACCGTTTATACAAGCGGGCTTGATATGCGGATTGAGCGGGCGGGCTCTGGCGAACGGGTATTTGAAGGCAAGGCGCAGGCCCAATCGCTGAACAACAACCTGACCTATCTCGTCCCCAATTTGGTCGAGGCGATGTTCACGGGCTTCCCCGGCAATTCGGGCGAAACGGTAAAAATCACCGTCCCGCCGCCGCCCAAGCGCAAATAAGCCGCCCCCTCCTGGCTCGGCTCAATCTAAATTGGGCCGAAGCCAGCGCGTGGCCGTTTCCAGATCGACGCCGCGCCGCGCGGCATAATCCTCAAGCTGATCCTGCCCGATCCGCGCGACCCCAAAATATTCGCTGTCGGGATGGCCAAAGTAAAAGCCAGAAACCGCAGCGGTGGGCAGCATCGCAAAGCTTTCTGTCAGGATAAGCCCGGCCGTCTCGCCCGCCTTGAGAAGATCAAACAAGATCGGCTTCAGGCTATGGTCCGGACAGGCCGGATAGCCGGGAGCCGGACGAATGCCGCGATATTCTTCTTTAATCAGCGCCTCGTTGGTCAGCTGCTCGCCCGGGGCATAGGCCCACAACGTGGTGCGGACATGCTGGTGCAACCGCTCGGCAAAGGCTTCGGCAAAGCGGTCTGCCAGCGCTTTTAAAAGAATATCCTGATAGTCATCATGCGCCGCCTTGAAGCGGGCGATATGCGGATCAATGCCGTGGATGCCGACCGCAAAGCCGCCCATCCAATCGCCATCCGGGCTGATGAAATCAGCAAGGCACATATTGGCGCGGTCGCGGCTCTTGCGAATCTGCTGGCGTAGGAAGCTGAAGGTCACATGCCGCTCTTCTTCGGCGAGGTGGACAACAACATCATCCCCCTCCCGCGCGCAGGGCCATAGGCCGACCACGCCTTTTGCCGTCAGCCATTTTTCCGCGATGATGGTATCCAGCATCTTATTGGCATCGGCAAACAGGCTGCGTGCGCTTTCGCCGACAATCTCATCGTCAAGAATGGCGGGATAGGTGCCGTGCAATTCCCACGCCCGGAAAAAGGGCGTCCAGTCGATCACCTCGCGCAGGTCCGCCAGGCTCCAATCGGGAAAAACATGAAGGCCCGGCTGCTCGGGCGGCGGGGCCTTATGGCTCATATCCGCCGCAAAGCCATTGGCGCGCGCATCGGCAAGGCTCAGCAAGACGCTCGCTTCCTTGCCCGCGCGCACATCGCGGATATGCTGATAATCATCGGCCGTGGCCGTCACAAAGCCATCGCGCTGCGTGTCGGACAGCAATTGCGAGGCAACACCCACCGCGCGGCTGGCATCCAGCACATGGATGACGGGGCCCTCATAGGCCGGATCGATGCGCAGGGCCGTATGCACCTTGGACGTCGTCGCCCCGCCGATCAGCAGCGGGATCGTCATGCCCGCGCGCTGCATTTCCTCGGCCACCGTCACCATTTCATCGAGCGAGGGCGTAATCAGGCCGGACAGGCCGATCATATCCGCGTCATGGTCCTTGGCGGCCTTCAGAATGTCTGTCCACGGCACCATCACGCCAAGGTCGATCACCTCATAGCCGTTGCACTGGAGAACGACGCCAACGATGTTCTTACCGATATCATGCACATCGCCCTTCACGGTCGCCATGATGATCCGGCCCTTGGCCTTTTGCCCTTCTTCCTTTTCCGCCTCGATAAAGGGGATGAGGTGGGCGACGGCCTTTTTCATCACGCGCGCGGATTTGACGACCTGCGGCAGGAACATCTTGCCGGAACCGAACAGGTCTCCCACCACGTTCATGCCGTCCATCAACGGCCCTTCGATCACCTCAATCGGCCGCGCGGCCTGTTGCCGCGCCTCTTCGGTGTCGTCGACAATATAGGCGTCGATGCCCTTGACGAGCGCGTGCTCCAGTCGCTTGCGCACCTCCCAGCCGCGCCATTCCTCGGCGGCCTTTTCAGCAGCGGCGTCGGCGCCCTTGAACCGCTCCGCAAGCGTGATCAGCCGTTCGGTCGCATCGGGCCGCCGGTTGAGGACAACATCTTCGCAGGCCTCGCGCAATTCCGGGTCAATCGTGTCATAAACGTCCAACTGCCCAGCATTGACGATGCCCATATCCATGCCCGCCGGAATGGCGTGATAGAGAAAGACACTGTGCATCGCCCGGCGCACCGGTTCATTGCCACGAAAGCTGAACGACAGGTTGGAAAGCCCGCCCGAAATATGGACATGCGGGCAGCGGACCTTGATCTCCCGCGCCGCCTCGATGAAGTCGAGGCCGTAATTATTATGCTCTTCAATCCCGGTCGCGACGGCGAAGATATTGGGATCAAAGATAATATCTTCGGGCGGAAAGCCGATCCCGGTCAGCAGCTTATAGGCGCGTGCGCAAATCTCGACTTTGCGTTCTTTGGTGTCCGCCTGCCCCTTTTCATCAAAGGCCATCACAACAACCGCCGCCCCATAAGCCAGGCATTTGCGCGCCTGTGCCAAAAAGGCAGCCTCGCCCTCTTTCATGCTGATGGAATTGACGATCGGCTTGCCGGAGACGCATTTGAGGCCCGCTTCAATGACCTCCCATTTGGAGCTGTCGATCATCACCGGCACGCGCGCGATATCGGGCTCGGCGGCGATCAGCTTCAAATAGGTCGTCATCGCATCAACAGCATCGAGCAGCCCTTCATCCATGTTCACATCGATGATCTGCGCGCCATTTTCGACCTGCTGGCGCGCAACCTCCACGGCCTTGGTATAATCGCCCGAAAGGATCAGCTTCTTGAACGCGGCAGAGCCGGTCACATTGGTGCGCTCGCCCACATTGACGAAGGTCGCGGTGACTTGGGTGTCAGTCATAAAATACTTTCAGGAAGCAAAAGTCAGGCGGCAATCGTCATCGGTTCCAGCCCGGCAAGGCGCGTGCGGACGGCGGGCGTGGGGATGTGGCGAGGCGGCACGCCTGCCACGACCCGGCCGATGGCGGCGATATGCTGCGGCGTTGATCCGCAGCAGCCGCCCAAAATATTGACCTGCCCGGCCTCAGCCCATTCGCGCACAAATGCCGCTGTTTCCTCCGGCAGTTCATCATATTCGCCCAGTTCATTGGGCAGGCCCGCATTGGGATAGACCATGATGAGAGTGTCCGCGAGGCCCGAGAGGAGCTTCACATGTGGGCGGAGCTGTTCCGCCCCGAAGGAGCAATTGAGCCCAATTGTCACGGGCCGCGCATGGCGCACCGCATACCAAAAGGCCTCAACCGTATGGCCCGACAAATTGCGGCCCGACAAATCCGTAAGCGTCATAGAAATCATCAGCGGCACATCGCGCCCCAGCGCGTCCTGCGCTTCCAGCACGGCCATGATGCCCGCCTTGGCGTTCAGCGTATCAAAGACCGTCTCAATGAGGATGAAGTCTACCCCGCCTTCAACCAGCGCATCGACCTGTTCGCGATACACATTCTTCAGCGTATCAAAATCCACCTCACGATAGCCGGGATCGTTGACATCGGGCGATAGCGAGAGCGTCTTGTTGGTCGGGCCGATC
>JBJTNW010000019.1:0-51561 GCA_046074265.1 Chakrabartia sp.
TCTCCGTCGTCACTGCCGTCTTCAATCGCGTCGAGACCGTCGCGCGCGCCATTCAAAGCGTGCAGCGTCAAGACTATTCGAACGTCGAGCACGTCGTGCAGGACGGCGGGTCGACGGACGGGACAATGGCGGTCGTGGAGGCCTTGGCGACGCCGGCCACTTGCGTCGTCTCGGCGCCCGACGCGGGCATCTACGACGCCCTGAACAGAGGCGTCGCGCGCGCGACGGGCGACGTCATTGGCTTGATGCACTCCGACGACTTCTTCGCGCACGACAGCGTCCTGTCGCGCGTCGCCGAGGCCCTCGACCGGACGGGCGCGGACGGCGTCTATGGCGACCTGCAGTACGTGTCCGCGGCCGACCCGACGCGCGTCGTGCGCCACTGGCGGTCGGGCGCCTATTCGCCCGCGCGCCTGAAATTTGGGTGGATGCCGCCCCACCCGACCCTCTACCTGCGCCGGGACGTGTTCGAGCGCTGGGGCCTCTACGACACGTCGCTCCGCATCTCGGCCGACTACGAGGCTATGCTGCGCTACTTACTGCCGGGCGGCATCTCGCTCGCCTATATCCCTGAGGTCCTGGTCAAGATGCGCGTCGGCGGCGAAAGCAATGGCTCCCTGTCGCGGGTCTTGTTGAAGAGCCGCGAGGACCTGGCGGCCATTCGGCGGCACAATTTGGGCGGCCTGGGGACGCTGGCGCTCAAGAACGCGCGCAAGATTAGGCAATTCTTTTGAGAAAAGGTAAGGGCGCCAAATGAAACGCGCATTAATCACCGGCGTCACGGGCCAAGACGGGTCGTACCTGGCGGAGCTGCTCCTGGCGAAGGGCTACGAAGTGCACGGCATCAAGCGCCGCGCGTCGTCCTTCAACACGCAGCGCATCGACCACATCTACCAGGACCCGCATACGTCCGAGCCCAAGCTGAAGTTGCACTACGGCGACCTGAGCGACACGTCGAACCTCACGCGCATCATCAGCGAAGTGCAGCCCGACGAGGTCTATAATCTGGGCGCGCAGAGCCACGTCGCAGTGAGCTTTGAGGCGCCTGAATATACAGCCGACGTAGATGCGATCGGCACGCTCCGCCTGCTCGAGGCCATCCGCTTTTTGGGCCTGGAGAAGAAGACGCGCTTCTACCAGGCGTCGACGTCGGAGCTGTACGGCCTCGTGCAGGAGACGCCGCAGCGCGAGACGACGCCCTTCTACCCGCGCTCGCCCTACGCGGTCGCGAAGCTCTACTCGTACTGGATTACCGTCAATTACCGCGAAGCGTACGGCCTCTACGCGTGCAATGGCATTCTCTTCAATCACGAGAGCCCGCGCCGGGGCGAGACGTTCGTCACGCGCAAGATCACGCGCGGCCTGGCCAACATCAGCCAAGGCCTCGAGGCGTGCCTCTTCATGGGCAATATCGACGCCCTTCGCGACTGGGGCCACGCCAAGGACTACGTGCGCATGCAGTGGATGATGCTGCAGCAAGACGCGCCGGAAGACTTTGTAATCGCCACGGGCCAGCAGCACAGCGTGCGTGACTTTATCCGCTGGGCGGCGGAGGACTTGGGGGTCAGCCTTAAATTTGAAGGCCAAGGCATTGACGAAGTGGGGATTGTGGACGACGTGCGCGGCAATGTCGCGACGGGCGTCAAGCCCGGCGACGTCATCGTCCGCATTGACCCGCGCTACTTCCGCCCGGCCGAAGTGGAGACGCTCCTGGGCGACCCGAACAAGGCGCGCCAGAAGCTCGGCTGGACGCCCGAGATCACGGCCCGCGAGATGTGCGCCGAGATGGTCGCGGCCGACCTCGACGTCGCGCGCCGTCACGCCTTGTTGAAGGCGAACGGCTACGACACGCCGATTTCGCACGAGGACTGACGGGCGTGCGCGTTTACGTCGCCGGTCACCGCGGCATGGTCGGGAGTGCAATTGCGCGCCACTTAGAAGCGCGGGGCGCCGAGGTCATCGCGCGGACGCGCGCCGAGCTTGACCTGACGGACCAGACGGCGACGCTCGCCTTTCTGGCGCGCGAGAGGCCCGACGCGGTCGTGGTCGCCGCGGCAAAAGTCGGCGGCATTTACGCGAACGACACCTACCCGGCCGACTTCATTTACGAAAACCTGATGATCGAAGCGAACCTCATCCACGGCGCCTATTGCGCGGGGGTCGAGCGCCTGCTGTTCCTCGGCTCGTCGTGCATCTACCCGCGCAATGCGCCGCAGCCCATGCCCGAGGGCGCGCTGCTCACGGGCACGCTTGAACCGACGAACGAGCCCTACGCCATTGCCAAGATCGCCGGCATCAAGCTGTGCGAGAGCTACAATCGGCAATACGGGACGGACTTCCGGTCCGTCATGCCGACGAACCTCTACGGGCCGGGCGACAATTTTCACGCGGCGAATTCGCACGTCTTGCCCGCCCTGCTCCGCCGCTTCCACGAGGCCGCACAACAGGGCGCCGAAGAAGTTGTCATTTGGGGGACAGGCGCGCCCAGGCGCGAGTTCCTGCACGTGGACGACATGGCGGCGGCGTCCGTGTTTATACTGACCCTCGCCAAAGAGGCTTACGCGGCCAACACGCAGCCCATGCTCAGCCACATCAATGTCGGCACGGGCGACGACATCTCAATTGCCGACCTTGCCCAGACCATTGCCGGGGTGACCGGCTTCAAGGGCCGCATCGCCTTTGACACGAGCAAGCCCGACGGCACGCCGCGCAAGCTGCTCGACGTGTCACGCCTCACCCAAATGGGCTGGACGGCAAGCATTCCCTTGGAGCGAGGCATTCGCCAGACCTATGAGTGGTTTTTGGCGAACCAAGACGGCCTGCGCGTCTAAATCGCGCAATCGATCGGGCCGATATTAGCGCCACATCTCAGCGCGCCGTCAATGCTTCTCGATTGACCGGCCGAGGCTGCGTCTATCCGAAGTTGCTTGCGGACAGACTATCCGCGCCAACCCCATGTATCACGCCGACAAGCTCAAGCTGCCAGGTCGCGCCGGCTGAGCCCATTTGCGTGATATCATAAATCGCAGCGTCCGCCGTCGCCGTGTCGTTGGTGTAGATGACCAACGTGTTGGTAAACCAGCTTGACCCGATCGTATTCGGAAAGTGCCAGCTCGCGAGGCTGAAGACCGACCCATATTCATGGTTGGGAATGCCGGTAAAAGTGGGATCGGAAATGGTCGCGCTATCTGACCGGATGATAAGGACATTCCCGCTGCCCGTGATCGTCGCGGAGTCATAATAAGCAGACCCCGCGCTAATGCTGACCATGGGTCCCGTCGGGTCGGCAATAGAATGGCCCATAACTGTGACGACCGCCGTCTTGGGATCAAAGCCGTAAATATGGGTCACCGAACCTTGGGTGAGGACATACCCCTCCGTGGTCAACTTCGTCACATCGGTGGCGGTCGCCGAATTACCGGCCTTGTCGACTTCCCGCACCGTCGCCGTCAGCGACGCCCCCGAAGCAAATTGTGACGGATCGAAGTGCCAATTGCCATGGGCGTAATCCCAGACCGCGTCCTGGCTTGTCGTGCCGTCGCTGATCGAAACGGACACCTTATTCTGTCCGGCCGCATCGGGCGCACGGACATCAAGCGCGATCCCCGATACCGTCAATGTCGCGTCGGTGGCGTCGTAGCTTATGTCCTTGCCGCCATCGTCAAAGGAGACTTGAAGCGTCCCGTCAGGGTCTGCCTTGGTGTCCAAGACAAAGTTGATGATGGGCACCTGCGTGACGACGCCGCCATCGGGTAGGATTTGCCTTATGGCGAGGCTGTGCGCCCCTTCGGCTAGGGTGCCAATAGCCGGATAACTGTTCGTCCACTGTCCGCCATCGATGCTGTAAAACAGCGCTCCAAGATCCGCTGGCAAGCAGGACAGATCAATATCGTTTGTGACCAAATCCTGCTGATCAACGGAAAAGGAAAGAGGATCGCTGGCACTCACATAGTCTGAACTATCTGCGATGGCCGGCGTGAAGAGATTGGTAGGGGTGCCCACGCGAATATAACCATCAAATGACTGCGTGCGGACATACAGTTGGTCTCCCGCCACCAGATAGGCGAGACCCTGAGCCGTTTGATCCCCCAGGACAGGCACTGCGCCTCCAACCGAAAGACTTGGATCCTGCAGGAAGTGCGCAAATGCGGTGTCCGCCGATTGGAGGTGCTGGCCCGTCGGGTCGACATAAAGCGTGCTATTCACGACCCAAACATATTGCCCAACATTCTTGCCAGAGATGTTCTTTGAGTTGAGGACGAGAGACAAATCCAGAAGATCTCCGCTGTCCAAGGCGCTCAGCGGCAGGAAGTCCGTTATGGTATCAACGCCGTTAGCGGCATGGGTCACTTCGAAGAGGAAGGTGTCATTGCCAAGACCTCCCGTCAGAACGTCGTCTCCCGCGCCACCACGAAGTATCTCATTGCTCGTCGAAGCGAACAGGGCGTCATTGGACGTCGTGCCATTCCATATTTCCGCAGATTTCGGCCCAGAGATCGTCTTACCGGTCTTTGATGACGTGGCCATCGAACAATCCCTATATAATATCTTACGGAAATATTTTTATATATAATCAATCCCTACTAACAAGATTTTATTTCGCGCTTCCTCGAACCAAGATATTCTCAACGATCCCGGCACCTATACTGTGGTTATTGGTCAAAAAAACCAGTCGCAGGCGTCTCAAATTTTGTGACGCGCTAGCCCTACCTAGGTTTTGACCTCCCCCCTTCTGAATGGCGCAATTTCTGATTTCAGAATTGGCAACTAAGAAGCAAAGGAATGGCAGGGAAGCACGAGCCGGAAGCCGCGCAACTAACGCGCACTCTGGAGCGGACCAAGGAGCCCTCCGCCGTCGCCAAAACTCCGCATCAAGCTGTGCGAGAACTATTACAGACAAGATGACACGGACTAACGTTCCGTCATGCCGACGAACCTGCACGGGACGGGCCAAGAGGGGACCAGTTGCAGTCAAAGATCGAATGAAGCGGCTCGCAATCAGAAACCACCACATGCAGCAATGACACGTTATTAGGCCAACCAATTCGCTTTAATCTCACCTCTGTGCCCTTCCGGCGACAGCGCGGCTCGCAGGGCCTCCAGCAGGGGTGGCAACGCCTGGGTGAAGGCGTAGGGCGGATTGATGATGAACAGGCCCGCGCCGTTGTAAATGCCGGGCCGCTCGTCATCGTAAAGCCAGTGCTCGACTGCCAAGAATTTTTGGATGCCAAGATTGCGTAAGTGCCGCTTCCACTGTTCATGCGTGGCGCGGTCCTTCAGTGGATACCAGATCACAGACACACCATGCGCCCATTTGCGGTGCGCGGAGGCGAGGGCTGCGGTTATACGGGCGCGCTCATCCGGCTCCTCATAGGGCGGGTCGACGAGGACCATGCCGCGAGGCGTGCGCGTTGGCAGCATTGCCAGCCATAGCTCATAGGCGTCGCGCTCATGCACTGCTGCCGATATCCCGCGCATCGCACGGCGGAGGGTGCCCGCGTCCTCGGGATGTTTTTCGTTGAGGATCAAGGCGTCCTGAGGCCGCAAAAGCTGCGCCAGAACGCGCGGGGACCCAGGGTAGAACCGAGCCTCGCCGCCTGAGTTCACCGCCTGCACGGCGGCACGGTAATCGTTCAGCAGAGGGTTCGTGTCGGCAATGGCCCGCAACACACCCTGCGTTGCCTCGCCGGTTCGCGTGGCTTGGGTACCGTCCAAGTCATACAGCCCGCAGCCCGCATGGGTGTCAATAAAGGTGAGGGCACCCGGTTTGATCTGCAAGGCCTGCACAAGGGCGATCACAAGACTATGCTTTACGACGTCGGCGCTGTTGCCGGCATGGAAAGAATGGCGATAATTCATCTCAAGGGCGCTCTAGAAAACTCGGACTTAAGGCTCCAAAACCTGCTGGTCAAAGCCTCATCATATCAGCTTTGCTTAGGCAGAAATCACCTCAAACTGGCCCGGCGCGATCCCGGCGACAGTCCAATCCCCAATCGACCAGCGTACAAGCCGGAGTGTCGGCAACCCGACCGCCGCCGTCATGCGCCGGACTTGCCGGTTCCGCCCCTCGCGGAGGGTGAGTTTTAGCCAATTGTCTGGAACCGATTTGCGCTCCCGTATTGGCGGATTGCGCGGCCACAAGTCAGGCGCGTCAATGCGGGCAACCTCTGACGGCAGCGTCATGCCATCTTTAAGAGGGACGCCCTGCCGCAATCGCGCCAGCTCTGCTTCACGCGGCTCGCCTTCGACCTGCACCAAATATGTCTTGGGCAACTTGAAGCGTGGGTCGGCAATCCGCGCCTGCAATGTGCCGTCATCGCAAAGGAGCAGAAGGCCCTCACTGTCCCGATCGAGCCGACCGGCCGGGTAAACGTTCTTCATCGCAATGAAGTCCGACAATGTTGATCGAGCCGTCGGCGATCCGTGGTCGGTAAACTGCGACAAGACGCCGAAAGGTTTGTTGAACAAAAGGATCCGAGCCATGGGGCGCTTTTATCGTCCGACGGCGTCGATGTCTCTAGCCTCGTGTGGCCACCAGATCTGCGTCCGTTCATGCACGGCGCGCAGCCTCTTGGATTTCCGGATTGGCTGGACGTGAAGCGCGACGCGACGGGGGCGGCCCGCATTGCCTGATGCTCCAGCGGGCGCACCCTGTCCGGCGCGTCAAATTTCCTGCAGGCGTGCAGGCGCATGAAAAGTCGACAGGGCCTGGGCTATCTGCCCGCACGAGTGACAATATGTCGCGCGCCGACTATGCTGGCGCATCGCAACTTCAGGACATTCAGGCACCCCATGGCCCGCAAACATCCAAAGCATGGCCCCTATGACGACGGGCTCGACGAGAATGAGGCGGCCGAAGTGGTTATACCCTGCTGGCTTTGCGGAAGGCCAACAGGCACGACAATTGTCTGGCACCACCCCATTCCGAAAAGTCGGGGCGGCCGCGACGTGGTGCCGATGCACTCAATATGTCAGCAAACGCTGACGACGAATTTTACCAATTCTGAATTGCAGCGCCATGGCATGGACGTAGACGCCCTGCTTGCCGACCCGAGCATCCGAAAATTCGTGGATTGGGTGGCAAATAAAGACCCAGATTTTACAGCTGCCATCGCGAAAAAAACGCGCTGACTGAGCCGCTAAGCGATAGAGGCCGCGGCCGAGATGCGCGGCCGCCTGTCTCTGCAATGTTCAGCACGCCAGGCATGTTCAGAACCAAGGCCCGCCGCAAAGGCAATACGCAAGGCATCCGCGAAACTCGACACGCCAAGCTTGACCATGACGTTCGCCCGGTAGACCTCAACGGTTCGCGCGCTGATCTGCAAATCAAAGGCGATGGTCTTGTTGGGATATCCGCAGGCCAATCCATCGAGAACTTCGCGTTCGCGTTCGGTCAGCTTTGCAAGCTGCACCCTCGCGCTTGCCTCTCGGCTTGCGCAAAAGCTTTTGTCCGCGAGGATCCGGAATCCCTCCTCAAGCGACCTGAGTATCTTTTCGCGATCAGAGGGCTTTGACAGAAAGTCGATTGCGCCATGCTTCATGGCCTGGACCGCAAGCTCAATATCCCCATGGCCCGTCAGCAAAATCGTTGGAAAGTCGATCCCATAGGCTTTCATGCGCTGCTGGACTTCGCAACCATCCAGCCCCGGCATGCTGATATCCAACAAGACACAGGCCGGCTCTGCGCTTTTGACCTCGCTTAGAAATGTTTCGCCATCTGCCCAACGTTTGACGCGATAGCCCGCGGTGCGGAGAAGAAAATCAAGCGAACGGCGAACCGCCTCATCATCGTCGACAACATGAACCAAGCCCAGTTGCGGGAAATCTTTATTCATCGCCGGCCTCCGCAATCGGTAGTGTGAAATAAAAGGCAGCGCCGCCGCCCAAAGGCGATTGCTGCCACATCTGCCCGCCATGGGCCTCTACAATCGTCCGGCATATCGCCAGACCCATGCCCATCCCGTCCGATTTGCTGCTGATAAAGGCTTCAAAGACGGAATGTTCTAACGCCGGGTCAATGCCGGGCCCGTCATCTGCCACGCAAAAGCGGACCATGCCGTCCATCTCGGTTGCCGCGATTGTAATGCGCCCGAAATGCCGGATAGCGTCAAAGGCGTTGCGGATAAGGTTAAGCAACACCTGCTGAATCTGGACTTGGTCGACAAGGACGCTTGGCAAATCATCGCGCATCAGAATTTCGCATCTGATGCTGCGCGACTTGGCGCCAATCGCTCCCAAATCCCGTGCGACCTCGGCAAGCCGACGCGGCGACACAAACGTTTTGTCCAACGCCCCTTTCGACACAAATTCGCGGAGGCGGTGGACGATTTCTCCCGCGCGCAGGGCCTCTTGCCCGGCTTCGGCAAGCGCTTCTTGCATGGCTTGGGGAAGGTGCTGACCGCTGGCAACGCAGCTTTGCACATAATTGGCGATCGCGGCCAATGGCTGGTTTAACTCGTGCGCCAAAGCCGCCGCCAGAGTGCCCGCCGCCGAAACTCTGGACATGCGGATCAGTTCGCTTTGGAGTTCGTGAAGATGGGCTTCGGCTTCTTCTTGCGCCGTCAGGTCGCGCATAAATCCGGTAAACACGCGCCTTCCGCTGCACTTTGCCTGGCCAACGTAAAGGGCGTGGGGAAAAAGCGTCCCGTCTTTTCTGCGACCCAATACCCGACGCGTCTTTCCCATTACCGGGCTGGATCGGCTGTTTCGATAATGTGCGAGATGGCTGTCATGCGCGAACTCAAGGCTTGGATCCATCAGCAGATCAACATTTCGACCAACAACTTCGCCGGCGCGATAACCAAACATTTCTTCGGCAATTTTATTGAAGGTCAGGATCAGGCCGTGGTCATCAATGGTAATCACGGCCTCGGGTACCGTGTCAAACACCGAGCGGAGGAAGGCCTCCGACGTTTCAACCGGTTCAATGCTGTCCAAGTCAGCCAAGGCCTGTCGCGCTCTATCGCCCATGGAACCCCTTCGCCGCTGACCCCGACAGACGGCTCAGAATTTCTTGAGCGCGCCGGAGTAACAATTGACAGGAAGCTTCACCTGCCTTTTGGCAATATTATTTGGTTCAAAACGGAAGGCGATTGTAAAGTTACGCCAATTTAATGATTCCTGATAACATAGTTTAGCCGAACGACTGACGGTCGAATCCTAAAATTTGAGTCGCCAAAATCAATGAATTTTTTGAACTGTCCTAACAATCAGCTGATGATCACTCTTAATAGGACTTAATCAAATCTTCTGACGGACGCTGTACCGGCGATCTATACGGCTAATTACGGAGCGCAAAGAACCGACTGATGGGTTACACCCACGGGATCAGCGGAACGAGGTTAGGCCATGTGGCACGCGCTCATCATCCATGACAACATGACGATTTGCCACGCCATTCGGGACTATCTTGGTGATTTTGGGTTTACGTCCTTCGACGAAGTCTGGACCGAGGCTCAGGCCACCGAGGCAGCGCGCAAGCACCTGCCCGATCTTGTCGTTGTCGGAGACAGTCTGGAAGGCAGCTCCCCCATATCCGTGGCCAAGAGGATATTTGAGCATCAAAGGGTCCCCATCCTGATGGTTTCAGGCGATCCGCTGAGCGCGGAAAAAAACATAAAGGAAGCAAGCTCCTTCAGCGGCCCCTTCCTCCTCAACCAGTTGGAAGAGGCGATTGGCATTGCCATGGGCGGCATGTTTGACGATTGCGCCGAAGACGGAAGCGCCAAGCCTCAAATTTTATCCTAAAAAGAAGACGCGACTTGCCCGTGGCTCGGCCCATTGGGGGCGCGCTGGCCTTCGCGTGCGGAAACAGCATTTGCCGCCCGCGCCCTTGATAGCGCTGGCGGACGTTCAAACAGGATTGGCAGTCGGCAAGCCACATTGTGCGGCTCGACGACTGCCATCGGTCTTACACTACCCTCAGACCATCAAAGCCCCGACCACGGCCCAAGCAGGATTTCCACGCGCCGATTAAGCGGGTTGGGAATCCCATCGGGCGTCGGAATGGCGGGCGCCTTCTCGCCAAGCGCCACCATGACCTGAACATCTGGCGGAACCCCCTTGCTGGTCAGATAAGCACGCGCGACTTCGGCACGCTGGGTCGACAGTTCGTCATTGGCCTTGGCGCTACCGGCGCGGTCGGTATGGCCCGAAATCAATACCCGTACGCAGCAACTGCGACGATCGTTAAACGCCGCGACGGCCCGGTCCAGTTCGCCGACTGCGCCAGGAGACAAATCGCTCTTCCCGCTCTCAAAATAGACCGTGAACGGTTCAAGCGGCGCCTTTGGCGGCAGGACGGCAGAGACCTGCTCTGGCTTCCATTCCGGGTTGGCCGAGCCATCCGGCATCAGGCGGCAGGGGCGTCCCAACGCGTTATAAACACGAAAGACTTCTTCATTGCCGCACATGACTTCTCGGGCCGCCTGGCGATCACCAAGCGTATTTGCCAATTCGCGTGCATTGAGCCGCCGCATACATTCATGGTCACGCCATGTGCTGCCCGCGGACAGACCAAAGCCAAGAACAGAGCCTCCTGCGCTGGAAGATCCCATGCACGTTTCCGACAACGTCGTCGTCAGCGCCGGAGCAAAGCTGCTCGGCACTGTCTTGATGCTCTGGGCGTCGGGAATTGAGCTGTTATAGGTGATGGATTGGTTGTTTCCCGCATTCGACGCTGCGTTGTCGATGCTGCTGTCAACATTGGCCCCAGCGCCAGACGTTGACGCAGAACCTGAGGCCGATGTTGCCGTTGTGCTTTGCGCCCAAACCGGAGGTTGGCTCCCCAAAAGCGCCAACAGGCAGGCCAGTATTTTTGTCGATTTCATGACCGTCACTCCTAAGAGGCTTTACGTGCTTGGGAGGGAAGGCCGGGCGACGCCCCGCCTTCCCAGCCAATGTCACATCAAGGAGCCGGGATGACCCAGGAGAAGCCCCAGCCATTGCCGTTGCCTTCCTGATCCGCTTCGCCGCCGGTGCTGCCAAGCAAACCGGTCATGCCGGACAGGACCGAGCTGACGCCGTCAGAACTTGATCCGGTGACGACGCTATTCACCTGAAGATTCGGTTCGGCAGAAGAGACGCCGTTAAGCGCCAGGGCGCTGCCCGTTGCCTCGTTGCCCGCCATGGTGGCCGTGCCGCCAAGGCTGAGGCCGGCATAATCGGCGCCGCCTTCCGAACTGGCGTCGCTATTGGCTTCAGCCATAACCGCGTTGGGGCTGAAGCTCATAATCAGCGGCGGATCATAAGACTGGCCATAGGCCTGCGCGCTGCCCTGCTGGCCGCCGCCGCCTTCTGCAAGGCCCGAGCCGCTCGAGCCGCCGATGGTCGCGGTGCCGCCCAGCGTCGCGCTATAGGTATCCACGCTGTTTACCTGAAGGTTCGGATTGGCCGCATAAACGCCATTTAGACTGGTTGATCCAGCCGCAGATTCATTGCCCGAAATCGTGCTGACACCTGCCGTGCCCAAACCAAAGACGCCAGCCTCTGCCCCGGACCCAGTTTCAGACGACGACGATGCTGTCGCTGCATTGGGGGCAAAAATGGGCGGAACCACTTGGGCATGAGCAGCCGGAGCAATGAGCGCAGCAATGGCAGCTGTATAAAAAAGACGAGTATTCATCGTTTTCACTCCTTTTGGAAAGCATCTGGTCGATTTCTTATTTAAGACTCAAAGATGATTACTTTCGTATTCATCCTTGGACTTGAACTATGCGTTCCTAGGGCGTGCGATTAAAATTCGGTTATGTGCATAAGTAGAATGACGGAGATCGCCTTTGCCACGCAGCGCACAATCCTTTGACGTATCCCTTTAGAACAACACCGAAGGTTGCAGAGACCGCATGAGCCAATTCAAAATCAGGTTGAATTTAGCGCTTCATCCACATCTAATTCAAATTGTCTCTGAGAAGAGATTTAGCAAATCCTCCAAGATTTATTATTAAGATGCTTGACGCATACATTTCGTCAATCAGACGAATTAATTTATTAGACAAGCAAATGGGTAAAGGGGGCTCTACCAAGTGATTTTGACGCGGGAACCGACATATCGTCGCTGGCTTGCTGCCCTGTCGCTGGCGGCGCTCTTCACCTCTTCGCCTTTGGCTGCCCAGAACAACGCCAACCAAAACGGGCTGGGAGGCATCGCAAATCTATTGGGCGCCATCGCGCAAAGTGCGGCGAAGTCCAACGCCAAAAAAGGCTGGGCGCAGACTTCAGAGCCAATTCAGGCCTGCGTGAACACCGCCTTGTCTTCAAAAAATGTGACGGTCGATCAGTTGATTGCAGCGGGGATTGGACCAACGGACAAGCGGGTTGCCCCGTTAATCACCTCGTGCGACCAAATTCTTTCCGCCCAGTTGAAAACAAATATTGCCTGCACCGTTACCAACGCAAAGGGCCAGCAAGTCCAGTCAACGTGCAATCAGGTATTCGCCAAGGAAGAAAACGGCTCCGTATCTGAAATCACCCGGGATGAGTTTATCCAACGGGCCGGCAGCGGCGAGAAAATCCAGATCGCCATTCTTGAAACAACCGTCGCCAACAATGCCCGCTTGGCGGAAGAGGAACGGCAGGCAGAAGTGGAGCGGCAAAGGTATCTGGCCTCTCCCGAAGGTAAGCGTCAGGCTGCCGCAGCCGCCGCAAAGGCGAAGCAAGAGGCCGCAGCGAGGCGGATTGAGGCGGCCCGAGAGGCCGAAAGAAACCGCATCGCCGAAACGCAACTCACCCCCGCGCAGGCAAGCAAGCTCGTCACTGTCTGGGTTGAAGAATCCTGGGTGAACGCGTGGGAGCGCTATGCGCGGGAATTTACCATTCGGTCACTGCGCAACGGCCTCTACATCATCGATGTATCCTACCGCCTCAAAAATAGCATGTGGGACTGCCAAATGCCCCTGTTCTCCAACTTCCGTCTGGATGCCGGCCGAACCATGTCGGACAACCACCGGATTGATGGCTGCCCGGCTGGTGGGGTGGTAAAAATCAAAACCAACATGGGCACCATGACCTTGCCGATCCGCAGATAGCGGCTGGGCGCGCCACGCGCATATTCAATTGATCTGAGACCATGGGGAGCAGAAAGCATGAAGAGAAAATCGACGCTTAACGCGCGCTTGGCGGCCGTATCCTTGATCGCACTTCAAATCGTCGCCTGCGACGGCCCGGCCACAACATCGTCGACCGACGCCACAAATGAAAGCGCCCTCGCGCCCAAATCCCCCTCTGCCCCTGCGGCCAAGGCGCCCGGCAAGAATGACAAGCTTCTCCAGTTCGCGACGTCGAATGAGGTGATCGGCATGAACCCGGATTATGTCGAGAAGCAGCTTGGCATACCGCGGAGCAAGAGCGACAGGTCCCTCGAATATAATATTGACAGTTGCCAAATTAGCTATTCGGTCGAAGGGACCGCAATTACGGGTTTTTCGGTCTCCTTAGGCCCGCAATGCGCGCCGACCATCGATGGCGAGCGCGTCTCAAACAAGACAAGTTTTGGAGATTTGCTCCGGCGCGCTTCCGGAGGGGAGATTTCAGCAACCTGCCTGACAAGTTGCGGCAATGCCGCTGACCCGACAATCCTGCTTTCGTACGGCGGGTACCATTATAACAACTTCATCGGGGTGACTTATTACACTGACTATTCTCAGGCAGGTGATGCACTAAGCGCCTGGGAAACCGCCGTCCGAAAGAGCCTTGGCTTGAGCGCCAGCGACTATATCGACGATTACACGCCCTTTCTGGACGCAAAAAACCCGCCCAGCCAGATTAAAAACCAGATCCTCCGGATGAAGGTAACGGACATTTACGTCAAAAGAGACTAGCCCGCCGGGGTCCATGCTATTTTGCAGCCGGGGCGGCAGTTGCGCGCACCATGAGCGCCTCTTCCGGCCCGCTAAAGGCAGACCGGCCCTGGGCCGCATCCTCTGCCATTTCGGTGATGAAATAGGCGACGCCGCGCTTTGTTGCAGGGTCCCACCATAAGCCGGACCTTAGGCCATAAGCCTCGCCCGCATGGCCAAGGCGCAGCTTGCCATCGCCAAACAGATCGTCCCGGCAACCTTGCCCCCCAGCGCCAATCCGCTGCAGGCCAAGGCCATAAGCGCAAAAAGAGCCATCTATTTGGCCATATTCGTTCATCCCGCCATTGCGGCCGAACGTGCCCGGCTGTGCCTGCCACTGGGCGCGCGTGAGGGCGTCATAAGCGCGGCTGGACAAGAAGCCCCTGCCCTTATTGGCCAACATCTGACCGATCCGCGCCAGATCAACCATTGAGATGCGCAAACCGCCTTGGGGGCTGAACAGCGCGCCGTTATCGCCCAGCCGATAATGGCTAAGATCACAGCTGCCATTTTGGGCAACGACCACCGGGCAAAGAGGCGGGCGCCCCTTAAGATCGTCTCGCGCAACCTCGCCAGAGGCGCGATAGAGCACCACGGCATGCCGCAACGCTCGGCCAGAGCAGCCCGCGCCCCAGTTGAAGCAGGCGTCAAGCCTCAGCGGCTTGAGCACCAATTGGTGCGTCGCCCGGTCAAACCGCTGCCCCGTCACCCGTTCAACCACCGCTGCGACCACCGGAAAATTCATATTGGCATAAGCGAACCAGCCGCTGCTGGGCCCATGATCGCGGTCCCATAAAACAGGGTCGGCCAACCGGTCGCGGAGCGACTGACCCAGTGGGATGATATATTGGTCGTCCCCATCGCGCAGACTCGCCTGATGACTAAGCAAGGCGCGCAAGGTGATTGGCGCTTCTGGAAAAGCGGGGTTGCGCAGACGCCAGCCCAGATAGGCAGAAACATCGCGGTCCAAATCCACCTTGCCCTGATCGCTCAGGCGAAGAACAGCAAGCGAGGTGACCAGCTTAGAGACGGATGCGATGCGAACCGGGTCGTCCGCTGTCACCAACCGGCCGGTTGCCCGGTCTGCGACGCCTTCCACCACCACGGGACGAATTTCGTGCAGATCAAATTGCACGGCAACGGTCGCCGCCTTGGCCGGCAGGCCGTGGGCCAGCAGCAGAAAGACAAATAGGATGATCGACCGCATTTGCGCCCTCGTGAATAGGAACGGCACACTAGGCAACGGAGCGCGCCGGACCAGCTGGCTCAAGCAAAAGGCAGGATCAGTCAAAGCTGGCAGCAATCGCCCGCAACAATGCGATGGTCTCGTTCTCGCGGTTGGTGCGTTCTTCCATGCTGGTGCCATAAGCCGGATTGGCAGAAAGCTTGACAATCACCACGCCACGCGACGGATCAACATAGACCAGCTGGTTATAAATCCCCATGGCGGAAAACTCGCCTCGGTCGCCAGCGGGCAACCACCATTGATAGCCATAGCCAAGGTCCAGCCTATGATCGGCCAATATGGGTTGCCCCGGCTGAAGATGGGGCGCATCTGCCCGCACCGAAGCGTCAACCCAGTCTTGCGGCAGGATCTGCGCGCCCTGCCAGCGCCCGCCCAAGCGATAGAGCTCACCCAGCTTCGCAAAATCACGCGCGGTAACATTCAGGCCGCCAAAGGCCATTTCCCGCCCCGCGGGATCGACGAGCCAATAGCTGTCATCCTCAAAGCCCAAAGGCTCGCATATTTTTTCCTGCATATAATCTGCCAAGGATCGCCCTGTCGCCCTTACCAGCAACGCGCCCAGCGCTTGGGTGTCGCCAGAATTATAGCGGCAAATGGTACCGGGCTCTGCTTCGGGCACCATGGTCGCGACAAAATCATCAAGCGACATCGCCCCGGCCATGGTTGCTCCCAGACGAAAAACGTCGGAGCTGGGATCATTATAATCTTCGTTCCAGCGCGCACCGGACGACATTTGGAGCACATCTTTGATCGACACGCCCTGATAGGCCGAGCCGGGGACGACCGGCACATAATCGCTGATCGCCTCTTCTAGGCTGCCGATATGGCCCTCACTCAGCGCAATACCGACCAGCGCGGAAACAAAGCTTTTGGCGACGGACCAGGAAATCCACTGGATATCCGGACCGCCGGTCAAGCGGTAAAGTTGATGCCGAACGGCACCGTCGCGCAGCACAAAAATGGCGCTTGTATCGGTGTCTGCAATAAAAGCCTGTGTGTCGCGCTGTTGACCATCAAACGCGAAGCTGGTCGGCAGATCTTGCCGCGCGCCAATAGCAAAGGGCTGCGGGTTTGAAGAGGGCGCCATACGCACGGTTGGCAACAACTCTTTAAAGCGGGCAAAATTCTCAAATTGCGGCTGGCCCGAAAAAAGGCCCAGTTCCATCATATTGGTTTGGACCGATGTCATGCCTTCATCCTCTCTCGCCAATCTGCCCCGCTACCAAGCCGGGTTTCCTTAACACCCCCGTTATTTAGGGCCCGAAAAGCTTATGAGCGGGAGGTGTGAAGTCAAGCACGCGCGGCGCAATGCCCTGCCCGTGCGGGTGCTAAAACCTTAAGCCGCGCGTTTGGCTTGGGGGTTGGGCGATTTGCTGCTAGGGGGCCCCCATGCTGACAATTGATAGCGTCACCGTGCGGCTGGGCGGCCGCCCTATTATTGATCGTGCCAGCGCGTCGCTGCCGCAGGGCGCGCGCGTTGGGCTGATCGGCCGCAACGGCGCGGGCAAGTCTACCTTGATGAAGACGCTGATCGGCCAGTTGGAGCCGGATGAGGGCAGCGTTTCCAAGCCATCGCGCGCCCGGCTTGGCTATATCGCGCAAGAGGCCCCCAGTGGATCGGTGACGCCTGAACAGGTGGTGCTGGCCGCCGATGTGGAGCGCGCCGCGCTGTTGGCAGAGGCAGACACCTGCACCGATCCCGACCGGTTGGGCGATGTGCATGAAAGGCTGCTTGCGATTGACGCCTATAGTGCCCCGGCGCGCGCGGCACGCATCCTCAACGGGCTGGGCTTTGATGAAGAGATGCAGCACCGGCCGCTAGATACCTATTCGGGCGGCTGGAAGATGCGCGTGGCCTTGGGCGCGTTGCTCTTCTCGCAGCCCGATGTGCTGCTTTTGGACGAGCCTTCCAACCACCTCGACCTAGAAGCGACGCTGTGGCTGGAAAACTTCCTGAAAGCCTATCCGGCGACGTTGCTCGTCATCAGCCATGAGCGCGATTTTCTCAACAACGTGGTCGATCACATCCTTCATCTGCAAGGCGGCAAGCTGACGCTGTATTCGGGCGGCTATGACGCCTTTGAAAAACAACGGGCAGAACGCGCTGCGCAGATTGCCTCGGCCCGCGCGGCGCAAGAGGCCCAGCGCGCCAAGCTGCAAGACTATGTGGCGCGCAACAGCGCCCGCGCCTCCACCGCCAAACAGGCACAGTCGCGCGCCAAGATGCTGGCCAAGATGCAGCCCATTGCGGCGTTGATGGAAGACCCGTCGCTTAGCTTCGACTTCCCCTCGCCCGACGAACTGCGCGCGCCGATGGTCGCCCTGGATGGCGCCGCCGTCGCTTATGGCGATGCACCGCCGGTGCTGAGGCGCGTGTCGCTGCGGATCAACCCGGATGATCGGCTGGCCCTTTTGGGTCGCAACGGCAATGGCAAAACCACGCTCGCACGGCTTTTGGCCGGGCAGTTGCCCGCCGCTGAAGGAGAAATGCAGGCCCCGGGCAAGCTTAAAGTCGGCTATTTCACCCAATATCAGGTGGAAGAACTGGCCAGCGATGCCACCCCGCTTGAGCTGATGACCCGCGCCATGGATGGGCAGACGCCGGCGGCGGTGCGCGCGCAACTTGGGCGTTTTGGTTTCTCTGGTCCGCTTGCCACCTCCAAGGTGGAAAAACTTTCTGGCGGAGAGCGGGCGCGACTGGCGCTTGCCATCATCACGCGTGACGCGCCGCATCTGCTGATCCTCGATGAACCGACAAACCATCTGGATGTCGATGCGCGCGAAGCGCTGATCCAGGCGCTCAATGATTTTTCGGGCGCCGTCCTTCTGATCAGCCATGATCGGCACATGGTGGAATTGACCGCCGATCGGCTTGTGCTTGTCGATGACGGCACCGCACGCGATTATGCGGGCAGCATGGATGATTATATCGACTTCATCCTCGGCCGGAACCAACCGAAAGGGACCGGCAAGGACGCGAAGGCGGCTCCGGCCAAAACCTCAAGCGCCCAAAGCCGCGCCAAGGCCCGTTTCGTAAAGTCGGAACTGGCAACATCAGAAAAAGCCCTGGCAAAGCATGAGGCGCGGCTGCGTGCGATTGATCAGGCAATGTACGAACCAGCCAATGCCGCCGCCGATTTGGCAAAGCTGACAATGACTGACCTGCTTGTCCTCAGAAACAAGGTTGCTGAGGACGTCGCACGGACTGAAGCCGAATGGCTGGCCCTGGGGGAACAGCTTGAAGCGCTAGAAGGCGCGTAATCCCCGTATCTTATTCCTCGTCGTACGATTCATTCTGCCGCGCGACCAAAAATAGGCTAATCTTTCCCAATGCAAATTCCCAACCTGCCAAGCCTTCTTGGCGATGCCCTGACCGCGCGCGGCTATGCCAGCTTGACCCCCGTCCAAGCCGCCGTGCTGGAAGATGAAGCGATTGGCCGCGACCTGATCGTCTCGGCCCAGACCGGGTCGGGCAAGACCGTTGCTTTTGGCATTGCCATTGCCGATGACCTGCTGAGCGAGGATGGCACGCTGCCCGCCAGCGATGGCCCGCTGGCGCTGATCATCGCGCCGACGCGGGAATTGGCACTTCAGGTCAGCCGCGAACTGATGTGGCTCTTTGGCAAGGCCGGGGCGCGGGTGGCGACGTGTGTGGGCGGGATGGACGCTTCCAAGGAACGCCGGGCGCTGCGGGACGGGCCACAGATTGTTGTTGGTACGCCGGGGCGGTTGCGCGACCATCTGGAACGTGGCGCGCTGGAACTGGGGGCTCTGCGTGCCGTCGTTCTGGATGAGGCGGACGAGATGCTCGACATGGGCTTTCGCGAAGACCTTGAAGAAATTCTGGACGCAACGCCCGAGGGTCGCCGGACGCTGCTTTTTTCAGCAACCATGCCTGCCCAGATCACCCGGCTGGCGAAGCGTTACCAGCGCGACGCGCTGCGCATTTCAACGATGGGCGAAGAGCGCGGACATGGCGACATTGCCTATCAGGTCGTTACCGTTTCCCCGTCAGAAATCGAGCACGCTGTCATCAACCTGCTGCGCTTCCATGAAGCGGATACGGCCATGCTCTTTTGCGCCACGCGCGAGAATGTACGCCGGCTGCACGCCATTTTGCAGGAACGCGGCTTTGCCGTTGTCGCGCTTTCGGGCGAACATTCTCAGTCCGAGCGCAACCACGCCCTTCAGGCCCTGCGCGATCGGCGGGCGCGGGTGTGCGTGGCAACCGATGTCGCGGCGCGCGGCATTGACCTGCCGACACTCAGCCTTGTTGTCCATGTTGAAATCCCGCGTGATGCAGAAGCATTGCAGCACCGGTCCGGCCGCACCGGCCGCGCTGGCAAAAAGGGAACGGCGGTGCTGATCGTCCCCTATACCCGCCGCCGTCGGGTGGAAGGGATGCTGCGTGGCGCACGGATCAACGCGGCATGGATAGAAGCGCCCAGCGCAGAGGATATCCGCCAGAGCGACCGTCAGCGGCTGCTAGAGGCGCTGCTTCAACCCGCCGAATTTGACGATGAAGACCGGATGATTGCCGAACGTCTGCTGGCCGAACGCTCGGCCGAAGACATCGCGGCGGCTCTGGTCCGTGCACACCGCAAGGCACTGCCGCAAGCGGAAGAATTGCTGGCCGCCTCGCCCGAGGCGCGTCAGGCCGATCACCAGCAACGCCACCGCAGCGGCTTTGAGGATGTTGTCTGGTTTCGGATGGATATTGGCCGCCGGCAAAATGCCGATCCGCGATGGGTATTGCCGCTCTTGTGCCGTCGCGGGCATATTACCCGCAATGAAATTGGCGCGATCCGCATCAGCGCCAATGAAACGCATTTTCAAATTCCACGCGCCATTGCGAGCAAGTTTTCTGCCGCGCTGGCCCGCACCGCCGGCAGCGAAGATGGCGGCGATGTTTGGATTGAGCCGGCCCCAGATAGCCCGCGCGAGGTCGCCCGGGCCAACCGCAAACAAGGCCGCAGCAACGAAAATGCGCCGCCGCGCCCGCAGCATAGTCCCAAGCCTTACGGGGCCCGCGCTCGGGACCCGCGCGCCAATGCGCCGCATCCTGCGGGAGCCGCCAAGGATCGTCCTAAGGGCCCGTCCAAGCCGAGAGATGCGGGCAAACCGTCCAGCTTTGCTCGAAAAGGCAAGCCCAAGGGCAAAGGCCCAAGATAAGCGCAAGGGCGGGGCGCGTCCCCATGGGGTCAGCCCCGCCCCTGCCGCTTAGTCGATCCGGCAATCCATGCTGTAAAATCTGGCAGCGGTGCCGGCATAAAGGGCGCGCTTTTCCTCGGCAGACGCGCCTTGCGTCAGCCGCTTGAACGCGTTCCACAAGACCGGATAACTCGCCCCCCATTTGTCGACGGGGTAGTTGCTTTCAAACATGGCGCGTGCCGGGCCAAATGCCTCGATGCAGGTTTCGATATAGGGCCGCCACATCGCGGCCAGCGTTGCAGACGACAGGCCCGCTTCGGGCCCGTGATCCGGCATGCCCGCAAAAGACATCGCAAGCCCGCCCAGCTTAACCGAGACATTGGGGCAAGAGGCCAACTGCCCAATCGCCGCGCGCCACTGCTCAAACCGTTCTGTCAGCTTACCGTGATAACTGCCCATGCCCAAAGGCGTGCCGCAATGATCGAGGACGATTTTCTGGTCCGGAAACGCGCGGGCCAGATCAATCACATCGCCCAATTGTGGCTCCAACACCCAAGCGTCGAACGTCAGGCCCAGTGCCGCAAGATGGGCAAAGCCTTTCCGGAAAGCCGGGTCGGCATAAAGCCCTTCGGGGGCATGGAAGGGAGGCCCCAGCACATCCGGATCGGCATTCCAGGCGCCTTGATGGCGAATGCCCTTGAAGCGCGGGGTGACCGCCATCTGCGCTTCCAGCACATCGCGTGCGCCATCCCCCAGTCGCAGATCAACATGGCCGATAATGGCATCGCACAACCGCAGATTGCCATAAATCCCGCTGGCGCTCTGGGCGGCAACACCATTTACATATTCGGTTTCCCCCAGCACCTTCAACGCATCCGGCCCATCGGCGCGGTAAAAGGCGCCGCATTCCATGAAAACCGTTGCCACGATGTTATGGCCACTGGTCGCATCGGCATGAAGTTCGTTGAATGTGTAATAAGGCGAACGCGCCACTGCTGCGATGAACGGATGATGCGGCTCGGGGAAAACCGGCAAGAGCGGCCGCAAGTCCCACAAATGGTGGTGCGGATCGATAATCGGCAGATCGGGTTCCAGAATTGCCTCGGTCATGCGTTCCCCTCTCCTTCAGGTTGATATTGGCCATCAAAACGGGCGTCAGATGCGATGATCAAGAAGCCGATCTGGATTGTCCAGCAAGATTAGCGTCCCGAGGCCGCTTCTGCCCTGTTGGCGGAGAGGGAAGACATCAGCGAAAGGCCAATCAGCGACGCGCCGATCAGGCCCGTGAGGGTTTCAGGAACGTGGACCACCGGGCTGATCAGCATGATCGACGCCAGCGCGATAATGGCCCAGAACGCCCCGTGCTCCAGATAACGATATTGCGTCAACGTGCCCTTCTCAACCAGCATCAGCGTCAGCGAGCGGACGAACATTGCCCCAATGCCCAGCCCCAGCGCGATGATGAACAGGTTGTTGGACAAGGCAAAGGCCCCAACCACGCCATCAAAGCTGAACGATGCGTCCAGAACCTCAAGGTAAAGAAAGGCCGCCAAGCCGGCGCGTTTGACGTCTTCGGCAGCGGACAAGACATTGCCCAGCCATTCTACGGCAAAATAGACAGCAATGCCGAGCAAGCCTGCCAGAAGAAAGGCATGGGCCTGCGCCAAGTCGGTCATTTGCGTTGAGACCAGATAGAGGAACCCGCCCGTCAGCATGATTTCAAAGGCCTCAAGATCCGCAAATTTCTTGAGCGGGCGCTCTAGGATGCCGATCCAGTGATGCTCCTTGTCGGCATCGAAGAAGAATTTGACGCCAACAAGCATCAGGAACGCGCCCCCAAAGCCCATGATCCCCGCATGCGCGCCCTCAATAATATGCTGATATTGGTCTGGATCGTTGATCGCGAGCGAGAGCGCCTCGACCGGGCCAAGCGCAGCTGCGACCGACACAATCAACAACGGAAAGACAATCCGCATCCCAAAAACGGCGATCAAAATACCCCAGGTCAAAAAACGCCTTTGCCAGACGGGGTCCATATCTTTGAGGACGGTCGCGTTCACCACCGCATTATCGAACGAGAGCGAGACTTCCAGAACGGCCAACACCGCGCAAATCCACATGGCCGCAGCCGCCGCTTCTGGCGTCCCGCCATTGGCGAAACCAAGCCAGCCTGCCGCTGCGATGCACAGCAGGGTAAAGACGATGCTGCTGCCGAAATATCTGACCATAATCCCTTGTCCTGCTTCAAACCGACACGACCCAATCTCACCGAGACTTTGTGACCGTACAAGGTGGCCCCATATCGGCAAAGCCGCGTCGCGTCGCCCCAAAAGCAGCGTACCAAATCTCCACGCCAAGATGGGATGCCCGCGAACTAGTCCCCCGCCGCATTTGCATTTTAGAAACAAGAATTATTCAACTGGAAAAATGCTGTTCCTCAATTATCCTCCTGCTCTAACAATAATGGCCGCAGGGGGAGTCTATATATGCGCCGGGGAATTCTATGGGCTTTGCCCCTTATTCTGATGTCGGGATGCGCTTTCATGGGCGAGCCGGATGAACAAAGCATGCGGCAAGCCTATCTGGAAACCGATGACGTTCGGCTGGGCAGCGAGCTTCTGGGCGGTGCATTGGCGCTTGCAGAGTTTCGCAAAGTTGGCTGCTCGGCGGCGGGCAAAGGCATGTTTCGCTGCAAGTTCTTTTCAAAGTTCAGCACCGAGACAGGCAATAGCGAGGGTGGAAAACTCTTGTCGAACATCGTGAGTTCTCAAACGGCCTCTTTTCGAGAGGCGGTCTTCTTTAAAAATGATGCCGGCCAATGGCTGTGCACGGAAGTGACCCTGATCCAAAGTTGACCCGCGCCGGACAGGGAGGCCCTGCGCGCCTTTGCCTTGCCCGCCAATAGCTTCGTCGCTTATTGGAAGAAACCCGCCGACTGGCGCAAAGAGGATGATCAGCTGCTATGACCGACATCGGCGAAACGCTTCCCAATGGCTTGACCATATCAGGCCAATGCGCCCCCGGATTTGAAGGCGTTCTTGCCGAATTTCGAACCAATTTTCTCGACCGGCGTGAATTGGGCGCCAGCCTGTGCGTCACCCATGAGGGCGAAACCGTTGTGGACCTTTGGGGCGGCCTTGCCGATGCCGAAACGCAAACCCCCTGGTCGCGCGACAGCATTTCAATCATCTATTCCTGCACCAAGGCCGCAACGGCCCTGTGCGCGCATATGCTGGTTGAGCGCGGCCTGCTGGCCTATGATATGCCGGTTGGCGACATCTGGCCCGAATTTGCGTGCGCGGGCAAGGAAGAGACAACAGTTGGGATGATGCTGGCCCATACGGCCCCCGTCCCCCATCTGCGCGACCCCATAAAGCCGGGCGGCATTGCCGATTGGGATTATATGGTGGCACGCATCGCCGCAGAAGAGGCGCATTGGCGGCCCGGCACACGGCAAGGCTATCATGGCCTGACCTATGCCTGGACGGTCGGGCAGCTGGTCCGGCTGGCGGCGGGCAAGCCGCTGGCGGCCTTTTTCCGCGACAACGTGGCCGGGCCCTTGGGTCTCGATTTCCATATTGGCCTGTCCGAAGCCGACGAAGCCCGGGTGGCGCCGATGGTCGCGGCAGACCCGGCCGAGGTCAATTTCAACAGCCGCTTCTTCAAGGCCGTGACAACCGAACCCGGCAGCCTTCCCCAGCTTTTCCTGACCAATCAGGGCGGCGCCAATTTCAATTCCCGCGAAATTCATGCCGCCGAAATTGGCAGCGCGAACGGCATTAGCAACGCCCGAGGGCTTGCCGGAATGTATGCGCCCCTCGCCAATGGCGGCGGCCCCCTGTTGCGCCGCGAGACGGTCGATCAGATGAGCCGCGTGTGCGCCGCAACCCAGATGGATGCCGTGCTGATGCAGCCAATGCGTTTTTCGCTTGGGTTCATGGCCAGCACCGACAACCGCAATGCCGGCGGCGATAGCCTGTTGATCGGCGACGCGGCCTTTGGCCATGTGGGCATGGGGGGCAGCATCGGCTTTGCCGATCCGGCCGCCAAGCTGAGTTTTGGTTATACGATGAACCGTATGGGCGCAGGTATTTTGCTCAACCCGCGTGGGCAATCGCTTGTCGATGCGACCTATGCGGCGCTGGGTTGGGGAAGCAATGCAACGGGCGCTTGGAGGCCCTAAGCCCCGACGACCCGACGACCCGACGACCCGACTAGGGGCTGGTCGGGAACTGCTTGACGCAATAGGTCGTGTTGCCAATCGTCACCGCCTGCCAAGCCGTGCCCGGGCAGCCCTTTTTGGGATTACCGGGGCCCGGCTTTTTGGTGCCGACACCCAAGATCGTCGAACTGCTCTGGACGGTGGTGGTGGCTGTCGTCTTGTTGGTCGTCGCAGCGATTGCCAAGCTGCCCGACAGGAGCAGGCCAGCGGCAAAACCAGCAGCGACAATGCGGAAGCGCGGCGCAAGGGGGGTGGTGTTCATAGGAACTGACCTTTTGTTATGTCGCTTTTGTATAACCGAAAACCATTTCAAAAACAACACGATCTAGATGATAACAAATTCTGTCGCGGCAAAAGTGCCGGTCAGCCCTTGGATCAGCGCAAACTGGACTGCGGCGCCTGCGCCATTGCCATCTGCATCGTAAAAGAGCGCGCCAGTTGTCGTGTTGTACAAGATATAGTCATTCGCATCTGTTGCCGTGCCGGTTGCATTGGCGGCGAAATTGGCAGCAGCAAGCGCCCCTGTTGTCACCAGCTTTGTGAAAATCGCGTTTTCCAGGTGGATCACATCATTGGCGACATTGTAATTGAGAAGCCGGTCAACATTGGTCGCGCCGTTCAGCGCCGAAAGGAAACGGAACGTATCGTTTCCCGCCCCGCCATCAATGACATCGCTGAACGCCGTGCCCGTGATGATATTATTGCCTGAATTGCCGACCAAGGTCAGCCCTTTGGGGGCCGCCTGCGCGTTGATATTTGCCGCCACCGTGCCAGTTGTGACGGCCGCAGCCGCCGTCCCCGTCCCGATCACCACCCGCTCGATCCCGGTATCAGCGGCGTAGAGCGTCAGCGTCGCGGCTGTTGTCGTGGCAAAGCGCACCTCATCCACATCGCTGAGTGCGCCGCTGTCCTTAAACTCCGCGGCGCCATGGTCGGTCGCGGTCAGGACAAGATAGATATCGCTACCATCGCCGCCATCCAGAATATCCGTCCCGGCCTTGCCGTCGAGCAAGTCTGCCCCGCCAAGCCCGTTTAGAATGTTAACAGCGCTGTTGCCGGTCAAGACATTGGCATCGGCATTGCCGGTCCCATCAATCTTCGCCGTGCCGGTTAGGGTCAGGTTTTCGATATAGTCGCCCAGCGTCCAGCTAATGCTAGATTGGATCTGGTCCGTACCGGCATTGGCCGTTTCACTGACAAAATCGGCGAGGTTGTCGACAATGTAGATGTCGTCGCCGGCGCCGCCATAAAATACGTCGGCCCCGGTGCCACCATTCAGCGTATCATTGCCAGCGCCGCCTTGCAGCATATTGGCCAGCGTGTTGCCGGTGCCCGTAAAATTGCCCGCCCCGGTAAAGACCAGATTTTCAATATTGGCCCCCAGCGTATAGCTGGCAAGCGTGGTCCGGACGGTGTCGGTCCCGGCACTCGTCCCTTCGGTGACCGTGTCGGTTGAGATATCAACGACATAAGTGTCATTGCCCGCCCCACCTGCCATCTTGTCTGCGCCCAGGCCGCCATCAAGATAGTCATTTCCGGCATTGCCGGTCAGCGTATCATTGCCGCCCAAGCCCAGCAGCGCTTCATCAGCGGCGGTGCCAGTCAGCGTATTGGCAATGTCGGTCCCTTTGAGCAAAGCCAAGGCCGTTGCCTGAAGCCGGTAAGCGCCCATCGCGCCGTTATATTCTTCGGCAGCGACATAATAGATTCCGGTCGTGGTCGGCGCGAACAGCAATTGGGAATCGCTTGTTCCGATTTCACGATCATCATTGGTGAACAGCAAGCCGCCGGCGGCATTCCGCAAGGTTAGATAGGTGTCGATCGTGGCATCGACCGAGACAAGGTCAAAGCGATAGACAAGCCCCGCCGTCAGCGTGACGGCAAAAGCATCGCGATCATTGGCCGCCTCGAACAAATCTGTAATGCCGGCAGACCCCACCGTCAGCACACCTGTGGTTGTGGTATCGCCCGCATAGATATCGGCCCCGACTTCCCATGCGGTCAGGCTGTAAGCCCCGGTCGCATTGGCGTAGGAATTGGCCTGAAGATAATAGGTCCCCGATACCGCCGCGGTGAAGATAATCTGGGAATTGCGGGTGGTCGTTGACGCGTCGTCATTGCCGGCAACCAGCGTGTTGAACGGGTAGAAGAGCAGCAGCAACGGATCGATCGTTGTTCCGGCCGCCGCTGTCATCGAAAAAATGTAAGTGCGCCCGGCAACCAGATCGACCTTGAAAAGATCAATATCGCCCGTCGCCTCAAACACCCCCTGCGACCGAACAAAAGACGCATAGGCCGCCCGCCCATTGGGCGTCACAACGCCGGTTGTCAGCGTTGTGTTGGGATAATCATCGGCCATGCTTCAAAATTCCTGAGATCAAAAAAACAGAGCCGTGAAGGCGTACCGCAATCAAACTGATGCGCATTTTATAACAAGGATCAGTATTTCCGTAAATGTTGGCGCTAATGAATCCGGATTTTTGACTCTATCATAAGATAAATGACTAAAATCTAATTCTATATTTATGGAATATTATTGTCGGGAAAGTGCCAGATTGCTTATCACAACTTTCGTGTCGGACTGGCTTTGCGCACCATAAGCCCAAAGCTGCCAGGTCTGGGCCACGCAGCCATTGGGAATGGCGATCCGCGATTGATAGGCCAATCGCCCCGGCTTTAGCGGCATTTGCTGTTCCCAAATGGGCGGCGCGCCGGGCGCACCAAGGCAGGTCAGCGACCATTTGAGGCGCGCAAAAGGAGGGCGATCATACGTGATCACCTGGTCAAAAAGATACGCACCCGGCGGCAACAGGGTCACGCGCCCCAGCGCCAAATGGCGCGCTTCTCCCGCGATTGTCAGCTCTAGCCGGTTTTCATCCGGCATTTCCGAATCCACGACATTGTCATCGCTCAGCGTCCAGCTGAGCGGTGCCAGAGCAGGATCGCTTGTCTTGGTGGAAACGGCCATATTTTCCAAAAGATCGGCATCGCCGACAAGGCTAAGCGCAACCCGCCGGGCGGCATAAGGATAGCCGCGCGCCAGCAGGGAGCGCAGCAGTGCCGAAGGAAGGCGATCTTCTCCCTGAGGCGGGCCAAGCCGGCCGGCAGCCTGCAACATCCGCGCGACATCGCGCGGATCGCCGGGCCCGGCCAGAGCCGCCATCAAGAACCCGTCAAACCATGGCCGTTCCACATAAGGCAAAAGCGCCCCCCGCACCCTTTCATCACCCAGCGTCGCCGCGAGTTTAGGGAGAAGGAGATTATTCAATTCGGGTGTCACCGACAGTATAATGTCATAGTGCCGGATAATTTCCGGCAAGTCCCCCGCCCGGGACGCTTCATCAAGCAGCGCGAGCTGGGTCGTCACATCGCGCCGCGAAACGCGTTCTGCCAGACGCAGGCTGGCCGTCCCGCTGGCCACCCGACGCGCATTCTGTGCCTGTCCCAAGTCGCGCAGGGCCGTCACATCCAGCGGCACATCGCGCAGCCGGGCGCGGGCGACGGCCATCTGGCGCGCAGGATCAACGCCCTCTTGCCCGGCAGATGCGGGCGCATAATCAGCTTCAAGCACAGGCGCGGCAACCGCCCCGCCGCCAATCACCAGCGCGGCCAGCCAAGGCAGGGCCCGGGCCGCTCCGCCCGCATCGCCGCCGTCAACATCAGCTTGGGGCGCGGCGATGCACAGCGCGGCAAAGGTGAAGAGACAGGCAATCGCGGCCGTCCGCATCGGGTAATCGCTGAGCGATGCCAGCGCGAGCAGAAGCAGGATCGCCAACCCCATGCGCGCCAGAAAATCCTGCTGGGTCCGGGGCCGCTGCCGCAGCGTCGCGCGCGCGACCCGCGCATAGGCAAAAAGCGCGGCGATCACGAGCACGCCAGCGGGCACGCCACCGGTCAAGGCCAGCTCGAGCCAATCATTATGCACATGGTTGACATAATTAGGAGACAAGAGCGCGGCGGGCTCATGGATTTTGAAGATGGTTTCAAATCCGCCCAGCCCCGACCCCCAAGGCGCGTAAAGCTGAACCAGATTTGAGATTGTTGGCAGGATCTGGAAGCGCAGATCATCTGCGGGCGACGATGAGAAAAGCCGGTCAAAGGCTTCAGCGCGGCGCAGCCAAATGGCCAGCCCCCCAAGCCCAACCATGCCCAGCACGATCAGCGGCGGCGCGGCCTTTTGCCAAGGTGACAGCGCTCCCTGCCCGGTTGACCCACCGCGGCGACGTGTCCGCAGCCCAAGGACAAAGGGCAGGCTGACGCCCGCGACGCAGGCAACGACCAGTCCCGCCCGCGACCCCGTAATGAGGATCAGCAGCCCCAAAGCAAGGATGCCGCCCACCATCGTCGTGCGCCCCAGCAAGCGCGGCGGTCCGGCCAGACGATCTCCAGACGGGCCGGGGAGAAAGCCGGTCACCCGATACCAGGCGACAAGCATCGGCAACAAACAGGCCAGAAATACGGCCTGATGATTGCGGTTGGCAAACAGGCCGATCGCCGATCCGTTATTGGAAATCTCATACCAGTATAGCGGCCCATGGTCATCGGCGAGCGTCTGGGCCAGAGCGACAAGCCCACTGACAAGGCCAATGGCAAGCAAAAGGCCGACCAGCCTGCCGCGCTCGGCCAGCGTCAACTGAACGCCAAGAACAATCACGGCCAGCGGGAGCAGCAAAGACCAGAAAAAAGCCCGGGTGGCATCGGGCGTCAGGCTCAGCGGCCGCCAGACCCCCTCCAGACCGGCCGCGCGATCAATATCCACGATAATCGCCTGATGGGATAGGCCGGCCGCAAGGCCAGGCGGCAGCGGCAGCAACTGCACCAAGGGCAGCGCGACGATGGCCAACACAAAGGCGAAAAGGCCTCGATAGGCCTCTACATGGCTCCGGCGCAGGGTCAGCGCGCCGCCAATCAGCCCCGCCGCCGCGCCCAGACGCAGCAGCATATCATAGAGCGGGTCAGGCCGTGACGAACCCCCCACGCAGAAAACCAGAAGCAGAAGAAGCCCAAGCAGGCCAAAGGGCCAGGAAAGACGCTGGGACGGCACGGCCGGCGCGGATGTCATGTCAACGCGCCCAAATATCGGGAGCCGACACCAGCCTGATTGTTGTCATGTGCGCCTTCACCCCCTTCGCGCTGAGATGCCTGCCGCATCGCAGCAGGAACCCCAGCATCGCCACCCCGGTCGAAAAACTGTTATGTTGAAATATAGCACTAATTAAACAGAAGAATAACGACAAAATTTGAAATTATTATGATTTCATTATCAGATTAAATCGGCTTTTTCCTGACGGTGATCAGTATTATATAATCAAAGCGCCGTCATCATAGGTTTGACTTTGGCATTTTCGCGCCGCACCGATAGCAAATGCGCCTGAATGTCCCCTTGATCCTGATGTGCCTTGCCGGATGCACAAGCCTGCCCCCGCCGCCCAAAGGTCCGCAGGCGGGGATGGCCAATCCTGCCTCAATCTATTGCGAGCAAAAGGGCGGATCGCTTCGGATTGAAAAAGACGCCCAAGGTGGCGAGCAAGGGGTTTGCCGCCTGCCGGACGGGCAGGAGTGCGAAGAATGGGCGCTTTTCCGGCAAGCCTGCCCGGCCGGACTGCCCTCGCAAGAACAGCCCGGCCAGAGCCAACGCCCTAAAGAAGCGCATAGCGCCGTCTAACGGTCGCCTGCGCCGACACAGCCTTACAAGCGGATAATGATGGTGATTTTGATCGATCCGATAATGATCGTGATGGTAATCGTGCGCTGATCGCCAGCAGGCTCTACGAGGATCGTCTCAGCGCGGGTTACGCCCCGGGCGCGCAGCATGGCAGCCCCCTCGGCCGGGTTATTCGCCAAGGCTGCCGCCAGACCAGGATCATTCTGAACGGCGGTCAGAACCGCAGACGCATCGGCCGTAGCTTTGGCAAGCGCTTGTCGCATTTCCATCGTGCGCGGCGCGGTGCCATCCGATACGAGCGCAACATCAGCAACAGGCGCGCGTTGCTGGGCCGCAAGGGGAGAGAGCGAGGCTGGCCCGAAAACAGCAAGGGCAAGAAGCAAAGCTTGAGGAATCTTGCGCATGGTTCATTCTCCAAAAGCTTGTCTCTAAAGGACAAAGCCCAATCATTATGGCCAGTTGCGCCACCCAAGCGAGCCATATGCACTTAACCTTTGTTAGCGAGATTGACCGGGGCGCGGCCGCCTGCGCGCGGACTGGCTCGCTTGACAAGCGCGCGCGGCTCCGCATGGTCCTTGGCGACAATCTCTTAACCTAGGACAGTCTAAATGGCCGCCCCCTCGCCCCTTATCCCGATTATCCTGTGCGGTGGCGCGGGCACACGGCTCTGGCCGGTTTCCCGAAAATCTTCTCCCAAGCAATTCGCGCCGCTTCTGGGTCAGGCGAGCCTTTTGCAAGAGACTGCGATGCGCGTTCAGGCAGACGGGTTTGCCGCGCCGATGATCGTCACCGCCGAGCCGTTTCGGTTCATGGTCAGCGAACAGTTGGACGCGGTTGGCATGGCCGCCTCTGACATTTTGATCGAGCCAGAGGCCCGCAACACCGCGCCCGCTGTCCTCGCGGCAGCATTGCGCTGCGCGGCTCAAGATCCCAACGCGCTGATGCTGGTGATGCCGTCAGACCATCAAATTCCCGATGCAGCCGCCTTTCGTGAGGCCGTTGCGGCCGCCGTTCCCGCCGCCCGCGCCGGCAGGCTTGTGACATTTGGCGTATCGCCCAGCCGGCCTGAAACCGGCTATGGCTATCTAGAATTGCCAGACAAGATAACGGACGTTGCCGCTGCCCCCCTGCCATTGCGCAGCTTTGTTGAAAAGCCAGACCGTGCCCGCGCCGAAGCCATGCTGGCAGAAGGCCGCTATCTCTGGAATGCCGGGATTTTCCTGTTCTCGGCCCCGGCAATTCTGAAAGCCTATGCAACCCACGCCCCGGCGATGCTTGCGGCGGTCAAGGCGTCGCTCGCAGCGGCTCAGGCCGATCTGGGCTTTATTCGCCTTGATGCCAAGGCATGGCAGAATGCCGACAATCTCTCGATCGATTACGCGATCATGGAAAAGGCCGATAATCTGGACGTCATGCCGCTCAGCGCCCGCTGGTCGGATCTGGGTGGCTGGGCAAGCGTCTGGCAGGAAAGCGTGCCGGATGCGGCCGGCAATGTCCTTGCGGGCCCGTCCACCGCGCTGGATTGCACCGGCTCGCTGTTGCGGGCGGATGGCGAAAATGTGCATCTTGTTGGCATTGGCCTGAAGGATATGATTGCCGTGGCCACGCCCGATGCGGTGCTGGTTGCCCCCATGTCCGAAAGCCAGCGGGTGGGCGAAGCCGTCGCCGCACTCAAGGCCAAGGCCGCGCCGCAGGCAGAAACATCCCCACGCGACCATCGGCCTTGGGGCTGGTTTGAAAGCTTGGCCGCAGGCGAGCGTTTTCAGGTCAAACGCATCTTCGTGAAGCCCGGGGCTTCGCTCTCGCTCCAGAGCCATAACCACCGTGCGGAACATTGGATTGTGGTCGCTGGAACGGCGCATGTCACCATTGGCGACACAGTCCAGATCGTGACGGAAAATCAATCGGTGTATGTCCCGTTAGGGGAACGGCACCGGCTGGAAAACCGAGGCAAGCTGCCCGTCATCCTGATTGAGGTTCAGACGGGCGCGTATCTGGGGGAAGATGATATCATCCGCTATCAGGACGCCTATTCCCGCACCTGATGGGCGGGTCAGGCCGCGCGCAATTGGTCGCGCGCAAGCGTGACCGGAACGCCGCCCATTAACTCAAGCAGCAGTTCAACCCGGCCGCGCGCGTCCAGGCTGATGATCCGCGCGGCCAGGCCGGCCAACGGGCCGCGCTCAATTTCAACCGCATCGCCCACGGCAAGCTCATTTGAAGCGACACTGCCCGCCTCTGCGAAATGGGCAAGAATTTCCGACATGACCTCGTCAGGCACGCGTGCCGGCTCCCCGGCCCGGCCCAGCTTGACCAGATAAGCAACCCCCCGCGTGTTGCTGATTTGGCGCCAGATCGCCGGATCATCGGTGGCGGCGACAAAGACATAGCCGGGGAAAAGCGCCTGTGACCGCTCAACAAATCGGCTGCCCCGGCGGATCGTCTTGGTGTAGCGCGGAAAAAAGCTGGCGACGCCCTGACGCTCAAGATGAGCGCACGCCAGCGTTTCCTTTTGAGGCTGCGTCTTGATGACGTGCCAATGCTTCGGCTCGGTCATGCCGCAGCCTGACTTGTCGCCACCGCTACGCGATCCACCTTGAAGCGCGTCGCCAGCAACAAGGTAATTAAGTAAAGCGAGCCGGCCGCCGCCGTTGCATAAAGACCGCCAAGCAGGCCGGTGCGCATGGCAAGAATGGGCAAGCCAATTATCGCGAAATAGACCCAGCAACCGCGCGGCCAGCCCAGTGCGCGATCGAGATGATGATGCAGGTGATTTTGGTCGGCAGCGCACGGAGAGCGCCGGGCCCAAACCCGTGTGACGCACAGCCGCAGCATATCAAGAATGGGGACGATATAGAGCGTCAGGACATCGGCCGTATGGAGACCGATATTGGATCGATGGATCCAGATCGTCAGGAAGCCAAGGAAGGCGCCGATCGCATAGCTTCCGGCATCGCCCAAAAACAATTTGCCGCGCCAATTGGGCAGCAGGATGACCACAAGGCTGACCATCAACAGCATAACCGGCAAATTGGACGGGTGGGCCCCAAAGGAAAGAAGCGCGCCAAGCCAGATGAGGCTAAGGCCGATGGCAAGGCCGTTGCGACCGTCCACCATGTTCAAGCCATTTTCCAGCGCGAGCAGACACAAGACCGAAAAGAAGATGGCGCCGATGCCCAGATGGATCCGCAGACCCACGCTTTGGATGACGAGGTCGCTCACCACGAAGGACGGGCAAATCCCCAAGGCGACCGAGAAGAATAGCCCGCAGATGGCAAAGCGCTTCATCGCCGGCAGGGGCGTGCGATCATCCGCCAGCCCAACCAGAAAGGCAAACAGGGTCGCAACGCCCAGCCCGAGAAGCGCGTTGCGCGTCGCATCGCCTGGAGGGTTTCCAAAAGCCTGAACCAAAAGCACGAGCAACAAAGGAGGCACAATCGCTAGACCACCGACCAGAGGCGTGGGTACCAAGTGACGCTTATGCGCCTCAGCACCGGGATAATCGACCAGCCCCAGAGTTTGGGATATCAGTCTACGTTTTGATACAACTAATGATGCATAAATTATAGCTAAGATAATCGCTGATGTGGTTGCAATCGAAAGCGGCATCATCTCACTTCATTTGTAGAAGTCGGACACCAAATCTATTCAAATTTGGAATAATTTAAACTCAAAAATCTTGATTGAAGCCTCAAATTGACTGTCTGGGCCAACCGCCTGCAGATGAAAGCGGACGCAATGACAGGTTGTTGGGACAGAAAACCGGCCCATCATCCGGCCCGGTGTTCGCGTGAGGTCAACGGGAAGCTCGGCCAACGCCTCGGGCCCTTTCCCCACACACAAGATACGGGCATCAAGGCGGACAGGTGCCGCATCTGTTGGCTGGTCCATACGCATCGACACGGCGTAGTGCCGCCCGGGCATAACCGGCATATCCCGCTCGGCAACGCTGGCGCGGGCCAGCGGAGCAATGCTGAGCTTCAGGACCCCGGGCTCCTCTAGATCAACGCGCGCAATGTCGCTCTGCCCAAGCGACCACCCCAACCGGCCAAGCCGCGGGTCGAGCGTGGCAAGAGAGGGCGGGAATTGGGCCAGCGCCGCGCGCGGCAAATCGGGAAGCCATTTTTGCTGCAACGCCGCCAGTTCGCGAGCTTGTCCGGCAGCCGCAAGGCGCGACATCACCATTGCATTTGCAGCTTGGTACGGCGTCGCCGCAAAGTCCTGCGCGTGTGTCGAGACAAAGGGAAGCAAAGCCTCTAGCGGTGCTGACTGGCTTGCCACCGTCATAAAATCTGGCATCCAGGCGGCATGTTGGCGAACATAAGGGCGCAGGGCCGTCTGCAGATCGCCTTGATCAAGCGCGTTGGCCAGCGGGGGCAATAGCCGTGCGCGGGTCTGAGGATGGACCGAAAGCAGCGCATGGGCGGCCGACAGCATCGGGCCTGCTTGCCCGGCAAAGGCCGCCTGTTGCAGGAAGATAGACTGAACGGCGGCATCCCGCCGCGTGACCCGCTGGGCGACCGCGAGCAGAGCCTGCGCCGCACGCGGATCACCCGACGCCTCGGCCGCGCGGGCAAGAAGAACAAGGCTGCCGCTCGCCAGCGGCTGCTGCCGCAAGCCCTGACGGATATGGTCACGTTCGGTGTCGGACAGCCTCAGATCGACGTCTGGCGTCAACCGGGAGAATATAAGCCGGGTCAACGCGGGGCCATCGTCCGGGTGGGTGCGCAACAGGGCGGCCGGGTCGCTCACCCGCAACGCCTCAAGCGACGATTGCCGCCAGACCAGACCCGCTAAGGCAAGGCTAAGGGAAAAAGCCGCCGCTCGCAGACCAATACGCGCTAACGGGCGGAGCGTGGCTCATCTCCATATTTCCGGCCATAGCCATAACCGTACCCATAACCATAGCCATAACCGAGGCCGCGCGACGTTGCCCCAACCTTGGTCAGAACGATGCCAAAGACATGGCCGTTAAGGGCCTGAATCCTTCTGATCGACGCGCGAATACCGCGCACCGCTGCGCCAGCAGCCTGAACCACATACAAAACGCCTTCCACAGATTTTGCAATCAGCGGCGCGTCCGTCATCCCGAGCACGGGCGGGCTATCCAGCACGATATGGTCAAAATGACGCAGCGCATCGGCCAAGAAGCTGTTCAGCCGGTCCCCGCTCAGCAGTTCGGCCGCGCTGGGCGGTATGGGCCCTGCCGACAAGACAAAGACGTTTTTGAACTCCGTCTCGAAAACATTCGCGGTCCACGCGTCTTCACCCGCCAGATAATTGCTCAACCCTCGCTCATTCTTGAAGCCAAGCAGCTTGTGGAGCGATGGCGAACGAAGATCGGCATCGACAAGCAGGACGCGTTTGTCGGTCCGGCCGATGATCTGCGACAAGGCCAGCGCCGTTGATGTTTTGCCTTCTTCCGGCCGCGTGCTGATGACGGCAAAGGATTTGGGCAGGCCATGGTTGGTCGCAAAAGCAAGGCTGGAGCGGATCGAGAAATAGGCGTCGAACAGATGCGATTTGGGATCGCGCATCTCTTCCATCACCGTCACATCTTCCACCGCAGGCGTCAGGCCAAGCAAGGGCAGGCGCAAGAGCGGCTCTACCTCGCCGGGCTCCCGGATGCCCTCGTCAATCTGCTCCAGCGCCAGCGCGGCAATGGCGGCCAGCGCAATGCCCAGCAACAGCGAAATCGCAAGATTGACTGCCAGCTTGGGGGATGAAGGCGCACCGGGCGCAATGGCCGGCTCAACAATGGCAATATTGTTGGCACCCACCGTGCCGGCCACACCAATTTCCTTATAGCGTTGCAGAAGGGCGTCATAGAGCTGCCGGTTGGTATCGGCCTCGCGCTGGAAGATGTTGTACTGGATATTGGCCTTGTTCTGGCGATCCAGATCTTCGCGCAGGGTGGCAACCTGATCTTTCAGTTCCTGTTCGCGCTCAACCGCTTCGGCATATTCTTGCTTGCGTGTCCGGGTGATCCGCTGCGTTTCGCGCGCAATGGCACCGTCCAATTCACGGATCTGTTCTGCCAGTTCAGAAACGGCCGGATATTCGGGCGCAAATTGGACGGACAATTTGGCATAATCGGCCGCCGCCGATGCCCGCTGCTGCTTCAGGCTGGACAAGGTCGCGCTTGCGCTTGCCTCGCTGGTCGCATCGCCGCTGCTCGTCGCCCGCGCTTGCGCCGCGATGCGGTCTGCGGTCGCCTGGTTCAGCGCGGTTGCAAGCTGCTCCAGCGTCGATCCGGTCAAGGTCCGGTTGGCGATCGTGCGGCCATTTGTATCGCGCACCTGATCCAGCGTGACAATGCCAGAGCGCGAGCCATAAAGGACGACATTCTTTTCGCTGTCTTCCACCTTTTCGCGCAGCGAGGTCAGCCGATCTTCAAGAAAGCGGCGCGCATCGGCCGTGGAAGCAAACTGGCGATCGATGCTGAGCGCGATGAAGGCGGCCGCCCATTTATTTGCGATCGTCGCCGACAAATTCTTATCACGGCTGGTATATGACACGTCAACCAGTCGCGAGGTGCGGATGGGGGTGATGGTCACATTTTGCAGCAGCAAGCCGATCACGCGCGACTGGATCGCCTCACGCGCCTGCGCTTCTGAAACGCCGGCCGGCTTTTCCGTCAGAATATCCGGATTGACGCCATGCGCGCGCAAAAAGGCGGGGTTCTTATAAAGGTTCAGTTCGGAAGCTACGCGCTCCGCCAGCGGACGGGTTTTCAACAGCGCATATTGGGTGGCGTAGAACTCCAGATCCTGCGAGGTGGTTTGCGCCTCCACGCCTTCCACATTGGTGATCTGCTTTTGCTGACGATCAATCTGGATCTGGACCTTGGCCGTATAAAGCGGCGCCATGAGCAAGGTGGCAATTGTCCCGATGACCAGACAGCCGGCCACAATCCCGGCCATCAGCCAGCGCCAGCGCAGCACGGTATGCCAATATTGCAGCAGGATCGGCGGCAGCTGGAAGGCCTCTTCCGTCGACAGTACCGCCTGATCCTGGCTCAATCTGTTGGGCGTCATCTGATTGGTCTCAATATTCATAAGGTCACGCTTCCCAAATCAGTTCCGGCCAAGGAGGTAGATAACCGGTGCCAGCAATGGCGCAGAACTGAGGAAGTCCTTCCAGATCTTGCGGCCTTGCGAATCCCCGACCATCACGACGTCCGTCGCGAAAATCTCGGGGTCGTCATAGCGCCCCCGCTCAATTGCCTTCACATTGTAAACGGCGGCATATTTCTTGCCGTCGGCAATGCGGAAGATAACCACATTCCCCTTGTTGGAAAAATCGGTCCAGCCTTCTGCCGTGGCAATCGCGGTCAGCAGCGTCATCCGGCCCAGCACGGGGTAAACCCCCGGCTTCTTGACCTCTCCGCCAATGGTCACCCGCTGGCTAACCACTTCCTTCAGATTGACCGACACCTGCGGGTTGCGAATATAGCGGCCGCGCAGCTGGTCTGCGATCAACGCGGCAATTTCTTCGGGCGTCTTGCCGCCCACTTCCAGCGTGCCAATCAGCGGGAAGCCAAAGCGGCCGCTGGCATCCACCTGAACTTCCTTGTTGCTCAACGCATCGCTGCCAAACACGTCAATGGTGAGACGATCGAACGGCCCGACATGATAAGGGCGGTCTGACCCTTCAAGATCGGCAAAAGAGGGGGCAGGCAGTTTGTCCGTCACAACCGGCGCCGCTTCGCTCTGCCCAAAAGCGGCCGTGCTCACCGTCGCCGCCGCAAGGCTGGTCGCCACCAAGAGCAACGCTGCAAAACTTCTCATGAAACACCTTCTTTTCGTCGACCAGCAAGAGAAAATCCTGCCCCTATGCTCGTCCAAAGACTGAACAAGGCAAGTAACGCCAAAATGATTGGGGTACTAGCTGGATAGTCTGTCAGACTTGCCAAACCAATCAATAAGATGAGGACAAATCCTAATCGCCCAATGGCAGCGCCTTGTGGGCCTGCCTGACGGATCGCCCGGGCAACAACAAGTCCAGCATAAATACCCAGCAACAAAAGCCCGGGAAAACCTGCGGTAAAGGCGATTTCCAAAACCTCATTATGGGCATGGTTGGAAAATGTCGGTCGCAGCAGAAAGTCGGGCTCGACGACCTGATACGCCTCTACATAGCTGCCAATGCCGGCGCCCCAAGGAAAGAACATATGAATGGCCGGCACCAGACTGCGCCAGACCGCCCAGCGCAAATCTTCTGGCGAGTCGGCAAGCCGATCCAGCGCAACATCGCGCCCGGCAAAGATCGTTGCAGCGGTGAGCAGAAGCAGCAACAAAATGGCACCCGCCATAAGTCGCTGGCGGGTCCGTTCGGCAAGCCGCACCATCGTTGGCCCCAGCACCAAGGGAACGCCCACCACAGCAGCAAGCGCCAGCCCAAGGCCGGCGCGCGAGCCCGTGACCAGAATCAGCGGCACGGCGATAACACACAGGCCCAGGCCCAACGCATCAAGCTGCCGCGTCCGCCCGCCGGGCGAAAGCCGGGCAAGCGCGGCTGCCATGGGGATCAACATCGCGAGGAACAGCGCCTGATGGTTCCGATTGGCAAAGGCGCCGCCCAGCGGCGTCTGCGATGCATAAAGCGCCAGAGGAAACCCGGCCGCCTGTAAAAGCCCAAACCCCATGGCAACGACCATCAGGGCAAGGACCAGATAGGCGATCTGAACATGCTGCGCAGCCGTAAGCTGACACCCCAGCAGCAGAATCGCGGCGGGGATCGACAAAGCCATCAAGGCATCAAGGCTGCCCGCAGGCGACATCGACATCGGCCGCCATTGCGACCCAAGTCCCGCGGCCTGATCAATCGCGGCCAGAAGGTCGCGCCCGGGCAAGTGTCGCCACATTTCATAGGGCAAAGGCAGCAAATGCAGGAGCACAAGCAGGATAACGGCCAGCCCGACCAGCAAAACGCCCTTATGCGCCCGCATATGCTCACCGCGCAGCGTCCAGAACGCCGCCCCGACCAGCACCAGGGCAAGGGCCCGAAGCTCAGCTATCAGCGGCTCGGCCGTGCGCGCGCTTCCGCCAAGTGCAAAGGTGAAGATGAGAAACAACGCCAGCAGGATTTGGGGGCCGCGGCGGGCATAATCGGCAAATCGCGGCATTGATCAACCTACCCCCTGCCCGCTGATCCGATAAAGACTGTCCATGGCGGCGCGCCCAAAACAGGCAACGCAATGGGCACAGGTCCCGTGCGGGCCCGAGCTAGCGGCTATCGCTTCCGCCGCCGCCAGACCCGCCGCCGCCGCCACCGCCGGCCGCGGCCCCCGCCAAGACCAGCGCCAAGCCCAAGCCGCCCAAAACAGGCAAATACCCCGCAGACCGGCGATCATTCTTGGCCGCCTGCTTTCGTGCCAGCTTTTGAGCTTGTTTTTGCACCTTGGCTTGTTGCTGGGCCCGTTGCTTCTGCGCCTTCAATTCTTCCTTGGTCGGAATGGTCACGGCCGTTCCGATTGCGAAATAAGGCGACGAAGAATCCACGCCCCCCGGTGCATCCACGGCCGCCATAGAAGACGCCAGCACCGCCGAATGCATGAAGAGCGAAAGGAAAGCGAAACCTGCAAGCTTTTTCATGGTTCGTTTCACCGCAAGAGAAACCGATGAACTTGCGTACATTTAACCCAAAATGAGGTCAAACATGATTTAGTTCGTAGATATAGAGTTATCCCCCACTTTTTCCTTAGAAATCAGAGGTTGACCGGAGATTATTCAACGAACGATATCGAGCGAACTAATCTATATTATACATTCAGCAATCAGAGCCATGATCTCATTTATGAATTAACGGAAAGATGGCTCCACGAACTAGTCTAAAAAAACCGTTATTCAGACCGACAGCCTGCCGCATCTTGTACGGTTAAAAACCAGCGGGCGGTGCCTTCCAACCCAAGCGCCGTCAGTCTGCCGGATACATAGGCCCCGGTATCAATGCCGATGCGGTTGGCACGAATATCCGGGTCCACCGCAATGCTGTGGCCATGCACTACCACCACGCCAAAATCATGTTCGCTCGACAAAAAGGGCTCACGGATCCAGCGCAGATCGCCGCCACGCTGCTCTGCCAGCGCCACGTCAGGACGAATGCCGGCATGAACAAAGACATAATCGCCCAGCTGGATCATCGCCTCAAGCTCTTCAAAAAAGGCGATATGATCGGATGGAACAACCTCGCCAATCGCCGCGCGCAGTTCCTCAAAACTCATATCGCGCAGCGCGTCGGCCGCGAGCCCATAAGACAGGAAAGTCTCTCGGCCGCCATGGAGAAGAAACTGCCGCATCACCTCATTATCTTGAAGGGCGCGCAGGAACATTTCTTCATGGTTGCCGGCAAGAACGCGCACCGGGCGCTCGGCCGCCAGCGCCTTAACGCGCGAAACGACGGCGGCGGAATGCGGGCCGCGATCAATCAGGTCTCCCATGAAGATGATCAGCGTGGCAGCGCGTGATCGGGCGGCGTCGTCAGCGCGAATCTGGTCCAACAACTGCTCCAGCAGGTCCAGTCGGCCATGCACGTCCCCAATGGCGTAAACGCGCTGGCCTTCGGGCAGGGCGGCGGGCCGCCATGCTTCGGCATTGTCCGGCGTACGCCCACCTGCCCGGCGACGCCCAAGGCGCCCCAGCAATTGGTCGATCGAACGCGATAAGGAAAAGCGGCTTGGCATGAGCGAATTAAGAGAAATCTAGAGGACGATTGAAGCGAAGCAAAGCAACGTTGCCGCGCGCAACCTTTGGACGATCTAACATAGATTAAACTCATCACGCTTCGATTAGAAGCAAACAAACTCTAACTGATTGTTAAATAGAAATCTTTTTCAAATACGACACAAATATATTCTTTAAATTGAAATGCGCATATTTCCATAATATGTCGCCGTCATAATAATAATCAGAAATATCTGGGAGACCGTGTCTTGCGGGAAATTAAAAAGATTTTGGATATCGAATCTCATTTACGCTTACGTCTTTTTACCTGTGAGGCAGAGATATTAGCCTTTCTCGCGTCTGGTTCAGACAAGACTATTTTGACGCTCTGCGAAATGTCTAAATTCTCGCATACGACCATTTTCAACACGCTTAAACGCATGGTTGAGATGGGCGTATTGATCAAGTCCCGCCCCGGAGAAGAGGGCCGGCGCGCGACTTATTCCATCGCGCCAGAATATGCACCCTTGTTGCGCGACCTGCTGGCCTGACCAGACAGACAGCGCGGCGATCAGCGCACTCAGCTACATTGGAAGATGACAGACATCGGCGTCCCAGCCGAGATATAGGCCAAGGTCACTGTCGCCTTGGCCGTATCATAGAAGAAGCTATAGGGCGTCCCGGTCTTCATTCCCCAGGCGGCGACGTTACGGCCGACATAGGCAATCTTAATGTCGCGGATCTCTGTCGCCTTGGCATCATTAATGCCGTGGAACTGCCAGATTTGTTCCTTTGAGAAAAGATCAATGCGGTTGTTGATCAAATCAATGCTGATCCGATTTACGGCCGAATATTGTGTCGACCCCTGGCTCGAAGAAGGCGCACAGCTAAGGTCAACGTGCTTGACTTCAGTTACAGCAGTTTTGTCATCGGCTTTCTCTGGCTTCTTCTCACCAGAGAGAGAGGAGCAGGCAGTAAGGCTAATCGCACAGGCAGCAATGAAGAAACTGTGGCGCATAAAATCCCAATCCCCAATTCACCCAAGTCCTCAGACTTTTGCCTATATTGAGCGGCAAGGATATATCATTTTTTTTAGCAATCCAGTCGCTTCGACGAAAGATCGGCTTTTTCCGCCGCGCTTTGTGGATATTTTATTTCGTCTAATATCCAGTGTTGACGTGCGGACGGCTAAAGGTCTGCTTGGGCCATGCTAAGCGACTATGACTTCGCCTAACCCCAGCACCGGCCTAAGCAGTCACGGGGAATGGTGAAGACAAGGACGGTCAGGTGTCGCTTTTTTCGAACTTGGACATGCTGCACGCGGCAGCCGGGATGCTCGTTGGCCTGTTGGTCGGGCTGACAGGGGTTGGCGGTGGTTCGCTGATGACACCCTTGCTGGTCCTGTTGTTCGGCGTGTCGCCTCAAACCGCGGTGGGCACGGATCTACTCTACGCGGCCATTACCAAAATTGCGGGGTCTGCCGTTCACGGTTGGCGCGAAACCGTGAACTGGAAGATCGTCCGGCGGCTCGCCATGGGCAGCATTCCGGCGTCGATCATCACCTTGTTACTGCTGCCGCGGCCCGGCCATGTCGGCGGTGGTTCAGAAAAGATCATTCTGACGTCGCTGGCAGTCCTTCTGGCGGCGACCGCGCTGGCCGTGGCCTTTCGCACCAAGCTGGTGACGCTGGCCCAGCACCGCGCGCCGATTGAGCCGCCTGCCCGGGTTGTGGCAAGCACCGTGCTGCTCGGAGCGCTGGTGGGCGTCGCCGTATCCATTTCTTCTGTTGGGGCCGGCGCTATTGGCGTCACCGTGCTGCTGGTACTTTACCCCCGCCTGCCGGTCGTCAACATTGTCGGGTCAGATATTGCCCATGCCGTCCCGCTCGCCCTCATTGCCGGGACGGGGCATTGGATTTTGGGGGATGTGGATTCAGAATTGCTCACCAATTTGCTCGTTGGCTCCATCCCCGGCGTTATCGTCGGCAGCTTTTTGTCGACCCGTGCGCCGGCGCGCATCTTGCAAATCCTGCTGGCCTGCGTTCTTGCCCTTTCTTCCTGGCAGCTTTTCTTGAAAGCTGGAAAATCGGGCGATGCGGCCAAGCCGCCCGTGATCGCCCGGCCGGTGCACGGCTGACCTGATCAGCAAAAACCCCGTTCGCGCGCGAGAATGGCGGCATGGGTGCGGTTGGCATTGGCATAAACAGGCGTGACGGCTGTCGCCGCAATGGTCGGGGTGGCCGCGTTAAAGACCATATGGGCAATGGCAGGTGCCGCCACGCTATTGCCGGCCGCATCCACGGTGGAGAAGGAAAATACGCGCACGCCCTCGCTGGGCGTGGTATCGGCATTTGCATATTGCAACGCGCGGATCAGGTCCTGCGCGGCCGTGGTCGAAATAACCGTGCCTGACGTCAGAGCCTTGAAGATAAAACCATTGGTCGCATCATAAGACACGCTCCAGCTAACACCGTTCAACGTGAAGCTGGCCGTCCCGCCATTCAGGTTGGACCCGTCGGCCAGCAGCACTGCCAGGGTCTGCCCCCCAAGCGTGATATTGGCGGAATCAATCTTCAGCTGTTCATCGGATGCGTCACGCAGGCCCGATATCTTCAGAGTGACCCGATCAATGCCATTGGCTTCGGTCAGGGCGGCCGATCGATCTGCGATATAGGTCCAGCTTGTGTTGGTAATGGTGGCGCTATAGCCCGTCACCCCATTGGCCGGGATGCCATCCATATCAATGATGGGCGCCGTCCGATCAATTTTGAGGCTGGTATTCAACCAGTAAGGATCGCCATAAGAGCCATTCAAAACCTGCCGGAAGCCAATCTGGCCCGACGCATAATTGCCTTCGGGTAAGGTAATGGAGCGGCTGGCGGAATCGGTTGGCGATGTCCAAGTGGGGACGGCATTCAGGCCATTGGTTGTATATTGCCACGACGCCCCGATATCGAGCCCGCTGATGGTGAAGGTGCCATCATTGGTTAAATTGTCGGAAGGCGATGTCCCCGTATCGCTGGCCATGGTCACGCTGGGCGGTTGCGAGGTGGACGAGATGGACAGGCTGGGCCCATAAACCACCGCCGCGCTGGCATTGCCTGCCGCATCCACCTGCCGGAAAAGCAGATGGTTGGCCGCAAAAGACTTGCCGGTCGGCATCGTGAATGAGGTGATCGTCGAATTCAGATCAGTTGGATAAACTGAGGTCCAAGTATCTGAATCGCTGTCCTTATATTGAAGTACAGCACCCGCCTCCATATTCGCCACGGTCATCTGCCCGTTGGTCGTCACGCCATCCGAATTGGAGGTGCCATTATCCTCATAAAGGGTGACGGTAGGTGAGGACGGCGCGGTCAGCTCAACGACGATGCCCGACGCATATTTGGTGATCGGGCCGAAATTGCCGGCCTTGTCGATCGGCTGCACCCAAATGTCATTGGCACTATAAGAACCGGCCGGCAGCGAAAAGCCGGTGCCCGTCACCGTCACCCAGCCGCTATCAGGATGGCCGGCCGTGATGTTGTAGCGGAAGGAGGCACCGGATTCCTGATCATTGACGGTCACGAAACTGTTCGCGGTCAGCCCATCGGTGGTCGATGTGCCGATATCCTGGATGGCAAGCGAAACCGCCGCCGGTCCGGTTTTATCGATAACCACATCGCTGCTGCTCAGCGCGGCCGATGTTCTGACGTTCCCGGCACTATCAAACTGGCGCACAATGATGCTGTTGGCGCTGTAGGTACCTGCATCGAGCGTAAAGCTGGTCTGCGTACCAAGGAAACTATCCGACCAGCTGCCCCCGCCGTTCAAAGAATATTGCCACGTGCCGCCAGAATCCAAGTTAGCGACATTTACCTTGCCATTATTGGTCACCCCATCGGCCCCGTTGGAACCGCTATCTGCATCGAGGCTGAGCGTCGGCGTCGCCAGCGTGGTGTCGATCGTCCAAGCCTTGGTATTGCTGACGCTTACCTTGTTGCCCGCCCGGTCGGTCAGCTCGATGACGATATCACCAATGGCATATCTGCCTTCGGGGAGATCGAAATAGCTTCCGGTCTGCGGATCAGAAATTGAGCCTTTAAGCTTATAGGTCCAGGTTGCCCCTTGCTCCAATCCGGACAAGGAGATCCGCGTTGCGTTGGTAACACCATCCGTGCTGGAGGAACCGCCATCGGTCGGCCATGTTATGGTGGGCGCGGTTGCCGCGGTATCGATCGTAAGCGCGCCCAGCGCCTGATCAGCGCTTATATTGCCTGCGGTATCGCCTTGCCGCACACGGACCTGCCCAGCCGTATAGCTGCCATCGGCGAGCGTGAACGTTCCCGTCGCGGTGCCACCCCGCGTCCAGCTTGTCCCGCCATTGGTCGAATAGTCCCAATAGGCTGCATCCGCGCTTAGGGTTACGCTGATCTGGTTGTTACCGGTGTAATTATCCCCAACCGTCCCGGTATCGGTAAAGCTGACCAGGGGCTGGCCGGGGGCCGTTTTGTCGATCACGATCGAATAGGTGGCATTTGTCCCTGCGACGCTTTGATTGCCGGCGATGTCAAATTGGCGCACCTTGATCGATCCGGCAGCATAGGTGCCTTCGCTCAGCGTGAAGCTGGTTCCCGAGCCTGCTTGCCATGCGCCGCCATTGACGGAATATTCCCAGCGCACCGCCGAAGACGACAAGCTGACATCAATCTGACCATTGTTGGAAATATTATCCGTCGCGCTTGGCCCGTTATCGGCCGTCAGCTGAAAGCTCGGCACATCGGACAGCGCTGCAAGGACTTGAAGGTCCTCGCCATAAGCGGTGGACGCACCGGCATTGCCCGCTAGGTCGACCTGACGGACAAGAATTGTATTGGCCGCGTAAGTCCGGCCCGCATCCAGCACAAATTTTGAACCAGAGCTAACGGTTTGCCACGTCTGGCCGCTATCCACCGAATATTGGAAAACGGCGTTCGCTTCGAGCGTGCCGACGCTGATCGTCCCGTCGCTGGTGATACCGTCGTGCGCATCCGTCCCGGTGTCCTGCACCAGCGTGGGCGTGATCGCCGCCGGGGCGGCTTTATCAATCACCCAATCGCTGGCATTGGTTGTCTCGGTGCTGATATTGCCCGCCGCATCAACCTGACGAACGCGAATGGAGCCAGCCCGATAGGTCCCTGCGTCAAGAACCAGGCTGCCATTGGTCAACGCCACCCAGTTCAGCCCATCATAATATTGGATGACGGCCCCCGTTTCGACCTGGCCGAAACTCACGGTGCCATCATTCGAGATATTGTCGTTGCGGAAGGCGCCATTATCATTGCGCAACCGCAGGCTGAGCGCCTGAGGCGCGATATGGTCAACGGTCAACGCCCCGGAATAGGTCGTCGTCTCGCTCACATTGCCCGCAGGATCGCGCTGGCGAATGCGGATGGCCCCGTCAGCATAGGTGCCATCGGGCAGGACAAGGCTGTTGTTCAAACCTTGTGTCCAAGCGCCATTATTGAGGGAATATTCCCAGGTGGAATCGCCCTCAATGCCGCGCACGAGCAACGTCCCATCGGCAGTAATGCCGTCATCAGCGATATTAGTATCTGACCGGAGCTCAAGCGACAAAGCGCCCGGAGATGTCAGATCCACCGCGATCGTCCGCACCGGGGCGGTTGCGGTATTGCCCGCAAGGTCGCGCGCCGTCAGCGCGATATCAACCGACATATTGGTTTGCGGCAACTGGTCGGCTGAAATCGTCAGTTCCCAACTGCCATCGGCGTTGAGAACAGTGATTGATTTCGAAAAGCTATAGCCATTTGCGCCGGTGAGCCGAACGGTCAGCGTCGCGCCAAGTTCAGAACTGCCCGCCGCACCGCGCAAGGTGATGCCCTGCGCCCGTTCCACCGCGTTGATGACATTGTCTGTCGCCACCGCCTCATAAGTCGGGATCGGGGTTGATAGATCGACCGTGACATTGGCAAGGCTGGCCTGCGCGCTGCCGTTGTTGCTCGCATCATAAGCGATGGCGGTAATATTGTGCGTGCCCGTGAGCGGGATGTTGGTTGACAAAAAGCGCGCATACCAAGAGCCATCCTGATCAACGATGGCCTCAACGGTTTGTCCCGCCCAAGTGACGCGGACCGTTGTCCCAATCTCTGTCGTACCAGACACAATGACGCCGCGGGCCCGCTCTACCGCGTTGATCAAAAGGTCACTGCCGGAAATACTGGTAATGCGCGGGGGCGGAGGCGGCAGCGCGTCAACGGTCAGGATGCGCGCTTCAGAAACCGGCCCCGCATTGCCGGCCAAATCCGTCTGCCGGGCCACGACCGGGTAATTGGCATCAGTTGGGACGTTGGATGCAAAAATGGTGACGGCCCAATTGCCATCACGGTCCGCCTTGGCCTGATAATCCACATTGTTGAACGACAGCGTTACCGACGCAAACGCCTCTGCCCGACCTCGGATTTCAAAGCCCGACGTCTTTTCGTTTGGCCCGATTTTGTCATTGGTTCCAATCGGCAAAATGGTCGGCGCGCCGGGCGCAATGGTATCCACGGTCAAATCGCGCTGCGCCGGACCGCTCTGGTTGCCAAACGCATCGGTGGCAACGGCCTTAAGTGTCCTTCGGTCTTCAAAATTCAGGTCAGACGCTTGGAGTTCCACGCTCCACTGGCCGTTCAGCCCGACCTTGGTCGTTTTGGAAAAGCCGCCTTCCGTCCACAGCGTGATCGTCGTGCCCGCCTCGCCCGTGCCGGAAACGATGACAGGCTCTGCCTTTTCCGAGGCGTTGACCCGATCATCTCCGGAAATCATGTCAATCACCGGGTTCTGCGGCGGCGTGATCCGCAGGGCCACCACACGGCTGGCGCTGGCCTGCCCGCCCGCGCCGAAGCTCGCTTCGGCGGTGATCTGCTTGACGCCATCAGCCCCAAGCGCAGTGATGTCGTCGGCGGTCATGGCATAAGACCATTGACTGCCAGAAAGCACCGCCTGCACGGTACGGTCGCCAAAGCGCAGGGCGACCGCGGTTGCCCCTTCGCCCACCGCGCCACGCACCACCAGGCCCGTCGCTTCGGCTGCGGAAATCAGGTTATCGGTGGCCACGGCATCAATGGTGATGCTTGTGACCACATTGCGCGCGGCCAGCAGATCGGAAATAACGGTCTGAAGGGCGGTACCAGCCTGACCCTCAGCCGTCGCAGCCCCCTGCATCAGCGCCACTTGCCCGGCATCGGTCAAGACGCTTACGCCGCCAACAGTCGTGACCAGCTGGCTCAGCTGGATCAGCAGGCGCGTGGTCTGCGGAAGATAGCCGATCAACTCGGCCCGGCGATCGGCGGCGATATGCTGGATATCCATGCCATCCAGACACACCACGCCCTTTGACGCCTTGATCACCCCGGCGAACAGCTTGAGCAATGTGGATTTACCGGCCCCGACAGACCCGATCACGCCCACCCGCTCGCCCGGCGCGATGGTCAGGCCATCTATGGCAAGCGGCGTGGTCTGCCCCGGCCAGGTAAAGGCAAGATGACGCACCTCTAGCCGACCTTGCGCCGCTTCCGGCGAGAGCGGGTGTTCAATCTCGTGATTGTCGCGCTCTAGGCCAAAGAGCCGCTCAAGATTGTCGAGCGCGACTTTGGCGTTGGCCCATTGAACCAGCAGGCCCGGCAGCGCCGCGACCGGCGTCAGCACACGGCCGGAGATGATGGAACACCGGGCTTGTCGACCAGGTTGCGCATCGGCCCGAAGGACTGGATGTCCGCATTTCGGAAGGGGGAGATGGCCTTTCCGGCGGCCAGAAGCAGTTGGTTGGCATGACGCGGCTGCTGCTGTGCCCCGCACATCTCTGGCTGCTTGATGAGCCCACCTCGTCGATGGACGAGGCGACCGAAGAACGGTGCCTCGTCGCGCTCAAACGCCATATTCGCGAGGGCCAGACGCTGGTGATGGTGACCCACAAGGCCCGCCTGCTGGATTTGGTTGACCGGCTGCCCGATGCTTCCATCGCAGCACTTATCGCGTCCAGCAGGTCCTGGTCACGAAAGGGCTTGGTGAGAAACTCGATGGCGCGCGCCTTCATCGCCTGCACGGCCATTTCAACATCGGCATAGCCCGTCACGAAAATCACGGGAACGTCCTGACCAAGCTCGGCCAGCCGTCGCTGAACCTCAAGCCCGCCGGGGCCGGGCAGGCGCACGTCAAGGACAACGCAGCCTGAAAGCCCGCATGCGGCGACCTCCAGCAGATCCGTCCCCCGCTCGTAGAGGCACACCTCATACCCAACTGAACGCAGCATTGATTCAATAGCTGCCCGCATTGCCGGATCATCATCGACAACATGGACAATGCGCTGCGAAGACTGAATCATAAAAGACGTCACTTCCCTCTATTTTGATACACAGATAACTCACTGATTGTTCATAAATAGATATGATGATGAGGGAAGCCACTCATTTGTATATGAAATTTAGCTCTTTTGGTGAATATGAGGCAGCGCATCGCGCAATCAGGCGGCGCAGATCAGCAAGAAGAATGTCGGCGGGAAAAATGGTGCCCCTGGCCGGACTCGAACCAGCACTCCCGAAGGAACTCGATTTTGAGTCGAGCGCGTCTACCAATTTCACCACAGGGGCCTGCGGGAAGGCAGCGCCTAGCCCAGTCGTCGGCCAGACGCAAGCCAGTCCCGCTCACCTTAACGGCGGTTGGCGTCGGTAAGACAGTGCCTCGGCCAGATCAGCCCGCCGCACCTTGGGGACCTGCGCCAAATCTGCAATCGTCCGGGCCACACGCAACACCCGGGTGAAGCCGCGTGCCGAAAGACCAAGCGCGCCCGCTGCTTCTGACATTAACTGCTGGCCAGCCGTATCAAGCGTACAGGCCTCCTCAAAAGCGGCGCCTTGTGCGGACGCATTGGTCTGGGCTGACGCCGCGCCATAGCGAGCCAATTGGGTGGCCCGCGCGCACGCCACCCTTTCTGCAACAACGGCCGACCGCTCAGTTGGCGCGGGCATCAGCAAATCTGCCGCAGCAACAGGCGGCAGATCAATATGCAGGTCGATACGATCAAGAATAGGTCCGGAAATCCGCGCCTGATAATCGGCTGCGCAGCGCGGCGCCCGCGCGCACGCCCGGGCGGCATCGCCCAAATGGCCGCAGCGACACGGGTTCATCGCCGCCACCAATTGCACCCGCGCCGGAAAGGTAACGTGGCTGTTGGCGCGGGCGATGGTAACGATGCCGGCCTCTACCGGCTGACGCAGCGCATCCAGTGCCGCCCGCTGAAACTCTGGCAGTTCATCGAGAAACAGAACACCCAGATGCGCCAGGCTAACTTCCCCCGGTTTGGCGCGATGACCACCGCCGACCAGCGCGGCCATGGACGCACTATGGTGCGGCGCGCGAAATGGACGCCGCCGGGCCAATCGACCGCCCTCAAGGCCGCCGGTCATGCTGGCAATCATGGATACCTCCAGCGCCTCGGCGGGCGCCAGATCGGGCAATAGACCGGGCAGACAGGCCGCGAGCAACGATTTGCCGACCCCCGGCGGGCCAGACATCAGCAAATTATGGCCGCCGGCCGCGGCAATCTCGAGCGCGCGCTTTGCCGTTTCCTGCCCCTTTACGTCCGCCAGGTCCGGACCCAGAGCGGGCGCCTCTGCCGGACCGGGACGCGGCGGCGACAGGGCAGCTTCGCCCTTTAGATGATTAAGCAGGGCGAGCAGATCAGGGGCCGCAATAAGAGCGACCTCTCCGGCCCAAGCCGCCTCGGCGCCCTGGGCGGCAGGGCAGATTAAACCCAATTGTCGGGCTGCGGCATGCAGCGCCGCCACCAGAACGCCCGGTATGGCAGAAACGCGGCCATCAAGGCCAAGTTCGCCAACAACGAGATTGTCGGCCAGTTGCTCGGCATCCACAATGCCCATCGCGCCCAACAGCGCGAGCGCAATCGGCAGATCATAATGCGATCCTTCTTTGGGCAGGTCAGCGGGTGAAAGGTTGATGGTGATCCGCTTGGGCGGCAGCGCAAGGCCAATCGCGGCAATTGCTGCACGCACGCGTTCCCGACTTTCTGCCACCGCCTTATCGGGCAGGCCGACCAGCACAAAGGCGGGAACGCCCGGCGCGATCTGGCACTGCACCTCAACGGGCCGAGCCTCCAGCCCCAAAAAGGCCACGGTTTGCGCGATGGCGACCATTAGCCGCCCGACTGGCAGCAGATAAACGCCTGCTGCACGCCCCATAAACTCAACACGGGTATCCCCCTTGCGGCCGACATAGGGCACCGCCCCTTCTTCGCCACGCCCCGCATCCTAGGCAGAATTCCGCCGCTGTCGAGGGTCAGACATTGTAACTGGGCCGCCTTGTCCCCAAATGGCAGACATCATGGCACGTTCCCGCTTCAAATCGATCATGCAGATCCCGCTTGTGCGCTGGACGCTCTTTGGGCTTGGCGTGCTGTTCATGGCCTGCGCCCCGCTTGTCGCGCCGCTGCCCGGTCCGGCCGGAACCGTCTTCTTCGCGATCGGGCTAGGTCTGGTCCTTCAGACATCAGCTTGGGCCCGCCGCCGGTATGTCATCTTCAAGCGGCGCTACCCCAAGCCCGGCCATTGGGCAGATTGGGGCTTGCGTCGGGCCAGCTACAAACGTCGGCTGGCACGCAAGAAACAGGCAAAGGGCAATTGACTCTGCCAAAAGATGCCCTTATCGCGCCGTTCAACAGAGCCGCCCCTGGTTGGCGGCTTTTTCATTTGAATTTGTTTTGAGGGCATGAGCGATGAAGCGCACCTTCCAGCCGAGCAACCT
>JBJTNW010000020.1:0-72734 GCA_046074265.1 Chakrabartia sp.
AGAAGAACTCGACGCGCGCGCCGCTCACTTCTTCGCCTTTTCCCAATATTGGTCGCGCAGCAGCCGCTTGTAGAGCTTGCCCGTGTCATGCCGCGGCAGCTCGGCAAGGAAGTCGATCCGGCGCGGAATCTTCACGCCCGACAATTTCTCGCGCGCATAGTCGGTCAGTTCGGCACGGAAGGCGTCGTTGGCGTGCGCCATGTCGATCGGCTGGATGACCGCGATCACCTCTTCGCCCATTTCCTCATGCGGGCCGCCGATGACCGCGACGTCCTGCACCTTGGGGTGCGTGACAAGGTGGTTCTCAATCTCTTGCGGGTAGATGTTCACCCCGCCCGAAATAATCATAAAGCTTTTGCGGTCGGTGAGGAAAATATAGCCATCCTCATCCATCCAACCCACATCGCCCAAGGTGGACCAGCCTTTGGAGTTGCGGCTGGACTTCGTCTTTTCCTCATCACCATGATATTCAAAGACACTGTCGCTTTCGAAAAAGACGGTGCCCTCGCTGCGGCGCGGCAACTCCGTCTCATTGTCCTCGCCCATGATATGCGCGATGCCGGTGACGGCCTTGCCGACCGAGCCTGCGCCTTCCTTATCCGCCAGGCGCAGCCAGTCTGCCGAGCCGATATAGGTAAAGCCATTGCCTTCAGAGCCGGCATAATATTCTTCCAGCACCGGGCCCCACCAGTCGATCATCGCGCGCTTGACCGGCATGGGGCACGGCGCGGCGGCGTGGATCGCACAATTCAGGGTGGAGAGATTATATTTGGTGCGCACCTCTTCGGGCAGCTTCAGCATCCGCACAAAATGCGTCGGCACCCATTGGCTACAGGTGACCTTATATTTCTCAATCGCGGCCAGCGCCTGCTCGGCGTCGAACTTCTTCATCATCACAACGGTGCCGCCAATTTTGTGCACCGTCATCGACCAGCGCAGCGGCGCCGCGTGATACAACGGCGCGGGCGAGAGGTAGATGCTGTCCGGGGTAAAGCGGAACAGCCCCATCGCCAGCATGACAAGGCTGTTGGACTGATCAATCGCGGGGTCTTCGGGCAGCGGGATGCGCACGCCCTTGGGCCGCCCGGTTGTGCCCGACGAATAAAGCATATCAACGCCCGCGCGCTCATCCGGCACGGGCGTGGTCGGCATCGGGGCCAGCGCATCTTCCAGCGTACCATAGCCCTCAACCGCGCCACCCAGCGCATAACGTTCTACCTTGGTGGTCAGCTTGGCGGCAGCCCCCGCAAGGCTGGCCGAAATGATGAAAATCTTCGCGCCCGAATTTTCAAGGATATAGTCCGTCTCATCCGCGGTCAGCCGCGACGAGATGCAGACATAGCGCAGGCCCGCACGCTGGGCGCCCCAGGTCAGGTTGTAATAATCGGGCGTATTCTCGAGCATGAAGGCAACGACGTCGTCATGGCCCAGACCGCGCTGGCGAAAAAATTGCGCCACTTGATTAGAGGCTTCGTCCAACTGCCGATAGGTCCGCACCTCGCCGGTTTCAGCAACGATGATCGCGGCTTTGTCGGGCGTGTTCTGGGCATGGATAAAGGGGTGCATGCTCTGGTCTATCCTCTCGCTACGCGTGCGATTCTTCGCACTTTACGTTTACGTTAGCGGGCAATTTCGCGGCAATCCAGCACCCATGATTGCGGGCAACGAAAAGGCACGTTAAGCGGAAAGGCATGGCAGATGATGCGTCTGAATTTGATCCCGCCCGGTTGATCAGGATGATGTCCAAAAATGGGCATAACAAGCTGATCAACACGCAATATCACGGCCATGGCGAAGGCTGGTGCGAATTGGCGCTGCCCTATAGCGCCGACCTTGTGACGGATACGGTATCGGGCATTCTGGCCTCGGGGCCCATTTTCACGCTGATGGATATGGCAACCAGCCTCTCGATCTGGCTCAAGACCGGTATATTCCAGCCTCAGGCGACGCTTGATCTGCGCATAGATTATCTGCGGCCCGCCCGACCGGGCCAGACGGTGATCGGCCATGGCGAATGCTACCATGTCACGCGCTCCATCGCTTTCATTCGCGGCCACGCGCATGATGGCGACCCTGACAAGCCGATCGCTCATGTGGCCGGCACCTATTTCTTCACGGCCAGCTGATGACGACGCTTTTTTCTCCTTATGCCAAAACCATGGGCTTCGTGGCTGAACGGGACGCCGACGGCCGACTGATCATTGCAATGCCCTATGGCGATGGCGTGCGCGGGCGCCCCGGCTTTGTCCATGGCGGCGCGCTGGCCGGGCTGCTGGAAACAGTTGCTTATGTAACCCTGTCAGAAGCACTGGGCGAGGATGACAAGCCGCTTTTGAAGCCCGTCAACGTGACCGCAACCTATATGCGCGGCGCGGTGGAAGCGACAACCTATGCCCGCGCCACAATTGAGCGGCTTGGCAAGCGGATTGCAAATATCGAAGCGGTGGCGTGGCAGGATGACCCGGAAAAGCCGGTCGCCATGGCTCAAATCAATGTGATGCTGGACCGCAGCGGGCGGTAAGCCACTTCTACCCGGCCCCTCGCCGCATTTGCCAGGAGCCTCTCAATAGGCAAAGGGGAGAGAGAATAAATCTCCCTCCCCAAAAAGATCGCTCAGGCGTCGATGCTGGGCGATCCGATATTGGCATGGGCAACCCCGCCATCAACGGTGATGGTATCGCCCACGACATAGTTCCCCGCATTGCTCGCCAGATAAATAGCGGCGGCCGCCATATCTTCGGCAACCCCGATCCGGTGGTTGGGGATGTTCTTCGCCACCGCATCGCCATGGTCGCGCGCGGCGCGGTTCATGTCAGACGCAAAGGCGCCCGGCGCAATTGCCGTCACGTTGATCTGGTCTTGGATCAGCCGCGCGGCCATGCGCTTGGTCAGATAGAGGATCGCCGCCTTGGACGCGTGATAGCTATAGGTTTCCCAAGGGTTGAGGCGGATGCCGTCGATTGACCCGATATTGATGACCTTGGCCGGCTGGGCCTGCGAGGCCGCCGCTTTCAGCTGCGGGTAAAGCGCCTGGGTGAGGAAGAACGGGCCTTTGACATTAAGGTCCATCACCTTGTCCCAGCCCACTTCCGGAAAATCTTCAAACGGCGCACCCCAAGCGGCGCCCGCATTGTTGACCAGAATGTCGAGCTTGCCTTCGCGCGCGGCAAATGCCGCGGCCAAGGCCTTGCACCCTTCCACCGAAGAAACGTCCATCGGCAGCGCGATGCAATTCGGCCCCAGTTCGGCAGCCGTCTGCTCGCAGGATTCGGCCTTGCGCGAGGTGATATAAACCTTGGCGCCTTGGGCGATGAAGCCTTCGGCAATATGGCGGCCCAAATTCTTGGACCCGCCCGTCACCAAGGCAACGCGGCCCTTCAGGCTGAACAGCTTTTCAATATCCATCATCAATATCCATTCATCCGGGCGACGCGATCCGCATGGAAATAGGTGTCGCCAAAAAATTCGGCCAAAGCGCGGTCGCGCTTCATGTAAAGGCCGATGTCATATTCGTCGGTCATGCCGATGCCGCCGTGCATCTGCACGCCTTCACGCACGGCAAGGTTGCAGGCACGCCCCGCCTTGGTCTTGGCGGCCGCCACGAACAGCTCGGCCCGGGGATCGCCATCATCCAGCAGATGCTGCGCCTTGAGCACGATCGACCGTGCGCCTTCCATCTCGCCATAAAGATGTGCGGCACGATGCTGGAGCGCCTGAAACTCCCCAATGACGCGGCCGAACTGCTTGCGCTGCTTCAGATAGTCAAAGGTCATATCCATCGCGCCGCCGCCAACGCCGACCATTTCGGCCGCCGCGCCAATGCGCCCGGCATCGAGCAGCTTGGACAGGACCGACCAGCCGCCATCGACATCGCCGATGACCGCATCTGCCGTTACCTCAACCCCGTCGAGCGTCACGCGCGCGGCAAGCTGGCTGTCCACCAGCCGATCCGCTTCTGCCGTCAGCCCCGCGGCCGAGTTCGGCACCGCAAAAAGGGTGATGCCCGCTTCTTCGCCGGCGGCACCCGCGGTGCGGGCGGCGACGATGAGCATATCCGCAACATGACCATGAACGACAAACTGCTTCTTGCCGGAAAGCTTAAAGCCATTGCCCGCACGTTCGGCGACCAGCGCGGTCGCCGCCGGGCGGTGCTTGGCGCTTTCATCAATCGCAAGGCCGATGATCGCGTCGCCCGAAGCAATGCGCGGGAACCATTCGCCGCGCAGATGCGCGCCGGCACCCTTGAGTGCCTCAACCGCGGCCACCGCGGTCGTGAGGAAGGGCGAGGGCGTCAGATTGCGGCCGATTTCTTCCAGCACGATCCCGGCTTCAACATGGCCCAGACCCAGCCCGCCTTCGGCTTCGGGGATCAGGATGCCGTTGAGGCCCATTTCGGCAAACTGCTTCCACAGGTCGCGGGCAAAGCCGGTCTGGTCATTGCTGTCGCGCAAGGCGCGCAGATGTTTGACCGGGGCATTTTCAGCCAAGAACGGGGCAACGCTGTCTTTGAGCATCGCCTGGTCTTCGGTGTGGTTCATTCCCATGGATCAGGCTCCCGGCATTTCGAGGATGCGCTTGGAGACGACGTTGAGCATGACTTCGCTCGTGCCGCCTTCGATGCTGTTGGCCTTGGTGCGCAGCCAGGTGCGCGGCTTGGCGCCTTGCTTGGAGCGGTCGCTCTCCCATTCCAGCGCATCAGAACCGCCCGCCGCCATGACAAGCTCATGCCGGGTCTTGTTCAATTCCGTTCCGATATATTTCATCAGGTTGGAATAAGCAGGGTGTCCCTTGCCCGACTTCCATTCATCCATAAACCGTTCGCTGTGCGCGCGGAACACCATGGTCTCGACGTCGAACAGCGCCATTTGCGCGCGCAAGACCGGCTCTTGCGCCGCCACGTCCTTGAAGGCGGCCCCAATCGACGCCATGCCTTCGCCAAGCCCGCCGCCCGAGATCATCTCGCGCTCATGGCCCAGCAGATATTTGGCAACGTCCCAGCCGCGGTTCAGCTCGCCAACGATCTGGTGCTTGGGCACCTTCACATTATCAAAAAAGGTTTCGCAGAAGGGCGAGGCGCCCGAGATCAGCTTGATCGGCTTGGTCGTGACGCCCGGGGTCGTCATGTCGAACAAGAGGAAGCTGATGCCGTGATATTTGTCTTCCTTGTTGGTCCGCACCAGACAGAAGATCCAGTCCGCCTTGTCGGCATAGCTGGTCCAGATTTTCTGGCCGTTGACGACCCAGTGATCGCCCTTGTCTTCGCCATAGGTCTGGAGCGAGACGAGGTCAGAGCCAGAGCCCGGCTCTGAATAGCCCTGACACCAGCGGATTTCGCCGCGCGCGATCTGCGGCAGATAATGTTTCTTTTGTTCTTCGGTGCCGAACTTCAACAGCGCCGGGCCCAACATCCAGATGCCAAAGCTCAACAGCGGCGGGCGGCAGCCCAGCTTTGCCATCTCAGAGCGCAGGATCTTGGTTTCTTCCGCGGTCAGGCCACCGCCGCCATATTCCTTGGGCCAATCGGGCACTGTCCAGCCCTTTTCGGCCATGACCTCAAGCCATTGCTTCTGCGCCGGGCTTTTGAACACCCATTTGCGGCCGCCCCAGCAGGCTTCGTCTTCGCTCTTTTGCGGTTCCCGCATTTCAGCCGGGCAATTAGCTTCCAGCCAAGCGCGAGCTTCCTTCCGGAAAGTCTCAAGGTCAGTCATCGGAATCTCCTATCTGATGGCGCATTCTCTAGGTCGCGGCGCTCGGCTTAGGCAAGCCGCAAGTGGCAAGTGCTGCATTCCGTAAGGGCAGCATCAAGCGCGTTGACCCGCGCCGATCCGCCCGACAGGATGAGTCGCTCAAAAGATGGAGAGAGATATGAGATTCGCAGGGAAAACGGTCGTCATCACAGGCGCGGCATCGGGCATTGGCAAAGCCACTTGTCTATTGTTTGCCAGCGAAGGGGCGACGGTGATTGCCGGCGATATCGATGAAAAGGGCGGCACGGAACTGGCCGCCACCTCCAACGGCAAAATCCACTTCAAGAAAACCGATGTCTGCAACCCTCAGGACATCAAGGCGCTGATGGATTTTGCAGCCGAAAAGACGGGCGGCATTGATGTCGTCTTCAACAATGCGGGCGCTGGCGGCGACCGTGCACCGATTGAAGAGATTGAGCCCGAGGGTTGGGACCGGACGATGAACCTGCTCTTGCGTTCGGTCGCAATGGGCATCCGCTATGCCGTGCCGCATATGATGGGCCGGGAAGGCGCGTCGATCGTCAACACAGCAAGCGTCGCCGGGCTGGGCGCGGGCTATTCCCCCACCGCTTATGCGGTCGCTAAGGGCGCTGTCATCCATCTGACCAAGGTTGGCGCAACCGACCTTTCCAAACACAACATCCGCATGAACGCGATCTGCCCAGGCTTTATTCAGACCAATATCTTCTCGTCCTCGCTCGACGTACCGGAAGAAAAGCGCGAAGCCGCCAACCAGATTATCTTTGAAATCGCCAACCACACCCAGCCGGTGAAGCGCGGTGGCCGGCCTGAAGATATCGCGAACATGGTCGCCTATCTTGCGTCCAAGGAAGCGGGCTTCATCACGGGCGCGCATTTCGTGGTCGATGGCGGGATCACCACCGGCCAGCCGCAAAGCTGGAACCAGGAAGCGCCGGGCATGTTCGACGCGCTGGAAGCGTTTATCAACACGCCCGGCCAATGACCCTCCCCGCCGCGCGCAAGCTCCCCTTGCGGCTGAAGCTTTTCCATGGCCTGGGCAGCATTGCCTATGGCGTGAAGGACAATGGCTTTGCGACCTTTCTCCTGATTTTTTATAATCAGGTGTTGGGGTTGCAGGCCGCGCTTGTTTCAACCGCGCTGATGCTCGCCTTGCTCATCGATGCGTTTATTGACCCGATTGTCGGGCATTTGAGCGACCGGACCTATACCCGTTTCGGGCGGCGCTTGCCGTGGCTTTACCTTGCCCCCATTCCCTTGGGCTTTGCATGGATGCTGCTTTGGGCGCCACCCGAAGCGGCGCAAGCGCATTTGTTTTTATACCTCCTTGTTTCCGCGGTTCTGGTCCGCGCCTTTGTGTCGTGCTGCGAGGTGCCGTCCGTGGCGCTCGTGCCTGAACTCACCAGCGATTATGATGAACGCACCGGGCTGATGCGCTTTCGCTATCTGTTCGGCTGGGCCGGCGGCTTGCTGATGATCTACCTTGCTTATGGGGTCTTTCTTGTGCCGGACGCCGATCATCAGGTCGGCCAACTCAACCCGGAAGGCTATTGGAGCTATGGCCTGTTCGGCGCGGTGCTGATGACGCTTGCGGTGCTGACCTCGGCCGCCGGGCAGCACAAGCTGCTCGCCAAATGGCCAGAAGCCCGCCCCGCCCCGATGGGCTGGCGCCATGCCTTTGACGAAATTCGCACCTCTCTTTCCAACCCCTCGTTCAAGATTTTGGCGATTGGCGCGGCCTTTGCGCTGGTGAGCCAGGGGATCACCTTTTCCATTTCCAACTATCTCTACATCTATGTCTGGCGTTTCCAGCAGGCAGACTTCACGCTCTACCCCATCACCCTTTTTCTGAGCGTTGTTGCGGCCTTTTTCCTTGTCGTCCCGCTCAACCGGATATGGGATAAGCCGCATACGGCCGCTTATGGATCGCTTCTCGGCATCGGCTTCTGGATCATCCCCTTCGTGCTGCGCCTTGCGGGCTTCTGGCCCGAGCCGGGCAGCGCGGCCTCCACTTGGGGCGTGTTCCTGTTCTTCTTCCTCGGCAACAGCTTTGCGGTGACCGTGATGATTTCGGCCTCGTCGATGATTGCCGATATTGTGGAGGATGCGCAGGAAAAGACCGGCAAGCGGACCGAAGGCGTTTTCTTTGCCGGATATTTCTTCGTCCAGAAATGCGCGACCGGGCTGGGCATCTTTACCTCTGGGCTGATCATCAGCTGGTCAGGCCTGTCCGAAAAAACCCAAGCCGATGCGGTTTTGACCCAAGTCATCGACCGGCTGACCGCGTCTTATATATCGATCATTCTGGTCTTGGCGCTGGTTTCTGCGGCAATCTTTGCCCGCTTCCCCATCCGCCGCCACGACCATGAGGCACGCCTGAAGCGATTGGCCGAAGGCGGACATGAAAAGCAGGCATGAAGGGGGCTGGACAAAGCCCGCCCAAAGCTGACAGTGACGTAAACGTAAACATGGAAGAGGACGACTCAGATGGACTTCACCTTCACCGACCGCGAGGTTTATTGGCGGGACCGCGTTAAGAACCATATCGACCAATATATTCGCCCGCGCGTGAAGGATTATTATGCCGAGTTGAACACCGGCGAGCGTTGGAAAGTCCTGAACGTCATCGAGGAAGAGAAAAAGCGTGCCAAGGCGGCAGGCATCTGGAACCTGTTCATGCCACCGCAGGGCTCAAACCCGCATCTCGATTCGAGTGTCGAGTTTGACGGCCCGATGCTGACCAACGTCGAATATGCGCTGTGCGCGGAAGAAATGGGCCGCGTTGGCATGGCGTCGGAAATCTTCAACTGCTCCGCGCCCGACACCGGCAATATGGAAGTCCTCAATCGCTATGGCACGGCCGAGCAGAAGAAACAGTGGCTGATCCCGCTGATGAACGGCGAAATCCGTTCTGCCTTCTTGATGACCGAGCCGGCGGTTGCCTCGTCGGACGCGACCAATATTGAAACCCGCATCACCCGCGATGGCGACCATTATGTCATCAACGGCCGCAAATGGTGGTCGTCGGGTGCCGGCGACCCGCGCTGCAAGATCGCGATTGTCATGGGCAAGACCGATCTGGGCGCGCAGCGCCACCAGCAACAGTCGCAGATTCTGATGCCGCTGGACGCGCCGGGCGTGAACATTCTGCGTCATTTGCCGGTCTTTGGCTATGACGACGCGCCGCACGGCCATATGGAAATTGAGCTGAAGGACGTCCGCGTTCCGGCCGAAAACATCATTTATGGCGAAGGCCGTGGCTTTGAAATTGCGCAGGGCCGCCTTGGGCCGGGCCGTATCCACCACTGCATGCGCACCATTGGTGTTGCGGAAGAAGCGCTGGAGAAGATGTGCCGTCGCCTCACCAGCCGCGTCGCCTTTGGCAAGACGATTGCCGAACAGACCGTCTGGCATGAGCGCATCGCCCGTGCCCGCATCGATCTGGAAATGACGCGCCTGCTCTGCCTGAAGGCCGCGCATATGATGGACACGGTTGGCAACAAAGCGTCGGCCGCCGAAATCGCGATGATCAAGGTTCAGGCGCCGAATATGGCCTTGAAGATCATCGACGACGCCATTCAGGCGCATGGCGGTGGCGGCGTGTCGGAAGATTATGGCCTTGCTTCGGCCTGGGCGCATCAGCGCACTCTGCGCCTCGCCGATGGTCCGGACGAAGTTCATAACCGCGCGATTGCCCGGCTGGAACTGGGCAAGCATGGCGATATGCGCCCCAAGGACCTTTCCTCTGGTGATCTGGCGGTGACGCGATGAAGGCCGCGGTCCTCGTCGAGCCGAAAAAGCCGCTCGTCATCGAGGAGCTGTCGATCTCCAAGCCGGGTCCGCACGAAGTGCTGATCCGGACGGCGGCTTGTGGCCTGTGCCATTCGGACCTCCATTTTATCGACGGCGCCTATCCGCACCCCCTGCCCGCCATCCCCGGCCATGAAGCGGCCGGGATTGTTGAGGCGGTGGGCAGCGAAGTGCGCACGGTGAAGCCGGGCGATGCCGTTGTCACCTGCCTCTCGGCCTATTGCGGCCAGTGCGAATATTGCGTGACGGGGCGGATGTCGCTCTGCTTGGGCGGAGATACCCGCCGGGGGCCGGGCGAGGCCCCGCGCATCACCCGCGCCGATGGCAGTATTGTCAATCAGATGCTCAACCTCTCGGCCTTTGCCGAACAGATGCTGATCCACGAACATGCGTGCGTGAAGATCAATCCGGATATGCCGCTGGATCGTGCCGCCATTATCGGCTGTGCGGTGACGACGGGCGCCGGCACCATCTTCAATGCGTGCAAGATAACACCGGGCGAAACCGTTGCCGTGGTCGGCTGTGGCGGCGTTGGCTTGGCGACGATCAATGCGGCGAAGATTGCGGGCGCAGGCCGGATCATCGCGGCAGACCCGATCCCCGAAAAGCGCGAGCTGGCGCTGAAGCTGGGTGCCACCGATGTCATCGATGCAACAGCGGATGGCGCGGCTGCCCAGATCATTGAAATGACCAAGGGCGGCGTTGATCATGCGATCGAAGCAGTCGGGCGCTCTGCCTCGGCGCAATTGGCGGTCAGCGTCTTGCGGCGTGGTGGCACGGCGACCATCCTTGGCATGATGCCTTTGTCCGAAAAGGTTGGCCTTGGCGCGATGGACCTGCTTTCGGGCAAGAAGCTGCAAGGCGCGATCATGGGCGGCAACCGTTTCCCCGTCGATATTCCGCGTCTGGTGGATTTCTACATCCGTGGTCTGCTGGATCTCGATAGCATCATTGCCGAACGCATTCCGCTCTCCGCGATCAATGACGGGTTCGACAAGATGAAGAAGGGCGATAGCGCGCGCAGCGTGATCGTGTTCGACCAATGACCGAAGCCTTGGACGCGCAAAAGCTTTTCTCCGGCGTCACCAAGGCGGAAGGGGCCGATGCGCTCAACGACGCCAATCTGACGGCGTGGATGGAAGCAAATGTCGCCGGATTTGAAGGCCCGTTAGAGGTTTTCAAATTCGCCGGCGGCCAATCCAACCCGACCTATAAGATCATCGCGAAAAGCGGGGCCTATGTGCTGCGGCGCAAGCCCTTTGGCCCGCTGCTCCCCAGCGCGCACGCGGTTGACCGGGAATTCAAGGCGATCAACGGGCTTTACCCGACCGGCTTTCCGGTCGCCCGTCCTTATGGCCTGTGCACCGATGATGATGTGATCGGCAGCTGGTTCTATGTGATGGGTATGGTCGAAGGCCGGACGATCTGGGACGGCGCGATGCCGGGCGCCACGCCCAGCTTCCGCCGCCAGACCTATGACGCGATGATCGATACGCTTGCCGCGCTCCACAATACCGATATCGACGCGGCGGGCCTGTCGGACTTTGGTAAGCCCGGCAATTATTTCGGCCGGCAGGTCGATCGCTGGACCAAGCAATATAAGCTCTCTGAGACCGAGCATATGCCGGTGATGGAGCGGCTGATTGAATGGCTGCCCGCGACCCTGCCTGAACAGACGCGGACATCCATCGTCCATGGCGATTACCGGATCGACAATATGATCTTCGCGCCGGATGAGGCGAAGGTTGTCGCCGTGCTGGATTGGGAGCTTTCAACGCTTGGCGATCCGCTGGCGGACTTCACCTATGTCGCCATGGCATGGGTGACGGATAATGGCGGGCGTTCCGGCGTGCAGGATCTGGACCGCAAGGCGCTGGGCATCCCCGAACTGGACGAAGCGGTCGAGCGGTATTGCGCCGCTACCGGCCGCAGCGGCGTGCCGGATATGAACTGGTATTTCGCTTATAATTTCTTCCGGTTGGCGGGCATTATCCAAGGCATCAAAAAACGCGTGATCGATGGCACGGCCAATTCGTCGCACGCCAAGGAAATGTCGGAACGGGTGAGCCCACTGGCAGAAACGGCGTGGCGCTTTGCCGTCAAGGCGGGCGCTGAATAAGAGCGGCTTTACGCCGCGCCAAAGCATAGGAGACAAGGATGTCGCTGTTCGACATGACGGGGCAAGTTGCCCTGATTACCGGGTCCTCGCGCGGGATCGGCAAGGCGATTGCCGAGGAAATGGCCGAGCAAGGGGCCAAGGTGGTCATCTCCAGCCGCAAGCAGGACGCGTGCGAGGCTGTCGCCGCGGAAATCAACGCCAAATATGGCGCGGGCACGGCGATTGCTGTGGCCGCCAACATCTCGTCCAAAGAAGCGTTGCAGCATCTGGTGGATGAAACGCGCCGCGCCTTTGGCAAGGTGACGGCGTTGGTCTGCAACGCGGCCTCCAACCCTTATTATGGCCCCGCCGAAGGGATTGCGGATGAGCAGTTCCGCAAGATCATGGACAACAACATCCTCTCCAACCATTGGCTGATCCATATGGTCGCGCCCGAAATGCTGGCGCGCGGGGAAGGATCAATCACTATCGTCTCGTCGATTGGCGGGTTGAAGGGCTCCACCGTGATCGGCGCCTATTGCATCTCCAAGGCCGCGGATATGCAGATGGCCCGCAACCTGGCGGATGAATTTGGTCCCAAGGGCGTGCGCGTCAACTGCATCGCGCCGGGCCTGATCCGCACCGATTTCGCGCGTGCGCTGTGGGAAAACCCGGACACGCTGGCCCGTTCCACCGCTCGCTCGCCGCTGCGCCGTATTGGCGAGCCGGAAGAGATTGCGGGTGCGGCCGTTTTCCTCGCCTCGCGCGCAGGGGCCTTCACCACCGGCCAGACATTGGTCATCGATGGCGGGCAGACCGTCAGCGGCAGCTAATCCAGATCCAAGGAGAGTTGAGATGGGAGCATTAAAAGGCAAAGTGGCCATCATCACCGGCGCAGGCTCTGGCATTGGCCGCGCCTCGGCGCTGCGTTTTGCCGCTGAAGGCGCCAAGCTTGTTCTCGGCGACAAGACCGACGCCGTGCATCAGACGGCGCAACTGGTGAAGGATGCGGGCGGCTCTGTCACCGCGCTCCAGATGGATGCGGGCGTTGAGGCTGATGTCGAAAAGCTCGTAAAGACCGCCATCGAAAACTATGGCGATCTCCACATCGCCTTTGCCAATGCCGGCGTTTCCGGCGGCATGGCCGGCATTTTTGATCTGACGCCCGATCAATGGGCCGAAATCCTGCGCGTCAACCTGATCGGCCCGTGGCTGATGGTCAAGCACGCCGGCCAAGCGATGATGGATGGCGGCCAAGGCGGCTCGATCATCCTGACGGCGAGCGTTGCGGGCATCCGCTCGGGCGCGGGTGGCCCGGCTTATTCTGCCTCCAAGGCGGGGGTTATCAATCTCGCCATGGTCTCCGCCCAGCAAATGTCGGAAACCGGCGTGCGCGTGAACGCGATCTGCCCGGGCCTCACGGAAACCGGCATGACCAAGCCGACCTTTGACTATGCCCGCGAAAAGGATGTGATGCACAAAGTGGGTCGCCTCAATCCGCTGCGCCGCGCCGCCCAGCCGGACGAGCTTGCCAATGTCGCGCTGTTCCTCGCCTCGGATCAAGCCAGCTATGTCAATGGTCAGGCCATTGCGGTGGATGGCGGGCTTTCTTCCTCCCACCCGGTCACGCGTCAGTTGACCGGCCAGACAGCGGTATAACCATGTTGCAGACCTCAAACCCCAAGGACCTTGGCTTCCTGCCGGACCGGCTGGAGCGGATCGGCAGCTTTTTCCAGCGTAAATATCTGGATACCGGGCTGCTGCCGCACGGCGCCTTGCTGATCGGGCGGGGCGATGAAATTGCCCATCTCTGGACGTCGGGCGTGGAGCAGGATGCGATCTTCCGCATCGCTTCCATGACCAAGCCGATCACCTCGGTCGCGCTGATGCAGTTGGTCGAACAGGGGCTTGTTGGCCTGCTGAACCCGGTGACGGACTATATCCCGGAATTTGCCAAGATCGGCGTCTATGAAGGCGGCGGCGGGCAGACTCCCTTTATCACGCGCCCCGCGAAAACGGTGATGCGCGTGGTGGATCTGCTGCGCCACACTGCGGGCTTTACCTATAGCTTTCAGGAAATGGGCTATGTCGACGCGGCGTACCGGCGCACCGAGCTGGAGAATTGGTCCAAGGTCAATGATCAGGAATTTATCGACCTTGTGGCCGAGCTGCCGATTGAGTTCGATCCTGGCACTGAATGGAATTATTCCATCGCGACCGACATTATCGGCGTGATCGTGGCGCGCGTTTCTGGCCTGCCTTTGGGGGAGTATTTCCAGAAGAATATTTTTGGCCCGCTGAAGATGGTCGATACCGGCTTTCAGGTGCCTGCCGATCAGGCGCACCGCCTACCCCCGGCTTATGCCTATCACCCGGCTGAAAAGATGAAGCTGTTCGACAAGGCAGGCGCAGAGAGCGGCTGGGCGCGGCCGCGCAAATTCCATTCGGGCGGGGGCGGGCTGGCCTCTACCCTCTCGGACTATAACCGTTTCTGCCGGATGCTCTTGAACGGCGGCGCGCTGGATGGCGAACAGATTTTGAGCCCCAAAACGCTGGAGTTGATGACCGCCAACCATCTGCCCGGCGGCGGAGACCTGACCCAGCATTCGCGCGCCTTGTTCAGCGAGGCGGAAAATGGCGGCATTGGCTTTGGCCTTGGTTTTGCCTGCAATATTGATCCGGCCGCGACCGCGCTTGCGGGCTCCAAGGGCGAATTTTTCTGGGGCGGGATGTTTTCAACCGCCTTTTTCGTCGACCCGGTGGAGCATATCACGATGGTCTTTATGACCCAGCTGATGCCGTCCACCACCTACCCGATCCGGCGCGAAATCCGCGCCCTTCTCTATGCGGCCATGGCCGCCTGAACTGGAGCAAATCATGCAATCCGTCACGACCGAAAAACATGGCGACGTCCTTGTCGTCCTCGTCAACAATCCGCCCGTCAATGCGCTGAGCTGGCACGTCCGTCAGGGCATCAAGGATGGCATGGACGCGGCGATGGCCGACCCGGACGTCAAGGCCGTGGTGCTGCGCTGCGCGGGCCAGACCTTCATCGCCGGGGCCGACATCACGGAATTTGGCAAGCCTGCCCAAGGCCCGGATTTCAACGAAGTGCTGAACAGCATTGAACTGGCCTCAAAGCCGGTGGTCGCGGCCATCCATGGCACGGCGCTGGGCGGCGGGCTCGAAACGGCGATGGTCTGCCATTACCGGATTGCTGTGCCCTCCGCGATGTTGGGCGTGCCCGAAGTGAAGCTGGGCCTGCTGCCCGGCGCGGGCGGCACCCAGCGTTTGCCCCGCATCGTCGGCCTTGAAGTCGCGGCCCAAATGGTCTCGTCGGGCGACCCGGTGCCGGCGACCAAGGCGAAGGACCTCGGCCTTGTTGACGCGCTGGCGGGCGATGCCAGCCTTGCCGAAGACGCGATTGCCTTTGCCCGCGAGATGATCGCCAACGGCCCGCGCCCGACGCGTGACCGGCCGATCACCGGCGACATTGCCGTTATTGAACAGTTGAAGGCCGCCAATGCCCGCAAGTGGAAGGGATTTGAGGCGCCTTATGCGAACCTTGCCTGCGTTGAAGCCGCCACCCGTCTGCCCTTTGAAGAGGGCATGAAGTTTGAACGCACCGAATTTATGAAGCTGATGACGGGCAGCCAGTCTGCCGCCCAGCGCCATATGTTCTTTGCCGAACGTCAGGCCGCGAAAATTGATGGCCTGCCCAAGGACATCCAACTGCGCGAGATCAAGAAGGTCGGCGTGATTGGGGCGGGCACGATGGGCGGCGGGATTTCTATGAACTTCCTGCAAGCGGGCATCGCCGTCACCATTGTTGAAACGGCGAAGGAAGCGCTTGACCGCGGCGTCGGCGTGATCCGCAAAAATTATGAAGCCTCGGCCGCGAAGGGCCGCTTCACGACCGAGAAGGTTGAAAAGATGATGGGGCTGCTGACCCCGTCGCTTGATATGGCGGACTTGGCCGATTGCGACCTCATCATCGAAGCCGTCTATGAAAATATGGACGTGAAGAAAGAGGTGTTTGGCAAGCTGGACAAGATTGCCAAGCCCGGCGCGATCCTTGCCTCCAACACCTCCTATCTGGACGTGAACGAGATTGCGGCCTCCACCAGCCGCCCGGCGGATGTGCTGGGCATGCACTTCTTCTCGCCCGCCAATGTGATGAAGCTGTTGGAAGTTGTGCGCGGCGATGCGACCGCGCCCGATGTGCTCGCCACCGTCATGGCGCTGGGCAAGAAGATCAAGAAGGTCGCCGTGGTCGCAGGCGTCTGCCACGGCTTTATCGGCAACCGCATGCTCTCGCAGCGTCAGAACCCGGCCAACCAATTGCTGCTGGAAGGCGCAACCCCGCAGCAGATCGACAAAGTCCATACCGATTTCGGGATGCCGATGGGGCCGTTCCAGATGGCCGATCTCGCCGGTCTCGATATTGGCTGGCACCGCGACCCGTCGCGCATCGAGACGATCCGCGATGCCTTCTGCGCTGCCGGTCGCTTTGGCCAGAAGAACGGCAAGGGCTTTTACGATTATGACGAAAAGCGCAACGCCACGCCCAGCCCCGAGGCGCTGGCGATCATCGAGGAATTCCGCGCCACCTCCAACCTCGCCAAGCGCGAGATCAGCGATCAGGAAATCATTGAGCGCACGCTCTACCCGATGGTCAATGAGGGCTATAAAATCCTTGAAGAAGGCAAGGCCCAGCGCGCGTCCGACATCGATGTCGTCTGGATCTATGGCTATGGCTGGCCGGTCTATCGTGGCGGCCCGATGTTCTGGGGCGATCTCGAAGGCCGGGACAAGATCGTCGCGGCGCTGGAACGCCATGGCGTTGCCGTTGCGCAAAGCTTGAAGGCAAAGGCCTGAGCGACTAACAGCGCCCGACTCTCCGCCTGTCCGTTTGGACGGGCGGAGCCTTGCGAAATTGGAGCATGAAATGAGTGAGAACGTCGCAGCAGACGAGCTTCGCCTGCTGATCGAGCGCATTGAGCGCCTTGAAGAAGAGAAAAAGGGCATCGCCGACGACATTCGTGATGTCTATTCGGAAGCCAAAGCGCGCGGCTATGACGCCAAGATCATGCGCCAGATCGTCCGCCTGCGGAAGATGGAAGCCCATGACCGCCAGGAAATGGAAGCGATCCTTGATACCTATAAGGCAGCCTTGGGCCTCGCCTAAGGACCGCCTGTTCGCCCTGCCCGCCCCACTTGACCGCACGCCGGGCGTCGTGAGACATCCGGCCTTGCGCGTAACAAGAGGAGAAGTCCGATGCTGGTGACCACAACGAACAACGTCGAAGGCCGTCCCGTTGCCCAATATCTGGGCGTGGTGACGGGCGAAGTGATTGTCGGGGCGAATATTTTCAAGGATCTGTTCGCGGGCATCCGCGATATCGTTGGCGGGCGTTCCGGCGCTTATGAATCGACACTGCGCGATGCGCGCACCACCGCGCTGAGCGAGTTGAAGGACGAGGCCCGGGCATTGGGCGCCGACGCCGTCATTGGTGTCGACCTCGATTATGAAGTTCTGGGTCAGGGCGGATCGATGCTGATGGTTTCAGCCTCGGGCACCGCCGTCAAATTGGGATAAATCAGGGTTATGGCAGGTCATTCCAAATTCAAGAACATCATGCACCGCAAGGGTGCACAGGATAAGAAGCGCTCGGCGCTCTTTTCCAAGCTGTCACGCGAAATTACCGTGGCCGCCAAAATGGGCCTGCCCGACCCGGACGCCAATGCCCGACTGCGCGCCGCCGTGATTGCGGCCCGCGCGCAGTCAATGCCCAAAGACAATATCCAGCGCGCGATCGACAAGGCCTCTGGCTCCGACATGGAGACCTATGAGGAAATCCGCTATGAAGGCTTTGGCCCGGGCGGGGTCGCGATCATCGTCGAGGCACTGACCGACAACCGCAACCGCACCGCCACCAATGTCCGCACCGCTTTTTCCAAAAATGGCGGCAATTTGGGCACGGCGGGCTCGGTGAGCCATGGCTTTGACCGTCTGGGCCTGATCGACTATCCGGCCAGCGCCGGCGATGCCGACAAGGTGTTTGAGGCCGCCCTTGAAGCGGGTGCCGATGATGTTGAATCCTCGGAAGACGGCCATTCCATCTGGACCAGCGTCGACGCGCTGCACGAAGTTGCCAAGGCGCTGGAAGCCGCCCTTGGCGAACCCGAAGGCGTGAAGCTCGCCTGGCGGCCCTCGACCATGGTCGAAGTCGGCGAGGACGATGCCGGCAAGCTGCTGCGCATGATCGATACGCTGGAAGAAGATGACGATGTGCAGACCGTGTGGGGCAATTATGACGTGCCCGACGCGATCATGGACAAGCTGGGATAAGAAAAATCCCCCTCCCCTTCAGGGGAGGGGCCGGGGGTGGGGAAGATGGTTGAACCCGCTGAACTGGCGAAACGCGCCAAAGACCTCAGAAACGCGCCAACCCCGTTTGAAAAGATACTTTGGAAACATTTGAACCGCTCGCAGCTTGGCGGATATAAATTTCGCCGTCAGCATGTCATCGGCTCCTGCATCACCGATTTCTTCTGCCCCGCCAAAGGACTGGTCGTGGAAATCGATGACGACACCCATAGCCCTGAACGCGACACACAGCGCGACAATTATCTAATCAGCCAGGGCTGTACCGTCCTCCATTTTACAAACCGTGAGGTCGGTGCCAATCTCAACGGTGTGTTGCAGGCAATTCTTTTGAAACTTGAAATCCTTCCGGATCGCTGGCCGGGTTTGGCCCCCACCCCAGCCCCTCCCCTGAAGGGGAGGGGTGTTAAATGATCCTGCTCGGCATCGATCCCGGTCTGGGGACAACCGGCTGGGGGATCATTGCGGCCGAGGGCAATCGGCTGTCGCACATTGCGAACGGGCAGATTTCAACCGACAGCAAAGCGCCGCTGCCCGAGCGGCTGGTCGAGCTGGATCGACGGCTGACCGACATCATCCTGACCCATCGGCCCGAGAGTGCGGCCGTTGAGGAAGTGTTCGTCAACAATAACCCGCAATCAACGCTCAAGCTGGGGCAGGCCCGCGGGGCGTTGCTGCTCACAGCGGCGCGCAGCGGCCTCCCGATTGGCGAATATGCGGCCCGGCTCGTCAAAAAGGCAATTGTCGGCGTGGGCAATGCCGACAAGGCACAGATGCACGCGATGGTCGCCCGGCTGCTCCCCGGCGCCAAGATTGCCGGGACCGATGCGGCCGATGCCCTGGCCGTGGCCATTACCCATGCGCACCATATGGCAAGCGCGCGGCGGCTTGGCTGATCTTATCCCCGACCACGGGAAGAAAAGCAGAACAAAGGCTTCGACAAGCGCGCCTCGGCGGGTAAAACCCAAAGCATGATCGCTCGCCTTGCCGGAACGCTTGTTGAAAGCGCTGCTGACCATGCCGTGATTGACGTGAACGGCGTCGGCTATCTGGTGCTTGCCTCCAGCCGGACCTTGACGGCGCTGGGCGGGCTTGGCGCGCAGGTGACGCTGTTTACCGAATTGCAGGTGCGCGAAGATTCCATGACACTCTTTGCCTTTGGCTCGGCGGGGGAGCGCGACTGGTTCCGCCTGTTGACGGGCGTGCAGGGTGTGGGCGGCAAGGTCGCGCTGTCGATCCTCTCGACACTGGAACCCGAAGAATTGAGCCAGTCGGTCGCGCGGCAGGACAAGGCGATGGTCGCGCGCGCCAATGGCGTCGGCCCCAAGCTGGCCGAGCGGATCGTGCGCGAATTGAAGGACAAGGTGGGCGGGGCAAGCCTTGTCGGCGTGGCGGGCGGCGCGGCGCCTGCCAGCAGCGGCGCGTCAGCAGATGCGCTTGCCGCGCTTTCAAGCCTTGGCTTCAAGCCGGGCGAAGCGGGGGCTGCCGTATCTGCCGCCGAAGCAGAGCTGGGCCCCAATGCCACGCTGGATGCGCTTGTCCGCCTTGCCCTTAAAAAGGCCGCGAAATGAGCGAGGAAGATCGCCTGATCGCGGCCGGCCGTCGCCCCGAAGATGTGGATGCGGCGCTGCGCCCCAAGACGCTTGAAGATTTTGTCGGCCAAAAGGCAGCGCGCGACAATCTGCGCGTGTTTATCGAAGCGGCAAAGTCGCGCGGCGATGCGCTGGACCATGTGCTGTTTTTCGGCCCGCCGGGCCTCGGCAAGACGACGCTGGCGCAGATCGTCGCGCGGGAAATGGGCGTTGGCTTTCGGGCGACATCCGGCCCGGTCATCGCCAAATCGGGGGATTTGGCGGCGCTGCTCACCAATCTTGAAGATGGCGATGTCCTCTTCATTGATGAGATTCACCGGCTCAATCCGGCCGTGGAAGAAGTGCTCTATCCTGCGATGGAAGACCGCGCGCTGGACATCATGATTGGCGAGGGGCCGTCTGCCCGGTCGGTGCGGATCGACTTGCCCAAATTCACCTTGGTCGGCGCGACGACGCGGCAGGGATTGCTGACCACGCCGCTGCGCGATCGCTTTGGCATTCCAGTGCGGCTCAATTTCTACACCCATGGCGAGTTGGAACAGGTGATCCGCCGCGCCGCCGGGCTGCTGGATCTGGGCATTGCCGAAGATGGCGCGCATGAAATTGCCAAGCGGTCTCGCGGCACGCCGCGCATCGCCGGCCGGCTACTGCGCCGGGTGCGCGATTTTGCCAATGTTGCGGGCGAAGCAACCGTAACCGCCCAGATTGCGGACGCCGCGCTCAACCGGCTGGAGGTAGACGCGCTGGGGCTGGATGCGATGGACCGGCGCTATCTGAGGATGATTGCCGATGTCTATCGCGGCGGGCCCGTGGGGGTGGAGGCGCTGGCCGCCGGCCTTTCGGAACCGCGCGATACGATTGAAGATGTGGTGGAGCCCTATCTGCTCCAGCTGGGGCTCATCGCCCGCACTGCGCGCGGGCGGCTGCTCAACCCGCCGGGCTGGAAGCATCTTGGACTGAACCCGCCTCTGGGCAGCCAGGACGGCCTGTTTGATTCAAAATAAACACGTCTCGGGATTCATTTCAGAATCCACTTGGTTTAAGGCACTCAAATGAGCCGTACCGACAATGATTTGCCAACCGCTGGCCGCCTTGTCGGGCGTGAGCACCGTTTCCCCATCCGCGTCTATTTTGAGGACACGGATTTTTCGGGCGTTGTCTATCACGCCAATTATCTGCGCTTCATGGAGCGCGCCCGGTCCGACATGCTGCGCGTCGCGGGGATTGACCAGCGCGCCGCCTTTGCCTCGGCCGAAGGCGTTTATGCCGTCGCTGATCTTTCGATCCACTATCGCCGCCCGGCGCATTTTGATGATGCGTTGCTGGTTGTTTCAACCGTTGAACAGCTGCGCGCGGCGGCCTGCATCATCGAACAGCGCATCTGGCGTGGGGAGGACCTGATTGCCGAAGCGCGGGTGACGGCCGCCTTTATCACGCCCGAGGGCCGTCCCCGCCGCCAGCCTGCCCATTGGGTAGAAACCTTTACCCGGCTGTTGCCTGACCATTGAGCTTTGAAGAAGAGACGGACCTTATGACGCCAAGCCTTGCCCCCAATGCCGATATCTTGTCGCCTATCGCCCTGTTCATGCAGGCGGATATTGTCGTCAAGCTTGTGATGCTGGGCCTGTTGGCAGCCAGTATCTGGACTTGGGGCATCATCTTGTCCCACGGCCTTAAGATGCGACGCGCCGCACGGACGTGCGATGGCTTTGAACGCGATTTCTGGCGGGCAGACGATACCAACGCCTTTTATCAGGTGCACAAAGACAGCGACGTGCCCGTTGCCCGCGTCTTTCAGGCCGGGATGTTTGAATGGCGGCGTTCCAGCGGCGCGCGCTCCCGCGATCGGGAAGGGACGCGTCAGCGCCTCGCCAGCGGCATGGGCAGCGCGATTGCCGCCGAAATTGATCGGCTGGGGGATCGGCTCAACGTACTTGCCACCGTGGGCAGCGTCGCGCCCTTTGTCGGGCTGTTCGGGACTGTTTGGGGCATCATGCGCAGCTTTACCGCGATTGCGAGCCAGCAGAATACGTCGCTCTCGGTCGTTGCGCCGGGCATTGCCGAGGCTTTGTTTGCCACCGCCATCGGCCTGTTTGCCGCAATCCCCGCGGTTATTGCCTATAATCGCTTTGGCCATGGCCTGAACCGCATGGAAGCCCGGCTGACCCGCTTTGCCGACAGCTTCCACGCCACCTTGAGCCACGAACTGGAGAGCTGATCATGGGGCCGATCCAGTCAAGCCGGGGCGGACGCAAGCGGGCCCCCATGGCTGAAATCAACGTCACGCCGCTTGTCGATGTGATGCTGGTGTTGCTGATCATCTTCATGGTGACCGCCCCCTTGCTGGTTGCCGGGGTCCCCATTCATCTGCCCGACAGCCGCGCCAAGGCATTGGACCAGGGTGATAAGCCTGTTCAAATCTCACTGGATGCTACTGGCAAGCTGTTTGTCGACCAGGCCGAGACCAGCCGCGCTGATCTGCCGCAACGCCTTGCCGATGTGGCGGCCAAGGGCGGCAAGGAGCCGCCTCAAGTCTATCTGCGCGCCGACCGCCAGCTGGACTATGGCGAGGTAATGGCCGTGATGGGAGAGATTAACCGCGCCGGGCTGACCCGCGTCGCGCTTGTCACAACCCAGGGTGAGGACCGCTGACGCGATGGACCGTGCCGAGCGGACAGGCTTGGGGCTGGCGCTTGTCGGGCACATCGTGCTGCTCGGCGCACTGTCGCTCAGCCTTGTGCGCCCGGCCCCCAAGACGCAAAATCTGAACCCGCCGATTGATGTGGCGCTGGTAGATGCCAAGTCGCTGATTACCGCCGCGCCCGATGCGGTGCCCGAAGCAAGCGGCCCGCCCGCCCCAAGCGAAACCGATCTGACGACACCCCAAGCGGAACCCACGCCGCCCAAGCCCAGCCAGACCCCAAAAGATGCCGCCCGGCCACTGCGGCTGGACAGTTCGCTGGCGGCGCAACTTGCCCGCGCGGCCAGCCGAGAAATGCAAACCCCCGGCACCGGCCGCGGGACGGCCGCCACCGGCAGCGGGACCCCGGCGGCGCGCACGGCGGCGCAGTTGGAAGCGAGCTTCATTCAAGCGCTGTTCGCCCAGATCAAGCGCTATTGGCGCGCGCCGACGGGCGTGGATGCCGAACTGCTCAAGACCAATATCGTCGTGACATTAAAGCCCGATGGCACGATTGGATCGATCACGGTTGTCAGCCAATCGGGCGTGACCGAGAATAACGAAAATCTAAAGGCGCTCCACGCCGAACGCGCAATAAGCGCCATTCGTCGCGCCGCCCCTTTTCCGCTCCCGCCCGAACATTATGCCATCTGGCAATCGCTGGGACCCATTACCTTTGACAAGAGGCTGAACTAATATGTCGATCCGCATCGCCAAGACGATATTGCTTGCGGGCCTTGCACTGGCGGCCCCCGCCACGGCACAAATTACCGGCACGGTGACCGACGAGGCCAGCGGCAGCGCGCTGATTGTCGCCGTACCGCCCATGACGACGCCCGAAAACGTCGCCACGCCCGCCGGACAGACCGCCGATCTTGGCCAGAAGGTCGCCAGCATCATCGCCAATGACTTGAACGCGACCGATGTCTTCACCCCCAAGGGGCCGGGCGGGCTGCGCACCCCCGGCATGGACGAAGTGACAGCGCCCGCCTTTGCCGAATGGGCAGGGATGAACGCCGAAAACCTGGTTCATGGCTTTGTCCGTAACAATAGCGACGGCACGCTTACCTTGGGCTGCTATCTCTATGATGTCGGCCTGAAATCAGAAATGATCCGGCAGGGCTATAATGTTCAGCCACGCGACTGGCGGCGGGCCGCGCATAAATGCGCCGATGCCATCTATGCCCGGCTTTCGGGGGAGAACCCGTTCTTCGACAGCCGGATCGCCTATATCGCGGAAACAGGGCCAAAGGGGAACCGCGTCAAGCGGCTCGCCATCATGGATTCAGATGGTGCCAACCACCGCTTTATCACCAATGGTCAGGCGATTGCGCTGACGCCGCGCTTTTCACCCGATTATCAGTCGATCGTCTATGTGTCGTATATTGAACGGCGCGCGCGCATCTATGTCTATGACATTGCCAGCGGTCGTCAGCGGCTTGTGACCGAAAGCCCAAACCAGACTTTCAGCCCGCGCTGGTCGCCAGATGGCAAGACAATCCTCTATTCGATGAGCATCGGCGGCAATACCGATATCTACAGCATCCCCGTTACCGGCGGCACGCCCCGGCGGCTGACCAACTCGCCCGCCATTGAAACGGGCGGCAGCTTTTCCCCCGATGGGACGAAAATCGCCTTTGAAAGCGACCGATCGGGCAAGCAGCAAATCTATGTGATGAATGCCGATGGCAGCGACCCGCAGCGGATCAGCTTTGGCGGCGGCTCTTACGCCACGCCCGAATGGAGCCCGCGCGGCAATCTGATCGCCTTTACCAAAATTGGCGCCGGCGCCTTCCGCATTGGTGTGATGAGCCCCAATGGCGGCGGCGAGAAGCTGCTCACCGATTCTTGGCAGGATGAAGCGCCCACCTGGGCGCCCAATGGCCGCGTTATCCAGTTCTTCCGGACCCAGCAGGGCTCTGGCAAGACCAGCGTCATGCAGGTGGACGTAACGGGGGCCAAGGAACGGCGGATCGATACCCCCGTCGATGGCTCTGACCCGGCTTGGGGGCCGCTACTCCCCTGACGGAACCGGACTTTGCACCCCAAGGTTTAGGCATGAGCGAGGCCCAAGACCTTGACCTTTGGGGTGGGAGTTGCGACTTATTATCAAGACTTGGCCCTGTGCCAGAAAGAAGGAGCGCACGATGAACAAGAAGATTACCGCGTTGCTGGTCGCCTCGAGCCTTGTTGCCGTCGCGGGCTGCACCAAGAAGGAAAAGCCGCAGGACCTGCCGCCGCCGCCCGCCACGCCGGAAGCCCCGGCGCCGGTCAATACTGGTCCGGCCCCGGGATCGCAGGCGGATTTTGTCGCGAGCATCAGCTCTGACCGGATTTTCTTCGACACCGACAAGTTTGACGTCGACAGCGAAGATCAGGCGATACTTTCCAGCCAGGCGCAATGGTTGCAGCGTTACCCCAATGTGCGCGTAACGATTGAAGGCCATGCCGATGAACGTGGCACGCGCGACTATAACATCGCCCTGGGTGCCCGCCGCGCCAATGCGGCCAAGAATGCGCTCGCCGCGCTTGGCATTGATGCCGCGCGCATCAGCACCGTCAGCTATGGCAAGGAGCGCCCGGACGCGCTGGGGTCTACCGAGGCCGATTGGGCACGCAACCGCCGCGCGGTGACGGTGACCATCCAATAAGCGGCACGCCTCCGCAAAAACAAAGGCCCGCGCGTCCGGTTGGACCGCGGGCCTTTTTTATCTTGGGCTTGGTGGCGCTTAGCCGACGCGCTTGCCCGTCAGCGGGAAGGTGCCAAAGGCGCCTGCCTTGACCGATCCAGTCACTTCATCTCCGTCAATGGTTGCCGTGCCTTCCAGCGTCATCGGCATCGGTACCGTCATCTTCATCGACCAGGTCAGCGTATTGCCGTCGATTTTGCCATCGGTGATTTCGGCCGAGCCTTGCGCGCCCGAATTGGTGCCGGTCCAGCTATCGCCATCCACATTCACGACCATCGTCGATTTCTGATCGCCGAGCGGCGACTTCACCACGCATTCATAGGTACCAGACAAGCTCATCGTCACTCTCCTTGTAGAAACCGCCCGGCGCTTATTTCGCGCCAGATGCTGTTATTAGTTCAGTCGGAAGCCCAAGTTTTTCAAGCTGCGGGCGAACAATTTTTGCATCGCCCACAACAACCCACAAGAAGCGATCGGGCTGCAGCACGCCGCGCAGCGCGGCATCCATATCGGCAATCGTCATCGCCTTATATTTTGACGCTAGGGAATCGTAATAATCATCGGGCCGACCATAAAGATCGTTGCGCTGGAGCGCGCCCAAAACATCGCTGGCGGCTTCAAAGCTGCCCGGCAATTCCAGCACGCTGCCCTTGACGATGCGGTCGCGTTCTTCAGCGGTAATGCCCTTGGTTGAGAGGAAGTCGCGATAATTGGCGCGCAAGGCCGCAATCGAATCACCCGTGCGGTCGGCCTGAACCGGTGCCAGAATCATATAAGGAACATCGCCCTTCACCCGGCTGATCCATCCCGAAACGCCATAAGACCAACCCTTGGTTTCACGCAGGTCCATATTGATGCGCGACAGGAAGCCACCCCCAAGCGCCTGATTGGCCGCAACCAGTGTTTCCAGCGGATCGCTGCCCTTTTTGGGCAGGACCTGGCCTGCAAGGATCACCGATTGGGGCGAGCCCGGCCGATCGATCAGATAAATCTTGCCACTGACCCCCGACGCAGGCGCCGGACCGGGCTTGATCCCGGCTGGACCGGGGACCTGCCATGTGCCGAAGCGCTGATCCAGCACGGCCGCCACCCGGGCCAAAGGCTGGTCGCTTACGACGAAGATCGTCGCTTTGTCAGGCCGCAGCCAGCTTTGCTGAAAGCGGACAAGTGCGTCGCGGTTGATCTTGGCCACGCTCGCCAGATCGCCCGATCCGGTGAAGGAAACGCCATAAGGATGGCCGGGCCCATAAAGCAGCGGCGGCAACAGCCGGAGTGCCGTCGATTGCGGGTCTTTCAGTTCGCTGGATATCCGGGCCAGTTGCTGGGCGCGCAGACGCTCTACCTCTGCCGGTGCAAAATCGGGCTTTTGGATGATCGTGGCAAAAAGGTCTGCGGACGGCTCCAGATTGGCCGATAGCGCAGACAGGCTAATGACCGTTCGGTCCATCGACGCGCTTGCCCCAATGCCGGCCCCCAGCCGCTCCTCGGTTTCGGCAATCTGGGTAGAGCTTAGCCCGCCAGCGCCTTCATCCAGCAATGCCAGCATAAGCGCCTGCGTACCGGGGGCGTCGCGCGGATCAACCATATGCCCCGCATCAAAACTCATTGAGACATGCGTCACGGGGACGGCGCTGCGCTGAGCGTAGATAACGCGGATGCCGTTTTTCAGTTGGGTGCGCTCAACCTTGGGGAAATCCAGATCGGCAACAGCCCCGACAGCGGGCCATTCTATTTTGGCCGCCGGCGCGCTCACGACTGGCGGCGGCGCAGCATTAGGAGCAGCAGCCGCCTGAGCCGGACGCTGGGATTCTTCATAGGCAGCACGGGCCCCCGGCTCGACCGTCAAAGCATAGACCGGGCGCGACAGCCAGGTCTGCATCGCCGTCTTGACGGTTTCCGGACGAACCGTGGCGAGGCCGGCCAAGTCCTTTTTATAGGCATCGCTATCGCCGCGCAGCAGCGCGCCTTCTGCCAAGGTGCTCGCTTTGCCGCCAACTTGTTCCAGCCCGCCAATCACGCTTGAAATGGTGCGCGTGGCCACGCGGTTGACTTCATCCTGCGTCGGGCCCGATTTCAGATAATCGGCCAGAAGCGCATCGAGCCGCTGACCGACCAGCGCCGGATCAACCCCGGGCTTCACGTCGGCCGTCACCTCGATCCAGCCAAGTTGGGCGTGCGCTTCATAACTGGCGGACACCGCAACTGCGAGCTGCTCTTGTCGGACCAGCGCATTGTCGAGCCGGGAGCTGGCAAGCCCGCCCAAAACGCTTGTGCCAACACTCAGCGGAATATTGTCGGCGCTGTCATCGCCGGGCACGGCCCAGATGCGGTAGAGCCGCACCGTCGCCACCTGATCCTTCATCACCTCAAATTTGGGCGCGGACAGAGTGGGAATAGCGACCTTCAGCGGCGCCTGCTTGGGGCCTGCCGGGATCGCCCCAAACCATTTTTCCATCAGCGGGCGGGCCGTTGCGACATCGATATCGCCGGCAAGCGCGATGACGGCGTTATTGGGCCCATAATGCTGGCGAAACCAAGCCCGCACATCGTCCAGCGAAGCGGCATCCAGATCCGCCATCGATCCGATGGTGGAATGGCCATAAGGATGGTCCGCCGGGATGGTCGCGGCCAGCTTGGCGTATTCAACCAGCCCGAAAGGCTGGTTGTCGCCTTGGCGCTTTTCATTCTGAACAACGCCAATCTGGTTGGCGAGCTTTTCCTGCGTCACCGCGCCGAGCAAGCGGCCCATGCGGTCGCTTTCCAGAAACAGCACGCGCTCCAGCCCGCCGGTCGGCACCGTCTGGTAATAATTGGTGCGATCAAACCAGGTTGTGCCGTTGAAATCGGTCGCCCCCAGTTCCTCCAACGGCTTGAAGAAATCGCCATCGGCATTTTCCGAGCCGTTGAACATCAGATGCTCGAATAAATGGGCAAAGCCGGTCTTGCCCTTGGGCTCATGCTTGGAGCCGACATCATACCAGACCGAAACCGCAACCACCGGGGCCTTGCGATCGGTATGGACGATCACCCGAAGGCCATTGGCAAGGGTAAAGCTTTCATGCGGGATATCGACCTGACGGACAAGGTCGGCGACCGGCACTGATTGCGGGCGCGCAGCCGCGCTTGGCACGGGTTGCACGGCTATGGGCGCCGTGCCCAAGCCCAGCGCCACAAGCGCGAAGACAAGTGATCGCATCTAACTTCCTCTGTCTGCCGGGGCCGTAAAATTGTCCTGCATTCATCCTGCCCGCTGGATGAATACAGGCTGACCGCAAGGCCGGTCAGGGTCGGTCAGGGCCGGTAGCGCTGCTTGGCATGGCGCACTGCATCTGCCCATTCAAAATGGACGGGCTTGAACTTCTGCGCGACGAAAAGCGGCATCTGATCGGTATAATGCGGGGACGCCGGCCGGTTGGTCGCTGCCCCATAAGGCTGGATCGATTCCGAGACGACCTTGCCCGATTTATCCCAATGGACAAGCATGATGAAGCTATCGCCATGTTTGACGCGCATCTTCTTGTCCGGCTGGCCCATATCCCAAGCAGTGGTCGCCCGCAGCGTATCTGTTCCGCCCAGCATCGGCAGGTCGACCGTGCCGCGTCGCAGCCGCTGCACCTCGGCCAGCGGCGGGTCCAGCCGGCCAAAGCGCGCCATCATATCGTCCACCGCTTCTTTCAGGGCATCTTGCGGCGCGGGCAGAGCGTCGCGCGCCCAATGCTTGCGCGACGCGGTGCGGATCACCCGCTCTGCCAGCGCATCTGCCGGGCCCACGCCATCGCTGGTCCAATCCCAAGAAGCGAGCAGCTTTTGCGCTTGGGCCAATTGCGCATCGCCGCCGGTCGGCGCTTTGCCAACAGCGGCCATCCAGTCGCCAATCCAGCTCTTGCGGTCATACCCCTTGTCAAACTTGATCGCGAGCAACTGGGCGGGCGTTAGCTTGCCGCTGTGCGACAACAGGTCGACCGCGCGCAGGCCACGATTGGTCATCCCCCGTTCTATGCCCAACAAGGGAGAGAAAGCCTTGGGGTCCAGTTCTGACCCCGGACCGGCGGCCAGAAACGGCGTGTTGTTTGCATTCGCCACAAAGCCGCTCTTGGGATCGACGATCTTTGGATAATCGGCAAAGGGCACCGCCCCCTGCCAGATCGCGCGCGAGGTATCGCCGGGCAACACCTGCGTATAATCAAAGCCGGGCCGCCGCGCCGGGAAGAGCGCGTTATAGACATACGCGATCCGGCCGGTCTTGTCGGCATAGAGGAAGTTGGTCGCCGGCACGCCGCCGATCGACATGGAGCGGGTCCATTCTTCCCAATTCCGGGCCTTGGTGTTGCGATAATATTGCTCGACCGCCTTGGCGTTATCGATACCCGCATAGCGGATCGCAAAGGCGCCCTTGTCGTTGATGATCACCGGGCCATGGACAGACCGATAGACCGTTTTGGGAACGGGCAGCGTAAACGGCCCAAAGCGCACACTAAGCCAAATACGCTTCTGCTCCAGCGGCAGCCATTTGCCGTCGAGCTGGTAGTTTTCGCCCGAGGCATCGAGCTTCAGCTTGTACACATCCACAAGGTCGGGCCGGTTGACGGTGTTGGTCCAGCCCAAATTGCGGTTATGGCCCAACAGGACAAAGGGCGATCCCGGAAACAGCGCTCCGGCCATATCCAACCCCTCGCCCGAATGGACAACCGCCTCATACCAGGCGACCTGACCTTCAAATGGCTGGTGCGAATTGGAGATCAGCCACGTCTGGCCATCCGCCATTTTGGACGGCGCAAGCGCAAAGGCGTTGGAACCATTGAGGCTCGGGTCGCGGCCGATCGGCGTCATCGGCAGCGCGTCTTCCTTGGGCACGGGCTTGCCTTCAACCAGCGCGCCAATCACGCCATCCAGACCATAGAAAAAGGGCGCACGCAGCACAAAGCCCGCCGTGATATCCTTGCCGTTGACGGGGAAGAGCTTTGACAGCCGCACCTCGTCCGGGTGCTTTTCTGCATAATGGTTAAGCCCGGCGGCATAGGCTTCCATCACCTGCCGCACTTCGGGCGACAGCGTGGCATAATGGCGTTCTGCCGTTTCGCGCGCGCCCAGCAAGGCGGCCACATAATCAATCTGCGCGCCGTCCTTGCCGGTCATCGCGCCATCGCGGCCGCGCGTCATCGCAACCACTTCCTGAATGGTCGCAAAATCGTCTTCAGCATGGGCATAAGCCAGACCATAAGCGGCGTCGGCGTCGGTCTTGCCGTTGATATGGGGCACGCCAAATTCGTCGCGGACAATCTCGACATCATAGGTGCGGGCAGGCGGCGCCGGCTCTTCATGTGCGGACAGCGGTTCCCAGACAGCCGCCGCAATGGCCAGCCCGGCGACGCTCCCCAAAGTCCATTTCACCCAACGCTTCATCCCGCTCCCCCTTTTTTGTCGGCTCTTATACCTTTGGTCAGCGATATTGACGCCTCGCGCGCAATCGGCAAGTCAGCCCAAAGACCTATATGGAGATTTTCATGCGCTCGACGCTTCTTGCCGCAACTGCCTTGCTCGCGCCTGCCGCGCTCATGGCGCAACCCGCGCCCGTTGACGGGATCACGCCGGACGGTGTGAAAGCCCATGTTGCCTTCTTGGCCGATGATCTTCTGGAGGGGCGCGACACCGGATCGCGCGGGCACCAAATTGCGGCCCGCTATGTTGCCACCCAGTTTGAAGCCATGGGTCTGAGCCCGGCCGTCAACGGCGATTGGTATCAGAACGTCCCCTTCGCCCGCGTCCAGCCCAAGGACGATGCCCAACTGATCATCGGCGGCACGACCTTTACGCATAAGAAAGACGCCGTGATCTCGGGCCAAGGCCGGGCCGAAGGCCAGATCGTCTTTGGTGGCTTTTGCATCGACAAGCCTGAACTGGGGCTGCGCGATTTGGCGGGCATGAACCTGAAGGGCAAAATTGTCGCCTGCCTGTCGGGCTTCCCCAAAGGAACGCCGAGCGATATCGGCGCGCACTTGAATGCCGATAAGATGCGCAAATTATCTGACCGGGGCGCGATTGGCTTTATTTCCATTCGCACCCTAGAGCGCGAAAAGCAGCGCCCATGGGCCCGGCTGCTGGATTATGCGGACGAACCCTCGGTCAATTGGCTCAACGCCGATGGCACGCCCTTTGACGCTGCCCCCAACATCAAAGCCATGGCGACGCTGGACCATGCCGGGGCCGCCAAGCTGTTTGCCGGCAGCCGACGGACGCTGGATGCCATCCTGGCCGAAGCCGACCGCAAAGGCGGCAAGCCCAAAAGCTTCGCGCTTGGCACATCGGGCGTCATCTCGCGCAGCGTCAGCCTGACGCCCTTTACCAGCCCCAATGTGATTGGGATGCTGCCCGGCTCGGACCCGGCCTTGGCGAAGGAATATGTGCTCGTGATGGGCCATCTGGACCATATCGGCATTCGTGCCGGGGCCGAAGGCGCAGACAAGATCAACAATGGCGCAATGGACAATGCGGCGGGCATTGCCACCATGCTGGAAGCAGCACGGGCTATGGCCAAAGCCCCCAGCCGGCCCAAGCGCCCCGTGCTGTTTGCGGCCGTGACCGGCGAGGAAAAAGGCCTGTTGGGCGCAGACTATCTGTCGCGCTTTCCGGTGGTGGACGGCAAGATCGTGGGCGTCGTCAACCTCGACATGCCGATCCTGACCTATGATTTTACCGATGTGATTGCCTTTGGGGCCGAGCATTCAACGCTGGGGCCCATTGTCGCCACCGCGACGGCGCGCGACAATGTGGCGCTCTCGCCCGATCCCGTGCCGGAAGAGGGGTTGTTCACCCGGTCAGACCATTATCGCTTCGTCCAGCGCGGCATCCCCTCCGTTTTTCTCGTCACCGGCTATTCGGGCCCGGGCGGCAAAGCCTCGGAAGCATTTCTGGCGGACCATTATCATACGCCATCGGATGATCTGAACCTGCCGTTCAACTGGGCCGCGGGTGCCAAATTCGCCCGGATCAACATGCTGATCGCCACAGAAATTGCCAACGCTGCCGAAGCGCCAAAATGGTATGCCGACAGCTTCTTTGGCAGGACCTTCGCGCCGGATGCGATAAAGGCGAAACGCCCCTAAACTGATCGAGGTCAATGCAGGGCCCTTGTGTGGCGATTATGCCACACTACATCCTTGAGGAAAGGAAGGGGCCAAGATGAACCTCGAAAAATTTACTGATCGGGCAAAAGGCTTTTTGCAGTCTGCCCAAACCGTCGCGATCCGCCTCAATCATCAGCGGATCGCGCCCGAACATTTGTTGAAGGCGTTGCTGGAAGACAGCGAGGGCCTGTGCGCCGGCTTGCTCAAAGCGTCCGGGGCCGATGCGCCTGCCGCGATGCGCGAAACCGATGCCGCGCTTGCCAAAATCCCCGCCGTCTCTGGCTCGGGTGCGAACCAGCCGCCGGGGGCGGACAATGACCTTGTCCGCGTGCTTGATCAGGCCGAACAGATTGCCGCCAAGGCCGGCGACAGTTTTGTGACCGTTGAGCGGATGCTCTTGGCCCTCACGCTTGCCACCACCACAGAGGCCGGCAAGGCGCTGGCCAAGGCTGGGGCGAAGGTCGAGGCGCTCAACGCCGCGATCAACGATTTGCGCAAGGGCAAGACGGCGGACACCGCATCGGCGGAAGACCGCTATGACGCGCTGAAGAAATTTGCGCGCGACCTGACCGAAGCCGCGCGCGACGGCAAGCTTGACCCCGTCATTGGCCGTGACGAGGAAATCCGCCGCACCGTCCAAATCCTTGCCCGGCGCACCAAAAACAACCCGGTGCTGATCGGCGAACCCGGCGTGGGCAAAACGGCGATTGCTGAAGGCCTTGCCCTGCGCATTGCCAATGGCGATGTGCCAGACACGCTCAAGGACCGGACGCTGATGGCGCTCGACATGGGCGCGCTGATTGCCGGCGCCAAATATCGCGGTGAATTTGAAGAACGGCTGAAAGGCGTGCTGGACGAAGTAAAGGCCGCCGAAGGGCAGATTGTTCTCTTCATCGATGAAATGCACACGCTGATCGGCGCGGGCAAAACCGATGGCGCTATGGATGCCTCCAACCTTTTAAAGCCGGCCCTGGCGCGCGGGGAGTTGCACTGCATCGGCGCGACTACGCTCGATGAATATCGCAAATATGTGGAAAAGGACGCCGCGCTCCAACGTCGCTTCCAGCCCGTATTTGTGGGCGAGCCGACGGTGGAAGACAGCATTTCCATCTTGCGCGGGCTGAAGGAGAAATATGAACTGCACCACGGCGTGCGGATCACCGATGCGGCGATTGTCGCCGCGGCCACGCTTGCCAATCGCTACATCACCGATCGCTTTCTGCCCGATAAGGCGATCGACCTGATGGACGAGGCGGCAAGCCGCATCCGCATGGAGGTGGAATCCAAGCCCGAAGCAATCGAGACGCTTGATCGCAAGATCATCCAGATGAAGATCGAACAACTGGCGCTTGAGAAGGAAAGCGATGCCGCCTCCAAAGACCGGCTCGCAACCCTGTCGGCTGATCTCGCCAATCTGGAAGAGCAATCCGCCGCGCTTACCCAGCGCTGGCAGGCCGAGAAGGAAAAGATTCACGCCGAAGCGCGGATCAAGGAACAGCTGGACGCGGCCCGCGGACAGCTGGAACAGGCCCAGCGCAGTGGCGACCTCGCCAAGGCGGGCGAGCTTTCCTACGGCACCATCCCTGCGCTCGAAAAGCAGCTGGAAGATGCCCAGGGCGCGGCCGCAGGCGCGATGCTGCGCGAGGAAGTGACGCAGGATGATATCGCGGCCATCGTCTCGCGCTGGACCGGCATTCCGGTCGACAAGATGCTGGAGGGTGAGCGCGAAAAGCTGCTCCAGATGGAAGCCGAGCTGGGCAGGCGGGTGATCGGGCAAAAAGATGCGGTCCACGCCGTTTCCACCGCCGTGCGGCGCGCGCGCGCGGGCCTGCAAGACCCCAACCGGCCGCTTGGCTCGTTCCTGTTCTTGGGGCCCACGGGTGTTGGCAAGACAGAGCTGACCAAAGCACTGGCGGGTTTCTTGTTCGATGATGAAAGCGCGATGGTTCGCATCGACATGTCAGAGTTTATGGAAAAGCACTCGGTCGCCCGGCTGATCGGGGCACCTCCGGGCTATGTTGGCTATGATGAAGGCGGCGTGCTGACCGAGGCGGTCCGGCGTCGGCCCTATCAGGTCGTGCTGTTCGACGAGGTCGAAAAAGCCCATGGCGATGTGTTCAACGTGCTGCTTCAAGTGCTGGATGATGGCCGTCTGACCGATGGGCAGGGTCGCACCGTGGACTTTACGAACACGATCATCATCCTCACCTCTAATCTGGGATCGCAATTCATCGCGGGACTGGGCGAAGGGGAAAGCGTCGAGAGCGTCGAGCCGCAGGTGATGGACATTGTTCGCGCCCATTTCCGGCCCGAATTTCTCAACCGTTTGGATGAGATCATTCTGTTCCACCGGCTGGGCGCCGACCATATGGGCCCGATTGTCGATATTCAGGTGGGCCGCGTGGCGAAGCTTCTGGCCGAGCGCAAGGTCTCGCTTGACCTGACAGAAGCGGCGCGGGCCTGGCTGGGCCGGGTGGGTTATGATCCGGTCTATGGCGCCCGGCCCTTGAAGCGCGCGGTGCAGAAATATCTGCAAGACCCGCTCGCCGACAAAATCCTGCGCGGCGATGTGCCCGATGGGTCAACCGTCCATGTCGATGAAGGCGATGGGCAGTTGGTCCTGAGCTGAAACAACGGCCCTCCCCTATCCCCCGCTTGCGGAAGGGACAGGGGGAGGGCCTTGTTTAGATTAGAACCGCACGCGAGCCCCGGCATAATAGCGCCGGCCAAACGGATCATAGGTGTCGGCGGCTGTTTCGGTCCCCGTCACGTCCGAGGCAAAGCCGCTCGGCAGGAAGGGCGGCGCGCGATCAAACAGGTTGTCGACGCCGACATAAAATTCAAACCGCTCATCCTGGCCGGCCCGGAAGCGCGCCTGCACGTCGTGGTAAAAGGCATCGCCCACGGTGTTCAAACGGTCGAGCCCGTCATCCCCATAGCCGCCCAGCGTATCCTGGATTTTGCCCAGATAGTTGACCTGCCACGACAAAGTGACGTTCTTTACCGAATAGCCGATCCGCGCTGACGCCTTGTGCTTAAAGCCCGCGCCCAAACGGCCATCGCCGCTCAACTGGCCACGATTTTCTTCCAAGGGAGCCCCGGCAAAAGCCCGTTTTTCCAACGAGATCAGATAGGTGTAATAGACGTTGAGATCGAGCCGGTCGTCCGCCACCAGCCCCAAGGCCCGGTTGTAGCGCAGGGCGACGTCGATCCCGCTGGTCTTCAGATCAGCGATGTTTGCCAGCTGCGAGTTGACGGTGAGCAGGCGGCCCGTATTCGGATCACGCAGGACATTGTTGCAAAAAGCCGCGTCGCCGGTTTCGAGGCACTGACCGATCGACACATCGCGCGGCACCGTGCCGATCGCATCCTTGACCTTGATGTGGAAATAATCGACCGAGAGCGCAAAGCCGGGGATGGCGCGTGGCGTTAATACGCCGCCTAGGGTGATCGTCCGTGCGGTTTCCTCCTGCAAGTTGGTGTTGCCGCCATCAAAGCCGTTAATGCCCTGAATATCGGCAAGATCGTAGAAGAAGGCGCCATTGGTGCTGGCCCCGACATTGGCCGCATAGCCGGGCAAGGCGCGGCAGGCAGCCGCCTGCGCGGCGGTTGTTGTTGAGCTGTTATAGGCCGAGGCCGAAACGCCGATGCACGGGTCTGTCACAGTGGGGAAAGTCTCTGCCGGGGCCGAGAAGAGTTCTCCGATGTTGGGCGCGCGATTGGCCACCGCATAAACGCCGCGCAGACGCAGCCCGTCAAACGGAGCCCATTCTGCGCCCGCATTCCAGCTGAAGACATTCCCAATTGTTGAATAGTCAGAATAACGGGCCGCGCCGGTAAGCCCCAGATAATGGAACATCGGCTTTTCCGAGATCAGCGGGACATTGACCTCGCCATAAGCTTCCCAGACATGGAATTTACCGCGCGTATCGGGGATGAGGTTGCCAGAATTGCCGCCCGTATTGGTCAGATCATCAAGATCATCGACGCTGCTTTCCCGCCGATATTCAGCGCCAACGGCAATTGCGAGCTTGCCGCCCGGCAATTCCATCAGATCGCCCGACAGGTTGGCAGAGACAACGTGTTGAGTGTTCGTCACCTCTTCCGATTTGGGAATGGCCGAGCGGACATAGGCCGACGCTTCGGGCGAGGCGGTGTTATAGCCAAAAAGGTTGATCGGCACGCATCCAGCCGCCCGGGCCGCCGGATCAGCGCAGACGATAGCGCCCGTCGTGGGATCAACAATGGCATTGAGCGCCTGACGATAACGCGCATTATCAATGTCTTCCGACGATGTGTTGTCGCGCAAATGGCCGTAGACATAGCTGACGTCATAGCGGAAATCGTTCATCACATTGCCGCGTATGCCCGCGGCCACGCGCCAGGTTTCGCGGTCCGCCCGGTTGGACCGGCTGAACACCTCCACCTGACGTCGGCGGAACCCAAGCGCGGCCACATCATTGGTCGGATCAGCATCTGAATTCGCCGCGGCAATTGCTGCCGCCACGTCTGCGGGGATGAAGGGGTTGGTAATCGGAATGCCAAGATTACCCGCCGAGCCATCATAGATATCGGTGTAATCCAGCGGCGTCGCTTCAATCTGGCTGCTCGATTTGACCCGGCCATAGGTTCCCTCGGCATAAAGCGTCACGCCATCGACAACCTCGAAATTGACCAGCGCGCTTCCCAGATAGCGTTCCAGCGGCACCGAGATGCGGCGCGCCGCATTGCGGTTGAAGCCAGAGCCGACCGGAAAGCCTTCTACCAAGGCATTGTCCGGATCAAAGGTGAAGAGGCCTTGCCCATTGAGCACATTGGCGCGCGCGCCATTGGCGTCGAGCAGTTCAAACCGGCCTTGCGCAGCATAAGAGGAGTAGAAGGCCGGGCCGCATTCATCCGGCGAGGCATTGAGGAAACAATCCTGATCCGAAATGTCGCGCTTGCGCGAAAACAGCCCGGCATCCTTGTCATAAGTGAAGTTGGCGAGGATGTTCGCCCGACCATCCATAAAGCTCTGCCCGGCGGTCAGGCTGCCCATATAGCGCGGGTTATCGCCGCGTTCGGTAATGCCATATTGGCCGCGCGCCTGAATGCCCTCAAACTTGTCTTTGAGGATGAAGTTGACGACGCCCGAAATCGCTTCCGACCCATAAATGGCAGATGCGCCACCCGTCACGATATCGACGCGATCGATAAAGTCGGTCGGGATATTGTTGATATCGACGGCGGACGACCCGGCAAGGCCCGAAACGAACCGCCGGCCATTGACCAGCACCAGAGTGCGGCTGGACCCAAGGTTGCGCAGATTGACGGTGGCAACGCCGTTTGCGCCGGTTAGGAAGTTGGAATTGGTGCGCGTGCTGCCAATGCCCACCTGCGGCAGCTCTGCCAGCGTATCCTGCACGTTGATGGCCGCATCTTCCTGCAAGGCTTCAGACGTGACGGCGGCAATCGGCACATTTGCCTCAAGCTCCGGCCGGGCGATGCGCGATCCGGTGACGATAATTTCGCTGCCTTGAGGTTGGGCTGGTGATCCATCGGCCTGCGCCGAAACATCGCCGCTAGGCGGGTCTTGGGTGGGTTGGGCGGCCGCGGGCCCTGCAAGAAGCGCGATAGCCATCACGCCCGTGGCGACGCCGGCAGCGATCTGGCTGCGCGGGGACATAGAGAAAGAAAGAAGTTGCACGATGCTGGACCCTTTTTGCTGCGTCTGGACAACGGGCAAGCGCCCGTCCCCCCGCAAGCACGGCCGGTGCCCCCGCCGATACGCGCTTCCGAAGAAGTGACGACAACGCGGCACCAGCGCAGAGGTTCACGCTGCCGCTTCAGGTCGATGGAAATCTGCTTTCACTGTGGCCCGTGGGCCACATCAACCGCCGCGTCCTTAAAGCGCGAGCGCGGCGCCCTGCGCCTCGGCCTCAAGCAAGGCGCGCACGGCTGCCTGCTCAGTTTGGGAGAGCCCGGGGTGCCAAATATCAAAAATCAGCACAACACGAAGCTCGTCGGTCGGGTTACTGGCCTCATGCTCGATCGTGTCATCAAAGACAAAGGCCTTGCCGGGGACCCATTCGCGCGTTTCGGCCCCCACGCGGAACCAGCAACCCGGCGGCACGATGAGCGGCAAGTGGCACAAGAGCCGCGTATTGGTCACGCCACTATGCGCCGGAATATGGGTATGGGGCGCGAGGACGGAGAAAACCGCATTGGGGGAACAACCGGCAATGCCCGGCTGAGGCAGGCGCGACAACAGGTCCATGGTGCGCGGGCAATGCTGGCTGTTGGCGGCAATTTCCCGGCCAAATTGCGTCAGATGGACAGCCGTCCAATCAAGATTATTGTTAAGCGCTGCCCATTGGCGCAGCGGCTCATGCTCGGCATAGCGGATATAGGGCACGCGCTCCCCATCCTGACGGCTGGCAACGGCCAGATACTCGTCCCGGATGATATCGGTCATCGCCTCCAGCTCTGCCAGCCACGGAAAATCCCGGTCGTCGTGGAACTCACGTTCGACAAGGCCGGGATAATGGAAATGGCTGGGCTCGCTGTGGAACACCCGGGTTGTCCGCAATGCGTTGGTCCGGAAGCGATCCATCCGCCGTTGCTCTTCAGCGCTGGCCGCCGCCCTAGCCGGGGCAAGAACGGCCTGAAGCTCTGCATCATGCTGCGCGCAAAAGGCATCATAGGCGCTTTGGGCATGGGCCAGCATCCGCGCCAGCCCGGTCGGCAGCGGCCCTTCTGGGCGCTGGGCTAGGGCCCGCCCAAAGGCCTCGCCAAAGCCCGGGACTTGCAAGCGCTCCAACAGCGAGGCCCGGCTTAACAAGCCCATAAAATCCAGCGGGGCCAAGGCCAGCCCCTGCTCAACGGCCGCAAGCGCCGGCCGCACCTGACCGCGCGCCGCGCGGACCGAGCCAAGTTTGAACCAGCGGCCAGCGCTAGGCGCAACGGCGACCAATTCTTCAAGCGCCTGTTGCGCGGCCACCAAATCCCCGGCGGCAGAGGCCTGATCGGCCTTGGCTTCAAGCGCTTCAGGCGAAAGTGCCTCCGTCACAGCTCATATCCAAAGCGCTCGGCCCAGGGCCGGATGATCGGGAGGATCGGCGCCATTTGGGTGCGATAGGCTTCCCACCGCCCGCGGCTGCGCGTGTAAATAGGCTCGGTTACCTGCGCATAGCTGGCGGTGGTGATAATCCCGCGGGACAGGGCCGTCTTCTGGTGATCCAGAACGGCTTCCTGCCAGCTCAAGCCAAGCCAGTCGAACAAGGGCCGGATGGTCGCCGCCTTGTCTGCCACCATATCCTCATAGCGGACCTGAAAAACCGGCGGCGCAAACAGCTGGGCACAATGCGTCCAAAAGCTAAAGGAGGCGTCGTAAAGCCCCGCTGCGCCTTCCAGCGACAGGAAATTGCTCATCGCCGAATTGAGACGGAAATTGGTGACATAACAGCTGAGCAGCACGTCCATCGGATGGCGCAAGGCCAGGATGAACCGTGCCTCTGGAAAGAGCCGCAAGATCACCGGCAGCTTGTTCATGTAGAGCGGCGATTTGTCGACAAGCAGCCGCCCCGGCGCGCAGGGCGTCCAACGGCGCGCTTCGTCACGATAGACTTGGCGAAGCTGCCCTATCTCTTCCGCGCTCAAACCGGCCAGCCGGTCCCAAGAGCCCAACGCCGCCTCAACGGCATGGATCGTGGGCCGTTCCTCCATGACCTCAACCTCGGCATGGCCCATCAAAAGGGTGTCGAGCAACGTCGTGCCCGACCGCGGAAAGCCCACAAGAAAGACCGGGGCAGGCCCGTCATCGCCGGGCACAGGCTGCCAACTGCTTACCCAGTCTGCGGTGGTCAGGGCATGATTTTCAGCGAGTTGAGCGCGAAATTGGCTGGCCTTTTCAACGGGCTTTTCCGGGCTTGCGCGATGCAACTCGTTAACGCGAGAAAATTGGGCAAAAGCCGGATCTGCCGCGCCCAGCCGATCCATGAACTGGCCCGTTAGCTGGGCGGTCCGAACCGGATCAAGCGCCGGGTCCACGCTTTGGATCATGTCCAGACCGGCGGCATAATCCTTGTCGCGCCACAGCACCATGGCGCGCAGGAAGCGCAGGATATTCTGGTCCGCAACATGACGCTCGGCCGCCGCGACCAAAGCCGTCAGCTCTTCTTCACGATTGGTATGTTCCAGCAGCAGCGCCCGCAGCAGATAGGCATCGCCCAGCCCCGGGTTGAGCCGCAGCGCGGTCTGCAAGGCCCGGTCCGCCGGCTCCGTCTGAAGCAAGGCCTGATGCTCGGTGCCCAGCTTCAGCCAAAGATCGGCATTGTCTGGCTCGGCTGTCACCGCGCGCTCCAGACAGGCAATTGCCTCTCCTTCATTGCCCAGCAGCTTTTTGATACCGGCCAATTCAACAAGGGCATGACAGTCCGCAGGATGGCGCTGCAAAAAGGCCTCAAGCAGGGTCTCGGCCTCGGCCACCTCCCCCGCTTCGGCCAGCGAGACCGCGCAATTGAGTGCAACCGGCCCATTGTCTGGCTGACGCTTCAGCGCCTCTTTAAGCGCGACCACGCTCGCTGCATAATCGCCGCGCGATGCTTCGGCATTTCCCAGATTGTTCCAGGCTTCAAAATCATCGGGTGTCCGCGCCAAAATCTGGCGATAGGCCTGCGCGGCCTCGTCATGGCGCTCCAGTTGCTGGAGCGCAAAGGCGCGCAGCCGGGCAAGGCGGCCCGAAGCGTCGGCGTCGAGCATCGCATCGGTGGCAACTGAGAGCGCGCCGGCCCAATCACTAGCATCTATCAGCGCGGTCATCACCATGCGGGCGCGGTCCGGATGGGGCGGGGCAAGATCATAAGCGCGGCGCAGATGGGCGGCGCCCTCGGCAAAATTGCCCGCGCGGCACAAGGCGATGCCCATAAATTCATGCAAGGGAAGCGGATCGACCCCTTCAGACAGACCCTGGTCAACAAGCGCCTGAGCAGCCGCCATCTCTCCGCGACGGACATGGCCCATCGCCCCTTGCAAAATCTGGACTGTCTGCTCGTTCAATGGGCCGTCCGTCACATCACCCTCTTGGCGCTAATCATCCCTTTTGGTCAACCGCCCGGCGGCAGGCCGCTGACCCCATAAAAAAAGAGACGGCAGAGCAAAGCCCTGCCGTCCCCTTTTTCAAGCGCGTTGCGACTTAGAAGTCGAACGAGACGCCAGCGTAGATGTAACGGCCCAGCGCGTCATAGACGGCCGGATAGGTGTTGCCGTTGCAGCCGCTGCCGCACGGGTTGCGCGTACCATCGGCACGACCCGAACCCACCAGCGGCGGTTCGCTGTCGAGGATGTTGTTGGCACCCAGCGTGAACTTGAACTTGTCGGCAAACTTGAAGGTTGCCGTGAGATCGAAGTAGCTCTTGGCACCGATGCGCGCGTTGAACGCGTCATAGTTGCCGGCGAGCGTCGCGCTCGGGCTGGTGAAGTCGATATCAACCCCACCGAAGTAACGCCACTGACCCGACAGGCCGATGCCGTTCGGCAGGTTCCACGACAGACGAGCCTTGTGGCGCCATTTCGGCGCCGGAACGCCGCAGCTGGAACCATAGAGACCGGCACAGTCATAGACTTCCGACAGACCGTTATCGACGACATATTTGTCGAGATAGGTGCCGATCAGGTTGATGGCCACGGTGCCGAGCTTGCCGACTTCATGCGAGTAGTTCGCATTGACGTCGACGCCCGCCGTGTGGACGCCACCGATGTTGCTCGGCAGGTTCGTGATATACCCCGAGCTGTCGAGCCACAGCGAGCCCGATACCGGGTTACGGTTGACGAGCGAGCACGACAGTTCACGCGCGGTGTTGGCGCAATCGTTGACGATCGCGTCGGCACCGAACGCCTGGATCGCGTTCTTCACCTTGATGTCGAAATAATCGACGGTCATCGAGAAGCGCGGCAGGAAGCCCGGCTGGAAGATCACGCCGAACGACTTGGTCGTGGCCTTTTCCGGCTTCAGGTTCGGGTTACCACCGAGCAGCGCGTTGTACTGACCCGCCGGGTTGCCGGTGACCTTCTGGCCAACGCTCAGACCCTGGGCCAGACAGCCAACGTCATCCGCCGTGATGGTGAAGCCCGCGCACGGATCCGACGAACCCGACAGACCGACAAAGGTTGCAGCGAACAGCTCTTGGATGTTCGGCGCACGCACCGCGCGGTTATAACCGGCACGGAAACGGATGTCGCTGATCGGCGCCAGTTCGAGGCCGAACTTGTAGGTGTCGGTCTTGAACGAGTTGTTCACGCCCGCACCATTCACGTCATAGCTCGAGTGACGATAACCGGTGGTGAAGGTCATGTCCTTGATGAAGCTGTCGCTCACAATCGGAACGGAAGCTTCGCCGAACAGTTCCTTAACCGTCACGCGGCCCGAAATCGGCAGGGTCGGAGCGCCCTGGCCGGTCAGGTCGCCGGTCTGGAAGGCCGTGTCGGTCTTCAGATCCAGGCTCGAACGACGATATTCAGCACCAACGTTGATGGCGACGCCATTGTCGGACCAGGGCGACTTCACGCCATATTCCCCAAGCAGACCCGTGATGGAGCCGCTGGCGATCTGTTCCGAAACGGTCCCGCGCTGGAAGCCGATGCCCGAGACATAGTTCAGAGCAGCCTGCGAAATCTGGCCGCTGAACAGGTCATAGGGAACGCAGTTCGGATCCGTACCGGCACGCGTGACGCGGCAGATCGGACCATTCGGACCTTCAACGATGTCCAGGGCGTTCGTCAGACGAGCGACCGAGAATTCGTTGCTGTAGGTCTGGCCATAGTTGGTGCGGCCATACTGATAATAAGCGTCGTACGACCAAGCCGGGCTCAGGTCGCCCTTAACGCCGATCGTGCCACGATAGGCCGTGTGCTGGAGGTCAGCCTGACGCGGACCACCTTCAACGTTACGACGCAGCAGCTGGAAGAACGCACGGTTGTACGTTTCACCCGTGGTCGGATCGATGAAGTCAACCGGGCCGGCTTCGCCGTCCGGATTGGTAACGGCCGTCAGCGGGAAGGTGCCGAGGAAGCCGGTGATCAGGTTCGACGGGTTGCAGATCGTCTCAAGCGCCTGCGCCGACAGGGTCGGGTTGTCGCAGTTGATCGAGAGCGTGTTGCCGAAGTCACCCGACGGCGCGATCTGGGCGACCGAACGGTCGTCCATGAACATGAACTCCATGTACGGCTTCACAGCATCGCTGATTTCGTAATCCGCGAAGAAGCCGGCCGAATAGCGTTCATCCGGACGCTGATAATAGTTGGTCGGCGCGAAGTTGTAACGCGTACGACCCGGGATCAGGGTACGATCCGGACCGATCTGGTAGAAGGTCGACGACGTGCCGCCATCTTCAAAGATCAGCGCGTTGCCCGGCGCCGAAGTCGACGAACCACCGCACTGCAAATCCGTCGCGTTGCGGTTCTGGATGGTGCAGGCGCTGTAGTCGCGGTTCGACTGGAGAACCGGCTTCACCTTGCGGTAGCTGAAATAGGTGGTCAGGTGGCCACGGTCATCAGCAAATTTGGTGCCGAAGCCAAGCGACGCGTTGACGGTTTCGCCATCGGTCACGCTGCCCGTCGGGTAATCAAAGCCCGAGAAGCCGGCATTGCGACGCGCATCAAGCAGCGGCGGCGTAATGTCGTTGCTGTTGCTGTGCTGATAGAAGCTGTACTGCGCATCGGCACGCAGGCCGGTGAAGTCGCGGTCCATGATGAAGTTGACAACGCCAGCGACGGCGTCGGCACCATAGGTCGACGAGGCACCGCCGGTCAGGACTTCAACGCGCTTGACGAGGAATTCCGGAACAGCGTTCAAGTCAGCCGCGGACGAGCTCGGGTCACCCGGCATCAGGCGACGGCCGTTCACGAGAACGAGCGTGCGCGTGGAGCCCAGACCACGAAGGTCGACGGTGGCGGTACCCGTTGCGCCGTTCGACAGCGTGCTGGCCTGGCCGGCAAAAACCTGCGGCAGGCTGTTCAGCATGTCTTCAACGCGGGTAACACCCTGAAGCTTCAGATCCTGAGCGCTGACGGTGGTCACCGGGCTCGGACCTTCGAGGTTCGGCTGCGGAATACGCGAGCCGGTCACGACGATGACGTCGGAAGCATCGGCCGATGCTTCCTGCGCCAGAGCCGGCGTAGCAAGCATGGTCATGCCGAGCACCACCGGCGCGACGCCGGTCTTGAGGCTCGTAAACTTGGAAGTTTTTTTCACGTTCCAGTCCCTTTCTGGAGAGCACGAGATATAAATCTCACACTTCATTATCTTCGCCAGTTTCAAGGATTTCATTACAGATGCCTGTAATTTTCCACCCCAGACTGGCTTGAGCGTGCCATTGCGCCTCGACCTGCGGCAAAGCAATCTCAATCACGCCCAAGAGTCACAAGTTCGCACGGGTTGTTGTCTTTGTGCAACACTCGCCTTTCGCTTAGCTTGTCCCTAAATTGGTCAGCCAAACAAGAAGAAGGGGTGTCGAATGCGTCACGCGATTGGAACAGGGACATTCTTCTTCATGGCCATCGCAGGCGGCGCCATGCCCGCGCAGGCGGCTGATCTTGTTGACGATCTTGTAACATGCCGGGCGAAACCTGCCGAGGCGGAACGGCTGGCCTGCTATGATGCCCGCGTCGCCACCTTGTCGGATGAAATTGCCCGCAAAAACCTTGTGGTCATTGATCGCTCGGCGGTTGCAGCGGCCCGCAAGGATAATTTTGGCCTGTCGGGCAGCGACCAGAAAGTCCTTGCCCAACTCAACCGCGATCCGGCGCCCGAGGCCAGCCTCTCGGCGGTTGAAGGGCGGCTGCGCAGCGTGCGCCAGGCGCTGGATGGCAGCTGGGTTATGACGCTGGAAGATGGCGCGGTTTGGGCGCAGACCGGCGGTGATCTGGCGCTGAGCCCGCGTGTGGGAGATGCGATCCGCATTCGCAAGGCAGCGCTTGGCAGCTTCATGGCCAATATCAATGGCGGCAGCGCCATCCGGGTGCGTCGCGTCAAATAAGTGGTGGACCTCGCCCCTGTTCAACCCCGGCCGGCTCGGCTAAACGCGGCACATGACAGATCCTATTGCTCAGTTTGACATCTGGCTGGCCGAGGCCCGCCAGAGCGAGATCAACGATTCAAATGCAATGGCGCTTGCCACGGTGGATGCAACGGGCCAGCCAAGCGTCCGGATGGTGCTGCTTAAGGGCCATGGCCCGGACGGCTTTGTCTTTTACACCAATCAGCGCAGCCGCAAGGCCGCGCAGCTTTCTGCCAATGGCCGCGCGGCGCTGTTGTTCCACTGGAAGTCGCAGCGGCGGCAGGTTCGGGTGGAAGGCCCGGTCAGCCCGGTTTCAGCCGCTGAAGCCGACGCCTATTTTGCGTCGCGGGCGCGGGATTCCCAATTGGGAGCCTGGGCTTCGCTGCAATCCGAGCCTCTGGATCAGCGCGCGACCTTTGAAGCCCGGTTTGACGAGATGAAGGCCCGCTATGACGGGCAGGAGGTGCCCCGCCCGCCTCATTGGGGCGGCTATCGCGTGACACCGGAACGCATTGAACTGTGGGAAGATCGCGAACACCGCCTCCACCACCGCCGCCTGTTTCTCAAACAGGGCGACGGCTGGTCCGAAACCCTGCTCTACCCCTAGAGGCAACCGCTGATGGATATGAGCCACGACCCCCACAAATCGGCGCTGCCCGCCGCCGAACGGGCCAGCCTGGCCTCGCGCGCGGCCATCGCCAGCGTGGCGATGGCATCCACCTTGTTGGGGCTGAAAATCTGGGCCAGCATCAGCACCGGCTCCGTCTCGGTGCTGGGGTCGCTTGCGGATACCGCGCTTGATATCATTGCCTCGCTGGTCACCTTATATTCCGTGCGGCTTGCGCATGAGCCGTCTGATGCAGATCATGGCTTTGGCCATGGTAAGGCAGAGGCCTTGTCGGCGCTGTTTCAGACCTGGCTGATCGCGCTGTCGGCCATCGGCATCGCCTGGCGGGCGATATCGCGGCTCGGCTCGGGGGCCGCGCCAGAACACCCCACGCTGGGGATCGCCGTTTCCGTCTTTGCGATTGCGGCGACCTTTTGCCTGATCTGGTACCAGCGGCGGATTGTCCGTCAAACCGGCTCAATCGCGATCTCAGCGGACAGCGCCCATTATTCAAGCGACCTGATGCTGAATGGCTCGGTCATCGTCGCGCTGGTGCTGGATGCCATTCTGGGCCTGCGCGGGGCAGACGCGGTGTTTGGCGTCGCGATTGCTGTCTGGCTTGTCTGGCACGCTTGGGGCGTTGCCGTCCATGCCGTGGATCAACTGATGGACCGGGAATGGCCGGAAGAAAAGCGCCAGCGCTTTCTGGCGGTCGCTCAAGCCCATCCAGAACTGCGCGGCATCCATGATTTTCGTACCCGATCCAGCGGCGCGCGCGACTTTGTGCAATTCCATGTCTGGGTCGATGCCGAGATGACGGTTGCCCAAGCCCATCGCGTGATGGACGAGGTGGAAGAAAAGCTGATGGCGGAATTTCCCAATACCGAAGTCATCATCCATCCCGACCCGGATGGTCACCCGGCCGAAGAACGCCCGGCCTGAGCTTAAGCGCAATCAGCCAAGCACAAACCGGGCAATCCGCGCCTGCGCCGCCCGGCTTTCGGGAAAGGTGAAGATCGGCCAGTCATGGATCATGCCGGCGGCTTCTTCATAAGCGACGTCAGGCATTTTTGCTTTTAGGGCGCGCGCATCCACAACCAGAATATCATCGCCGCCTGCCAGCATGAAAATATCGGGCAGGCCCGACCAATCTCCGTGGATCGGACTGACCCGCGGGTCCTTGACCGACAATTCGCGCGCATAGCGCCGCCCGGCATCGGCGATGCCGCTGATCGTCAAGATCGCGTCGCGCGGCTCAATCTGCGCCTGATCGGGATGATCAGGTTCGGCATTGAGCCACGGACAGATCAACAACGCGCGGTGCGGCAAGGCAAGTCCGGCATCGCGCACCGCCATCAACAAGGCAGCTGTCAGCCCTGCCCCAGCGCTGTCCCCACCGACGACAAGATCCGCCGCCTTATGGGTCCGCAGCAAATCCTTGTAAAAATCGAGCGCAAAGCCGGTTATGGCCGCGGCATCATGTTCGGGCGCCAATGGGTAAAGCGGGGCGATGATGGCCACCCCATGCGCCTCGGCAAGATGGCACAAAAACGCCCAATGGAAGTTGGACGCCGCATAAATATAGCCCCCGCCATGGAAATAGACGAGCCGGCGCGGGCTGGCATGGCCCTTGGGGGCGATATGCCAAACCGGGCATCCGGCAAAGCTTTCTTCGCGGATATCCAGCCGCGCGCGCTGCTTTTTGGTCGGCAATTGGGGCGGCGCCTGCCGCGCCTTGGCGATTGCCCGGTCGAGCGCCTCGCCGCCAGCAAAGTTGCGACGGACCATGCCCGTCGAGCGCAGCAGAAAACTGAAAATCCGGGCATTAAGGCAGGGCATTCGGGCTATCCTTTGCGGGCATCGCGGTGATGATCTGGGCCAGCGCCGTGCGCACGGGCCCCAAATCAGGATCATTGGTCTTGCCCAGGCGGACCAGCACGACGCCCTGATCCGGCGAGGCAATCACATATTGGCCAAGATGGCCGATGGCAGACGTCAGGCTTGCAGGGCCCTGACCCGGGAAGAGCGCCGCATCCGACCCGGCCGGGCGCGGGCGGTTGAGCCAGATTTGCCCGCCATAGCCGCCATCGCGCTGGCTGGGCGTGCGCAGAAAGCGCAGCCAATCTGCGGTGATGATCGGTGCCTTGGCCTCGCCCTTACCATCCAGCAAGACCTTGCCAAACCGGCCCCAGTCCTCAAGCGACATATAAAGGATCGACCCGCCAATCTGTGTCCCTGCGCCATCAAAATCGAGCACCGCACTGGTGATGCCCGCCGGACGGAACAGCCTTTCTGCGGCAAAGGCGCGATAGGCCCTGGCGCGGGTCTTGGGATCCCGACTGTCGGTCAACTGCCGGGTGATCAGTTCAGACAGCAAGAGCGACGTCATCGAGCTATATTCAAACTTGCTGCCCGGCGCGGCTTCCAGCGGCTTGGCGATGGCCGCGGCGGCCATGGCCCCCGTCCCGTCGACAAACAGGATCCGGTTGGTATCCGACGCATAAATCGGGTCGCCAATTTCCGTATGCGACAGGCCGGACGCCATGTTGAGCATATGCCGCAGCGTAATCTTGGCGCGCGGATCGCCCGCACCGTGCCATTCAGCAAAGGGCACCGGCGCGTCCAGTTGCAGCTTGCCGTCCGCGACCAATTCCCCGATCAGCACGGCAGTGACGGATTTGGCCATCGACCAACTGATGAAGCGGTTGGCATCTGAATAGCCGGGCGCATAGCGCTTTTCGATCACCTTGCCGTTCTGGATCAAAAGCGCAGCGCGCGTTTCTTCCGTGCCCGGCGCAAAGAGCGGGTCAAGCGGCCGCGGGCCCGGTGCTGCCGACGCACCAAGGGCCGCAAGCAGCGCGACGCTGAATGCGCCCTTCCAGAATTTGGGTCTGATGCCACTTTTCATTGCCATAAGCCGAGCCTAAGCTGGCCGACGATGAAAGCAAGCCGGATCCTGCGCCCTATCCCCATAGCCCTTATGCTGCTGGGCCTATTACTGGCCGCGGGCGTTTATGCCTGGCGGCAAAAACCGCTCTTAGAGCTGGGCGTGGGCTATGGCGCGCGCGTGGCGTGCGGCTGCCGCTATATCGGCAATCGCAGCCTTGCCGATTGCCACAAGGATTTTGAACCGGGGATGGAATTGATCCAGCTGTCCGAAAATCCGGCGCGCAAGGAAATTCGCGCAAGCGTGCCGCTGATCGCCAGCCGGACTGTCCGTTTTGATCCCGTGCTGGGGTGCCAGCCCGCGCCGTTCCAGCCCTAGGCGGCCACAGCGATATCGGCCGCGCGGGTTTCCTCAATCCAGCCGCCGCCGATGACACGATCCCCATCATAGAGCACCGCGGCTTGGCCGGGGGCGACCCCATATTCGGGCGCCTCAAATTCCAGCCAGTCGCCGCGCAACACCGCGGGCGTGGGCTTGGCAAGCGATCGCACCTTGGCCATGATCGGCCGCCCTTGCACCTGCGCCAGCCAATTGGGTTCGCTGATCCGCGCCGCCGAAACCGCAAGGGCCCGCTTTGGCCCCACGATAACCTGCTGCTTTTCCGGATCGAGCCGCACGACATAAAGCGGTTCGGCAAGGCCGCCAATTTCAAGCCCGCGGCGCTGGCCGACGGTATAATGGATCAGCCCGCGATGACGGCCAAGTTCGCGTCCGTCCATGTCGACAATAGCGCCGTCCGTCTCGGCTTCGGGCCGCACCTTGCGCACAACCGAGGCATAATCGCCATTGGGGACAAAGCAGATATCCTGACTATCGGGCTTCATCGCGACCGCCAGCCCCATCTTTTCGGCCATCGCCCGCACCTCTGCCTTGGGCAGCCCGCCCAATGGGAAGCGCAGATAATCAAGCTGGGCCTGGGTGGTGGCAAATAGGAAATAACTCTGGTCGCGCGCCGGATCATGCGCGCGGTGAAGCTCTGCCCCGGCGTCGCCCATCACCCGGCGCACATAATGGCCGGTGGCCAGACAATCGGCCCCCAATTCGCGCGCGAGCCGGAAAAGATCGGTAAACTTTACGCCCATATTGCAACGCACACAGGGGATGGGGGTGCGCCCGTTCAGATAATCTTCTGCAAATTGATCGATCACCGTGTCGCGAAACCGGCTTTCATGGTCGAACACATAATGGGCAATGCCCAGCCGCTCGCACACGGCACGCGCATCGCGAATGTCGCGCCCGGCACAGCAGCTGCCCGCGCGGTTCACCGCCGCGCCATGATCATAGAGTTGGAGCGTGATACCGATCGTTTCCGCGCCGGTCTGGGCGGCCAGCCCGGCAACGACGGACGAATCAACCCCTCCGGACATCGCCACGACGATGCGCCGGGCCTTGGCCGGGCCGGAAAGCTGGAACAGATCGCTCATGGCCGATCGCCATAGCCGCGCCGCGATATTTTTGCAGCCCAAAAGCAGAATTTACCTTGGGTTTAGACGTTGGTGCGATGGTCGCGGCCATGACCGACCCAAATTCTCCCCCCTGTTCTGGCGCAAACCCGGACGCCGGCGCCCGCCAGATGCGCACCATGGTTGATCTGCCCAGCCTGTTGGCGACAACCGCCGCGCATCAGGCAATGACGCCGACCGCGCAGGTCCAAGCCCGGCTTTCTACCCGGGCCCTGCGCGGCGATGCCGAAGAAAAAAGCCAAGGGACATCACAAAGCGAGAAGCAAAATTCATCAAGTTTCAACTATTTGACCCGAAAGCTGCTGTGCGAGCGGGCGATGCGATAACCCGCGTTTAACCGTGCCGGTTTAGCGATCCTTCAAACCTGGTCGCTAAGGTACGCCAAGACGCAGAAGGCGCGTTCGTCATTTTGAGGTGCCGATGATCGAAAATCAGAAGATCCGCCCATCGCAGGTGATTGGGCCATTGGGAGAGCCGCTGACGCTGGCGAGCCTGCCCGCGCCAACCACCCGTCGCTGGGTCATCCGGCGCAAGGCGGAGGTTGTTGCCGCGGTCAATGGCGGTTTGCTGTCGGTAGAAGAGGTCTGCGAGCGCTATGGCCTGACGCTGGAAGAATTTGCCGGCTGGCAACGCGCGATTGACCGGTCGGGGATGCCGGGTCTGCGCGTAACGCGAATCCAGCATTATAAAAGCCTGTACCAGCGCCAACAGGGGCTTTGACAGCGCCGCCCCGGTTGCCGCTGACCCGGCGGACGGCTAAGCCGGACGGATGACCAACCTTATCATCATCCTGCTGCTGGGGGGCAGCCTTGGCTGGATTTACACGGCGCGGAACGCCGGGTTCGGGTCTGGCGAGGCGATCATCAACATCCTTGTCGCCATGGTTGCCAGCATGGCGGGGGCCCGCGTCGCCCAATCCAGCCTGTATAATGGCCTGACCGGGGAAAGCTTTGCCTATAGCATTGCCCTTGTGCTGATTGCGCTGGGCGCGCTGGGGCTGCTGCGCCAGCGCATCGCCCGCTAGCGGGCGCCGAGGTCAAACACCGCCGATATTGTTACGCCCACTTCTTGCTCGCCGGGCAGGATTGCGGTTTTTGCCTCGGCCATATCGCCGGCCGCCCGTGCCATCAGCATCGGCACCGGGGGCGCAGAGGCTTCGCCAATTTCGCTCAGCGATACGATCTGCCGAACGGAAACCCCCAAAGCCTGTGCGTATAAGGCGGCCCGGTCTTGCACGAGCCGCAGCGCGGCGCGGCGGGCCTTGTCTTCGGCGGGCCGACGGTTTTCGACGACAAAATTTGGCCCGTTGATGTCGTTCGCGCCCTGTTGGGCGAGAATATCAAGAATAGCCCCACTTTTCGCGATGTCGCGGAACTGGATCGAAACGATGTTGCTGGCCTGATAGCCGGTAATCACCGGTGGCTCATTGGCCGCATAGCGATATTGCGGGGATAAGGAGACGGCCTGGGTGCGCAGGTCCTTGTCGGCAAGGCCTGCGGCCCGGAGAGCGGCAAGCACCTTTTCCATTCGCGCGGCATTGGCGCGCAGGGCCGCATTGGCATCGCCCGCCTGGGTGACAACACCTGCGCTGACAATCGCCATATCAGGCACCACGCGCACCACACCGCGCGCCTGAAGGTCAAGCCGGGTCCCGGCCGGCGCCGCGGGGCCAGCGGCTGGCGGCATCGCACCGTTCTGGGCCAAAGCGGGCGCGGCCAGCGCGACGGCGCTTAAGAAAATGACAGGCCATTTACGCATTTTTTGCTTCCCTTCATCCGGCGGGCCACAGGCGCCCGCCCCTGCTGGCTTATGGGCTGACAGAAGGCGCCTGCACCCAGGCTGAACGCCACCCGGGTTGCCCGTCAGGCCGGGCGGGAAAAGGCGCGGTACACCATCAGCAACAGCAGCGCCCCGATAATTGCCGCCACCAGCCCTGCCCCTTGCTGAGGCTTATACCATCCTGTCACCTGCCCCAGAAATGTCATCAGCAGGGCCCCGGCAATACCCAGCAGAACCGTGACCACCAGCCCGCCCGGATCTTTGCCCGGCATCAGCCACTTGCCAACGGCTCCGGCAAGGCCGCCGAGCACGATTGTCATCAGCCAGCCCGATCCCCCGAAAATCATCATCGCTGCATGGTCCCTTTGCAAAGGAGAGGTACCAACAATTGCATGGCCGTCGCGTTGATGCAAAGCCTAACCGAAAAGAGGGGATTGCCGCTTGTCGGCCTTGCAGAAACAAGCGTCCTGCCCCAAATAACGCAGGCGGCAAGGGGATGGCGCGCCGCATTTGGCTTGTATGAGGTGAGTTATTAAGATAACACACCTGCTACTAACCCTTGACCCTGCCGAGTCCGGCCGAAAGCGGATAGAATGAACGTCGAAACAAAATTAGCGCGCGAGGCGGAAACGCTGGAGTCTGATTATATGGACGCGGCCCGGGCGCGGCGACGCAAGCTGATTATGATTGGCCTGGGCGTCGTGCTGGTGATCGGCCTGATTGCCTCGCGCTTTCTGGGCGGCAGCGCCCCTGCCGATACGGGGGAAGCCGGCAAGCAGGCTCCGCGTGTGACGGTTATCGTCCCGGGTCTTCGCGAAGTGGAAAGCTCGGTCAGCGCAACCGGGTCGCTCGCGGCCAAGCGCGAAATGCCGGTGGGTGCCGTGGGCGAAGGCGGCATGGTCGTGCGCGTGCTGGTGGACGCCGGAGATTGGGTAAAGGCTGGACAAGTGCTGGCGGTGGTTGATCGGCAGGTTCAGGCCCAACAGTCGCAATCACTTGGCGCCCAGATACGGGTTGCAGAAGCCAATGCCCGACTTGCCCAGAACGAGTTGGATCGCGCCAAAGCGCTGGCCGAACGCGGCTTCATTTCTAAAGCGGATATTGACCGCAAAACCGCCCAGCGCGATGCCGCTACCGCGCAGTTGAACGTGGCGCGCGCGCAATTTGGCGAAAACCGCGCCCGGATTGGCCGGCTGGATATTCGTGCTCCTTCCTCTGGTCTGTTGCTCGCCCGCAATGTGGAGCCGGGCCAGGTTGTCGGCGGCGGCAGCGGGGTGCTGTTCCGCATCGCCAAGGAAGGCGAGATGGAAATGCGCGCCCAGCTTGCCGAGGCTGATCTGGCCAAGCTGGCGGTTGGCCATGTCGCCAAGGTAACGCCGGTGGGCACGACCAACAGCTATAGCGGCCGCATCTGGCAGATGCCGCCGGTGATTGACCCGGCGACACGCCAGGGCATGGTCCGCATTGCGCTGGCTTATGATCCGGGGATTCGCCCGGGCGGCTTTGCCACCGCCGCGCTCAGCTCTGGCCGGGCCAAGGTGCCGCTGCTGCCTGAATCAGCCGTCCAAAGCGACGAAAAGGGCAATTATGTGTTTGTGGTTGGCGCGAACAAAAAGGTCTCGCGTCGTCCGGTCAAGGTGGGCGACGTGTCGGACGCCGGGATCACCATCCTGGGCGGCCTGAACGGATCGGAGCAGGTTGTGCTCTCGGCCGGGGCCTTCCTGAACGACGGGGAAACTGTCGTCCCCGTCCGCAGCCAATCCAAATAAGGTATCGGCCATGGGTTTGCAGAATATTTCAGCCTGGTGCATCCGCAACCCGGTTCCGCCGATCGTGTTGTTCATCGCCCTGTTGCTGGCAGGGATCATCTCGTTCAACCGCATGGATGTGAACAACAACCCGGATATCGAATTTCCGGGCGCGCAGGTCATCATCTCCCAGCCGGGCGCTGCACCAACCGAGCTGGAAAAACAGGTGACCCAAATTGTGGAAGCCTCGCTCCGTTCCATCAACGGCGTGGACGAGATCAATTCCACGGTGCGCGAAGGCAGCTCGATGACCTTTGTCCAGTTCCAGCTGGGCACCGATATTGACCGGGGCGTCAACGATATCCGCGATGCGTTGACCAAGGTCCGCAGCGATCTGCCTGATGGGATTTTGGAACCCCAGGTCAACCGCGTCGACACAACAGGCGAACCCATAGCCTATATTTCGGCAGAAGCGGTCGATATGTCGCTGGAGCAGCTGAGCTGGTATGTCGATGATGTTGTCGTCAAGCGGCTACAAGGCATTGCGGGCGTGGCGGCCGTTAGCCGCTCGGGCGGGGTAAGCCGCGAAATCCGGGTCATCCTGGATCCCGCCAAGATGCAGGCGCTGGGTATCACGGCCGCGCAGGTCAACAACCAGCTGCGCCAAAGCAACCTGAACGCTGCCGGTGGCCGCACAGAGATTGCCGGGGCCGAGCAGTCGGTCCGCGTGCTGGGCAATGCCCGCAATGCCTATCAGCTGGGCGAAACCAATATCGCGCTGGGCGGCGGCCGCTTTGTCAAATTGTCGGCAATTGCCGAAGTACGCGACCTTTATGGCGAGCAGCGGACGCTCTCGACCATGAATGGCCGTCAGGTGCTGAGCTTTTCCATCCAGCGCGCCAAGGGGGCGTCGGACGTCAAGGTTTACGACAGCGTCAATGCCGAGCTGAAGAAGATCCAGAAGGAAAATCCCAAGATCCACTTCACCGAGCTGTACACGACCGTCGACTATACCAAGGCCCAGTATAAGTCCTCGCTCTCTTCGATGATCGAAGGCGCGATCCTTGCGGTGCTTGTGGTCTGGCTGTTCCTGCGCGATCGGCGGGCAACGATTATCTCTGCCATCGCCATCCCGCTTTCGGCCATCCCGACCTTTTGGTTCATGGAATTGCTGGGCTTCAGCCTCAACCAAATTTCCATGCTGGCGCTAAGCCTTGTGGCCGGCGTGCTGGTGGATGACGCAATTGTCGAGATTGAAAATATCGTGCGCCATATGCGCATGGGCAAATCCGCCTATCAGGCCTCGATCGACGCGGCCGATGAAATTGGCCTTGCGGTGGTGGCCACCACTTTCTCGATCGTTGCCGTTTTCCTGCCGGTGGGGATGATGCCCGGCGTCTCGGGCCAGTTCTTCAAGAATTTCGGGTTTACGGTGGTGGCGGCCGTTCTGTTGTCGCTGGCGGTTGCCCGCATGATCACGCCGATGATCGCCGCTTATTTCTTGAAAGCGCATGGCGAGGAAAAGCATGGCGAAGGCGCGCTGATGGACCGCTATATGGACATCCTGCGCTGGACGCTGCGCAACCGCCGTTGGGTTGTGGCAGGCGGCTTTGGCGCGCTGGTGATGACGGTCGTCATGGTATCGATGCTGCCCTTCCAGTTCCAGCCGACGATGAATGTCGATTACGCGCAAATCCGCATTGAAATGGTGCCGGGCACAACGCTGAAGCAAACCCAGGCCGTGGCCGAAGATATTCAAAGCCAGTTGGCCCGTGAGGCGCCCGAAGTGGTCGCCGCCTTTGCCGATATCGATCCGGGTCGCGCCAATGTTTATCTGCGCCTGACCCCCAAGCGCGAGATGACGTCGGACGAGTTTGAGAAGAAATGGGGCCGCAAATTTGCGAACATCGCCGATGCGCGGGTAACCTTCCAATCTCAGACCGGCGGCTTTTCTGGACGCGACATCACAATCACGCTGGGCGGCAGCGACCCCGCTTTGTTGCAAGCAACCGCCCAAAAGGTTGCCGAAGAAATGCGCGGCCTGAAGGAGATTACCGCCCCGCGGATTGGCGGCGATATGCTGCGCCCGGAAATTACGATCAAGCCGCGGGCGGACCTTGCCGCCAGCCTTGGCGTCACCACTGCGGCGCTATCGCAAACGATCCGCATCGCAACGATTGGCGATATTGATCAGAACAGTGCCAAATTCTCGCTGACGGACCGGCAGGTGCCGATCCGGGTTTCGCTGTCAGAAGATTCACGCCGCAATCTTTCCACGCTGGAGAACCTTCCGGTGCCAACATCTTCGGGCGGATCAGTGCCGCTGAAGACGATCGCGGAGATTTCCTTTGGCGCGGGGCCAACCACAATCCAGCGGTCCAACCAGAACCGGCGCATTTCGATTGGCGCGGACTATGCCGTCGATCCGGGCACAGGCAAACCTTATGTCAACAGCCAGGCCATGGCCGCCATCAACGCGCTGCCGACAATGAAGGCGCTGCCGCAAGGGATCACCCGGCTGACGCTTGGTGATGCCCGCTGGCAGCAGGAAATGGTCAGCAACTTCCTGATCGCCTGTCTGACGGGCGTGGCGGCCGTCTTTGCGGTGCTGGTTTTGCTCTATCACCGCTTCGTCCCGCCGCTTGTTAATATGGGCTCGCTGCTGCTTGCCCCGCTGGGCGGGCTGATCGCGCTTAAGATTGTGGGCTTTGCAATCTCTATGCCCGTGCTGATCGGCATCCTGATGCTGTTTGGCATTGTCGCCAAAAACTCGATCCTGCTGATCGACTTCGCGCTGGAAGAGATGAACAAGGGCGTCCCGAGATTTGAGGCGATCATGGATGCCGGGCACAAGCGGGCCCAGCCGATTGTGATGACCACCGTCGCCATGGTCGCGGGCATGATCCCGACGGCGCTTGCCCTGACCGGCGATGGCGCCTTTGCCCAGCCGATGGGCGTGACGGTGATCGGCGGGCTGATTGTCTCCACCTTCCTGACGCTGCTGATTGTGCCGGCCAGTTTCAGCCTAGCCGTAGGCTTTGAAGGGCGGATTGGGCCGTGGCTGCGGCACCATCTGACCACCAGCGGCCAAGGTGCGCCGGGCGCGCCGGCACCCCGGCTGATCCCCGACCATTTATGGACCCGGATCAAGACCCGGCTTTGGCGGCGGGGGGCGACGCCCGAAGCGGCGGAGTAAGGCCATAAACCAGACCCCGCACCGTCTTCTAAGAAGCGGCCAGCCCAGCCCGGCTCCGGGGTCGGCAGAGGCCGCGCGGATGAAGCGCCGGGCAACCGGCCTGTTGCTGGCCATGGCCGCGCTCTTCCTGAGCGTCCGACTGATTGGCCCAGTTCATCCCAGCATCGGCTTTATCAAGGCCTTTGCAGAGGCAGCGATGGTGGGTGGGCTGGCAGATTGGTTTGCCGTGACCGCCCTGTTTCGTCATCCTCTGGGCCTGCCGATCCCACATACTGCGATCATCCCGCGCAAGAAGGATCGGATCGGCGATGCGCTGGCAACCTTTTTGCGCGAAAATTTTCTATCCCCGGCCGTCGTCGCGCGGCGGATGCACGGGCTGGATATTGCCGGGGCCATCGGCCGCTTTCTTGCCTATCCGGGCGCGGGCGAAGGCGGGCGGCTGCGCGCGGGGGCGTCGCGCCTGCTGGCCGATCTGTTGGAAGCCTTGGACGACGCGCGGCTGGGGGCAATGGCCAAATCGGCCTTTGCTGACCGTGCCCGCAAGCTTGATGCCGGGCCGCTGCTTGGGCAGTTGCTGGAGGCTGCGATGCGCGAAAACCGGCACGCCCCGCTGCTGGACGGGCTGATCAACCGGGCCAGCCTTGTGATCGCCGCCAATGAAGAGGTGATCCGCGAGATGGTCCACGCGCGCGCCGGACGCCTGCTGCGCTGGACAGGGCTGGATGAGAATGTGGCCACCGCGGTTATTGCCGGCCTGAACAAGCTGGCCGCCGACATGGCCGATGATCCGGACCACCCGCTGCGGCTGAAGGTGGATGAGTTGCTGGCAGAGCTGGCGGACGATCTTCAGCACGATGCGGCGATGCGGACGCGGGTGAACGGCCTGAAGGAGGAACTTATCGCCAATGCAGCCATGCAGCGTTGGCTGGATGGCCTATGGCAACAGGCGCGCCATGCGCTGTTGCGCGCCGCGCGTGATCCAGACCGGGCCATGGCGGGGCGCATGGGTGAAACGCTGCGCCAATTGGGCCAGACGATTGAGCGCGACGATCGGCTGCGCGACACCATCAACCGCTTCGCCCGGCGCGCGGTTGTGGGCGCGACGGCCAGCTATGGCGATGCGATTGTGCGGCTGGTTTCCGACACGATCCGCAGCTGGGACGCCGGGACCGTGACCGACAGAATTGAGGCGGCGGTGGGCCGCGACCTTCAATATATCCGCATCAATGGCACGCTGGTGGGCGGGCTGGTCGGCCTGGCCCTCCACGCCGTGGATGTCTGGCTTTAGGCGATCCTACCCGTCGCTTGCGCGCTCAATATCCGCGCCAACGGCCGACAGCTTTTCTTCCAGCCGCTCATAGCCGCGATCAAGATGGTAGACGCGGGCCACCTGGGTTTCCCCATCGGCGACAAGCCCGGCGATAATCAAGCTCATTGAGGCGCGCAGATCCGTCGCCATGACGGGCGCGCCGACCAGGCGTTTCACGCCCTTCACAACGGCTGTCCGCCCTTTGACCTGAATATCTGCGCCCATGCGCGCCAGCTCTGGCACATGCATATAGCGGTTTTCAAAGATCGTTTCGGTCAGCACGCTCGCGCCTTCGGCCTTGAGGAGCATCGCCATAAACTGCGCCTGCATATCGGTGGCAAAGCCCGGATAGGGCGCAGTCGACAGGGTGAGCGGCTTCAACTGCCCGTCCGAGGCAACGGTGATGCCGCGGCGATGTTCGGTCACCTGAACGCCGGCTTCGCGCAAGGCGGCAAGCGTTGCGTGCATATCATCTGCACAGGCACCGTCGAGTTCCACCTCGCCACCCGCGAGACCCACGGCGCACGCATAGCTGCCCGCTTCGATCCGGTCCGGCATCACGGCATAGGTCGCGCCATGAAGGCGGTCGACGCCTTCAACGACCAGCTTTTCGGTGCCGATCCCGTCAATATGCGCGCCCATGGCCACAAGCAGGCGACACAGATCAACAATTTCTGGCTCGCGCGCGGCATTTTCAATGATGCAGGTGCCCTTGGCACGCACGGCGGCCATCAGCGCATTTTCTGTCGCGCCCACCGAAACAACCGGAAAGACGATGGTCCCGCCGGGCAGGCGGCCGCCCTTGGCGCGCGCCGTCACATAACCGGCGGTGGTTTCAATCTCTGCCCCAAAGGCTTCGAGCGCCTTTAAGTGCAGATCGATCGGGCGATTACCAATCGCACAGCCGCCGGGCAGCGAAACAGTGGCTTCCCCCGCGCGCGCCAGCAACGGCCCAAGCACCAGGATGGACGCGCGCATCTTACGAACAATGTCATAAGGCGCCATCGTCGCCGTGACCATGCCGGCGCGCAGCGTCATCACTCGGCCAAAATCTTCCGGCCGGGCGCCTTCGATCATCGTCGAGCAGCCAAGTTGGTTGAGCAAATGGCCAAAGCTGTCGACATCCGCCAACCGGGGCAGATTGCGCAGCGTCAGCGGCTCATCCGTCAACAGCGCACAAGGAAGAAGCGTCAGAGCTGAGTTCTTGGCCCCGGAAATCGGGATGCGGCCCTTAAGGCGGTTACCGCCGCGGATGAGAATTCTGTCCATCTGTCGGCTTCTAACGTCCAAGCGCCGAAGGGCAAGCCCGGCGCTCAGCCCGGCAGGACGGGGCCAGCCGGGGCGGGGCGGCGATACACCTGCACGGGGCCCAACACGCCGTCATTTTGGGCAAAGGCCGCAAAGCCCAGCTTGTCGGCCACACGCTGCGAGGCGCGATTGCCCGGATCGATGATACAGCGGATTTCATCACCCAATTGCGCATCGGCCCAGTGCAAAATGGCGGCCATCGCCTCGGTTGCCAGCCCCTGCCCCCAGGCGGCGGGCACGAACGCCCATCCTGCCTCGGGAAAACCCTCTAATTCAGGGATGCCGCGTTCAAAGCGGGCAAGCCCGCCATTGCCGAGGAAGCGGCCATCGTCTCGCGCCACAAAGGCCCAATAGCCAAAGCCCAGAAGCGGCCAAAGACCAACGGCCTGGGTAAATTTTGTCCAGCTTTCTTGCCGCGTGCGCGGCTGGCCGCCGATAAACGCCGTTAATTGGGGGTCTGCCCAAGCGGCGGCATAATCTTCCCAATGGGCAAGCGAGAGCGGCGCGAGAAGAAGGCGATCGGTGGTGAGCAAGGGGGCGATGGTCATCGCCCCCGATTAGCCGATCAGGCCGTCGCCGTCACCGGGGAGCGTGCCGCCACATAATCGCTGTCAAACCTGCCGATCAGATGACGGTCATCCTCGTTCCACGGATGGAAGCCCGGCAGGAAATAAGTGAGCCACGGGATAAACAGCTTGCGCAGTGTGCCCGGCCGGCCCAGCAAAAACCAGATCAGGCCGCGATGGGCTTTCCAGCCGGTAATGCCATCCTGCGCCAACAGGTTGAGCATACCGACATAGCGATTCTTCCAGAAGTTCATCGACACGAGCAGCATCAGCGTTGACTTCATCCGCCAGCGCTTCCAGCGGCTCCAGTCGCGCGTGGCGTGCAACCAGGTGTCGTAAGCGACGCCCTTATGCTCAATTTCTTCAATCGCGTGCCATTTCCACAGATCGACCTCTTCGCCTTCGGCTTTGTGGAAGGCGTGCGGGTCTTCCAGAAACTGCTTGGCCATGATCGCGGTGTAATGTTCAAGCGCCATCGTCACGCACAGATTGACGATCTGCGGGCGCGACTTGATCAGATCCATCACATGGCTCACCTGCGCATTCAAAAAGCTGATGTCATAGCCTGCTTGTTCGACGCGGTTGTTGAACGCCACATGCTCACGCGTGTGCATGACTTCCTGACTGACAAAGGCGCGGATTTCCGACTCAAGCTTGGGCGGTATGCCGTCGCGAAATGCCTTGACCGCCTCGATAAACATCGCCTCGCCCTTGGGGAAGGTGACGGACAAGGCATTGTAGAAAGCCGTTGCAAAAGGATCGCCGCCAGCCCACCAACGGCCTTGCGCCGTGTTGCGGCCAAAGCGCCGGTCGCGCGGCGTGATGGTCAGATCGGCGGGGGTCTTGATGGCGGCAGCGGTCATGCGCGAATCTCCTCAAGCCGGTGAACTAGAGGTTATTAACACAAATGTCAATAGAGCGGAAACGCCTGTCGCCTGAAGAAAGCCGCGCAGCAGCACTAGAAGCCGCAAGCGCCATCTTGATGGAAGCCGGGCCGCAGGCTGTCACCTTGAAGGCGGTGGCAAGCCGCATGGGCCGCACCCACGCCAATCTGCTTCACCATTTTGGGTCGGCGGCGGGGCTGCAAATGGCGCTGGCCGGGCATCTGGCGGGCACGGTGTGCGATTCGATTGCCGAAATCATTCTGCAAAATGGCGAAAGCGCGCCGGACCCGGCACGCGTGGTGAATATGGTGTTTGACGCGTTCGACACCCAGGGGGCGGGCCAGCTTGCGACATGGATGATCCTGTCTGGCAACGAAAATGCACTTAACCCGGTGGTCGATGCCATCCACGAACTGATTGACGAAATCGGCCAGGGCCAGCCCGATAAATCCATGCAGGAAGATACGCTGACCTTGGTTCTGCTGGCGATGGGCGATGCGCTTTTGGGGGAACCCCTGGCCCGGTCTTTGGGGCTGCCGCGCGCTGCGGCGCGAGAGATTGCGGGCCGGCTGCTGATGGACTCGCCGCGCCTTTCCGGCCGCATGGCCTAAGGCCGCGCCGCGCTGCAAAACCGGCCTGCCCTTCCCATTTGCGCCATTTCCCCTAAAGGGGAGCCATGCATTTCCTTGATCAAGCCAAGATTTTCATCCGCTCAGGCGCTGGCGGGCCGGGGGCGGTATCGTTCCGGCGCGAAAAATATATCGAATATGGCGGCCCGGATGGGGGCAATGGCGGCAAGGGCGGCGACATCGTCTTTGAAGCGGTTGAGGGGCTCAATACGCTCATCGACTTTCGCTACACCCAGCATTTTAAAGCCCAGCGCGGCCATAATGGTGCCGGCTCCAACCGCACCGGCGCGGGCGGGGATGACCTCGTCATCAAAGTGCCAATTGGCACGCAGATCATTTCCGAAGACAAAGAACATGTGCTTGCCGATTTTACCGAGCCGGGCAAACGCGTTGTCTTTTTGCGCGGCGGCGATGGCGGGCGCGGCAATGCCAGCTATAAAACCTCTACCAACCGCGCGCCCCGCCAGCACGGCATGGGCTGGCCGGGTGAGGAAATGTGGGTTTGGCTGCGGCTGAAGCTGCTGGCCGATGCCGGGCTGGTGGGCCTGCCCAATGCCGGCAAATCCACCTTCATCAACGCCGTTACCAATGCCAAGGCCAAGGTTGGCGCCTATCCCTTTACAACCGTACGTCCGCAATTGGGCGTGGTCAGCCACAAGGGCCGCGAATTCGTGATCGCCGATATCCCGGGGCTGATCGAAGGGGCTGCGGAAGGTGCGGGCATCGGCGACCGCTTCCTTGGCCATATCGAACGTTGCCGGGTGATCCTCCACCTGATCGACGCCAGCGGCGACGATCCTGTCGGCGCGTATAAAATCGTCCGCAAGGAGCTCGCAAAATATGGCGCGGACCTGACCGACAAGACCGAAATCATCGGCCTCAACAAGACCGACGCGATTGACCCGGCCGATCTTAAAAAGCTGGCAACCAAACTCAAGCGGACAAGCAAGGGAGAAGTGATGCTCTTGTCCGGCGCAACCGGCGACGGCATCCCCGAGGTTCTGGATCGTCTGACCGAGGCGGTCGGCACCGCTGCGCGGATTGCCAAGGGAGACGCCGAAGAGGAGAGCGGATGGTCGCCGCTCTAAGCCTCAATGCGGGCGACCGCATCGTCCTCAAGATCGGATCGTCGCTGCTGGTCGATCCGACCGGCGAAGTTCGGCGGGGCTGGCTTGAAACCGTCATTGCCGATATCGCTCAATGGCGCCGCAACGGGCATCAAGTCATTGTCGTCTCCTCGGGCGCGATTGCGCTTGGCGCGCGGCGGCTTGGCCTGCCCAAAGGCGGGCGGGCCAGTTTGGAAGATGCGCAGGCCGCCGCCGCAACCGGGCAGATTGCGCTGTCGCAATGCTGGGCAGACCTGCTCGCCGGGCAGAATATGCAGGCGGCCCAAATCCTCGTGACACTGGATGATCTTGAAGACCGCCGCCGTTACCTGAATGCCGCTGCCACGCTGGAGCGGCTGCTGGGTCTGGGCGTTGTGCCGGTCATCAACGAGAATGATTCGGTGGCGACGGAAGAAATTCGCTTCGGCGATAATGATCGGCTGGCCGCTCGCATCGCGCAGGCCGCCACCGCGCAGGCGGTGATCCTTTTGTCTGATGTTGATGGCCTGTACACCGCTGATCCGAGCCGCGACCCCAAGGCAGAGCGCATCCCGCTGGTCGCGCGGATCGACGCACGTATCCGGTCGATGGCGGCAGCAGAAAGCTCATCCGGCATGGGCTCTGGCGGCATGGCCTCCAAGATAGAAGCCGCGCGCATCGCCAATGCGGCAGGCGCCGCCTTGGTGATTGTTTCTGGCCAGCATGATCATCCGCTTGCTCGGCTTGCCAAAGGCGGGTGCGGCACCGTGTTTCAGGGCGACGCCTCGCGCACCGCCCGCAAGGCCTGGCTGGCGGGCCGGCTGACCGCCAAGGGGTGCATCCGCATTGACGCGGGCGCGGCCAAAGCCTTGGCGGGCGGCGCCAGCCTATTACCGGCCGGCGCGACAGACGTAGAGGGCAAGTTTGCGCGGGGCGATGTGATCGATATCGCCGGGCCCGACGGGCAGATATTGGCAAGGGGGCTTGCCGAATATGATGCGGCCGATGCCAGCCGCATTTGCGGCAAGCGCAGCGACGCGCTGGCAGAAGTGCTGGGCTATGCCCCGCGCGCCGCGCTTGTGCACCGCGACCATATGGTCTTGCTGTGACCCAGAAGACACTCGCCATCACCGGGGCCACCGGTTTTGTCGGGTCGCATCTGATACGCCTCGCGCGGGCGGCAGGACATCCGGTCCGCGCCTTGACCCGCCGCCCCCAAGCGCCGCAACCGGGCCTGAGCTGGGTGGCCGGTGCGCTGGATGATGCCGCAAGCCTTGATCAACTGATCGCCGGCGCAGAGGCCGTTATCCATGTCGCAGGGGTCGTCAATGCCCCGGATCGGGCCGGCTTTGTCGCGGGCAATGTTACGGGCACGCAGGCGATGGTTGCAGCTGCGCAGCGGGCCGGGGGCGTGCGCTTTATCCATGTCTCGTCGCTGGCTGCCCGTTTGCCGGACTTATCAATCTATGGCTGGTCGAAAGCCGAGGCCGAGGCACAGGTCGCCGCCAGCGGGCTGGACTGGACGATGGTCCGCCCGCCCTGGGTCTATGGCCCGGGGGATATGGATACGCTGGACATGTTTCGCATGGCCAAATCGCGCCTCATGCTTGTCCCGCCGGAGGGCGCGGTCTCGCTGATCCATGCCGAAGATCTGTCGCGGCTGTTGCTCGCACTTGTCCCCTCAGGCGCTGCATTGGGCCGGATTCTGGAAGCCGATGATGGGCGGCCCCAAGGCTGGACCAATCGCAGCGTTGCGCACGCCATCGCCGCCGCCATGGGCACCCGGGCATTGGTTCTGGCCTGCCCGCGCCCGGTCTTGCGGCTGGGTGCGCAGTTTGACCGCTTGTTTCGGGGGACAAAGGCGAAGCTGACCGAAGATCGGGTCAGCTATTTCTGCCACAAGGATTGGCGGATTGACCCGGCCCAGCGGCCAGACCCGGCGCTGTGGACGCCCGCGATAGAGACACAGGCCGGCTTGCGCGCGACCGCCCAAAGCTATCGCGCCGCAGGGCTGATCTAGGGCTTAGCCGGACGAGCAGGCCGGGCAGGCCTAGACGATATGGCCCGTCAACATCACCGGCAGCGCCCCGCTTTCGCCGCGCGCTTCAGACATGAACAAGTCTTTCAACGGCTTGGCCCGCTGCACCATGCCCAGCCCGGCGCGGCGCACGGCACGGGCCATCCGGCCCTTGATGCCGAACAACCGAACCAAACTGTCGCAGGCCAGCGTGACCGCCATCACATCGGCGCTGCGCCAACGCTGGTACCGGGCAAGCAGTTGTGCATCGCCCAGATCCAGGCCCAACCGGGCGCCATCCACCAGCACCTCGGTCAATGCCGCAACATCGCGCAAACCAAGGTTGAAGCCTTGGCCCGCAATCGGGTGGATGCCATGGCCGGCATCCCCCACCAGGGCGAGGCGCTGATCGACCATCTTGGCGCTGTGGCGGAATTGAAGCGGATAAAGCGCGCGCGGGGCGACCAATTGCATCGACCCCAAAAGCCCGCCCGTCGCCCGATCAACCTCGCCCAGAAAGGCGCGCTCACCCAAATTGATCATACCCTTGGCCTCTGCCTCGGGCAGCGACCAGACAAGTGCAGATCGGGTTCCGGGGTTCATCGGCAAAAGCGCGACCGGTCCGCCGGGGTAGAAAATCTGGTGCGCCGTGCCGCCATGCGGGCGATCATGGTCCATCGCGGTCACGATGCTCATCGACGCATAGTCCCAAGCCGCCACCGGAATGCCAGCTTCAGCTCGGGTGGATGAATGCCGGCCCTCGCACACCAGCAGCAGCGGCGCGGCCAGCACCTCGCCGCTTTCCAGCCGGGCCGTTACGCCGGCTTCGGTTCGCTCGACCGATTGGGCGCGATGGCCAAAGCGTCGGGTGATATGGCTTGCGCCCTGCACCAGATCCCACAAGCTGCGCCGCAGCACGCGGTTTTCAAGCATCAGGCCCAAAGCATCGTCTTCGGCATCCGACTGGAAGTCGAGCGGTGCACCATCGGCCCCATCGCGCACCTCGATCCGCGCTATCGGGCACGCCTCGGCGCGCATCCGCGGGCCAAGGCCAAGCGCATCGAACAATTTCCAGCTGCTGGAGGAGATGGCGGTCACCCGACCATCAAATTCTGTTGTTAGCGTGGTCGTCGGATCAACCGGATCAATGACCGCCGATCGCAGACCATGCCGGTCCAGCGCAAGGGCCATGGTCTGGCCGATCAGGCCGCCGCCGAGGATAAGAACGTCATGCGAGTCCATAGGCCGACGCCTTACGTCTGGCACCGGCGAGAAACAAGGTGGCGGACCTGTGCCCTTGACGCGGAGTCTGCCCCTAGCGCATGAGAGCCTCCAAAGTTTAGCGCACGCCAGAAAGAGGAGGCGCGGCATGGCATCCCGAGCGCCGAATTGGCGCGATTCGATCCGGAAAGGCGCGGTTCGCAGCGGCACCCTTTTGGGGTCGCTAGCGCTTGCCATTGGCGCGCTTTTGCTGGCGCTGGCGCTCTTGTCCTACCACCCGACCGATCCGTCGCTCAACACCGCGGCGGGCGGCCCGGCGCGCAATTTGCTTGCAGAGCCGGGCGCTTGGGTTGCGGATGCCCTGCTTTTCCTTTTTGGCCCCGCCGCCGGGTTGATCCTGCCCCAATTCCTGATCCACGCGCGCCGTCTTTGGACAAAGACGCCCGTTGCCGGGTGGATAGGCCGTGGCTTTGGCACGCTGGGCGCGATTTTGCTGATCGATATCGGCCTCAGCCAGTTCACGCCGGGGGCCCTGCAATGGCTGCCGGGCACGCTGGGCGGCGCACTAGGCATGGCCAGCAATGGCGTGGTGGACTGGGCCCTTAGCTTTGCCCCTCCGGTCGACTGGCTTCCCTTGGCCCGCTATGGCGGCGGTGCGCTATTTGGGCTTCTTGGCCTTATCCTGTGGGTCAAGAGTCTGGCCCTGAGCCCGGAAGAGCGGGATTGGCTGTTCCGGCGCAAGAGCGGTGCGGACGCGCGTGCCACGCTTCCCAAATCTGGCGTGCTTCCCGTCAATGATCTGGAAGAAGAAGATCTGGAGATTGACGACCCGCTCCAGTTTCAGGCGCCCGAGCCGCGCACCCCGGTCATCACCGAGCCCAAATCAAAGCCGCTTATCGTCGCAAAGCCAAGCCCTGCGCCGCCCAAGCCCGCCAAGGGTAAAGAGCAGCCAGTTTTGCCCTTTGGCGATAGCTACGCGCTGCCACCGCTTGATCTGTTGCAGCCGGCCCCGCCCTCTTCGGGCGAAAGCCTCGACAAGGCGGCGCTGGAACGCAATGCGCGGCTGCTTGAGACGGTGCTCGATGATTTTCACGTCAAGGGCCAGATCGTCGAAGTGCGCCCCGGCCCCGTCGTCACCATGTATGAGTTGGAGCCTGCCTCGGGCATCAAGGCCAGCCGCGTAATCCAGCTGGCTGATGATATTGCGCGCAACATGTCTGCCTTGTCGGCCCGCGTCGCAACCATCCCCGGACGGACGGTCATCGGCATTGAGCTGCCCAACCAGAAGCGCGAAAGCGTTGTTCTGCATGAACTGATCGCCAGCGAAAGCTTCAGCGACCAATCGGGGCAATTGCCGATCGTGCTGGGCAAGAACATCGCGGGCGATCCGGTTATCGCCGACCTTGCGCCCATGCCGCATTTGCTGGTCGCGGGGACCACGGGCTCGGGCAAGTCGGTTGGTCTGAATGCGATGATCGTCTCGCTGCTCTACCGGCTCACGCCCGACCAGTGCCGGATGATTATGATCGATCCCAAGATGCTGGAACTGAGCATCTATGACGATATCCCGCATCTGCTGTCGCCGGTCGTGACCGAACCGGCAAAGGCGATCCGCGCGCTCAAATGGGCGGTTGAGCAGATGGAAGACCGTTACCGCATGATGGCCTCTATCGGCGTGCGCAGCCTTGCCAGCTATAATGAAAAGGTCCGCTCTGCTCAGGCAAAGGGCGCCTCGCTCGGTCGCCGGGTCCAAACCGGCTATGATGCCGCGACTGGCCAGCCGATCTATGAGGAAGAAAAGCTCGATTATCAGCCGCTGCCGCAAATCGTGGTGATCGTCGACGAGCTGGCCGACCTGATGATGACGGCGGGCAAGGAAGTGGAATTCCTGATCCAGCGCCTCGCCCAAAAGGCGCGGGCGGCCGGCATCCATCTGATCATGGCAACGCAACGCCCGTCGGTGGATGTGATCACCGGCGTGATCAAAGCGAATTTGCCGACCCGCATCAGCTTTGCCGTCACCTCCAAGATCGACAGCCGCACGATCCTGGGCGAACAGGGTGCCGAACAACTGCTGGGTAAGGGCGACATGCTCTATATGCCGGGCGGCAAACAGATTGCGCGCGTCCATGGCCCCTTTGTATCGGACGAGGAAGTCCGCGCCGTGGCCGACCATTGGCGCGCCCAAGGCCAGCCCGATTATATCCAAGCCGTGACCGAGGAGCCGGAAGAAGGCAGCTGGGATATGGAAGGCGGGCCGGCCGGCGAGGATTCAGCCGAAGATCAGATTTATCGGCGGGCGCTCCAGATCGTCGCTGAAAGTCAAAAGGCATCGACCAGCTATATCCAGCGCCAATTGCGGATTGGCTATAACTCAGCCGCGCGTCTGATTGAGCGGATGGAAAATGAGGGCAAGGTCAGTCGGCCCGACCATGTCGGCCGGCGCGAAGTGCTGATCGACCCGGATGGCCACGCCATCTAACGGTTCAGCGCCCGTTCAAGGCCGTGGCGACACATCAGCAAAATGTTGGGACATCTGAAAATGTTGAAGTCAATCTTCCCCGTGCCCGTCAGCCTTGCCCTGATGGCCGCCGCGCCCGCTCCGGCGTTGGCTGTCGGGATTGAGGATGTGCAGGCCCATTTGCGCGCCGTCACCTCCATGACCGCCGATTTCACCCAGACCGACCGCAGCGGGAAAACGGTGTCCGGCGCGCTCAGCCTGAAGCGGCCGGGCAAGATCCGCTTCCAATATCAGCCCAGCGTCCCGATCCTGATCGTCGGGGATGGCAGCGCGCTGACCTTTATCGATTATTCCGTCAAACAGGTGCAGCGCTGGCCGATCGGCAATACGCCGCTGGGCGTGCTGCTAGACCCCAAAAAGGACCTGAACCGCTTTGCGCGGATTGTCCCCAGCAGCAGCCCGCGCATCCTTCTGGTGGAAGCGCGCGACCCTAAGCATCCTGAATATGGCGTCATCACGCTTGCCTTTACCCGCAATGAAGGGGCGCCTGCCGGGCTGATGCTAGAAGGCTGGACGGCGCTTGATTCTCAAAACAACCGGACGACCATTCGCCTCGCCAATCAGCGATTCAACGTGGCCATTGCCGATAAAACGTTCTCCTGGCGCGATCCACGCCCCAAAGGGCCGCGCGGCTAGGCTTTCATTCATATTGGCGACAGGATGGCCCCGCTAGGGTGATCCTGCCTTCGACACAGGCCGGACGGGCTTCCCCCCTGTTACCCCTTCGGCGTCGAGTGCCAGCGTGACGAACGCTTGTTTGACCTCCGCCCCACGCCCCCGGGGCGGAGGTCTTTTCCTGTCCGGTCCCGGCGGCTCATCAGAATATCAGATCGCGTCGGCAAGCACCGCCAGGCAATCGCGCCCCAATTGCTTGGCACGCGCCGGCGACCAGGCCCGCTCGGCATCGGGGTTGGTGTCGTGATCTTTAAACGGCATTTCCAGCGTCATGGAGACACAGCCCAGATGGGCAAAGCGGTTGGCCAGCTGGTTGGTCGACATGGTCAGATTGGCCTTGCCCGGCGCTGATTTGGGATAACCCAGCTTGGTCTGGAAGTCGGGCGTGCGCGCGGCCAGCGCCTCGCGAAAGGCATAAAAACGCGCGCCCTGATCGTCTGTCCAATTGGGAATGCCTTCAAAGCCCGCGATGAAATTGGCGGGAATGGCCTCATCGCCATGGACGTCCATCGCCCAATGCACGCCGGTGCGATCCATCTCGTCGCGCACGCACAGCACTTCGGGTGAGCGGTCAGCGCTGGGCGTGGCCCATTCGCGGTTCAGGTTCACGCCGGCGGCATTGGTCCGCAAATGGCCGCGCGCCGAGCCATCGGGGTTCATATTGGGGACGATATGGAGCGTTGCGGCCGTCCGCAGCTTTTGCGCAACCGGGTCTGCCGGATCGATCAGCCGCTCCAGCGCGCCTTCCATCCACCATTCAGCCATTGTCTCGCCCGGGTGCTGCCGGGCATAGAGCCAGATTTGGGTCTGGCCCGTCCCCATCCGCAACAGGTCAAGCGGGCGGCCGTCCAGCGTCTGGCCCAGTTCAACCAACGCGACGCCCGGCTGTGCCGAGATGCGCTGGAGAAGATCAAAATGCCGGTCCAGCGTGTAAGGCGCGAAATAGGCAAACCAGACGGCATCCGCCTGCGGCGTGTGGGTGATGGTCAGCACCCCATCGGCATAATGGGTCGTGGCACAGCGCCAGTCCGCCCGGTCTTCCGACCAGCGCGCGCAATAGCCGGACCAGCCACCCGGATAGGCAGACTCGCCGCAATTGGTGATCCGCAATGTGATGGGCCGGCCTTTGGCCCCCGTTACACGGAAGTGGAACCATTGGTAGAAGTCCGACTCGGCATCCTTGCGGATTTCAAGATCGGCCGTGTCGCCATGGATTGCTGAAACGAGAATATTGCCGCTGTCAAAGCCGGCGTTGATCTGGATCGTCATGGCACCCTGATAGTGCGGCCCGAGTCGCCGGGAAAGCCCTGAAACAGCGCGCGGGCCAGCTTGTCGGCGGCAAGGCCTGGCTGGCTGGCGGGCGCCCGGTCCGGCGCTTCGGTTTCAGCCCGGCCTTCCCAGACGGTTGCCCCATCCGCCACGCGCTTGATCTGGACGGCAAGCCGGGTCGCAACCAGCGTGCGCGATGTTGACCCAAGACCAAAGCTGGTCCCCAGGCCAATGCCCACCCCGCCGCCCGCCGTGCCGCCGCCAATGCCAATCGACACGGGCGACCGCGCCGTGCGCGTTCGGCTGGACTGGCTCTGGGCGATAACGACGCGATAGGTCGCGCGGCCGCCGGTTGCATAGCCCAGCCGGATCAACTCGCGCTGGACCGCCGCCGCATAGGTCCGGAATTCCAGCGAATCGGACGATATGCCGGGCGCGGCCTCGATCAAAACAGGGCCGGGCACCGGTGCACCCGCGACATGGAAGCGGGTTACCTCAACCGGAGGAATCGACGCTGCACAGCCCGTAAGGCCCAGCAACAGCGGCAGGAATAACTTAAGACGCACGCAATGTCCCTTCTCTAAGGCGGATCGCCTTGACTTTAGCCAAGCCGATCATTAGGCGGCAGCCTTCATTTTCCAACCTTAGTTTAGAACAGGCAAGCGATCATGAAGATCCGCAATTCGCTCAAGTCGCTCAAGGACCGCCACCGGGACAACCGCGTGATCCGTCGTCGCGGCCGTACCTATGTCATCAACAAGACGCAGAAGCGTTTCAAGGCGCGTCAGGGCTAAACACCCATGACCGTCTCCGCCGTCGTCTTCGACGTCGGAAACGTTCTCTATCGCTGGAGCCCCAAGGCTCTGTACGAGCGCCTGATCCCCGAGGATCGGGCGCTTGATGCGTTTCTGGAGACAATCGTCACGCCTGAATGGCATTTCCAGCACGATGCAGGGCGGCCTTTTGCCGAAACCAGCGCCGAACTGATTGCCCAATATCCCGCGCATCGCGACCTGATCCTGCTTTGGGGCGCGCGCTTTGGGGAAACGATTACCGGCCCTATTCCCGGCATGATCGCGCTGGTGGAAGATTTGGATGCCGCCGGCGTCCCGATTTTCGGCCTCACCAATTTCAGCCATGAATTCTGGCCGCCTTTTCGAGCCCGCGAGGCCCATATATTTGATCGCTTTCGCGATATCGTGGTGTCAGGCGACGAAAAATGCGTGAAGCCGGATCCTGCAATCTTCCGTCTGGCACGCGACCGCTTTGGGCTGGCCGAAGGCGCGGCCCTGTTTCTCGACGACCGGGCAGATAACGTATCCGCCGCCGAGGCGCAGGGCTTTATCGGCCATCACTTTACCGATGCCGCAGCCGCCCGCGCCCAGATCAGAGCGCTGGGGCTGCTTTAGGCATCGCTTAAGGGGTGACGATGTTGAACGTCATCTCCGGCCGGTCCAGGGCCCCGAACATCGCGGCAATCACGCTTGGATCGCCTTCAAAGCGCAGCGCGCCCGACCCGATCGCCGCGCCAATATCCAAGGTCTGGGTCAACAGATCGTTGAAGGTTGCCCGTGTGGTGATAAGCGACGCGGTAGGCTTGTCGAGCTTTTGACCCATGCTGGGGAACAGAACCGATTCCCCAATATGCATCGCCACCATCTCGTTACGGTCGGTGAAGATAATTTGGACGCTTGTGTTGGGCCGGGTCGATTTGGCCGGATTGAAGCGCGCGGCCAAGGCATCCATCAAATTGGGGGTCGGGACGGCGCGGATCACCCCAGCGCCTGCCACGTCAACGCGCGGCGGGGGCGTGCCATTGCGCAGTTCATAGGCGGCCTGCAAAAACACGTTGCGCCAGGTGCCGGCTTCGGCCTGAAAACCCTGTTGCTCATAGCTGGCGGCCAGCCAGTTGCGCGCCGCCGCATTGGCGGGGTCTGCAAAGACGATATGGTTGAAGACGGTGGACGACCAGCGATAATCCCCCGCGTCATAGGCCTTGATGCCGGTCGCCAGCGCCTTTTTGGCGCCGCCCATAGCGGCCACATAGCGTTTTGATTCCTCGGTCGGGATATGACGGTTGTAATTGGCGGGCACGCCATCCCACCAGCCGAAATAATATTGAAAGACCGCCTTCGCATTATGGTTGTAGGTTCCATAATAGCCGCGCGTTGAAAAATCCGTCTTTGCGTGCGCCGGTTCGCCAATTTGCTCGGCAATTTCAGTGGCTGTCTCGCCAGAATTGGCCAGCCGCACTGTCTGATCGTGAATGAACCGATAGGTATCGCGATGATGGGTCAGGAAGGTTTTGACATTATCCTGTCCCCAAGTCGGCCAGTTATGCGACCCAAAGACCACATCCGCCTTATCG
>JBJTNW010000021.1:0-85948 GCA_046074265.1 Chakrabartia sp.
GTGAAGATCGCCGGGTCGACGATCAGCGACGCCACCCGTCTGTCGGTGGTCGATGCCGTCGCCTGGTTCGGGTCGCTTGAGGAGAAGCTGTCGCCGCAGCATCAGCAGATCGCCCGCGCGATCCTGAAGGAAATCAATGAGCGACTGGGCTTCCTCAACAATGTCGGGCTCGATTATCTAAACCTCAACCGCACCTCGGGCACGCTTTCCGGCGGGGAAAGCCAGCGCATCCGGCTGGCGTCGCAGATCGGCTCTGGCCTGTCGGGCGTGCTTTATGTGCTGGATGAACCCAGCATCGGCCTGCACCAGCGCGACAATGACATGCTGCTTGCCACGCTCCAGCGGCTGCGCGACCTCGGCAATACAGTGATCGTCGTCGAACATGATGAAGATGCCATCCGCCATGCCGATCATATTATCGATATGGGTCCAGGCGCAGGCGTTCATGGCGGGACGATTGTTGCCCAAGGCACGCTGGCGGAGATTGAGGCGACGGAAGGCAGCCTGACCGCCGATTACCTGACCGGGCGGCGCGCAATCACGGTTCCTGCGAAAAGGCGCAAGGGCAGCGGCAAGAAGCTGACCGTAAAGGGCGCGCGCGAAAATAACCTGCGCAATGTTTCTGCCTCTATCCCGCTTGGGACTTTTACCTGCATCACCGGGGTTTCCGGCTCTGGCAAGTCGAGCTTTACGATTGATACGCTCTACGCCGCCGCGGCGCGGCAGTTGAACGGCGCGCGAATGGTCGCGGGCAAGCATGACAAGATTGAGGGGCTGCAGTTTCTCGACAAGGTGATTGATATCGACCAGTCACCCATTGGCCGCACCCCGCGCTCCAACCCCGCCACCTACACAGGGGCGTTTACCAATATCCGCGACTGGTTTGCCGGCCTCCCGGAAGCACAGGCGCGCGGCTATAAGCCGGGCCGCTTTTCCTTCAACGTCAAAGGCGGGCGCTGCGAAGCCTGTCAGGGCGATGGCGTCATCAAGATTGAGATGCACTTCCTCCCGGACGTCTATGTGACCTGCGAAGAGTGCAAGGGCGCGCGCTACAATCGCGAGACGCTGGAAGTGAAGTTCAAGGGTATGTCGATTGCCGACGTGCTCGACATGACGGTGGAAGACGCGGTGGAGTTCTTTAAGGCTGTCCCGCCGATCCGTGACAAGATGGCGATGCTGGCAGAAGTTGGCCTTGGCTATGTGAAGGTTGGCCAGCAGGCGACAACCTTGTCCGGCGGCGAGGCGCAGCGCGTCAAGCTGGCGAAGGAACTGAGCCGCCGCGCGACGGGCAATACGCTCTACATCTTGGATGAGCCAACCACGGGTCTCCATTTTGAGGATGTGCGCAAGCTGCTCGAAGTGCTCCACGCGCTTGTGGAGCAAGGCAATAGCGTGGTTGTGATCGAGCATAATCTGGACGTCATTAAAACGGCGGACTGGATCATCGATCTGGGGCCGGAAGGCGGCGTGAAGGGGGGCGAGATTATTGCCGAAGGCCCGCCGGAAAAGATCGCCGAGGCGGCAAACAGCTATACCGGGCGCTATCTAAAGCCACTGCTGGCCCGCTAAAGCCCAACGCGGCGCACCTTATTTCCATATTGGCATCATTATGCAAGCCTTTGGGATATAGCCAAAACTTGGTGAGGTGCGCTTGGGTATTTCCCGCAAATCAGGCATTTTAGAACACTTCACGCCATATTAACCTTTCCCCTTCATTCCTTTTTTGGTTAATGAGCCAAAAGCATATACTGCCATTTTGGCTTTATTCGGACTGGATCATAGGGGGAGTATCCCATGCGCGTATTGCTGATCGAAGACGAACCGAGCACCGCGAAAGCGATTGAGCTGATGCTCAGCAATGAGGGCTTTAACGTCTACACCACCGACTTGGGCGAGGAAGGCTTGGACCTTGGCAAGCTCTATGACTACGATATCATTTGCCTAGACCTGAACCTGCCCGACATGCCCGGGCATGACGTGCTTAAAAAGCTGCGCAATGCCAAGGTTCAAACCCCTGTTCTGATCTTGTCAGGCATCAGTGAGATTGACGCCAAAATCCGCAGCTTCGGCATTGGTGCGGACGATTATGTGACCAAGCCTTTCCACCGCGAAGAGCTTGTCGCGCGTATTCATGCGGTTGTCCGCCGGTCCAAGGGGCATTCGCAATCCGTCATTCGGACCGGCAAGCTGCTGGTCAATCTTGATGCCAAGACCGTCGAGGTCGATGGCGCGCGCGTCCATCTGACCGGCAAGGAATATACGATGCTGGAGCTGCTCTCGCTGCGCAAAGGCACCACGCTTACGAAGGAAATGTTCCTCAACCATCTTTATGGCGGCATGGACGAGCCGGAGTTGAAGATCATCGACGTCTTCATCTGCAAGCTGCGCAAGAAGCTGTCGCTGGCCTGTGAGGGCGACAATTATATCGAGACAGTCTGGGGACGCGGCTATGTGCTGCGCGATCCGGACGATCAGGCCAAGGCCGCCTGAGGCGCCGGAGCTTCCCTTCTTCTTCCCACGGGCAAAGAAAAAGCCCCGCCAGCTGATGCCGGCGGGGCTTTTTTATCGAGCCTTACGGCGAAGAGCTTATTCTTCGCCCATGTCCTCCACCGTTTCCGGCGTGTGGACAACGGCACCCAGCGGATCATCGCCGGTATCGGCTTCAACCGGCTGGCGCAGTTCGGCTGCGTGCTCTTCCGCGGCTGAGCGCGGCGCAACAAGGCTATCCTGCCAAGCGCGCTGCTGAACGCGCAGCGCCGCATCGCGGCTGGAGGCAGCAACGCGCAGGCGGTTCATGCCCGCGCCCGTGCCCGCCGGGATAAGGCGGCCGACGATCACGTTTTCCTTCAGGCCCATCAGCGTGTCCTTCTTTCCTTCAACGGCCGCCTGCGTGAGCACGCGGGTCGTTTCTTGGAAGGAAGCCGCCGAGACGAAGCTGCGGGTTTGCAGGCTCGCCTTGGTGATACCCAGAAGGATCGGCTTGCCCTGCGCGGGCTGGCCACCCGTTGCTTCGGCCTTGGCGTTGATTTCGAGCATTTCCTCATAATCAACTTCTTCACCCGGCAGGAGCGTGGTGTCCCCGGCATGGGTAATTTCGACCTTTTGCAGCATCTGGCGCACGATCGTTTCGATGTGCTTGTCGTTGATCTTCACGCCCTGCAAGCGATAGACTTCCTGAATTTCCGCGACCAGATATTCAGCCAGCGGCTCAATGCCCATCGCTTCCAGAATGTCATGCGGATCCAGCGAGCCCGCGACGAGAACGTCCCCGCGCTTCACCAAATCGCCTTCCTGCACGTCGATCACCTTCGACTTCGGCACCAGGAATTCGACCAGATCGCCATCTTCCGGCTGGATGCCAATCTTGCGCTTCGCCTTATAGTCCTTGCCAAAGACCACGCGGCCCGAGACCGGCGCAATGATCGCGGCGTCCTTCGGCTTGCGGGCTTCAAACAATTCCGCAACGCGCGGCAGACCGCCGGTGATGTCGCGGGTCTTGGCGGCTTCACGCGTGACACGCGCCAGCACGTCACCCGCCTGCACCTGCGCCCCGTCTTCAACGGAAAGCATCGCACCCACGGCAAGCATGTAGCGGCCCGCTTCGCCCGATTCCCCATCCAACAGGGTCAGACGCGGACGCAGATCGATCTTCGAGCGGCCCGGACGGAACTCCGTCACGACCTTCTGGGCGATGCCGGTGGCTTCGTCCGTCTGCTCAACAAGCGTCTGGCCTTCAACAAGGTCCTGATACTTCACAGTACCCGGGATTTCCGTGATCACTGGCATGGTGAACGGATCCCATTCCGCGATCCGCGCGCCCTTCTTCACCGATGCGCCATCCGCAAACAGCACATAGGAGCCATAAGGCAGGCGGTCCGCTGCGCGCTCACGGCCATCGGCGTCGAGAACGACGATTTCGCCATTGCGCGAGAGGACGACGTTGCGGCCCTGCTTGTCGACGATGGTCCGCAGTTCGCGATAGACGATCGAGCCATCAACCGCCGCTTCGAGGTGCGACTGTTCATTGAGCTGCGCTGCGCCACCGATGTGGAACGTACGCATCGTCAGCTGCGTGCCCGGTTCACCGATCGACTGAGCGGCGATAACGCCCACCGCTTCACCGATGTTGACCGGGGTACCGCGCGCCAGGTCACGACCATAGCATTTGCCGCAAACGCCCATGCGGGTTTCGCAGATCAGCGGCGAGCGGATGCGTACCGCCTGAATGCCGATTTCTTCGATGCGGGCAACCATCGGTTCGTCGAGCAACGTGCCCGAATCAATGATGGTTTCCTTGGTCTTAGGATCGACAATGTCTTCCGCAACCGTACGGCCGAGAATACGTTCCGCAAGCGAGGCGATAACCGACCCGCCCTGAACGATCGCCTTCATTTCCAGCGCGCGCTCGGTGCCGCAATCTTCTTCGATCACGGTGCAATCCTGCGACACGTCGACAAGACGACGGGTCAGATAGCCCGAGTTGGCCGTCTTCAACGCCGTATCCGCCAGACCCTTACGGGCACCGTGGGTGGAGTTGAAATATTCAAGAACGGTCAGACCTTCCTTGAAGTTCGAAATGATCGGCGTTTCGATGATTTCGCCCGACGGCTTGGCCATCAGGCCGCGCATCCCGGCAAGCTGCTTAATCTGCGCCTGCGAGCCACGCGCCCCGGAATGGGCCATCATGTAAATCGCGTTGGTCGGCAGTTCACGGCCATCCTCGCCCTTCTTAACGGCTTGGATTTCCTTCATCATTTCAGCCGCCACCTGGTCACCGCAACGGCTCCAGGCGTCGATCACCTTGTTGTACTTTTCCTGCTGGGTGATCAGGCCGTCCTGATATTGCTGCTCAAAGTCACGCACGAGAACGCGCGTTTCTTCCACCAGCTTATCCTTGGCGCCCGGGATGACCATGTCGTCCTTGCCGAAGGAAATCCCGGCGTTGCAGGCATGACGGAAGCCGAGCGACATGATCGCGTCCGCAAACAGCACCGTCTCCTTCTGGCCGGTATGGCGATAGACAACGTCAATAACGTCGCCGATTTCCTTCTTGGTCAGCAGGCGGTTGACGGTGTCGAAGGGCACTTTGTGGCTCTTCGGCAGACATTCACCCAGAAGCATCCGGCCCGGGGTCGTTTCAAACCGCTTCATGACGGTGTTGCCGTCTTCATCGGTCTGCGGGACACGCGCCGTAATCTTGGTGTGCAGCGTCACGGCCTTGGCGAAGAGCGCCTGATGCACTTCGTCGATATTGGCGATGAGCATGCCTTCGCCCGGTTCGCCTTCCTTCATCATCGACAGATAATAAAGGCCAAGCACCATGTCCTGCGACGGCACGATGATCGGCTTGCCGTTGGCGGGCGAGAGAATGTTGTTGGTCGACATCATCAGCACGCGCGCTTCAAGCTGGGCTTCAAGGCTCAGCGGGACGTGAACGGCCATCTGGTCGCCGTCAAAGTCCGCGTTGAACGCCGAGCAGACCAGCGGGTGCAGCTGGATTGCCTTACCTTCGATCAAGACCGGCTCAAACGCCTGAATGCCAAGGCGGTGGAGCGTCGGCGCGCGGTTGAGCATGACGGGGTGTTCGCGGATCACTTCGTCCAGGATGTCCCAGACTTCCTTGCGTTCCTTTTCGACCCACTTCTTCGCCTGCTTCAGCGTCATCGACATGCCCTTGGCGTCGAGGCGCGAATAGATGAACGGCTTGAACAGCTCGAGCGCCATCTTCTTCGGCAGGCCGCACTGGTGCAGCTTGAGTTCCGGACCGGTCACGATGACCGAACGGCCCGAATAGTCGACGCGCTTGCCGAGCAGGTTCTGACGGAAGCGGCCCTGCTTGCCCTTGAGCATGTCGGACAGCGACTTCAATGGACGCTTGTTCGCGCCCGTGATCGTGCGACCGCGACGGCCATTGTCGAACAGCGCGTCCACAGCTTCCTGCAACATGCGCTTTTCGTTGCGGACGATGATGTCCGGCGCGCGCAGTTCCATCAGCCGCTTCAAGCGGTTGTTACGGTTGATCACGCGGCGATACAGGTCGTTCAAATCCGACGTCGCAAAGCGGCCGCCATCAAGCGGCACCAGCGGACGCAGTTCCGGCGGAATAACCGGCACGACCTGAAGGATCATCCATTCCGGGCGGTTGCCGGATTCGATGAAGCTTTCAACGACCTTCAAACGCTTGATGATCTTCTTGGGCTTCAGTTCCGACTTGGTTTCGGCGAGTTCCTTCAGCAGGTCTTCGCGCTCGCCTTCAAGGTCGAGGCCTTCGAGAAGCACGCGGATCGCTTCAGCACCGATGCCGGCCGAGAAGGCGTCTTCGCCATATTCGTCCTGCGCGTCGAGCAGTTCGTCTTCGGTCAGAAGCTGGAACTTCTCAAGCGGGGTCAGGCCCGGCTCCATGACGATATAGTTTTCGAAGTAGAGCACGCGCTCGAGCTGCTTCAGCTGCATGTCGAGCAGCAGGCCGATACGGCTCGGCAGCGACTTCAAGAACCAGATATGCGCAACCGGGGCCGCCAGTTCGATATGGCCCATGCGCTCACGCCGGACCTTCGAGACGGTAACTTCAACGCCGCACTTTTCGCAGACGATGCCCTTGTATTTCATGCGCTTGTACTTGCCGCACAGGCATTCGTAATCCTTGATCGGGCCAAAGATACGCGCGCAGAACAGGCCGTCACGTTCCGGCTTGAACGTGCGGTAGTTGATCGTTTCCGGCTTCTTGATTTCGCCGAAGGACCAAGACCGGATCCGCTCCGGAGACGCGATCCCGATCTGGATCTGATCGAAGGTCTCGGGCTTCGACATCGGGTTAGCAAAGGCCATCAGGTCGTTCATGTTTCGCTCCATTTCTCTTCCCTCGGGAAGAGCAGAGATAAAATTGGTCATACGCTCAGACGGGGTTCCGGCCCGTCACCGGCCCCTCCCCGCAAAGGGAGGGGCGGCTCGGTTATTCGGCTGCGATGGCAAGCCCGTCGTCATCATCCTCGTCACCAAGGCTGGTCAGCTCGACATTCAGGCCGAGCGACCGCATTTCCTTGACAAGAACGTTGAAGCTTTCGGGAATGCCGGCCTCGAAGGTATCGTCACCCTTGACGATCGCTTCGTAAACCTTGGTGCGGCCGACGACATCGTCGGACTTCACCGTGAGCATTTCTTGCAGCGTGTACGCGGCGCCATAAGCCTGGAGCGCCCAGACTTCCATTTCGCCGAAGCGCTGACCGCCGAACTGCGCCTTCCCGCCCAGCGGCTGCTGGGTGACGAGCGAGTACGGCCCGATCGAACGTGCGTGGATCTTGTCGTCAACCAGGTGGTGCAGCTTGAGCATATAGATATAGCCCACGGTCACCTTGCGGTCGAACGCCTCGCCGGTGCGGCCGTCATAAACGGTCACCTGACCCGAGCCATCCAGCCCGGCCAGTTCCAGCATATCCGTCACATCCGATTCACGCGCGCCGTCGAACACCGGCGTTGCCATCGGCACGCCGTTGCGCAGCAGTTCTGCCATTTCGACAATGTCGGCATCGCTGCGGGCGTCGATTTCGTCCTTATAGGCATCGCCATAAACGGTCTTCAGACGTTCCCGCACCGCCGTCGGCGCGGCACCTGCCGCACTGCCGCCGGCTGCACGCCAATCCTCAAGCGAGGCCTGGATCTGCTTGCCAAGGCCGCGTGCGGCCCAGCCAAGGTGCGTTTCGAAGATCTGCCCAACGTTCATGCGCGACGGCACGCCCAGCGGGTTCAGCACGATATCCACCGGCGTCCCGTCTTCAAGGAAGGGCATATCTTCCTGCGGCACGATGCGGCTGATGACACCCTTGTTGCCGTGGCGGCCGGCCATCTTATCGCCCGGCTGCAGCTTGCGCTTCACCGCGACGAAGACTTTGACCATCTTCAGCACGCCCGGCGCCAGATCGTCACCGCGCTCCACCTTTTCAACGCGGTCTTCAAACTTGGCGTTGATGCGCTTCACGGCTTCGTCATACTGGGCCTTCACGGCTTCCAGATCGGCCTGGACGCGATCGTCCTGAACCGCGATCTTCCACCATTCGTGCGTTTCGACTTCGGTCAGGCCAGCTTCGTCAATCTCGCCGCCCTTCTTCAGGCCCTTGGGCGCTGCGGTCGCAATCTGACCGATCAGCATTTCCTTGAGGCGCGAGAAGGTTGCGCGGTTGAGGATCGTGCGTTCATCGTCACGGTCCTTGGCCAGCTGTTCCTTTTCTTCGGTCTGGATCGCGCGCGTACGGTCATCAATGTCGATGCCATGGCGGTTGAAGACACGCACTTCGACAACCGTGCCAGCGACGCCCGGCGGGAGACGCAGCGAGGTATCACGCACGTCCGACGCCTTTTCACCAAAGATGGCGCGCAGCAGCTTTTCTTCCGGCGTCATCGGCGATTCACCCTTGGGGGTGATCTTGCCGACAAGGATATCGCCCGGCTCAACTTCCGCGCCGATATAGACGATTCCCGCTTCGTCGAGGTTGCGCAGTGCTTCCTCGCCAACATTGGGGATATCGCGGGTGATGTCTTCCGGCCCAAGCTTGGTGTCGCGGGCCATGACTTCAAATTCCTCGATATGGATCGAGGTGAAGACGTCATCCTTCACGATCCGCTCAGAGATCAGGATGGAGTCTTCATAGTTGTAGCCGTTCCACGGCATGAACGCGACGAGCGTGTTACGGCCCAGCGCCAGTTCACCCAGTTCGGTCGACGGGCCGTCGGCGATGATATCGCCCGACGACACAATGTCGCCCACCTTCACCAGCGGACGCTGGTTGATGCAGGTGTTCTGGTTGGACCGCTGGAACTTCTGCAAGCGATAGATATCGACGCCCGACTGATCGGCATCGACATCGCCGGACGCGCGGACAACGATACGGGTCGCATCGACCTGATCGACAATGCCCGCACGGCGTGCCGCAATCGCAGCGCCCGAATCGCGCGCCACGGTTTCTTCCATGCCTGTGCCGACAAACGGCGCTTCGGCGCGCACCAACGGCACGGCCTGACGCTGCATGTTCGAGCCCATCAGCGCGCGGTTGGCGTCATCGTTTTCCAGGAACGGAATGAGCGAGGCCGCGACCGAGACGAGCTGCTTAGGGCTGACGTCCATCAGCGTGATCTGCTCGCGCGGGGCGATCAGGAATTCGCCAGCCTGACGCGACGAGATCGTCTCTTCGCCAAAGCTGCCATCCTTGTTCAGTTCTGCGTTGGCCTGCGCGATCGTGTGCTTGGCCTCTTCCATCGCGGAGAGGTAAACCACGTCGCCCGTCACCTTGCCGTCAACAACGCGGCGATAGGGCGTTTCGATAAAGCCATATTTGTTCACCCGGCTGAACGAAGCCAGCGAGTTGATCAGACCGATGTTCGGGCCTTCCGGCGTTTCAATCGGGCAGATACGGCCATAATGCGTCGGGTGAACGTCGCGGACTTCAAAGCCCGCGCGCTCGCGCGTCAGACCGCCCGGGCCAAGCGCCGAAACGCGACGCTTGTGCGTCACTTCAGACAGCGGGTTGGTCTGGTCCATGAATTGCGACAGCTGCGACGAGCCGAAGAATTCGCGGACAGCCGCCACCGCCGGCTTGGCGTTGATCATGTCGTTCGGCATCACCGTCGACACGTCGACCGAGGACATGCGCTCCTTGACCGCACGCTCCATGCGCAGCAGGCCGATGCGATACTGGTTTTCCAGCAACTCGCCGACCGAGCGGACACGACGGTTGCCGAGATTGTCGATATCGTCGATTTCGCCCTTGCCGTCCTTCAGGTCGACCAGCGTCTTCACGACCGCCAGAATATCTTCCGTGCGCAGCGTCGTCAGATCGTCCGGCGCATCCAGCCCCAAACGCATGTTGAGCTTTACGCGGCCCACGGCCGACAGGTCATAGCGTTCAGAATCGAAGAACAGGCCAGCGAACAGCGCTTCGGCCGTTTCCTTCGTCGGCGGTTCGCCCGGGCGCATGACGCGATAGATGGAGTCGAGCGCCATATCGCGGTCTTCCGCCTTGTCGACCTTCAGCGTGTTACGGATCCACGGACCCGTGTTCACATGGTCGATGTCGAGCAGTTCGAGGCGGTCAACGCCCGCCTTGTCGAGCTTTTCAAGGTTCTCAGCCGACACTTCTTCGCCGGCTTCGATGTAGATTTCCCCGGTCTGCTCATTGATGAGGTCGAGCGCGGAATAACGGCCGAAGATTTCTTCGGTCGGGATGAGGAGCATCGCGAGGCCGTCTTTTTCAGCCTTGTTTGCGGCGCGCGGGCTGATCTTCTGACCAGCGGCGAAGACGACTTCGCCGGTCTTGGCATCAACCACGTCATAGAGCGGCTTCTGGCCGCGCCAGTTTTCGGCGACATAAGGAACCTGCCAGCCATTCACATCACGACCAAAAGTGACCGTGTTGTAGAAATGGTTGAGGATGCCTTCCGGCGTCAGGCCGAGCGCCAATAGGAGCGCCGTAACCGGCAGCTTGCGCTTGCGGTCGATACGGACGTTGACGATGTCCTTGGCGTCAAATTCAAAATCGAGCCACGAACCACGATAGGGAATGACGCGGGCGGCGAAGAGATATTTGCCCGACGAGTGGGTCTTACCGCGGTCATGGTCAAACAGCACACCCGGCGAACGGTGCATCTGCGAGACGATGACACGCTCGGTGCCGTTGATGAAGAAGGTGCCATTCTCCGTCATGAGCGGCATATCGCCCATGTACACGTCCTGCTCCTTGATATCGAGAACGGAGCGGGTTTCGGTTTCGGCATCGACTTCAAACACGATGAGGCGCAGCGTGACCTTCATCGGAGCGGCGTAGGTGATGCCACGCTGACGGCATTCTTCCACGTCGAACTTCGGGTCTTCGAGTTCGTAATTGACGAAATCCAGCTCAGCCGTGCCGGCAAAGTCACGGATGGGGAAAACGCTACGCAGCGTCTTTTCCAAACCAGACACATAGCCGATCGACGGATCGGAGCGCAGGAACTGCTCGTAAGATTCGCGCTGGACCTGAATCAGGTCGGGCATTTCGGCCACTTCGTGGATGTTGCCGAACACCTTGCGGATGCGCTTCTTGGCAACCGCGACCATCCCGTCTGCCTTCGCTGCTTGCTTCGCCATGTAGATTTCTCGCCTTTTTCGTCTCGATTCCCGGGCGCGACAAAACACAAAAAGCCGCGCGTCATCCCATCGGAAAAACGGCAGCTTTCAGCGTCTTGGAACCTCATTCCGCCTATTCGTTGGACGCGCTGCGCAACTGCACATCCTATCCCGACGGAACGTGGTGAATGATTTTCTTTAGATTTTCGCGCCTGCGCTGTCAAACAGCAGACGCTTTAAGTTTTGCTGTCCTGTGATAAGGGGCGCGCCATGACGCCCGCGCTTTCCCATGTCGATACCTGGGTCTTTGATCTGGACAACACGCTCTATCCAGCGTCGTGCGACCTGTTCGCGCTGATCGACGCACGGATGAACCTCTATCTGCAAAAGCTGTTCAACGTCGACCACAGCGAAGCGCACCGCATCCAGAAATCGTATTTCCATGAGCATGGCACCACCTTGTCGGGCCTGATGATGAAGCACGGGACGGACCCGCACCATTTTTTGGACTTCGTGCATGATATTGATTTGGATCGTGTGTCGGAAAATCCGGCGCTGCGCGATGCGATTTGCGGGTTGCCGGGCCGCAAGCTGGTCTTCACCAATGGCGATGTGCCTTATGCCGAGCGGGTACTAAGTGCGCTTGGCCTTGGAGGCTGTTTTGAGGCGGTCCACGATATTCACGCGATGGATTATCGGCCAAAGCCAGATCCAAGCGCTTATGACGGCTTTTGCCGGGCCTGGGGCATCCGCCCGGCCACCGCGCTCTTCGCCGAAGACATGGCCCGTAACTTGAAGCCTGCTAAAGACATCGGCATGACGACGCTTTGGGTCAACAACGGGTCAGAACAGGCCGGCAGTGCCGCCTGCCCTTCCTATATCGACCACGAAACTCATGAGATTACGGCCTGGCTTCAGGCCCTTAACGACAAGGACGCCCAATGACCGACGCGCTTGAACAGACCATCGAAGCCCTGTGGGAAGATCGGGACAACATCTCGCCCGCGACCACCGGCGCGCCACGCGACGCTGTCAATGCGGCGCTTGATCTGTTGGACAGCGGCACCCGCCGGGTCGCTGAAAAGATCGATGGTCAATGGGCGGTCAATCAATGGCTCAAAAAGGCGGTGCTACTATCGTTCCGCCTCAACGACATGAAAACCATCCCCGGTGGCCCGGGCGGCGCGCACTGGTGGGACAAGGTGCCGTCAAAATTTGACGGCTGGGATGCCAACCGCTTCCGCGACGCAGGCTTTCGCGCCGTTCCGGGCAGCATCGTCCGCCGGGGCGCGCATATCGCCAAAAACGTCGTCCTGATGCCGAGCTTTGTGAATTTGGGCGCTTCGGTTGGCGAAGGCACGATGGTGGACACATGGGCAACCGTGGGCAGCTGCGCCCAGATCGGCAAGCACGTCCACCTCTCCGGCGGCGTCGGCATTGGCGGCGTGCTGGAGCCGCTTCAGGCAGGCCCCGTCATCATTGAAGATAACTGCTTCATCGGTGCGCGGTCTGAAGTGGTCGAAGGTGTGGTGGTGGAAGAAGGCGCGGTGCTTGCCATGGGCGTTTTCCTGTCATCGACCACCAAGATCATCGATCGCGACACGGGCGAGATTTTCGTCGGCCGCGTGCCCGCTTATTCGGTCGTGGTCCCCGGCGCGCTGCCGGGCAAGCCGCTGCCCGATGGCACGCCCGGCCCCAGCCTTGCCTGCGCGGTGATCGTGAAACGCGTCGATGCGCAGACCCGCGCCAAAACCGCGATTAACGAGCTGCTGCGCGATTAATGGCGCAAGGCGCGGACTTTCTTGTTATCGGGGGCGGCATTGCGGGTCTTTCCGCTGCCGCCCGGCTGGCCCAAAAGGGCCGCGTCATCCTTCTAGAAGCGGAAGAGGCGATCGGCTATCACAGTTCCGGGCGGAGCGCGGCCTTTTACCATTTCGGCCTTGGCAATCCGGTGGTGCGCGGCCTGACCGCGTGGAGCCGCGATTTCCTCGACAGCCCGCCTCAGGGATTTTCAGAAGGGCCGGTCGCCACCCCCAAGCCCGCCTTGTTCATCGCGACGGAAGCGATGCGCCAAGGCTTGGCGCAGCTTCAGGCAGAGATGCAGCGCTTTACCGATACGGTTGCCCCGGCAGATATCAACGAGATGCGCGCGCTATGCCCGATGCTGCGATTTGAGGGGCCAGACCCGATTATCGCCGGGCTAATCGATGCCGGCGGCCGCAGCCTGGATGCCAATTCCCTTTTGCAAGGCTTTGCCCGGCAGGCCCGGGCAGGCGGCAGCCTTTTGGTGCGCCACCGCGTCACACGCATCTCGCCAAATGGATCAGGCTGGGAAGCGGAAACCCAAGCAGGCGATCGCTTTGCCGCGCCCATTCTCATCAACGCCGCCGGGGCATGGGCAGACCGGATTGCCGCGCTGGCAGGCGTTGCACCTATCGGCCTTCAGCCCAAGCGCCGCACGATCATCGTCTTTGACCCGCCGGCGGGGACAGAGGTGCGCGACTGGCCGTTCATCAAAACGCCCGGCGATGTGTTTTACATTCTGCCACAGGGCAATCGCCTGCTGGCCTGTCCTAATGACGAGGGCGACAGCGATCCCTGCGACGCCCAGCCTGACGAATATGACATGGCACTCGCCGCGCATCGGGTGGAACAATTCACCACCCTGCCCGTCACGCGCCTTTCAGGTCGCTGGGCCGGCCTGCGCAGCTTTGTGCCAGACCGGATGCCGGTCGCCGGATTTGCCCCAGATGCACCGGGCTTTTTCTGGCTTGCGGGCCAAGGTGGCTTTGGCTTGCAGACATCGCCCGCCATGGCGGCGATTGCCGAGGCGCTTGTTACCGGCTCTGATTGGCCGCAAGGGCTGGCGGCAATGGGCGTCACCCCGGCCAGCCTGTCGCCCGGCCGGCTTTAAGCTTTAGCGGACTTCATCAATCAGCGCCTTTTGCGCCGGGCTGTCCCATTCTGCGCCGCCGATCATCCGCCAGACTTCCTTACCATCCTTATCGTAAAGGATCGTCGTCGGCAGCGATCCGCCGCCCAGCGCAAAGCCCAGATCTGCCTTGGCATCCACATAGGGTTGGAGCGTCTTGAACCCCTGTTTTGACCACCAGGCCTCCACCACAGATCGGCCCTTCATGTCTTGGCTGATCGCCAGAACCTTCAGCGCGCCCGCTTCGCGCGCGGCCAGCCGCTCCAGCGTCGGCATTTCCGCGATACACGGCCCACACCATGTCGCCCACAGATTGACGAGCAGCGGCTGGCCTTTGAAATCTGCAAGTTTGACGATCTTTCCGTCGGAGGCCTCAAAGCTCACATCGGGCATGGTCGCGCCTTTATGGCTGCGATCCACCGTGCCGGAGAGGGCCTCGGCAGGGGCCTTTCCCGCCGCCTCGGGGGCTTTTTCTTGCGGCTTCGGATCGGATTGCCTATCGCAGCCCGAAACCGCGAGGGTGAGAGCAAGGAGCGTCGAGATTTCCAGCCGCACGTCAAATTCCAATAGCATGTGGGGTGGCCGCTTCGCCGAAGGGCCGGCAGCCGTCATGCGTGAGATAAACGCCTCCATCCCCTTCGACAAGCGGCTGTGGGAACAGGACATCCGCGCGTCAAAAGCACATGTTGCCATGCTGGCCGCGCAAAAAATTGTTTCGGCGAAGGACGCCGAGGCAATTGCCGAAGGGCTCGACAAGATCGCCGGCGAATATGCCGCCAATGGCGTCCCGGTCGATCTCGCGCTGGAAGATATTCACATGGCAACCGAAGCACGGCTTGCCGAACTCATTGGTCCGGCAGCCGGGCGGCTCCACACCGCGCGGTCGCGCAATGATCAGGTCGCGACCGATTTCCGCCTTTGGGTTCGCGACGCGATGGACGCGGTGGATGCCGGGCTGATCGCGTTGCAAAAGGCGCTGGTCGCGCGCGCGGACGCCCATGCTGGGGACGTCATGCCCGGCTTCACCCATCTGCAGAGTGCGCAGCCCGTCACGCTCGGCCATCATCTGATGGCCTGGTACGAAATGATCCGACGGGATCGGGCCCGCTTTGCCGATGCCCGCGTGCGGCTTAATGAATGTCCGCTGGGCGCGGCCGCTTTGGCGGGAACAGGCTTCCCGATTGATCGCCACGCAACCGCTGCGGCGCTTGGCTTTGAAAAGCCCACTGACAACAGCCTCGACAGCGTGTCGGACCGAGACTTTGCGCTCGATTATCTGATGGCGGCCAGCCAATGTGCGCTGCATCTGTCGCGCATGTCGGAAGAAATTGTCATCTGGGCCTCGCAGCCCTTTGGCTTTGTCGCTTTGCCCGACCAATGGTCAACCGGCAGCTCGATCATGCCGCAAAAGCGCAACCCCGACGCGGTTGAGCTTATCCGCGGCCATGCCGGCCGGATCACCGGCTGCCTCAACGCGTTGATGATGACGATGAAGGGCCTGCCGCTCGCTTATTCCAAGGACATGCAGGACGATAAGCCGCCGGTGTTCGAGGCGCATGATTTGCTTGCCTTGTCGATCGCGGCGATGACGGGGATGGCAGAAAGCGTCACCTTCCGTACTGACCGGATGCGTGCCTTGGCGGAAAGCGGCTTTGCGACCGCGACCGATTTGGCCGACTGGCTGGTGCGCGAAGCCGGCCTGCCTTTCCGCGAAGCGCACCATGTGACGGGCCGCGCTGTCAAACTGGCCGAAGAAAAGGGCGTGGCGCTGGCCGCGCTTCCGCTGGCCGAATTGCAGGCCATCCATCCCGATATCACCGACGGCGTCTTTTCCGTCCTGACCGTCGATGCCTCGGTCGCCAGCCGGGTCAGCCATGGCGGCACCGCACCTGCGCAAGTTCGCGCGCGCATTGCCGAGGCAAAGGCGCTATTGGAACGGCTATGAACATGAGTCGTCCGCTTCTTCTTGCCTTGGGCGTCGCGCTGGCGCTTTCTGCCTGCGGCGGGCGCGTCAAACTGAAACCCTATCAAGGGGCGAGCCTGCCGGTAAAACCGGAAGAGGCGCTGACCCAGCCGACCGTGGATGAGATGATCACCCCCACGCCACAGGCCCGACCCAAACGCAGCGACGAGCTTTTGACCCGATCTGAAGAACGCCGCGACGACAAGTTTGACCTTCCGCCCAAAGGCTGAGTTTCACATGGACCATTTCCACCTGAAGAACGGCATCCTCCATGCCGAAAACGTCCCCCTGCCCCGCATTGCGGACGAAGTGGGGACGCCGGTTTACGTTTATTCCCGCGCCACGCTGGAACGCCATGCCCAGGTATTCCGCGATGGCATTGCCCCGGTTGGCCGGTCGCACATCGCTTTTGCCATCAAGTCCAACCCAAACCGCGCCGTGCTGCGCGTGCTCGCCAAAGCGGGCTATGGGGCCGATGTTGTTTCCGGCGGCGAAATCTCGCGCGCCATCGCCGCGGGGATGAAGCCCGAGGATGTGGTCTTTTCCGGCGTCGGCAAGACACGCGCCGAACTGGAACAGGCGCTGGATACAGGCATTGGCCAGTTTAATATCGAGCTGGAAGAAGAAGGCGTTGTTCTGGCCCAGATTGCAGCCTCCAAGGGCCTGACTGCCCATGCGACGCTGCGCGTCAACCCGGACGTTGATGCCGGCACGCACGCCAAGATTTCAACCGGCAAGAAGGAAAACAAGTTCGGCGTCGGCATTGATCAGGCACCTGCAATCTTTGATCGGCTGGCGCGCCTGCCCGGCCTTAAGATGCACGGCGTGGCCCTCCATATCGGCAGCCAGTTGTTCGACCTCGACCCGCTGGCCGCGGCTTATGAGCGCGTGGGCCAATTGGTCGCCGATCTGCGGGCGATGGGGCATGAGGTAGACCGCGTTGACCTCGGCGGTGGGCTCGGCGTTCCTTATAAGCCCAGCGAGAACCCGCCTTCGCCTGCCGATTATGGCCAGATGGTCGCGCGTGTGACCAAGGGCTGGGATGTAACGCTGATGTTTGAACCCGGCCGTGTGATCGTCGGCAATGCCGGGATTTTGCTGACCAAAGTTATCTGGGTGAAGCCGGGCGTTCTCAACCCTTATGTGATCGTCGATGCCGCGATGAACGATCTGGCACGCCCCGCCATGTACGATGCCTGGCATGATTTTGCTGCCGTCGCCCCCACGGGCGAGAAGATGATGGCCAATATTGCCGGCCCGGTGTGCGAAACCGGCGATACCTTTGCCATGGGGCGGGAAATTGACGCCGTGAAGTCTGGCGATCTTGCCATTTTCCGGACCGCGGGTGCCTATGGGGCAACGATGGCGAGCACCTATAACAGCCGCCCGCTCGTCCCCGAAGTGATGGTGGACGGCGATAACTATGCCGTTGTTGCCGACCGGATTGCCGCCGAAACCATCCTCGCGGCCGAACGCATCCCAGACTGGCTGGAATAACGCCGGCTAGCCGCGACCGATCAGCTTTTGCGCCATGCGGTCGGCCACCATCGCCGGGTGGTCGCCTGTGGCGGCGCTTTCATCCCAAACGGCGTTCAGCCGGTCCGGAATGCCCGCAATCTTGGCATCCACCGCGGCGCGATCCGCATTGTCGAGATATTCCAGCGCAACATTGATGATGCCGCCCGCGTTGATCACATAATCGGGCGCATAAAGAATGCCCCGCGCCTGTACCGCTGCGCCATGTTCTGGCCGGGCAAGCTGGTTGTTCGCGCCGCCCGCGATGACGGGGGCGTTGATCTTGGGGATCGTCACCTCATTCAGGATCGCCCCCAGCGCACATGGGCTGAGCACATCTGCGTCGACGGAAAGGATGGCATCTGCATCCACGGCCACGCCGCCCAATTCTGCCGCCAGCGCCCGGGCACGGTCTGCATCCTTATCTGCCAACGTCAACCGCGCGCCGGCCGCCGCCAGATGCCGCGCCAGCCCGCCGCCGACGCTACCCACGCCCTGAATGGCAACATGGACGCCCGTCATCTCGGTTTTGCCAAGCGCCCGGGCGACGGCGGCTTTGACGCCCAGATACACGCCCTGCGCCGTTGATGGCCCCGGATCGCCCCCGGCCCCTCCCTGCTTGGGCGGCAAGCCCGATACAAAGCGCGTACCCTTGGCAATATCGATAATGTCCTGCTGGCTGATGCCGACATCCTGTGCGGTGACATAGCGGCCGCCCAGACGATCCACAGCCTGAGCAAAAGCGGCGATCAGGTCAGGCGTTTTGGTGCGGTTCGCGTCGGCAAGGATCACCGCCTTGCCCCCGCCCATCGCCAGCCCGGCCATCGCGTTTTTATAACTCATCCCGCGCGACAGGCGCAGCGCGTCCGTCATTGCGGCCGCCGGATCCGCATAATGCCAAAAGCGCGTCCCGCCCCCTGCCGGCCCCAAATGGGTGGAATGGATGGCAATGATCGCCATCAGCCCGGCTTTGGGATCGTGGAAAACGTGCAGGTCTTCATGCGCGTCAAAATCGGGCAGGGTCCAAGGGGCAGACATGGCAGGCTCCGGCGTGAAATATTATTACCAGAACGCGCAATAGAACAATGAAACGCGATTCGCCACCGCGTGCGCCTTAGCCTGATAAAAGGGGAAGAAATGGGGCGATCGACGGGATCCGAACCCGCGACCTCCGGTACCACAAACCGGCGCTCTAACCAACTGAGCTACGATCGCCACACAATCAAGAGGTCGGCCCTCTAAGCGAGTCCTCGGTCCAACGCAAGTGCGTTGCAATGGCCGATTGAAGCGGGCAAGGAAGGGCCATGCGTAAATATCTGTACCTCTGCCTTGCCCTGCCGCTTTCCGGCTGCATTGCAAGCGTCGCCAAGACGGTCGTGACGGCCCCTGTTAAAGTGGTCAGCAAGACGGTTGACCTTGCCACCACCAGCCAGTCTGAAGCTGATGAAAAGCGCGGCCGCGAGATGCGCAAGGCAGAGAAAAAGGCGCGCAAGCAGGCGCAGCAGCGGGAGGATAATTAATGGCGTTGGTTGCGCAAATCACCCAACAGGGCGGACCGGAAGTTATCGAGTGGATCGACAAGGATCTGCCGGCCCCGGGCCCGGGCGAGGTGCGGATGCGCAACACGGCCATTGGCCTCAATTTTATCGACACCTATCATCGTGGCGGGGTTTATCCCGTGCCCCTACCAAGCGGGCTTGGCGTGGAAGCGGCTGGCATCGTTGACGCGGTTGGTGATGGCGTGACCGGCTTTGCCCCGGGCGACCGGGTGGCCACTTTTGGGCCGGTGCTGGGCAGCTATGCAACCGAGCGCAATATTGCCGCTGCGGCGCTTTTCAAAACGCCGGATGGCATTGCGGACGAGGTCGCTGCTGCTGCGATGCTCAAGGGCTGTACGGCCGAATTCCTTGTAGAACGCTGCGCCAAGGTACAGCCCGGCTGGACGGTCCTTGTCCATGCGGCGGCCGGTGGGGTGGGCCTGTTGCTGGTTCAATGGTTGAAACACATGGGTGCAAGGGTGATCGGCACGGTCGGGACGACCGAGAAGGCCGATCTCGCCCGCGCAGCCGGAGCAGACCATGTCATCATTACGACTGAGGAAGATACCGCCAAGGCCTGCCGCGACCTAACCGAGGGTAAGGGCGTGCCGGTGGTGTTTGACGGCGTGGGGCAAGACAGTTGGGATGCCTCGCTCAGGTCCACCGCGCCGCGCGGCCTGATCGTCAGCTATGGCAATGCCAGCGGCCCTGTCACTGGGGTTGATTTGCGTCGGCTGGCAGAGGCAGGGTCGATATTCGTCACGCGCCCAACCCTGTTCCATTATTATGCCACGCCGGAAGAGCGCGCCGCTGGCGCTGCCCGCTTGTTTGAGATGCTGGGCACCGGTGCGGTCACGGTCGATATCCGGCAACGTTATGCCCTGACCGATGCGGCACAGGCGCATCGTGATCTGGAAGCACGTCGAACAACGGGCTCGTCGCTGCTTCTCCCATAGGCGCACCGCGCCTGCCCCTTTACCCCCATTTGGCTATAAGCTCCCCAGTTGCCATCCGGGGGCTTTGCGTGACACAGACCGGGCAGCAGTGTGGCGCACGCACGCCGCGATATCGAGTTATCGAATTGGGGGTAAGCATGGCCTATTGGCTCGTGAAATCAGAACCGTTTAAATATAGCTGGGACCAGATGGTCAAAGACGGCCGCACCCATTGGGATGGTGTGCGCAACCATCAGGCCGCCGCCAATTTGAAGGCGATGCAGGTCGGCGACAAAGCCTTTTTCTACCACAGCAACGAAGGCAAAGAGATTGTCGGCGTCGTCGAAATCGTCCGCACGGCCTATCCCGATCCCGGCGATCCGGCGGGCAAGTTCGTTATGGTCGATGTCGCGCCGCTTGGCCCGGTAAAGACCCCCGTCACCCTCGCCGAAATGAAGGCGGACCCGCGCCTTGCCGATCTCGCGCTGATCCGCCAGTCACGGCTGTCGGTCGTGCCCGTCAGCGATGCGCACTGGGCGATCATCGCAGACAAGGCAGGGGTTTAGGCTTCCAGCAGCGCGGCCGCTTCCAACAGGCGGTTGGCATGGTCCGTTTCTTCCCGGCCATTGGCACGCAGCAGTTCGGCGGCTTCGGCATGGTTGATGTTGGCCGCCCAGCTTTCATACAGCTTTTCGCCCGCAAATTCGCTGTCGGCAGTTTTGCGCAACCCCTCGGGCGTGATCGCCGCAACCGGGATGTGCCCGGTAAGATAGGGGTTATCCGCCGCGGCCGGAGCCGGGAAATCTTCTCCCGTCAAAAGTTTGATGACGTCGGACGCACGGCGGGCGTGCTTCATTTCCTCATGGCCGTTTTCAATCAGCAATTCTTTCACGCGCGGGTGCTGCGCGCCTTCGGCCGTCTTTTCATACAGCGTCTGACCTGCGGCTTCGACCAGCACCATAACCTTTAGATCGGTAATGGTGGGCGCCGTGACGCTATTGATGCGTGCAAAGGCTTCACCCAGCGTTGCAGGGGCATCTTCAGGCAGGGTCACAGTCATCATCAGGCTCCTCGGTTTATTATCATGTTGCGTTCTTTCTCCAGCAGCGCCCGTTTGCGGTCAAGGCCATAGGCATAGCCGGCCAGTGCTCCGCTGGTGCGTACCAACCGATGACAGGGAATGAGGACGGCAATCGGGTTTGCGCCATTGGCCGCCCCCACCGCCCGCGCCGCTTTTGGCCGGCCAATCTGCGCCGCGATCTGGCCGTATGAGCGCGTCTCGCCGGGCGGAATCGCGCAGACGGCTCGCCAGACCGCCTGCTGAAAGCCACTGCCCATCGGATCCAGCGGCAAGCCATGGGGGGCTTGGGGATGGGCGATGGCGTAGGCGACCTCGTCAAGAAAAGGCGTGCAGCCTCCCACCGGCTCGGCCACGAAGGAAAGATAAGCGATCCCGGCCGCACTTACGCCTAGTCGAAACGGGCCAAGATCACTCAGCCCGCCGCCCCATTGAATGGCGCGCCGGTCAACCGCCACAGGCTTTGAACAGCGCCAGCGTCCGCTCCCGCGCCAAATCGGCACTTTCCTCGTGATAATCCTTGCGGCGATCCGAGTTGAAGCCGTGATTGGCTTCATAAACAAAAATCTGGGCCGTCGGGTGCGCCGTCTCAATCAGCTTTTCAACGCCGTCCATCGGGATGCCTTGGTCAAAGCGGCCAAAATGTGCGATCGTGGCGCAGCGCGGTGCCTCATGGGCAAAAAGGGTCGGAACCATCGATCCATAATAGCTGCTTGCCGCCGCCAGATCGGGGCTGATCTGCGCCATGCGCCACGCCACAGACCCGCCATAGCAATAGCCGGTGATGAACACCGGACCTTTATCCTTCAGCGCATCGATGCAGGTCTGGGCATCTTTAAGGCTCTGCTCAAACGGGTGCAGCTGACGCGCGAGTTCAATCGCCCGCTCAAAGTCCGGGCCGCTATAGGTCGCTTCAAATCCCGGATGCTCACGATCAAACAAGGCGGGCGATAAAACGTCATAGCCGTCAACGGCATATTCATCGCACAATTCACGGATATGATCGGTCACGCCAAAGATTTCCTGAATGAGCACAAGGCCGCCGCGCCGCGCACCCTTGGCGGGCGCATGATAAACCGAAATCGCAGCCCCGTCGGACATTGTCATCCGCGTCATTTCACCCATGAAAAACCTCCCACGCCTTGGTCCAATCTCGCGCCAATCTTCATGCAGGGCTCTGCCTGACGGCGCAAGGACAAGAAAACTGTCATCCAGCCAAGCGTGATCGCTTGCATTCGTAGGCAATCATTGCTAGCCGCGCCGCGACTTCGGGACAGGGTCATTTCATCCAGTTTCGTGTCATCAGGCTCAATTCCTGACTTTGGGGAACAAACGCGCGTGGAGAATTCCGGCGGCATTCAGGCTAGTCTCAGCGGACGTTATGCGACCGCTTTGTTCGAACTCGCACGCGAGGGGAAAGCCATCGATTCGGTAGGCAAGAGCCTCGAATCGCTTAAAAGCGCTCTTGTTCAGTCGAAAGACTTTGCAAGTCTGACCAGCAACCCGTTGCTCACGCGCGACGCGGCAGCCAAGGCCGTGGCCGCGGTGGCCCGCACGCTGAAGCTCGATGCGCTGACCACCAAATTTCTGGGCGTGCTCGCCCGCAATCGTCGCTTGGCAGAGCTAGGCGCGATCATTGCCTCTTATGCTGCCTTGTCGGCCGCCCATCGCGGCGAAGTGACGGCGGACGTCACATCGGCGCATCCGCTTGATAAGGCGCAAGTTTCGGCCCTCAAGGCCAAGCTGAAGACCAAGGTCGGCCGCGATGTCGCAGTCAACCTCAAGGTCGATCCCACCATTCTTGGCGGGCTGGTCGTGAAGGTCGGCTCCCAGATGATCGATTCGTCGATCCGCACCCGTCTCAATTCCCTCGCGAACGCGATGAAAGGCTGAACATGGATATCCGTGCCGCTGAAATTTCGAAGGTCATCAAGGACCAGATCGCCAGCTTCGGCACCGAGGCGCAAGTCTCGGAAGTCGGCCAGGTGCTGTCGGTGGGTGACGGGATCGCCCGCATTCACGGCCTCGACAACGTCCAAGCGGGCGAAATGGTCGAGTTTGCGAACGGCATCAAGGGCATGGCCCTCAACCTCGAAGCCGATAACGTCGGCGTCGTGATCTTCGGCTCGGACGCCGAAATCCGCGAAGGCGATACCGTCAAGCGCACGGGCACCATCGTTGACGTGCCGGTTGGCAAGGAACTGCTCGGCCGCGTGGTCGATGGCCTTGGCAACCCGATCGACGGCAAGGGCCCGATCAAGACCACCAAGCGCAGCCGCGTTGAAGTCAAGGCGCCGGGCATCATCCCGCGCCAGTCGGTCAACGAACCGGTGCAGACCGGCCTCAAGGCGCTCGACGCGCTCGTCCCGGTTGGCCGTGGCCAGCGCGAACTGATCATCGGTGACCGCCAGACCGGCAAGACCGCCGTCGCCATCGACACCTTCATCAACCAGAAGGAAGTCAACAAGGGCGACGACGAATCGAAGAAGCTGTATTGCATCTACGTCGCCGTCGGCCAGAAGCGCTCGACCGTTGCGCAGATTGTCCGTGCGCTCGAAGAACAGGGCGCAATGGAATATTCGATCGTGGTTGCCGCAACCGCGTCGGAACCGGCCCCGCTTCAGTATCTCGCGCCCTATACCGGCGTTGCGATGGGTGAATATTTCCGCGACAACGGCATGCACGCCGTGATTGTCTATGACGATCTGTCGAAGCAGGCTGTGGCCTATCGTCAGATGTCGCTGCTGCTGCGCCGTCCGCCGGGCCGTGAAGCCTATCCGGGCGACGTTTTCTATCTGCACAGCCGTTTGCTGGAACGCGCCGCGAAGATGAACAAGGACAATGGCGGCGGCTCGCTGACCGCGCTTCCTGTCATCGAAACGCAGGCGGGCGACGTGTCGGCCTATATTCCGACCAACGTGATTTCGATCACCGACGGCCAGATCTTCCTTGAAACCGACCTTTTCTATCAGGGCATCCGCCCCGCCATTAACGTCGGTCTCTCCGTGTCGCGCGTCGGCTCGGCAGCCCAGACCAAGGCGATGAAGAAGGTGTCGGGCTCGATCAAGCTCGAGCTGGCCCAGTATCGCGAAATGGCCGCCTTCGCTCAGTTCGGTTCGGATCTTGATGCCTCGACGCAGAAGCTCCTCAACCGCGGTGCGCGTCTGACGGAGCTGCTGAAGCAGAAGCAATTCTCGCCGATGCCGTTCGAAGAGCAGACCTGCTCCATCTGGGCCGGCACCAATGGCTATCTGGACAGCATCGCCGTGTCGGACGTGACCCGCTTTGAAGAAGCGATGCTCGCTGACCTGCGCGCCAACCATGCGGGGATCCTGAAGGATATCCGTGACAGCCGCGACTTCACCGACGCAACGCGCGACAAGCTGCGCGCCGCGCTCGACAAGTTCGTGAAGACGTTCGCCTAATTTTGCTCCTTTCCCCACGGGGAGAGGGAAGGAATGGATAGATGGCCAGCCTTAAGGCGCTCAAAATCCGGATCAACTCGGTCAAGTCGACCCAGAAGATCACCAAGGCGATGAAGATGGTCGCTGCTGCGAAACTGCGCCGGGCGCAGGACGCAGCAGAGGCTGCCCGCCCCTATGCCGAACGTCTGGAAGCAGTCGTTTCCTCAATCGCCTCCAAGGTAGAAAAAGGGCCGCAGGCCCCGAAGCTGCTTGCCGGCACGGGGAAGGATGATGTCCACCTGTTCGTCGTCTGCACGTCCGACAAGGGGCTGGCGGGTGCATTCAACACCAACATCGTGCGCCTTGCCCGCCGTCGTGCCGAAGAGCTGAAAGCCGCCGGCAAGACGGTGAAGTTTTACACCATCGGCAAGAAGGGTCGCGACCAATTGGGCCGCACCTTCAAGGGCGATATCGTCCATTCGGTGGAACCGGGTGACCTTGGCAAGCTGGGCTTTGCCGATGTTCAGGACTGGGCAAATGATCTGACCAACCGCTTTGACGCGGGTGAGTTTGATGTCGCGCACCTGTTCTTCTCGAAATTTGTCAGCGTCCTCACGCAAGAGCCGACCGAAATCCAGCTGATGCCGGTCGCGGTTGCGGAAGGCGCGGGCACCGCCACGGTGGGTGCCTCTGTCGACTATGAACCCGATGAGGAAGAAATCCTCGCCGATCTGTTGCCGCGCAACGTGTCGGTCCAGCTGCTCCGCGCAAGCCGTGAAAATGCAGCGTCGGAACAGGGTTCCAAAATGACGGCGATGGACAACGCCACCCGCAACGCCGGTGACATGATCAATAAGCTGACGATCCAGTATAACCGGACCCGTCAGGCCGCGATCACCACCGAACTCGTCGAAATCATCTCGGGCGCCGAAGCGCTCTAACCAGACACGAAGGCAAGGAAGACGAACATGGCTACCGCTCCGAAAAAGGCCGCCGCGAAGCCCGCCGCTGCCAAGGCCCCCGCGAAAAAGGCTGCTGCGCCCAAGGCTGCTGCCGCCAAGGCCGCTCCCGCCAAGAAGGCGGCAGCCCCCGCCAAGGCTGCTGCACCGGCGAAAAAGGCCGCTGCTCCCGCCAAGAAGATTGCCGGCACTGCCACTGGCCGCATCAGCCAGGTCATCGGCGCCGTTGTGGACGTCAGCTTTGACGGCCACCTGCCGGCCATTCTTTCGGCGCTTGAAACCGAAAATAACGGCCAGCGCCTCGTGCTCGAAGTTGCGCAGCATCTGGGTGAAAACACCGTCCGCACGATCGCCATGGACTCAACCGATGGCCTGACCCGTGGTCAGCCGGTCGTGGACACGGGCGCTCAGATTTCCGTGCCGGTTGGTCCGCGCACCTTGGGCCGTATTTTGAACGTCGTCGGCGAGCCGATCGACGATCGCGGCCCGGTCGATACCGATCTGCGCGCGCCGATCCACGCGGAAGCCCCGCTGTTCGTCGACCAGTCGACCGAAACCGAAATTCTTGTCACGGGCATTAAGGTCATCGACTTGCTCGCGCCTTATGCCAAGGGCGGCAAGATCGGCCTGTTCGGCGGCGCCGGCGTCGGCAAGACGGTTCTTATTCAGGAACTGATCAACAACATCGCCAAGGGCCATGGCGGCACCTCGGTGTTCGCCGGCGTGGGTGAGCGTACCCGTGAAGGGAACGACCTTTACCACGAATTCCTCGACGCAGGCGTTATCGCCAAGGACAAGGACGGCAACCCGACGCCGGACGGCTCCAAGGTGGCGCTGGTGTTCGGCCAGATGAACGAACCGCCGGGGGCCCGTGCCCGCGTTGCGCTTTCGGGTCTGACCATCGCGGAATATTTCCGCGACCAAGAAGGTCAGGACGTTCTGTTCTTCGTCGACAACATCTTCCGCTTCACTCAGGCGGGTTCGGAAGTGTCCGCGCTTCTTGGCCGTATTCCTTCGGCCGTGGGCTATCAGCCGACCCTCGCGACCGGCATGGGCGCGCTGCAAGAACGCATCACCTCCACCACCAAGGGCTCGATCACCTCGGTGCAGGCCATTTACGTTCCGGCGGACGACTTGACCGACCCGGCGCCGGCGGCCTCGTTCGCCCACTTGGACGCGACGACGGTTCTTAACCGTGCGATTTCGGAACTCGGCATCTACCCGGCCGTTGACCCGCTCGACTCCACCTCGCGCGTTCTGACGCCGGCGGTTGTCGGTCAGGAACATTACGACACCGCTCGCCGAGTTCAGGAAACGCTGCAGAAGTACAAGTCGCTGCAGGACATCATCGCCATTCTCGGCATGGACGAACTGTCGGAAGAAGATAAGCTGACGGTCGCCCGCGCCCGTAAGATCCAGCGCTTCCTGTCGCAGCCGTTCCACGTGGCCGAAGTCTTCACCGGCATCTCGGGCAAGTTCGTCCAGATCGAAGATACGGTCCGCTCGTTCAAGGCGGTGGTCGATGGCGAATATGACCATCTGCCGGAAGCGGCCTTCTACATGGTCGGCGGCATCGAAGAAGTCATCGAAAAGGCCGCCAAGCTCGCTGCTGACGCCGCCTAAGGATAATCCCCTCCCCTCACCGGGAGGGGGATTTTGGAGACGAACATGGCATTGCATTTCGAACTCGTCACGCCAGAGCGCCTTGTTCGTTCGGAAGACGTCCATATGGTCGTCGTGCCGGGCAGCGAAGGTGATTTTGGCGTGCTCGAAGGGCATAGCCCGATGATGTCGACGATCCGCAGCGATGCGACCGTTGAAATCTACGCCTCGGCGGGTGCGGCGCCTGAAAAGATCACGATCACCGGCGGCTTTGCCGAGGTGAACGATAAGGGGCTGACGATCCTGGCGGAAAGCGCCGCCTGATAGCTTTCTCACCGAACGTTTCATAAAGCGCCCCAGCCCAAGGCTGGGGCGTTTTTTTTGGCGCTCAGCGACCTACGGGCCGTGCCTGCCGCCAGAGATACAGGCCGGCCCCGACGATCAAGGCTGAACCCCCCAGCGAGGTCAGGTCGGGCGGGTGGTTGAAGAAGATCGTGCTGATCGTCATCGCAACCAGCAGCTGCGCATAGGTCATCGGCGCGATGGTCGCCGCAGACGCCCGGGTGGTCGCCAGAAAGATCAGCGCATGCGCGACGGAAGCTGAAACGGCGACGATCGCGCAGCGCAGGATAACGCTTGGCTCCGGCCAGCCGACCGCCATCGAAGCTATCCCAGAAACATGGCCCAACACGGCGAACAAGATCAAAATAGGCGTCGCAAAAAGGGCGATGATGAACTGCATCGCGAGCACCGACGCGGTGCCGGCCACTTTGCGGTTAAGCAGGATCAGGCACGCCATGCCCAGCGCCGCGCCCAAGGGCAGCAAGGCGGCGGGCCCGCTGTCGAGCAAATTGGGGCGCAGGATGATGAGCACCCCAGCAAAGGCGACGAGGCTGGCGATCAGCGTTGCCCGCGTTACCCTTTCTTTCAGCACAAGGGCAGAAAGCAGGGCGGTCAACATGGGCATCACAAAGGTGATCGCCGTGGCATCGCCCAGGGGCATCAACCTGACCCCAAGGAAAAAGCAAACGGCCGAAAAGGCGACGGCAAGCGCGCGGGCCCAATGGACCTGCTGGTGCCCGATGCGAAACGCATCCCGCCCCTCGCGCACCAGCAACAGCGCGCCAAGGCCCAGGGATCCGAAGCTGTAGCGCAACGCCGCAATCGCCGTTCCCGGCCAGAGCGGGGTCATGGACTTCACCATCGCATCGCCCATCGACAACAGCATATAGCCTGCCAAAGCGAACAACAGGCCCTGAGCGTGCAGGGAAGATTTGGACTGCATCATGCAAGGCCTGCCCTAGGGAAAAAGGCCGCCGGCCCGCAACCACAAAACCATTAGCAGATTGGCAAAGTTTCACCGCTATGCGGGGCATGGCGCTGCGTGAGCGCCGTGCAGCAACGAGGGAACTAATGACCGCTTTTGGCAGACCCGGCGCAAATCTGGGCGGGCTTGCGCACTCTCGCCCCTCTTTCGGCAACGCGCGCCCAATGCTGAGCCAAACGCCAGCCCTGCTCGACCCGCAAGACCCCGCCCCTCCTGCAGCGCCAATTCCGCCGGCCGAGACAATGCCGGCAGACCCGCTTGCCCGGTTGGCCGAGCGCGAAGCGGCCAGCGCTGATGCGGCCTCCCGCCTGGAGGGCTTTGAGGCGTCGATCCACCGGATCAAGGAACAGATACTGCCCAATCTGCTTGAACGGATCGACCCGGAAGCGGCGGCGACGCTTTCCAAAGAGGAACTGGCCAAAGAATTCAGCCCGATCATCAGCGAGGTGCTGACCCAACAAAAGCTGACGCTGAACCGGCGCGAGCAATATGCGCTGGAAAAGATGCTGGCAGATGAGCTTCTTGGCCTTGGGCCGCTGGAAGAATTGCTGAGCGATCCAGACATTAGCGACATCATGGTGAACGGCCCGGACCAGACCTATATTGAGCGCCGGGGCAAGCTGGAGATTGCGCCGATCAGCTTTCGCGATGACAATCACCTCTTTCAGATCGCGCAGCGGATTTGCACCTCGGTGGGCCGCCGGATCGACCAGTCAACGCCGCTGGCGGATGCCCGCCTGAAGGACGGCAGCCGCGTCAATGTGATCATCCCGCCTTTGTCCTTGCGCGGCACCGCCATTTCTATCCGTAAATTTTCGGCAAAGCCGATCACGCTCGACATGATGGCCAAGTCTGGCTCGATGTCAGAGCGCATGGCGACCTTTTTGAAAATTGCCGGGGCGGCGCGGTTCAACATCGTTGTCTCGGGCGGGACCGGGTCGGGCAAAACCACAATGCTCAATGCTTTGTCCAAAATGATCGACCCCGGCGAGCGGGTACTCACAATCGAAGACGCGGCAGAACTCAGGCTCCAGCAGCCGCATTGGCTGCCGCTGGAAACCCGGCCCGCAAATCTTGAGGGGCAAGGCGCCATCACCATCCGCGATCTGGTCATCAACTCGCTGCGTATGCGGCCAGACCGCATCATCCTGGGGGAAATTCGCGGGTCAGAATGTTTTGACTTGCTGGCCGCCATGAATACGGGCCATGACGGGTCCATGGCGACGCTTCACTCCAACTCCCCGCGCGAATGCTTGGCGCGCATGGAAAACATGGTGATGATGTCGGACATCAAAATTCAGAAGGAAGCCATTTCGCGCCAGATTGCGGACTCGCTTGACCTGATCGTTCAGGTGAAGCGCCTGCGCGACGGGACGCGGCGGACCACCAATGTGACCGAAGTCGTCGGCATGGAAGGCAATGTGATCGTCACGCAAGAGCTGTTCACCTTCGAATATCAAGGTGAAACCGCGGAAGGCAAAATTATCGGCGACTATAAATGCCATGGCCTTCGCCCCTATTCGATTGAAAAGGCAAAAGAATATGGGTTTGAGCAGGCTCTTCTGGAGGCCTGTCTCTGAGCGCGGATGCCCCGAATTTCTGGACGGAGCCGCGCCTGCGCCAGTCGCTTGCCGCGCTTCTGGCGCTGGCGTTTGCGCTGCGGCTGGCAACGCTTGCCACGCCCTATTCCTTCTTCCCGGATGAGATTTTCCAATATCTGGACGTCGCGCACCGCCGGGTCTTTGGCTATGGCGTCGTTACCTGGGAACAGCGCTATGGCATCCGCAGCCTGATCTTCCCCTTGCTGCTGACTGGCCCGATGCAGCTTGGCCATTGGCTTGCCCCCAATGGATTTGGATATCTTTACCTCACCAAGGCGCTGCTGGCGCTGGCATCGCTAACCATTCCCTGGGCCGGCTATCGGATTGGACGACTTATCTCGCCCGTCCATGGGCTGTTCACCGCATTTGTCTTGGTGATCTGGTTTGAATTTCTTTATTTCAGCACCCAGGCGCTGACCGAAACTTTCGCCCTTTACTGCTTTTTTCCGGCCGCCGCGCTTTTGCTTGCGCCGGACGAGCCGCGACGACACGTGCTGGTGCTGGGCGGCTTGCTGCTGGCGATGGCGGCCATTTTACGGTTCCAATATGGGCCAGCACTGGCCGTTTTCGGGATCATGGCCTGCGGGCGCAGCCTGACACGCTGGGTCTGGGTGGGGGCCGGCGCGCTGCTGGCGGCTTTGCTTTCTGCCGGGGTTGATCTTTGGGTCGGCATGACGCCCTTTTCCTGGTTGCTCGCCAATGTGCATCACAACATCACGCTGCAACGCTCTTATGCGTGGACAGAGCCCGGCTGGTATTATCTGAGACAGATAGTGTTTGTGCTGGCTCCGTGGATACTGCTCCAATTATATCTTGCCTGGCATCCGGCCCGCCGCTTTCCAGCGCTTGCAGCGGCGGCTCTGGTCAACCTCGTCGTACACAGCCTCGTTGCGCATAAAGAATATCGTTATGTGCTGCTTAGCACGGCTATAATCATCCTGCTCGCAGCATTGGGCACGGTTGATCGCGTCTATCGCACCCGGGCGACCCCGCCAGAGCAGAAGCGCGGCTTTCAACTGGCCATCGCCTTTTGGATCGTCGCGTCGGCCCTGTGCGCGGTTAATGGGACCAATCGCTGGATCTGGTCGATCCACCGACCTGAGCTTCTCGCCTTTCAATCGCTCCACACAGATGGCGCCGCCTGCGGCGTTGCTCTTTATGGGCGTCATTGGAGTGAGACGGGGGGCTATAGCTATCTGCATCGCCCGCTGCCGCTCTATGTCATCGATGACCAAAAGGCCGGGCCGCTCCGGGCCGCACAACCGGCCTACAACATCATCTTCGCGCCGCGACACGCGGCCTTGGACATCCCCGCCATATATAAGAGGGACCGATGCTTTGCGGCCGCCAATGGCCCGGGCGACGACATTTGCCTCTATCGCCGCCCCGGCTCATGCGCGCCGGCTGTGGGGGCAGATTATGAATTCAATGCCTGGCTCAAGCGCAACGACCTGTAGGGCCGTCAATTAGGCGGGCATATGCAGCGCAAAGGCGGCGCAAATCGCGCCGACCAACAGCGCGAGGATCATAATGAGCGGCCAGGGCATGAACCCGACATCGTCCAAATTGGTGCGTCGGGCGCGCCGCCGATCCGCCCATGCCGCAAATAGGCCCAGCGCAACCGCGATCCCGCTTCCTGTCCAGAGCGTCACTTGCATTGCCGGGCCACCCCTCCCATCTTGATCCTAATCGTCACACTTCAGGGGATCACCATGCGTCGCCTTGCCCGTTCTGTCCACTTGGCTGTTTTGGGAACCGCCATTCTTGCCAGCCCGATTGTCGCGGCGCCCGCCCATCCAAACAAGGCGCTGGAAGCAGCGGTTGCCGCGCCCACCCGCAGCGAAGCCAATCGCGCCCGCGATAAATATCGCCACCCGGCAGAAACGCTTGCCTTTTTTGACATCAAACCGACGGATATGGTTGTTGAAATCTGGCCGGGAGGTGGCTGGTACACCGAAATCCTCGCCCCTTATCTGCGCGACAAAGGTAAGCTGATTGTCGCGGCGCCTGCGGGCAGCGGATCGGACGGGATCGCCCGTTTTCTCGACACCGACCCGCAAACCTATGGCAAGGTTGGTCGGATCAACTTTCCGCTTATTCTTGGCGGCACAGGCATTGCGCCCGGCACGGCCGATGCAGTGCTAACCTTCCGCAATGTCCATAATTGGCGAATGGGCAGCTATAAGGCGGATAAGGCCGATTACAGCACCGACGCCTTTCGGGAACTTTATGCCATGCTGAAGCCCGGCGGCGTGCTGGGCATTGAAGACCATCGCCTGCCCGAAGACGCAAGCGACGAGCGCGAACGCTCGAGCGGCTATATCAAGGTTTCCACCATCCGCCGGCTGGCCGAACAGGCTGGATTTCAGTTTGTTGGCGCCAGCGAGATCAACGCCAACCCCAAGGATACAAAAGATTATCCGCGTGGTGTCTGGACGCTGCCGCCCCGCCTCGCCGAGGGCGATCTGAACCGCGATACCTATTTGGCGATCGGCGAGTCAGACCGGATGACGCTGAAATTCGTCAAGCCGGCCAAATAGGGCCGCTACTTAGCCGAGCTTTTCAACCTTGGCCTGAAGGCTGGCCAGCTGGGCCTTGAGCGCTGCGATTTCATCATCCTTGGCGGTCGCTTCGGCGGGAGCGGGCGCGTCATTTGGCTTGGCACCCGGATTGAACATGCCGGCAGCTGCTTCAAACATGGCCATGTTGCGCTTGTGCATTTCCCCGAACGGGCCGCCGGTAAAGGCGCCTTCCAGCATAGACTTGAACTGGGTCTGGTTGCGACGAAAGGCTTCCATCGACGCTTCAAGATATTGCGGCACCATCGCCTGCATGGAGTCGCCATAAAGCGAGATAAGCTGCCGCAGGAAACTGGCGGGCAGCATATTCATGCCCCGACCTTCTTCTTCCATGATGATCTGCGTCAGAACCGTATGGGTAATGTCTTCATCGGTCTTTGCATCAACAACCCGAAAGTCGCGGCCATCGCGCACCATCTGCGACAAGTTGTCGAGCGTGATATAGCTTGACGTCTCGGTGTTATAGAGACGGCGATTAGCGTATTTCTTGATGGTAACGGGGCCATCGCCCGGTTTCACCTTGGCCATGCGACTCTTCTCCCTCAGTTGATGTTGCATAGCATTGAAAGTTTTTGCGCTGCAACAACCCAGATTTGTGCGCACAAAAGATGCAGCAAAATCAACTCCAGAAGCGGTCGTAGCGGCGGCCCATCACTGTCAGAAGTTCATATTGGGAATGCCCAGATTGCGCAGCTGCAACAGGCAGGTCAAAATCAACCGCCAGCCAATCGCCCTCGGCAATATCGGGCAGATGGCTCACATCAAAGGCCACAAGGTCCATCGACACCCGGCCGACCACGCCGGCTCGCCCGCCTGCCGCACTTCCCGAGCCAGAAAATCCGCGCAGATAGCCATCGGCATAACCAATGTTTGCAATCGCCAGCACCATGGGGCCGGGTGCGGTAAAGGTTGCGTTATAGCCAACTGCATCGCCGGCCTGAAGCATCCGGCGTTGGAGGATCTGCGCCTCAATCGCCACCACCGGCCGGATATGCCCTTGCGCCTCGCTGCGGGGAATGCCGCCATAAAGCGCAAGACCGGGCCGAGTAAGGTTGAAGTGATATTCAGGCCCAAGGCAGATGCCGGCGGAATTGCTGAGGCTGCGCCGCCGGGCCGGAACCTTTTCAGCAACGGCCTGAAAGGCGGCCAATTGCCGGTCATTTTGCGCAACATCTTCGTCGGCAGAGGCCAAATGGCTCATCAACGTATCGATGTGGAGGCCCGCAAGATCATCGCCCGCGGCAAGGCCAAGCCGGTTCATACCGGTGTCGACCATGACATCGCAGGGCTGGCCGGTGGGCCGCCACAGGGCAACCTGCGCCGGGGTGTTGAGCACGGGCCGCGCGCGCGAGGCGGTGGCCAGCGCCATATCTTCGGCCCGCACGCCATGCAGCACGCTAAGCGCGGCATCTGCGGGCAACAGGCTTTCAACTTCGGCCGCTTCGGCCCATGTCGCGACAAAAAAGTCGCGACAGCCGGCGGCGGCCAAGCGGGAGACAACTTCTGTCGCGCCCAGCCCATAGCCATTGGCCTTGACGGCCGCACCGCAAGCCGCTGACCCGCTTTGGCGTTGCAGCCAGCGCCAATTGGCAGCGAGGGCCGTGCCATCAAGGCGCAAGCGAAGCGGGGCAGACATGGCAGGCGCGATACCGGTCCGGGCGAGGTTAGTCGAGGTCTTCCTTGCCCGATGTCTCGGGCAGCCAGATCAGCGAGACAAGGAAGGCCATCGCGACAACACCGATTGTGTACCACAGGCCCATGAACGCCCCGCCCGTCTTCACCACGATATATTGCGAGATGAAGGGCAAGAATCCGCCAAAATAGCCGGTCCCGATATGATAAGGGATCGACATAGACGTATAGCGGATGCGCGCCGGGAAAAGCTCCACAAGGATTGCCGCGACCTGACCATAGGTCATGGCAGAAAGCGCGACCAGCGCGGCGACCGCCAAAATGATCAGCCAAGGCTCGCGCAGGTCCGGATCGGACTTGTCGGGATAGCCTGCCGCCTCAAGCGCAGCGACATAGGCCTTTTCATCAAAGCCGGCGACTTGGGCCGTGCCAACCTTGAGCATAAGCGCCGGCCCCTCCTGCTTGGCATAGCTGATGCCGCGCTTGGACAAGAAGGCGAGCGCCTTGGCACAATCGGTCGTTTGCTTGCTCGCAAAGACATCAAAATCACAGGCGGGCGACACAAAGGCCACCGGCGATGCCTGGCTTGCGCGCGCCAGAGCCGGATTGGCGGCATCTGCCATCATATGGAACAGCGGGAAGGTCAGGACGATGGTCAACCCATAGCCCAAGAGCAGGATGCGCTTGCGCCCGAAATGGTCCGACAGCCACCCCGCCGCCACATAAAGCGGCGCCGCCAGCAAAGCCCCCACGGCCATATAGCCAAGCGCATCGGTTTCCGGCACGCGCGCCGTGCCGGTGAGGAAATAGAGCGTGCCAAATTGCGAAGTATAATAGATCACCGTCAACCCGGCGGCGACGCCAAACAGCGCGACAAAAAGCCGCTTGATATTGCCGGGATATTGGAAGCTTTCCACAAAGGGATTGTGCGACAGGCTGCCTGCTTCCTTCATGGCCTTGAACACCGGGCTTTCTGACAATTTCATCCGGATGAAGAGCGAAATGGCCAGAAGCAGCAACGAGAGGATGAAGGGGACGCGCCAGCCCCAGCTTTCAAAATCGGCAGTCGACATGGACGTCCGCGTCGCCAGCACAACCATGACCGCGAGCAGAAATCCGCCCGCGACGGACGCCTGAATCCAACTGGTATATTGGCCGCGCTTGCCCTTGGGTGCGTGCTCGGCAACATAAATGGCAGCGCCGCCATATTCGCCGCCCAGCGCCAGCCCTTGCAGACAGCGCAAGACAAGCAGGCCACCGGCCGCCCACAACCCGATACTCTCAAAAGTTGGCAAAAACCCAATAGCGGCCGTCGCCCCGCCCATCAGCGAGATGGTGACGAGGAAGGTATATTTGCGGCCGATCTTATCGCCCAGATAGCCAAAGACGATGGCGCCCAAAGGCCGCACGCCAAAGCCTGCGCCAAATACGGCCAACGATGCGAGCATCGCCGCCGTTGGATTGCCGGAGGGGAAAAAGAGCTTGCCGATCAGCGCGCCCAAAATGCCGTAGACGAAGAAATCATACCATTCGAACACTGTCCCCAAAGAGGAGGCGGTGATGACTAGGCGATCCCGCTTGGCGTCAATGGTGATATCTTGTGCGGCCATAAGGCTCCCCCGGCGTGTCGTTCTTCCTCCGTCTTAAGGGGGAAGCGGCACGCCGGGCAAGCCTTGCTACCAGCGCTTACCAGATATGCGCGCGATCTTCGGGCTTCAGATAAAGTTTTTCGCCCGGCTTCACCTTGAACGCCTGATACCAGACATCAAAATTACGCACGACATAGGGGCGGAAATTGCCCGGCGTATGCGGATCGGTTGTCAACTGCTGGAGCAGGATCGGCTCACGATATTTGTTCCGCCAAATCTGCCCGAAGCCAAGATAGAAACGCTGGTCTGCGGTATAGCCATCGATCTTCTTTGGCTTCTTGCCGTTGAGCGACATTTTGTACGCATCATAGGCAATGGTGGCCCCGGCCAGATCGGCGATATTCTCACCCAAGGTCAGTTCGCCATTCACCTTCTTGCCGGGCAGCGGTTCATAGCTGCCATATTGATCAACCACGCGCTTGGCGAGGGCGTCAAAGCGGGTCACGTCTTCCTTGGTCCACCAATCGGCCAGATTGCCGTTCATATCGAACTTGCGGCCCTGATCATCGAAATGGTGGCTGATCTCATGGCCGATCACCGCGCCAATGCCGCCATAGTTAACGGCATCATCTGCCTTGGGATCAAAGAAGGGCGGCTGAAGAATGGCCGCCGGAAAGACGATTTCGTTCATCAGCGGGTTGGCATAGGCGTTCACGGTTTGCGGCGTCATCAGCCACTCATCGCGATCAACCGGCTTGCCAAGCTTGCCGATCTGACGTTGATATTCAAACTCGGTCGCGCGCACTACATTGCCCCAAACATCGCCGCGATCCACCGAAAGCGCCGAATAATCGCGCCACTTGTCGGGATAGCCGATTTTGGGGCGGAAGGCCGCAAGCTTGGCCCGCGCCTTCACCTTGGTTTCCGGCGCCATCCAGCTCAGATTGGCGAGGCGGGCGTCCATCGCCTTGACGAGGTTGCGAACCAATTCATCCGCTTTCGCCTTGGCTTCGGGCGGGAAGTAGCGGGCAACATAAATCTCGCCCACAGCTTCGCCCATCGAGCCATTGACCAAATCCACCCCGCGCTTCCAGCGATCCTTGAGCTTGGGCGTGCCGGAAAGCGTTTTTGCCCAGCCGAAATTTAGGTCCACAAAGGCCTTGTTGAGCAGCGGTGCGGCATCGCTCAGCATATGGAAGCGCAGATAATCCTTCCAGACATCCATCGGCTCGCTGGCGACAAGCGCGGTTGCGGCCTTGATCGCACTGGGTTGGGTCAGGATGATCTGCGGCTGTGCATCCAGGCTTGCCGCCTTCAGATAATTGGCCCAGCCAAAACCCGGATAATCTTTATCCAGCGTTGCGACATTCGCCGGGTTGTACATCTTGTCGATTTGGCGGGATTCGGCCTGGGTCCAATGGCCCTTGGCGATCTTTTCTTCCAGCGCGTAGATAGCGGCAGCGCGCGCCTCTGCGTCGGCAAAGCCCGCAAGCTTCAGCGTATCGGCGATGTAGGTTTTATATTTGGCGCGCGTTTCCTTGAAGCGATCATTGTCGACAAGATAATAATCGCGGTCGGGCATTCCCAGCCCACCTTGGCCCACATAAACCGCGTATTTGCTGTTATCCTTCAGATCCAGCTCAACCCCAATCTCAACCGGGCTACCCATGCCAAGCCGGGCACTTTCCGCGAGTGCACGAGCCAGATCATCGCGGGTCTGAAGCGCATCAACCTTGGCAAGCATTGGCTTCACTGGCTCAATCCCACGCGCCTCGATGCCGGCCTCATCCATGAAGCTTGCATAAAAATCGCCCACCTTTTGCGCGACAGAGCCCTTGGGCGCGTTCTGCTTGGCCGAATCTTCGATAATCGCGCGCGTCCGCTGATCAGACAGATCGCGCAGCACGCCAAAGCCGCCCCAGCTGGATCGGTCGGCCGGAATTTCGGTGTTGGCGTCCCAAGTACCGTTGACGAACTTGTAGAAATCGTCGCCGGGCTTGACCGACTTGTCCATGCCCTGAAGGTCAATCCCCCAGGTGCCAAATTGCGGCGCAGCCGACGGAGCCACAGTTTCAGCCAAGGCCGCGTTTGACACGCCAAGGGTCGCCAGCGCCAACGCAGCGGCGCCCGACAAAAAGGTTGATTTCATACCAAACTCCCAAGAATCATTCTGGTGCGGACACTAGCCGCACCGTCCCGGTTCCGGAAGCACCCTCGCTCTTTGGTCAGGCCGCCCGCCAATGGATCAGGCCATCATCGCCCTTGGTCGTCTGCCCCGTCTGACCAACCGGCTCTATCCGGCCATCGGTCAACATCGCGATCATCCCGGCATCCTCTGCATCAACCCGGGCCAAGACGCGCGCATTTTGGGGCGTCCGGGCGATGATCGTCCCAAAGCGAACCGAGGCGTCACGGTTGTAAAAGACGGTGTAGCTTTCGATCGTGGCCACGCCTTCATACCCTTCGTCGGTATCGGGCACGGGCCCGCGCCGCGCGTCTGCCAGCGCGTTGACATCATAATCATGCGGAAAATGCGCTTCGGGCAGCGGATCGGCCGACAGGACGATGCCGTGAAAATGGGTTGCATAGCCGCCATTGGCAAAGAGCAGCGCCGTACCGCGCTTATCTCGCAGGGCATCGACCATCGAGGCGATCGCATGGCTCATATAATTGCCGATGGGTCCGCCGCCAAAAGTCAGCCCGCCAAAGGCCGTAATCGGCTTGTTCACCGGCCAGCCCAAAATCCGCCGGGCCATTTTGGGCACACAGGGAAAACAGGAATAAAGCTCAACATGGTCGATCTGCGCAACGCTAAGATGGTTGCGCTTGAGCGTTTCCTCAATCGTCACAACCATCCCTGCGGGCTCTACATATTGGTCACGCTTGAGCATATTGTGCGTTTCATGCGCGGCCGCACCCATGCCAACATGGATGATCCGTGCTTCCGGCACGCCCGCCGCGCGCGCCAGCGCCAGCGAGGTAACGATAAAGCCCGCCCCCTGATTAACGCTGGAGTTGGCGACCATCCGCTTTTGATAAGGAAAAGCGATGGGCCGGTTATCCGCATCGGCACTGGTAATCTGGTCAGCCGACAGCGCGGTGCGGATCCATGCATGGTCATTGCCTGCCGCAACCGCCGACATCCCAGCCCAGATTTCACCCGATTCTGCCTGAGCCTCGGCAAGGCTCTGCCCCCAAGCCGCACGGGTCGCATTTTCATAAAGCGGGTAAAGGTCGGTCGGTGCGACCAGACCATGCAGGTGCATCACCGATTTTGCGCCGCCCGATGCCACGTCGCGCAGCGCATCCTTTTTTTCGCCAGTCGCAGCGCGGGCGCGTTCGGCCGCCGTCCGCAGCGCCTCTGCCCCCACGATCATCGCGACGCCAATGTCGCCCGCGCCAATCCGGTTGGCCGCATCATTAAGCAACTGCACCGGGCTTTCGCCAGTTGGATAGGGCGTCTGCTCAACAATCTTGGGCGAGATGCCAAAATGCTGCGCCAGATGTTGCGCACAATTGCCCAGCTTGGGAAAGCTGATCTGGTTGACAACTGCAATGCTGTCGAGCCGGGGAATCCAGCCACCGCCCGCATCGGCATCCGCCGCGTCCATCGCCGCGATCATCAGGCCAAGTGCATCATGCACATTGTCGCGGTCATTAATCTGACCAACGCCAATAATAACGGGAATGCGGGCGGGGTCGCTGTTCATCGCCTCAGCCTTTCCGACCAACCGGTTGCGGCGCAGGCGTGCCGAGGAAGCGCGGCGCAGGCGCGGGTTGGTCCAGCCCATTGACCTTGGTAAAGGTGCCGCGCGCCTTGTTGTGCGGATGGTCGAGTGCTTCGCCCATCGACATGATCGAGCCGAAGCAGATGTCGGTGCCTTCCATAAGGGCGGCCCACGCATCGCGGGTCTTGGTTTTGAAGATATCAGTCAGCTTTGCCTTCAAGGCCGGCCATTTGCTCTTGTCCATCTGGGCATCAAAATCCGGATCAGCGTCCAGCCCCAGCGTCTGGCGCAGCAGCGCATAGAATTGCGGCTCGATCGAGCCGATCGAAATCCATTTGCCATCGGCGCATTCATAAGTGTCGTAAAAATGCGCCGCGGTATCGAGCATGTTCACGCCGCGCGTATCTTCCCACATGCCCATGGCGCGGAAGCCCCATTGCATCGCATGGATGATGGCCGCGCCATCGGTCATGGCAACGTCGACCACCTGCCCCTTCCCGCCGCGCGCGACGTTGAGCAGTGCCGAGACCATGCCAAAGGCCAGCATCATGCCGCCGCCGGCAAAATCGCCAATCGCGTTGGTTGGCGGCGTCGGCTTGCCATCGGGGCGGCCATAGCCGTGCAGATTGCCGGTGATGGAGATATAGTTAATGTCGTGCCCGGCGGCATGGGCCAGCGGCCCCGTTTGGCCCCAACCGGTCATCCGGCCGTAAACAAGCTTGGGATTATCAGCCAGCAGCACATCCGGCCCCAGCCCCATGCGTTCCATCACGCCCGGGCGATAGCCTTCAAAGATGCCGTCTGCGGCTTTGACCAGATCGCGCACCTGCTGCACGCCTTCGGCCGTTTTGGTATCAATCTGCACAATCTCGCGGTTGCGGGTCAGCACATCTGCCCCTTGCATATCGCGGGCGCCGACACGCTCTACCCGGATGACGCGTGCACCATGGTCGGCCAGCATCATGCCGGCAAAGGGCCCCGGGCCAATGCCCGCCATTTCGATGATCGTCAGCCCATCCAGCACGCCCGCCATGTTTCTCTCCTGAATCCTGTCGTCAAATCCAAGCCTTGGGGTGGAGCGACTTTACGTTTGCGTCAAGAGGGTGCGCAATCTTGCAACGCCCCTCAACACGGCTTAGGGGTCACCGCGTGACAGGTACCCCGCAAGGGGTTTCAAAGGGAAGCCGGTGCAAGACCGGCGCTGTTCCCGCAACTGTGACCGGCGAGTTCCTCTCCGATACACCACTGGAGACCCGGGTAACCGGCAATCTGGGAAGGGGGAGAGGCGCAGCGACCCGGGAGCCAGGAGACCTGCCTGTGACAGCCAGTCCTTCGCCTGTGCGGGAAGACGCAGACGATCGGGGATTTCCTCGTGCGACGGCAAATGTGCGTCATGCGAGGAGGACAAAGTGCATCGCCTATCCCTAATCGCGGCCCTGTGCGCCGCTGCAAGCCCCGCTGCCACCCGGGCGGCTGAGGCAGATGATGAGATTATTGTGACGGCAACGGGCGCCAGCGCGGCCCGGCATGAAATTGGCCAGTCCATCTCTGTACTGACCGAGACCGACATCGCCCGCCTGCAAAGCACGAGCGTGGCAGATTTGCTGGTCCGCGTGCCCGGCATAACGATGACGCGCAACGGCCCAACAGGCGGCTTTGCAGCCGTGCGCATTCGCGGGGCAGAGGGCGAACAGACGCTGGCCCTGATTGATGGCATCAAGGTCAACGACCCGTCCTCCCCCGGCGGCGGCTTTGATTTCGGGACGTTGCTGACCGGCAATATCGCCCGGATTGAGGTGCTGCGCGGCCCCAATTCCGTGCCATGGGGCAGCGAAGCCATTGGCGGGGTGGTCAACATCCTGACGCCCTCGCCAGAGGCCCCCGGCTGGCAGGGCAGCGCAAATGCAGAGGCGGGCGCCGGCCAGCGCCAGCATCTTGTCGCCAATCTTGCCTCAGGCAGCGGCCCGGTGCGCCTCAGCCTGGGCGGCAGTTGGTTTGATGAAGACCTGATTTCCGCCTTTCGCCAAGGCGCGGAAAAAGATGGGCTGCGCCAATATGCCGGCACCGCAAGGATCGCCGCCGACCTGACGCCCGATATCAGCCTAGATGTGCGCGGCTGGTATGCCCATAGCCGCATTGATCAGGATGGTTATGCGCCGCCCGATTACATGACCTTCATGGACACGGCGGAGGTCACCCGGGTGGCGCAGGCGATTGGCTATGCGGGGGTCAACGCGCAAACCGGCGCGATCAAAAATCGGGTCGCGGTGACGCTGTCCGACATCAACCGCGATAATTTTGCCGCACCGGGCGATGCGGCACCGCAATATCTGAACCGCGGCCGGATTACCCGGTTTGAGTATCGCGGCGACTGGCGGATGATATCCGGCCTAAGGGCGCTTTTTGGCGCGGAGCATGAACGCGACCAGAGCTTTGACGGCTACACCTCTGCCCGCACCCATGTCACCAGTGTCTATCTGCAAGCCATAGCCAATCCTCTGCCCCGACTGACGCTGACATCGGGCATCCGGCTGGATGACCATGCCAGCTTTGGCAGCCATTGGACGCCTGCCACCCATCTCGCTTGGCAGACCACGCCAACAACACGGCTGCGCGCCGCTTATGGTGCGGGCTTCAAAGCCCCCAGCCTGTTCCAGCTTTACGGCTATTATGGTAACCGGGCGCTCCAGCCTGAAACGGCCGACAGCCTGGAATTGGGCGTTGACCAGCAATGGGCTGAAGGACGGGTTGCGCTTTCTGCCAGCTATTTCCGCCGCAAGATCAAGAACCAGATCGACTTCATTTCCTGCGCGGGGCGAACAACCGGCATCTGCACAGACCGGCCCGACGGCACCTATGATAACCGCATCGCCACCCGGGCGCAGGGGCTGGAACTCAGCGGCACGGCGCATCTCACCCCGCGCCTGTCGCTTCAGGCAAGCTATGGCTGGCTTAAGGCGATCGACCTTGGCACGGGGGAACGCCTGCCCCGGCGGCCGCGCCACCAGTTTTCAGCCGATCTGGATTGGCAGGCACCAATTGGCCTTCAACTGGGCGCAAGCCTTGGCTGGACGAGCGCCCGGCCAGACACCGATTATGCCAGCTATGCGTCGGTCATGCTGCCCGGCTATCGGCTGGTCAGCCTGAGGGCAGCTATGCCCTTGGCAGCCGGGCTGGAGCTTTTTGGTCGGGTGGAAAATCTGTTCGACACGCCCTATCAACTGGTCAGCGGCTATGGCACGCCCGGCCGGGCGGCCTATGCCGGGGTGCGGAGCCGCTTTTGATGACACGCCTGCTGCCCCTGATGCTGATGCTTGCCGGGTGCGCCGCGCCCGATGCCATCGCGCCCGGGCAGATCGTCTCCAACAATCCTTGCGTCGATGCCATCTTGGCGGACGTCGCCGCCCCCGGCCAGATTGGCGCAGTCAGCCAATGGTCGCACAATCCGGCGTCCGCTTCGGCCCCACTTGATTGGGCACGCGCGCACCCTGCGCTAGGCCTGACCGCCGAAGAGGTGATTGCCGCCCGCCCGCGGCTGCTGCTAACCGGCAATCTGGCTACGGGCGGCACCAATGCGGCCATCGCCCGGGCGGGCATCCCAATGCGGGCTTATGGCGTGCCGGCAAGCGTGGACGAAAGCCTTGCGCAAATTCGCGATATTTCCGCCGCCATTGGTCGGCCGGCCCAAGGTGCAGCGCTGATCGCCGACATTCGCCGCGCAACGGCCGTGCGGCCAAGCCAATCTCACCCATCGGCGATCATCTGGCAATCGGGCGGGTTTGTCCCTGGCAAGGGCAGCTTGCAGGACGAATTGTTGGCGCGGGCCGGATTTACCAATGCCAGCCGCCTTTATGGCCTAAAGCAATGGGACTTGCTGCCCTCCGAAACCCTGTTGCGCAACCCGCCCGACATTATCTTCATGCCTGAAAGCGCAGAGGGACAAGATGGACGCGCGCTTGCGGCGCGCAAGGCCCTGTTGCGCCACCTAAGCGGGCGGACCCGGATTATCGCTTTTCCAGACAAGCTTTTGTTCTGCGGCGGGCCAACCATCATCCCGGCGATGCAGCGGCTGAGGCAGGCGCTATGAGCCGTCGGCTGATCCTTCCGGCGCTGCTGCTCGCTGCCTTTGTCCTCTCGATGGTGTCGGGCAAGATCTGGATCGCGCCCGCGCTGTGGCTGTCCGACACGCCGGATGGCTGGATCATGGCAGAATTGCGCTTGCCACGGGCTCTGTTGGGTGCGGGCATTGGCGCGGTGCTGGGCCTGTCGGGCGCGGTATTGCAGGGCTATTTGCGCAACCCGCTTGCTGACCCGACGGTGGTCGGCGTTTCGTCCAGCGCGGCGCTGGGGGGGGTACTGGCATTGCTGCTCGGCATTTCGGGGCTTGGCTTGTTCGGCTTTGCGATGGCGGGGGCCGGCATTTCGGTTCTGCTTCTTGTACTGCTGGCGGGGCGGGGCGGCGGCCCTTTGGCCTTCATCTTGGCGGGCATGGTGCTGGCCACGCTTTCCGGCGCGATGACGGCACTGGTTATCAGCCTGGCCCCTAACCCTTTTGCGACGAGCGAAATCGTCGCCTGGTTGATGGGCGCGCTGACCGACCGGACGATGGACGATGTTATGCGCGCCCTGCCCTTTCTGTTCTTTGGCAGCCTTATCCTCTTGTCTACCGGCCGCGCACTTGATGCGCTGACGCTGGGTGATGATGCGGCCCGCAGTCTGGGCGTTGCGCCCGGGCGGCTTCAGGCCCAGGTCGCGCTGGGCACCGGGCTTGCCATCGGGGCTTCGGTGGCGGTGACGGGCGTGGTCGGCTTTGTCGGGCTGATCGTCCCGCACATCCTGCGCCGCTTTATCGGTGAGCGGCCGTCGGCGCTGCTCTTGCCTTCGGCGATGGGTGGGGCTGTCCTGACCTTGGTTGCCGATAGTCTGGTGCGGCTGGTGCCGGGGCCGGGCGAAGTGCGGCTGGGCATTGCCATGGCCGCCATCGGCGCGCCCTTCTTCCTTGTCCTGCTCGCACGCGTGCGCCGGGGCCAGCCATGATCCGGGTGACGGACCTGACGTTGCGCCTTGGACCGCAGCTGGTACTGCACAAGGCCAGCCTTGACCTTGTTCCGGGCCGGATCACGGTTCTGCTTGGTCCCAATGGTGCGGGCAAATCCAGCCTGTTGCGCGCCCTTGCCGGGCTAATCACGCCAGAGGCCGGCACCATCACGCTTAACAACAAGCCCTTGGATCAGCTGAGCCTTGAGGCGCGCGCCCGGCAGATCGGCTATCTGCCGCAAAACGGCACGCCGGCCTGGGCGATCACAGTGCGGGATCTGGTGGGCCTGGGCCGCCTGCCCTATCGCGGCCGTTTCGCCGCGCCCACGCCAGACGATGCAGCAGCCATTGCGCAGGCGTTGGACGCCACGGATCTGACAACGCTTGCAGACCGGCCCGTAGATGCGCTGTCGGGCGGAGAACTGGCCCGCGCCAAATTTGCACGCGTGCTGGCCGGCGAAAGCGACTGGATTTTGGCGGACGAACCCCTTGCGAATCTCGACCCTGCCCATCAGCGCGACGTGCTGGCCTTGCTGCGCCGCGCCGCTGCCTCAGGCAAAGGCGTTGTCACCGTCCTTCACCAGTTGAGCGCGGCGGCCCAGATTGCGGATGATGTGGTAATGCTGCGGGCGGGACGGTGCCTTGCGGCCGGCCCGGCAGCGCGGACGATGACCGGCGAAAACCTATCGCAGGCCTTTGATATGCCGCTTGAGGTGGTTGATCTGGGTGGCCGACGGATCATCCTGCCCCAATAGCCCGCCTTGCCGTTGCGCCCGCGCTTGCCTAGAGGCGGGGCATGACTGATCCTCTGCCCTTAAAGCTGTTCAACAGCCTGACCCGCCAGCTGGAAGAATTCCAGCCCGTCCATCCGGGCGAAGCGCGCGTCTATACCTGTGGGCCGACCGTCTATAATTTCCAACATATCGGCAATATGCGCGCCTATGTCTTTGCGGACACGCTGGGCCGGACGCTGAGCTTCAAGGGCTTTCAGCTGCGCCATGTTATCAACATCACCGATGTTGGGCATTTGACGTCCGATGCCGATGCCGGCGATGACAAGATGGAAAAGGCCGCCGCCCAGCAAGGCAAATCGGCTTGGGATATCGCCAAATTCTATACCGATGCCTATTGGGCCGATATTCAGCGGCTCAACATCCGCCAGCCTTTCCAATGGTCGATCGCGACCGATTATGTGCCCCGCATGATCGAGTTTGCCAAATCCATTGCCGACAAGCATTGCTATGAGCTGCCCTCGGGCCTCTATTTTGATACCGCAACTGTCGCCGACTATGGCCGCCTCGCCCGCGCCGCGACCGAAGAGGGCGAAGGCCGGATCGAGGCGGTGGAAGGCAAGCGCCATGCCGCCGATTTTGCGATCTGGCGCAAGACGCCCGAAGGCGAGACCCGGCAGATGGAATGGGACAGCCCCTGGGGCCGAGGCGCGCCGGGCTGGCATCTGGAATGTTCGGTCATGTCAGAGGCGCTTTTGGGCCTGCCGTTCGACATCCACACTGGCGGCATTGACCATCGTGAAATCCATCACCCGAACGAGATTGCGCAGAACCAGGCCTTTACCGGCTGTGGCGCGCTGTCCTGCACCGACAACTCTGGCGCACGGATGTGGATGCACAACAACTTCCTGATCGACCGTGGCGGAAAGATGAGCAAATCCACGGGCGACTTCTTGCGGCTGCAAGTGCTGGTGGATCGTGGTTTTCATCCACTGGCCTATCGCCTGCTCTGCTTGCAGGCTCATTATCGCAGCGAGCTGGAGTTTAATTTTGACAATCTGGCGGCTGCGGCGACGCGGCTGAAGCGGCTGGTGATGGCGGTTGCGGCGGTGCGCGCGCAGGCAGAGCCTGCCGCCGATGTCAGCGACCCCAGGCTTGCCGATCTTCTGGCCCGCTTTGAGGCCGCTTTGTCCGATGATCTCAACACGGCGGTGGGCCTGACCCTGCTGGATGAAGCCGTGGCGCTGAAAAAGGTGGACGCAACCCAAAAGCTGGCAACCATCGCTCGCATGGATGCGGTGCTGGGCCTTGGCCTGTTGACGCTCAACCGCACCGATCTGCGCGTCCGCCCGGCTTCGGCCCAGATCACCGAAGCAGAGATCGACGCCGAGCTTGCCCGCCGCAAAGACGCCCGCGCCAACAAGGATTTTGCCGCCTCGGACGCCATCCGCGATGCCCTGATTGCCAAGGGCGTTGATGTTATGGATGGCGATCCTTTAGGCTGGGATTGGAAATTCGATATTTAAGGCCGAGATAAGAGCGGCCATCGAGAGGAGACGCCGTTGACCATCGCCGTAATGTCTGCCCTGATCCGTCCATTGATCGAAGCGCAGCTGCCCGACGACATCGATGTCCGCTGGTTTATGACCAAGGACGAGGCAATGGCGCTCGCGCCTTTGGCCGAGATCGGCTGGTTCGATATGTACGACAAGGCGGATATGGCGGCCGCCATCAGCGCCGCGACCAATTTAAAATGGCTGAACTCCATCTATGCAGGCGTGGATGGCATGCCCCTGCCGCTGCTAAAGGAACGCGGCGTGCAAGTGACCAATGGCGCCGGCATCAACGCCATTACCATCGCTGAATATGTCGTGATGGGGATGCTGACCATGGCCAAGGGCTATCGCGAGGTTGTCCATGCCCAAGACCGACATGAATGGTTGCTGGACTCTCCTGGCAAGGTGGAACTGTTCGGCAGCAAAGCCCTCCTCCTCGGCTATGGCGCGATCGGCAAGCTGATTGAAGCGCGGCTCCAGCCCTTTGGCGTGGACGTCACGGTGGTGCGCCGCACGCCGGGACCAAATACGCTGACGCCCGATGCGTGGCGGGCGCAGCTGGCCGCGTTTGACTGGATCATCCTCGCCGTTCCTGCCACGGCGGAAACCGATGGGATGATCGGCGCGGCAGAATTGGCAGCGATGAAGCCGAGTGCGCGGATCGTGAACATTGCGCGCGGATCGGTGATTGATCAGGACGCTTTGGTAGCGGCGCTTGAGGGCCAGCAAATTGCCGAAGCCTTTCTGGATGTCACGACACCCGAGCCCTTGCCCGCTGACGACCCGCTCTGGACCTTACCCAACGCCCATGTGACGATGCACCTGTCCGGCCGGGCGCAGGACAAGATGTTTATCCGCTCTGCCCAGCGCTTTCTGGATAATCTTGCGCGCTACCAAAAGGGCGAACCGCTCAGCCCGCTTGTCAACCTCGATCTGGGATATTGATGATGACCCCTGCCGAAATGTCCAAGAAATGGCACGCCGTTGCGCTTTCCGGCTCTGAAGCCGCGATTGCCGATTTGCTGCACGAGGATGCCGTGTTTGAAAGCCCGGTGGTCCACACACCCCAGCGCGGCAAGCCGATCACCCTCAAATATCTGGCCAGCGCGGGCAAGGTATTTGGCGATACCGGCTTTCATTATGTGGGCGAATGGGAAGGCAAGAACAGCCTGATCCTGGAGTTCAATGCCGAGATTGACGGGGTAAAGGTCGATGGGATCGACATGATCACCTGGGATAACGCTGGCCTGATTACCAACTTCAAGGTCATGGTCCGCCCCCTAAAAGCGGTGAATATGCTTCATCAAAAGATGGGCGAAATGCTTCTCGCCGCCCAATCAGGCAAGTGACCCGGAACTGGCATCAATCTGTCACAAAAGGGGGATAGGGCAGTTACATGCCCGCAAGACTGACCGTGCCCGCCTCGACCGAAATCCTCGATCTCCTCGAGATCCCGACGCTGCTTTTGCAGAATGACCGGATTTTGCACGCCAACCAGGCCGCGATTGCGATGTTTGGTCGCCATGTCGTCGGGCAGGATATCCGCATGGCACTGCGCCACCCGGATGCGGTTGATCTGCTGACCTCAGGCCGGAACGATAGCGTCCGCGTCTCGGGCCTCTCCACCTCGGGCAGCCTGTGGCAGATTGATTCCAATGACCTTGCCGATGGCACGCGACTGGTCACGCTGACCGATCTTTCGGTGCAGGAAAGCGTGGCACGGGCCCATGCAGATTTTGTTGCGAATGCCAGCCATGAATTGCGCACGCCGCTGGCGGCCGTGCTTGGCTATGTTGAAACCCTAAAGGACCCCAAGGCCGGCGAAAACGCCGCGACGCGGCTTCGCTTTCTCGACATTATCGCCAAAGAAGCCAACCGCATGCAGTCGCTGGTTGAAGACCTGATGTCGTTGTCGCGGATCGAAGCGACCAAGCACCAGCACCCGACCGATAAGATCGACCTTTTGAGCATTGCCAAGCAATGCATTGCCGAATGCGGCCAAACGGATCGCGTTGTCCTTGCAGCAGACGTCAAAGAAGCCGTGATCGCAGGTGACCGCGCGCAGATGGCGCAGGTAACGCGCAACCTGATTGACAATGCGCTCAAATATGGCGGGACCGAGAAGCCCGTTACGGTCCGGGTGGAGAAGGGCAACTCCGGCTGGATTGGCTTGTCGGTCATTGATGCCGGTGAAGGGATTGCCCCGCAGCACATGCCGCGCCTGACGGAGCGTTTTTACCGTGCTGATCCGGCCCGTAGCCGCCAGATTGGTGGCACAGGGCTGGGCCTGTCGATCGTCAAGCATATCGTCGAGCGGCACCGCGGCCGCTTTGACATTACCAGTCGGCTTGGCCATGGGACGACCGCAACCTGCCTGTTTCCGCCGCACCCATGAACTGTCACACTATTGTCATGCAAACGTCATACTCCCGCTCCGACTCGATCAGGAGGGCAAGAATTATGCGTTTCATTCCTACAGTTGCGGTACTCGCCGTTTCCGCTTTTGCGCTTTCGGCCTGTGGTGGCCAGAGCGCTGGCGACAGCCGCGATTTTGTCCGGATCGTCGGCTCGTCGACGGTTTATCCCTTTGCTTCGGCGGTCGCTGAAGCTGCGGCGAAAGCGGATGGCATCAAGCCTCCCGTTATCGAATCGACCGGCACGGGCGCGGGCATGAAGCTGTTCTGCGCGGGCGTCGGCGTTGCCCATCCCGACATCGTGAACGCCTCGCGCCGCATCAAGGCTTCGGAATATGAAGATTGCGCCAAGAACGGCGTGAAGGACATTGTCGAAATTCAGGTTGGCCTTGATGGCATTGCCTTTGCGGAAGCGACGGGCGGCCCGAACATGAAGTTGGACCCGGTCGACGTCTACAAGGCGCTGGCCGCGACGCCGTTCGGCAAGCCGAACACCGCGAAGACCTGGGCCGACGTTAATCCGTCCCTCCCCGCCATTCCGATCAGCGTCTATGGTCCGCCGTCCACCTCGGGCACGCGCGACGCGCTGGCGGAACTCATCCTGACCAAGGGTTGCGATACCGACCCGGCGATGAAGGCGCTGAAGGAAAAGGACAAGGACAAGCACAAGGACGTCTGCACCAAGATCCGTGAAGACGGTGCGTATGTGGATGCTGGCGAAAACGACAACCTCATCGTCCAGAAGATCGCCGCCAACCCCAAAGCGATTGGCATCTTTGGCTTCTCGTTCCTTGAAGAAAATGCCGATAAGCTGAAGGGCATTCCGATGGGCGGCATCGCGCCGACCTATCAGAGCGTGTCTGACTTCAGCTATCCGGGTGCCCGTCCGCTTTATATCTACATCAAGGCGGCGCACCTGAAGGCGATCAAGGGCATTCAGGAATTCGCAACCGAATTCTCCAAGGCTTGGGGCCCCGATGGCTATCTGAAGAAGAAGGGCATGGTCATCGCGCCGGAAGACGTGCGCAAGGCCAATGCGGATATCGCCGCCTCGATGAAGCTGATGGACCCATCGGGCTTGAAATAAGAAACCATGACGTCTTCTCTCCTCCTGTTCCTGATTATCGGGCTTGGCCTTGTCGGCTGGCTCGTCGCCACGACCAAGGCGGAGAGGCTTAATACCGGCCGGGGCGTGCTTCACTCGCGCCCCGGCCATCATGGCTGGCATCTGGCGCTGTGGATCATGGTGCCCGCCTTGCTTGGCCTGGGGCTTTGGAACAGCGTCGCCCCCGGCCTGATCAACACGGCCGTGCTCGCCGATCCGGCGGCGGCCCAGCTTCCGGCAATGGATATGGAGCGTAACGCCATCCTGTCCGAAGCCTATGCGCTTGCAGCCAATCCAGATGCGCCGGTTTTTAACCCTGATGCCCAAAAGCTGGTTGGCGCCGTTACGGCCGCCACAGCCAAATATGGCTTGATAGGGGCCTCTCTGGTTGCGCTATTTGCCTTTGCCGGGGGTGCCTTTGGCTATACCCGGATTACGGCGCGCTTTCCGGCCCGGACCAAGGTAGAGCGCTTCGTCCTCGGCCTGTTGCTGCTGGCCTCGCTGCTGGCCATTTTGACCACGGCCGGGATCATCGCATCGCTGCTTTATGAAACTGGCCTCTTCTTCTCCAAGGTCAGCCCCAGCGAATTTTTGTTCGGTCTGCACTGGAGCCCGGCCAATGGCAGCTTTGGCGCCGTGCCGCTTTTCTGGGGCACCATCTTCATCGGCGCGATCATCGCCATGATCGTTGCCATCCCGCTGGGCCTGATGAGCGCCATCTACCTGACCCAATATGCGAGCGCGGGCATGCGCAAGGTCTTGAAGCCGCTTTTGGAAATTCTCGCGGGCATCCCGACCGTGGTTTACGGCTATTTCGCCGCGCTAACGGTTGCCCCGATGATCCGCGATTTTGCGGCGTTGATCGGCATCGACAATCCGTCCACCGAAAGCGCACTGGCCGCCGGCCTTGTTATGGGCATTATGATCATCCCGTTCGTCTCGTCGATGGCGGATGATAGCATCGCCGCCGTACCGCAGGCGATGCGCGACGGCTCGCTTGCGATGGGCGCCACCAAATCAGAAACGATCAAGCGGGTGCTGATCCCGGCTGCGCTGCCCGGCATCGTTGCGGGTGTGATGCTGGCCATCAGCCGCGCCATTGGCGAAACGATGATCGTCGTGATGGCGGCGGGGGCGGCCGCCAATTTGTCGGCCAACCCCTTTGCCAGCATGACCACCGTCACCTTCCAGATCGTCCAGTTGCTGACCGGCGATCAGGAATTTGACAGCCCGAAGACGCTTTCGGCCTTTGCGCTGGGGCTTGTTCTGTTTGTCGTCACTTTGGCGCTCAACATCATTGCGCTGCGCGTCGTGAAGCGCTTCCGGGAGGCGTATGAGTAAGTCCGGCATCAACTGGCAGTCTGATGAGACGGCGCGGCGCCTGAGGCGGCGCTATGCGGCAGAGCGCCGGTTTAAGGCGCTGGGCTTGTGCGCCATCGTCCTGTCGCTTGCCTTTCTGGCGTTTTTGATGGTCTCTATGCTCGCCAAGGGGCTGGGTGGCATTGATCTGCAATTCCTGACCGCTTCAGATTCCACAGACCCATCAACGGCTGGGGTTTGGGCGGCGGTGAAGGGCTCGCTGCTGACGATGATCGTGACCATCAGCCTGGCTTTGCCAATGGGCGTGCTGGCGGCGATTTATCTGGAAGAATTTGCGCCCAAGAACCGCTGGATCGACATTGTTGAAGTGTCGATCAACAATCTGGCTGCGGTGCCCTCGATCATCTTCGGGCTTTTGGGCCTGGCCCTGTTCATCAACGCCGCGCATCTGCCGCGCTCCTCGCCTTTGGTCGGCGGGATGACGCTGGCGCTGATGACCATGCCCGTCATCGTCATTGCCGGGCGCAACGCGATCAAGGCGGTGCCGCCTTCCATCCGCGACGCAGCGCTGGCCGTTGGCGCAAGCAAGGTGCAGACGGTGTTCCACCATGTCCTGCCGCTGGCTCTACCCGGCATCCTGACCGGCGCGATTATCGGCATGGCCCGCGCTTTGGGGGAAACCGCCCCGCTCTTGATGATCGGGATGCGCGCCTTTGTGCCGGCGCCGCCGGGCGGCTTTACCGATCCGTCGAGCGTGCTGCCGATGCAGATCTTCCTCTGGTCCGACGAAGTGGACCGGGCCTTTGTGCAGAATACCTCAGCCGCGATTATCGTGCTGCTGGTCTTCCTTCTCGCGATGAATGGCATTGCCATTTATCTCCGCAACAAATTTGAAACGCGCTGGTGATCGATGACGACCGAAACGCTTAAAATCTCGGCCCGCAATGTGAACGTCTTTTACGGCGCCAAACAGGCCATCGACTCTGTGTCGATCGATATCGCGACCGAGCATGTGACGGCCTTTATCGGCCCGTCCGGCTGCGGCAAATCCACCTTCCTGCGCACGCTCAACCGCATGAATGATACCATTCCGGGTTGCCGCGTGGAGGGGAATATCCTGCTGGATGGCGATGACATTTACGGCAGCGCGATGGATGTCGTGCAGCTGCGCGCGCGGGTGGGCATGGTTTTCCAAAAGCCCAACCCCTTCCCCAAATCCATTTACGAAAATGTGGCCTATGGCCCGCGCATCCATGGCCTTGCCGCAACCAAGGCAGATATGGATGCGATTGTCGAAAAATCGCTGCGCCGTGCCGGCTTGTGGGACGAGGTGAAGGACCGCCTGTCGGATGCCGGAACCGCGCTGTCGGGCGGCCAGCAGCAGCGGCTGTGCATCGCGCGTGCGATTGCGGTCAGCCCGGAAGTCATTTTGATGGACGAGCCTTGCTCCGCGCTCGACCCGATTGCGACCGCCCGCATCGAAGAACTGATTGACGAGCTTCGCGGCCGCTATGCCATCGTCATCGTCACCCATTCGATGCAGCAGGCGGCGCGCGTCTCGCAGCACACCGCCTTTTTCCATCTGGGTGCCATGGTTGAATATGGCCCCACGTCCGACATCTTCACCAATCCCAAAGAGGTGCGGACGAAGGATTATATTACCGGACGTTACGGCTAAGGAACGCAGATATGGTTGAACATACCGTCAAAGCATTTGATGATGAAATCGGTGCGCTGCGCGGCCTGATCGCCGAAATGGGCGGACTTGCCGAAGTGAATATCGCGCGCTCCGTCGAAGCGCTGGTCAAGCGTGACAATGATCTGGCCGCAGAGGTGATTGCTGCGGACGCCCGACTGGATGCGCTGGAGGTTGAGGTGGATCGCCTTGCCGTGCGCATCATCGCGCTGCGCGCGCCGATGGCGGATGACCTGCGCGATGTTATCTCCGCGCTCAAAATCTCCGGCATTATTGAACGCATTGGCGATTACGCAAAGAACATTGCCAAGCGTGTTGGCGAAGTGGAAGGCCGGGCCAAGATTGAACCGCTGACGCTTGTGCCGGCAATGGCCGAGATCGCCCAATCCATGGTGAAAGATGTGCTCGACGCTTATGCCGCGCGCGATGCGCAGCTGGCCGTCGAAGTGGTGGACCGCGACGCCAAGGTGGATGAGTTTTACAACAGCATCTTCCGCAACCTTGTCGCGCATATGATGGAAAACCCGGCGACGATCAGTTCGGCTGCGCAACTGCTGTTCGTTGCCCGCAATCTGGAACGCATTGGCGACCATGCCACTAATGTCGCTGAACTCGTCTATTACGCTGCGACCGGCGAATATTACACCGATCGCGACATGCCCCGCGGAGCATAAGCCATGGCTGCACGCCTCTTGATCGTTGAGGACGACCCTGCCCTTGCCGAGCTTCTCGTCTGGAATTTCGAGGCGGAAGGCTATCAGGTCACACAAACGCCCGATGGCGAAGAAGCCCTGCTGCTGGCGGCTGAGAATGTCCCAGACGCGATCATCCTTGATTGGATGATCGAGAATGTGGCCGGGATTGAAGTCTGCCGCCGCCTGCGCCGCGCGCCGGAAACCGCAACCGTGCCGATCATCATGCTGACGGCTCGGGGCGAAGAAGAAGATCGCATTCGCGGCCTCGAAACGGGCGCCGATGATTATGTGACCAAGCCCTTTTCCCCCCGCGAACTGATCGCCCGGCTTGGCGCGGTGCTGCGCCGTACACGCCCCGCGCTTGCCGGCAAGACGCTGAAGATTGAGGATCTGGAGCTGGACCCCGTCGCCCATCGCGTCCGCCGCAATGGTCAGGATATCGCGCTTGGCCCCACCGAATTCCGCCTGCTCCAGCATTTCATGGAACGGCCGGGTCGGGTTTTGTCGCGCGGACAATTGGTCACCGGCGTTTGGGGCCATAACAGCGACATTGAAGAACGCACGGTCGATGTGCAGATTAAGCGCCTGCGTGCCGCCATAAACGCGACGGGCGGCAAAGACCTGATCCGCACCGTCCGCAGCGCCGGCTATTCGCTGGGCTGAGCCTATCGGGGCGCGCGCCCTGCCCGACATTGTGACGCCAAGTCTCTTGGTGCGCCATATCGAGCATTTTGCTGACCAATCAATTTAACATAATACTTGTAAAACTTCTTCCCCGCCCCATCTCGGAAAGGCCAGGTGCCAATTGGGCCTGGTGGGACGGGGCGGCAGCCCCCTCGCGGCTCCGTCCCTCCAAATGTTGCTTCAAGAAAGGACATTCAAGATGCGGACCGTTTTTGATTTTACCCCTTATCGACGTTCGACTGTTGGATTTGACCGGCTGTTCGACACGCTTGAAAACTTGGCACAGGCAGAGGGCAATGCCAGCAATTACCCGCCTTATGACATCGAGCGGACGGGCCAGGATGCCTATCGCATCACCATTGCGGTGGCCGGCTTTGCCGAAGATGAGATTGAACTGACCGCGCAGCAGAACCTGCTGATCGTCCGCGCCAAAAAGGCGGAAGCCGACACAGCGGCTGATCAACCGCGCGATTATCTCCATCGCGGCATTGCGACCCGCGCGTTTGAACGCCGCTTCCAACTGGCCGACCATGTTGAGGTGCGCGCAGCACGGCTTGAAAACGGACTGCTTGCCCTTGATCTGGTGCGCGAAGTACCAGAGGCGATGAAGCCACGCCGGATTGCGATTGCCAATAGCAACACCGCATCATTGATTGATGCGACCGGGGAAGACCGCGAGGCGGCCTGACCCAGAAGCGCCGGGGGAGCCCCCTCCTCCCCCGGCGCCCCTTTTTCCCGCACGGACACGCGAAATCCTTGCGCTTTGCGTCAATTTTCCCCAAGGGCGGTCGGCTATGACGCAGAATTGGACCCCTGATAGCTGGACCGCGCATGAAGCCCGCCAGCTTCCGACCTATCCCGATGCCGCCGCCCTGAGCAGCGCAACCGAAACGCTTGCCAACTTCCCCCCGCTTGTCTTTGCGGGCGAAGCGCGCAGCCTGACGGCAGAACTTGCACAGGTCGCAGCGGGCAAGGGCTTCCTGCTTCAAGGCGGGGACTGCGCTGAAAGCTTTGCAGAATTCCATCCCAATAACATCCGCGACACCTTCAAAGTGCTGTTGCAGATGGCGGTCGTGCTGACTTTCTCGTCCAAGCTGCCGACGGTGAAGGTCGGCCGCATGGCCGGCCAGTTCGCCAAGCCGCGCTCGGCCGATATGGAAGATATTGGCGGCGTTTCGCTGCCCAGCTATCGCGGCGACATCATCAACGACATTGCGTTTGAGGCTGAAGGCCGCGCGCCGGACCCGCAGCGGATGCTGCGCGCTTATTCTCAATCGGCGGCGACGCTGAACCTACTGCGCGCCTTTGCGCAGGGCGGCTATGCCAATCTCCATCAGGTAAATGCCTGGACGCATGACTTCATGGGCCGATCGCCCTGGGCCAAGCGCTTTCAGGATGTGGCGGACCGGATTGCCGAAGCGCTCGACTTCATGGCGGCTTGCGGGATCGACCCCGACACCGTGCCGCAATTGAAGGGCACAAGCTTTTATACCAGCCATGAAGCGCTGCTCCTCCCTTATGAGCAGGCGCTGACCCGGCAGGATTCGCTGACCGGCCAATGGTATGACACCTCGGCCCATATGCTGTGGATCGGCGACCGGACCCGCTTTGTGGGCTCGGCCCATGTTGAATATCTGCGCGGCATCGGCAATCCCATTGGCATGAAGTGCGGCCCAAGCCTTGAGCCGGACGCGCTGTTGCGCCTGCTGGATACGCTGAACCCCAACCGCGTGCCCGGCCGCATGACGCTGATCACCCGCTATGGGCATGATAAGATTGAAGCCCATCTGCCCGCCCTGGTCCGCGCCGTGAAGGCAGAAGGCCACCCCGTCATCTGGTCGTGCGATCCGATGCACGGCAACGTCGTCAAGGCGCAGAATGGCTATAAGACGCGGCCATTTGAGCGGATTTTGGCCGAAGTACGCGGCTTCTTTGCTGTCCACCGCGCCGAAGGCACCCATGGCGGCGGCATCCATATCGAAATGACCGGCCAGAACGTCACCGAATGCACCGGCGGTGCGATTGATGTGACAGAGCAAAATCTGGCGGATCGCTACCATACCCATTGCGACCCGCGGCTGAATGCTGGCCAGTCGCTGGAACTGGCCTTCTTGATTGCAGAAATGCTCAACCAGGAATTGAAGGAACGCGCCGCCTCTGCCGTTGCGGCCTAAAACAAAAAGGCGTCTGCGCAGGGACATTGCGCAGACGCCTTATGCTCCATGTGGACCCACGCCGAAGGGCAGCCCCTGCCAGTCCTGACCTGTCTTTAGCCCCGCTGGCCTTATTCAGGCGTTTCCGGGCCGTTAAACTCACGTCATGCGCTGGTCAGGCCGGCAATTCTGGCACAGCGAATAAGGTCGTATCCCGATATTTATCGAGCCAGGGCGCATAAAGCGCGCTGACGTCAAAGCCGATATCGGTCAGCGCAATGTCTGACATGCCATCCACTTTGAAGGTCGCCATTTTTTCTTCGCGTGGCGGCGCCTCGTTTTTGAACAAGGCCACGGCGTCCAGATAGACAAGATCGCGACGGGTATACAGAATGTGCGGCGCCAGCACGAAGCTGGTCCCATTGTAGCGCGCCGTCAGGCATTTCTTGAGGGCAATGGCTTCAAGGATTGTGCGGTTAGCCGTCATATGGCCTGCATGACAAGTGGCCAGAGCCGACGCAAGAAAATTGTGCAGTGCAACAGATTCGCGCGACCAAGTATTGCGCTGAGCCTAACCGGTTTGCGCGGGCAAATAGCTGTCTTCAATATAGTCGCTGAAGCGGGTGAACTTGGCATCGAACTTCATCTTGACCTTGCCTGTCGCGCCGTGGCGCTGCTTGGCGACAATCAATTCGGAAAGTCCGAACACCCGTTCCATATCGATCGCCCATTTGGCGTGATCGTCAAAAATCTTCGCATCATCGCCCTCAACCGGGCGCTTGGGTTCGCGCGCCTGCGTGTAATATTCTTCGCGATACACGAAGAGCACGATATCTGCGTCCTGCTCGATCGAGCCGGATTCACGCAAGTCGGACAATTGCGGCCTTTTGTCCTCGCGCTGCTCCACCGCACGGCTCAACTGCGACAGCGCGATTACGGGGACGTTCAATTCCTTCGCCAAGGTTTTGAGACCACGGGAAATCTCGGAGATTTCCTGAACCCGATTATCGCCGCCGCCCGAACGCGAGCCCTGAAGCAATTGAAGATAGTCGACGATGATCAGGCCAATATCATGCCGGCGCTTCAACCGCCGGGCGCGGGTGCGCAGCGCAGCGATGGTCAGGCCCGCCGTATCGTCAATATAAAGCGGCAGCGATTCCAGTTCGGCCGCCGCCCGCGCGAGGTTGCGAAATTCAGTCTGGCTGATCTTGCCCATACGCAGATTTTCAGAGCTGATCTCCGACTGTTCTGACAGAATACGCGTGGCCAACTGATCGGCCGACATTTCGAGGCTGAAAAAGGCAACGGGTGCGCCGACCGATTTTTCAGGCGCGATGCCATCTTCCATATCCCGTGCCCAGCGCCGGGCGGCGTTGAACGCAATATTGGTGGCCAACGCCGTCTTGCCCATGCCGGGACGGCCGGCAAGGATGATCAGATCGCTATGGTGAAGGCCGCCGGTTTTGGCGTTGATCCCATCAATGCCGGTTGTCACGCCCGACAGGCCGCCGCCCGCATTCAGCGCCTTTTCTGCCAGTTCAACCGCCATCTTGGTGGCTTGGCCAAAGCTTTTGGTGCTGCCGGTTTCGCCGCCCTGCTCGGCCACGCGGTAGAGCGCCATTTCGGCTTCTTCAATCTGCTGGGTCGGCTGGACATCTTCGCTCGTGTCCAACGCCCGGGTCGCCATATCGCGCCCCACGCTTACCAATTCACGCAGCAAGGCCAGCTCATAAATCTGGGTCGCAAAGTCGCGCGCGCCCAGCAATGCCGCGCCAGACCCGGTTAATTGGGCAAGATAGGCCGGGCCACCCAGCGCCTTCATTGCCTCATCCGTTTCAAACATCGGCTTCAACGTCACCGGGTTGGCGACCATCGAGCGGTCCACCAACTTCATAATCGCATCGTAAATACGGCCATGCACCGGCTCGAAGAAATGTTCGGCCCGCAATTTCAGCTGAACATCTTCGACAACCCGGTTGTCGATCATCAGCGCGCCCAAAAGCGCCGCCTCTGCCTCAATATTATGGGGTAGCTGCGGCGTTTGATCGCTATCGTGAATCAGTCGGATGGGGTCGGCCATCTGCACTCCATGGCGCAACCTTAGCGGAACGCAAAATGCCCACCTAGGGGATAATGGGGATAACTCCTTGGCGGCTCATCTTTCCAAGCCCGGCTGCATCCGATATGCGCAAGTTCCATGGCTGATCCGCGCATCATCGACATCAAGCTCGACGAGCATACGATCCTCTGGCGCTCTGCCGATATCGAGCAAGAGCGGCGGATCGCCATTTTTGACATTTTGGAAGGCAATTACTTCGCGCCCCAGCGCCCGCATGAGGATGGCTATGCCGGCCCCTACCGGCTGCTGCTGCGCGTGGAGGAAGGCCGGCTGGTGTTTGAACTGCGGCGCGAAAATGACGATCCGCTCGAATCGGTCATTCTGGGCCTGGGGCGCTTTCGGCGGTTGATCCGCGAATATTTTGCGATCTGCGACAGCTATTATCAGGCGATTAAAGTTGCGACCGCGCAGCAGATTGAAACCGTGGATATGGCCCGGCGCGGACTACACAATGAAGCGGCAGATTTGCTCAAAGAACGCCTCGCCGGCAAGATCGAAGTTGATTTTGATACTGCCCGCCGCCTCTTCACGCTGATCTGCGTGCTCCACATCAAGGGCTGATTCATGGCGGTTGACCGCATTGTCCTGCTGGACGCCGCCCGCTCTGCCAGCCGCCACGCTTATGCGCCTTATTCTGGCTTTGCGGTCGGCGCGGCCCTTTTGTTGGCGGACGGGAAGATCATCACAGGCTGCAATTTTGAAAATGCCAGTTCGGGCCTGTCGCTCTGCGCAGAAACGGTCGCGCTTGCCACCGCCAATAGCCAAGGCAGCCTAAACCTGGTGCGGGAAATTGCGGTTGTGGGCGGGCGCATTGCCGCCGACGGGCCGGTTGGCTGCGATCCGGTGCACCCTTGCGGGCGTTGCCGCCAAGTGATTGCAGAAGCGGCCGCTATTAGTGGCTGCGACATCCTCGTGCATTGTGGCTCCGCAGATGGTAGCGCCAACGTAACGCATCGGCTATCGACGCTCTTGCCCTATTCATTCGGCCCGGCCGATCTTGGCCGCGCCTAGGAGAGAAAATGTCCATTCTTTCAGATAAATGGATCCGTGAGCAGGCCCAGAACAACGGCATGATCGAGCCGTTTGTCGAGGCCCAGCGCCGGGATGGCTGCATCAGCTATGGCCTGTCTTCTTATGGCTATGACGCGCGGGTGGCAGACGAGTTCAAGATCTTCACCAATGTCGATAGCGCGGTGGTGGACCCCAAGGATTTCGCCGCCAACAGCTTTGTTGATCGCAAGACCGATGTCTGCGTGATCCCGCCCAACAGCTTTGCGCTGGCGCGGACCGTTGAATATTTCCGCGTCCCGCGCGACGTGCTGGTCATCTGCCTTGGCAAGTCAACCTATGCGCGCTGCGGCATCATCGTGAACGTGACCCCGCTCGAGCCGGGCTGGGAAGGCCATGTCACGCTGGAATTTTCTAACACCACGCCGCTGCCGGCAAAAATCTACGCCAATGAAGGCGCGTGCCAGTTTCTGTTCTTGAAGGGCAATGAACCCTGCGAGACGAGCTACGCCGACCGCGCCGGCAAATATATGGGACAAAAGGGAGTTACCCTTCCCCGACTTTAAAAGACATTCAGGGAGATGAAGATGGCCAAGAAGCAAGCGGAATTCGACATCATCGTCTATGGCGCAAGCGGCTTTACCGGCCGGCTGGTCGCCGAATATCTGGCCGCTCAGGGTATCCAGAAATGGGCGATGGCCGGGCGCAGCCTTGCCAAACTTGCCGAAGTCCGCGACCTGATGGGCCTGCCCTCCGACACGCCTTTGGTGGTCGCCGATGCGTCCAACCCTGCCACGCTGGTCGAGATGTGCAAGCGCACCCGCGTCGTCCTCACCACCGTTGGCCCCTATCAGCTTTATGGCCCGGAACTGGTTGCGGCCTGCGCCGAAACCGGCACCGATTATGTCGACCTGTGCGGCGAGCCCGCCTGGATGCGCGAGATGATCGATGCGCATGACGACAAGGCCCGCGAAACCGGCGCCCGCATCGTCTTTTCTTGCGGCTTTGATTCGATCCCGTTCGATCTGGGCGTCTGGTTCCTCCAGCAGGAAGCGCAAAAGCGCCATGGCAAGCCCGCCCCGCGTGTCAAAGGCCGCGTCCGCAAAATGCAGGGCGGCGCTTCGGGCGGGACGATTGCCAGCCTGACGGAAACGATGAAGGCCGCCGCCAAGAATCCCAAGATCATCGGTATTTTGAAGAGCAGCTTTGGCCTGACCCCGGGCTTTGAAGGTCCGGCCCAGCCCTCTGGTCTGTTGCCCGAATATGATAGCGCAACCGGCACTTGGACCGCGCCCTTTGTGATGGCGCCAATCAACACCAAGAATGTCCACCGCACCAACTTCCTGCTCGGCCATCCTTATGGGCGCGATTTCGTCTATGATGAGATGATTATGACGACGATTGGCGATGCCGGCCGCGCCATGGCCGAAGCGATTGCCAAGGCCAATCCCTTTGGCGACGCGAAGATCCTGCCCGGCGACGGCCCAAGCAAGGAAGAGCGCGAAAACGGCTTTTACGACGTGCTTTTCATCGGCGAATATCCCGATGGCGAAAGCGTCCGCGTGTCCGTGTCGGGCGATAAGGACCCGGGCTATGGCTCTACCAGCAAGATGATCGCCGAAAGCGCGCTGACGCTCTTGGAAAACGATACACCCGGCGGCGTGACGACCCCCGGCGCGGTGATGGCCGCGCCCTTGCTCGCCCGGTTAGAGAAAAATGCGGGGCTGACGTTCCTCGTTGAAGGGTAATCCGCGCGCGACGCGCTAGTGATTCGTCTCTCGCGCAACCCAGCGGCGGAGCTTTTTCTTAAGGCTCCGCCGGATCAGCGCGATGTGCCCGCCATAGAGCACTAAAAAGCCCAATCCCCAGAACATCCAGTCGCCGCCCACAAAACTGCGGGCGACGATCAGCGCGAGCGCCCAGAAGATCAGGACAACGCGGATATTGAGTTCAAAGCGCAGCGCGATCCAGGGGCGGGGCAGGCGAACGACGCCGCTGGCCTCGCCCCCCTCATCTTCGGGCAGGGCCTGACGCAGCCGCATGACCGTACCGCCATCAACATAGGCAAAGGCATCCCAGCGTTCAAACCGGTCAAACCCCTCGCCGCGCTCAAAGGCGAATTGCAGTTGCGAGACCGGATGGACAACATAATGGCTCGCAAAGCCGCGCAACACCCGCTCAAAGCGCATGTCATCCAGCGCGGCCATCGGCTCGTTGTATATCAGGGTGCCGATTAACAGGCGGGCAAGATCAAGCGCCATGCCTAACGGCGGCGCCCTTGATGGCGGATATTGCCCGGCCGGCCGCGCTTGCCCATCGGGGGACGACGCATCCGGTCTTTGCGGTCACGGCGCATCGGCAAATGATTGGCCCCTTCTGGCAATTCAAAACGCAGTGCGCCTGAAATGGGGTTGGCCTCTACCAACCGCAAGTCAATCTGCTGGCCAACGCGGAACTGCTCGCCCGTTTCTTCGCCCGTCAGCGTCAGATGCGCCGGATCAAAATGGAAATGCTCAGCACCCAAGGTAGAGACGGGCACCAGACCATCGCCGCCCAGGCCCTGAACCGTCGCAAAAAAGCCAAAATTGGTGACGCCGGTAATCCGCGTTTCGATAATCTCGCCCACCCGCATCGCAAGGAAGGCCGCAACATAGCGATCCACCGTTTCGCGCTCGGCTTCCATCGCGCGGCGTTCACAGGCGGAGATTGTCTCGCCGATCAGCGTCATGCGCTGGGCCTCGTCAGCGGTCAGCGCGGTCGCGCGGGAGGCCGGCTCTAGCCCATAAGCCTCCACCAGCGAACGGTGGACGATAAGGTCCGCATAGCGGCGAATGGGCGAGGTGAAATGCGCATATGACCCCAGGGCCAAGCCAAAATGCCCGGCATTTTGCGGGCTGTAATAAGCCAGAGTTTGAGAACGCAAAATCTGCTCCATCACCTCGGTGCGATATTCCGCCTCGCCCAGTTGCGCGATCAGGCGGTTGAACGTTTTGGGCGTGATCACCTGCCCCAGCGCAAAGGCGATATCAAAGGTTGCCAGATAGTCTTTCAGGCCCACCAGCTTTTCGCGCGATGGCGGCTCGTGCACGCGGTACATGACGGGGGCCTTCTTCGCCTCCAGCGCCTTGGCCGCGGCAACATTGGCCGCGATCATATAATCCTCGATCAGCCGGTGCGCATCCAGCCGCTCTCGCGGCGCGACAGATTGGATGCGGCCATCCTCATCCAGCACGACCCGCCGTTCCGGCAGGTCAAGATCCAGCGGCTCGCGGCGGCTGCGCGCCTTGGAAAGCGCGGCCCAACAATCCCATAAGGGGCGCAGCGCGGTTTCCGTCAGGTCATGCGGGCGGGTGCCGTCAATCGCTGCCTGCGCAAATTCATAAGGGATGTTCGCCGCCACCCGGATGACCGCGCGGGAAAAGCGAAAATTTTCCAACGCGCCATCGGCGGAAAGAACCATATGGCAGGCCAGCGCGGCCCGATCTTCCCCCGCGCGCAGCGAGCAGACATCGGCCGAGAGCTGCTCGGGCAGCATCGGCACAACCCGGTCGGGGAAATAAACGCTGTTGCCGCGCTTGCGAGCTTCCTTGTCGAGCCGGGAACCGGGGCGAACATAAAAGCTGACATCGGCAATCGCGACAATCGCATCAAAGCCGCCGCCGTCGCGCGGGGCAGCCCAGACGGCATCGTCAAAATCGCGCGCATCGACGGGATCAATCGCGACAATCGGCAGGTGCCGTAAATCCTCGCGATCGCCAAGCGACTGGGCCGCGCTGCGCTCTGCCTCTTCCAGCAACTCTTCCGAAAAGACATGCGGGATGCTGAATTTGTGGATGGCGATCAGGCTGAACGCCTTGGGCGCAAAGGGATCGCCCAAAATCTCGGTTACCTTGGCGGTGATGCGGTTGGCCCGGCCCGTTTTTTCGGCGAGCACAAGATCGCCTTCGCCAGCCTCGCCAATGTCGGAAATGGGGGTGTCACGCCGCTCGCGCTTATCGATCGCGCGCAGCCAATAGCGGTCGCCCTCGCGCGCGACGACGCCAAGGATCAGTTCTTCCCCCCGCGCCAGCTTCTTCATCGGGTGGGCGACATGGCCAGCGCTCTGTTCTTCCGTGCGGGCAAGGATGCGGTCCCCCACGCCCAGCGCCGAACGGCGGCCGCGCTCAATAACGCGCAGGCGCGGCGGGGGCTTGCCTTCCGCCTCCCAATGTTCAGGAATGGCGATCACCTGCCCGTCATCCGTATCGACAACGCGCAGTACCGTCACCTTGGGCAGGCCGCCCATTTTATGGAACGCCCGGCCCGGCGCGCTATCAATCAGGCCCTCATCAGCCATGTCTTTCAACAGGGCTTTGAGCGCGATCTTTTCATTCCCCTTCAGGCCAAAGGCGCGCGCAATCTCGCGCTTGCCGGCCGGCGTGTCCGACTGGGTAATAAAATCAAGGATCTGCTGGCGGGTCGGAAGACCGGGTGTCGGGCGTTTGGCCATAGCTCTCGCTAGCCCGGGTCCGGCCCGGACGCCAGCAAAAGCGGCATCCGGGCGCGTCCAGATCAGGCTTTAGCCAAGACGCGCGGCGTGCCAGCGCAGATGATCGGCCATGAAGCTGGAGATGAAATAATAGCTATGGTCATAGCCGGGCTGCATCCGCAGCGTCAGCTTCTGCCCGGCGGCATCGCAGGCGGCTTGAAGCAACTCCGGCTTCAACTGTTCAACAAGGAAGTTATCCGCCGCACCCTGATCAACCAGCAGGTCGGGCAGACGCGCGCCCTTTTCAATCAGCGCACAGGCATCATAGTCTGCCCAGGCGGCCTGATCGGGGCCAAGATAGCCGCCCAGCGCCTTATGCCCCCAGGGGCAGTTCAGCGGCGAGACAATCGGCGCAAAGGCCGACGTGCTTTTGAACCGGTCCGGATTGCGCAGCGCGATCGTCAGCGCACCATGCCCGCCCATGGAATGGCCCGTTATCCCCTGCCGATCCATATCTACCGGGAAGTTCGCGGCGATCAGTTCAGGCAGTTCGCGCTCAATATAGTCGCGCATCCGGTAATGCTGGGCAAATGGCTCTTGCGTGGCATTGACGTAAAAGCCGGCCCCAAGGCCAAAATCATAAGCGGCTTCGGCATCATCCGCGACACCTTCGCCCCGCGGGCTGGTATCTGGCGCGACAAAGATCAGACCCAGTTCAGCGCAAGCAGCCCGAAACTCACCCTTTTCCGTCACATTGGCATGAGTGCAGGTCAGGCCAGAAAGATACCAGATCACCGGCAGCTTCGCGCCCGGCGCATGATCGGGCACAAAGACAGAAAAGGTCATCTCGGTGCCGGTGCTCGTCGAGGCGTGCTTGTAGACGCCCTGTGTGCCGCCATGGCTGCGGTTGGTTGAAATTGTTTCCATCGTTATCCCTCGATCATTCCGGCAGATTCGGTTCGATCTGCTCCCTGCGCAAGGATCGCGCCGCTGGCAAGAGCGCGCCGTTGCGCAAAGGGGGTTGGACAGGCCCACGGGCTGGGTTAAGCCCTTGCCATGACGAACCGACCGCTTCTTGCTTTTGCCGCCCTGCTTTTGTCCTCAACCGCGGCGGTTGCCGCCACGCCCGAGCAGATTGCTGCTGCTGCGCTGAAGAGCGCGCCGGTGGTGGATGGCCATAATGATGTGCCAGAACAGATCCGCGCCCGCTTTGGCAATGATTTCACAAAGTTCGACTTTCGCGACACCAGCAAGACCGGCGATGCCACCCATATCCGGATGCACACCGACCTGACCCGGCTGAAGGTGGGCAAGGTTGGCGGCCAGTTTTGGTCCGTCTGGGTTCCGGCCAGCCTGTCAGAGCCCGAAGCGGTGGAGCAGGTGACAGAGCAGATTGACACCGTCCACCGGTTGATCGCCGCCTATCCCAATGATTTGGCCTTGGCGCTGACCGCAGCCGATGTGGAAAAGGCCTTTCGGCAAAAGAAGATTGCATCGCTGATTGGGATGGAAGGCGGGCATAGCATTGGCTCGTCCCTGCCCGTTCTGCGTCAGATGTACCGCGCCGGCGCGCGCTACATGACGCTCACCCATTCCAAAACCAATGCCTGGGCCGATAGCGGCACCGATGCCCCCCGCTTTGACGGGCTGTCGCCCTTTGGCGTGGCCGTGGTCAAGGAAATGAACCGCATCGGCATGTTGGTGGATTTGAGCCATGTGTCCGAAGCCACGATGATGGACGCGCTGGACGTGGCACAAGCGCCAGTGATCTTTAGCCATTCCAACGCCCGCGCGCTGGTGGGCCATGGCCGCAACGTGCCCGATAGCGTGCTGAAGCGCCTGCCCGCCAATGGCGGCGTGGTGATGGTTGTGCTGCTGCCCGATTATGTCAGCGAGGCGGTGCGCCAATGGGCCGCCAATCGCGCCGCAGAAGAAGCCCGGCTGCAAAAGCTTTTGCCCTATGATGCAGCCGCCGTTGCCCGGCAATTGGCCGACTGGGAAAAGGCTAACCCACAACCCAAGGCGATGATTGCCGAAGTTGCGGACCATATCGACCATATTCGCAAGGTTGCGGGCATCGACCATATTGGCATTGGCGGCGATTATGACGGGATGGATGGCGCGCCGGTCGGCATGGAAGATGTGTCGGGCTATCCGCGGCTTTTTGAGGAACTGGCCCGGCGCGGCTATAGCCAGCGCGATCTGGAAAAAATTGCCAGCGGCAACATTCTGCGCGCCTTGCGGGGCGCCGAGCAGACAGCGGCGCGCATGAAGGACGTCCCGCCCGGCGAAGCGCGGATCACCCCGGCGCCCTAAGCGTTCAGCTCCGGCGCGGGCGCAAATGCAGCGCTGCGACGATGATCCCGCCCAGGACAAGCCCAACCAGTCCCGAGCCGATAGCCCCTGCGGTCCAGTGGACCACGCCGGGCAATACAGGCGCGGCAGCGGCTGCCTTATCCGCCGCATGCGCTATCCAGTCCGGCAGCGGCGTCAGATGAAATTCGTGCAGGCCGTGCACAAAGATGCCACCGCCGACCCAGATCATCGCGGCAATGCCAATGCCCGATAGGCCCGTCAGCAAATGCGGCATGGCTCGGACCAGTGCGACACCCAGACGCTGCCGCACCGCGCCCTGCCCCTTGGCAAGGTGCAGGCCAATATCATCCATCTTCACGATCAGCCCAACCACGCCATAAACGGCAACCGTGATGACGATCGCCACCAGCGCCAGGATAGCGGCCTGAAGGCCCACACCCTTGTCCGCCACTTCGGCAAGCGCGATTGCCATGATTTCCGTGGACAAGATCAAGTCGGTGCGGATCGCACCGCTAATCATCTGCGCTTCATGGTCCGGCCCGGAAAGCGCAGGTGCGCTGTCGTGTGCCTCGGCTTTGTGGGGAAGCATGGCCTCAACCAGCTTTTCCACGCCCTCAAAGCACAAATAGCTGCCCCCCAGCATCAATATGGGGGTGATCGCCCAAGGCAAAAAGGCACTAAGCAGCAGCGCCGCGGGCAGAATGAACAGCAACTTATTCTTCATCGACCCCCGGGCGATGCGATAGATGACGGGCAGCTCCCGGTCAGGGGTAAAGCCCGTCACATAACGCGGCGTAACGGCCGTATCGTCAATAACGACGCCTGCGGCTTTGGCCCCGGCCTTGCCGGCGGCGGCCCCGACATCATCGAGCGATGCCGCAGCCAATTTTGCGATCATCGCGATATCATCCAGCAATGCCGCAAGGCCCGTCGCCATCTTGCTCTCCTTGGTCAATCTGATGCCCGATTAGGCATGGTCGGCATGATCTGTCCAGTCGCCCCGCCAAAGCGCGAAAAAGCGGCAAACGACCAATTTGCGGGTCAGATGTTCGCGGAGTCTTAAACCTCTCGTGGCAAAGCCGTTGTCGGGCAAGGCAGGGCCAAAGCACGCTCACGGTTCGTCGATGATCTCGCTCGGTTCGTCGCTCGTGCAGAATCGTTCGTCGCAAGGTGGCTGGCCGAGTGGTGATCGAATGCTAGGGGTAAAACTCAAGAGTTAAACGGACTTATTTTTGATGAACTCTCTCTTTGGGGCATTTGTTCGGACTCTGGCCGGGGTTGGCTTGATGGCAGTACCGGGCGCTACGCTTAGCCAGGCTTTGGCGCGCGCCCCAGCATCGGCTGGCCAGCAGCTTGCGGCCAATATGGTGACGATGAAGCTGCGCTCGACCGGGCAGTCAATCAGCATCCCGCTGCCCCAGGAATCGCCGGAGCCCACGATCAATGATGGCGCCCGCGCGGCGCCGCCTCAGTTGACCACCGCGCTTCGGGCGCTCTGGTCGTCTTTCCCCGGCAAGGCGGGAATCGCTGTGATGAAGGGCGATGGATCGTGGATCATTTCCTATCGCGGGGATGAGCCGATGCCGCAGCAAAGCGTCTCCAAGCTGTGGGTCGCCATTTCCGTGATGGATGCCGTCGACAAGGGCAAGGTGCGGCTGGACGATCAGGTCACGCTTAAAAAGTCGGACATTACGCTCTTCCATCAGCCCATAGCCGGGCTGATCGGCCCAGATGGCTATACCACGACGATCGCCAGCCTGTTGAAGCGCGCGATGACGCAGAGCGACAATACGGCGAATGACTTTCTGATGCGCCGCGTGGGCGGGCCAACCGCCATCCGCGACGTTATCGCCAGCAAGAAGCTGGGCGCCATTCGCTTTGGCCCGGGGGAACGGATGTTTCAGGCCGCAACCGCCGGGCTGACGTGGAAGCCTGAATATGCGACCAGCGGCGCCTTTCAATCGGCCCGCGCCGCGTTGCCGATGAGCGTGCGCCGCGCCGCGATGGACCGCTATGTCGCCGACCCCATGGACGGCGCCACGCCGGCCGCCATCGCCCGAGCGCTGGTACGGCTGAAGCGCGGAGAACTGCTCAGCCCGCAATCCACGCAATATCTGCTCAATGTTATGCAGTCGACGCTGACGGGCCATGCCCGGCTGAAGGCGGGCGTGCCCGCTGGCTGGGTGCTGGCGCACAAAACGGGGACAGGCCAGGACCTCGGCAGTCGCACCGCCGGCTTCAATGACGTTGGCATTATGACCGCGCCCGATGGCACCAGCTATTCCGTCGCCGTGATGATTGGCGATACGACAGCCCCCGTCACGCAACGCCAGCAACTGATCCAAAAAGTCGCCCGACTGATTGCTGAAACCCATAAAAACGGCCAATTCGCAGCCCGTTAAGCAAGGCGTGACGCTATTGGGGGCTCTCAGCCCACGAATGCCTGTCGCCAAAAGGCCGGACGGTTGCTAATCCCGCCCGATGGGTGAGCAAAAGCATCTCTATCTGGTCGATGGCTCGGGATATATTTTCCGCGCCTATCATCGCCTGCCGCCGCTGACGAACATCCGCGACGAGCCGGTGGGCGCGGTATACGGCTATACAACCATGCTGTGGAAGCTGGCGGACGCGCTCCACAAGGCGGATGGGCCAACGCACATGGCCGTCATCCTAGATGCGTCGGGCAAATCCTTCCGCAACGAGATTTACGATCAGTACAAAGCGCATCGCCCGCCCGCGCCGGAAGATCTTGTTCCGCAATTCCCGATGATCCGCGAGGCGACGCGCGCCTTCTCCCTCCCCTGCATTGAAGAAGTCGGGCTGGAAGCAGACGATATCATCGCGTCTTATGCCAAGGCCGCCCTGGCAGCGGGCTGGCTCGTCACTATCGTGTCAACCGACAAGGATTTAATGCAGCTGATCCAGCCGGGGCTGGACATGCTTGACCCGATGAAGAGCGAGCGGCTGGGCCCGCACGCCGTGATTGAGAAATTTGGCGTCGGGCCAGAACAGTTGGGCGACGTCCTCGCGTTGATGGGCGACAGTGCCGATAATGTGCCGGGCGTACCGGGCATCGGCCCCAAAACAGCCGCCAAGCTGATCCAGGAATATGGGACGGTGGACGCCGTGCTGGCCGCCGCGCCCGACATGAAGCCATCCAAGATGCGCGACAATCTGATTGCCCATGCGGACATGGCGCGGCTGTCACGCGTTCTGGTGACGCTGAAAGAAGATGCCGCCCTGCCAGAGCCGCTGGACGACCTTTTGCTCAAGGAAATCCCCGAGCCGCCCTTGCGCGCCTTTCTGGAGCATCACGGCTTTGCCTCGTTATTGAAGAAGCTTGGCGGCGAACCCAGCCGGGCAGACCATCAGACGATGAAGATGATCCGCGCCGAAGCCCGCACCGCGCCTGACGCCGCGCCGCCGGAACCCGAGGCGCAAGTCTTTGACCGGACGGCCTATGTTTGCGTGCAAGATGAAGCGACGCTCGACCAGTGGATCGCCGAGGCCGAAGCGGCGGGCGTGATCGCCGTCGATACCGAAACCGACGCACTGGATTCCATCGGCGCCAATCTGGTTGGCGTCAGCTTGGCCACCGCGCCCAACCGGGCCTGCTATATCCCCTTGGCGCATGGCGGGAATGATCTTTTTTCGGATGCGCCGCGCCAAATTCCGCTGGCGACCGCCATCGCGAAGTTGAAAGCGCTGCTGGAAAACCCATCGGTCCTGAAAGTCGGCCATAACATCAAATATGATCTGAATGTGCTGGCCCGCCACGGCATCAGCGTCGCGCCGCTTGATGACACGATGGTGATGAGCTTTGATCTGGATGCGGGCCGCCGCAACCATGGCATGGATGAACTGGCGCTCACCCATTTCGGTCATAGCTGCCTAGCCTTCAAGGATGTCTGCGGCACCGGCAAGAACCAGCTGACTTTCAATCAGGTGGCGCTGCCCGAAGCGACGGCTTATGCCGCCGAAGATGCCGATGTCACGCTGCGCTTCTGGCACCGCTTCAAGCCCCGTCTGTCAGCCGAACAGGCGACCCGCGTCTATGAGCGCGTTGACCGGCCGCTGATCCCCGTGCTGGCCGAGATGGAGCGGCAGGGCATCAAGGTGGACCGCGATGAACTGGCCCGTATGTCGGGCGAGTTTGCCGAAGGCTGCGCTGCGCTGGAGCAGGAAATCCATGCCCTTGCCGGCAGCCCCTTTTCTGTTGGCAGCCCCAAGCAATTGGGCGAGGTGCTGTTTGGGCAAATGGGCCTGAAGGGCGGCAAGAAGGGCAAATCGGGCGATTATTCAACCGACGTCACCGTGTTGGAAAAGCTGGCCGAAGAGGGCGTGGAAATTGCCCGCAAGGTGCTGGACTGGCGGCAATTGGCCAAGCTGCGCTCGACCTATACCGATGCGCTGCAACAGCAGATCAACCCGCAAACCGGCCGCGTCCATACCAGCTACAGCCTGACGGGCGCGCAGACCGGGCGCCTCTCTTCCAACGACCCCAATTTGCAGAACATCCCGATCCGCACCGAAGCGGGCCGCCGCATCCGCGAGGCCTTTGTGGCGGAACCCGGCAATGTGCTGCTCTCCGCCGATTACAGCCAGATTGAATTGCGGCTGGCGGCGCATATGGCCGATGTGCCCGCCCTTAAAGATGCCTTTGCCAAAGGTGAGGATATCCATGCCCGCACCGCGCAAGAGCTGTTTGGCGAGGTGAACCGGGATACGCGCGGCCGCGCTAAGACGATCAACTTCTCGCTGCTTTACGGCATTTCGCGTTGGGGCTTGGCGTCGCGCATGGGCATCAGCTCCGACGAAGCGCAGGCGATGATCGACCGCTATTTTGAAAGCTTTCCCGGCATCAACCGCTATATCAGCCAGACGCTGCAAAAGGCGCGCGAGACTGGTTATACGGAGACGCTGTTCGGCCGCAAAACGCACTTTCCGCGCATCACGAGCCAGAACCAGACCGAACGTGCCGGAAGCGAGCGCGCCGCCATCAACGCGCCCATCCAAGGCACCAGTGCCGATATCATCAAACGCGCGATGGTCCGCATGGGGCCCGCGCTGGCGGAGGCCGGGCTGACCAAGGTCCGCATGCTGCTTCAGGTCCATGACGAACTGGTATTTGAACTGCCCGAAGCCGATGTGACGGCCGCCAAGCCGGTGATCCTGAAGGTTATGGCCGAAGCGGCAGAGCCGCTGGTCAAGCTGGACGTTCCTTTGGGCGTGGAAATCGGCACCGGCCCAAATTGGGGCGCGGCGCATTGAGCGACACCCCCGATGACGATCTGAAGGCGCTTGCCAAAGGCGGGCGGGCCAATGTGGCCGGCTTTTTCGTCCGGCTGATCGCGCGTATCCCGTTTCTGATCGTCGGCGGGCAATGGTATGGCGCAGAAGCGCTGGGCCGACTGGCTTATGCAATCATCGTTGTAGAATTTGCCGCGCAGATCGCCACTTTGGGCCTGAAGCGCGGCCTTGCCCTGCACCTGACCGGCGACGGCCGGGAAAATGGGGCTTGGGACGGGCTGGTCATCGTTCTACTCGCCACCTTACCGCTCACCTTGTTGCTGATGGCCGTGCCACAGATCATGTTCCCCAACAGCCAAATCAATCGGCTGGATAATCTGCTGCCGCTCATCATCCCCGCACTGGCCGCATCAGACCTGATGCTGGCCGCCTTGGCCTATCGCTTTGATGTCGCCTCCACCGTGCGGGCGCGCGCGGTGATTGAACCTTGGACGATCAGCATTGCCGCCTTTGCGCTGGCCTGGTCGTTGCCGCGCGACGGGCTGCTTGTCGCTTATGCCCTGTCGATGGGGGCCGCCTTTCTGGCTTCTTTGGTGCCGTTCCTCAAAAGCTATGGCCTGCCCAAAAACTGGCGGCCGCGCCCACGCGCGCTTTGGGCGTTGACCCAACGCAACGTGCCGCTGGCCGCAGCCGACGCGATTGAATGGGGGTCGCGCCGGTTGGATTTGGCGATCCTGGGCCTGTTCGTCTCGCCCGCCACAGTTGGCATTTACTGGGTGGCACAGCAAATCGCCTCGCTGCCGCAAAAGCTGAAAACCAGCTTTGATCCGGTGCTTGGGCCGGTCATCACGCGGCGGCTGGAGGAAGGCAATCGGGCCGCCGTCGCGCAGCAGATCAGTCAGGTCGGCTTCTGGATCCTTGCCGCCCAACTGGGCGTTGCGCTGGCACTTGGTATACCGGCGCAGGGCCTATTGGGGCTGGTGGGCCCGGGAGGCGGCTTTGTGGGCGGCGCGCTGGCATTGGGCTTTTTGTTGCTGGCGGAAGCTATGGCCGCGCTTGCCGTCGTCAGCGAAGCAGCGCTTGTCTATGTGGCGCGCCATCGCAACATGCTGTTGTCGCTGGCGATGATTGGCGTTCAGGCGCTGTTGTCGGTGGGGCTGCTCTTTGCGCTCAAGCGGGAAGGCTTTGACGAAACCATCTTGGCGGCCGCGGTTGCTGCCGCTTTGTGTGCGGCGTTGACCTTGGGATCAATCGCCAAGGCGCTCCTCGCCCGGCATATGCTGGGCGCGCCGGTTTCCGTCTGGCGCTGGCCGCTGGTGCTGGCCGCGTCTGCCGCGCTTTTGGTCGGCCAGGTCTTTATCCGCCTGCCTGAATGGGTGGAATTGCTCTTTGGCATCCCCGCCATTCTCGCCGCTTATGGCTGGGTCATCTGGAAGCGCGGCTTTCAGGAAGAAGACCGGGTGTTGTTTCGCCGGCTCAAATGAAACAGGGGGCAACCAGCCCCCTGCCCCAATCTCCAAGAAGCCGCCGCGCACCTTAGTGGCGGAAATGGCGCATCCCGGTAAATACCATGGCAAGGCCAGCTGCGTCGGCAGCGGCGACAACTTCATCATCGCGGATTGAGCCACCGGGCTGGATAACCGCCGTCGCTCCCGCCTCAACCGCTGCCAAAAGCCCGTCCGCAAAGGGGAAAAAGGCATCAGACGCAACGGCGCTGCCCTGCGTGCGCGGCGCGGCCCAGCCATAGGTTTCGGCCGCCTCGCGCGCCTTGATGGCCGCAATCCGGGCGGAATCCCGCCGGTTCATCTGCCCTGCGCCAATGCCCGCGGTCACGCCATCCTTGGCATAGACGATAGCGTTGGATTTGGTGTGCTTGGCGACCGTCCAGGCGAACAGACAGTCTTTCAATTCCTGCTCGGTTGGGGCCCGCTTGGTCACAAGCTTCAGCATATCTTGGCTGATCCGGCCATTATCGCGGCTCTGCACCAGATAGCCGCCCGCGATATTCTTGATGTTAAGGCCCGGGCGTGCCGGATCAGGCAGGTCGCCCGTAATCAGCAGCCGCAAATTCTTTTTGCGGGCAAAGGCGGCGCGGGCGGCAGCATCTGCTTCAGGCGCGGCGACCACTTCGGTAAAAATGTCGCACATGGCCTCGGCGGTCGGGCCATCCAGCGGACGGTTAACCGCGATAATGCCGCCAAAGGCGGAAACAGAATCGCATTCCAGCGCATTTTTATACGCTTCCAGCAGCGTCGCTCCGGTTGCAACGCCGCACGGATTGGCGTGTTTGACGATGACCACCGTCGGCGGGCCATCGCGAAACTCGGCAACCAGCTCCAGCGCGGCATCGGCATCATTATAATTGTTATAGCTCAGTTCCTTACCCTGAAGCTGCTCGGCCTGCGCAATGCCGCGGGCGTGCGGGCCAGAGGGAATATAGAGCGCGGCCGACTGGTGCGGATTTTCACCATAGCGCAGTTCCTCCCGCTTGTGGGCGGTCACCGCCAGCGTATCGGGGAAGGTCTGTTGCTGATCGGCAAAGGCAAACCATTGGCTGATCATGCCGTCATAGGCCGCCGTTGCCGCATAGGCCTTGGCCGCAAGACGACGGCGGAAATCATAGCTGGTCGCCCCGCCCTTTTCATCCATCGCGGAAATCAATTCAGCATAATCGGCCGGATCGGTGACGATCGCTACAAATTCATGGTTCTTGGCTGCCGAGCGGACCATGGACGGGCCACCAATATCGATGTTTTCGATAATTTCTTCGCGGCTCGCCCCCTTGGCGACGGTCTGCGCAAAGGGGTATAGATTGACGATCACAAGGTCGATCGCGCCAATTTCGTGCGCCGCCATGGCCGCTGCATGTTCTGGGTTGCTGCGCACCGCCAAAAGGCCGCCATGGACCTTGGGATGCAGCGTCTTGACGCGGCCATCCATCATTTCCGGAAAGCCCGTCAGATCAGAGATATCCATCACCTGAAGCCCGGCATCGCGCAGGGCCTTGGCCGTCCCGCCGGTGGAGACCAATTCAACCCCATGGCGCGCCAGGGCCGCCCCAAGGTCTGTCAATCCGGCCTTGTCGGACACCGAAAGAAGCGCCCGCTTGATCTGTACGTCTGTCATCTTGTTCCCGTTTATCTGCTGGCGCGTTTAAACGCCCAATTGACCAAGGCGCCACCCGCTGGCGCCTCCCCTGAAACCACCAATTGCACCGTGGCGTGCATCTGCCCCAGGCCATCGACCCAAATACTGTCATCGATGCCCAACGCGCCGCCCTGTGCCCGGAACTGCCACAGTCCGCCATCCGGCAGACGCAACAAGGCACCCTGACCATCCGCTGTCGGCTGCGCCTCTACCCCCAAGCCGAGATGAAAGCGAACAGCAAAACTGCCAGCTTGGCTTTTCCGGCCGGAAATCGGCGCCAGCACATCTTCGCCGCGGAGATCGCGACCATCTGCCATCAAGGTGATCGAGCGACGATGTTCGAAGCCAAAGCGCCGCGCATAGCCATTATGGCTGGCAATGATCCGGCTTCCCCCGTCGCCTTCCTGACGTTCCACCTCCACCTCGGTAACGCCTTTGCCCAGTCCGCCATCCGGCCGCAAGGCGGTGGAATTACTGTCGGCCAGGACAAAGGTGGAATGGGCGGCCGTGGTCCGCAGGGCCTGAGCCAGCACATCGGGTACGCTGCCCCCGCCTGCCTGTGCGCCACCGCAATTGACAATAAGCCGATAAGGCCCGTCTGAAAATTCAAAGGCTAAGGTCGAGGCACAGCCCGCCGTCACCTGCTGCCCAATGGGCGGCGGCGCCGCATCCAGAACAAGCACCCCCTTTGCCTGTTCCAGACGATGATAGCCCCAATCGCGCGCTTGTCGCCGCGCGCGGGTTCGCACGGCGGAGGCGCGGATCAACGCATCCACATCAATCTTGTCGGCTGGAAGTGCGCCCTGCCAGCTCGACAAGCCGCCATCGCCCATCACCAGCCCCAAGAGCACTGACAGGCTATGGCTGAGCGCCGCGACGATGCACGGCTCGGGCGGTTGACCGCGCGCCTCATACACCTTGTGCAGCATCTCCAGCGTCGTGATCAAATCCATCAGCCGGTCCGGTTGGCGGCAAATGGGCCCGCCCTCTGCGGTCAGGCCGCGATCCAGCGCCGCATCCAGCGCCGCTTCGCCCAGATCGCGCCGGGCGTCGCCGCCTGGCATCAGCAACCCGGCGGCCGTCACCGCGGCCCAGGCCTTGATCTGCGCAACGCCCGGCGCCGTTCGTGGGGCAACGCGTTCCAGATGCCGCGCCGTCCGGGCAAGTGCGCTCAACACGGCGGACCGATAGACAACATCCGCGCTCGACAAGATCAACGGCGCGTGCGCGACCCAAAACAGCACACGGCTTGCCGCCAGATCGGCGGACCAAGCAGGATCAGAAATTGTGTCGCCATGCGCCGCCAGCCAGGCGCGCATCATTTGCTCAGCCACCGGAGCTGCGCGCTCCCGGTCCTGAAGCGCACCCAGATCGCGCAGCCAAGCAAAGCTGTGCAAATAGCGGACAAAGCCCGGCGACCCGCCTTGCGACACGAAATCGCAGGTCTCGATATCCTGCGCCTCGCCCCGCCAGCGGATCACGCCGTCCAGCATTTCGCGCCCGCGTGCCACATCGCCGCGCACCGGATCTTCTGGAATTGTCAGCAATTTCAGCGGATAGCGGCCGCGCAGGCGCAGATTATGCAGCGGCGTGCGCCAACTAAGCTTTAGCAAATGGGTTAAGAACCGGTCTCGCCAGCCTCTACGCGCCACCGGGCCAAGGCGGACAAGATATTTGCCGGCGTCAATCCCGTCGAGATCTGCCGGCAAGCCGCTGCTCATTAGCCGCGCAACCTCGCAATGTTCGCGGAATAATGGTCCGGCCCACCCCGGAAACTCGCGGTGCCGGCGACCAGCACATCGGCCCCGGCGGCAATTACCCGCGGTGCCGTTGTCGCATCCACCCCGCCATCGACTTGCAGGCGGATATCCAAACCCTTCTTGTCGATATTCTTGCGGATCGCCTCAATCTTGCGAAGCTGGCTTTCAATAAAGCTCTGGCCGCCAAAGCCGGGATTGACGCTCATCACGAGAATAAGGTCAATGTCTTCGTACATGTAATCAAGCATTTTGGCCGGGGTGGACGGGTTGAGTGAAATGCCCGCCTTCTTGCCGAGCGCCTTGATCCGCTGGACCGTGCGGTGCAGGTGCGGCCCCGCTTCCTGATGCACGGTAATGATATCCGACCCGGCTTCTGCAAACGCCTCCAGCATCGGGTCCACCGGGGTAATCATCAGGTGAACATCCATCACCTTCTGGGTGTGCGGCCGCAGCGCCTTTACCACCATCGGGCCAATTGTGATGTTGGGGACAAAATGCCCGTCCATCACATCGACATGGATCCAATCAGCCCCGGCGGCATCAATCGCGCGCACCTCTTCCCCCAAGCGGGCAAAGTCGGCAGACAGAATCGAAGGCGCGATAAGGATTGGCTGAGTCATGGCCAATTTCCTTAATGTTCCGGGCCGGTGCGGGCAAGGCGCTCAGCCGCGGGTAAATGCCACGATAAAGAAGCCATCGCCGCCCGCGCCGGGCAAGATGCGCACCCAACCTTCTGGGCTGGGGGCAAAGCCAAGCGGCAGTTGGTCCGGGGTGATGGGCAAGGTCGTCAACCCCAGCTTTGCGGCCTGCTCTGCGATCTTCTCCCCTTCTTCAGGCTCAAGACTACAGGTTGCATAGACCAAGCGGCCGCCGGGCTTCAGCCAGTCGGCCACCCGCGCGACCATCCGGGCTTGAACCTCGGCCAATTGCGTGATGTCGCGCGTGCGAATCCTGTGGAGAACATCCGGATGACGGGCAAAAATGCCGGTCGCGCTGCATGGCGCATCAAGGAGAATGGCATCAACCGGCGCGTCTGGCTGCCATTTGAACACATCGCCCGCGACGCATTGGGCCTCAAGGCCGGTGCGGGCCAGATTTTCCTTCAGCCGATCCAGCCGGCGCGGCTCGCGCTCTACCGCGGTCACGGACCAGCCGGCCGCCGCCAACTGCATGGTCTTGCCCCCGGGCGCGGCGCACAGATCCAGCACGGTTCGCCCTTCCCCCTGCCCCAGCAAGCGGGCCGGGACCGAGGCAGAAAGATTTTGAACCCACCAGGCGCCTTCGGCAAAGCCGGGCAATTCTGTTACCCCCGCAGGATTGATGACGCGCACATGGCCCGGGGCAAGGCTTTCGCCCCCTAAAGCGGCGGCCCAATGGGCGGTCTCGTCCGGGTTGCGCAGCGTCAAATCCAGGGGCGGCGGGGCAGCCAGCGCTTGGGAGGCGTGGCCAATCATGCTTTGCCCCCAGGCCTTGGCCCAACGCGCCTCCACCTTGGGCGGCAAAAGCGGGATCGGCCGCAGCTGCGCCTTGGCGCGAAACAGCGTTCCCAGAACGCCATGAACCAACCGCCTTGGCCCGCCCTCCAACAAGGGCAGCGCCGTCGCAATCGCCGCGTGCGGCGGCGTCCCCAAGACGAGCGCCTGGGTCAGCGCCAGACGCAGCACCATGCGCGCTTTGGCATCATCGGGCAGACGCTGCCGGGTGGCGCCATCAATCAGATCGTCCAGATCGGGGATGTGACGCAGCGTTTCCGACGCGATCGCATGGGCCAGAGCCCGATCTGCCGGGTTGTCGATGCCCCGCGTCGCCCCCGTCAGGGCCACCTCAAGCGCCTGTCCCCGGCGCAAAACGGCATCCAATAAGCTAAGCGCCGCGCGCCGGGCGGGAAGTCCCTGAATTTCGGTCATCCCCCGCCCTAGCGCGGCGGCACGCGCTTGTCAGCCCAGCGGATCAAGCGCGCTGCGCCGTGGGGCCGTTGCGGCGGCGGGCGGCGGCCCAAAGCTCCCCGCCATATCTTCAAGCGCAGCAATCCGCTTTTCGGTCGCCGGGTGGGTGGAGAAGAGTTCCGACACATGGGCCGGCACAATGTACAACTGGGCGGCCGCGGGCATCTGCGCGGCAACCGGGTTAGGAATAGCCTCAGCGCCCCGCGATATCTTGGCCAAAGCCGAAGCCAGCGCCCTTGGGTTGCCAGAAATTTCTGCCCCGGCGCGGTCCGCCCCATATTCGCGCGTGCGGCTGATCGCCATCTGGACGATCATCGCCGCAATCGGGGCCACAATCACCGCCAGAATCGTCGCCAACGCATTGCCGCGATTATCTTCGCTTCGGAAAAACATGCCGAAATTGGCCAGCATGGAAATCGCACCGGCAACCGTTGCCACCATGGTCATAATCAGCGTGTCGCGATTTTTTACATGGCCCAGTTCATGCGCCATGACGCCCGCGATTTCATCGCGCGTCAGCATATTGAGCAAGCCCGTTGTCGCTGCGACTGCGGCATGATCCGGATCACGCCCGGTGGCAAAGGCATTGGGGTGGGGCTGATCGATAATGTAGACCTTGGGCATCGGCAGTTGCGCGCGCCGGGCAAGATCTGCGACCAACTGGTAAAATTCTGGCGCGCTTTGGGCGTCCACCTCGCGTGCATCATGCATGCGCAAGACAATCTTGTCCGAATTCCAGTAGGAAAAGGCGTTCATGCCAAGCGCAACCACAAAAGCGATCACCGCGCCTTTGCTGCCGCCAAAAGTAAAGCCAAGCGCCATCAACAGGGCTGTCAGCGCCGACAAAAGGATCAGTGTCTTGAAACCGTTCACTTGAACTCTCCACGTGCCCACCCCAATGTGGGGAAAGACACCGCCCGCTTCAAGACAGGAGACGCCCAATGGGCAACCGCCCCGCCCATGTGAAACCGCCCGCCCATCTTTCCAAGTCGCCGCCCGTGCCCCAGCCCGAGCCGGTGGTGGAAAAAGACCCGAAGGACGATCCGTTGGGCCTAAACCCGGTGCGCTATGGCGATTGGGAGTTAAAGGGGATTGCCGTCGATTTTTGATCAGACGGCCGCTTCGTCCTTTAACGGGCGGGAAAGCAACTGCGCCATCACCGCCTGAACATCCATGCCGCCGTCCAGCAGCGCGCAGACCGCATCAACAATCGGCATATCGACCTGCGCCGCGCGCGCGGCCGCTTGCAGCACGGGCGCGGTAAAGGCGCCTTCAGCAACTGTCTTGCGATCTGCAAGCAGCGCCTTGGCGGATTGCCCTTCCCCCAGACCCTTGCCCAAGGAAAAATTGCGCGAACTGGTCGATGAGCAGGTCAGCACCAAATCGCCCAGGCCAGAAAGTCCCGCGAGCGTCTCTGCCCGCGCACCGCGCGCCGCGCCAAAGCGTGTCATTTCAGCAAAGCCCCGCGCGATCAGCGCTGCCCGCGCATTTTGGCCAAGGCCAGCGCCATCTACCACGCCACAGGCAATGGCGAGCACATTTTTGACCGCGCCGCCAATTTCGGCGCCGATCACGTCCGCGGTCAAATAGGGCCGAAAACCGGGCTGGGCGATGCGGGCGGCCAATTCACGGCCCAACGGCTCCGCTTCACAGGCCAGCGTGATCGCCGTCGGCAACCCCGCTGCCACTTCATGCGCAAAAGTGGGGCCCGAAAGGACGGCAATGGGCGCGGCCGGGCAGACTTGGGCGGCGACTTCCGACATCAAAAGCCGGGTCTGCGCCTCGATACCCTTGGCGCACAGGATGAGCGGGCGGGTGCCCACTGGGGTCTCAGCCAAGACCGCGCGCATATGCTGGGCCGGGGTGACGATCAGCAGCGCGTCGCACCCGGCCAGATCCCCTAAAGAACCGGTCGCCCGAATGTGCGAAGATACCTTAACTCCGGGCAGGAAGATTTTGTTTTCATTTGTTAAATTAACAGCATCAACAACTTCCGGCTCACGCGCCCAAAGCAGCGTTTCTTGCCCGTCGCCCGCGGCCACCTGCGCCAACGCCGTACCCCAGGCCCCGCCGCCAATCACCCCCAGCTTCATGCTTTCACTCCTGCGCCACGCGCTTTTTCGGCATCCGGATCCAGCGGCCAGCGCGGCCGGGCGGCGATATCTAGCGGGTCGGTCAACCCGGCGGCAAAGCGCTCTGCCCCAGCCCAGCCGATCATCGCTGCATTGTCTGTGCACAACCATAAAGGCGGAGCGACAAAGGGCAGGCCATGCCGCGCAGCGAGAGCTTCCAGCGCGGTGCGGATCGCCTGATTGGCGGCTACCCCGCCCGCAACGACCAGGGCACTGGCGCCATCGGCGACCTCAATCGCCCGCGCTGTCCGGTCGATCAGGCAATCGACAACCGCCTGCTGGAACGCCGCTGCAATATCCTCTGCCCGGTAAGTCCCCGCGTCGCGCGCGCGCAGTACCGCGCTTTTCAGCCCCGCAAAGGAGAAATGCGGCTCGCGCGCACCCAAAAGCGGGCGCGGCAAGGGCACGGCCTTTGGGTTGCCGGCCCGCGCAGCTTCTTCCACCTTGGGCCCGCCGGGAAAGCCGAGCCCCAAAAGCTTGGCAGTCTTGTCAAAGGCCTCGCCCGCGGCATCGTCAATCGTGGTGGCCAGCCGACGATATCGGCCCACGCCCTCGACAAACAGCAATTGGCAGTGCCCGCCAGACGCCAGCAGCAAAAGATAAGGAAAGGCAAGATCAGGGTTTGCAAGCCTGGGGCTCAGCGCGTGGCCTTCCAGATGGTTGACGGCCATCAGCGGCTTGCCTGCCGCGTGCGCCAGCGCCTTGCCCGTCACCAGCCCCACCATCACGCCGCCAATCAAGCCGGGGCCCGCCGTGGCCGCGATGGCATCCACATCGGCCAAGCGCACGCCGGCTTCGGCCAGCGCTTGTTCGACAAGCGGGGTCATCACCTCGACATGCGCCCGTGCCGCAATTTCGGGCACAACCCCGCCAAAGGGCCGGTGATGCGCCTCTTGCGTTGCAAGGCGATGCGCCAAAATGTCCCGCCCGCTTGTTACCAGCGCGGCGGCCGTTTCGTCACAGCTCGATTCAAGGCCCAAGATCAATGCCATTGCCCTTTCCTCTAGCCGCGCACGCCGCTAGCACAAGCTCCACTATGACCGATCCCGTCCTGAAACTCGGCACCCGTGCCTCGCCGCTGGCCCTTGCCCAAGCCGAAATGGTCCGAAATGCCTTGCTGGCAGCGCATGGCTGGTCGGCAGATAACGTCCAGATTGTCGCGATGACGGCCAGTGGCGACCGGGTGCTTGATCGCCCGTTGGCAGACATTGGCGGCAAAGCGCTCTGGACCAAAGAGCTGGACCGCGCCCTTGCTGAAGGGGACATAGATTTTGCCGTCCATTCGATGAAGGATGTCGAGACCTTCCGCCCCGCCAGCCTTGCCATTGCCGCCATGCTGCCCCGGGCCGATGTGCGCGACCGGCTGATTGGCGCGCCGAGCATTGCAGGGCTGGCGCAGGGCGCGCGGGTCGGCACATCCTCTCCGCGCCGCGCCGCGCAATTGATGCGGTTGCGCCCAGACCTCAAGATCGTGTTGTTTCGCGGCAATGTGGCAACACGGCTGGCGCGGCTTCAGGCCGGCGAGGCCGACGCGACCCTGCTTGCCGCCGCCGGGCTGGACCGGCTTGGGCAAAGCGATATTGGCACCGCCATCGCAGAAGACGTGATGCTGCCCGCCCCCGCACAAGGCGCGATCGGGATTGAAACGCTTGCCGCCAATGACCGGGTCCGCGCGCTGCTGGCCCCGATCAACCATGACGATACTTTTGCCTGTGTGATGGCAGAACGCCAATTTCTGGCCGGGTTGCAGGCGGGCTGCCATTCGCCCGTGGCAGCGCAAGCCAAGCGGATCGACGGACAGATCTGGCTGCGGGGCGAAATTTTGAGCGAAGATGGCCGGGAGTGCGAAGCAGGGTCCGGCGATGATCCCGCCGCCCTTGCCGCCGCTCTGCTCGACCGAGCGAGCCCCGCCTTAAGGGCCATTTTTGGATGAGGCCGCTGGTCGTTGCACGGCCAGAGCCGGGTAATCGGGACAGCGCCAACGCCGCCCGCGCGCTGGGGCTGGAGGTTGTTGCAGAGCCGCTTTTTGAGATTGCTTCTTCGCCTTGGAATGTAACTAATTCAGATCCTTATGATGGCATCTTCATTACCAGTGCGAATGCGCTGATCCACGCCGGCCCGGCGCTTCAGCCCCTCCTGTCCCGGCCGCTATTTGCCGTGGGGTCCGCAAGCGCGGCAGCTGGGCGAGCGGCGGGCTTTACCACCATCCACACCGGGCACGGCAATGGCCAAGACCTTGCGGATTTGGCCGCACGACAGGGCGCCCAGCATCTGCTGCATCTGGCCGGTGATCCTCACAAGGCGATACAGCATCCAGACCTGCAATTTGACATCAAGATTGTTTACCAAACACTTGAACGCCCGCCCTCGCCCCAGCTTATCGAGGCCTTAAGCAAAGCCTGTGTGGTTCTGCTCCACTCCCCGCGCATGGCCCGGCGCATTGCCGATTTGGTGCCGGTCCGCGCGCAAATTGATCTGGTTGCGATCAGCGCGGCGACGGCGGAGGCGGCCGGGCCGGGCTGGAAATCGTGCCAATGGCCGGACCATCCTTCGGCCGAGGCGATGCTCGCCTGCGCCGCCCCCTTGTGCCGCGACGACGCACGGGGCACAACGCCGGCATGACCGAGGACAGCCAAACCGCCATTGCGTCGCCCCGCACCTCCCGCGCGATCCGCGGGCTTGTGCTTGCTGCGGTAATGATCTTTCTCCTGGGGGCGGCTACCTTGTGCTGGTCGCTCTGGCGCGGCCCGACCGAACCGCAGCTAGTGCCGGACCCGCAAATCCCGGCCAGCCCCGAACCGGCACAAACGGCCCCGCTGCCGCCTGCGCCTCGGCCCATCACTTTGAGCGAAGCCGAAGCGCGCATGGCCGCGCTTGAAGCGCGCCTGGCCGAAGCCGAGCGCCGGGCGGCAACCGCCAAGGACAATGCCAGCCGCGCCGAACGCTTGCTAATCTTGACCTCCATCCGGCACAATTTGGACCGCGGCCTGCCGCTGGGCTTTCTGGAAGGGCTGCTGCAGCGGCAATTTGGCGAAGTTTATGGCCAGGATGTGATGGTGGTTGCCACCGGTGCGCGCCAACCCGTCACGCTTAGCCAGTTGGTTGAAGAGTTTAAGGCTATTCAACCCGGCCTTGGCTTGGCGCCGGACCATTCAGGCTGGGCCGATTCGGTGGCGGCAGAATTGCGGGATTTGGTGGTCATCCGCCGGTCTGGCACACCCTCCGAATCGCCTGCCCGTCGCATTGCTCGGGCAGAACAAGCCCTTGCGCGCGACCGGGTAGACCTGGCCCTTGGCGATGTTTTGGCTCTGCCGGGTGCGCCCAAAGCGCGGGCATGGACCGATAAGGCGCGCCGCTATGTGGCCGTCCGTGCGGCGCTGGATCGGCTGGAAGCGACAACCTTGTTGAACCCGCAGCCGGTATTGCCGCGCTAAATCGTCGTCGTGTTGTAATGGTGCCAGGCAAGGATGGCGGCGGCCCCGCGATGCGGCCGCCACGCCTCTGCCAATTGCCGGACAAGACGTTCTGAAGGGCGCTCGGCAAGCCCAAGAAGGCGACCAATCTCAATTTGGACCGCCAGATCGCCCGCCGGCCAGATATCAGGCCGGCCTTCGGCAAAAAGCAGATAGATTTCGGCAGACCAACGGCCAATGCCTTTAATCTGCGTCAGCAGCGCGATTGCGGCCTCGTCATCCTCGGGCAGGTGGTGGAGATCAAGTGCTCCCTCCGCCACCAGCGCGGCAAGGCTGCGCGCATAGGACTGCTTCTGACGGGACAGTCCAAAGCTGCGCAAAACAGTTTCATCCGCGTCAAGGATCGTCTCTGGCCGGGTCAGGTCGCCCAGACCGGCGGCCAGCTTATTCCAAATCGACGCTGCCGCCTTCACGCTGACCTGCTGGCCGATGATCGTCCGCAGCAGCGTTTCATAGCCGCGGTCCCGCACCCGCGGCTCCGGATAGCCCACGCGTTCCAGCGCCGCGGCAAAGCCGGGTTCGACGCCCGCCAGCCAATCAAGCGCCTGCTTCATCTGATCCGGCGTCGTGACCATCACCCTCTCCTTGTCGTTCTGCCTTGATAACTTGTCAGGGCATCGCTAGCGACGTGGGGAAATCCTCAACAGGGTGCAAGAAGGAATAAGCATGGCGAAGCTGGTTGTTGTCACGCGCGATGGCACGGAAAAGGAAGTTGAAGGTCAGGCTGGCCTGTCGGTCATGGAAATCATCCGTGATGCGGGCTTTGACGAACTTCTCGCGCTGTGCGGCGGCTGCTGCTCTTGCGCGACCTGCCACATCCATGTCGATGCGGCGTTTGCCGACAAGGTTGATCCGATGACGGAAGATGAAAACGACCTGCTCGACAGCTCGGCCCATCGCAACGACACGTCGCGTCTGTCCTGCCAGATTCATTTCAAGGATGAGCTGGACGGCCTGAAAGTCACCATCGCGCAGGAAGACTGAGCGTTTTTCCGCGCTGAGAAAAAGAGGCTCCGGCGCTGCCGGGGCCTTTTTTATGCCTCAGCTGCGGGCGGCGGCGGCAGCGTAAAGCGCAATGGCGGCGGCGTTGGAGACGTTCAGGCTTTCCATCTTCGGGCTGATCGGCAGCTTCGCCAGTTCGTCACAATGCGCCTCGGTATTGGCGCGCATCCCTTCGCCTTCAGCGCCCAGCACCAGCGCCACGCGCGCCGTGCCAATCGCCTCACCCAGCAGCCGCTTGCTATGGCCCGTCAGGCCAATCCGCCAAAAACCCGCTTCGGCAATCTCATCCAGCGCACGCGATAGGTTTACCACGCGCACCCAAGGCACGATTTCCAGCGCGCCTGACGCGGCCTTGGCGAGTGCGCCTGATTCTGGCGGCGCGTGCCGATCTTGCGTGACAATGCCCAGCGCATCAAAGGCGGCGGCAGAGCGCAGGATTGCGCCGACATTATGCGGATC
>JBJTNW010000022.1:0-65739 GCA_046074265.1 Chakrabartia sp.
TGCGGCACTATCTGGCACGCGCGCTGGAGCGGGCCGGTTATTGCGTGTCGCGGTGGATCGGGGCACCGATGCCTTGGCCCATGTCGAAGCGGGTGAGGCCTTTGATCTGCTCTTGTCCGATATTGTGATGCCGGAAATGGACGGGATCGAGCTTGCCCAGCGCGTAACGCGATTGCAGCCCGATATTCGGGTGATGTTCATTACCGGCTTCTCCGCCGTATCCGTCCGCGCGGGCCGTGCGCTGCCCGAAGCGCGTGTTCTTTCCAAGCCCTTCCACCTGAAGGATCTGGTCGCTGAGGTGGATCGTGTGTTGCAGGGTTGTTCGGTCACGACCGAAACGCCGTGAGTCCAGATAGACGCTTGCCAGAGCCGGGCATCGTCGCTATTGGCGCCGGACCCCGACGGCTCTGGGCGCGTGAATCGCCCCAAGAACCGCGTTGAAAATGAGTGTGGGCGTGTAGCTCAGTGGTAGAGCACTGTGTTGACATCGCAGGGGTCGCAAGTTCAATCCTTGCCACGCCCACCATTTTCTTCCCACCGTATAACTCATTGCGTTTGCAGCGTTTTTCACGCTGAACTTGCCCTATGCTGACGGTTTTTCCGATGATTTTGTCCCGCTCTGGATCACAATAGGATCACAATGAGCAGATGATTTGGCAACGATAACCAAGCGTAGACACGGGTATTGTGTTCAAATTCGCCGTAAAGGATTTGAGCCTGTAACCAGAAACTTCAAAAGCCACGCTGAAGCTGTGGCTTGGGCGCATAATGAAGAGGCGAAGCGAAGTTCGCTTCGCACTCTCAGGCAGCTTTTCGACCCTCGAAAGATAACATTGCGTGATGTGCTGACCCGCTACATCGAAGATGTGTCTTCTCAGAAGATCAGCCGTGAGACCGAGCAATATCGTGTTGCGAAGCTGTTAAGAGCGCCTGTCTGCGATCTGACGCTTTATGAGCTTAGCCCCAACGCCATCGCCCAGTTCAGAAACAACAGATTGCTCGAAGCCAAAGCCAGCACCGTTTGCCGTGAGCTTCACATCATCAAGCAGTCGATAAATATCGCAAAATACGAATGGGGTTACGACATCGAGGAAAACCCTGCTGAGTTCGTCAAATACCCAAAGATACGAAATGCGAGAAGCAGGCGTGTCTCAGAGTATGAAATTGGACTGGTGGTCGATGCTTTGAAGGGGATTGAAAGACACGACATTATCGCTGTCTTCTTGTTCGCTCTTCAGACCGCAATGAGGCGCGGTGAAATCCTCTCATTGCAATGGCATCATGTCGATCTGAAACGCAGAACCGCGCACTTGCCCATGACTAAGAACGGCTTTGCTCGAACCGTTCCTTTGACCAATGCCGCGCTCGATATTTTGAGAAATCAAACGACCAAAAAGGGTTCGGTTTTCGATGTGAGCAGCGATGCATTGAAGATGTGCTGGCGACGGATCATGCTGAAGACGGGCATTCAAGATTTGCATTTCCACGACTTAAGGCACGAAGCGATATCACGGTTCTTCGAGCTTGGCTTATCGATGCCAGAGGTCGCACTGATCAGCGGCCATCGAGATCCAAGAATGCTGTTTCGCTACACACATCTCGTGCCTTACCAGTTAGCCGAGAAATTGGGTTCGATGTGAAAGTGTCTGGTGCAAGACACTTTTGGTTGGAGCTTCTGCATTTCTTAATGCTTAGAGATACCTCTACCTGCCCAAACCCATCTTGCAGTGGCGATTGCCGCATATGATAGTGCCCATCCAAAGATGAGCGGGCAAAAAGCGTAAAACAGGGTTTCGTAGATCCCCGAATTTATAGTTTCCCTGTACACATCGTCCGATTTTGCCATGCATTTGGCGACAGCTTGGTAGCCACTGACCTCCACGCAGGCTCGAAAAATCGCTGCACTTCTTCCGCTGGCCAATTCTAACGTATTAAAAGCGATTATGGAGCCAGCCGTTAAGGCCCACAAGGCAGAGAGTACTACACCCAACCGCTGCCAGAAATTCAATCTGATTGTTAATCGCATGTGTAATTCACCGCTTTTGAGAGAAAGACTATCGATAAATTGGGCTTGGCCAAGCTAAATTTTGACGCAGTGATAAATAAACTCAGAAGAGGGTTTATCACATGGACGCACGAGAAGAGATAAGTCGCTGGCTTGCATTATTGGTCGAGCTATCAAGCGAGGCTGAAAGCGATGAAATTAATAACGACATAAAATTGCTCACGGGCGTTACCCTTCAGCTCAGTTCCGAATTAGCCAAAAGAAACAAATCTCTGGCGAAGCAATGCCGCCCAAGAAAGCCTGCCACAGCCCAGAAAGCGCCTCAGAAAGGTCCTGAGAAGAAAAGAGGCGACGACAGCAGCGATGATGCTCAAGGTAAGGATGAAGGCTCTCAAAAGCGAAGAGAGGAGCTTTCATCAATTCAACAAGGAATTCGCCAAGCTGACAATTCATTTGCCGATCAGCAACGAGCTTTGCGTGGTAAGGTTTATGGAGCGCAGAATGATGATGTTCAGTTTCGTCAGGCCGCAAAAGTGATTGCACGATGAGGCAAGATCTCCTCGATAGTCAGCACAGGCTCCATGACAGCTTGTTTGACCTATACATGCAGGGTGGCTTGGAACTGATGATGCTCGGCACTCGTGGGCTGAAGCGTGAACTGATCATCGATCTTGAGACGAGCGCACTAACACCAGAAAAGGGTGAGATAATCCATTATCATGCAATTAATTGTTGGGATGAGGATGATGAGTTTGACGAGTGGGCAAAACCTTCCCGACCATTGTCACCAGAAGCTGAACGCATATTGGGTGTTACGAACGATCAACTTTCCCATTGCAGGCCAATCGGAGCCGTATTTGAAGATTTTCTGGATTTCACTAATTACTATGCAAATTCGACATATAATATTAAATCATTAAACCGTCGGAAGGGCATTTAATACGGACCTCTGACCCTACATAGAAGACAAAAAAGTGGAGGTTGATTTGTTCGGCATTTTTAAAAAAGCTCTTCCTCCAGAAGAGGTTGCTCAAAAAATTGTCCTGAAAATAGCTGAAGATTTGTGCATAATTAAGCCAAAATTGGAGAGGCTGTTCGATCAGGAAATCTCGCAAGATGATTTGGCGAGCGCGTTGGTCAGTTCCTATCTTTTTCAAATATCTTCTATCGGAAGATCAAAAAATAAATCAGAAGTTGTCAAATTAGTAGTCAATAACACTTACAATGATAATCTTTTTTTATACGAAGAGACGGGTTCCATCGATGATTGGGTGAAAAAATTCATAAAAAATAATTCTGAATATGCAGATGCATTCAAATTTCTAATGAATAAAATTAATTCAGCCACCCATCCGCGTGAGTTGGAAACTGCGGCCCTTCCTCTGATGGCGATGCTTTACGAGAAGCTAACTGGCTGCGACATTGAGTTAGATTTCAAGCCACTAATGGCTGAAGGTGGACAAGAGTGGTTTAATGAGTTGGGCGTAATTTGCGGAAAAATATTATTTGATTCGAGAGACTTCGTTAGAGAAAATAAATTTTAAGATATTTTAGATAAGCTGTGATTAATCGTAGAAATATTTTCTTCGCCATCGGTTGCCTGCTGGCAAGCGAGGCCGCTCAAGCAGTTCCGCGGCCCAATCAGATTCTTGCTGAAGCCGCTCAGTATACTGTCAAAATTCAAGTTCAGAATCAGATTGCGTTTAATCAGGACGAAGGTGGAGCGATCTCTGGCACTGGCTTTCTGATTGATCGTAAGCGCGGATGGTTACTGACGAACGCCCACGTGGCGACAAGATCTCCCAGCGTTGTTAAGCTGTCCTTCAAAGGCGGAGACTTGATTGAAGCCAAGCGCCTGCATGTCGATCCGATAATTGACTTAGCTATTTTGCAGATCCCAGCAACATCAATCCCAGTAACAGCGATAGAAGCCTCCTTAGACTGCAAGGGCACAGCTGCCTCTGGCACATCAGTAATGGCCTATGGCCACCCTTGGGGCCTGTCATACACAGCCTCTCGCGGAATCGTCTCTGGTCTGGCGTGGATGTACCCCAGCCAAATGATCCAGACAGACGCCGCCATTAACAGCGGCAATTCTGGCGGCCCATTGATCAGTTTAACTGACGGCCGCGTTATTGGGATCAACACATCGACCTACCAGCCCGATAAAAAAGACGATGGCGCAACAGCGATCAGTTTGGCGGAACCATTGCCTGCCGTTTGCCGCATTATCGATCTTCTGAAGGCTGGGACAGATACTCGGCTTCGTATGCTGCCAATCGCAACTGCGGTTTCAGGCGACGACCTTCGTCCCCGCGTAGCCCAAATTTTTCAATCTGGCCTTGGCTTCAAATCTGGCGATATCATAACAAAGGCAAACGGGCTCTCAGTAACTTCTTTTCCTGAGCTACTCAGCAGTTTGCGCGGCTTGAATGGCGATGTGGCCATTACGGTTCAGCGCAAAGGCAAGGACATTGTTGTCCAATCGCCCGTTCGAATTATCCCTGATCCTTTAAAGGTGCGTTCGATCAATCTTTCTGGTTTGATCATAGCCGAACCTTGGAGGCTGGATGACTTCGAGATAAATCCCGAGCGTCATCTCGTGGTCGACTGGTATGAATCAGACGAGGAAGCTGCTCTTACAGACGCTAAAGTCACCGACCATATTGTTAGCGTTGACGGGCAGACTTTTAGGAGTGTGGATACCCTTTACAGTTACCTCGAAGGGCTACCTGCGGACGCTTCGGTAGACCTCATGCTGCAGCGCTGGTCTTCCTCTTCTGAGTTTATCCGCGAGTACATCCATATTTCTTTGAGCAAACGGAAGCTCGAATGGGTTGGAGTGAATTGAGTTCCTGCGCTCTATATCTGTGTCAATTAAGCCGTACGACCGATCTGTATCCATGTTGAGAGAGTGTGATTAGCTGGCTACTAACATCGGCCTGATCGGGTGGCATTTGGGCATAGGCTTCGGCGGCCTCGTTCAAGTTGCCGAGTCTTCTCTGGAGGTCACCCACAACAAGAGCGTTTCTTGGTTCGCTTCGTAGGAGTTCGATCAATCTTATCATATTTTCTAAGTTTTGCTCAGAAGGGAGTGGTGCAGTTTCTTGGATTGTTCCCAAAGCGTCATCGATATGAAGAGCATATCTGCGATCCTCCCGCTCCTCGTGCCACCACCAACCCAGTCTTAAAATAGGCTCAAAATCATTCTGCGGCGACCATTTGCGATGGCGCAGCAAGAGGGCACATTTCTCTAACCGCACCTCATCTACATATCGTTTTCGCCGTTCCCCTTCACGAGGCTCTCTCTTTGGGAGCCACGAATATGTTGGTGATGAGAAGAGATCCTCCACTGATGGATCATCGGGATCAATTTTCTCGCAGTCCCTGATAGTGAAAACCCAACGACAGCTGGGGCAGGCATAGAGGCCTGTGAGTGGATAATTACAATTGCCCTCCGAGCAGCCGTCTGACCAAGTTTTCGAACCGAAGGTGTTCCACGAAGAAATCCAAAAGAGGTCATAAGCCCTTTGGCAGTTCGGGCATTTAATCACCCACTTTTGATGTGTTGTCATATGACTTACCCCTCACTTTCGAGCTTCTTCATGCGTATGCGATGCTCTGTTGCCGTTTTGAGATTGTCAAATGGCGTCGATGCTTTGACCTAAATGGCGCAATACAAAGCTCACCCGAGCCATGTTCGTTTTTGCGGCAGGTCTAATGAGAATATGGCGGCTTGGCCTGATCGCAACAAGCACTTGCTGGCAGAGGTTGTCGTCTGACATACTTAAGGGGGAGGGCGAGTATAATGCGAAGGCTTTTGAAAGACTGGCGAACGCTGATTGCTCTTATTTGTGGTATCAGCTTTGTTGCCTACCTAAACAGCGAACGCGGCAAAGATCAGTCACGGACATTTCACGGCTATTCCTGCACGAAAGACTGCAGCGGTCATAGAGCAGGATACACATGGGCAGAGCGCAAAGGCATATCTGATGCTGAGGAATGTGGAGGAAAGAGCCAGAGCTTCATCGAAGGGTGCAGGGCGTACGCTGAAGGAGATTGAGAAATTGACAAAGCAAAAACTTAACTGTCGCAATATGCCGATGAAGCTGTTTGTCTTTGCCTTTCTGGTGATCCTATCGTTAACCGCCTATCAACGCGCCTATCCTTATAGATCAGTCCGAGAGTGCATCAATGAAGAAATCAAAGCAGGGGGAACCAGCGAGTCAGCTAAGAACTTTTGCTGGGAAGAGCGAAATAATGGCAACCTTAGATCTTACGGTATTGACCCGTTTAGGAATGATTTCGTGATCTATGCAATCGTAAGAATGGTGATGCCGAATTCAGGCGATCACTTTGATCTAAAGACGGCCCAACCCATCGAAGAGGCAACAGTGACGGAGGGCAGTGCCAACGATACGATAACTAACTAAGAAGGTTTTTAATTCGCTTGGACACTAAGCTGGGCATGCGCTCTCCGAAATAAGAAGCCTGCCATACAAAGCCTTCGCCATCTGAATTGCCTCATAAGCGTTGGTTGCGGTGACATACTGCCTTCCGAAGCCTGCGCCTGCTTCGTCTTTGAAGCGCACGAGAACCCACCACTGTCTCACTTGCGTCATCGCTATCTCCCGCGACTTTAAACTTTAAATTAGCTTATTGCCGAGCCAGACTATGGAAAAGCCGACAGGTAAGCGGGGATGGGCATGAAAAAGCAGCAGTTTAACTATACACTTTGGGACGCTTGTAGATTTTTCAACTTTTTCTGGCTTTGGGCATCACCCGCCTACTGGTTGATCTCAGATCAGATACAGCATGGCGAAGCCAGACGAGCAGCAGGCTTAGGTGCGCCTTATCTATTCTTTACAATAATTTTGATATCCCTCCTTTCTGGAAGCTATTTTCTAATTAAACTGAGACCTAAAATTGCAGAAAGTAAACAGAACTATAATACACCTTATAGTGTCGTTCGCGGTAATTTTAATCTCAATGTGATGATTGGGATCGCTATCGCGCTTTTTCGTGCATACGGGGGATTTGTATGCTTTATAACAACCACATGCTCTGGATTTGTTTTACACTATTTGACCTACCCTATTGAAATAGTTGACCAAGTCCGATTCCCCTTAAGTGAGGATGTTCATTTTATTCTTTGTGTGGCACTTTTTACAAACGGGGGTTATGTTTCACTAATTTACTGTACAAATAACGCTGAGAATGATTAATCGCGGATCCGCCTTCGTGGCTCGGCGCGCTCAAAATTTATTTGCCGCGTTTACCAGCTGCTCATCCGATACATCGCAATAGAGAGCCGTTGTTGCGATATTCGCATGCCCCAGAAGATGCTGAATTGTTCTCATCCCAATGCCCAACGCATTCTTCTGCGTAGCAAAGGTGCGTCGACCGCTATGACTGCTCGTCTTGATACCAGCAGCCAGATAGATCGCTTTAAAGCGTAAGCTCAGTGAGACGTTGCTGAAGTGACCTCCAGTTCGGTTGCTCCTGAAAAGGGCTTTGTTGCCATCGAGTTTTCTGATCGATGCGAGATAGATGTTCAGCAATTTACGAAGATCATCGCTGATAAAGACACGGCGAGAGCGATTGCCTTTGGTTTGATGTTTCGAGAGGTGAATGACATTAACTGCGTCCCCATCAAGTCCACGCACATCCGAAATCTTTAAAGCCGCAATTTCGCCAATTCGCATTCCTGCATTGATGCTTAAGGCTAAGGCCGTCTTATCTCTCAGTCCGTTTCTGCCTGTCTCAGCAATACGCATTACCCGCTTGATTTCGTCCTTCGAAAGGACTTTGGCTTGAGCCATTTCGCCTGTCTCCGATTAACATTTGTTCTGTAGAAAACATATATTAATCAATGAGTTGGTCCTACCGATTTCCAGCCTTCATGGATGTATTGGTTTCCAACGACTTAAGTGTTTTTCGTAAACTTCTCGTTCTTTGTTAATGGGTACTTCATGATGTGAGCTGACGCTCACCTGCGATTTCGGATGGCGCTTCACGCCATCCTTCATCGCTCTTTCTGGAATTAATTTTGATCGGGCTCTCATAGACTGAGCCACAATGGGGCTTGCGCCCCATTTAGCTGCCTGTGCCTTCGCATAGACCTCACCACTAACTGAATGCGCACCAGAATATGGGAGGTGGGGTTATGCTGTCACCTCAAACGCACGATGGATTCACAACGCAATTCCATGACCGCCAGCTATTCACGATCATGAAACATGCAGGTTACCGCTTTCGCAGTCCCTGTCCTGCTCCTGCTTCGATGCGGAGAGACGCATCGAATGCTCTTTTTGTCATGCCTCTGCGAGAGCATGAATGGGGCAGCGAAATCTGACGGCTACAGAAACCTGGCAATCTCTTCGCATCAACAAAGCCCCTATGAGCAGATAAATACACTGCATTCCTCTCATCGCAGTGGCTGACATGTTTATTTATCACAGGGAGAAGGAAATGATTAAAAAAGCCGTGATTTTGGAGGTCTTTGATTTTTTGAAACAGAAGGGTGTGGTCGCTTCAGAGAGCGAATTTAGCCAAGATTGGCTTGGGCAATGCTCCAGTTATTTTCGTGGTCTGCGCTTCAAGAAAACCGAACCCAGCATTGGCGTCATCGCAATATGTGCGAGTAGATTAATGAACGCTTCAGAGCAGCTTGGGCGTCATCCACGCTATCAACAGTTGGCAGAGCAGTTCGCTCTAATGAGCGAAAAGTGCCGAGCTTTGGTTGATGCAGATAGCGTGGAATTTGATCTGGCGGCATAAAGTGGCTTGCTACAGACACTTTTGTATCCGCAGACACAAAAAAGCCGCCCCGAAAGGCGGCTTTGATGTTTCAAAAGAACTTCGAACTTAAGGCTTCGGCTTGCGCTTCTTGATGATGATGTCCTCAATCGCTGACAAAGCGTCACGGAAACTTCCGTTCGTTGTCGCAAGGATATTCTTCAATTCCTTGTCGCTGATCTGAATTTCCTCTTCCGCAAGAATTGCGCGTACACGGTCTTCAAAATCCCCAGGCTCAATCGCGGGCATTTCGATTTTGTCAAAACGATCAGCGAGGGCAGCAGGCAGCTTGTGCAGATTATTAGTGGTTGCAACAACTTGGCATTCGCCAAACCCACGCTCTTCGTATTGGTCCATTTCCGCTTTAAGTTTTTCGAGCAGCTGGGGCGACATCTTATCAACTTCGTTGATCACAATCGTTGGTGGCTGCATCCCGCAAAGACGACGCCAATGCCATTCTTGTGAGAGCCCGTTGATGTCCTTTTCAGTCATCTTTGCACCTTCGTAGGACGGGAAGTCTCCCATCTGCATAACTGAGTTATCGTTCTGAGCTTCGTGCTTTTCGCTGATGATGTTCGCTGCCGAAGTTTTGCCCGTTCCCTTCGGTCCATGCATGATCATGTGACCAGTCCGAACACCGTTTGCATATTCTTCGAGACGCTGTCGTGTCTTGGGATTGGGAATAACCAGATCGCCAATGCTCTTGGGCTGGTGCTTGTTGCGCTTAAACATGATGATTTCCTTTGAATTTTGATTGATCACGGCGCTGTTTGCCGTCCCTTTTTAGATTGAATTATTATGCCGCGAGTGCGTCCACCGCATCGTCACGCTGTTCACGCTGCTGGCGAAGGATATCGTCTGCTGCCTGCTCTTTGAGCATTTCGACCGTTTCCTTGCCGCCTTCAGAAAGCAGCAGACGAACGACGGAGAGCTTGTTGCAGCCGTAAACGATGCTGAGAGATCCATCGTCATTCTTGCGGATCAGTGCAGCGGAGAAATAGTGCTCGGTTTCGCCGTTGGGATGAACGCTGGGTGCGGAGCAGGCGATGTCCTGCACAAGCGCATCCGCAGCCACAAAGTGCGCTTCAGCGACCTTAATGTTCTTCAGCGTTTGCTCTGCCCGCGAAACGGTGCCTTCAACCTTTTGCTTGCGAACTTCTTCAATCCCACCCTTGCGCTTGATGAAGGCGGCAAAGCTCTCATTTTCACGCTTTTCCTTGGAGGCGATGCGAAGAACGCGAGCATAACCCGTGATGCGCTTGCCAGAGCCATTGAAGACAAAGCGAGTAACCTTCGTCGTGAGAGAAGTCCCCTTGTTGAAGACGATCTTTTTTGCTTCGAGCTGTGTATTCAGTTCGTTGATAAGAGGGCGCTGATCCTTCATCTGCCCAAGGAGCGTGAAGCAGCGATCAAGAAGCAAATAGAGTTCGTCGTTGCTCGCCTTGTAAGCACCATTTTCCCAAGCAGCACGATCTTCTGCCAATGCGTTCAGACGATCAGCGACTTCGTTCGTGTTCAGCGTGTTTGCGATGTTAGCCATGATAGTAACCTTCCATTTTTATTTGCCAGCGGCGGAATTGCTGCTGGCGACGGAAGGCAAGTTTTTCGCCTCCCGATAATTTGGGGGCTAACATGCAAGGCTGATTTGCTCGGCCAACTGACTCTGGACTACTTGAATTGTTAACTTTTGCGGGCCAGCGTCGTCGCTCCAGCTTGGGGGAGTGTCCATGTCGCATCAGAAACAACTGCGGACGGGGCAGGTTTTGTATTTTCAATACCAGCCGCCTTTGACGAACTTGGATGTGGTCGCGCCATCAAGGAAACTTGCGCCACCGTTTTCTGGCGCGCGCCCTTTTATGTGCAGTCCGTATTACTATTGGTGGGCGTTTCTGAGACTGAATGACGATTACCGTGAATGCTGCGATAACGGCGGGAAGGGCAAGTTAGCTAAGCTGTATGACGATTTCGGAGATGTCCGCGAAGACGATTTCATGTCTTGGTGGATTGGTGGCGGTCGTTTGTTGTTTTGCGAACCACCAGAGCAATCCATCATTCTGATGCATGAAGCGCCCGCCCGAAGTTACCAAGATGGGCGCCTATTAATCAGCGTGCCTTTGGATGTTCCTGATGACAGAATCTTGGCGGAAATCGAAACAGCGTTGAGTTTGAGGCGCTCTGACGATGACAGAGAACGCCTGTTTCGAAGCAAGGCTCGATACAGCCCAAGCCGCAGCGTCAAACTGCAGTCGCTTTATCGCCAACTGGAAATCTACAAAGGAAAGAAGGAAGAGCCTTCAAGGGATTACTGGGATTTAGCGGTCCTCTGCAAAATGGCGCACAAGGACGACAAGCGTTTCGATAATCGGTCGTTGAATACGCAAGTGAGTCGTTATCTGGCGACAGCCCGTAAAGTTGTCGAAAATGTTACGCTTGGGAAGTTTCCAGAAGACGCAGACACCGCTGCTGAACCAGATCTTTTTGGCTGAAACTGGTAGGAAGAACTTCAAGCTGGCTGCAAAATGGCATTCTCGTAATTTTGGAGAATGCGATGATTACCGTCTCTCAAAGTGTCTGGTTCAAGACACATTTTATGCTGATATCTTGCAGCCTTTGGCGCCCCACGCTGGATCACAATAGGATCACAATCGCCTATGATCGACCCACGATGATCAGCGGTTTTTGACGGTTTAACAGCCTTTTGTGATTTTTAGCTTTACCCAGAGAAAATCGTCGGTTAAAAAGAAAAAAGGTAGCGTTTTCAAAGTGTTATGGACTGTTGACATCGCAGGGGTCGCAAGTTCAATCCTTGCCACGCCCACCATTTTTTCCCCACCGTATAACTCATTGCATCTGCAGCGTTTTTGTCGCTGAACTTGCAATATATTGGCGGTTATTCCGATGATTTTGTCACGCTCTGGATCACAATAGGATCACAATGAGCAGATGATTTGGCAACGATAACCAAGCGTAGACACGGATATTGCGTTCAAATTCGGCGTAAAGGGTTTGAGCCAGTAACCAGAAACTTCAAAAGCCACGCTGAAGCTGTGGCTTGGGCGCATAAGGAAGAGGCGAAGCGAAGTTCGCTTCGCACTCTCAGGCAGCTTTTCGACCCTCGAAAGATCACATTGCGTGATGTGCTGACCCGCTACATCGAAGATGTGACTTCTCAGAAGATCAGCCGTGAGACCGAGTAATGCCGAGTAGCCAAGCTGTTAAGGCTACGCCAACGATACGGTGGTTAATGTTGATGCGCTTTAGATGCTTCTTATGGCGCAAGGAGCACTGCAACAGCCGCTATTTAAGAAGTTACACAACTAACAAGGCGTGTGCCTTTGCTGAAGCCAATTGTCTCCCCGCTCAACTGCCCTTGGGGACATAAGGCGCTGTTTGGCTATTTGTGCGCGGATCAAAGCCTGTGGGAAGACTATGATGCCTGTGCGCTCATCCGCAAAGATGCGCGCCTGGATGATCTGCTGGTGGATCAGAGAGGGGCCGATAACTTCCTGGTCGAGCAGTTGAAGCTCGAGTTGCTGGAAGCCGCCTGTGCCGAAGCGGGCCAGAAGCTGACGCTGCGCCGCCAGCCGGGCTATGATCATAGCTATTATTTCATCTCCAGCTTCATGGCAGACCATCTGCACTGGCACGCCGCAATGCTTGGTTGACGGCGGCAACACCCTCCTTCACACTTGGTGAGGTGATCAGCCGGGGAGGAGGGGCGGCCATGGAGAAATATCGTCCGATCATCGTCGGGAGTGCCCTGGGTCTGTTGGCCTGTGCGATAGGCTTTGGGCTGGGTACCGATCTTGTGGAAGAGTGGCAGTTGGCGGCGCGCTACACCGCACGCATTGCCTTTCTGCTGTTTCTTTGGGTCTATTGTCTGGGCCCCGCTTATCAGTTGACGCACGCGGAAATCCTTCGCAATCCGCTGCGCAATCGACGGGCATGGGGGCTTGGGTTTGCCGCCGCACATGGTGTGCATCTGGCGGCGCTGGTTACCTTTTTGGTGCTTTCCGGTCGGCATGCCGCTCTGACGACATTGCTGTTTGGCGGATTTGGCTATGTCGTGCTCTTGGCCCTTGTCCTTACATCAAATGATGCCGCCGTTCAGCACCTTGGTCCGCAGTGGAAACGCCTCCACAGGTTCGGCATCCATTATGTTTGGCTGATATTCATGCTCACCTATTTGGGGCGGATCACCAGTCCGGCCCCCGCTCTGAGCAGTTATTTGATGCTCATGATTGGCTTGGCCGGAGCAGGGCTGCGGCTGGCAGCATTTCTCAGCGGCCGCCCGAAAGCGCGGCCGGGGGGCGCTTAAGCGATGATTTGGATGTCGCTATACGTTAGGACGGGGTGCGTATCGGTGCCCAGTTGGGCGACCAGAATGGCCGCTTTGCTGCCAGTGCCGTCCGCATCATAAAACACATTGCCGGTTGTCGTGTCGTAGATGATCCGGTCGGTGGCATCATGCGCCGTTTTGGCGCCTGCTGCGGCGAAAAACTGATCCATTGTTAAGCCGCCCAGCGTCCGGCCAAGGCCGGTAAAGATCGCAGAGCTGAACTGAAGCTGGTCCACGCCAGAGGTGAAATCCGTAATCAGATCCTTATTGCCGGTTGTGTTGGGCGTGGTCGTGAATTGAAATAGATCCGCGCCATCGCCACCGGTCAATATGTCATTGCCGCCCAGGCCGTTCAGGATGTCGAGCCCCGCCCCGCCGTTCAGCGTATCTGCCTGTGTGGTGCCCTTGATCGTATCGTTTTGGGCGGACCCATTCACGATAAACGAAATGGCAGCCCCCGTGTTGAACGTGTAGGCCGCGCCGTTGAAGCTGTTTCCATCGATGCCGCCCATGCGCACAACGATCTGGCCTGCGCCGCCAAAGGCGAGGTTGGTTGGCAGTCCTGCAAGTTCGGTTGCGCTGATGCCGAGCGTGTTGGTGGGAACCACCGACAAATTATCATTCTTGAAGAAGCCGACTTCCAGAAAAATGCCTTCAATGCCGACAAGATGGCCCTCAAAAACAGGGATCGGCGCGCGGACCTGCAACCAATCCACACCGTCTCCGCCGTCAAAGACGGAACCGGCAAATGTCGTGGCAAGGCCGCCATAGCTTTTGCCGGTCGCGGGATCGATATATTGGGCGGCGAGCATCAAAAAGTCATTTCCGCCGCCGGCATAGGCCTTCACGATGCCATCCGTGCGCGCATAAAGAAATTCAAGCCCCGCCGTGCCGTTTAAAATGGCGTCGCCCGTCTGCGCGTATAAGGCGTGGATGCCGCTATGCCCGGCGGCGGCGTTGAGGGTAATACCCGCCGCGCCTGTGCCGCCCGAGGCAACAAGTCCGATCATATCGGCCGTCCCCAGCCAATTAAGGCTGGAGGTTGGGGTGGTCCAGTTGGCCACCTTTACATTCGGAACGGTGTAAGAACCGGCAGCGCGCAGATTGAAGAGTATCGAGTCAGACCCGGCACCGCCCGTCACAAGGGTGGGCACGGGGTTTATACCATCGACAATGGCCAGCGTTGTCGCGCCGGTCTTGGCGTTGAAAAGGATGTTTTCAACGCTGGTAATAACGTTGCTTCCGTAGAGGAAGAATTGCGTAAAATTGGGCCCGCTGGGGTCTGTGTCCAGACGCAGCGTGTCAGTACCGCTGCCGCCATCATAGGTCCCGCCATAATCTCCCGGATGCAGGATCAACGTGTCGTTGCCCAGCCCGCCATAGAGCTTGTCGCCGTTGTACTGGAATGAGGTTCCAACGCCAGTCGCGCCCGGGACACTCGAAACGCCGTCCAGAATGTCATTGCCGCCAGCGCCCGTCAGGATGTTGGTGCGTGTGTCGCCAATGAGCCAGACATTTCCTAGCCCGGTATAGGTATAATCGGGCAAATCTGACGAAGTTAACTGGATAACTTTGTAAGTCGTTGACGTCGCCATGGATTCACCTTCTGGCTAGAGAGCAAGATTCTTATAATCTAGACTTAGCATAATGGATAAATATCAAAATAATAAACCACAAAATCACAAGATTTATATAATTCGCTGTCTTTTAGCTTTCAATTTCTATTTGGGATTAACCGAAAATGATATTGGTGAAGGCCGCTTCACTCATTTTTTGTGGCCATGCTCGGATGAGGTTGATGCGTCGATTGCAGGCCGAAAATCTTTGGCCCATGCCTGACCGACGAGCATAGCCAGCCTTGTCACGCCTTGCAGTTCATTTTGCTGATCTGGCCTAAATCTTCAAGATTTGGCTTAAATCCTTATTCACCGACCTACTCTCTTCCTTAAATTGCGCTTGCAATCCGGAGTTGCTGTTCTACGATATCACAAATCTATGAAGTATTTAGAGCGGACTTGGCTCTAGATTTTGTGGGAATTATTTCGTGATTTTTGCTCCGAAGTGGTTCGGATCAAATTTTTTGGGACATTAAGTAGGGGGATTAAGATGAAGAACCGCCATTTTCTGACGGCGATGGCCTTGTCTATCGTATTGGTTGTCAGCGGCTGCGCCAAGCCGGACGGCAAATTTGCTGAGATGCTGGAGCGGATGGCTGCCATCAACACCAAGGTTGAAGCCATTATCAAGCGCGAGAAGATTTGTGCGCTCGACGATGATGTCATCAAGCTGTCGGCGTCCATCAACGGGGACTCGGTCGTTAAGCTCAAGAATGACGTTCAGTCCGTCATCGAAGAAGGCAAAACGGTCTTTCCAGATGGCATGAAGCCCACCGATTCCCAGATCCAGGAATTCAAGGATCTGAACACCAAGGTTCAGGAAAATGTCGCGCTGATGGCGGCGCGTATTATGAAGTCGCAGAACCAGTGTAACTCGGGCCTCATGGGCATGGGGCAGCAGCCCGCTGACCCGTCGGGCATGGAGACGGACCCGTCCGCCATGTCGGGCAGCGACACCTCGTCGGAACCCGATCTGTCGGGCACCGATGAGACGGGCGTTGGCGCTGAAGGCGAATAACACCCAAAAGGCGGCTGGCGCCCGCGCGACGGTGCAGGGTTTTCCTGCGGCTGTCGCCCGGGCGCTGGTTGGCCTTATGCTGCTTGGGCAGCTTGGGGGTGTTGTCCCCCCGCTAATGCCGCCCGCCAAGGCGCAGGATGCGTCTCAATGTGGCTTCATCCAGAACGCCGATCGCCGCAACCTCTGCCGCGCCCGCGCCAAAAGAGAGGCGAGCGAATGCGGCTTCATTCAAAATAGCGATTTGCGAAATTACTGCCGCGCCGAGATCAAGGGGGCGCGATCTGAATGCGGTTTCATTCGCGACACGGACTTACGGGCGGAATGCTACGCCATGCTGCCGCGTCCCTGACGCCGGCAGGCGATCAACCCGCGCCGCCATCCACGCTCAACACCGCGCCGGTCGTGTAGCTTGACGCGGGGCTCAGCAGCATCAGAGCGGCGGTGACGATTTCGTTCGGAAGGCCGGGCCGACCAAGGGCCACGGGCTGGCTTTTGCGCATCTCTTCTGACCAGGCTTGCGCAATATCGGTCAGAAAAGCGCCAGCACAAATCGCATTGATCCGCACCTTGGGCGCATATTCGCGCGCTAGCGAGGCGGTGATGGCGTTGAGCGCAGCTTTGGCCCCGGCATAGGGCACCGCGCCCGGTGTCGCCCGAAGCGCCGCGATGGAACTGATATTGAGGATCGCGCCACCATCGCCCAACGCCATGGCATGCGCCAATCGCGCCGCCAGCCGGAACGGACCTTTGAAATTCAGGTTCACGACCGAATCGAATAGGCTTTCCGTCACCTCATGGCTGGGGACAGCGGGTGACATTCCCGCATTGTTGACGAGGATGTCGACGCGGCCAAACGCGTCTTCGGCGGCCTTGGCAAGATCATCGCATTCGGTCCAGCGGCCAACATGGGCGGCAATGGGCAGCGCGCGGCGCCCCATCGCCCGGATTTCCGCCGCGACGGCTTCACACGCGTCGATCTTGCGGCTGGCGATGATGAGGTCTGCACCGCGTTCGGCCAGTGCCCGTGCCATCTGATAGCCCAAGCCCCGGCTGCCGCCTGTCACAAGTGCCACCTTGCCGGTGAAATCAAAATGCGGATCGGGGGTCATCAGGCTCTCCTTTTGGCAGTCCGGTAAAGGCTATGGCCGAAAGACGGGCCTTGGCAAGCCGGGGGTTCTCAGCTTAGCCAGAGGGCTGAACGAGAAAAGCAAGATGGAGAGCGAAGATGAAGTTTGAGAACGGGTTTTCTGCCGTCGTCACGGGCGGAGCATCCGGCCTTGGCAAGGCCAGCGCCGAGGCACTGGCCGCTGCCGGCTTCAAGGTCGCCATTTTTGACGTGAACGCCGAAAAAGGTGAAGCAGTTGCCGCGGCCATTGGTGGCCTGTTCTGCGCCGTCGATATCACCAGCGAAGACAGCGTTGTCGCCGGTTTTGACAAAGCCCGCGCGGCCTATGGACAAGAGCGGGTCCTTGTTCATTGCGCCCAGATTTCGCGGCGCGGCAAGACGGTGGGCTGGAGCAAGGAGAAGCAGGCCTATGTGCGCCTGTCGACCGAAGATTATGCCTTTTCCGCTGAAGGAATTTTGGTCGCCAGCTATCGTGTCGCCTCGCTTTCGGCTTTGGGCATGGCGTCGCTCGATCCGCTGGAGGATGGCGAGCGCGGGGTGATTACGCTTACAGCGTCGGCCGCCGCGCAGGATGCGCAGATCGGGCAGGTCGCTTATGGATCGTGCAAGGCCGGGGTCAACGGGCTGGTGCTGCCAATGGCGCGCGACCTGATGGACCTTGGCATTCGCGTCAATTCGGTGATGCCGGGCATTTTTGCGACGCCGCCAATGCTCGGCATGAAAGACCGGGCACCGGCGATGTTTGATCAATTAGCGGCCTCGGTCCCGTTCCCCAAGCGACTGGGCAAGCCAGAAGAATTTGCCAGCCTTGTGCTGGAACTGGTGCGCAACGGCTATTTCAACGGCCAGAATATCCGGCTGGACGGCGCAATCCGGATGCCGCCGCGCTGATCCAACGCGGCGGCCCGTGGATCAGATCCGCTGGCCGTCGCGTGCGATCACCATGTCCTCGCGGTTCTTTTCAAAATCGCTGGCGTCATGGCGTTCGCGCAATTGGGTTTCGGGCCGGCCAAAGGTTCGGTTGACCATCCGGCCGCGAATAACGGCGGGACGCTGACCGACTTCCGTCACCCAGCGGTCAAGATTTTGATATTCGTGGACGGCCAGAAATTCCTGGCAGTTATAGGCGTCGCGCATGATCGCGCCATACCAGGGCCAGATCGCCATATCGGCGATCGTATATTCATCGCCGATCATAAATTTATGGTCCGCCAGATGCGTGTCAAGCACATGCAGCTGCCGCTTCGTTTCCATCGCGAAACGATCAATCGGATATTGCATCTTGAACGGCGCATAAGCGTAAAAATGGCCAAGCCCGCCGCCGACATAAGGTGCGGATGCCATTTGCCACATCAGCCAGTTCATCGTTTCGGTCCGCTGGCGAAGATCGGTTGGCAGAAACGCGCCAAATTTTTCGGCCAGATAAAACAGCATGGAGCCGCTTTCAAACAGCCGCACCGGCGGGCTGGCCGAATGGTCGCGCATCGCGGGGATTTTGGAATTTGGGTTGATGGCCACAAAGTCGCTGCCGAACTGGTCGCCTGCGCCAATATTGATCAGCCACGCATCATATTCTGCCCCCTGATGGCCAAGCGCCAGCAATTCTTCGAGCATGATCGTCACTTTGACGCCATTGGGCGTCCCCAGAGAATAAAGCTGGATCGGGTGTTTGCCGACGGGCAGCTCCACTTCCTTGGTTGCGCCGGAAATGGGCCGATTGATGTTCGCAAATTGGCCGCCATTGGCCTTGTCCCACACCCAGACCTTGGGCGGGACATAGCCCGCGGGCTGATTATTGGCAGGGTCTTGCGCGTCGGCCATTTTGCTCTCCTTCATCTGCCGGCCTGTGCCGGGACGGGGAGCCTTATGGCATCGCGACCCCGGCCGGGGGAAGGGGCTTCTCGCATCGGCGCGGTGGGGGAGGGTTAAAGCGGCAGCCCCACATAATTTTCCGCGATCACCTTCTGTGCCGCAGGAGACGAGGCGATGTAATCCAGCTCGGCAATCTGGACGCGGCGCTCAAAATCGCCATCGCTGGGGAAGCGGTGCATAAGCTTGGTCAGCGACCAGCTGAACCTTTCTGACTTCCAGACGCGGGCCAAGGCCTTTGCAGAATATCCGTCGATCCCCTCACGATCCTGCCGCTTGAAAAAGCCGATCAGCGCGTCGGAAAGATAGGACACATCAGACGCGGCGAGGTTCAGGCCCTTGGCCCCGGTGGGCGGCACGATATGGGCTGCGTCCCCCGCCAGAAACAGGCTGCCAAACCGCATCGGCTCAAACACAAAGGAACGAAGGGGCGCGATGCTTTTTTCAATCGAGGGCCCGCGCGTGATCTGCGCAGCGGCATCAGGGCCAAGCCGGAGGGCAAGTTCGTCCCAGACGCGGTCGTCCGGCCAGTCCTCCACCTTTTCGGTCAGCGGCACGTCGATATAATAGCGGCTGCGTGTTGGTGAGCGCATCGACGCCAGCGCAAAGCCGCGATCATGGTTGGCATAGATCAACTCATGGTTACACGGCGGCACATCTGCCAAAATGCCCAGCCAGCCAAAGGGATAGACCAGTTCATAGCACTTGCCGGCGGCGCCCGGGATGGCCGCGCGGGAAGGTCCGTGAAAGCCATCGCAGCCGCACAGGAAGCGCGCATCAAGCCGGTGGGTCTGCCCGTCCTTTTGATACGTCACATAAGGGGCGTCGGTCTCGACATCATGGAGGCGCACATCCGCCGCGTCGTAAATCACTTCCAGCCCGCGCTCCGGCGCGGTATCCATCAGGTCGCGGGTGATTTCGGTTTGGCCATAGACCATGACCTGCTTGCCCGTCAGATGGGCGATGTCGATGCGGATCAGCCGTTCGCCATCGGCAAGGTTAAAGCCGTCATGGGGCAGGCCTTCGCGGTTCATCCGCGCATCCAGCCCAAGTCGGGCCATGATGTCGGTTGTTACCTTTTCCAGCACGCCCGCGCGGATGCGGCCCAGCACATAATCGGGTGTCGCCCTTTCAAGGATAACGCAGTCAATCCCTTCGGCGCGCAGCAAATGTCCCAGCATCAGCCCGGCCGGGCCTGCGCCAATAATTGCGACCTGTGTCCGGGCCATGCGCTTTCCTTCCTCGCCGCTTTCCTTGGTCTTCCCTTTGGCCTGTCGCGGCTGGATCAGCGAGGGCAGGAGCAGACAATTAATTGCACTTTTCGATCATCTTCGTCACAAGCTGCGGCATGCAGAAGCGGCCGACTGACATTGTGCGTTACACACTTTATGGGGAGCAGGTGCGCGAGGTTGCGCCCGAATTTCTCCATATCGAAGACATCCCCTCGCGCTCTGCGCTGTATGACTGGGTGATTGCACCTCACGCGCATCCTGGCATTTTTCAGCTGTTAATGGTGACAGCCGGCGCTGCACAGGTGGAGATTGATGGTGCGATGTCCACATTGGCCGCCCCGGCGCTGATCTGCGTGCCCGGCCATTCGGTGCACGCCTTTGCCTTTGCGGCGGGGACGCAGGGCTGGGTGCTATCTGTCGCGCATGATCTGTTGGGCGATATGCGGCTGCGCCCCTTTGGCGCGCGGATGATGGAAGACGTGCCGCAGGGCCGCATCATCCCCCTGCACGATGCGCCGCGCGCGGCCGACCGGCTTGATTGGCTGCTGACCGATATGGCCGGCCGGATGGCCACAGAACATGGACAGGTCCCCGATATGGTCGTCAGCCTGCTTGCCGCCGTGTTGGGCGTGACGATGGAAGCCATGGGTCCTTTGCGGGGGCACCCGCTATCGGGCGATCGCCGTGTTGATCTGGTGCGGGCCTTTGAGGCGCTGGTTGATGCCCATTTTCGCGATCATTTGCCGATTTCGGATTATGCCGCGCTTTTGGCTGTCGCGTCGCCGACGTTGACCCGGGCTTGCCGGGCGGTGTTGGGCAAGGCCCCGGGCGAGGTTTTGCTGGATCGGCTGTTGTTAGAAGCGATGCGTTATCTGCGCCATACGGCCGCCTCGGCCAAGCAGATTTCCGGCCGGCTGGGCTTTGCTGACCCGGCCTATTTTGCGCGCTTCTTTAAGGCGCGCAGCGGCATGACGCCGCGGGCCTTTCGTCAAAGCCTGACCCAAAAAGCAGGCTCGGCCCCTCTCGACCCCGGGCCGCTTCGCTGATAGCGGGAAGGGGATGACGACTCCCGCCCTTCCTGCTGATCCCGCGCTGGCAGATCATTTCCGCACGGCGATGCGCAGCGTGGCCTCGGCCGTCTATCTGATTACCGCGCGCGGGCCAGAGGGTGATGTCGGCATGACGGCCACCGCGGCTTGTTCGTTGAGCTTTGATCCCATGTCGGTGCTGATCTGCGTCAACCGATCTGCCTCGCTCATGCGCACGCTGGAAGCCGCACCCCGGTTCATCCTCAATATCCTGAGCGTTGAGGATCAGGCCGTCGCAACCGCTTTTGGCAGCCCCGCGGGCCGGGATAACCGGTTTGCCGAAGGCGATTGGTATGATCTGGCGGGCATGCCCGCGCTACGCACCAGCCTGTCCAGCATCGCCTGCGATGTGGCGAGCAGTATGGATTTCGGCACGCACCGCATCTTTGCCGGAGCGGTGCGGCAAGTGGATAATCGCGAAGACCTGCGCGAATTGCTTTACTGCAATGGACGATTTCGTAGTCTGCAAGACCAATAGACCTGCAAAGCCAGGCAGAGGGAGAGGATATGTTCAAGACACGACTGACCGAGATGTTCGGGATCGAGACCCCCATCTGCATGGGCGGGATGACGGGCGTTGGCTATGGCGATCTGGTCGCCGCCGTCGCCAATGCCGGGGCCTTGGGCTTTATCACCGCCCATATGTTCCCGAGCGGGGACGCGCTGTTGGAAGAGATTGAAAAGACGAAGAAGCAGACGGACAAGCCCTTTGGCGTCAACCTGACCCTGCTGCCGTCGATCAACCCCATCCCTTATGATGACTATCGCGAGGCGATCATCGCCTCGGGCATCAAGATCGTCGAGACGGCGGGCCGCGCGCCGACCGACCATCTGCCGCGCTTCAAGGAAGCGGGTGTCAAGGTGATCCATAAATGCACCTCGGTGCGCCACGCCGTGTCTGCGGTCAACAAGGGCGTGGATGTCATCAGCATTGATGGCTTTGAATGCGCGGGCCACCCGGGCGAAGATGATGTCGGTCTGGTTGTGCTGCTGCCCGCGACGGTGGATGCACTGCCCGATACACCGATCATAGCGTCGGGCGGGATGGCGGATGGCCGCAGCCTTGTCGCCGCGCTCGCTTTGGGGGCCGATGGCGTCAACATGGGCACGCGCTTCTGCGCGACCGTCGAGGCGAAGATCCACCCCAATGTGAAGCAGAAGATTGTCGAGAATACCGAACTGGATACGGTGTTGGTCGGCCGGACGTTGCGCAACACGGCGCGGGTCGCGAAGAACGCGGTTTCGGTGCAGGTCGCCGAAATCCAGCGCGATCCAACGAAGAGCTTTGAGGATGTGAAGGCACTGATGGCGGGCCAGCGCGGCCGCGACAATGTGCTGCGCGATGGCGATACCGATGGCGGCATCTGGACCAGCGGGCAAAGTCAGGCGCTGATCCACGACATCCCGACCTGCGCGGATCTGGTGAAGAACATCATGGCCCAGGCCGAGCGCGTTCGCGCACGCTTGGGCAATTAAGGGGGGCCGCGCGATGGCCGGTGTCTGGTTTGACGAGATGCAGGTCGGGCAGATGTTCGACCATGCGATCCGCCGCACGGTGACAGAGACGGATAATGTCCTTTTCACCACGCTCACGCATAACCCGGCGCTGCTCCATCTGGACGAGGAGTATATGAAGGGGACGGAATTTGGCGCGCGGATCGTCAATTCCGTTTACACCTTGGGCCTGATGGTCGGCATTTCGGTGGGCGATACGACGCTGGGCACGGCAATCGCCAATCTGGGCTGGGACGAGGTGCGCTTTCCCAAGCCGCTGTTCCATGGCGATACGGTGCGGGTCACGACCGAGGTGATTGACCTACGCGAGAGCAAGTCGCGGCCCGATGCCGGGATCGTGACCTTCCTCCACAAGGCGTTTAACCAGCATGGCGATCTGGTCGCGAGCTGCAAGCGCACCGGGCTGCAACGCAAAAAGCCGAAGGACGCCGCATGAGGGACGATCTGCCGCTTCGGTCTTGGCTGTTCATCCCCGGCGACAGCGAAAAGAAGCTCGCCAAGGCGGCGCATTCAGGGGCGGACGCCGTGATCCTTGATCTAGAAGATTCGGTGGCCCCCGCCAATAAGGCGGATGCGCGAAAGCGGGTTGCGGATTTTTTGGGGACGGCCCCGCGCGGGGCCGATGCGCCGCTGTACTGGGTGCGCGTCAACCCGCTGGATACGGGCCTGACGCTGGACGATCTTGCCGGGGTCATGCCGGCGCGCCCGCGGGGCATCCTCCAGCCCAAGACCAATGGGCCGGACTGTGTCCGCCAACTTGGCCATTATCTGGATGCTTTTGAGGTGGCTCGCGGTGACGCGGCAACCGGGGCAACGGGCATCCTGCCCATCGCGACCGAGACGGCGATTGCCCCCTTTCATCTGGGCGGTTTTGCGGGTGCCGGGCTGTCGCGCCTGTCTGGCTTGACCTGGGGGGCAGAAGATTTGGCGACCGCCATCGGCGCAAGCGGGAATCGCGATGCGTCGGGCGACTGGGCCTTTACGTTCCGCATGGCGCGCACGCTGTGTCTGCTGGCTGCCCATGCCAGCGGGGTACAGGCGGTGGAGACCCTCCACGCCGATTTCCGCGATGAAGAAGGGTTGCGGTTATCTAGCCGCGCTGCCCGAGCAGAGGGCTTTACGGGTCGGCTGGCAATCCATCCGGCGCAGGTGCCGATCATCAACGCGGCATTCCTGCCGTCTGCGGACGAAGTGGATCATGCCCGGCGTATCGTCGATGCCTTTGCCGCCAATCCCGGGGCCGGGACAGTCGGGCTGGATGGCAAGATGGTGGATATTCCGCATCTGAAACAGGCGGAGCGGGTCCTTGCACAGGCCGCGTTGCGCGGCTGACCGCGGCCGTCGCGCGGAAGGAAGTATCAATGCGTGATCCCTCGCTGATGGCTGCTGTGTCCCAACTGCTGCAGGACGTGGCGGCCAGCGCCATTCTGCCGCGCTGGAAGGCGCTGGCAGCAGGCGACATCACCGAAAAGGCCCCCAATGATTTCGTGACAATCGCCGATCAGGAATCGGAGGCACGGCTTACTGAGGCGTTGGCCCGATTGGTGCCCGGCTCTCATGTCATTGGCGAAGAAGCCGTGGCGGCGACGCCTGATTTGCTGGATGGCGTGGGCAACGGGCTGGTCTGGTTGGTCGATCCGTTGGATGGCACCGGCAATTTTATCGCGGGCAGACCAGACTTTGCCGTGATGGTGGCACTTGTGGATGCAGGTCAGGTCAAAGCAGGCTGGGTGTATCAGCCCGCTTATGGACGGCTTTATCAAGCGCAAGCGGGCGGCGGTGCCCAATGCAATGGGTTGGCGGTGCGGGTGCAGGGCTCGGGCAATCCCGGCTGGGTCGGCGCTTTTCCAACGCGCCATGCGGCTCCTGCGCAGCAAGAGGTTATCAACCGGTTGAAAGCCCGGGTGGATGTGGCGCTGCCCGGCCTGCTTTGTGCCGGGGTGGACTATACCCGCTGCCTTGATGGCACGCAGGACTTTGCGCTTTTCTGGCGCAGCCTGCCTTGGGACCACGCGCCGGGCAGCCTGATCCTGACCGAAGCGGGTGGCTGGGCCGGCTGGCGCGATGGCACGCCTTATCGCGTCGGCGATCAGCGGCCCGGGCTAATGGCCCTTTCCACGCCCGACCTTCTCGCTCAGCTCGGCTGATCCGCGATCCTGCGAAGCCAAGGCTCGACCCGGCGGAAATGATCTGCCCAGCTTGGCGCGGCATAGCTTTGCAGCGCCTTTATCTGGCGATCCCGATCGGCGCTGGGCCCGGCGTAATCAAGGATCGCTGACATCCATGCCGTTGCGTCAGCCGGGGAAATCAGCCGCGGGATATTCTGCCCGATCTCGCGAAAGACAGCTATGTCAGAGGCAATTACGGGGCAGCCGCGTTGCAGCGCTTCTATTACGGGAAGCCCATAGCCTTCGGCAAAGCTGGGCATCAGCAACGCCCGGGCCTGCCCGAGCAGCCTAGCCAAGGTCGCGTCCCGGCAATGGCCCAGCTCTGTCACGCGCGTGCCAAGGCGGGTGTCGCTGTCCAGCAGCGCAAAAACATCCGACGCTTCCCAACCGCGCTGGCCAACCAGCACCAGATGCGGGGCCGCCGCACCGCAGCTGTGCACCAATATCTGCCAGATGCGCAGCATCATCAGGTGGTTTTTGCGCGCCTCGATTGTCCCGGTCATCACGAAAAACGGCGTATCGGGCGTTAAGGGAGGGGCAGCCGCCGCTGCTGCAAGCGGATCTGTGCCAAGCCATGCAACAATTTGGGCGCGGGGCAGGTCGCGCTTATGGTGATTTGCAAATTGCTGAAGAGCATCCAGCGTGTCTGCGGAATTGGCGATGATGCCCGATGCCGTGGCCAGCACGCCCTGCATTCTTCGGCGGTGCCGCGCCGCTTCGCCCGGGCGGCAATAATAAGGATGGGTCAGGGGGATCAGATCATGGATGAAGTGAACCGCCTTCAACCGACGATCGGCCAGCCAGTCCGCAAGTCCCGGTGCATCAAGGCCTGTATGGCCAATATTGAGGTAGATTTTGCCTTGGCCATGATCTGAGGCGGTGCGCTGTGCCAGCGCGCGGGCCAAGAGCCGCATGACCGCCCGCCGGAACCCGGGGCCCGGCTGTCGAAGCAAAGCAAACAACGCATCGCTGCTCTGGTGCGACAAAATGGTACGATAGCGCCCGCGTTGAACCATCGCCAGCGCATCAGGGGCGAAATGCTCCAGATAGGCATGGCACACCCGGTCAATTCCGGTGGGCAAGCGGCCGGTCCAGCCGCGCCAGATCAGCCGGCTGACATCCAGCACATAAGGGCGTTCAGCGGCATCTGCCCGGTCCGTCTTCTGCCCGGTCATCGCGGCGCGGACCCCGCATCGCTGGCCAGCAGGCGTGCCGTCGCATTGTCCACCAGCGTTGCAAGCGCGGACTTGCTGGCCAATCCGCCCCGGACAAGGCAGCGTGCGTGCAATAGGCGCTTAAAAGCATCGTAAAGGCGAGCGTCAGGGCGCTCCGGCGCTGTCCAAAACCGGTCCAGTCCCGATTGATGGGTTATGCCCGGAACATCATAGATCGCATCGCCCAACACCGCGACGGGTTTGCCCCGATCAAGTGCAAGCGTGCCCGACGTACTGTTGACGCACACCAGCCCCTGCGTGTCGCGGATCAGCGCGTCCAGATCACCGCCATCCAGATGGATAACGCGCCCCTCAACGCCAAGCGCCGCGGCAGCGCGACGGATTGATCCCCGCCAGCTTCCCCAACCGGCCTCCAGTGGATGCTCCTTGACGACAAGCAGCGATCCCGGCGGAGCAAAGCGGGCAAAGCTTTCCAGCACGAAATCTGCCGCGACACGCATCGAACCAAAAGGGGAATGAACACGGATTTGCGAATCCCCCGATAATTGCAGCGGCAGCAGGAAAAAGGGCTGGCCAGAAAGGCGGGCCAGCGCCGCTTCGGCATGCCGGGCGCGCAGCGGCGCCATCGCGAACTTGTACAGCCAACCAAATCCTTCCAGCAGCAGCGAGCCAGGCCGGTGGCTCTGGAAAAAGGGGAAGCGCCAACGGCCCACAAAGACATGGTGATAATGCCAATAGCTGTCGCGGGCGCGACGCCGAAAATTGGCAGTAATGCGGGGAAGGTGCGGCACCGGCGGCAGCCCGGCGGCGGCCTTCAGGATCATCTGCGGATCCCGAATAATGGGGGAATGGCCGTTTACGCCATCGCGTTCCAACGTCATCCAGTCGGGTCGGATATATCCTTCTTCAAAGACATGAATATGAACCCCGCGCAATTGGGCGATGCGCAGGGCGACCCGGTGCAGGGGTCGACAATCGCCAAACAGCACAAGGTCGGTAATGGCATGATCGCGCAGATAGCGATCAATGAAGAGGGGCCAGCGGCGGCGCGTCCCGCGATAGGCGGCAGTCGGCTCTGGCCAGTCATAGACATCGCCGCCGCACAGGTTGATGCGAAAGACGCCCAATCCCCGCGATTGCAGCGCGCGGCCCAATAAATAGAAAAAGGGCCCGGGCGGTCCTTGCAGAAAAAGGATATGGCGGCGCGTGGCGGACATGGTCTGGCCTTATGCAACTGCATGCGCCCGAGGATATTTGCATCTGCCACACCAATCGTCCGTTACTGGAGCAGCGCTACGGCATCCGCTTCGCACCGCTTGATGTGGCCGCCCGATTTTCCTTTGAGCGTGGGCCGTCGGGGCCAAGCCTTGGCTTTCACGGACTGTTTAATTTCCCGGCTCTCTTTCCAGAGAGCTGGGGCGGGGATGTCGCGCGATTGCCGCAACTGCGCTTGTGCAATCAGGATGCTTGGGATTTGGGCGCGCGGCTGATTGCGGATCGGTTGTCGGGCCGCTGGCTCTATTTGTCCCGGATCGCTGTGGCGACCTTGCGCTACCGGCCTGCGGCGGTCCCCCAGATGTTATGGCGCTGGATAAAAGCGACCATCTAAAACTAACATACTTTATTTTAGGTGTAATCTATGTATCCAAGCCATCGATCGATACGATTTATGGGCGGGGGCGCAGACGTCGATGGTTCACGTTAAAACAAAACTCATCAATTTAATGGTCGCTTTGCGACGGGTCCCTCCCTTGTCGGAACTCGAAGGCGAAGAAGAGCGGCTTTTGTTTGAGCTCTACTTGCTTACGCAGCAGGATAAGGCGGTTCCGATGGCCGACGTCTATGATTTGCTTGGCAAAAAGTCCCGGTCAACATCGTACCGCACGCTGGTGGCGCTACGCGAAAAGGGCCTAGTTGAATTCGCCATGGATGGTGTCGATAAACGTAAAAGGTTCGTCACCTTTACGGACCGGGCCCATCTTGTCTTCAAGGCTTTTGGATGAACGACGCGCTGCTTTCCAGAGTTGCCCTTTCTGCTTTCTTTGTCGCGCTCTATGTCGCGCTCTTTTGGGTAACTAACGCGCTGGTTGGCGCCCTAGTCTTGCAAGGACTTGTATCCTTGTTGTTTCTGCCGGCCTTTGTCCGCCTGATTTCGTTTCTGGTGCTTGGCTTCTGGGCGATGCCGCTGCTGTTTTTTGCCGGCTATCTGTGCATCCTGCTGGGCTTTTATGACATTGCTCCGGGCAACAATGTGGAGATTGCGGCAACGATTGCCATGGCAATAGGGGCGCCTGTGGGCACCTGGATCGTGATGAAGCTGCGCCGTGTGCGGCCGGATTTGAACGCCCTGTCTCCGCTTGATCTACTATGGCTGTCGCTTGGCTGTTCGCTGGGCAACGCCGTGGTGCAGAAGATGGCGCTGTTAACGATGCTGCCCGCACCGCCGGGCCGGGGCATTATGATCGGCCTATTCATTGGTGATACGCTGGGCACATGGCTTGCCATCATGCTGGTCAAGGCCGGGCTAACCTTTGCCAGCCGCTTTGCAGTTGGACGACGCGAAAGCTAACTCAGCATCATCAGGCTCGCATTTCCGCCCGCTGCGGTGGTGTTGATCGAAATCGTTTGTTCGTCGAGCAGCCAGACGGGGGGATAGGGCAGGTCGGCCTCGTCCAGCGGCGCGTAGACCGACATGATCGGCCCTTCCTGCTGCGCGGCTGCGGCCAAGGCTTGGCGGCGCTGGTCCGGCCCGCCTTCCACCAAAAGCGCTACCGCTTGCAATCCGGTGTTTTGGCGAAAGGCTGCCCGCACTGGCTCTGGAAGATCTGCTGGAAGCGGAGCACCCACCACTGCGCCGGTGTTGCCGGTCGCCAGCACGGCGGCCATCTGCGCGTAGAGGCCGGCCGGCGTTTCGGGCCAGAGGTGGACATGGCCTTTGGCATGGAGGCGGTAGATATTGCGCTCGCCCACAGGGCCGGGCAGATCCATTTCCCATCCCAAGGGGGTTGCTTCGCCATAAGCCCGGGCGATCCGGGCGCTGTCTTCAAGGCCCTTGGCCTCCAGCCAGTCGATAAAGGTCTGCAACGGATCAGGCATCCCCATGCTCCCAAAGAGGCGAGGGGGATTGGACGTCAGCCGTCCCAGATAAAGCGGCCCGCCGGCCTTGGGGCCGGTGCCCGATAGGCCGCGCCCGCCAAAGGGCTGTACCCCCACCACCGCGCCGATGATGTTGCGATTGATATAGATGTTGCCCGCCGCCGCTTGGCGGCACACCTGATCGACAATCGCATCAAGGCGACTATGGAGGCCAAAGGTCAGGCCATAGCCGGTTGCGTTGATGGCCGAAATCAGCGCCCCCATGTCTGCCCGTCGAAACCGCACGACATGGAGCACGGGGCCAAAGACCTCGCGCGTCAATTGGTCCGCGCGGTCCAGCTCGATCAAGGTCGGCGGGACAAAATAGCCCGATTGCGCGTCTGGCGGTAGCGGGATTTGCGTAATCCGGGCGCCCTCGCGGCGCCGCGTTTCGATATAGGTCAGAAGATCGTCGCGCGCTTGGCCGGTGATGACCGGGCCAATATCGTGGCAAAGCTGGTTGGTCGGGCCAAGGCGCAGCTCGGCCATGGCTTTGGTCAGCATATCGAGCAGGCGGTCCGCGATATCATCCTGCACGCACAGCAGCCGCAGCGCCGAGCATCTCTGCCCGGCACTGTCAAAGGCCGATGCCAGCACATCAGCAACGACCTGTTCTGGCAGAGCAGAGGAATCGACGATCATCGCATTTTGACCGCCGGTCTCGGCAATGAGGGGGATTGGCCTGTCCGTCTTGGTCAGCCGCTGGGCAAGTTGCCGCTGGATCCGCTGGGCCACCGCGGTAGAGCCGGTGAACATCACGGCCTGAATGTCCGGGCAATCGACCAAGGCGCTGCCCAAGCTGCCCGTGCCCGGCATGAGTTGCAGCGCATCTTCGGGGATGCCGGCTTTGTGCAGCAGGCGCACCGCCTCTGCCGCCATGAGCGGTGTGGTTTCCGCTGGCTTTGCAATGACCGGGTTGCCCGCAGCCAGCGCGGCGGCGATCTGCCCGGTGAAGATGGCAAGCGGGAAGTTCCAGGGGCTGATGCACAAAACCGGCCCCAATGGCCTTTGGGCAGGGCCAAAGGTGGCGCGCGCCTGACTGGCGTAATAGCGCAAAAAATCAATCGCTTCGCGCACTTCGGCAATGGCATTGGCGGCGGATTTTCCGGCTTCGCGAACGGCAAGGCCGATCAATTGAGGAATCGCTGCCTGAAAAGCATCGGCTGCCTGATCCAGCATCGCGGCGCGCGCTTCAACTGGCCGGCTTCCCCAGTCAGATCGTGCAGCCCGCGCCGCGGCCAATGCGGCAGCCTCTGCCTCTGCCTCTGCGACATGGCCCACCAAATCATGTGGGTCAGCGGGGTTCCAAAGCGGGCGCATGGCGCCCTGACCGGCAGCCGGGCCGGCCGACCAGCGCAGCTGTGCATCTTCAGCCAACGCCCGTGTGAGCGCGGCCAAGCTTTCCTCATTGCTTAGATCAATTCCAGCGGAATTGGCGCGATCGCCGTAAAGTTGCGCGGGCAAGGCAATGTCTGGATGCGGCGCGCCCGGCTCTGCAAAGGCGCAGGCGCGGTCAACGGGGTCCGCCGCCAGATCGTCCAGCGCCAGAGCCGGGTCGCCAATCTGATGGACAAAGGATGAGTTGGCCCCATTTTCCAGCAGGCGTCGCACCAGATAGGCCAGCAGCGTTTCGTGCGTGCCAACAGGCGCGTAAATGCGGCAGGGGCGGTTCAAGCCCTTGGCCCCAACCACCTGATCGTAAAGCGGTTCGCCCATGCCGTGGAGGCATTGAAATTCGTATAACCCCGGAGAAAAATCTGGTCCAGCGAGGCTCAGGATCGTCGCCACAGTTTGCGCATTATGGGTTGCGAACTGCGGGAAAACCGCATCTTTTGCGGCAAGCAATTTGCGTGCGCAGGCGATATAGGCAATGTCGGTATGGACCTTGCGGGTATAGACGGGGAAGTCCGCAACCCCCTCTATTTGAGCGCGTTTGATCTCTGCATCCCAATAAGCCCCCTTGACCAGCCGGACCATGATCCGCCGTCCGCTTGTCCGGGCAAGATCTACAATCCAGTCGATCACAAAGGGGCAGCGTTTGCCATAGGCCTGAACAACAAACCCCAGACCGTCCCACCGCGCCAATCCCGGGTCGCGTGCCAGGCTTTCCAGCAGGTCAAGCGACAGTTCCAGCCGGTCCATCTCTTCGGCATCAATGTTGAGGCCAATGTCGTAATGTCGGGCAAGTCCCGCGAGTTCCTGAAGGCGCGGCAGCAATTCTGACATCACCCGGTCTGCCTGGCTTCGGCTGTAGCGGGGGTGGAGCGCCGATAGCTTGATGGAAATGCCCGGCCCCTCATAAATGCCGCGCTGGCCTGCCGCCCTACCGATGGCATGGATTGCGGCGCGGTAGCTGTTGAAATAGCGCTGGGCGTCGTCGGCCGTCATGGCAGCTTCTCCCAGCATGTCATAGCTGTAGCGATAACCCCGCGCCTCCATATCGCGGGCCCGCGTGAGCGCCTTTTCGATCGTTTCTCCGGTCACAAATTGTTCGCCCATAAGGCGCATCGCATGGTCCACACCGGTCCGGATCACCGGTTCACCCGCGCGTGCCACGAGGCGAGTCAGGGCAGCGGCAAGACCCCGATCATCGACGCTGCTGACCAGCTTGCCGGTGACGACCAAGCCCCAGGTGGCGGCGTTGACAAAAAGCGACCGGCCTTCCCCCAGATGGGACCTCCAATCGCCCTTGGCGATCTTGTCGCGGATCAGCGCGTCGCGCGTTGCGGCATCCGGAATGCGAAGCAGCGCTTCGGCAAGGCACATCAACGCCACACCCTCGGCGCTGGACAGCGCATATTCCTGGACCAACCCTTCCACCCCGCTGCGCCGGCCGCGGGCGCGCAGGCCCGTGATCAGCGCCTCTGCCCGGGCCCGGATGTCGGCCTTCATCGGGTCAGGAAATCGCGCCGAGGTCATAAGCGGGGCAAGGCACTCTGGCTCTAGCCGTCGATAGGCCGCTGTAATCTTCTGGCGCAAAGGGCTGGGCGGGCGGATTGGCGGCGCGAAGGGGGGCGGGGGAGGTTGGATCGACATGGCGCAATCTTATCAGAAGACAAAAAGGCAATCAGACTTTCATTCGCCGAATGAACACCCTATTGGATCAAAATACCGTATATATTAGGGCCAAAAAACGCATGAAGGATCAGTTTGAGGTCGAACTGGATGGCTTTGATCGAAAGATCATCGCCCTGCTTCAAGACGAAGGCCGGCTGTCGGTTACCGAACTGGCACGCCGGGTTGGGTTATCCAAAACGCCCTGCCAGGTCCGATTACGCCGCCTGATCGACACCGGGGTGATCGCGGGCTTTGCCGCGATTGTGAACAGTGCCAAGCTGGGCCTGGACCATGTCGCCTTTGCCGAAGTGAAGCTATCCGATACGCGCGAGCCGGCGCTGGAAGCATTTAATGCGGCGGTTCGGCGGATCCCGGAGGTAGAAGCCTGCCACATGATCGCGGGCAACTATGACTATCTGCTCAAGGTGCGTACGCCCGACATTCGGCGCTACCGCATGGTGCTGGGCGACAAGATTTCCAGCCTGCCGCACGTTGCCAGCACCTCCACTTTTGTGGCGATGGAAGAAGTAAAATAGGTTGCCGCTTCGGGCTCACTTTTGGTCGGCCTTTCGTCTATCATCTGCGCATGGGCGCGCGGACCGATTCCGTCCCTGAAGGGGCGGCGGCGGACTGGACCATCCCGCAGGATTGGGATCGGTACAGCCCGGCCGAACATGAGATGTGGCGACGGCTTTTTGAGCGGCAGGCGCGGCTGCTGCCGGGCCGGGTCGTGCCAGAGTTTCTTGATGGCTTGCGTGTCTTGGGCCTTGAAGCACAGGGTATCCCGGATTTTGGCCGACTTTCAGAGCGGCTGATGCAGGCAACGGGCTGGCAGGTTGTCGCCGTGCCCGGACTGGTGCCAGATCGTGTGTTTTTTGAGCATCTTGCCCAGCGTCGTTTTGTTTCGGGCCGCTTCATCCGTCGACCGGATCAGATGGATTATCTGCAAGAGCCGGATGTCTTCCATGATGTCTTCGGCCATGTGCCTTTGCTCGCCCATCCGGCCTTTGCCGATTATATGCAGGCTTATGGGGCGGGTGGATTGCGCGCCGACGGGTTGGGCGCGATTGAGCGGCTCGCGCGGATTTATTGGTATAGTGTTGAATTTGGGCTGATGAAGTCCGCCCAAGGACTTCGGCTCTTTGGCGCGGGGATTGTTTCGTCGCACAGCGAGTCTTTGTTCGCGCTGGACGATCCCTCGCCCAACCGGATCGCTTTCAATCTCGCGCGGGTGATGCGAACGCGCTACCGCATCAATGATTTCCAGCAGACCTATTTTGTAATCGACAGCTTTGATGATCTGTTGCGCCAGACATTGGAGGCCGATTTTGCTCCGCTTTACGCAGCCGCAGATCGCCTGCCGGACATTGCCGAAGATGCGATCGTGCCTGCCGATGATGTTTTTCACCACGGCACCCAATCGCGGGTTAACCGGCCCAACTCCCGCTAAATTCCTTTAGACCTTGGCGCGCAGAATTGCGGCTGGCGAGGGATTGTCAAAGTAAGTTCTGAAAGTTGGGTATAATCATACACATGACCCAAAGTTGATATTCCGCAGGGGGGAATCAAAACTAGTCTAATTGCCTCTACGAAAAGAATCTTTTCGGACGATAGTCTTTGACGTCGTTCGAAGGTTTTAGAAAAATCATGTGGGGGCAAATATGAACAAGTCTAAATTTGCACATGGTCTTGCTGTTTCTGCTTCGACCGCAGCGATTATTTTGGGTGGTTTGGCTTTCTCCAGCGCGGCATCTGCGCAGGAAATCGCCTCTGCCAATGACAGCAACGAAGCCATTTCGGCTGGTCAGGAAATTATCGTCACCGGCTCGCGTATCGCCCGTAAGGAAATTGATACGTCATCGCCGATTGAAATTCTTGATTCCAAGCAGTTGGATTTGCGCGGTTACCAGACGGTGGCGCAGGCCCTGAATGAACTGCCGACCTTTGGCGTTCCGGGCGCCTCACCGGTGGGCTTCAACCAGTCTGGCTTTGGCGCGGGCCAGAGCTTTGTCGACTTTCTGGGTCTTGGTTCGCAGCGCACCCTGACGCTCGTCAATGGTCGTCGCTTTGTCTCGTCCAACACCTCGTCAATTTTTGGCCCGACCGGCTCAGGCGGCAGTCAGGTTGACCTGAACGTCATCCCGACCAAGCTGATTGAGCGGGTGGAAACCGTCGCCGCAATTGGCGCGCCGATCTATGGGTCGGATGCGGTCGCCGGCACGATTAACATCATTTTGAAGAAGAATTTTGAAGGGCTGGACATTGATGCGCAAGCTGGTCTGGCGTCGCGCGGGGATGGCTCGGAATATCGTGTGCGTTTCCTTGGCGGACAGAATTTCGCGGATGGCCGTGGCAATATCACCATTTCCGGGGAGTTTGATAAGTCAAAGGGCCTGTTGTTCACCGACCGCAAGGTGACCGCGAGCGACGATCGCTTTGATCAGTCGCCAACCGGCACCGGCCCGCAGGTCATTTACCGCGATTTGCGGATCCCCTCGATCGACCCGTCGGGCGTGATCCTGGTGGGCGGCGATGCCTTTGGGCTGGATTTTCCGCTTAGCCCCCAGCTCTCCAACCTGATCTTTGGCGATCCGACGCTCAATTTCGGCGTGCCGGATGCACAGGGTAACCAACTGCGCTTCGCGCCCGATGGCAGCCTGATCCCGATTGATTTTGGCGGCGTCGTTGGCCCGGAAGATGGCTTCAGCATCTTCAACGCCGGGGGCAATGGCTATTCTCTGCGTCCGGTTTCCAACCTGTTGACGGACCTGAAGCGCTACAGCTTCAATGCGAACTTGTCGTATGACTTGACGGACAAGGTCCGCTTCTTTGCAGAAACCTGGTACAGCGTCAGCCAAGGCCGCAACCTTGCCTCGCAGCCGGTGTACAATACCGGCCTGTTCGGACCAGCAGGGTCGCGCGACGGCAGCCTGATCATTCCGTTGAGCAATCCGTTCCTCAGCGCATCGGCGCGCAGCGCCATTCAGGACGCGATCGAAAACAATCCGCTGTCGGATTATAACTTCTTGGGTGCGGAGCAGGATTATTTCTACCTCGGCCGCGCCAGCACCGATTTGTCGCCGGGCGTTTCGACCGGCAAATCGCAGGTCATCCGCATTGTCGCTGGCCTGGATGGCACCATGTCGGTGCTCAAGGACAAGGATTGGAAGTTTGAAGCCTATTTCAACTATGGCCGGGCGAACGTCACCAGCCGCAACCCCGAACTCAACCAGCAGAACTTCCTCAACGCGCTAAACGCGACGCTGGACGATAGCGGGAAGATTGTCTGCGCCCCGGGCTATACCAACTCGCCGATTGAAACCGTTAGCAGCGTGTGCGCGCCCCTTAATCCCTTTGGCCAGCAGATTTCTCAGGAAGCCAAGGATTATGTGACGACGATTGCGCGGCCCAAGACCGTTAACCAGCAGTATAATGCGGTGATGTCGGTTTCCGGTCCGCTGACCAGCCTGCCCGGCGGCGACCTCTCGTTCGCGCTGGGCTATGAGCACCGCGCGGAAACGTCGAACTTCGCGCCAGGCCTCTTCTATTTCGGAAGCGGGACGGGGTCGAGCTCGGAGCGCGAAAGCTTTGGCCGCTCGACGCCGATCGATCCGGTGCGGGGCAAATTCCACACGAACGAGCTGTTTGCCGAGTTGAATGCCGACCTGATTGGGCCGGATAACAACATCCCACTGGTCTATTCGCTGACGCTGCAAAGCGCCGGGCGCTTCATCTGGCATTCCACGGCCGGGTCTGACCCCACTTATACGGTCCAGCTGCGCTATGCCCCGATCAAGGATCTGGCCATCCGTTCGGCCTATACCCGCGCGGTCCGCGCGCCCTCCGTCACCGAATCGTTCAACCCGACGTCAAGCGCCTTCGGCTTCGCCACCGATGTGTGCGATCAGTCGCTGGTGAACGAAGGGCCCAATGCGACCGTCCGTGCCGCCAATTGCGCGGCGGCAGGCGTGCCGGCGGACTTCACGTCGTTGTCTAACCAGCGGTCGTTCCAAACCTATACCTTTGGCAACCCGGCGCTGAGCAACGAAAAGTCGGATAGCTTCACGGTCGGCGCGGTGCTGACGCCCAGCTTCATCCGAGGCTTCAATGCGACGGTCGACTATATCGACATCACGCTGAAGGATGCGATCAGCCAGTTCAGCAACTCGATGGTTGTGGAATCCTGCTATGACGCAGCCGACTTCCCCAACAATCCGTTCTGCGCGCTGGTCGAGCGTGATCCTGAAACCAAGCAGTTGAGCAATGTCGGCTCGACCTATTTCAACTCCGCCAAAGAACGCTACAAGGGGATCGTCGCGGCCTTGGACTATCGCGTGCCCACCGATTTTCTTGGGGCGGGCAGCTCCACCTCGCTCAATGTCAGCTATCAGTATCTGATCAGCCGGACGAGCCAGGTGACGATGGGTTCCAACCCCAACCAGCTTGATAACTCGGTTGGTTTTTCGCCCCATAAGGCGGTGGCGTCCTTGGGCTATACCAATGGCGGCTTCTACGGCCAATTGCAGTTCAACTATATCGGCCCGGCCGCGGTTGACCCCAATTTGTCGAAGGATTTCTACTCGATCCCGAAGGTGGATGCGTTCAGCTATTTCAACCTGAGCCTGTCCTATCGCGTCAACAAGGCGATCACGCTTCGCGGCAGTGTGGACAATCTGTTCGATGCGAAGCCGCCTTTCCCTTATCCGGCAAGCGGCGGGACCAGCGTTTACTTCCAGGGCATTCTGGGCACCTATTTCCGCCTGGGGGCTGCCCTGAACTTCTGATAGGCCAACAATGGGCTGTGCGTCGCGGCGTGGGCCGGGATGCACAGCCCGTTGTTCTCCATTTAGAGGCTTGAAAGGGATAAGCGCATGAAGATCCGGGGCTTCGCGACGTTAATCGCCGGGATGGCAATGCCCATGGGGGTCGGGCATGCCGCCGCCCCTGTCGCCGGGGCAGAAGCGCAGACCGCCGCCGCGATAGACCGGGTGATCCACCTTAACCCGCGCATCAATGCGGTGATTGCTCTTGATCCGACTGCGCTTGACCAAGCCCGCGCGCTTGATCGACGCGGCCGCAAAATCGGTCCGCTGGGTGGCCTGCCAATCCTTATTAAGGACAATATTGAAACCGCCGGGCCGGTTGCCACCACGGCGGGCAGCCTTGCCCTAAGCGCCAATGTGACCGGGCGCGATGCGCCGCTGGTGGCCCGGTTGCGCCAGGCTGGGGGCGTTATCCTCGGCAAGACCAACTTGTCAGAATGGGCCAATATCCGGTCCGACACCTCCATTTCAGGGTGGAGCGCCGTGGGTGGCCAAACGCGCAATCCTTTTGCCTTGTCGCGCAGCCCCTGTGGCTCCTCCTCGGGCAGTGGGGCGGCAGTTGCCGCGGGCATGGTCACGGCCGCGATCGGCACAGAAACGGATGGCAGCATCACCTGCCCTGCGGCCGTCAACGGCATTGTTGGGCTAAAGCCGACGCTGGGCCTGGTGAGCCGAACCCATATTGTCCCCATCAGCCATAGTCAGGATACAGCAGGCCCCATGGCGCGTGATGTCCGCACCGCAGCGATGCTGCTCTCGGCCATTGCCGGCAGCGATCCAGCCGACGCGGCGACGCGGGATGCCGACGCCCATAAGGTTGACTATGCGGCCGCATTGCGCCCCGATGCGCTAAAAAATGTGCGGCTGGGCGTGCTGCGCTGGGCAACCGGCTGGCATGCCGGCGTGGACACCCGGTTTGAGGCGGCGCTGGTCGTATTGAAAGCGCAAGGCGCGATCCTTGTCGATATCAGCGAGGCGCCCGACCGGCGCCAGATTGGAGAGGCCGAGTATAAAATATTGATGACGGAGCTGAAAAGCGATCTGAATGCCTATCTGGCATCAACGCCCGGCACCGTTGCCGCCCGCACGCTGGAAGATGTTATCGCCTTCAACACAACGCACGCGTCCAAGGAGTTGGCCCTTTTTGGTCAGGCGGCCTTCCTGACCGCGCAGGCCACCAAAGGCCCTGACGATCCCGATTATCAAAAAGCGCGCGTAACGGCCCAGCGGCTTGCCGGGCCAGAAGGGCTAGACAAGATGCTGGCGGGCCAAAATGTCGCCGCCCTTATCGCCCCAACCGCGCCCCCGGCTTGGTTCATTGATCCGGTCAATGGTGATCAGGCGCCCTTTGGCGGGGCCGGCGCCCTTGCGGCGGTGGCCGGCTACCCGCATTTAACCGTGCCCATGGGCGGCGTTCTCGGCCTTCCCGTTGGCCTGAGCTTCATCGGCCCCAAATGGAGCGAGGCCAAGCTGCTTGCCTATGGCTATGCGTTTGAACAGGCAGCGCCCGAAATGCAGCTTAAGCCCGGCTTGTTTCAAACAATCGAAGATCAGCCCGAAGTCCAAAAGCTGCTGGCCCCTGCACGATAGAGCAGGGGCAAAGGAAGGTGCTGGCGGAGACGGAGGGATTCGAACCCTCGATACGGTTACCCGTATGACGCTTTAGCAAAGCGTTGGTTTCAGCCACTCACCCACGTCTCCGGCGCGTCTGGCTGCGGGGCCTATAGCGAGGGGCGCGGGCGGAGACAATGCCCTCTTATGCCTGTTTGAACGATTCAGGCTGGCGCAAAAGCGACTCGGCTCGTCGCTGCCCGCTTGATGCGGCGCTTGGGATCGCGTCATGGGGCAGGCTGCGGGATTTGTTATCCGGAGAAATATGATGATCGACCGACGCATTTTGGGCATTTGGGCCAAGCAGCTTGGCATGGCAGGCTCTGCGCTGGTGATGCTGCTCAGCCCTGTTCCGGCCACTGCCCAGGCGCAGGGTGCGGTGCGGCAGGTCGATCCGAATGCGGCTTATGAAGTGCCGGAAGCGCCCGCTGCGGCGCCCACGGCGGCGACCGGGCCGGTTGATCCCGTTCAGTCCGACATCGCGCCTGCCGGAGCCTCTGCTCAGCCGACAGCGACCGCAATGCCGGCAGGCCCGGTTGATAGCGCAGCGGACGGGGCAAGTGCGCCTGCGGCTTCTGGGACTTCTGCAGCGTCCGCGCCAGTCGCTGGCAGCCCGACGGCGCCGGTCACTTCCGCTGCCGCATCCACCTATAAGAAAGATGACCTGATCGGCGCGGCGCAAGGCGTATTTGGCAAAGGGGCCAAGGGACTAGCTGAACTGATTGAGAAAATTCTGAAGGACCAGGGCGAACCCAATGCCTATATTGCCGGGCGGGAAGCCTCTGGCGCGTTTGTGCTGGGCTTGCGCTATGGCTCGGGCACGATGATCCACAAGGTGGAGGGCCAGCGCCCGGTTTACTGGACTGGTCCGTCGCTGGGCGTCGATATCGGCGGGGATGCAACCAAGACCTTTGTGCTCGTCTATAACCTCTACGACAGTCAGGATCTTTACGCCCGCTTTGCGCAGATTGAGGGGCGCGCCTATTTTGTCGGCGGCCTGTCGGCGACCTATCTCCAGCGCGGCAATGTGGTTGTCATCCCGATCCGGATGGGCGTTGGGATGCGGCTTGGCGCGAATATCGGCTATATGAAGTTCAGCGAAAAGGCGAAGTGGCTGCCTTTTTAAGCAAAGACTGGCTTAAACAAGGCGCCAAGCGAGCGTCTCACCCGCGTGGAAGGGAACAAGCTCTGACCCGGCCGCGGGGATGCGGTCTGGCACCGTCTCTCCACCTCGGACCAGCGTGATCTGGTCTTGATTGACGGGCAGGCGGTAAAAGGCCGGGCCGTTTAGCGAGGCAAAGGCTTCCAACTTGTCGAGCGCGCCTTCGGCATCAAAAACGGCAGCGTAGCTTTCAATTGCATAGGGTGCGTTGAAAACCCCGGCGCAACCGCAACTGGCTTCCTTGGTTTCGATGGCGTGGGGCGCTGTGTCTGTCCCAAGAAAGAATTTGGGCGAGCCGGACGTCGCCGCCTTGCGCAAGGCCAGGCGGTGAACCTCGCGCTTGACGATCGGCAGGCAATAAAGATGCGGGCGGATGCCGCCGACCAGCATATCATTGCGGCTGATGTGCAGATGCTGCGGCGTGATGGTGGCAGCAACATTGGGACCGGCTGCACTAACAAAATCTGCCGCGTCCTTGGTGGTGATATGTTCAAACACCGTGCGCAGACCGGAAAAGTCCGCCGTGATGCGCGCGAAAATCCGGTCGATAAACACCGCTTCGCGGTCAAAAACGTCCACCTCATGGTCGGTCACTTCGCCATGGACGAGAAACGGCATGCCGATTTTTTCCATCCGCGCAAGCACGGGGTAGAGCCTGGCAATATCAGTTACGCCATGCGCGGAATTGGTCGTCGCGTTGGCGGGGTAAAGTTTGGCCGCAGCAAACGCCCCCGATTCAAAACCATGTGCCAGGTCGTCCGGATCGGTCGTGTCGGTCAGATAGCAGGTCATCAGCGGCTCAAAATCGCTGCCTTCGGGCAGGGCCGCCAAAATGCGTGCGCGATAGGCTCGCGCCATTTCTGCGCTTGTCACCGGGGGCTTCAGATTGGGCATGACAATCGCCCGGCGGAACTGGCGCGCCGTATAGCCGACCACCGCCTTCAACATATCGCCATCGCGCAGATGAACGTGCCAGTCATCCGGGCGGCGAAGGGTGAGGCGGTCGGTCATGGAGGCTCCGTCACGTTTCAGGACTTGGGAATCAACAAAAGCCTCCCTAGATGAAGGTCATGCCAGATTCCATGCCTGAAAGCCCATCGCCCACCCTGCTGGCCGACCGCGCCGTTATTCGGCTGTCCGGCGACGATGTTCGCGGTTTTTTGCAGGGGCTTGTGACCAATGATGTGCTTGGCCCGCTGCCTGTTTGGGCGGGACTTTTGACGCCTCAAGGCAAAGCGCTGTTTGATTTCATCATCTGGGCCGAGGGGGATGATCTGCTGATCGATTGCGAGGCCGATCAGGCAGATGCACTCGCCAAAAGACTTAGCCTCTACCGGCTGCGCCGCCCGATCCAGATCGCGCGTGACCCCGCCCTTGGCGTCCATTGGTCGCGTGACGCCGGGCAGGGCGTGCCCGATCCTCGGCTGCCGGCGCTTGGCTATCGCTGGATTGCGGCCTTTGGGGGGGAAGCGACGGCGGGCTACCACGCGCATCGGCGGGCGCTGGGCGTTGCCGAAGGGGTGGCCGAACTGGGGCAAGACAAGACGTTGTGGCTTGAAGCAAATGCGGCCGAGCTGAACGGCGTCAGCTTTACCAAAGGCTGCTATATTGGGCAGGAAAACACGGCACGGATGAACTACCGTCAAAAGGTGACCCGTCGCCTCTTCATCCTGCCTGATGGCCGGGTGGAGCGGCGGCCCGCCGATGCTCCGGGCGATGCCTTGGTGCCAGGCTGGCTTGCGCCGGTGCTGGCACGCGCGGGCACCGATGAGGCCGCGCCGCGCTAGTAAGGGTGCGGCCGGAACCCCCGGCGCTTTCCCGCGTTCCTATAATCTGCCCCGGCTTGGGGTGATGGAGGAAGACCATGAAGATTGTTGCGCTGCGACGGGTTATCCTGCCGATTGCCGTGTTGGCCGCGCCCTCGGCGCTGACCGCACAGACGATGGGGCAGGATATGTCGGGCCCTGCGCCCGAAGTGCCGGGGGCGCCGATGCCCGGCGAAGCTCAGCCGATCCCGCAACCGGGCGTGCCTTCGCCGCCCAACGATCCGACGCGGCCATCCCCCGTGCCGGAAAACCCGACCATGCCCACCCCACCGGAAACGCCGATGCCGCCCAGCACCCCGAGCCAGCCCGGAATGCCGAGTGACCCAACCATGTCAGGCGATATGAGCCATGGTCAGATGGGCGAGGGGAGCGCCGGCCAAGCTGGCATGATGGCACCGGGCGGCGTGCGATGGGCCCCCAAGGCCGTTGGGCCGGCCCCCACGCCTCAGGCCAGCTACCCGCCATGCAGCGCCAGCGTTCAGGACCAGTGCCAGCAAATGCCGGATCGTAAATCGCGTCGGGCGCGACCGCACCGCCGCTGATCATTTCTCGCTTTCCCTGATCGTCGGGCCGCGTTACCCCCAAAGCCAAGGGGGGATTGGGTGTGCTAGATCAGGTATATGCAGCGTTGGATTTGTCGTCGTCTGCGGCGATCGCCTTGGCAGTCATTATCTTGGGCGCCGCAATTGTCCGCGGGCTGACCGGCTTTGGCTTTGCAATCCTTGCCGTGCCGCTGATGGGTCTGGTCGTTCCTCCGACCGATGCGGTGCTACTTGCGATCCTGCTGCAAACGCTGATTGGCCCTTTTGGCGTCTCCAAGGCGCTAGACCATATCGACCGCAAATTGGTGACAAGCGTTGCCCTGTTCGCAATGATCGGCACGCCGATTGGCCTTTTTGTGCTGGCCGCCACGCCCCATGAAATGGCGCGGTTGATGATCGCGGGCATCGCGCTGGCGTGTTTTGGGACATTCCTGATCAAGCGCGCGCCGACGCCTAATCCGGCAATGGCGCACCGGGCAGCAACGGGACTGGCAGCGGGATTTCTGAATGGCTTCGCGGCCATGCCGGGACCGCCTGTCATCCTCTATTTCGTGCGCTCCGGTGTCACCCCCATGGCAGCGCGCGGATCGATGATCCTTGTGTTCTTCGCCGCCGGGATCGCCGGAACAACTACGGCGGCGCTGCGCGGGTTGCTGACCAGCCATTTGCTGCTGGTGGCTGCCGCTGCATTTCCAATGATGCTTTTGGGCAATCATATTGGTGCACGCTTTTTTGGTATCGTGCCTGAGCGGATCTGGCGCGCGACGGTGGTTGTGCTGCTCTGTGTGGCAACGGCTGGCGCGCTGACCAAGTTGCAGGGTTGACGCGGGCGGGCCGCCCGGCCAATCGGATATCTCAAGCGAAAGGGATTTCAGGTGGAAGCGGTCACCAGCATTGAAGGCAAGGCCTATCCGTTCGGCCTCAAGAATATAGACACAGATGTCATCATCCCGGCCGAATGGCTGAAGACGATTACGCGCTCTGGTCTGGGGAAAGGGGCGTTTGAGGCCCTGCGCAAGGACCCGGACAATCTGTTTGACAGCCCCGAATTTTCGGGCGCCCCCATTCTGATCGCGGGCGATAATTTTGGCTGCGGCTCCAGCCGTGAACACGCTGCTTGGGCGCTGGCTGATCTGGGCATCAAAGCTGTCATCGCGCCGAGCTTTTCTGATATCTTCTCGGGCAATGCCTTCAAAAATGGTATTTTGACGGTGGTTCTGCCGCAAGAAGCGGTGGATCGGCTGCTTGAGGTCGCCAAGACCGACCCGATCCATATTGACCTTGAAACGCAGACGGTGACGACCCCGTATCAGGATCGCTTCCGGTTTGAGATTGACGCATTTCGCAAGCATTGCCTGCTGAATGGCCTGGATGAAGTGGGCCTGACGCTGGCGATGGACGACAAGATTTCAGCCTATGAGAGCCGGGCAAAATCAGCCTGGCCGTGGCAAGCAGGAGCAGTGACATGAAGGCCTTATTGTCCAAAGCCCCGGGTGGTCCGGAAACGCTGGTTCTTGAAGACGTTGCAGACCCGACACCCGGCCCTGGCCAGATCCTGATTTCGGTCAAGGCCTGTTCGGTCAATTATCCCGACGTGCTTGTCATTGAGGATAAATATCAGTTTAAGCCGCCGCGGCCCTTTGCGCCGGGCAGCGAAGCGGCCGGCATTGTTGAGGCGGTGGGCGAGGGCGTGACCCAGTTTAAGCCCGGTGACCGCGTGCTGGGCGCCACGGGCAATAATGGCGGCATGGCGGAAAAGGCGCTGCTCAATGCAGCGACCGCCTATCCGCTGCCGGCCGAGCGCAGCTTTGCTGAAGGCGCGGCGCTGATCCTGACCTATGGCACGTCAATCCACGCGCTGGTGGATCGCGGGCATCTGAAGGCGGGTGAGACGCTGCTGGTGCTGGGCGCGGCCGGGGGCGTGGGGCTTGCGGCCGTGGAATTGGGCGTTGCTTATGGCGCGCGCGTTATCGCCGCTGTCTCGTCAGAGGAAAAAGCGGCTGCCGCCCGCGCGGCAGGTGCGCATGACGTGGTGATCTATGGCCGCGCGCCCTTTGATAAAGATCAGTCCAAGGCGCTGTCTGATGCGTTCAAAGCGGCGGTTGGCCCCAATGGCGCGGATGTCATTTATGATGCCGTGGGCGGCGACTATGCGGACCCGGCCATTCGCTGCATCGCTTGGGAAGGGCGCTATCTGGTCGTTGGCTTCCCCGCCGGCATTCCGCGCCTGCCGCTGAACCTGACGCTGCTGAAAAGCTGCGACGTGTGCGGCGTTTTCTGGGGCGCGTTCACAATGCGCGATCCAGAAGCCAACCGTGCCCATATCGCCGAGCTGTTTGACCTTTGGAAGCAGGGTAAGATCAACCCGCGCGTCACCGATACCTTCCCGCTGGAACGCGGTGGAGAGGCGATTGCCAAAATGGCCCGGCGCGAGGCGATCGGCAAGCTCGTCGTGACGATGGACTGATGATTAAGCGGGCCCCGAGCCGTTGAAGCCGGGGCTCCCGCCTCCTATCTTGAATAAAGCCATCAAGGAACAGAGGGACCTGTCCATGACCAGTTTTGACAACCGCGAAGCCGCCTTTGAAAACAAGTTTGCCCATGATCAGGAAATGGCCTTTCGGGTCACGGCGCGACGCAACCGGCTGGTCGGCGAATGGGCAGCGGCCAAAATGGGGCTGACGGCGGCAGAAACCGATGCCTATGCTAAGGCCGTGGTCCAGGCCGATTTTGAAGAAGCCGGCGATGAGGATGTTGTCCGCAAGCTGCTGGGCGATCTGATCGCGGCCGGCGTTGACACCAGCGACGAGGAAGTACGCACCGCCCTTGCCGATCAGACGGTAGAGGCGCGCCGCCAGCTTCTGGAGGCGAAATAAGCGCCCATGCCGATGGCTGCTGCCGATATTGAGACGCTGATCCGCGCTGCCTTTCCCGATGCCAAGGTGGAAATTACCGACCTTGCCGGGGATGGAGACCATTATGCCGCGCGCGTCGAAAGCGCGGCTTTTCGCGGGATGCCGCGCGTGCGCCAGCATCAGGCCGTTTATGCGGCGTTGGGCGGGCGGATGGGCGGCGAATTGCACGCCCTGCAACTGACCACCGCGACGCCCGACTGAGGAGACTTTAGGATGACCGATACCAACGCGCGCATTGGCGAGATCGTCAACGGCAATGACGTGGTGCTTTTTATGAAGGGCACACCGCTTTTTCCGCAATGCGGCTTTTCCAGCCGGGCGGTGGCGATCCTTGATCGTCTGGGCGTTGAATATGCCAGCGTCGATGTGCTGCAAGACCCGCAAATCCGCGCGGGCATCAAAGATTTCTCTGACTGGCCGACGATCCCCCAGCTTTATGTGAAGGGCGAGTTTGTTGGCGGGTCCGACATTATGATGGAAATGTTTGAAGCGGGCGAACTGGAAGAACTGATGGCCGAACAGGGCATCGCCCCGGCGCAATAAGCGAACCGTTCAGGCTCGGTTCACGGCAGGCCCGCCAGAACCTCTTCAAGGGCTTTGTCTTGCAGCGCCCCGCAGGCAAGGCACCTTCCCCGTCCGGCAACCTCCCCCCCAAAGCCGGACTTGTCCGGGAAGCGGGCGGATTCTTCCCGCCGCCTGCTTCCCGGCCTCCCTTATTGAATAATCGGTTGGGCTTCGCCACATGCTGAGAACATGAACGCGCCCGATCTTTCCAAAGAGCCTTATGCCGTCGCCGAGCAGCTGAGCCCGCTTGTGCGCCGGGTGCTTGCTCATAACCCGTCGCCATTTAGCTATACGGGGACGCAAACCTATATTGTGGGCCAAGGCGCCGTTGCGGTGATCGATCCCGGCCCCTTGGGGGATGATCCGGGCCATGTCGCGGCGCTAACCCGTATTCTGGCGGATGAAACGGTCACGGCGATCCTGTGCACCCACACCCATCGCGATCACAGCCCGGCTGCCGCCCCGCTGGCCGCTGCCACCGGCGCGCCCGTCATTGGCTGTGCACCTTTGGTGCTGGAAGATGATGGGCCGCGTGCCGACGCCAGCTTTGACGCAACCTATGCGCCCGACCAAGTGCTGGCGGATGGCGAGAGCCTGTCTGGCCCGGGCTGGACGCTGACCGCGGTGGCAACGCCGGGCCATACGTCCAACCATTTGTGCTTTGCTCTGGCGGAAGAACAAGCGCTGTTTACCGGCGACCATGTGATGGGCTGGTCTACCAGCGTCGTATCGCCGCCCGATGGCGATATGGCGGCCTATATGCGCAGCCTTGCCTTGCTGATGGAGCGCGACGACGCGGTATATTATCCCGCGCATGGCGCGTTGATTGATAACCCCAAGCGGTTGGTGCGCGGCATGATGGGCCATCGCAAGCAGCGCGAAGGGCAGATTTTGCGTCTGTTGGCCGACGGCGTCGGCCATATCCCCGAAATGGTGGCGAGCATGTACAAGGGCGTGGATGCGCGGTTGCACCCGGCGGCCGGCCGATCGGTGCTGGCGCATCTGATTGATTTGCGAGACCGCGGGCTCGTGACGGGGGCCGATGCCGATTGGGTGCTGGTTTCCCCGCAGCTTTAGTTTTGCTAGGCGGCGGCCCATCACCGGTTTAAGAGCCGGGCCAGCCGCGTTTTGACAAGAGGATGAAGGCGATGAATGCACCGACGGGCCAATTGGCGGGCATCGATCTGCGTGCCGGGATTGAGCAGTTGCGCAAGGAACGCAACGCCATCATCCTCGCCCATTATTATCAGCGGCCGGAAATTCAGGACCTGGCCGATTATGTGGGCGACAGCCTGGAATTGAGCCGCAAGGCGCAGCAGACCGATGCGGAAGTGATTGCCTTTTGCGGCGTGCGCTTCATGGCGGAAACCGCAAAAATCCTCTCACCCGAAAAGACGGTGATCCTGCCCGATATGGATGCCGGGTGCAGCCTTGAAGACAGCTGCCCGCCCGATCAGTTCGCGGCCTTTCGCGCCGCCCATCCCGACCATATCGCGCTGACCTATATCAACTGCTCTACCGAAGTTAAGGCGCTGTCTGATATTATCGTCACAAGCTCGTCGGCTGAGAAGATTTTGTCGCAGATCCCCAAAGATCAGAAGATCATCTTCGGGCCCGACAAGCATCTGGGGGGATATCTTCAGCGCAAGCTGGGACGCGAGATGTTGCTCTGGCCCGGCGTGTGCATCGTCCATGAGGCGTTTTCCGAAACCGAACTCGTCAAATTAAAGGCGCAGCACCCCGGCGCGCCGGTGGCGGCCCATCCCGAATGCCCGGCGCATATCGTGGAGCATGCGGATTATGTCGGCTCGACCAGCGGCATCCTGACTTATGCGAAGGAAATGCCCGGCGACACGTTGATTGTGGCGACCGAGCCGCACATCATCCACCAGATGGAATTGGCGATGCCGCACAAGAATTTCATCGGCGCGCCCGGTGCGGACGGCAATTGCAACTGCAATATTTGCCCGTTCATGGCGCTGAACACGCTGGAAAAGCTCTATCTCGCGCTGCGCGACCTGACCCCGCAGGTGCATGTTGAAGAAGGTCTGCGCTTGCAGGCGAAGAAGAGCCTTGATCGGATGCTGGATATGGCCAGCGGCACCGTGGGGCAGGGCGATCTGGGCGCGCGCCCGGCATGAGCTTTGCGCTTCCCAATTTTGACCTTGCCGCCTTTGTTCATGCAACCTTGGCGGAAGACCTTGGTCCGTCTGGCCGGGATGTCACGTCGGAAAGCGTGATCCCGGCAGAGGCCCGCTTTTCAGGGGTGATGGAAAGCCGGGACGCGATTGTCGTTGCGGGCCTGCCGCTTGCAGAAGCGATTTTCCGGCATCTTGATCCGTCCATGCAGATTGACATTTTGGCAGAAGAAGGCACGAAAGCGGCGCCCGCCACGCCTTTGATGCGCCTGTCGGGCAAAGCGCGCGCGTTGCTGACGGCCGAGCGATCGGCGCTCAACATTGTCCAGCATTTGTCGGGCATTGCGACGATGACGCGCGCTTATGTGGACGCCATTGCGGGCACGGGCTGCACCTTGCTTGATACCCGCAAAACCATCCCCGGCCTGCGCGTGCTGGAAAAATACGCAACCCGCATGGGCGGCGCGACCAACCACCGCATGGGCCTGTGGGATGCGGCGATGATCAAGGACAATCATGTTGCCGTGGCCGGCGGCGTTGCCGAGGCGGTGAAGCGCGCGCGCGATGCGGGTGTTGCGCAGATCATCCTAGAGGTGGACCGGCTGGATCAGATTGAGCCCGGGCTGGCCGCAGGGGCCACGCATCTGCTGCTGGATAATATGGATGCAGCCATGCTGCGCAACGCCGTGGCGCTGGTCGCCGGGCGCGTGCCGACCGAAGCCTCGGGCGGGGTGACGCTGGAGACCATCCGCGCCAAGGCGGAAACGGGCGTTACCTATATCTCGGTTGGCCGCCTGACGCAGAGCGCGCCCGCTGCTGATATCGGGCTGGATTTCGCGCCTGCCTGAGCGGCTTTCTAAGCCTTGGCGATGCGATCAACCGACAGGATGTTATAGGCCACGCGCGGCCCTGAAACCTCCACCGTTCTCCCGCGCAGATGGTGCAGCCTTTCCACGGTGTTCAGCACGCGAAAGCGGCGATCATCCATCAGCAGAAAATAGACGCCCAGACACCCGTCAAAGGCCAATAGGCCCGTAAGTCTTTCATATAATTTCAGGGACATAACGCCTCCCCCAAGATCGTCGAATGCGGGCGCCCCCGCATATGACTTCTCTGAACCCTTGGTGATCGGGGAGTTAGTACACCGCCAAAGTCGGCACCTGAGACCTTTGGGCTGGAAAGCCTTGGACATACGCCACAGGCTCCCCGACCATAGGGGTCAGGAAGTGCAGTACCGAAGACGGTCGGCACAGTTCCGCTTTGGCGGGGTGTACTATTCCCCGGAAGCCGTGCGTGGGGGCTTCGTGAAGGACTATCGGTCAGTTGGTCGTGCGTGGCAAGGGGGCCGCGAGAATGAGGGTCTGCGAGAATGGCGGCCCGCTTGCGACCATCGTCACCCTTGACTCTCCGGGCCAATCGCCGCAACGGCTCCGATCAGGATTTCAACCTGCTTTTCGCCGGAAAATAGGGGCCGTTTTTCGTGCCTCGTCCTCCCCACCGGCGCGGGGCATCTAGCGACGAATGAGGACGCGCATCACATGACGACGACAGGCCAGGACACGCTCGGCACCCGCGACACGCTTTCGGTTGGCGGCAAGAGCTACGCTTATTATTCGCTCAAAAAGGCGGCGGCGAAGCTGGGTGATGTCTCGCGCCTGCCTTTCTCGATGAAGGTGCTGCTGGAAAATCTGCTGCGCTTTGAAGATGGCGGCTTCACCGTTTCCACCGCCGATATTCAGGCGCTGGTCGATTGGCAGAAGAACCCCAAGGAATCGCAGAACGAAATTCAGTACCGCCCGGCGCGCGTGCTGTTGCAGGACTTTACGGGCGTTCCCTGCGTGGTCGATCTGGCGGCGATGCGCGACGCGATTGCGAAGCTGGGCGGCGATACCTCGAAGATCAATCCGCTTGTCCCCGTTCACCTCGTCATCGACCACTCGGTGATGGTCGATGAGTTTGGCCACCCCAAGGCGTTCGAACAGAATGTCGAGATTGAATATTACCGCAATGGCGAGCGTTATGACTTCCTGAAATGGGGCTCCAAGTCGCTGTCCAACTTCAAAGCCGTCCCCCCGGGAACGGGCATCTGCCATCAGGTGAATCTGGAACATATCGCCCAAGCCGTCTGGACGTCGCAAGACGCGTCAGGCGCGTCGGTGGCCTATCCCGACACCTGCGTCGGCACGGACAGCCACACGACGATGATCAACGGCCTGGGCGTGCTCGGCTGGGGCGTGGGCGGTATTGAGGCGGAAGCCGCGATGCTCGGCCAGCCGGTCTCCATGCTGATCCCCGAAGTCGTCGGCTTCAAGCTGACGGGCCGTCTGCCCGAAGGCGTGACCGCGACGGACCTCGTCCTCACCTGCACCCAGATGCTGCGCGCCAAGGGCGTGGTGGGCCGCTTTGTCGAATATTTTGGCCCGGGCCTCGAGCATCTGTCGCTCGCCGACCGCGCGACGCTGGCCAATATGGCGCCGGAATATGGCGCGACCTGCGGCTTCTTCGGCATTGACGACAAGACGCTGGATTATATGCGCCTGACCGGCCGCGCCGAAGACCAGATCGCGCTCGTTGAAGCCTATGCCAAGGAACAGGGCCTGTGGCTCGACCCGCATGGTCCGGAGCCGATCTTTACCGATACGCTTGAACTCGACATGGCAAGTGTTGTGCCGTCGCTCGCCGGGCCGAAGCGCCCGCAGGATCGCGTTGCGCTTCCCAATGTGGACGATGTGTTCAACAAGGATCTGGCCGACGTCTACAAGCATCAGGGCTTCAAGCGCGTGGCGGTTGAAGGCAAGGACCATGACATTGGCGATGGCGATGTTGTGATTGCCGCGATCACCAGCTGCACCAACACTTCCAACCCCGGCGTGCTTGTGGCCGCCGGCCTTGTCGCCAAAAAGGCGAATGAGCTGGGGCTTAGCCCCAAGCCTTGGGTCAAGACCTCGCTGGCCCCCGGCTCGCAGGTTGTCACCGATTATCTGAACAAAGCGGGCCTTCAGTCGCACCTTGATGCGATTGGCTTCAACCTTGTCGGCTATGGCTGCACCACCTGTATCGGCAATTCAGGCCCGTTGGCCGAGCCGATTTCCAAGGCGATCAATGGCGGTGATATTGTTGCGGCCTCGGTCCTTTCGGGCAACCGCAACTTTGAGGGCCGCGTCTCGCCGGACGTGCGCGCCAACTTCCTGGCCTCGCCGCCGCTCGTCGTCGCTTATGCCTTGAAGGGCACGGTGACCGAAGACTTTGTGACCACGCCCATTGGCAAGAGCAAGGATGGGCAGGACGTCTATCTGAAGGACATCTGGCCGAGCAATCAGGAAGTCGCGGACGCGATGGCTGCGTGCATTGATCGCAACATGTTTGAAGCGCGCTATGCCAATGTCTATCTGGGCGACAAGCACTGGCAGGCGATCAACGTCGAAGGGTCGGAAACCTATAGCTGGCGCAGCGGCTCCACCTATGTGGCCAACCCGCCTTATTTCGACGGCATGTCGATGACCCCGGCACCCGTTGCCGATATCGTTGAGGCAAAGCCGCTCGCGATCCTCGGGGATTCCATCACGACCGACCACATCAGCCCGGCCGGCTCGATCAAGGCCGATAGCCCGGCGGGCAAGTGGCTGATGGAGCGTCAGGTCGCCAAGGCGGACTTCAACTCCTACGGCGCCCGCCGCGGCCACCATCATGTGATGATGCGCGGCACCTTCGCCAATATCCGCATCAAGAACGAAATGGTCCCCGGCGTGGAAGGCGGCATGTCGCGTTATGGCGACGAAGTTCTGCCGATCTACGACGTCGCCATGAAGCATAAGGAAGCGGGCACGCCCCTCGTCGTCATGGGCGGCAAGGAATATGGCACCGGCTCGTCGCGCGACTGGGCGGCCAAGGGCACCAATTTGCTGGGCGTCCGCGCCGTGATCGTGGAAAGCTTTGAGCGTATCCACCGTTCCAACCTGGTTGGCATGGGCGTGCTTCCGCTCCAGTTCCTGGGCGGCGACACGCGCACCTCGCTGGGCCTGACGGGCGATGATAGCTTCACCATCACCGGTGTTGCCAATCTGAAGCCGCGTCAGGAAGTGGAGGTGAAGGTCACCCGCAAGGATGGCTCCAGCTTCACCTTCAAGGCACTCTGCCGCATCGATACCGCCAATGAAGTCGAATATTTTATGAATGGCGGCATCCTCCACTACGTTCTGCGCAAGCTGGCGGCCTAACCCCCTCTTGCCGAAACCGGACACAGCGTTCATCACCCTGAAAACCATATTCAGGGAGATGACGCTGTGGGTTCGGGAGTTCTGGAAGGACGGGTTGCGCTGGTTACCGGCGGGTCACGCGGGATTGGCCGCAGCATTGCGCTGACGCTGGCCGCTGCGGGCGCGGATGTGGCCGTCAATTATCGGCGTGAAGCCGGCGAGGCCGAGGCCGTTGTCGCAGAAATCCGGGCGATGGGTCGCCGCGCCGAAGCCTATGGCGCGGGCGTGGATGATCCAGCCGCCTGCGAAGCGATGGTTGCCGCCGTTGTGCGCGACTTTGGCAGTCTGTCGATCCTGATCAACAATGCCGGGATCGCCAGCCGGGGGCAGAGCGTGGCGGATACCGACCCGCTGGAATTGGAGCGCGTGGTGCGCGTCCATGCCTTTGCCCCGCATTATATGTCCAAATACGCGCTGCCGCATCTCCGCCAGCATGAGCGGTCCGACATCATTATGATTTCCAGCGTTGCAACGCTCAGCCACGCCGCCAATGGCGCGCCCTATAATATGGGCAAGGCCGCGATGGAATCGCTGGCGCTCACCCTTTCCAAGGAAGAACAAAAGCATGGCGTGCGCGTGAACATCGTCGCGCCCAGCCTGACCGTATCGGACATGGGCGACCGGCTGGCCAAGGCCGTCACGGGCGTGGCCAATATCCACGAGCTGGACAGCCGCTTTCCCTTTGGTCGCGTTTCTATCCCGGACGATGTGGCCAAAGCCGTGCTCTGGTTCGTTTCGGCCGACAATGCCTATGCCTCGGGGCAAAAGCTCAACATTGATGCGGGCGGCATCACCCACGCGTTCCGCTAAGCAGGGTGATGACGGCGCGGACCTCTCCTTTACCGGCCTTTCTGGTCGCCTGTCTTGGCATTGCCCTGTTCTCGGTGATGGACGGGGTGATGAAAAGCCTCGTCCTCGCCATTGGTGCCTATAACGCCATGTTCTGGCGGCAGATTGTTAGCCTGAGTCTGGGCGGCATCGGCATGGCGGCCACGCGCACGGCTTGGCCGGCGCCCCATGTGCTGCGGCTGCACGCGCTGCGCGGCTGCATTGGCGGTCTGATGGCCTTTACCTTTTTCTGGGGGATCGCGCGGGTGCCGCTGGCCGAGGGCATTGCGCTGAGTTTCATCGCGCCACTGATCACCCTTTATCTGGCAGCCGTCATGCTGAAGGAGCGGATCAGCCGCCAGTCCATCCTCGCTTCAGTCATGGGGCTTGCGGGCGTGGTCGTCATTGCGGTGGCGCGGTTGGGGGAGGCGACAGGCGGCACCGATGTGCTGTGGGGCATGGCCTCCATCTTCCTGTCGGCGGTGCTCTATGCCTATAATCTGATCTTACAGCGGCAACAGGCGCAGCTGGCGGGGCCGGTGGAAGTTGCGTTTTTTATGAGCGTATTTTCATTGGCGACGCTGGCGCTGGCAGCCCCTTGGCTCGCGGTCTGGCCAGCTATGGTCCACCTGCCGGCGATGACGGCCGCCGCCATCTTGTCGTTCGTTTCGCTCATGCTGCTGGCTTGGGCCTATCGCCGGGCAGAAGCGCAGATCCTCGTGCCAGTTGAATATACGGCGTTTCTCTGGGCGGCCTTGGTCGGCTGGTGGGCCTTTGGCGAGCCGATCACGCCGCCGACAATTGCGGGCACGTTGCTGATCGTCGCGGGCTGCCTGATTGCGGCGCGGCAGCGGCCCGACCATGTCGAGACCACTGCCGTCTGACGCAGATTAGAAGCCGACCTTCTTCGCGCGCTCAAGCCCGGCGCGAATGATGTTCTTTGCATCCTCAGCATTGCCCCAGCCCGAGATTTTGGCCCATTTGCCGGGCTCAAGATCTTTGTAGTGCGTGAAGAAGTGCTCGATCTGCTGGGTCACGATCGGCGGCAGGTCATCATGGCCGGCAACTTCGCTATAATAAGGGAAGGTGCTGTCGAGCGGCACGGTGACAAGCTTTTCATCTCCGCCGCCATCATCTTCCATCAGCAGCACGCCGACCGGACGGACCTTGATTACGGCCCCCGGCATGATCGGCGACCGGGTGATGACCAGCGCATCAAGCGGATCACCATCATCGCCCAAGGTATGCGGAATAAAGCCATAATTGGCCGGATAGCGCATCGGCGTGTGGAGGATGCGATCTACATAAAGCGCGCCCGACGCCTTATCGAACTCATACTTCACCGGCTCACCGCCAATCGGCACTTCGATCAGCACGTTGAGCGTCTCAGGCGGATTATCCCCCGCTGGGATCAGATCGATTCTCATGATGCCGGGCGCTTAGCCTTATTGTGCGCTGCGGCAAAGCCTCGATAGGCCGGAATTTCGCCTATCGAGGTGTTTTCTATCGCAGAGCAGCTAGTCGCGCGGCGAAAGCAGGCGATCAAGGCTGCCTTCGCCCGATCCGATTTTCTCAAGCCGGGGATATCGATGGCCGCCATTCCACTGCACCGGGGCCGTCCAGACGCGCTTGCCCGAGCGCACGATCAGCCGGATCGGCTCTTTGGTGCCTTCCGCCTGCGCCACGGCATCGCGCAGTACCTCGTCGGAAAAGACGCGGCCATTAACCGCCAGAATTTCCGCCGCTGTCGTGAGCCCCGCTTTAAAGGCCGGTCCATCCCAGAGCACGGTGGAGACATGGCCCGATTTGGAGACGGACAGACCCAGCGAAAAGGTTAGGTTCACTTCGGCGCTGCGCTTTTCGGCGTCGCGGTAAAAGCTGGTCGGTTCTTTGCCGTAAGACAGGCGATAGCCCCCGGCGATCAACCCGCCCAATGGCGCGTTCGCGGCCTTGCCGTTCAGCCGATCCCGCAGCAGGCCGGCCCAATTGTAGCGGGCAACGCCATTCAGCGTTTCAACAATCTCACCAAAATTGAAGCCGCGCGCATCCCAGCGGCCGCTGGCGCCCGAGAAAAACTGGCGCGCAAAATCGTCCATCCCGCGCGCGCCCCGGCTGCGTTGGCGCAGAATCGCATCAACTTCCAGCCAGATGAGCATGCCCTCATTGTAGTAATCTTCGCTGCGTTGATAGCTGACCCAGCCCTTGGGGCGGCGATCGGTGATAATCGGATCGCGTGTGGTATCGCTGACATCGCGCCAGTCGCGGGCGCGGCGGACATCCTGCGTCGCGGCGATCATCGCAATGGCGTCCAGCGTTTCCTGCTTGGTGAACAGGCCTGAGCGGGCGCCCAGCACATAGCCCCAAAACTGGTCTTGCCCCTCATAGGCCCAGAGCAGGTCATTGACGAGCGGGGTGCGGAAATCTGGGACAATCTGGCCATTGGGGCGGCGATATTTGCCAACCCAGGCGTGCGCAAATTCATGCGCCAGCAGGTTGCGGCGGCCCGGCCCATTTGACCATTCGGTGAAATATTCGGGATTGACCGAATTTTCAGAAGACCGGTGATGTTCCAGCCCGATGCCGCCCAATTGGTCGGTCAGCGCGACAAGGAAGTCGTAATGGTCAAACGGAACCATCCCAAACAGCTTGGCCGCCTGCACCACCAGTTGGCGATGAACCTCAAGCTGCGCCGGCGTTGCTTCCAGATATTTGGCGTCATCGGCAAACAGGTTCAGCGTGACGTTGTTGGTCAGCGCCTCGCTGCGGGCGTGTCGGCCGGCAAAGACCGGCGAATCAACCAGCGTCTCATAATCAACGGTTTGATACCGGACCGTGTTGCCGGCTGCCGATAGCGGACGCAGCGCGGTGGCGGCCTGCCAGCCATTGGGGTAGGTGACGCTTGCGGCAACGGGAATGCGCCGGGTGTACCAGCCAGCTGGATAGAGCGAGACGGATTGCCATTGCAGGTTGATGATATCGGGCGTGACGACAACCCGGCCTTGGTCCGGCTCGGTCGCGGACAGGAATTTGAAGCTGACCTCCAGTTCGCGGCAATCGGCCGGCACGTCGATATGGAAGGCAAAAACATCTTCTGCGTCGCGCTTCCAGTCGATCGTCTGGCCATTGGCCTTGATCACAAGCCCCGCCAGCTTTTCAATCTGGCCACGCGCGGCGTGGTTGCCAGGCAGCCATTTGGGGAACAGCAGCACCATTGGCCCAGGCGCTGCAACCGGGATTGTCTGCCGGACGTTGAAGATCCCCTGATTGGTATCGGTCGCATCGACCTGAAGCTGCATGGTGCCAGGAAAGGCGGTGTCGCGCGCTTCGGGAATCGCCTGGGCAAACAGGCTTGTCGACATCAGGCTGAAGGCTGCGGCAAAAACGCGAAGTTTCATGAAGTCCTCGATATTTGGTTGCGCGCCTCATGCAAGGATTTGCGTGGACGGTCCAGTGGCTATAGGGGGCGCTCTTATGGCGAAGATTGAAACGCCCCGGCCGGTTCGGGGCACGCAGGATATGTTGGGCGACAGCGCCGACCGCTTTGCAACCGTGGTTGCGGGGTTTGAACGGGTACGCAAGCTCTATGGCTTTCGGCGGGTAGAGGTGCCGGTTATCGAACCGACAGCCGTTTTCGCCCGTTCGCTGGGCGAAACGACCGACGTTGTTTCTAAGGAAATGTACAGCTTTGAGGATCGGGGCGGTGAATCGATCACCCTGCGGCCAGAATTTACCGCCGGCTTGTGTCGCGCCTTTCTGACCGAGGGTTGGCAGCAGCATACGCCGCTGAAACTGGCAACGCACGGCCCCTTGTTCCGTTATGAACGTCCGCAAAAGGGGCGGTATCGCCAATTTCATCAGATCGACGCAGAAATCATTGGCGCGGCGGAGCCGGCGGCAGATGTCGAGTTGCTGGTTTTTGCCGATCAATTGCTGCGCGAACTTGGCATTGCCGATGGCGTGACGCTGCATCTGAACACGCTGGGCGATGGCGGAACGCGCGCGGCCTGGCGCGCGGCGCTGATCGAGTATTTTTCTGATCATCGTGCCCAATTGTCGGAAGACAGTCAGGAACGGCTTGAGAAGAACCCGCTGCGCATTCTTGACAGCAAAGACCCGCGTGACCGCCCGCTGGCCGATGCGGCCCCGGATATCGACACCTATATCACCGATGAAGCGCGCGACTTTTTTGGCAGCGTGACGGAAGGGCTTCAGGCGGCGGGCGTTGCCTGGACGCGTGACAGCCGGTTGGTGCGCGGGCTGGATTATTACCGTCATACGGCCTTTGAGTTTGTGACCGACCGGCTAGGGGCACAGGGCACTGTGCTGGGCGGCGGGCGCTATGACGGCCTGATTGAAAGCCTGGGCGGCACGCCCACGCCGGCCGTTGGCTGGGCGGCGGGCATTGAGCGGCTGGCCATGCTGCTGGATGCGCCCGATGTGCCGCGCATTGATGTGGCGCTGATCCCCATGGGCGCTGCTGCGGAACAGGCCTGCATTGGGGCACAGGCCGAGTTGCGCCGCGCGGGCATCGCCTGTGACATGGCGTTTCGCGGCAATATGAAAAAACGGATGCAAAAGGCCAATGATTGGGGTGCCCGCTTTGCGGTGCTGATCGGCGAGGATGAACTGGCAAAGGGCATCGCCAGCGTCAAAGACTTGGCCTCGGGCTCCCAAGAGGAAGTGGCCTTGACGGGCCTTGCAGTCGCGCTCGCCCGATGACGGTGATTTCTGCGGACCGGCTGGCGGCCTTATTGGGGCGCCGTGACGAGCTTCAGGCGCAGCTGGCGTCGGGCGACCTACCGCCGGATCGCTTTGTGGCGCTGTCCAAGGAATATGCTGAAGTTGAGCCGGTCGCCGAGGCTGCGGCCGCGCTCCAGAAGTTGCGGGATGAGCGGCTGGGCTTGCAGGCCATGCTGGACGACCCGGATATGCGCGACATGGCCGAGGAAGAGCTGGAAGCCATCAAGGATCGGCTCGCCGATGCAGAGCGCGACATGGCAATCCGCCTTTTGCCCAAGGACGCCGCCGATGAACGCTCGGCCATGCTGGAAGTGCGCGCGGGTACCGGCGGCGATGAAGCGGCCTTGTTCGCGGGAGACCTGTTCCGCATGTATCAGCGCTATGCCGAAAGCCAGGGCTGGAAGGTGGAGCTGATTTCCGCCAGCGAGTCGGAAGTGGGCGGCTATAAGGAAGTTGTCGCCTCGATCACCGGGGCGGGCGTTTTTGCCAAGCTAAAATATGAATCGGGCGTCCATCGGGTGCAGCGTGTTCCGGCAACGGAAAGCGGGGGGCGCATCCATACGTCGGCCGCGACGGTCGCTGTGTTGCCCGAAGCAGAAGAGGTTGATGTCCAGATTGAGGATAAAGATCTTAAGGTCGATATCTACCGATCTTCGGGCGCGGGCGGCCAGCACGTCAACACCACCGATTCGGCGATCCGTATCACCCATATCCCAACCGGGATTGTCGTGATCCAGCAGGACCAGCGCTCGCAGCACAAAAACCGGGCCAAGGCGATGCAGGTGTTGAGAACGCGTCTTTATGAACGCGAACGGGAAATCCTTCATGCTGCCCGGTCGGGCGTGCGCAAATCCATGGTCGGATCGGGCGACCGGTCCGAGCGCATCCGCACCTATAACTTCCCGCAGGGGCGGGTGACCGATCATCGCATCAACCTGACGCTGCACCGTCTGCCTGAAATTCTGATGGGTCAGTTGGATGAACTGGTCAGCGCGTTGATCACGGCGGATCAGGCTGAGCGTCTGGCAGGGCTGGATGACGCTGCGTGACGCGCTGAAGGCCGCGGCTGCGCGCCTTGCCCCCCTCAGCGCCACGCCGCGACTGGATGCAGAACTGTTGGCAGCCCATGCCTTGGGTGTGACGCGTGAGGCGATGATCCTTTCCTATCTTGAAGAGGCCGCGCCGGAGGGACTTGAGCCGCTGGTCGCGCGGCGTCTGGCGCAAGAGCCGGTCGCCTATATCCTTGGCGAAGCTGATTTCTGGACATTGACGCTGGGGGTTAGCCCGGCGGTGCTCATCCCCCGGGCGGATAGCGAAACGCTGATTGAAGCGGCGCTTGATGCCTTTGCCTTGCGCCCGCCCGCGTCGATCCTGGATCTGGGGACGGGCTCGGGCGCGCTGCTGCTGGCGGCGTTGTCAGAATGGCCGTTGGCAGCGGGGCTTGGGGTTGACCAATCGGACGAGGCGCTGGCGATCGCGCGGGCCAATGCGGTGCGAACCGGCCTTGCCGGCCGGGCGCGCTTTCAACAGGGCGATTGGGGGCAGGGACTGGAGGCGGTGTTTGACCTGATCTTGTGCAACCCGCCTTATATTGCGCAAGGATTTCCGCTGGCGGCCGATGTCGCCGCCCATGAACCGCATACCGCCCTGTTTGCCGGGCCAGATGGGCTGGACGATTATCGCCTTCTTGCACCACAGATCGCCGCGCTTCTGGCGCCGGGCGGTGTGGCCTGTGTGGAGATCGGCTTTGATCAGGCGGTCTCGGCCGGTGCGCTCTTTTCCGCGCAGGGACTGGCGCTTGAGGTGCGTCGTGATCTTGGCGGCCGTGACCGCTGTCTTGTGTTGCGGAAAAAGGCATAATTTCGCTTGGTTTTGGCGTGATCCATGCTAGAGCGGGTCCCGAAAGGCAATGCGCCGACCACAAGCCTGCTTGGGACCGCGCCGCCATTCTCATCCAGCACCGGGCTGCCGATAATCAGCTGGGCTGACGGAGCGCTTGAACGGCGTTTCGCGATGATGTGCTTTCCGCAGGGTCGGAAAATTTGGACCACCGCTTTGTTGAGGACCGGATCTCTTGCTTAACAATCGTCAGTCGAACCGCCGTCGTGGCCGGGGCCGTGGCTCGCCCAATAATGGTGGTCGTCAGGATAATGGCAGCCGCATTGATAACCGCGCCCGGGGCAATGCGCCGCAGCTGCTGGAAAAATACAAAAACCTGGCGCGCGAAGCCCAGTTGCAGGGTGATCGCGTTCTGACCGAATATTATCTGCAATTTGCGGATCATTATTTTCGGATCGTTGCTGAAAACCGCGCACGCTTTGAAGAAAGCCGCCAGCCGCGACGGGACGAATGGCAGGCAGAAGATGGCCTTGACGGCGATCTGAACGACGACGCGTCGATGGACGCCGGGTCTGACCGCGATGAGGAGCAGATGGCCCCGCGTCGTGATCGTCGGCCGCAGCGCGATCGTCGGCCGCATCACGCCGAACCGCAGGGCGATGCCGGTCAGGATGCGACGATTGATGTTGCCATTTTGCCGCCCGCTCTTGGGGTGTCGGCAGACCCAGCGGCGGACTTGGATGAAGATCCGGCCCCCGTGCGCCGGCGCGGCCGTCCGCGTCGCGTAGCTTCTGATGAGGCGGGCGCAGAAGCGGCCGAATAATTTCTCCCGCTTTCGGGATGAATGCTAAAGACTGCCGGCCCGCGGGTCGGCAGTTTTTTTATGGGCAGCATCTTTTGATCGAATGTGACGTATAGATTTCATTCAGGTGACACTAAAGGGTCGTTGCGGTGACAGTTTGATGTCACAAATATGTCATTCTCATTTGCTAGCGGGCTGGCATTGGATAGGGGCTAGACAATGACCAGCAAGATTTTGATTTCTCTCGCATCGACCACTTTCCTTATGGGCGTTGCCGCAACCCCCGCTTTTGCGGAAGAAAGCCAGCCGGCGCCGGCCAGCGCAGAGCAGGTGCAGGCCCTGGAAAAGCAGGTGGAAGCATTGCAGGCGCAGCTGGACGCGCTGAAAAAGCAATTGCCCAAGGCAACGCCAAGCTGGCGGGGTGCCCCGCAATTCTCGGATAGCGACGGCTGGTCCTTCAAGGCACGCGGCCGCCTGCATTATGATGCCGGCTATATTGACGCGCCGGGCGATTATTCCGCCAGCCGGAATCTGGGCTTCAATAGTCGCGTGCGCCGTGTTCGTCTTGGCGCCGAAGGCACGGTTCCCGGCGGCTTTGGTTATAAGATCGAGGCAGATCTGGCGAACGCCAATGTCGGCTTTGGCGATGCGCTTGTCAGCTGGACGTCGCGGGCCAAGGACGTGCAAGTGCGCGCCGGTAATTTCGAAACGCTGGATGGTCTCGACCAGATCAGCAGTTCCAACTTCATCACCTTCCTTGAACGCGCCCAGATGAATGACGCGTTCGTCAACACCCGGCGCCTTGGGGTTGCCGCAGCGGCGATTGGCAAGGATGAGAGTTATCGCTTGGAGGCCGGTCTGTTCACGGCCCACTCGATCGACAATTCCTTTGATAATGATGGCTGGATCGGCGCGGCCCGCGCGGTCTACGCGCCGAAAATCGGCGATGGTCGTCTGCACCTGGCGCTCAATTATCAGCACCGGGAGTTTCAATCGAACAATGGCGGCACAGCCAGCGTTTCAACCAACGCGCCATCAACCAACCAATTGGCGCGCTATCGTGCGCGTCCGTTCTTGCAAACGACCGATATCCGGTTTGTTGACACGGGCAACTTTGCGGCCAAGGGCGATGACGTCTTGGGCGTAGAGGCGTCGGCGATCTTCCCCGGCATTTATGTTGCGGGCGAGGCCCAGTGGACCAAGGTCCGCACCTATCGGCCGGGCGATGTCGTGACCGACCTTGACGTTTTTCCAAGCGCGTCACAGGTCACGCCCGATACGAACCCCAGCTTCTTTGGCGGTTATGCTGAGATTGGCTATTTCCTGACCGGCGAAACGCGGGGCTATTCTGGCAATGTCTGGGGACGCACCAAGGTTTTGAACCCCTTGTCAAAGGGCGGGTCGGGCGCGTGGCAGGTTGCCGCACGGGTCGATTATCTCGACCTCAATTCCAAGGCACTGCAAAACGCCCAAACCACCAATTTCACCACCGGCGCGACCAGCCTTGCCAGCGAATCAACTCGGCTGGCCCGGGGCGGAAGCCAATTGGGCTTGATCTTTGGCCTCAACTGGTACCCGTCAGACTATGCGCGCATCATGCTGAACTACATCCACATCAATGTGGAAGGCGGGCCGCTGGCGGCGAGCGTTGATCCGACGAGCACGACCGCGCTCAACAAGCGCGGTTATTCTACCAATGGCTTTGCCGTCCGCACGCAGGTTGATTTTTAACCGACAAGCGGCGGCAATTCGCGCGGCTTGAAATCATCATCGAGCGCAACGAAGGTGAAGACCCCGGTCGTCACCTTCACATGCTCTTCGCCGCGATTGCGCTCGGCAATGACGTCGAGCCGGATCGCGATGGACGTGCGGCCACGCCGTTCAACCTTGGCGTAAATGGAGATCAGGTCGCCCAACAAGATGGGCGCGATGAACTGCATGGCCTCGATCGCTACCGTGGCGCAGCGCCCGCCCGCAAGTCTGCCGGCCGCGATCCCGCCCGCGCGATCCATCATCGCCAATACCCAGCCACCAAAGATATGGCCGTTCATGTTGATGTCGGCCGGCTCGGGCAAAACCCGCAGGACGGGCGAGAGGATATCGTCGCTCATGCGTCGTCCCCGTTCTCGCCCTCAAGCGGATCGCGGATCGCATCATCATGGCCCGAGCCCGATGACAGAAAGACCAGCCCCATCAGCGCCGAAGCCAGGAGGACCGAGATAAAGACCCCGGCCGACGTCGCGATCAACATATGGATCGGGATTTCGCCGATCAGGCGACTGAGCAGGTAAAGGCATCCGATCGTCGCGGCGAGCGAGGCAAGCACCATCCACGCCATAAGGCGGCGATAGCGTTTCCAGGCAAAGGCTGCGTAATCGGGATCATCTAGAGCGGATTTGGTCGGTTCCATCTCTTTCATTTGGCCGCGAATCATGGGACCATCAAGACGCTCGGCAAAAAAGACTCGGGATTGCCGTGCAGGAGAGGAGGCAGGGGATGACGATCCGGTCGATTCTGCGGTCCAAAGGTGCGGACTTCATCTTTATTGAAAGCGGCGCGCGCTTGGCAGAGGCGGTTGCGCTTCTGGCGGAGAAACGCATCGGTGCCTTGCCCGTTCTCCAGTCTGGTGACGTCGCGGGCATTTTTTCAGAACGGGACGTAATTTACTGTCTGGCGCAAGCGGGGCAGGCGGCGCTGCAAAAGACCGTGGGCGAGGTTATGACCGCGCCCGCCGTGACTGTAGAGCCCGATTGCGCGGTCCTGACGGCCCTATCGCTGATGACGCAGCGGCGTATGCGGCATCTTCCAGTGATAGAACAGGGCGCGATGATTGGCTTTGTCTCGATTGGCGACCTTGTGAAATATCGGATCGAAAAGATCGAGGCCGAGGCAGAGGCGCTGCGCGACTATATTCGCAGCTGACGCCCAAAGGCTCTGCCCGCCGCAATCTGGATGGCCTCTCCCAGCGGATGGGGCAGGGCCAGCAAGGCAAGAAGCCACAGCCCGGCTCCGGCCAAGGCGATCAGCGTGAGGACCCCGAAAGAGATTTGCGCCGGCGCGATGAAGAAGAGCGTCAGCGCGGCCGGCAGGATGGCGGCGAGCGTTGCGATGGCAGACAGCGCATAGACCCGCGCCATCCGGCCCCATTTAAAGGCAACGACAGCGCGCATTTGGGGTCCATGGATAATGAGCCACAAGCCAGCGAACACGCATCGCATCGCCGCCACCGCCGGCAGGGGCGCACGGGCCTTGGTGATCAGGCCATTGCGAGCGGCGGCGGCCCCTCTGTTTGGGTGGGAGAAAAGGGATATCCGGCCATCTTCTTGCGCGTGCTGCGCCAGGATCGCCCCCGATCCGTCGGTCGATCCATCATCGGCGATCAGAAATTCAAAGTCCGCAAATCTCTGGGTGCGGACGCTGCGGATCGCCGCATCAAGATAGGGCGCATTATTATAGACGCTCATAATGACGCTCAGCGCGGGCGGGCGGGCAGGTAAGGCCATTAGGCGCAGTCCGGCGCGCGGGGCGCGGAGGCGATAAGCACTGCGGCCAGTTGAAACGCTCGGCGATAGGCACCCCACCGCGCTAACCGGGCAACCGTGCGCCACAGGCCGGGCACTTTCCCTCCTTCGGCGATATGATTGACGACAAGGTCAAAGCCAGCGCCTTCAAGCGCCACAGGCGAATGCAATAATCCCGGCACGACAATGCGCCGCGCGTGCCGCGCCGCGCCTTCCGTGCCGAACAGGATGTCAAAGGAGTGGAGCGGAGGAAGCTCGGCTAGGCCCTCTGTCGGGTCCGGGCGGCCAGCTGCCCGCGCCAAGAAGGCAAGCCGGGCCGCGGCGACCCCGATTTGCTGCCGCACGATGTTGCGTGCACTGACCTGAGCCTGGGAATAGCGGTATTTGAGCAATGGTTCGGGCAGGCTGCACAACCGGGTCACCGGTGCGAGGCGCAGCCAAAGGTCATAATCCTCACAATGCCAATAAGCCCGTCGATAGCCGCCGACCGATAGAATGAGCGCGCGCCGGAACATGGTCGCGGGATGGCAGAGCAGGGGGGCGCCCTCATCAATCGCTGCCAGAAAGGCCTCATGGGTCGTCGGGTGGTGTGTGGCTCGGCCGGGGCGGGGCGCCCCGTTGGCAGAAATGTCCAGCGTCCAACACCCCACAACGCCGTGGTCGGGATTCGCATCCAGAAAGGCACGTTGCCGTGCAAAGCGCGTCGGCAAGCAAATGTCATCGGCATCCATGCGGGCGATAAGCGGCGCGCGTGCTTCGTCGATCAGGCGATTGAGGCTCGCTACCAAACCCTGATTCGTCTGGTGCAGCACCCGGATTCGGGAATCGCGGGCCGCAAAATCGACTAGAATCGCCCCGCTTTCGTCTGTGGAGCCATCGTCGAGGACCAAAAACTCAAAATCGCCTTCGGTTTGGGCAAGCACGCTGCTGATCGCCTCGGCAAGGAAGGGCGCCCCGTTATGCACACTCATAACAACCGAGATCGCGGGAGCGGTCATCGCGCCTAAAGTCCCCTTTTTCTGGCGTATCGCCCGGAATTGCGTCCTTCGCTTAGGGGAGTACGCGTCAATAAAGCCTTACCAGCTCTCGACATTGCGGGTCGGATGGCAGGCCGATCAGGGGGAAATGCCGGCAGTCTGAAAAAAAATTGAAATAAAATTGCAGATGGGTGTTGACGGCCAAAGGAGTCGGACGTAGATGAGCCCTCGTCGCGGCGATGACCGGTTCCGGTTCTTCTCCCGCTTCCGCAAATAGACTAGACAACGGGGACCCCCCGCTCAAGTGGGGAGGGACAGGTTGTCGGGCCTTTTGCGCTCTTTGACATTGTCGATTTAGATGAAGGGACATGTGGGCGGCGGCCCCGGGTCTGACAGCTTCAAGGTGTCAGCAGCTCGGGTAACCAATACAAGCCGTTCCATTAAACATGTCCTATCACGTATCCATTACGTAATAGATTTGTGCAGGAACGGCTCCTTGAAATGAGCGGTTCGCTTAAGGGATATTCCACCTTTTAGCGGATCGGACATCAAACTTGAGAGTTTGATCCTGGCTCAGAACGAACGCTGGCGGCATGCCTAACACATGCAAGTCGAACGAGACCTTCGGGTCTAGTGGCGCACGGGTGCGTAACGCGTGGGAATCTGCCCTTGGGTTCGGAATAACTCAGAGAAATTTGAGCTAATACCGGATGATGACGTAAGTCCAAAGATTTATCGCCCAAGGATGAGCCCGCGTAAGATTAGCTTGTTGGTAGGGTAATGGCCTACCAAGGCGACGATCTTTAGCTGGTCTGAGAGGATGATCAGCCACACTGGGACTGAGACACGGCCCAGACTCCTACGGGAGGCAGCAGTGGGGAATATTGGACAATGGGCGAAAGCCTGATCCAGCAATGCCGCGTGAGTGATGAAGGCCTTAGGGTTGTAAAGCTCTTTTACCAGGGATGATAATGACAGTACCTGGAGAATAAGCTCCGGCTAACTCCGTGCCAGCAGCCGCGGTAATACGGAGGGAGCTAGCGTTGTTCGGAAT
>JBJTNW010000023.1:0-74112 GCA_046074265.1 Chakrabartia sp.
GGAGTGATCACCCCCGGCCATCCCGATCAGATATCGTCATCCGCCTCTGGACCAACCATCAGACCTTCAGCGACTTCTTCCGTCTTGCCCCGGATTTGCTGCTCAAGGCGCGCGGCCATATCCGGATTTTCCTTGAGCCAAGTTTTCGCATTTTCACGCCCCTGACCTATGCGGATCGAGTCATAGCTGAACCAAGCGCCTGATTTTTCAACCAGACCGGCCTTCACGCCCAGATCAAGGATTTCCCCCGTCTTGGAGATGCCCTCGCCATACATGATATCAAATTCAACCTGCTTGAACGGCGGCGCGACCTTGTTCTTCACAACCTTCACCCGGGTCGTGTTGCCAACAATGTCCTCGCGGTCCTTGATCTGGCCGGTGCGGCGAATATCGAGACGCACAGACGCATAGAATTTCAGCGCATTGCCGCCCGTCGTCGTTTCCGGCGAGCCATACATCACGCCAATCTTCATGCGGATCTGGTTGATAAAGATCACCAGACAGCGCGACCGGTTGATCGAGCCGGTAATCTTACGGAGCGCCTGGCTCATCAGACGGGCCTGAAGGCCGACATGGCTATCGCCCATTTCGCCTTCAATTTCCGCCCGCGGTACCAAGGCCGCCACCGAGTCAATAACCAGAACGTCAATTGCGTTTGAGCGCACCAGCGTATCGGCAATTTCCAGCGCCTGTTCACCCGTATCGGGCTGCGACACAATCAGCTCGTCGATATTGACGCCCAGCTTCTTGGCATAAATCGGGTCCAGCGCGTGCTCGGCATCAATAAAGGCTGCCGTGCCGCCAATTTTCTGCGCTTCGGCAATGGCGTGCAGCGCCAGCGTCGTCTTACCCGAGCTTTCCGGGCCAAAAATTTCCACGATGCGGCCGCGCGGCAAACCGCCAATGCCCAGCGCAATGTCGAGACCCAGCGATCCGGTGGAAACCGATTCGATCTCCATTGCCTCGCGCGAGCCCAATTTCATGGCTGATCCCTTGCCAAAGGCACGATCAATTTGCGCAAGCGCGGCTTCGAGTGCTTTTTCTCTGTCCATGTTTGTCGAACGATCCGTTTCAATGACCTTGAGTTGAGCCGACATGGCCTTCTCCCTCGTAGCTGTTGCACCTGCTGCGTCAATCAGATGACAGGTGTATATGCTTTGTTCTCATTTTGAACAAGAGGGGAACGAAAATTTTTTCCTGTTTTGTTCTCACCGACCCAATTCAGCGCGGAAGCGCGTTGCGCACGCATTCAGCAAGCTTTTGGACCGAAAAGGGTTTTGGCAGAAATTCAACATTATCAAGCGCGATGGACTGGCGCAGTTGCTCTTCCGCATAGCCCGACATGAAGATGATCGGCAGGCTAGGATAAAGCGCGCGCGCCGCGCGACCCAGCGCCGGCCCATCCATCACCGGCATGACGACATCTGAAACAACGAGATCAATATCTTGGCGATCGCGCAACACCTCCAGCCCCTCTTCCCCATTGGTGGCCGTCACAACGTCATAGCCGTGCCGCGTCAGGGCGCGCTCGGCGACATTGCGCACCATGTCTTCATCCTCCACCAGCAAAATCGTGCCGCTGCCCCAGAGTTCCGTTGGCCGCTCCTTGGGCCGCCGAGGATCGATCGACGCGCCTTCTGCCGCGTGATGAACCGGCAAATAGAGAACGAAGCTTGCCCCCTCCCCCGGTCGAGAATCCGCAAAGATGAACCCGCCCGATTGTTTGACGATCCCATAAACGGTCGACAGCCCAAGGCCCGTGCCCTTGCCGACTTCCTTGGTGGTGAAAAAGGGTTCGAATATCTTGGGCAACAAATCGGGCGGGATGCCTGTCCCGGTGTCTGTGACGCTGAGCGCCGTATAGTCGGCGATGGGCAAAACATCGCTGCCAATGTTGCGCACCTCGCTGGCGGAAACGGCATAGGTCTGGATTGTCAGTCGCCCCCCATCGGGCATGGCGTCGCGGGCATTGACCGCCAGATTAACGATCACCTGTTCCAACTGCCCCGGGTCGGCGCGGATCGCCCCCATGCCGCGCCCATGTTTGACGATAAGTTCTACCTGCTCGCCCATCAGCCGCTTCAGCAGGTTTGAAATCTCGGCCACCACATCGGGCAGTTGCAGGATCTGCGGACGCAGCGTTTGCTGGCGGGAAAAGGCCAGCAGCTGGCGCGTCAGCCCTGCCGCCCGGTTGGCATTATTCCGGATCTGCTGAATGTCGTCATAATCAATATCGCCCGGCGCATGGCGCATCAGCATCAGGTCGCAATGGCCAAGAATGCCGGTCAGAATATTATTGAAATCATGTGCGACGCCTCCGGCCAACTGCCCAACCGCCTGCATCTTGGTGGCCTGTGCGACCTGAATTTTAAGCCGCGTTTCCTCGGTCGAATCCTTGATCGACAGCAAGACGGCAATTTCCCCAAGGCCGGCAACGCTAGCGAGGGTCAGCGGCACAGGCTCGTCCGGCTGGCTTGCAAGGCGGATGGCAATATCGGCCCCCACGGGTTGGCCGGCGGCATAGCGGCGCACCGCATCGGCAACGGCCGCTTTGTCTTCGCGAATAACTAGATCGCCCGGATAAAGCGGCCGATCTTCTTTCGAGAGGCCAACCGCCCGGCCAAAGGCGTGGTTCAGAAACAAAAACCGCCCATCCCTGTCTACCAGAGCCAGGCCGATAGGAAGCTTTGCAAGCATCGCTTGGAGGCTGGCCATAACCGCCTCATTGGTTTCGCCCCGCCCGGCAACCTCATCCAGCAAAAGAACCAGTGTCAGCCCATCCGGATTGTCCGGATCAGCGGGGATCTGCAGCAGGCGCAATCGATCAGACGTGCCTTCCTCGCGGGCAAAGAACAAGCCGCCTTGCACGTCACGCGTAAAAAAGCCCGCAAAGTCGCGCCCGCGCAGATCGGCGGTAGCATCACCTGTGGCCCGCATCGCAAAGACCGGGCTGGCAATCTGAATATGACCTTGTGGGCCGATCAGCGCCGCCATAATGCCTGCCTCGCCCAGCCGCTCCCCGGCAAAGCCCGACAAAAGCCGCCGCGCCTCTGATTCAAGGTCAAAGCGTGCGCCAGAGCGAAAACGCCAAACCAGCAGATCATCTTCATAGCCCGTGCGATGGACATCAAGATCCAGCAGCAGGCCTTGGCGTCGCAATCCAAGAAACTTGGCCTGCCCGTCGCGCCAGGCCGATTGGGCCAATGACGCGAACGTCGCGGCAAGGGCCGGGTCTCCGATCATCGCTTGCGGGGCCACGCTCCCTTCAAACCAGCGGCCATATTGATCATTGGCGCAGCGCATCCGGCCCGCGCGATCGGTAAAGGCAATGGCGGCCTCATCAAAATTGGTGACCGTGCGGATCAAGCCCCAGTCTGGCTCAAGCGTCTGGGCGATGGCCCCGGTCCCTTTGCCAAACAGCGATAAAAGCGCCGCCGTTGCAAAAGCGAGGCCGCTGATCAGGCCAACGGTAAGGCCGATGCTCCCTGAGGCCCAAAGCACCATAGCTGCCGACAAAAGCGAGGCGATGCCGACAAACAGCACAAGTCGCATATCGGGATTGCGCAGCGCGATCCAAGCCATGACACCCATACCCCCAAAATACGCAAGAGGTTCATACTTAGGTTGTTGCCGCAGGCGATCCGATCGTCAAGCGTTGCGCAACCGCCGCGCTTTGGCGCGCAGCCGCCATTTGCGGGCCAGCCAGAACCGCCAGCCCCACACCGCCAGCACATAGCCGACACAGGCAGCGACCCCGGCGATCACAAGCAGACCGACAAGCAACGCAGGCGCCGCACTGGACACAAACCAGTGAACCCAATCCAGCAGCGAGGCATGGCGGTCCATCAGGGCCTGAAACTGCGACATATCGGCGCCAAGTTGCAGCGTGGCATCGCCGATGAACAGCGCAGCCGCCAGTAAAAAGGGCGTTGTTACCGGGTTGCTGAGAAAGGTCATTGCGGCAGCGACGGGAATATTGGCCCGCATCGGCAGAGCAAACAACGCAGCACCCATGATCTGCACACCCGGGACAAGCAGGAAAATCCCGACAAACAGGCCCAGCGCCACACCCCGCGGAACCGAACGGCGGGTAAAGCGCCACAAGGCCGGATGAAAGACGCGCTGCGCAAACGGGCGCAGGAACCGGCTTTTCTCAAAGCTGTCCCGCGCCGGAGCCTGAGCGCGAATCCAGTCGGACAGTCGACTCATCGACGTTCTTTTAAAATGCGCGAGGCCTCGCGCTTCCAATCACGCTCTTTGATCGTTTCGCGCTTGTCGTGCGCCTTCTTGCCCTTGGCGAGCGCCAGTTCCACCTTGGCGCGGCCCTGCCCGTTGAAATAGACCGATAAGGGCACAAGCGTCATGCCCTCGCGCGCGACCGCCCCGTGCAGTTTCTTAATTTCCCGCTCGTGCAGCAGCAGCTTGCGCGGCCTTTTGGGCTCGTGGTTAAACCGGTTGCCATGGCTGAATTCGGGGATGTTGGCGTTGATCAGCCAGACTTGCCCGTTGTCCACTTCGGCATAGCTCTCGGTAATCGAGCCTTCGCCAAAGCGCAGCGATTTGACCTCGGTACCGGTCAGGGCAATGCCGGCTTCATAGGTATCTTCAATATGGTAATCAAAGCGCGCGCGGCGGTTCTCCGCCACGGTCTTCACTTTTTCAAAGGGCGCAGGCCTTGGGCGTGCCATCAGATCAGGCCGGCGCGCGCCAGCCCTTCATCCACCGCCTGACGCGACGCAGACGAGGCTGCAATCAATGGCAGGCGAAGTTCTTGCGGAAAATCGGGGATCACCCGCCCCATCGCATATTTGACAGGAGCAGGCGATGCATCGGTAAATAAAGCGCCGTGGAGTAGATGCAGCCGATCATTGAGCGTGCGGGCACGGTCATAATCCCCGGCAAGGCAGGCAGCCTGAACATCTGCACAAAGCCGCGGCGCGACGTTCGCCGTCACCGAGATGCAGCCGATGCCGCCTGCGGCGTTAAATGGCACCGCCATATCGTCATTGCCCGATAGCAGACAAAAGTCTGGCCCGCAGCCCAGCCGATGGCTTGCCACCCGTGCCAGATTGCCGCTGGCATCCTTAATCCCGACAATAGACGGGATTTGCGACAGCCGCGCGACGGTTTCCGGCAGCAAGTCGGTTACCGTGCGTCCGGGCACGTTATAGAGGATGATCGGCAGATCACATTTGTCGGCCAAATGGGCGTAATGCGCATACAGGCCGTCCTGGTTGGGACGATTATAATAAGGGGCGACAACCAGGGCTGCCGCTGCACCTTGCGCCTTGGCAAAGGCCATGTGCCGAACCGCCGTTGCCGTATCATTCGATCCGCAGCCTGCAATCACCGGCACCCGGCCATCTGCTTCCTCGATGCACAAAGCGATGACGCGATAATGCTCGTCATAAGAAAGGGTTGCGCTCTCACCCGTGGTCCCGCAAGGAACAAGCGCACTTGATCCTTCGGCAATCTGCCAGTCGACCAGCCGACGAAATGCGCCCTCGTCCACCGCGCCATCGCGAAACGGAGTTACCAAAGCTGGAATTGAGCCCGAAAACATGGGGCAGCCCTTCATCTGATTGCTGGTCCACGCCATTGCCAGACTCTTGCCCGGCCCGCCGTTCAGTGCCAAATAAGGAAGCAGACCCTAGTATGTCCAGCATGTTATCACCTCTGAAGACACGCTTGTGCATCTCCGTCCTGTCTGCCCTTGCCCTTGGCACCGGCCCGGGGGCGCGTGCTGCCACGCCAGATGCAACGCAACTTTCTGTTCCGCAGGCTTATTTTCCGGCATCCACGCCCGCGATTTCAGGTGCCGCCACCGATACGGCAACAAACGCGACGCTGGCGCAGTGGAATGTGCTGCGCCGAAATTCGGCTCTGCCCTTTTCAAGCTATGCCAGCTTTCTGCTTGCCAACCGTAATTGGCCCAATGAGGCGCAGTTTCGCCGCGATGCAGAGCGGGCGCTGAAGCCCGGCCTGGACAGCCCGATGCTGGTCGTCAGCTTCTTCCAGACCCTGCCCCCGCAAAATCCAACGGCGATGTTGCGCTATGCCGAAGCGCTGGACGCTCTCGGGCGGCGAACCGAAGCCACCAATATGGCCCGCAACAGCTGGACTGCGGGCCTTGTCTCGCCCGATGAGGAAGCCCGACTGATGGCCCGCTTTGCCCCGGCTATCCGCCCCGAGGACCAAGACGCCCGGATGGACCAGCTTTTATGGCAACGCCAGACGGCCGCTGCGGCCCGGCAATTGACCGCGACGTCGCCCGCCCGTCGACCAACCTTTGATGTGCGCCTGGCGCTCTTAACCAAGGCGGCAGACGCCCCCGATCGGCTAGCATATGCGACAAGCGATGTGCGCAACGATCCCGGCTTTATTGCCGATTACATGTGGTGGCTCAGGAGCACGGGTCAGGCCGGCATCGCGCGGCAAATCCTGCGGCAGAATATGCCGATGGCGAGCTATCCCGCGGCCGCAGATGTCTGGATACAGACGTTGCTGATCTCCGCCAAAGATGCGGCCAAGGACAATGAATGGCAGATTGCCTATGATATCGCGAGCCGCGCCAATTCTGGCTATCCACCGGGCACGATTGTGCGCGACCGGCCCTTTGAAGAGCGCGATGCCTATACCGACCTGACTTGGCTTGGCGCCATGGCGGCCTTTCAGCGCCTGAACCAGCCTGCCGATGCCGCCCGGCTGTTTACCCTTTACGCCCAAGCCGCAAAATCGCCGCAGACGCAAGCTCGAGGTTGGTATTGGGCGGGACGTGCCTATAAATCGGCAGGGCAAAACGCGGCCGCCCAAACCGCCTTCGAAACCGCCGCGCGCTTTGCCGATCAATTTCATGGGCAGTTGGCCACCGAGCAACTGGGGCGGACGCCCGATGTCGCACATGACAGCATCGAGCTGGCCGTCAGCCCGCAAGACCGGAGCGCCTTTTTTAACCGGTCGGTCGTCCGCGCGATGCTGGCGCTAGGCCGGTCCGGCAATTGGACCGAGCAATCCCTGTTCGTGCGCAGCATTGCCAATGCCGTCAGTACCGATGTTGAACATGTTCTCGCAGCCGAGCTGGCCGTCCAGTCGGGCCGACCAGATCTGAATGTTCTGGTTGGACGCAACGCCCGCAATTCTGGCCTATCGGGATATATGCGCACCGCTTTCCCGAAAATCGATGTCCCGCCAGATTTGATGCAGAGCTGGACGATGATCCACGCAATTGCCCGGCAGGAGAGCCAATTTGATCGCGCGGCCATGAGCCCGGTTGGGGCACGCGGCCTGATGCAGCTCATGCCGGCCACCGCGCGCGATACGGCCCGCCGTGCGGGGGTTGCGTTCAACCCTGCCCAACTGACCGACCCCATTTATAATGTGACGCTGGGATCGACCTTTTTTGGCCGCCTGATGGACGTCTATGGCGGGTCCTATGTTCTGGCGGTCGCGGCCTATAATGCTGGGCCGGGGAATGTGAACCGGTGGATTCAGGCCTATGGCGATCCGCGCGGATCAACCGATGTGCTGACCTGGATTGATTCCATACCTTTTGCCGAAACGCGCAATTATGTGCAGCGCGTGCTGGAAAACGCGGTTGTCTATGATCTGCTGGAACCGGGCCGGGCCAACGTAAAATCCCGCACACCCCTTTCCACCTATCTGGGCAAGCGTTACCCGGGCTGAGTGGACAAGCCCAATTACATCACGCCCGCCGGCTTTGCCGCGCTGAAGGCACGCTATGCGGCGTTGTTTGCAGAAGAACGCCCCAAGCTTGTTGAAACCGTTTCCTGGGCCGCAGGTAATGGCGACCGGTCTGAAAATGGGGACTATATCTACGGCAAGAAGCGCCTGCGCGAAATTGACCGCGAACTGGGCTGGCTTTCAAAGCGGATCAAGGCGGCGCGCGTGGTAGACCCGGCGCTCCAGCCCGATAAGACGATCGTCCTGTTTGGCGCGACAGTTGAGATTGTGGATGAGGAAGACCGCGCGAGAACCCTGACAATTGTGGGCGATGACGAAGCCGATGCCACAATCGGCCGGGTCGGTTGGAACGCCCCGCTGGCTCGGGCGTTGCGGGGCGCGCGGTGCGGCGACGTTCGCCGAGTTAGCCTGCCCGCCGGGGCGGTGGAGTATGAGGTCGTCGGCATAAGCTATCCGGCAACGCCCAACGGCTAGGCAAAAGCCTGGGCCAACCTTCCACGCAACCCAAGGGCCAAGCGCTTTCGTAATTCTGCCGCGACAGCCGCTTGGGCCTGTGCGGCTTCCCGCACGACCGGCGCAAGGCCAAAAAAGCCGTGCGTTACCCCTGCATAGCTTTTGTGCACCACCGGCACGCCCGCTGCGGACAACCGCTCCGCCAAAGCAAGTCCGTCCGACGCAAGCGGATCTATATCTGCCGCCACAATCAACACGGGGGGCAACCCCCAAAGCTCGGCGGCCAACAGGTTCATGCGCGGGTCGTTCAGGTCACCGGGGCTGCGGAGATAATGATCTAGCATCCAATGAAGCATCGCCCGGTTAAATGGCACAGCATGGGCATGATCCCGATGGCTCGCGCCGCCAAAGTCGCTGCTGACCCAAGGATAGATAAGAACCAGCGATAAGGGCGCAATTTCGCCTGCGTCCCGCACTTGAAGCGCGACATTGAGGGCAAGGTTGCCGCCCGCCCCCTCACCGATCAGCGCAAGCCGGTTGCGATCCCAGCCTTGCACGGCGGCATTGTCGGACACCCAGAGATAAGCCGCCCACGCATCGTCTTGTGCGGCGGGAAAACGCGCTTCCGGCCCCCGACGATAGCCACAGGCAAGAACCAGCCCGTCTGTCGCAGCAGCTATGCTGCGCGGCACAAACTCCTCGTCCTCAACCGTTCGCAGCACAAAGCCACCGCCATGCCAATAAAGCATCAGCGGCGCCGGCACGCCTTTGCGCACGGTACCGTAAAGCCTTGCTTCAACCGGGCCCGAGGGCAGGTCCATCGTTACCCGGCGTACGGGAACGCCCAAATCGTCCCTGGGGTCAAGGCGACGGCGGCGCATCAGCACCTGCATGGCGTCGGCCAATCCCGGCTGCTCGCGCGCCGTGCTGATGGCCAATGTCTCCAACGGCTGGGGATCAAGCTGGTCGTAAATATCCAGCACCTGCTGCATCCCATTTTGCAACGGATGGGATGATTTGCCGATATCGCGCAAAGACACGGGTTTCTCCCTGAAAATCAGAGACTGAACCGGCAACTGCTTGGGCGGTTCCCCCTGCCCCGTCGCACCTGCGCGAGCGCATGAAAGAAATGTCAGCTTGCGGTGCCCGGCCCAGAAAGCGCAAATGCCAGCGCGGCCAATCGTTCCAGCTCGAAATCGGGCGGAGGGGGTGACATATCTACCCCCGCTGACAACTGATCCGCGACGCTTTGGAGCACCGCGATGCGCGCTGCCTTTTTGGCATTGCCGTCAATCACGGTCCAAGGCGCCCAGCGCGTATTGCAAAGGGCAAACATATCCGCATAGGCCTCAAGATAAGCAGGCCGCTGGGACCGGTTTCGAAAATCTTCGGCGCCCGTCTTCCATCGCTTCCAGGGATCAAGCAGCCGCGCCTTTAGCCGCGCATCCTGTTCCGCTTGGGTAACGTGCAGGAAAATCTTGATGACACGCGTTCCGGCATCAACCAACTGGGCTTCAAAGGCGTTGATTTCGTCATAGGCGCGTTGCCATTCGTCGGGACGGCACAACCCCTCAACACGCTCCACCAGCACGCGCCCATACCAGGTCCGGTCAAACACGCACAAGCTGCCCGGCCCCGGCAATTTTGCCCAGAAGCGGTGAAGGAAGTGTTGAGACGCCTCATCCGCGCTCGGCGCGCCAATGGGCCAGACCTCAAACCAGCGGGGGTCCCAAGCCGCGGTCAGGCGACGTATGATCCCGCCTTTGCCCGCGGCATCCCAGCCCTCGACAGCAATCACCGCCCGGCGTTTCTGGGTAATATAAGCAACCTGTATCTGCTCAAGCCGGCTTTGCAGCGCGCGCAGATCAGCCTCATAGTCCCCCGCATAGCGGGTTGCGGACTCATAATCGGCAAGAGACACATTCATAGGTCCAGCCTAGGAATAGCCTCTGGCAAGAGGCAAGTCCCAAAACTGGACCTGTGTCGGCCGGCGTCAGCCCTTGGGCTGATCAACCACGCGGATGTTCAATTCGCGCAACTGCTTTGCCGTAACGGGCCCGGGCGCACCCATCATCAAGTCTTCGGCCTTCTGGTTCATCGGGAAGACGATGACCTCGCGAATATTGGGTTCATCCGCAAGCAGCATGACGATGCGGTCAATGCCCGGCGCAGAGCCACCATGCGGCGGCGCGCCAAATTTGAAGGCGTTAATCATCCCGGCAAAATTGGTGTCGACATCTTCCTTGGAATAGCCGGCAATTTCAAACGCCTTGTACATGATTTCAGGGCGGTGGTTGCGGATCGCGCCCGACGACAATTCTACGCCATTGCAGACAATGTCATATTGATAGGCAAGAATGTCGAGCGGGTCCTTGGTTTCCAAGGCTTCCAGTTCGCCCTGCGGCATCGAGAACGGATTGTGCGAGAAGTCGACCTTCTCCGCCTCTTCATCATATTCGAACATCGGGAAATCGACGATCCAGCAAAACTCAAACCGGTTCGCATCGATCAGACCCAGTTGCTCGCCCACACGCGTGCGCGCCGCACCCGCCAGCTTGGCGGCCTGAGCTTCCTTGCCAGCGGCAAAGAACAGGCCGTCATCCGGGCCCAGCCCAAGCGCGTCGTAAATCGCCTTCATGCCGTCTTCGCCATGATTCTTGGCAATCGGCCCGCCAAATTCGCCGCCCTTGCGGGTTACATAGCCAAGGCCGGCATGGCCCTCGCTGCGCGCCCAATCATTCATGTCGTCAAAGAATTTGCGGCTTTTGTCCGCCGTATTCGGCGCCGGAATGGCCCGCACGACGCCCCCGCCTTCGACGATCCGCTCAAACAGGCCAAAGCCAGATTTGGTAAACGAACTGGTCACATCGGTAATGACAATGGGGTTGCGCAGATCGGGCTTGTCGCTGCCATATTTCAGCATGGCCTCGCGGTACGGAATGCGCGGGAACGGCGCTGCACTGACCGCGCGGCCATTGGCAAATTCTTCAAACACGCCGTGCAACACAGGCTCAATCGCGTTGAACACATCGTCCTGCGTGACAAAGCTCATTTCAAAGTCGAGCTGGTAAAACTCGCCGGGCGAGCGATCAGCCCGGGCATCTTCATCGCGGAAGCACGGCGCGATCTGGAAATACCGATCAAAGCCGGCGACCATCAGCAGCTGTTTGAACATCTGCGGCGCCTGCGGCAGCGCGTAGAATTTGCCGGGGTGGACGCGGCTCGGCACCAGGTAATCGCGCGCGCCTTCTGGCGAAGATGCCGTCAAAATGGGGGTCTGGAACTCGGTAAAACCCTGCCCGATCATCCGCTGGCGGATCGAAGAGATGACCTTGGAGCGCAGCACGATGTTATTGTGGAGCCGCTCGCGGCGCAGATCGAGGAAGCGATAGCGCAGGCGGATGTCTTCCGGATATTCCGCATCGCCAAAAACGGGCATCGGCAATTCCTGCGCGGCCGACTGGACCGATACGTCGCGGGCGCGCACTTCAATTTCGCCGGTTGGCAAATTGGCGTTCACCGTTTCAGCGGCGCGTGCGACAACGTCGCCGGTAATCGTGACGACCGATTCCGCGCGCATATTTTCCAGAACCTTGAAGGCTTCTGAGTCCACATCGGTGACAATCTGCGTCAAACCATAATGGTCGCGCAGGTCAACAAACAGCAAATTGCCATGGTCACGCTTGCGGTGAATCCAGCCAGACAGGCGGACGGTGGAGCCGACATCGGATTTGCGCAGCTGCGCGCAATTGTGCGAACGATAAATATGCATGGCGCGCCTAGACGGCTGTGGGCGCAATTTGTCAAGAAAAAGGGGAGCCGAAGCTCCCCTTTTCCATGGTCCAGACCTAGCGCTTGTTGCCGCCGCCGCTGCCGCTGCCCCCGCCGCCATGGCTGGCTTGGCCGCCCTTGCGACCTGCTTCAGAGGCACGCTCGCGGTCATTGGCAAAATTGCCGCCCGAAGCCTTGCCGCCTTCGCTGGCGATTTCGCGCTGGCGATCCTTGTCCATCGAGGCAAAGCCACGGTTTGACGAACCGCCGCCCTGGTTGTTCTGGTTAGCCATTTTCCTACTCCAATCTGCTGTTACCAAACTGCATCCAGCAGAGGATGCTCAAAGCTAACATCCCGGCATGAAAAGGGTTGCTCGGCTCAACCCAGGTTAAAACCAGCCCGTCGCAGCCGCGCAATTCCGCCAATTCGCGGACACCATCTGGCGCTTTGTCTGGAAGGCGGCTAGGCGCAAGGAACCATGAAGATACACGATCTTGTCACGACCACCGAAGCGCTGACCGCTTTGTGCGACCGTTGGGCCAAAAGTCCGTTCATTGCGGTTGATACCGAATTTATGCGCGAGAACACTTATTGGCCCGATCTCTGCCTGATCCAGGTGGCGGATGAACAAGATGCCGCAGCAATCGACCCAAAGGCACCCGGCCTTGATCTCCAGCCGCTGCTTGACCTGATGACCGAGAATGAGGACGTCTTGAAAGTTGTCCATGCGGGCGGTCAGGACATCGAAATTATTTGCAACCTTACCGGCAAGACCCCGCATCCGATGTTTGATACGCAGATTGCGGCCATGGCGCTCGGCCAAGGGGAGCAGGTGGGCTATTCAAACCTTGTGGATAGCTGGCTGGGCATTTCGCTCGACAAGGGCGCGCGCTTTACCGATTGGGCCCGCCGTCCATTGGATGATCGCCAGATTGACTATGCCATTGGCGATGTCACCCATCTTGCCGTGATCTTCCCCAAAATGCTTGAAAAGCTTCGCAAAACAGGTCGTGGCGTGTGGCTGAATGACGAGATGGAACGCATCGCCGATCCGTCAAACTATGTGACGGACCCTCAAGCGGCTTGGAAGCGCGTTAAGATATCAAGCCGCAAGCCTGAAGTGCTGGGCCGGTTAAAGGCCTTGGCGGCTTGGCGGGAAGTGGAAGCGCGGGGCAAAAATATTCCGCGTGGCCGTATTATGAAAGACGAGACGCTGGCCGATGTTGCATTGCACCCGCCGCGTGCTCAGACAGACCTTTCCCGCGTGCGGGGCCTTTCCGCCTCTTGGGCAGGCAATGAGATCGGCCATCGGCTGATGGAAGCGATCGCGGCGGCCAAGCCTCTGGGCCCGGATGAAATGCCCAGCCGCGATGACCGCAAGCCCGGGCTGGGTAAAGAAGGCGCGCTGGTTGCCGATTTGCTCAAGCTGCTGCTCAAAATCAGGGCCCGCGATATCGATGTTGCCCCGCGCCTGCTGGCCCGATCCGACGAGTTGGATATGCTGGCAGCAGGGCACAAAAAGGGCCTCGCAGTTCTGGAAAGCTGGCGTTTTGAGCAATTTGGCAAGGACGCGCTGGACCTGGTTGAAGGGCGGCTGGCCTTTGCGGTCGTTAATGGCCGGCTGAAGATTACCCGCGCCGATGAAGAGACCGACGCCTAATCGATTGGCCGCGTCACAATGCGGGCTTTTTGTCCCAATTGGTTGGCCAACGACTTTAAGCGCCGCTTGACCTGATCGCTGCCCAAAGCCTGATGCGACGGCGCGAGCGTCAGGACGATCCCCTCCCCCTCCCGCGTCAACCGGCTATATTCCAGCGCTTCGGCCGTCCCGCCGCTCAACCGCTGGCCCAAACGAATGGCAAGTCCCCAGCTTTTGGCAACAGCCAAATCGTCGGCTGGGGCAAGCTGCGTGATCGGGCCGGGGAGCGGCTCGCCCCCGCCAAAAGTCGCGTGGAGCGCCATTGCCAGCAACGCCCGGTCCTGATGCGAGGCGCCCGTCCAGTTGCCGTGCAGCGCCATATCGACGCCTCGTTCGGCGCGAAATTCAGGATTTGCCTGCCATGCGACGTCGGCCAGCAAACACGCGGCTTCGCGGATCCGGGCCTGCGCGCGGGTTTCGCCCGCAAATAAGGGCGCAATCCAGCTGTGGATCAGGCGGCCATGTTCGTCAAAACGTCCTTGTCGGCCGCCTTCTGCCCGCGCTTCTTCCAACAGCGGGTCGCGCGCCCGCTCCCGCGCGGACAAGCGCTTGAACAACAAGCCTTCGCGCAGACCATTGGCGCAGGTGACCAAATGGCTGGGCTGAATGGCGCGGGTCAGGGCCGCCAAAAGGGCCGCGGCATCATTCAACCCCGCCAGTCGAGAGGTCGAAATGGTCGGGATGGCCCGCGCCGTAGATTTATCAAGGCCCGATGTCATGCGGACCAGACGCCCGGCATCCCGGGTCGGAATTTCATAATTGGCGAGGATCGGCAGTGGATAGCGGGTCTTGTGCATATGAAGCCGCGCAAGCGCCCGCCAGCTGCCCCCGACCATGAACAGGGGCTTGCCTTGGCCTTCCTTCAGCCAGCCCTCACCTTTCAACATTTTTGCCACTGTCCGTGCAAAAGGGGCGCTGCCTTCTGCCCGCAAGTCGGGCAAGCGGAGCGAACCCAGCGGCAACGAGACCCGGTCGCGCACCAAGCCTCGGCGCAAACGCACCAGTTCCAGACTACCCCCGCCCAGGTCGCCGGCAATCCCATCCGCATCAGGGATCATGGAGACGACCCCATAGCCAGATGCCTCTGCTTCTTCTGCGCCGCTCAGAACAATCGGCTCAAACCCCAGATCATGCACGGCCCGCAAGAAATCTGGGCCATTGCTTGCCTCGCGCGCGGCGGCGGTGGCGACCACCTGAATATCCCGCACGCCCATCATGTCGAGCAACTGGCGAAAGCGTGCCAAAGCCTTGAGGGACGCAGCCATGGCGTCTTCCGGCAGCGCACCGCCCGATGCCAAGCCCCGCCCCAGACCGGCCAAGAGTTTTTCGTTGAACAAGGCAAAAGGCGCGCGCGCGGGCCCGCCATAGACCACAAGCCGAACCGAGTTTGACCCGATATCGATAATGGCGGCGCGCTGACCGACGCTCATACCGACCGGTTAAGGCTAAGCTTGGGGACGGCATCACTGGAGGCCAGCGCCTGACCACGACCGGAAAGCGAGGGGTTCGTCATAAAATACCGATGCAAGTTGAAGGGCTTCGATCCCGGCTCCACCCGCGCATAGCGTCCATCGGGCTCAAGCGTCCAGCTTTGTTCATTGTCGATCAGATTGGCGACCATCACCTGATCGAGCACCTGATCATGGACGGTCGGGTTCTCAATGGGCAGCGCATATTCCACCCGGCGGTCAAAATTGCGCTGCATCCAGTCTGCCGATGAAATGAAGACGCGCGCCTTGCGATTGGGCAATTCTGCACCGTTGCCGAAGCACCAGATGCGGCTATGCTCCAGAAAACGCCCGACAACCGACTTTACCCGGATATTCTCGGACATGCCCGGCACCCCCGGGCGCAGGCAACAGATGCCGCGGACCACAAGGTCAATCTGAACGCCGGCGTTGCTCGCTTCGTAGAGTTTTTCGATGATGCGCGGATCAACGATGCTGTTCATCTTTGCCCAGATAACGCCGGGGCGGCCCGCCAGAACATGGGCAACCTCATCATCAATCATCGCCATCAGATCATTGCGCAAATCGCGCGGGCTCATGCTCAGGACTTCAAGCTTGGTCGGTTCAACATAGCCGGTGATGTAGTTGAACAATTGGGCGGCATCGCGCCCAATGCGCGGATCGGCCGTAAAGAAGCTAAGGTCGGTGTAAATACGCGCCGTCACCGGATGGTAATTGCCCGTCCCAAAGTGACAATAGGTCCGCACCCCCTTTGCCTCGCGCCGAACGACCATTGAGACTTTGGCGTGGGTTTTCCAGTCGATGAACCCATAGACCACCTGCACACCGGACCGTTCAAGCTGCGAGGCCCAGTGCAAATTCTGCTCTTCGTCAAAACGGGCCTTAAGCTCGACCACCGCCGTGACCGATTTGCCGGATTCAGCCGCGTCGCACAAAGCGCGGATCACGGCCGATTGCTTGCCCGCACGATAAAGCGTTTGCTTGATCGCAACCACGTCCGGATCGGCCGCTGCCTGATTGAGAAAGGCAAGGACAACGTCAAAGCTTTCATATGGATGGTGGACGACAATGTCCTTTTGACGAATGGCTGCGAAACAATCCCCATCATGCTCGCGAATGCGTTCGGGAAAGCGAGGGGAAAAGGGCGGAAATTTCAGATCGGGGCGATCTTCGTCCACCAACATCTGCAAATCGCCAATGCCCAAAAAGCCATCGCTTTCAGCGACCAGCGTTTCGCGCCCGCCAATCTCTTTGCGAACAAGCTGCGCCATGTCTTCCGGGATCCCCGCCTCAATCTTCAGGCGAATAACCCGGCCTCGCCGACGCCGCTTGATTGCGCTGCGGAAATATCGGACGAGGTCTTCGGCCTCTTCTTCCACTTCAATGTCGCTGTCGCGGATAATGCGGAAGGCGCCCGACCCGCGCACCTCAAAGCCCGGGAAGAGCCGGTCAGAGAAATGGCGGACCATTGTCTCAATCGCAATATAGCGCGCCGCTTTGCCGGGCAGGCGCAAAAAGCGCGCGACCGAAGGCGGGATCATAATCAATTCCCGAACGGTTTCGCCGTCTGATAAGCGCCTGAGATCGAAGATGATCGCCAGTCCCTGATTGGGGATGAACGGGAAAGGATGGGCCGGGTCCAGCGCCTGCGGCGTCAGGACTGGAAAAATCTGATCCATGAAATGGCGCAGCAAGAGGCCAGAGCTGGCCGGATCAATCGCGCCTTGATCCAGCACCAGGATACCCGCATCGGCCAGCAATGTGCGCAACGCGCGCCACTGGGCCTGTTGTTCGCGCATCAGCGCCGACGCTTCCTGTTCAATGGCATCCATCTGCTGTGCCGGCGTCAGCCCGTCGATGGATTGCTCATCAATTCCTTGCAGCATTTGGCCGCGCAAACCGGCAACGCGCACCATGAAGAATTCATCCAGGTTGCTGCCCGAAATTGACAGAAAGCGCAGCCGTTCCAGCAACGGATGGGCCGGGTTGCGGGCCTCTTCCAAAACGCGCCAGTTGAACTGAAGCCAGCTTAGCTCGCGGTTGAAATAGCGCCTTGCGCCCGCTGCGGGCTCACCAGATTGCATGGCGTCCACCGTCTTGGTCCGTTGTGTCTGTTGGCTGCTCATGTTGGTCCGACCCCTTATCTATCAATCCGGCGCGCTCCAGCGCCTGACGTACAAGGGGAAGGCTAATGCCCCGTTTCTGTGACAGGGATGCGGCATCGATCGCATCTGCCGCCCGTTCAATTGCGATATAGCTCCGCTCCAGCCGATAAGCGGCATAACGGGCAATATCTGGCAACAGCGCAAGGCCGCGCTTGCCAAGCAGCTTCACCAGCAACGCTTCTGATAAGGCCGGATCCGGATCGTTCAGCCGAACAACCGGTGTCGCGGAAAGCCGCGACCGCAGATCGGGCAAGCGAATAGCCCATTCTGGCGGCGGCCGCTCCGCAACGATCAGCAGCGGGACCCGGGTTTCCTGCGCGCGGTTCCAAGCGTGAAAAACATCTGCCTCGGGCCGCTGGTCTGCATCGTCCAGAAAGGTGCCATTAAACCGTGCCGCAAAAATTCGGCCCAAAAGGCTGCGCCCGCTTTTACGCGGCCCGACGAGCAGCGTCGCGCATACCGGCCAGCGCCCCCAGCTTTCCAGATGGCGGACCGCGTCCGCATTGGCGGAGGTTATGATGAAGTCCGACGTGTCTTCTTGCGCCGGCCAATCAAATGGCAAACCGAACTGGCTCATTCCAGATGATTATCGCCGGATACGCAGCGTGTCACCAGAAAGACTTACACGCAGCCCTCGGGCAGCAAGCGCTGCCCGCAGCCCTTCCCCATCGCCATCAAAGGAAACGCGCATCACCGATACACCGCCCAGCGCAAGGCTAGTGGTAGAAGCAGCCCGCACGCCCGGCGCGCCCCGCACCGCCGCTTCCGTCGCGGTAATGCTGGCAACATTGGGGGATTCAAACTGGAGCGCGAACACGCGGGTCTGAACCGCTGGACCGCCCGTCGCGACAACCGGAACCCCGCTGGCTTCGTCCTGCATATCGTCCGCCACGGCCTGATCTTCGTCGGCCATGTCGGTCTGTTCCAGCACAAGCGAGCTATCCGGGCGTAATTTGCCCTGCCGCAGCAGGCCGACAAGCATGGCATCCAGCCGCTGGACCCCGGCATCCATCAATTGGTCAAGGCTTCGGTTGGACGTAACCATCAGCGTAAAGCTGCCAACAGGCTTCGCATCTGGCCCGATAAAGGCCGAGAAATGACCGATCACAGGCCCGCCCGGATAGATGCGTTCCAGACGAACCTGCGGCACAACGACGTCCGCTGCCCCATATTGGTCCAGCAGCATGCGCCACCACCGCCGTCCGGGCCGGCCAACCTGCCCTGCCGTCAGCAAGAGCGGGTCAGCGCCGCTGCCGGTGGGCCGCACATAATCAATATCGCTGTCGCTGGTCCGGAACCGGGCCCATGCCTTTTGCCACTCTGTGCGGCTTTCAAAGCTGCGCGGGACACCGCCCGAATATTGGATGGGAATGACCAGAAGCGGCGCAGACCGCTGCCGGTTGCCCGCAACGCCAAGCCGTTCTCCGGTTCGAACCCGATCAAAAAGCACCCCCAGCCGCGCAATATATCGGTTGGGGCCGATTTGCTCATCCTCGACGACAATGCCCGATACAATGCCATCAAGGTCGCCATCTCCCAAATTGGGAGCCGGGGTATCATGCGTCTGCGCCCACAGCATTTTCCAGCCTTCGCGCTGGGCAATGCGCCACGCCTGCATCCGAGCCAAATCCGCATTCGGGCCGGCGACATCGACCCGGATGCCCTTCACCTCAAAATTGCTGGCGCTATCAATGGGCGCGACGCCGCGCTCGCCGCCTTCCAGCTGGGCATAAACGGCCACACTCAAGGCGGCGATCAGCAGCGCGATCAGAAGCGGCAGACCCCAAAAATGGCGAACGGCGAGTATCACGCGCGCCTTTTGGCGAGTTGGGCGTGGAATTCCAAGTGCGATAACGCTAGCAGCCAAGAAATGGACGCCAAAAACACCCCCTCCGAACCCTATACCTATGCGCAGGCCGGGGTATCGATTGCCGCTGGCAACGCCCTGGTTCGCGCCATTGCCCCGCTCGCCAAGGCGACGCGCAGACCCGGCGCAGACGCAGATTTGGGCGGGTTTGGCGGCTTTTTTGATCTCAAGGCAGCCGGTTTTTCCGACCCGCTTCTGGTCGCTGCCAATGATGGCGTTGGCACCAAGCTGAAGCTTGCCATCGATTCGGGCCGGCACGACGGCGTCGGCATTGATCTTGTTGCCATGTGTGCCAACGACCTGATCGTCCAAGGGGCCGAGCCGCTTTTCTTTCTCGATTATTATGCCACCGGCAAGCTGGACAATATCGTGGCCGAAAAGGTCATTGCCGGCATCGCGGAAGGCTGCCGCCAAGCTGGCTGCGCGCTTATTGGCGGCGAGACGGCAGAAATGCCAGGCATGTACGCGGCCGATGATTATGATCTGGCAGGCTTTTGCGTCGGCGCGGTGGAGCGGTCGCAAGTTCTGACGGCCGACAAGGTAGCTGCCGGCGATGTCATTCTTGGTCTTGCTTCCTCAGGCGTTCATTCCAACGGCTTTTCGTTGGTGCGCCGTCTGGCCGCGGACAAGGGCTGGAAGCTCGATCGTCCGGCCCTGTTCGATCCCGATATTGTGCTGATCGATGCCCTGATGGCGCCAACCCGCATCTATGTAAAATCGCTGCTGCCGCTTGTCCGTGCAGGGGTTGTTCATGGCATGGCGCACATCACCGGCGGCGGCTTGCTGGAAAACATCCCGCGTGTTCTGCCACAAGGCCTTCACGCCCATGTGAATGCCGATTTGTGGGACCAACCGCGGCTGATGGCCTTTCTTCAGGCGCAAGGTAATATCGAACCCGAAGAAATGGCGCGAACCTTCAACTGTGGGATCGGCATGGCTGTGCTGGTTGCGAAAGACAATGTCGATGCCGCCCGCTCGGCGCTGGAAGCCGCTGGGGAAACCGTGGTAGAAATCGGCCATATCATGGAAGGCGAAAAAGGCTGCACCGTCACGGGCAGCCAAGGCGTCTGGAGCGCACGGGCAAACTGGAGCGCCACCCACAATGGCTAAGGCGCGGGTCGCCGTCCTGATTTCAGGCCGCGGTTCCAATATGGCGGCGCTGCTTTATGCCGCCAAACAGCCCAACTGCCCTTATGAAATCGTGCTCGTCGCCGCAAATGATCCGGCAGCGGGGGGGCTGGCCCTTGCCGAGGCAGAAGGCATTCCCGTTTTTGCGCAAAGTCATGTCGGGCTAAAGCGCGCGGAATTTGATGCAATCCTTGATGCCGAATTGCGCAAGGCCAAGGCGGATATCATCGCGCTCGCCGGGTATATGCGGCTTTTGTCCCCCGGCTTTGTCGAACGCTGGGCAGGACGCATTCTCAACATCCATCCATCGCTCTTGCCGAAATATAAAGGGCTGGACACGCATGAGCGTGCGCTCGCCGCCGGGGATCATGTCGCGGGCTGTAGTGTCCATATCGTCACCGCAGAGCTGGATGATGGCCCCGTCCTTGCGCAGACCGAGGTTGTGATTTTGCCCGATGATACGCCTGCAAGCCTTGCCGCCCGGGTACTGATTGCCGAGCATCAAACCTATGCCCCAGCCTTGGCTGCCTTTGCCAAGGCGCAATTCCCGAAGGTCTAACGCGTCAGCGCTTCCACCAGCGCCCGAACCTTTTTCTGGCGCCATTGGGGCAAGGGGGCGATCAGCCAATAGGCCATGGCATCAGGCTTGGCATTATCCACCGCACGGACCCTGCCCGCGGCAAGATCGGCCTCGGCCAGCAGCAAGGGAACTTGGGTCTGGCCAAAGCCGCTCGCCGCTGCATCAATCGCAAGCCCGGCATCCGCCACGCGCAGCATGGCTTCTTCCCCGCCTGATGTCGCCCCAGACCAGGCGATCTGCGTTGTGCTGCCGCCATCAGGCGCCGCTACCGTCACCAGTGCGCCTTCGGCCAGACAAATGCCCTCATGGCCGCCCGGACCGTCGGTATAGGCAATGGCAAGATCAAGATTGGCCTCGGTAAATTCTGGCACGGCATCCGACGCAACAATCGCAAAGCGAACATCGGGGTCTTGGCGGCCATAATCGGCCAGCCGCGGCGCCAGCCATTTGGCGGTAAAGTCGCGCGGCGCCGCAATGGTCAGCGCGTTGGATGATTGGCCTGCCTGCATTGCGCGGACCGCTTCTTCAAACTGAAGAAACCCGGCCCGCAACGCATCCAGCCCCGTTTCCGCTTCTGGGGTTAGTTCCAGCCCCTTGGGCGTCCGGCGAAACAGCACAACGCCCAATACGTCTTCCAGCGCACGGATTTGCTGGCCCACAGCGGCCGGGGTGACGGCCAGTTCATCGGCGGCCCGCGTAAAGCTCAGATGCCGGGCAGCCGCGTCAAAGACCCTCAAACCATTTAGGGGAAGCAGCGTGCGCTTCATCCCGACACCACCGGTGCGCGCAGATCGAAATGCGGAATGGCAACGTCGAACAAAAAGCCATCCTCGCCCAACATCCGGTAGCTGCCCACCATCGCGCCCGACGACGTCGGCAACGGGCAGCCCGAAACATAATCATAGGCTTGGCCGACTTCGATAATTGGCTGCTCGCCGATCACGCCATCGCCTTCCACAATCTGGCAAACACCGCGCGCATCGGTAATTTCCCAGCGGCGGGTCAACAACTGGACGGCGAGCGGCCCTTCATTCTCGATCCGGATATGATAGGCCCAAAACCAGCGCCCGCCCGCAGGTTGGGACTGTTCGGGCAGATAATTAACCGAAACGCGCACCGTCACGCCCCGGGTTTCCGACACATAAGGAAAGAGCGCGTCGATCACAGACCAACGGCCCGCAGCGCCTGATCCATATCGTCGATCAGATCCTGCGGGTCTTCCAGCCCCACATTGATGCGGAGCATACCTTCCTCAACGCCCATCGCCGCGCGCGCCTCTGGCCCGACGCTGTGATGCGTGGTGGATGCCGGATGCGTCATCAGTGAGCGAGAGTCGCCAATATTATTTGAAATATCAATAAGTTGAAGCGCGTTGAGCAACGCCATCGCCTGCGCGCGGCCGCCGTCCAGGACGAAGGAGAAAATGGGGCCGCAGGCCGCCATTTGGCGCATCGCCAGATCATGCTGCGGATGGCTTGGCAGGCCCGGATGAAGCATCTTGGGAACCCGCTTTTCCATGAAGTGGCCCACAGCAAGCGCATTTTCCGATTGGCGACGGGCGCGCAGGTCCAGCGTTTCGAGCCCCTTGAGAACCACCCAAGCGTTAAAAGGCGACAAATTGGGTCCCGTATTGCGTTGGAAGGGCAGCAGCTTTTCTTCCATGAACTGATGAGAAGCGGCAATCGCGCCGGCCAGAACACGGCCCTGCCCGTCCATCATCTTCGTGGCGGAATAAGCGACGACATCCGCCCCGAAGGTCATCGGCTTCTGCAAGACGGGCGTGCAAAACGCATTGTCGACCACCGTCGTGATGCCATGTTCGCGCGCCAGACCGCAGACAAAGGCCAAATCGACAATATCCATCGTCGGATTGGCCGGTGTTTCGAAGAAAAACACCTTGGTATTTGGCCGAATGGCATCAACCCATTGCTGATTGTCGCGGCTATCAATCGTTGTCGTCTCGATGCCGAATTTGGGGAGCAGCGTATCCGTGAGCCAGCGGCAAGAGCCAAAAGCGGCCCGGGCGGCAACAACATGGTCGCCCTGCTGTAACTGGCACAGCAAGGCCGTTGTCATCGCGGCCATGCCTGTGGTCTGGCAGCGGGCCGCTTCCGCCCCTTCCATCAGCGCAATCCGCTCTTCAAGCATTTCGACCGTCGGGTTTTGCAACCGCGAATAGGTCATGCCGGTCTCGTCTCCGGCAAAGCGCGCTGCGACTGTTTCAGCGCTGTCATAGGTATAGCCCGATGTCAGGAACAGGGCTTCCGATGTCTCGCCATGTTCTGACCGCCATGTTCCCCCTCGAACAGCCTGGGTTGCGGGCCGCCACTGACGGGTGATGTCGCGATTTTGTCCGGTAAAGCGCTTCATAAACTTGCTTTGGCCCTTTCAGCCGGGGGATTCAAGCGGCGTCTCGCCCCTTTACAGGGCGGCGAGAACGGCATCCCCCATTTGCTGCGTCGTCAACGATCCGCCCAGATCGAAAGAGCGGGCTCCTGAAGCAAGCGCGCCGGCAACGGCCGCCTCGATCCGGTCGGCCGCTTCGGGCTGATGCAGCGAATAGCGCAGCATCATCGCAGCCGACAAAATCGTCGCCAGCGGGTTGGCCTTGCCCTGCCCGGCAATATCGGGCGCAGAACCATGGATCGGCTCATAAAGGCCCTTTTGGGCAAGATCGAGCGAGGCTGATGGCAGCATGCCGATAGAGCCAGCGCACATGCTGGCCTGATCAGACAGGATGTCGCCAAACAAATTGCCTGTCACGATGACGTCAAACTGCCCGGGGTTGCGCACAAGCTGCATCGCCGCATTGTCGACATACATATGGGAAAGCGCGACATCGGGATAATTTGCCGCGGTTTCAATCACCACATCCCGCCACAATTGCGAGGTTTCCAGAACATTGGCCTTATCAACGGAGCATAGCCGGCCCTTGCGGGCGCGCGCCGTTTCAAAGCCAATCCGGGCAATGCGACGCACTTCGTCCTCATTATAGGACATGACGTCATAGCCCTCCCGGCGGCCGTCAGCGGTTTTGCGCAGACCTTTTTCGCCAAAGTAAACATCGCCATTCAACTCGCGCACGATGACCATATCAATCTGGCGTGCGACTTCCGGACGCAAGGCCGAGGCATCAGCCAGTTCAGGAAACAGCTTAGCCGGGCGCAAATTGGCAAACAGCCCCAGTTCCCGCCGCAAGCCAAGGATTGCCTGTTCCGGGCGCAGATGCCGCTCAAGCGCATCGCAATCCGGGTCGCCAACCGCACCAAAAAGCAGAGCATCCGCGCGGCGCGCAATGTCCAGCGTTTCCGGCGGCAGAGGATGCCCAACCGCCTTATAGGCCGCGCCCCCTACCAGCCCTTCTTCAAAGCGCAGGTCGGTCAGGTTCAAAGCGTCCAGCACCCGACGGGCCTGCGCGATGACTTCCGGTCCAATCCCGTCGCCGGGCAAAAGGGCAATAAGCATAATGATGTCTCCAATCTTGCCGCGCAAATGGCGACAAAGCGCGGTTTAGGCAACTGCCCTTTTGAACCGATCCACCATCCGCTCGCGGGCAGGCAGAATATCGCGCTGGCGCTCATTCAGCAGATGCCGCGCAAGCCGTGCGCCATTGGCGTTAAGGCCCGCCAACACCTGCGGCCAATCGTCCGCCAAAGAGCCCGCTTCTCCCCCATAGCCAAGCGCGCGCATCAACAGCCGCTCAAACAAAAGCATGGCGCCTGCCCAGCGCCGGGCGCTTGGCGCGGCCTCCATCACCCCCAAAAGGCCATCAAGCGCCTCGAAAATCTCCCCATAGACCTGCTCCTCGGGCAGCGTTGCCGCAACCAGCGCGCAGGCCCAGTCCATCCCGGCAGCCGCCATTGGGTCTTCCATCAAGCCCGCCCGCGAGCCGATCAACTCAACCGTCATGCCCGGCAACTGGCCGGTCGTGCGTCCCTTAAGGCTGAGCATCACCATATTGCCGGGCATCAACACCGGACGCAGGATGCGGGATCGCCCGCCGCGGACATAGCCGGCAACAAGCCCTGCGTCGCGCGTCAACGCACGCGCGATCACCCCATGTTCCCCATGGGCACGCAAAGCGCAGATAATGGCCTGATGATCCTGCTGCACAGCCCCTTATGGGGTGGACGCGGCACCATTATCAATTCCTTAGTGGAACGGCACCTAAAGCGGCCCTGTTTGCCCCTGATGATCGAGCCAGAGCCATGCCAGCGCCCTTTTCGCCCGGACCGCCTCTGCCCCTCTCCCCAGAGCTTGGTCGGCATTATGCCGTCTTTGTTGATACCGAGGAGGAGTTTGACTGGTCCGCGCCCTTTTCCCGCGCGGCGACGCACACCAGCGCAACCCGCGCGCTGCCCAATGCAACCCACAAGCTCAACGCCTTGGGGATCGAGCCGATCTACCTTTGCGACTATCCGGTCATCACCCAGGCCCAGAGCGCCCCGGTTATCCAGGCTCTTTTGGCCGAGCATCGCTGCTGGATCGGAGCGCATCTTCACCCTTGGGTCACGCCGCCTTATGCCGAGGATATCTCTCGCAAAAACAGCTTTGCCTCTAATCTTGATCTGGCGACGGAGGCTGCAAAGCTTGATGTTCTGACAGGCGCCATTCACCAGCTAACGGGCCACCACCCCAAAATCTACCGGGCGGGCCGCTATGGCATCCGGCCCGAAAGCTTTCCGCTGCTCACCCAGCGCGGATATCGGCTGGATGTGTCGATCCGGCCCCATTTTGATTATCATGCAGAAGGCGGGCCAGACTTTAGCTCCCACCCGGTCCATCCTTGGCGAACAGCGGCGGGGATTGTGTGCCTGCCTATGACCTCCACTTTTATCGGCCATTGCCGGCGATTTCCGTCGCTTTACCGTGCCCGGCCTTTACGCGGGGCTGCGGCGCGGACGGGTCTATTGTTGCGCATTCCGTTGACGCCGGAAGGCATAACACTGGCTCAGGCGCGGGCGGCGATTGCGGCTCTGGACGACGATGGGGTCAGCTTGTTCAGCCTGTCTTTCCACTCTCCGAGCCTTGTTCCGGGCCATACGCCCTATGTCCGATCGCGGGCGGATCTCGATCTGTTCTGGCGGTGGTGGGAAGGCATTGCCGAGACGTTTGATCAGCGGGGAATTAAGCCCGCAAACGGTCAAGTTCTGCTCGACCTGCTGACGCCTGACCAAATCAGGCGATGATGTCGGGGATCAGTTGCGACTCGAGGGCCGCAATTTCATCCCGCAGAGCCAGCTTGCGCTTCTTCATTCGCGCGAGGCGAAGCTGGTCCGCGCTCCCGCTTGAGATCAAGGCATCAATCGCCACATCAAGATCGCGATGCTCTGTTCTCAGCACCTCAAGCCGGGCGGCCAATATCTGCGGTCCCATGCTTCCTCCGATGAAAGCGACCCTAGTCGGCCATATGGCTGCCGACAAGGCCGCTCGGGCTAAGCCCTGCGCCCTACTCGTCGCCAAAAAAAACACGCTTGGACGATAATGGTGCAGATAGCGCGCGACAGGGCTGCATTTTGGTGATCTACTTCAAAGGCAGTCATACGAAGGAGAGTCGCCGATGGACGTTAACCATATGGTCTCACTCGAAACCAAGCATGCGCAGCTGGATCAGCGCATTCGCCAGGAAATTCTTCGCCCTCAGCCAGATCAAAGCCTGCTCAGTCGGCTCAAAAAGCAAAAGCTTAAAATCAAGGAAGAACTGGCGCTTTCCTAAGCGGGGCCATGGGCCGTCGCGCAGACTGCTCTAGCCCAGTTTCAAGCCCGGACGCCGAGTTGGCCAGGGCCGTCGCTCAAACGGACGCTGGACGCTGTTTTGCGACGCATTCTGGCGCGCCGCTTTGGGATCGATGCTGTTGTCCAGCGCAATGCCCATGCGGTTATCCAGCGCCCAAACGACACGACCTGACAAGGGGCCAATCGGCTTCAAGTCGACGACGACCGGCGTTCCCACCGCATAAACAACGCCCGTCTCCGCCATCAAACCGGACGGGGAAAGGTTGCGCACCCGGGCTGGTTCTGACGAAAGCCCGCCCAAAACTCGGATTGCGGCTTGCAGAAACAGGGTATCGCGCCCCTCATTGCGCAGCCCGCGGGTCGCAGGATCATCTTCAAAACAGGGGTCAGGTCCGCTCATCCCCAAAAATCTAACGGGGAAGACCTTAAAAAATCTTAAAGAAGTCGCGCCTATTCGTCTCGCGAGATCTTCTCGTGACGCTCATGCGCGGATTGCGCCTCAACCGTCATCGTCGCAATCGGCCGGGCTTCAAGGCGGCCCAGCGAAATCGGTTCGCCGGTCACTTCGCAATAGCCATATTCGCCTTCCTCAATCCGGCGCAGCGCCGCATCAATCTTGGCAATCAGTTTGCGTTGGCGATCGCGGGTACGAAGCTCAATCGACCAATCCGTCTCGCTTGAGGCGCGGTCCGTCAGGTCGGGCTCGCGCAGCGGCTCATTTTGCAGTGTGGCCAGCGTATCCTGCGCCTCGCGAAGAATTTCTTCTTTCCAGTTGAGCAACTTGCGTTTGAAGTAGGCAAGCTGACGAGGGTTCATAAAGGGTTCGTCTTCGGCAGGACGATAGTCCGCGTCCTCATCGGTCCCGTTCAAAATGTCCTGGCCGTTTACCAAATTCGACATCATCTCAACTCCCAGAGGCGCCCCACCTGTGCCCGACGGCATCCGCTTCGGAAGTCGCGCTATAATGAGCCGACCCAAGCGGCACAAGCGGTCGAATCACAGCATAGGATTGCCTCTAATCACGGCTCTACAGATCTTGGCGAAGCGCCTTTCAGCGCGTGCATCGCTTACCCCTTCGGACAAACCGGCCCGTAATGGCACATTAACTAAAATCTCCGGATCTGATGGCATCATTGGCACGATATTCCGCCATTTTTCCTGCAAACTGCCATTGCGCGCTCACCTAATCCGGCGGACATCGGCTACCCAAAGCAGCTTGAGGTCCTCAATATGTCGTTACGATCCGCCCTTCAAAAATTATGCGCTTGCGCATGCGGCGGGGCGGTTCTGGGCGGCGGCGCCATGCACGCGACCGACGCAACCCCCAATCGCCCAGCTCTGGACTGGAAAAGCCCCGCGCCCAAGGCACGCGTTCATCCACCGCGCCGCACAATTGTCGCGGCGGGTGGAAGCTATTCAGCAAAACAACGGGCGACAAAGAATTTACGTCGAGTTCGGACCACAACCGTCACCCGCGTGGCCTATACGCCGCAAGCGATCCAGATTGCCGGTCTGCTACCGGCGGCAGCGGCCACCCCCGCTCTAGCTCCGGCTGAACGCCGTTCCTCGGACACTCCGAGAGACGGCGGTTTTGTTGGGGGCGGATATTTTGGCGGATGGTCGGGCGGCGGCGGCGCAGGATTGGTTGTTGTGTCGGTCAACGCGACCTCAAATTCCTCATCCACTTCGTCGTCAAGCTCGTCTTCAAGCGCCTCTTCGTCGTCAACATCATCGTCCACCTCCTCGTCCACATCTTCCAGCAGCTCTGGCGGCGGCTCGCGTCCACCCGACGGGCATGGCCATCATGGCGGCGATCATGGCCCGCCCCCCGGCCATGTGGATGTACCTGCGCCGCCGCTGGTCTGGATGTTTGGGTTTGCAAGCCTTGCCCTCATCATCGGGCAGAAGCGGCGTACGCTTGGTCAGGCGACGCGCTCTTAACGCTTGGCAAGCCCGATTGGCGACGGCATAGGCCGGGAATGCACGATATTCGACTGATCCGCGACGCCCCTGACAATTTTGACGCCGGCTTGGCCCGGCGCGGCCTTGCGCCGCAGGCGGCGACCATTTTGAGCCTAGATGAACAGGCCCGCGCGGCCATCAAGCAGAGCGAAGACGTGCAGGCGCAGAGCAATGCCGCCGCCAAGTCCATCGGCGCGGCGATGGCCAAGGGCGATACCGACCTTGCCGAGCAGTTGAAGGCGGATGTCGCCCGAGTAAAGGCTCAATTGCCCGAGCTTGAGGCCAAAGCCCGCGATCTTTCAGCCGATCTGCGGTCCATGCTTGCCGCCCTGCCCAACATCCCTGCCGACGACGTGCCCGAAGGCGCGGACGAAAGTGCAAATAAATTTCTCGCAGAAACGGGCACCAAGCCTCAGCTTGGCTTTGCAGCCAAAGAACATGACCGGCTCGACCCGGCGCTGGGGCTCGATTTTGAGACAGCCGCTGGTGTGGCAGGCGCACGCTTTGCCTATTTGCGGGGTGGCGTTGCCAAGCTCAACCGCGCGCTGGGCCAGTTCATGCTCGACCTGCACACCCGCGACTTTGGGTATGAAGAAGTTGCGCCGCCCTTGATGGTGCGCGACGACGCAGTGTTCGGCACCGGGCAATTGCCTAAATTTGCCGAAGATTTGTTCAAGACGACGGATGGCCGCTGGCTGATCCCGACGGCTGAGGTCTCGCTCACCAACATGGTGCGTGAAAAGATTTTGACTGAGGGCGAACTGCCGTTGCGGCTGACCGCCCTCACCCAATGCTTCCGCTCTGAAGCCGGCTCGGCGGGTCGCGATACGCGCGGCTTTATTCGCCAGCACCAGTTTGAGAAGGTGGAACTCGTTTCGATCACGACGCCCGACCAGTCGGAAGCCGAGCATGAACGCATGACCGAGGCCGCCGAGGCGGTGCTGACGCGGCTTGGCCTGCATTTCCGGCGGATGCTGCTGTGCGCCGGCGATATGGGCTTCACGGCCCGCAAAACCTATGATCTGGAAGTCTGGCTGCCGGGCCAGAATGCCTATCGGGAAATCTCAAGCTGCTCCAATTGTGGAGATTTTCAGGCGCGTCGCATGAATGCGCGTTATCGCCCCGATGGCGAAAAGGGCACGCGCTTTGTCCATACGCTTAACGGCTCGGGCCTTGCGGTCGGCCGGACGCTCGTTGCCGTGCTTGAAAATTATCAGCAGGAAGATGGCAGCATCGCCGTGCCGGATGTGCTTCAGCCCTATTTGGGTGGCCTGACTGTGTTGCGCGCCTGATCCCTTCTCTTCCCCTTGTTTTGCGTGACTTGAAGCAGGGCTTAGACTATGGGCCTCGGCCATTATGACGGTCACCAAACTTCCCGATGCGCCCAAAGTTGGCATGGTCTCTCTGGGCTGCCCCAAGGCGCTGGTTGATAGCGAGCGAATTCTCACAAAGCTGCGCGCCGATGGCTATGGCCTTTCGGCCGATTATGCCGGGGCCGATGTCGTGCTGGTCAACACTTGCGGCTTTCTGGATAGCGCGAAGGAAGAAAGCCTTGAAGCGATTGGCGAAGCCATCGCAGAAAATGGCCGCGTTATCGTGACGGGCTGTATGGGCAATGAAGCCGAGGTCATCCGCGCGCGCTTCCCCGAAGTGCTCGCCATTTCCGGCCCGCACCAATATGAGGCCGTCGTGGAGGCAGTTCACGAAGCCTCCCCGCCGGTTCCGCATGCCTTTGTTGATCTTGTGCCCGAGGCTGGGCTTAAACTGACCCCGCGCCACTATAGCTATCTGAAGATTTCTGAAGGCTGCAACCATCGGTGCAGCTTTTGTATCATCCCCTCTATCCGCGGCGACCTGGCGTCCCGCCGTCCCGATGCCATTCTGCGCGAAGCCGAAAAGCTGGTGGCCGCAGGCACGCGCGAACTGCTCGTCATCAGCCAGGACACGTCCGCCTATGGGGTTGATTTGCGCCATGCAGCCAAGCCGTGGAAAGGCGGCGAGGTGCGCGCGCACATGACCGATTTGGCCCGGGCACTGGGAGAATTGGGAGCGTGGGTCCGGCTCCATTATGTTTACCCCTATCCCCATGTGGACGATGTTATGCCGTTGATGGCAGAAGGGCTGGTCATCCCCTATCTGGATATTCCCTTCCAGCACGCCGCACCTTCGGTGCTAAAAGCCATGAAGCGTCCGGCCAATGAGGCCAAAGTCCTCGACCGTATTCGCAAATGGCGCGAAATCGTGCCCGATATTGCCATCCGGTCGAGCTTTGTTGTCGGCTTTCCCGGCGAAACCGAGGCGGACTTCCAATATCTGTTGGATTGGCTGGATGAAGCGCAGCTTGACCGGGTTGGCGCCTTTCGTTTTGAGCCGGTTGAGGGCGCGGCCGCCAATGATCTGCCCGGGGCCGTCCCCGAAGCGATCAAGGAAGAGCGTTATGCCCGGATCATGGAAAAGACGGCAGCCATTTCTGCCCGCAAGCTTGCCAACAAAATTGGCCAGACGCTGGATGTCATCATCGATGTGGTGGATGAAGACGGCGGGGCCAATGCCCGTTCCAAGGCCGACGCGCCCGAAATTGACGGCCATGTTTTCCTGCGGGATGCCGGACATTTGTCGGCTGGAGATATCGTTGCCGTGCAGATTGAAGATGCCGATGCGCATGATCTCTACGGCGTCCCCATCGCCCGATAAGACCGAGTTGTTGTTCAGGAGTGCAATATGAGCCGCTTTGCCCATCTTCTCCAGCCGGATCAGGGGCAAGAGGCCCGCACGCTGGCGCTTGTCCACAAGGACCAGCTGGAAGACTGGCTGAAGGCCCTGCCAGAACGGGCCCGGGTGGCCGCGCGCGCGGCTGACTTTACCGCAAAAGCCGGAGAAATTGTGATCCTGCCCGGAGACAAGCCGGATGACTGGTCCGCAGCTATGGGCGTCCCTGCCCCGCTTGGGATCTGGGATCTCGCCAAAGCTGCCCAGTCTTTGCCCGAAGCTGCCTACCGGCTGGCAGACGCCTCTCCCGGCCTCGCCGGACTTGGCTGGATGCTCGCTCAATATCGCTTTGACCGCTATCGAGCCGACGCCAAGCCGATGGGCGACCGCGTGCTGCTGACCCGCGAACCGGGACTGGTGGCGGAGCAAGCCCGGATTGCCGAGGCAACCGCGCTGGTTCGCGATATGGTCAATACCCCGGCGGCCGATTTTGGCCCTTCGGAGTTGCAGGCTGCTGTCGAAGCCTTGGCCGAAGAATTTGACGCCAAGGCGCGGGTGACGCGCGGCGATGATCTGGCCCAAGGCTTTCCGATGATCCACGCGGTCGGCCAAGCCGCAGACCGCGATCGTGCGCCGCGCCTGATCGAACTGGAATGGGGGAACCCGGCCAATCCCCGGATTGCCGTAATCGGCAAGGGCGTCGCCTTTGATACGGGCGGCCTGAACATCAAGACCGGCAGCTTCATGCGGCTGATGAAGAAGGATATGGGCGGGGCAGCACACGCGCTGGCGCTTGCACGGCTGGTGATGGAAGCGCGGCTGCCGGTGCGGCTCCACCTTCTGATCCCCGCAGTTGAAAATGCGATATCCGGCACGGCCTTGCGCCCCGGAGATATCCTGAAGAGCCGCAAAGGGCTTTTTGTCGAAATTGACAACACCGATGCTGAAGGCCGCCTTATCCTGGGGGACGCCCTTGCGCGCGCTGGCGAGGATGCCCCGCAGATGATCTTGGACTTCGCCACGCTGACCGGGGCGGCCCGCGTCGCCTTGGGCCCGGACCTGCCCGCGCTGTTCAGCAATGATGATGCCTTGGCGACCGAGCTTCTGGCGGCCTCAGAGGCGGTACAGGACCCAAGCTGGCGGATGCCGCTTTGGGACCGCTATCAGGATATGCTGCGTTCGGATATCGCGGATGTCGTCAACTCTGCTGAAGGGGGCATGGCTGGGTGCATCACCGCGGCGCTTTTCCTTGAGCGATTTGTCGATAAAGCGACGCCCTGGGCACATTTTGATACCTTTGCCTGGCGACCAAGCGCGCGGGCGGGGCAGCCAAAAGGCGGCGAGGCCATGGGGCTAAGGGCAGCGTTTGAAATGCTGAAGCGACGCTTTTCCGTGGCCTAACGGCTGCGGCATTGCGTACATTGCCGTTCGTCGGCTATGGCCCGCCCCCATGACTGAGACCCCGCGCCCAAGCTTTGTCCTGAACGGACCGTCTATTGATCTGGATTCCCGGACCCATGCGGTGCGCGGCGATCTGGCCGACATTGCCCTCGCCGGCAAGCATTTCGTTCCTCATTATGCCAAGCCGATGGCGATGATCTGTCGCGCCGCCTGCCCGGTTCATGCAGAAGCCAGCAGCGCGAGTGAAGGAGTGGCCAAGCTTCCCGCTGGCGCGACGTTTATGGCAGTCGATCTTGCAGGCGGATGGGCTTGGGGCTTTTGTGCCGACACACATTTGGTTGGCTATGCCGCGCTTGACCATTTGGAACAGGCCAAGTGACCAAGGTCTTCATCGACGGCGGCCACGGCACAACCGGGCTTGAAATCGCTGATCGGCTGACAAACCGCCCAGAACTATCCCTGATTACGTTAGATGACAGCCAGCGCAAGCAAACGGGCGCCCGGCGCGATGCCTTGAACGCTGCCGATATCGTTATCCTCTGCCTGCCAGATGATGCGGCGCGCGAAGCAGTTTCGCTGATCGACAATAACACCACGCGGGTGATTGACGCGTCCACGGCACATCGCACGGCGGCAGGATGGCTTTACGGCTTTCCAGAATTAATCGGCCGCGACGCCGTCTCTGAGGCCCGGCGCGTTTCAAATCCCGGCTGCTATGCCACCGGCTTTATCGCGCTGCTGGCGCCTCTGGTCCGGGCTGGCCTTTTGCCAGCCGATTGGCCCTATGTGTGCAACGCAGTTTCGGGCTATTCGGGCGGCGGCAAGGCGATGATCGCCGAATTTGAACAGGGCGCCGTGCCGACCGCTTGGCGCACCTATGCGCTTGGGCTCGCCCATAAGCATGTGCCCGAGATGCAGGCGCATTGCGGGCTGGCGCACCCGCCGCTCTTTGCTCCTTCGGTGGCACCTACCCATCGCGGCATGGTCGTCGATATTCCGCTGATGACGGGGGCGATGCCCGGCAAACCTTCTGCCACGGCGCTGCGCGATGCGCTTCAGGCGGCCTATGCCGGATCGGCCATCGTCACGGTGATCGATACATATGACGATGCCAACCTGATGATCGAACGCTGTGCCGGCACCGACCGGCTGGAGTTATTTGTGTTCGGCCGCGCGGACGACACGCAGGTCCGTCTGGTCGCTGCGCTGGACAATCTTGGCAAGGGCGCAGGCGGAGCCGCCGTCCAATCGCTGAACCTGATGGCAGGCCTGCCAGAACATTCAGGTCTGCGCCTCTAAGCCCAAGATGGTGCACCCGACTGGATTCGAACCAGTGGCCCCCAGATTAGGAATCTGATGCTCTATCCTGCTGAGCTACGGGTGCGCCTGCGGCCTGACTAGGCTTGGGCTGGGGCGCGGTCAATTCTGCTTCTCGGGCGGGACCACCGGAAAAGGCAAGGGCAGAACGCCAATCCCCTCTTCTATCAGGGCTTTGGCTTCTTGCGGTGTGGTCTGGCCATGGATCAGCGAGGCATCAATCTCACCCGCGTCCATGGCGCGCGCCTTGCTCGCAAAATCCTGCCCCACCCATTCAGACTTTTCCAGCAAGGCCGCCTGTGCCTTAGCGAGCGTTTCCAGAAGTGCCTTGACCTCCGCGGGCGCCGGCTCTGCCTTGGTCTGGGCGGGCAGCGGCGCGGCCGCGCGTTGATTGCCTTTGGCCGCCACATTGGGAGCCATTACGGCCTTGTCGACCTCTGCTGCGCCGCACAGCGGACAGGCCAGCAAGCCCTGCCCTTTTTGGTCTTCAAAAGCCTTCGAGTTGGCGAACCATGCCTCAAACACATGGCCATCCCGGCATTTAAGGTCAAAGACGATCATCGCGCGATCTCAACCAGCGGAATAGGCCGACGATGGGCAAGAACCGGAATACGGGCGCGAACCTCGGCAACAGCCGCGCCGTCAATCTCGGCATAGCCCAGCCCCGTCCCTTCCCCCATATCAACGACAACGTCCCCCCATGGGTTGATGACAAGCGAATGGCCATAGGTCTTGCGGCCATCTTCATGCGTGCCCGATTGGGCGGCCGCGATGACCCAGCACGCATTTTCGATCGCCCGCGCCCGCAATAGGGCGTGCCAATGCGCCTCACCTGTGGGCACGGTAAAGGCCGCCGGAACCACAAGCACCTCAGCCCCCGCCGCTGATAGCGCCTGGTAAAGCGCAGGAAAGCGAAGATCATAACAGATGGAAAGGCCAAGCATGCCAATAGCGGTCTCGGCGATGATCGTGCGATCCCCCGGGGCGTAGGCATTGGATTCGCGCCAACTTTCCCCCGTGGGCAAGTCGACATCAAATAAATGGAGCTTGTCGTACCGCGCCAGAATGCGGCCATCCGGCGCGATCACAAAGCCGCGGTTGACGTTGCGTTCTGGCCCGGCCAGCGCCAGCGACCCCAGATGAACCCACAAACCGGCCTTGGCCGCTGCCTGGCGCACCGCAGCAAGGACGGGGTTTGCCTCTTCCGTCACGATATGAGGCCGTGCCCGGTCGCGATTGGCGTCGAGCAGGCCCGACATTTCAGGCGTGAAGACCATGGTTGCGCCCGCTGCGGCCGCTTCGTGCATGGCAGTAACCAGCACAGCTGCATTTTCAGCCGGGTCAATGCCCGACCGCATCTGGAGGAGTGCGATCTTCATCGATCAGGCCGTCAGCAACGGGTCCAATCCGCCTTTAGCGTCCAGCGCGGCCAGATCATCCGAGCCGCCAATATGCTGACCATCGATAAAGATCTGCGGCACGGTTGTGCGCCCATTGGCACGGCCAAGCATTTCGTTTCGCTTGTCGACATCCATCGTGATGTCGACCTCATCCATCTCGACGCCCTTGCTTCTCAGCAGCGCCAAGGCGCGCGAGCAATAAGGGCAAAATGCCTTGGTATAAATTTCTACTTTCGCCATCTGACCGGCCCTTTCTTGACGTCCGAACTGGGGTCCCTCCCCTCAAATGTCAACGTCTTGCAGCCTCATCCAGCACCCGTGCCCAGACCAAGACCCGCACCTTTCCCGCCCCGGCTGATTTAAGCGCGGCGACGCACGCATCCGCTGTTGCGCCCGACGTAAAAACATCATCGACCAAAAACAGGTCCCGCGCGCGAAACTGGGGGGCCCGCTGCGGGTCAACCGCAAAGGCCCGCCGCACTTCCAAGGCGCGCGCAGCGCGGCCCAGCGGACCCAATGGCCGGGTGCGGCGGTGGCGGCGCAACACATCAGGCAAGACCTCTTGGCCGGTTCGTGCCGCAACGGCACGTGCAATCAGCAGCGACTGATTAAAGCCGCGCGACCAGAGGCGCCATCGATGGAGCGGCACAGGGACCAGCATGGCCTCTGGATAGAGTTGGGCGAGACGCGTCATCAGGCGAGCCATGACGCGTGCAAGGCCGGGCTGGCGCCCATATTTCAGCCGCAGAACAAGATCACGGGCCACGGGCCCATAATCCGCCGCGGCTAAAACACCGTCATGGCCCGGCGGATGCGCGAGACAAGGTCCACAAACCTGCCCCGGTACCGGCACAGGTGCGAAGCAGGCCAGGCAGCCAACGGGCTCTAAAAGCCGCAGACTTTCCCAACAGGTCAGACAGAAATCGCCCGCCGCTCCACATAATTCTCCACAGCCCGCACAGCGCCGCGGCAGGGCAAAATCCAACGGCGCACGCAGAAGATCTGCAAAACCGACCATGAAGCCTTGTCGCGCACGCGCAGGATCGGCACAAGCGCCGCATGTCGGACGAAATATTCTCAAGGCAACGCAGAAGGTTCAATCGAGCGCGCGCGCTGCGGGCATCCCCCGACTCGCACTGGCTGCTTGATCGCATGGCTGAAGAACTGGTCGATCGCTTGTCCTTTATGACGCTCGACATCCAAAATGCGCTGCTGATCGGGCATGGCGCCGCCCAGTTGCGTCCCGCGCTTCCGCCAACCAGCACCCTTATTCGCAGCGATCTGGTGCCGGGCCCGGACGTCACGATCGTTGCAGACGAGGATCAACTGGTCCTTGAGCCGGGGCAGATGGATCTGGTTATGGCCTGCGGCACGCTGGATAGCGTGGATGATTTGCCGGGTGCGCTTCTCCTGATCCGGCGGATGCTCAGACCCGGCGGCTTGTTCCTCGGGGCCCTGCTGGGCGCTGGCAGCCTTGCCCGGTTCCGCGCGCTTGTTCGCGAAAGCGAAGCGCAGCGCGGCTCCCAATCGGCCCTCCGCTTCCATCCGCAAATTGAAGTCAGATCCGCGGGCGACCTTTTGTTCCGAGCCGGCTTCTCAACCCCCGTCGCCGATCAGGAAGATATCAAGGTACGCTATTCTTCCTTTGCGACGCTGATCGCCGATATCCGCGGCAGTGGTGCGGGCAATGCACTCAAGCACCCGCAGCCCCTGCCGCGCGGTCTTTATGACAGCCTTTGTGCCACGCTGGATCAGGGCAATTGGGAAGATAATGTGGCACCCATCTATATGACGGGCTGGCAACCGATGACGGGAGAGGCCCGACCTGAAGGGCCCGTTAAAGGATCTCGCTAAGCCGCGCGACAAGGGGAACATCGGCAGGCGGCATGGAAAGACCCTGCAAGCTGGCCGCATCGCACCACATCAGTTCATCCGCAACACGCGCTTCGGGCGTGCCGCGCCAATCATAGGCAATGTATAGCAGCAGCAAGAGATGGCCGCCTGCCAGCTCTTCCGTGGCGAAAGTCAGCGGCTGGAGCGCGGATTGGGCAACTTCCACCCCCAATTCTTCCCACAATTCACGAGCGAGCGCTGCCTCTGGTGCTTCGCCCGGCTCTATCTTCCCGCCCGGAAATTCCCAAAGGCCGGCAAGCGGCTTTCCGGCAGGCCGGCGCTGGACAAGGACGCGACGCTGCGGATCGATGAGTGCAGCAGCAACAATCGGAAGAAGCGGACGCGGCGCATCCCAGGGCGTGGACATGCCCCGCCATCTGCCGTGCCGGTCGCCATCTGGCAAGCCCGGGGCGGAAATACGCCGCTCAAGGCAACAGCCCTGCCTTTGGCAATGCCGCCGAAAAAGAGATAATGTATATTTTTTAAGAGTATACCAGCTATCGAATAAAGTTAATGGGACGCTTACTATTTTTTTAACCGCCGAGATTTACGAAATCTTAGAAATAAAGGTCGATGTTTACCCTCGATCCGATGGGTCAACTTGTAGCGTTCAAGGGGAGTTCCGATGGTAAAATTCATTCGCAAACTGCACAACAGCAAGAAGGGCGCGACCATGGTTGAATATGGCCTGGTTGCCGCACTGGTTTCGATCGCGGGCGTTGCCGCGCTGACCAACGTGGGCGGCGGTGTCAGCCGCGCGTTCACCTCGGTCAATGCCAAGCTGCCGGCCCCGCCGGCCTCTTAATTCTACGGCGTTATTGTAGAGTTGAACCAGGAGGGCGGGCCCCACGGGGTCCGCCCTTTTCTGTGTGACGCATCGGTCAGTCAGAAACGACCAGTTTGACCTTTTGCCCAACATTTAGCCGGTCGACCTCACCCAACCCATTGAGCACGCGAAACCGCTCTAGCCGGTAATCGGGATAGGCCATGCGCGCTGCAAGGCTGGCCACCGTGTCTTGCGAACCAACCGTGACCACACGGATACGGCGCGGCTTGATCGCCGCAGCTTCGGCCGCGCTCAGCCGACGCACGCTCTGGAACAGCGGCTCAAATACCGTTGAGCCAATCGGCGTGATCGAGACGATATGATAAGCCTGGGACGGCCCAAATTCATAGGCAAAGACCGTGACGTCAACCGGGCCGGACGAACTGTTCGCGCGCGCGGTTGCGAAGGCCGTTGGCAGGCCGTTGACATTTGTTCGCCCGATCGTGCCGTAATTCAGTGTCGTTTGCCCGCCAACCGATTGAAAAACCTGCGCCACATAGGCGTTCAGATCTCCCCGATAGGCCGCGCCTGAAAATTGCGCCTGCCCGCCACTGCCCGATATGGAAACGGCGCTTGGTCCGTTGACCATCACAAAACCCGAAGGAGCCGCAAATGCCAGCCGCAAATCGGGATGGCGAAAGCTGCTGCCATCGACAACGCCCTGCTTGGGATCATCGTCATAAATCATGCCGTTGAGCATCTGAATAAAGGCATCGCGATTGGTCGTGCGGCCTGCCCCCTGCAGGGCGGCCGCCCGATCCCGCGCTCGCACAACCCGGCTTGCCGGATCTGGATGGGTGCTGGCCCATTCGGGCAAGGCCCGCTCACTTTTGCCAGAGCGGCGCGCGTCGAGCGAAGTTTGCGCCGCAAGCGAGGCCAGCATGGTAGAAGACGCCATAGGGTCGTAGCCGGCCTTGGTTAGATAGACGACGCCCAGATCATCGGCTTCATATTCCTGCGCGCGCGAATAGCTGAGCACATAACGCTGCGCCAAGGCACCGCCCAGCTGCTGGCCAAGGCGGGCGCCGTTATCGCCCAGAAGCACGCCGCCAAGCACAGTGGCCAAAATGGCTCCCAGCCCGGCTCGGGTCGCCTTGTTGTTGCGCTTTTGCGAATGGCGGGCAGCAACATGGCCCACTTCATGGCCCAGTACCGAGGCCAGCTCGGCCTCGTTATTCATCAGCGCCATCAGTTGTCGGGTTACGTAAACATAGCCGCCCGGAATGGCGAAGGCGTTGTTAACCGGCGAATTGAGCAAAGAAACCGTAAATTCCTCGGGCCGGTTCGCGAGCCCGGACTGTGCGGCAACCGATCGCCCTATACGCGTCACATAAGCGGCTTGTGGGCCTTCATAAAGCCCGCCAAATTCTGCCAGCAATTGGGGATGCGCCTTGGCGCCTTCTGCCTTGTCGCGCGCCGACATCGCTTGGGGAACGGAAGGTGCCGCCGGCTGTTGCGCCGTAGTGCTGCTGGTGCAGGCTGTGCCGATCAGCACAACCATTATCGACGACATTTGCCACCAGCGCTTCATCCCGCACTCCTTTTAGCCGGTTTACCTCCGGACCAATGGGCGTCGGTTAAAGGATACCCATGGTCAAAAATTTCTCGCGCCGCTCTCGCCGCAACACCGATGGCTCAAGCCCATCCAGCGATTCCAAGGCGCTGGTGATGGCCCGGCTCAACGCGCCGATGGCGTCCGCAGGAGAACGATGAGCACCGCCCATCGGTTCCGGCACAATATCATCCGCGATGCCCAGCCGGACAAGATCTTGCGCGGTCATCTTCATGGCTTCGGCCGCTTCTGCCGCTTTTTCCGAGGTGCGCCAAAGAATCGAGGCGCAGCCTTCTGGCGAGATCACAGAATAAACGGCGTGCTCAAACATCAGCACCCGGTTCGCCGCGGCCAGCGCAATCGCGCCGCCAGAGCCGCCTTCGCCCACAATTGCTGCGACCATTGGGACACCCAGTTCAAGGCATTTTTCAGTAGACCGGGCGATGGCTTCGGCCTGGCCGCGTTCTTCCGCCTGAACGCCTGGAAACGCGCCAGAGGTATCCACCAAGGTGACCACCGGCACGCCAAAACGATCTGCCAATTCCATCAGGCGGATCGCCTTGCGATAGCCTTCGGGTTTGCCCATGCCGAAATTGTGGCGGATGCGCGACGCAGTATCATCGCCCTTTTCATGGCCGATAACCATGACGCGACGGCCGCCTATGCGACCAAGCCCGCCCAGAATGGCCTGATCGTCCGCAAAAGCGCGATCGCCCGCCAACGGCATGAAATCATCGACCATCCCGGCAATGAAATGCTTGAAATGCGGCCGCTCTGGATGGCGCGCGACCTGCGTTTTTTGCCACGGGGTCAGCTTTGCATAGGTTTCGCGCAGCAGCTTGTTGGCCTTTGCCTCCAGCTTTTCGATTTCCGGCCCGATATTGGCCGTATCTGCGCTCTCACGCAGTTCGGAGATCCGCGCCTGAAGTTCCGCGACCGGCTTTTCGAATTCGAGAAGTGCAACCATGGCTCTCGGTTAGGAGCGCCGGCGGCGAACGTCAACGAGCGGATGTCGTGAATTGACAAGTTCAACCAAACGACGGCTGTCGACATGGGTATAGATTTCGGTCGTCGCGATATCCGCATGACCAAGCAGTGTCTGGAGCGCACGCAAATCGGCGCCGCCTTCCAGCAAATGGGTCGCAAAGGCGTGGCGCAGCACATGGGGGCTGATCCGCTCGGGCGGCAGCCCTGCATGGCCCGCCAATTCCTTGATCATTTGAAACAAGCGTACCCGGCTTAGGTGGGTCCGCCCAGAAGGAAACATCCAGTTGCTGCCCGCGGGCCGGACCTTAAGCCAATCTGCAACGGCGCTGCGCGCCCGGTCAGAAACAGGGACAAGCCGTTCTTTATCGCCCTTGCCCTTCAGGATCGCAAAGGGCCGGTCTGGAACAATCGCCCTTACGTCCAGAGACACGGCTTCAGTCGCGCGCAGACCAGAGCCATAGAGAATCTCAACCAAGGCATGGAGGCGGATATCCGTCGGGCGCGGCATTTCCGCCTGCTTGCGTCGCTCCAACTCTGCAAAAAGCGCGGCAATATCGTTATGGCTCAGCGTTTTGGGCAAGGGCCGCCCCCGGCTGGGGCGCGGCAGCGCGTGCGAAGGGTCGTTCGCGCGCACGCCTTCATCTGCCAGAAAGGCAAAAAAGCGGCGCAGCGCCGAAGCCTTGCGCGATACGGAAGTGGCGGCAAGCGCCGTCCAATGTTCGGTCAGGCGCTGAAGATCATCGGGTTCGGCACAATGCAAACGCCCACCCAGAAGGGATGAGGCCGCCCGCAAATCAGACTGATAGGCCATCAGGCTGTTGCGCGCGGCGCCGGCTTCTGCCGACATCATTTCCAGAAAAAGGGCTATCAGCCGCAGATCGTCGCCCGGCTGCATATCAGGCCTGGGTAATCGCCTCGGCCACGATCATCCGCGCTTCGCCCTCCAGCCCCACTCGCCGCATGGCAGAAACGATGACATAGAGGTGGTCGGGCGGAATATCGGCCCAATGGCGCGATTGGAGGCCAGCTGCACTCAAGATTGCGACGGCACCGGGCGAACGCAGCCGCACGGCACGCTCCATCGCGTCGGTCCATGACGTCCGCTTGGTAATCGGGACGCGGAAGCTTTCTGCCATGGCAGGCAAATCCCTAGGGGCAATGCGGCCAAGCCCGGCCAATCCGGCAAACAGAAAGCGGGCCCGCAAATCGCCATTTTGCGCACTAGCTGACCCAAAATCCTTGATACGCGCGGCTGATGTCCCCGATAAGGGCCGCTGGCTGGAGACCGCCAAAATCCCCCAGCCCAGATCGTCGGACTGGCTATTGACCACCGGAAGCCAACGCATCGCTTTGCGGTCAAGCCCGGCAGAAACCATGGCCGAAAGCAGGAAGGGCATATCCTGCGCCAAATCATCCGAGGGAAGGATACGCGCCGCGGCCCGCGCCAAGGCAATTTGCCGAGCATAGGATTGGCTGGCATCCGGGTTACCCTGCGTCACAAAATTCTTCATCGCCGCCACCCGTGCGGCATCATCCTCGCCAACAAAGCTGGAGCGTAAAAGATCAAAAAGCGGGTTTCCGGGATCAGCCGGGTCTTGCTCGGCATAAGCCGCGCTATAAAAATCAACCAATGCCGCGCTGGAAAATATGCCCATGGCGGTCGCACGCTCGGCATCTGGCAAGCGCGTTGTGTAAGAGAGAAGCGGCGCCTGAGCCCGCCAGCCGCGCACCCGGATATTGGTTTTGTTCAAAAGCCGTTCTGGGATATCCATTCCCGTCGCTGTCGCCATGCCATAGCGCCAGACGTCCAGCCGGTGGATATCATCCCAGTTGATCGTCACGGAGCGGCGACTATCCTGCGCGGCGCCCATCACCTTTTCAGCCAGCAGAACATCCGGGCTGCTATCGCCACGACGGCTGCGGGCGCGATCAAGATGGGCCGTCGCGATTGACCCTTCGCCCGAAAAAGCCGCACAAATTCCACGCGCCAGCGTCCAGGCGGTATCGCGATTGGCAGAGTCCACCCCCGCCGTCATCGGGCACAAAGCCGCCGGATCAGCCGAAGCCAGCGCCGCCTGCATCCCGTAGCGATAGGTCGCCGGGCTGTATTGATCGACATCCAATGCCTGGATCAGCGCGCGGGCAGACCCAGCCTCCCCCATGCGCACCAAAAGCCAGGATCGTTCTGCCACCCAATCAGCAGATGATATATTGGCCGGCGTCGCGGCGCGGCTCAGCAAGGCGCGACGCAGAACAATCGATGCCCAGCGCGACGCCAGAGGCGCCTTTGTCCGCCGCATGATCTTTGCCAGATAATCGCCATTCACCCCGGAAAAGGCAGAAAGGCCCATATTCCCATCGGTTGGCCCCAAAAGGCCCACGGCTGCCGCAGAGCGGCGCGCCTGTGTTGGCAAATCCACCAGCTGGGCCCGGTCTTCCCGAAGGGTCTCGGCATCGCTTGGCGCCGCATCGTCGGCGGCAACATCAGCCGGGGGGGCAGCATCAGCGGGCGGCTGGCCGGGACTAGGCCGAACCGCACGACCAGCATCAGGGCTGCGCGCAGGCGGCGATGGCGGCTCAGCGCGGCGTGCAGGTGGTTCCGGCGAATCGCCAAAGCCCGGCGGCAAAAGGGATTCGGGGCGATCCTGCCCCAATACCGGAAGCGCGAGCGCAAGCGCCGCTGCTGCCGAACCCATCAGCCAAAGGGCACGCTTCGTCATTCAACCCCTTCATCCCGCTTACCAGCGGACAATTATTTTGATCGCGGCCCTTTTGCCCGATCGCCTGCCTGTGTGTATAGCCCCCGGAACCATGAAATCAGCAGTTCCTTCTTCGAGCGATAGTGCCACCAAGCCCATAGCCCTGGTGGGCATGATGGGCGTTGGCAAAACCAGCATCGGCAAAAGGTTGGCCCAACGGCTGGGCTTGCCCTTTGTGGACGCCGACCATGAAATCGTCGCCGCGGCCGGATTATCGATCCCCGAAATCTTCAGCAAATTTGGCGAGGCGCATTTTCGCGATGGGGAGCGCCGCGTGATTGCCCGCTTATTCGACGGCACCCGCAAAGTCATTGCGACCGGCGGCGGGGCCTTTATCAATGAAGAAACGCGCCAGCTTATGCTGGAGCGCGCAATCGTTATCTGGCTGGATGCCGATATCGACACGCTGGTTGAGCGGACGGCCCGCAAATCAGACCGCCCGCTGCTGGCCGAGGGCGACCCGAGAGAAATCCTCACCCGCTTAACCAAAGAGCGCAATCCGATTTACGCCCAAGCTCATATCCATGTGAAAAGCCAGTCCAACCCGCACGAAACAACGCTCGAAAAAATCCTGAAAGCGCTTGCATGACCGATATTGTTAAGGTCGGCCTCGGGGCCCGCAGCTACGACATTCTCATTGGCAACGGCCTGCTTGATGCAGCTGGGTCGGCGATTACCCCGCTTCTGAATGACCGGCGGCCCATCATCGTGACCGATAGCGAGGTCGCCCAAACCCAGCTGCCGCGCCTTCAAAAGGCGTTGGGCGGCGATGGCAAGGCCATCATCCTTCCCGCAGGCGAAGGCACCAAATCTTGGCAAGGGCTTGAGAGCCTGCTTGATCAACTGCTCGACCTGGGCGTTGAACGCAGCGACAAGGTCATCGCGCTGGGCGGCGGCGTGATTGGCGATTTGGTTGGCTTTGCAACGTCCATCCTGAAGCGCGGCTGCGGATTTATTCAGGTTCCAACGACCTTGCTTGCTCAGGTTGATTCCTCGGTGGGCGGGAAAACGGCGATCAATGTTCGCGCCGGCAAAAATCTGGTGGGCAGCTTCCACCAACCTGCGCTGGTTCTCATAGACCCCATGGTCCTTGAAACCTTGCCCCCGCGCCAGATGCGGGCGGGCTATGCCGAGGTTGTCAAATATGGCCTCATCAATGACCGCGCCTTTTTTGAATGGTGCGAAAGCCATGGCGCGGCCATACTCAGCCGCGATCCTGACGCGCTTGTCACCGCCATTGCCCATAGCGTTCGCACCAAGGCCGAGATTGTCGCGGCCGATGAACGCGAAACACTCGATCAACGCGCTCTGCTGAACCTTGGCCATACTTTTGGCCATGCGCTGGAAGCCGATACAGGCTTTTCGGACAAGCTTCTTCATGGCGAGGCCGTTGCGGCTGGTATGGCGCTCGCTTTCCGCTTTTCGGCACTCAGCGGCCGCTGCCCGGCAGACGATGCTGAACGGGTTTGCGCCCATCTGGACCGGCTGGGCCTGCCCGCCACATTGGCGTCGGCCCATGTTTCCAGCCCCGGCGCAGCGTTGGTCGCGCATATGTTGCATGATAAGAAGATGAGCGCGGGCACCCTGCCCTTCATTTTGGCAACCGGGATTGGCCAGGCCTATGTCGACCGATCAATTGATCTGGGCGACATTGCGCGCTTTCTTGACGAAGCGCGCACCTAGGCGCGCGCCAGACGCCAACTCAGCCACACCCAGCCCAGGATCATCGCCCCGCCGCCCAAGGGCGTTACCGCGCCCAACCAACGGGGCGCGCCCAGCGCCAGTCCGTAAAGCGTCAGGGCAAAAAGCGTCGCGCCGCCCAACAATAGCCGGGCCGGGACTTTATGACGCGGCTCAAGCGACAGGACGACGATGGCGTGCGTTAAAAGATAAAAACTGCCCGTCTTCAGCCATTCGCTCGCCGGGCCGTGCGCCGCATGGGCGCCAAAAGCCCCGGCGGCGATGGCAAGTGCGGCCGCGGCGGCGGCAAGTGCTCTGCTCACGGCCGTGCCAGACTTTGGGCGGAAAGCGCAGCCTGCCCTGCGGCGGCGGCGGCCTCAAAAGGCAGGCAGATGGCGCCGTGCCGCCCGGGGTGCTGCCGTGCCGGTTCAAAGACCGACATGCCCGGCCAATCTGGCATTTGCGCTTGCGGGTCCCGCAACCAGCGCGCCAAATCTGCCGCCACCTGTGCGATGTCTGCCGGTGTTCGGCCAATCACTTCTGCGCCCAACAGACTGGCCGATGCTTGCCCCAAGGCACAAGCGGTGATGCTTTGGGCGAAGCGGACGATCCGGCCGGCCGCATCCACATCAACGTCCACCGATATCCGGCTGCCGCAGACCGGCGCACGACGCGCATCTTGCCCTTGGGGATCATTCAAGCGCCCGGTCAGCGGAACCGATGTTGCCAGCCTCAAAATTTCGGTCGTGTAAAGCGCGCTTGCCATGGCTCAGACATTCGGGGTGGTCGCAACAGCGCCAAAGCTCCGGCTCCGCACAAATCCGATAAAGGCGCGTGAACTTGCGCTCAACAGCGGATAGGTTTGCGATTGCGCCATCCAGCTGGGGCGGCTCGCCTTCGCACCATAGAACATATCGTAAGCAAGGGAGATGAACAAAAAGCCGACAGTTGCCAGCAAGAGACCCTTGGCCACGCCAAAGCCAAGGCCCAGCACACGGTCGAATGAGCTCAACGCAGAATTTCGGGCCGAGCGGCCAACATGGCCCGCCATCAAACGCCCGGCAATCATCACCACGCCAAAGATGAGCACCGCGGCCAGCAGTGATGCCCCGGCCTGAGTGCTAATCATCTTGCCCAGCAAATTTGTAACTGGCTGATGAAAAATGCGCACGGCGCCTACTGCGGATACCCAGGCGGCAAGCGACACCGCTTCTGCCACAAACCCACGCATCAGCCCAAACAGCCCGGCTCCGCTCATCAAGAGCAGCACAATCACATCCAACGTCGTCATGCGCCACCGCTATCCCCGACCGAGCAGATGGTCAACGAATTGACCAAGGGTTCGAAATCCGCTGACCGCCATGGGGCTTTCACCCGCGGCAAGGCCCGCCGGGCCAAAAGCCCGCTCAAAGCCCAGCTTGGCGGCCTCTTTCAGCCGCAATCCCATATGCGCAACAGGGCGAATTTCCCCAGAAAGCGCGACTTCTCCCAAGGCAATAGCATCAATGGGTACCGGCCGTTCCGCCCAGGATGAAATAATCGCCGCTGCGACCGCCAAGTCGGCAGCAGGATCTGAAAGACGATAGCCGCCGGCAATGTTCAGATAAACTTCGGCAGCAGAAAGCGACAATCCGCATCGCGCTTCCAGCACCGCCAAGATCATTGCGAGCCGGCCCGAGTCCCACCCAACAACCGCGCGACGCGGCGTTGCGCCCGACGCCAGACGGACGGTCAGCGCCTGCACCTCCACCAACACCGGGCGGGTCCCCTCCAATGCCGGAAAAACAGTGGTGCCCGTCACCCCTTCATCGCGCGACGTCAGGAATAGCGAAGAAGGGTTGGCCACTTCTGCCAAGCCCCCCGTATCCATCGCAAAAACGCCAATCTCATCGGTACCGCCAAAGCGGTTCTTGATCGCCCGCAGGATCCGATACTGATGGCTGCGTTCACCTTCAAAACTCAGCACCGTATCAACCATGTGCTCAAGGACGCGTGGCCCGGCGATGGCCCCATCTTTCGTCACATGGCCCACAAGAACAATGGCAGTCCCGCGCTCTTTGGCAAAGCGGATCAATTCCTGCGCCGAGGCGCGCACCTGACTGACGGTGCCGGGTGCGCCTTCAATAAGATCGCTATGCATGGTCTGGATCGAATCAATAATTGCCAGCGCCGGGGAAACCCCTGCCCCCATCGTGGTCAAAATGTCGCGGACCGAGGTTGCTGCCCCCAATTGCACGGGCGCCTGCCCCAGCCCAAGCCGCTGTGCCCGCAGCCGAACTTGATCCGCCGCCTCCTCACCCGAAATATAGACAACCGCCTTACCCTGGCTTGCAAGCCGTGCTGCCGCCTGAAGAAGGAGGGTTGATTTGCCGACCCCGGGATCACCGCCAATCAACGTCGCCGACCCCGCGACAAAGCCCCCGCCCAACGCCCGATCCAGCTCGGCAATGCCGACGGGCATGCGCTCGGGCAATTGGGTTTGCGTATCCAGACCAACAAGCTCAACCCATTGGCCGCCAGCCTGCAAATCATGCTTGGCCTTGAACGGCGTCACAACAGCGGCGGCATCTTCAACGATGCAATTCCACTCACTACAGTCCAGGCATTGCCCGGCCCATTTGGCACTGACGCTGCCGCAATTTTGGCAAACAAAGCGCTTTTGGGGGCGCGCCATGGCCGGACCTCCTTTTGGAACGAATAAGGAACATATAGAAGGCTCCCCCGGTGGGTCAATCCATTGTCGCTCGGCGCGTTCTCGACAAGGCGCCAGAAGTGGTTAACAAGGGCCGCGTGCGCGAAAAGGAACTCAGACTGGCGTTGGTCTGCTATGGCGGGATCAGCCTTGCCGTATATATGCACGGCATCACCAAAGAGATTTGGAAGCTAACGCGGGCCAGCCGGTCAAGCCATGATGGCTCGGCAGGGCTGACGCAATCTGAGCAGATTTATGCGGATATGCTTGGCCACATCGCCAAGAACCAGTCCGTCAAGTTGCGGGTGCTGACCGACATCATCGCCGGAGCCAGTGCAGGCGGCATAAACGGCATTTTTCTCGCTCAGGCGGTTGCAACCGGCCAGTCGCTCGAGCCCCTTACCCAGCTTTGGCTGGAACGCGCCGATGTGGACGATCTGCTCGATCCCGATGCACGACCGCTAGGCCGCCTGACGAAGTTTTGGGCGGCGCCCATTGCCTGGTTCCTGACCCGAAAGCCCGGCGGCACAGTGGACACTACGGTTGCCGCAGAAGCCCGGGATGAAGTTCGGGCAAAGCTGGGCCGCTTTGTGCGGGCGCGCTGGTTTGAGCCGCCTTTTGGCGGGCCTCAACTGTCGCATATGCTGCTCGATGCTCTAGAAGCCATGGCAAAAGGCCCGGTTGAGCCGCCGCTGCTGCCCATTGACCAACCGCTTGACCTCGCGGTGACGGTCACCGATTTTCGGGGACATCCCGAGCGGCTTCGCCTCAATTCCCCCAGCGAAGTGATGGAGCAGGAACACCGGCTTATCCTGCGCGCCCGTCAGGACCTGACACAGGATCAAAAGCTCGGCAGTCTCGTCTCACTTGCCTTTGCCGCGCGGGCGACCTCTAGCTTTCCCGGCGCCTTCCCCCCCCTTAACCTTCGCGAAATGGACGGCGTTGTTGCCCAGCGTGGCCTGACATGGCCAGACCGCGAAAGCTTTTTGGCAGGCTTTGTGCCCGATGGCGTCGCAGCCGATAAGCTTGAGTTGGTGGATGGATCTGTCCTTGCCAATGCTCCGTTTCGGGCGGCAATTGAGGCGCTGCCTGACCGCCCCGCCCGCCGGGAAGTCGACCGCCGCTTTGTATTTGTTGATCCCAAGCCCGGCATCAGGGCAATCAGCATGGGGACAAGCCGCAACGCTTCCCAAAATCGTCCGGGTTTTTTCAGCGCGATTCTCGGCTCACTTTCTGACCTGCCGCGCGAACAGCCCATTCGCGACAATCTGGAGGCGCTGCATGATCGCTCGGTACGGATACGGCGGATGCAGCATATTATCGATGCGGTAACCCCCGAGGTAGAAGCCTCGATACAGACTTTGTTTGGACGAACCTTTTTCCTCGATACGCCAACCGCGCGGCGCGTCGCGGGTTGGCGGGCCAAGGCTCATGCCCGCGCCGGGGCCGATGCCGGCTTTGCCTATTGCGGCTATGCGCATCTGAAATTGTCCGGGATTGTCGAGAGCCTTGCGGAACTGGCGGCGCGGATCGGCGACCTCGGCGAGGAGGATGCTGATCGGTATCGGCACGCATTATGGGAAGATGTGCGCCGGCGCGGGATTGATCAGGTGGAAGCGCTGAACCGCGGCAAGTCCGGCCCATCCGTCACCTTTTTCAAGGCGCTTGACCTAGGCTTCCGGATCCGTCGCTTGCGCTTTCTGGCGCGCGCCGTCACCCAGTTGGTAGATAGCGGCACGGTCGCAGAAACCGATATCCACGCGTTGCGATCGGTGATTTACGAGTCGCTCGGCGATCTGATCGACCTGCAAAACGCCGCCACCTATAAAAGCGGCGGCCTGCCATCGCCTGACGCCTTTTTGGATTATGTTGCCGAAGTGCAGGCGCTGCCCGAAAAAGACGCCGCGATTGATGCGGCCCTTTCGCGTGCCTTTGCCGCCTGCCCCAAAGCCTATCGACGGCCCATCTTGCTTGGCTATCTGGGCTTTCCCTATTTCGACATTGCAACGCTGCCTATGCTTCAGGGCGAAGGCCTTGATGAATTTAACCCAATCCGGGTTGACCGCATTTCCCCTGACGATGCCCGGGCCATTCGCTCTGGGGGCGCGGCAGCAACCCTCAAAGGGATTGAACTCAATAGCTTCGGCGCCTTTTTCAGCCGAAAATACCGGGAAAATGATTATCTTTGGGGACGACTGCACGGCGCGGACCGATTGATTGATATTATCGCGTCAACGGCTCCAACCCCGCTCGGCCCGGCCGATCTTGCGCGCTTCAAGCTTGATCTGTTCCACGCCATCCTTGCCGAAGAACGCCCTAGGCTCAGCCATATTGGTCCCTTGTTTGAGCAGATCACGCGGGAGATAAGCGAAGGGCCACTGGTCAAAAGCGCTCGGGCGGCCTAATCTTTCCCTATAGATCAAGGGAGCGCCCACCAGCATGCAATTTCTAAGATCCATCTTCTGGGGCGCCCTGGCCATCGTCTTGGCTGGGTTCTGCGCGCGCAACTGGACGCCGGTGACGGTTAATCTTTGGAGCGACCTTGTTATGGACACACGGCTGGCCTTGCCGGTTCTGGTCGCCTTTTTGCTGGGCTTGCTGCCCTATTTTGTCCTTCACCGGACCACACGCTGGGCGCTGCAACGCAAATTGCACCAGAGCGAACGACAACTGGCTGAATTGCGCGCGCTTATAACGCCGGAAAAGCAGGAAACATCGTCCAGCGGCGCGATTCCGCCTTCCGCTGCGCCCATCGCCGTGCCACCGGGGGTATCATGACCAGTCCGATTTACGTCGCCATCGACACGCCCGATATTGATCAGGCAAAAGCGCTGATCGCCCGCGTCAAACATCATGTGGGCGGGATCAAGCTGGGGCTAGAGTTTTTCATGGCCAATGGCCGTGCCGGGGTGCTTGAAATGGCGCATCTGGGCCTCCCCGTCTTTCTTGACCTGAAATTCCATGACATCCCCAACACGGTTGCCAAGGCCATCCAAGCACTGCGGCCGATCGAGCCGGCAATTTTGACGGTCCATGCAGCGGGCGGCCGGGCAATGATGGAAGATGCCAAGGCCGCCGCGCCCAAAGGAACCAAAGTGGTGGGCGTAACCGTTCTGACCAGTCTTGATGCCAGTGATTTGGGCGGCATCGGGATATCCGGTTCCCCCCATGATCAGGTGGAGCGGCTGACCTTGCTGGCCAAGGAATCAGGTCTGGATGGCGTCGTCTGTTCAGGCAATGAAGTGGCCACGGCTAAAAAACTCTGGCCCGGCGGCTTTTTCGTCGTCCCCGGCGTTCGCACGGCAGATGGCCCGGTGGGCGACCAGAAGCGCGTCGTCACCCCGCGCCAAGCCTTGGATAATGGCGCGTCGATCCTTGTGATCGGCCGCCCGATCACCGCCGCTGCCGATCCGGACGCCGCCGCCCGGGCCATTGACGCCACACTTTGACATGTCGCCCATTCAGGCCAAAATCTGCGGGGTAACAACGCCCGAAGCGATTGCGGCCGCTCTTGCCGGCGGCGCAACCCATTTGGGCTTTGTTTTCGTGTCAAAAAGCCCGCGCTTTATCGCGCCAGAAAAGGCCGCCGCGCTTATCGGGTCGCTGCCATCGCACGTCAAATCGGTTGGATTGGTCGTCGACCAATCCGACGATCAAATTGCCGACCTGCTTCGGCTGATCCCCCAATTGGATGCGCTTCAGTTTCATGGGGCGGAACAGCCCGCTCAGATTGCGCGCTGGAAAGCACCGGGGCGGGAAATCTGGAAGGCCATACCCATCCGGACGGCAGCCGATCTGGCGCCGGCCAAGGCCTATCAGGGCACAGCTGATCACCTGCTTTATGATGCCAAGCCGCCCAAGAGCACCGATTTGCCCGGCGGCACGGGTCAGCGCTTTGACTGGACGATCCTGCAAGGGGCGCCCCATCCCCTACCCTGGCTTTTGGCCGGCGGGCTTGATTCCACTAATGTGGCCGAGGCCCATCAGGTGACGGGCGCCCGTTTTTTTGATGTTTCCTCAGGCGTTGAATCCGCACCCGGCATCAAGGATGTGGACAAGATCGCCGCATTCCTTAAAGCAACCCGCAGCTTATGACTCTGACCAACTCTCTTCGCACGCAGCCCGACGATCGCGGGCATTTCGGGGCTTTTGGCGGCCGCTATGTCGCTGAAACGCTGATGCCGCTTATCCTTGATCTGGAGCGCGAATATATCGCTGCCAAATCGGACCCGGCCTTTGCCGCCCAATTTGAAGATTTGCTGACCCATTATGTCGGCCGTCCAAGCCCGCTTTATTATGCGGAGCGACTGACAGAAGAGCTGGGCGGCGCAAAAATCTATTTCAAGCGCGATGAGCTCAACCATACGGGCGCGCACAAAATCAACAATTGCATTGGCCAGATTCTGCTTGCCAAGCGCATGGGCAAAACCCGCATCATCGCCGAAACCGGCGCGGGTCAGCATGGCGTGGCCACCGCGACGGTTGCCGCGCGTTTTGGCCTGCCCTGCATCATCTATATGGGCGCGCGTGATATTGAGCGGCAGGCGCCCAATGTTTTTCGTATGAAGCTTTTGGGTGCCGAAGTTCGCGCGGTGGAAAGCGGCTCGCGTACGCTGAAGGATGCGATGAACGAGGCGCTGCGCGACTGGGTCGCCAATGTCCACGATACTTTTTACATCATCGGCACGGCCGCAGGCCCGCATCCCTATCCTGAATTGGTCCGCGATTTCCAATCCGTCATCGGCAAGGAAGCGCGCGCCCAGATGCTGGAACGTGAAGGCCGCCTGCCCGATTTGCTAGTGGCCGCAATTGGCGGCGGATCCAATGCGATTGGCCTGTTCCATCCGTTTCTTGATGACACGAGCGTCGAGATGCTGGGCATTGAAGCGGCGGGCCACGGGCTCGACAAGCAGCACGCCGCAAGCCTTGCCGGCGGCTCCCCGGGCATTCTCCACGGCAACAAAACCTATTTGTTGCAGGACGAGGACGGCCAGATTGATGAGGCGCACAGCATTTCCGCCGGCCTAGATTATCCGGGCATCGGCCCTGAACATGCCTGGCTGCGCGACATTGGCCGCGTGCGCTATGATAGCGTCACCGATACCGAAGCGCTGGATGCCTTCCAGTTGCTGTGCCGGACAGAGGGCATCATTCCGGCGCTGGAGCCCAGCCACGCGATTGCCGCTGTCGCGCGCGTCGCCCCCAAAATGGCGAAGGACAAGCTGATCATCGCCAATTTGTGCGGCCGCGGAGACAAGGATATCTTCACCGTCGGCGAGGCGCTGGGAGTGAAGATGTGACCCGGCTTTCCGACGCTTTCGCCAAGGGCCGCCCGGCGCTCGTCACCTTTGTGACCGGCGGAGACCCAACGCCCGCAGATACCGGGGCCATTTTGGATGCGCTGGTCGCTGGCGGCGCGGACGTGATTGAACTGGGCATGCCCTTTACCGATCCCATGGCCGATGGGCCGGCGATCCAGCTTGCCAATTTGCGCTCGCTGGCGGCAGGTACGCATACCAGCGACCTGTTTGATATCGCCCGCGCCTTTCGTGGCCGGCACCCGCATGTGCCGCTGGTCCTGATGGGCTATGCCAATCCGATGACCCGACGCGGGCCTGATTGGTTTGCCGAGGCCTGTAAAGACGCCGGTGTTGATGGCGTGATCTGCGTCGATCTGCCGCCTGAAGAAGATCAGGATCTTGGCCCTGCTCTGCGGGCCGCAGGGGTAGACTTTATTCGGCTTGCAACGCCAACAACAGACGCCGCCCGCCTGCCCGATGTACTGCAATCTGCCTCTGGCTTTGTATATTACGTCTCTGTCGCCGGGATTACGGGCCTGCAACAGGCCGCAACGGCCAGCGTAGCCGATGCCGTCGCCCGACTGAAGGCAGCAACCCAGCTGCCGATCGCGGTTGGTTTTGGCATCCGCAGCCCAGAACAGGCCGCCGCGATTGGCGCGGTGGCAGATGGGGTTGTGGTTGGGTCTGCCATTGTCGATCTGGTGGGCCAGCATGGCGCCAAGGCTGCCGGGCCGGTGCGCGATTATGTTGCCAGCCTGCGCGCCGCAATTGATGGCGCTTCTGGGGAGAAAGCCGCATGAACTGGTTGACCCGCGTTCGCAACGCCCTGCCCTTCATGGCCAAGCGTGAGCATGAAGGCAATTTGTGGAACAAATGCCCGTCCTGCTCGCAGATGATCTTCATCAAGGAATATGAAGAAAATCTGTCGGTCTGCACGGTGTGCGGCCATCATGGGCGGATTGGCCCGAAGGCGCGCTTTGCCCAGATTTTCGATCAGGCCCGCTGGGACGAACTGCCCACGCCGCGCGTGGCGGAAGATCCGCTGAAGTTTCGCGATACCAAGAAATATGTCGATCGTATCAAGGCCGCGCGTGCGGCAACGGGCGAGCATGACGCGCTGATCAACGCGCGCGGCACTGTTCAGGGCCATAAGGCCGTAATTGGCGTGCAGGATTTTGCCTATATGGGCGGATCAATGGGCGTCGCGGTGGGCGAAGCCTTTATCGCTGGCGCACAGGCCGCACTTGAAGATCGCTGCCCCTATGTCATCTTTACCGCCGCGGGTGGCGCGCGGATGCAAGAAGGCATTTTGTCGCTGATGCAAATGCCGCGCACAACAGTTGCCATTGCCATGCTGCGAGAGGCCCGCCTGCCCTATATCGTCGTTATGACCGACCCAACGACAGGCGGCGTCACGGCAAGCTATGCGATGCTGGGCGATGTGCAAATTGCCGAACCCAAGGCGCTCATCGGCTTTGCCGGCCAGCGGGTAATTCAGGATACAATCCGCGAAAAGCTGCCCGAAGGCTTCCAACGCGCCGAATATCTGCTGGAACATGGCATGCTCGACATGGTCGTCGAGCGCAAAGACCTGCGCGATACGCTTGGCCGCCTGATTGGCTATCTGATGCCGGAAAAGGCTGCGGCCTAGACCTGTTGTGGCTGATCACGCGCGTTCCGATCATCCTGCGGTTCAGGCTCAGCTGGATCGCTTTGCCCAACTTTCCCCCGGTCGCGACATTTTGGGGCTGGAACGGATCGCGGCGCTTTTGGCCGCGCTGGGCAACCCCCATTTGCAGCTTCCTCCTGTTCTCCATGTCGCCGGAACCAATGGCAAAGGCTCTACCTGCGCGTTTTTGCGCGCCGCCATCGAAAGCGCGGGGCTGACAGCCCATGCCTATACCAGTCCCCATTTGGTGCGCTTCAACGAGCGGATCCGGGTTGCCGGGCGGCTGATCGCCGATGATTGGCTTGCCGCCTTACTGGCCGAAGTGTTGGATGCTGCCGAAGCCGCAGATATCGGCCCCAGCTTTTTTGAGGCAACAACAGCGGCGGCCTTTCTTGCCTTTGCGCGAACGCCAGCGGATGCCGCCATCATCGAAGTTGGGCTGGGCGGTCGACTGGATGCTACGAACATCTTGCCCGCCCCGCTGGTCACCGGCATAGCCCAGCTTGGCCTCGACCATGAGGCCTTTCTGCTGGACCCCAGCAATGGCCCGGCTTTTCCCCCGTTAGAACGGATCGCCTTTGAAAAGGCGGGCATCGCAAAGCCTAGCGCCCCTTTGGTTACGATGGATTATCCGCCGCCCGTCGCCCGGCGCGTGCAGGATGTTGCGACCGACAAGGGCACCAAGGTTTATGCCCGCAAGTCGGGCTGGGACAGCGTGGTCTATGAAGGCCAGCTCCATTACCGCGACTTGAAGGGCAAGCTTGCGCTGCCACTGCCCCGGCTGACCGGGCCGCATCAAACCCAAAATGCCGGGCTGGCCGTTGCCATGCTGCGCCATCAGGACAAGTTAACCATTCCAGAAGCGGCGCTGCGTGCCGCCATGGGCTGGGCGCATTGGCCGGCGCGCTTGCAGATTCTCGCCGCCGGGCCGCTGCGCGATCTTGCGCCGCATGCCGGCCAGATTTGGCTGGATGGCGGGCATAATCCCAATGCTGCGACAATGATCGCACGCTTTTTTGAAGAAGACTTGGCCGAACAGGGCAAGGTGCATCTGGTCCTCGGCATGTTGGCGAACAAGGATGCTCAAGGCTTTCTAAGCCTGCTCGCCCCGGTGGCCGCATCGGTAACGGCAGTGCCTATTCCCGGGCATGATCATCACGCGCCAGAGGCTTTGGCCGCACTGGCGCGCGACCTTGGCATCCCGGAAGCCTTGGCAGCCGCCGATCTTGCCGCCGCACTGCGCGGGTTGAACCAAAGGGCCCGGGCGGGCGAGCGGATCGCCATTCTTGGTTCGCTTTATCTGGCGGGAGTCGTGCTGGACGCCAATGGGCAGCTTCCCGATTAATCGTCTGCGGCTGTCGCAATCCCCTGACGCTGTGCGTCGACGACGAAGCCCTTCTTCCACAAGATATAAAGCAGGATCATGCCGGGCAGCGCGATAGCGATGGTGAAGCCCCAAAAGCCCACCCAGCCCAGTTGCTTCGACAATTCGCCCGCCGGGGTTGAAAGCCATGTCCGCGCAACCGATGCAACCGATGTCAGCAAAGCGAATTGGGTCGCCGTATAGGCAAGGTTCGATAGGCCGGACAAATAGGTGGTAAACACAGTCAAGCCGATCCCGCTCGTCACATTTTCGATCACCACGGCAGAGACCAGCATGGGGTAATCATGCCCGGAAACGGCCAGCAGCATGAACATGACGTTGGAAAACATCATCATCAGCCCTGAAAAGAACAGCGCGCGCCCCATGCCGAGCCACAAGATGAAGGGCGCGCCAAGCGCCGATCCGACGATCAGCGCGCCAAAGCCCCAGGCCTTGCTGGCCGAAATATATTCCATATCGCTGAACTGAAGATCGACGATCATCGGGGCGAGCATAATCTGCCCCATGGCGTCGCCAATTTTGTAGATCAGCACAAAGGCAAGGATGAGCACGGCACCATTGCGCTTCAGAAACTCGGCAAAGGGGTTGACGAGCGCTTCCTTCAGCCAGTCGCCAAGACGAACCGCCTTCTTGTCCTGAAAGCGATCAATATAGCGCCCTTCCCCGGCCCATATCGCCCCGACCACAGCCGGCAACAGGGCAAAGGCGGTGAACCCATAAGCCGAGGCCCAGCCCAGATTAAGACCTTCAGGCGATGCCAGAAAGATTGTCCCGGCCCCCGCGATCAGATTGCCGGTGCGATAGCCAAATTGGTTGGTGGCCGTGCCGTGCGACAGGTCAAGCTCGTCCAAAATCTCGATGCGATAGGCATCAATGACAATATCCTGCGTCGCCGACAGGAAAGAGACGATGATGGCCCAAAAGGCAAAGGCCGCCATGCCGGATTTGGGGTCACTCGCCCCCAATTGCCAAATCGCAACGAAAAGCAGCGCCTGAACAAAAAACAGCCAGCCGCGCCGTTGCCCAAAAGCGCGCGTGAGGACGGGCAGCGGCAATTTATCGACCAGCGGCGCCCAGAGGAATTTGAAAGTATAAGGGGTGGTCAGACCAACAGCGAAACCGATCGTCGTTTTATCTACCCCCACCCGCGAGAGCCAGAAGGTCATTGTCGCGAGCAACAGGGTCAGCGGAAACCCGCTCGAAATACCGAGCAGAAAGGTGATGAGCGGCCCTTTGCGAAAATAGGGCTGGAAGGCTTTGATTCGGCTGAATCCAAGCGCAAGGACGACGGCAAGACCAGCCCATAACATGAAATGAAGCATCGCTGCCGACATGTATCTTGCTCCCCAACTCAATTCGCGCGAACCTAGCGTGATTATTGGTAAAGGATAGCCCTGTCATGTCGTTGATGACGCCTACACCCGGCCAGGTTGCGCTTGCTCGCCAGATTGCGGATGGCAAGGGCCGCATGGCCGAAGGAATCACTCAGGTTCCGGCAAGCCGCTATACCGACCCAGACTGGTTCGCCCGCGAAAAGGCTCAGCTTTTTGATCGCCTGCCGCAGGTCATTGCCCCTTCCGCCTTGCTGCCAGAGCCCGGCATGGCGGTACCGCATGATGGTTTTGGGCGTCCGCTGCTTTTGACGCGCGATGCCGATGGCACGGCGCATGTCTTCCTAAATGTCTGCCGCCACCGCGGTACCCGGCTTGTTGAAGGCAGCGACAAGGTCTGCGCGCCCCGCCTCATCTGCCCCTATCACGCCTGGAGCTATGCGCTTGATGGGCGGCTGACAGGCCTGCCCCGAACCGACACTTTCCCGGGGCTCGACAAGGCCAGCTATGGCCTGCGCGAACTGCCAAGCTGCGAAGCAGGCGGGCTTATCTGGTATGCGCCGGGTGCCGCAGCGGACTTTACCCACGCCAAGGCATTGGGCCCAGATTTTGACGCCTTTGGGATGCGCGGGCTTCATCTTTACAACCGGCGGGTGCATGATGTGGCAGGCAATTGGAAGCTCATCATGGATGCGTTTCTGGAAAGCTATCATGTCGCGCGGCTCCATGCGGCCACCATCGGCCCCTTTTTCAAGGATGGCGTAACCTCGGGCGATACGATTGGGCCGCACCAGCGATCCGCCGTGGGCCGGGCCGAAGAATTGGCTGAATTGAACCTGACCGATTGGCCCAAGCTGCGGGCCGCCGTGACATTTGCCTATCAACTTTTCCCGGCGACGGTGATTGTTGTCAGCCCCGATTATGTGAACCTGATGGTGCTGATGCCCCAGTCTGAGGGACGGACTTTGGTAGAAGACTTCATGCTTATCCCCGAGGCTCCGCAAACCGACAAGGCGCGCGACCATTGGGCGCGTAGCTGGGCGTTGCTGGATGGCGGGGTTTTTGGCGCGGAGGATTTTCGCGCCGCAGCGCTTGGCCAGGAAGGCCTCTCATCCGGCGCGATTGACCAAATTACGCTGGGCACGCTTGAGGCGGGCATCAGGCGCTTTCACGATGAAATTGAGGCTCAGCTTGGCCGCTAGATTGAAGCGCACGCCAGACGCAACGCCGGCACGCCCCGCTCTGAGCCGTGCTGTGCGGCCTCTACGCCTTTGCGCGACATAAACAAGACAGGCCGTTGAAATCCCGCTAGAGGGCCGCAATGACCACCACCGAACCCCAACGTATCGCCAAGCTTCTTGCTCGCGCAGGAATTGCCTCTCGCCGCGAGATTGAGCGGATGATCGCAGAGCGCCGTATCGCGATTGACGGCACGCCGGTGGAAACCCCGGCAACGATCCTGACTTCGCTCGACGGCGTAACCGTGGACGGCAAGCCGGTGCGCCCGCCCAAAGCGGGCCGCTTGTTCCGTTTCTACAAGCCCAATGGCGTGCTGACGACAGAGCGCGACCCCAAAGGGCGGCGGACCATTTACGACGTACTGCCTAAGGGGCTGCCCCGGCTTGTTCCCGTCGGCCGACTTGACTTCAACACTGAGGGCCTGTTGCTGATGACGACCGATGGCGGCCTAAAGCGCGCGCTGGAGCTGCCTTCAAGCGGCGTGCCGCGCACCTATCGCGCCCGGGCTTATGGCCAAGTCACCCAAGCGCAGTTGGAAGACCTGATCGAGGGCATTGAGATTGACGGCGTCCGCTACGGCTCGATTGATGCGAATATGGAGCGTCGAACCGGAGCCAATCTCTGGGTTGAAATGACGCTGACGGAAGGCAAAAACCGCGAAGTGCGCCGCGTGCTTGAATATCTGGGATTGGAAGTCTCGCGCCTGATCCGCACCAGCTATGGCTCCTTCCAATTGGCTGGGCTTGAAAAGGGCCAGATCGCCGAAGTGGATCGCAACGAGCTGTTTCATTTCCGCCGGGCCCTGGGCGCATGAGGGTTATCGCGGGCCAATGGCGCGGCCGCCTTTTGGCCGCACCAAAGGGGGACGCAACGCGCCCCACGGCAGACCGCACGCGAGAGGCGCTCTTTTCAATGCTGGTGAGCCGCTTGGGAACGCTGGAAGGACTGCGCGTCGCCGATCTCTTTGCAGGATCGGGCGCACTCGGGCTTGAGGCCCTGTCGCGCGGGGCCGAACGCTGCATCTTTGTGGAGCAGGATCGCGCCGCGATTGAGGCGCTAAAGGCCAATATCGCCAAGCTGGGCGCAGCCGGCGCTGAGGTTCGGCAGGGCAGTGTGCTGGCCCTGCCCCCTGCCCCGCAGGCGCTTGATGTCGTGATGATGGACCCGCCCTATAACAGCGGCGCAGGCGCGGTTGCGCTCGACAAATTGGCACGGCTTGGCTGGGTTGGCCCGGCAACTCTGGTGAGTATCGAGACGTCGCGAACCGAAGATGTGGCCGTTGCGGGCTTCGAGGTCGACGCCCAGCGCGATTATGGCAAAGCGCGGATCACGCTTTTGCGGGCAACGCCACCAGCCCCATAAGGCTGAGGCCCGCACAAACCGCCAGATACAGCCCCACCGCGCCAAGCCCATATTGATCTGACAGGCGCTGCGCGATCAGCGGGGCAAGGCCGCCGCCCAATATGCCCGCAAGATTAAAGCTCACCGACGCCCCGGTATAGCGCACCCGGGCCGGATAAAGCCCGGGCAGCCATGCCCCTAGCGGTCCATAGACGAGCCCCATGGCAAAGAGCGCGGCCGAGAGGAACAGGCCAATCAGCCCCAATTGGCCGCTACCCAGACTGGGGACGATCGCGCTTGCAACAAGGATTGTCAGCGCACAGCCCGCCATCAAAACCCGGTCTGCCCCAAAGCGATCCGCCGCCACGCCGGAAACAAGAATGCCAAGTGCTAGAAACAAAATGGCAACCAGCTGAAGCCCTAGGAACGTCTCTCGGGCGATGCCCAATTTGGTCGTGCCAAAGCCCAGCGCAAAGGCCGTTGCCAGATAAAAGATCGCAAAGCATGCAATCGCCGCAAACGTCCCGCCCAGAACGGCGCGCCAATGATCGCGCAGCAGTTCTGCCAGCGGCACAGAGGGCGGCGGTCCTTCTTGCAGCGCGGCAGCAAAGGCAGGCGTTTCCGTCAATTTCAGGCGTACCCACAAGCCAACGCCAACCAGAAGCGCGCTTCCCAAAAAGGGAATGCGCCATCCCCAGTCCCTAAATTCGGTGTCGCTTAGCCATAGGCCCAAAAGCAGGAACAAGCCGTTGGACGCTATAAACCCAACCGGTGCCCCCAATTGCGGAAACATGCCAAACCGCGCCTTTTTGCCGTCGGGTGCATTTTCAACCGCCAGCAAGGCAGCACCGCCCCATTCTCCGCCCAGGCCAAAGCCCTGACCAAAGCGCAAAAGGCACAGTAACACCGGCGCAACCCAGCCGATCACCGCATAGCCGGGCAGAAAGGCGATGAGGAAAGTCGAGACGCCCATAATCAACAGCGAGGCGACCAGCGTCGATTTGCGACCTATCCGGTCGCCAAAATGGCCAAAGGCGATCGCGCCCAGCGGACGAGCGAAAAAGGCCACGGAAAAGGACGCATAGCTCAGCAGCAGTTGAAGGCCCGGCGCTTCAGAGGGGAAGAAAAGCGGGCCAAAAACAAGCGCTGCGGCCGTAGCGTAGATATAGAAATCATAAAATTCGACGGCGGTGCCGACCAGAGAGGCGGCCAGAACCCGGCGATGCGAGACAGTGGCAGACATATGACTTTCTTCCCCCATTTGTCCGGCCGTAGCGCGTGCGCGCGCCGGAGGAAAGGCGAAGTTTCCGGCGCGGGTCCGGGCCTTGCCAGCCGCGCCGATGTTCCCTAATCGTTCACATATGACGCTCCCAACATCTGCCCCGGAACCCGCTTATATAAACGGCCTCAATGCCCCGCAGCGCCAGGCAGTTTTGACCACAGACGGCCCCGTGCTGATGCTTGCCGGGGCTGGCACGGGCAAAACAGCAGCGCTGACCGCCCGATTGGCGCACCTCATTGCCACCCGCCGCGCTTGGCCGTCAGAAATACTCGCCGTCACCTTTACCAATAAGGCCGCGCGCGAAATGAAGGAGCGTGTGGGCCGGATCATTGGCGATGCGGTTGAAGGCATGCTTTGGCTCGGCACTTTCCATTCCATCTGCGCAAAGATGCTAAGGAAACACGCAGAACTTGTTGGTTTACAATCAAATTTTACAATTCTTGATACTGATGACCAGCTCCGGCTGCTCAAACAGATCGTGCAGGCGGCAGACCTTGACGAAAAGCGCTGGCCGGCCCGTCAATTGGCTGGCTTGATTGATCAGTGGAAGAATAAAGGGCTTACCCCCGCCGATATTGATGCGGGTGAAAAAGAACGTTTTGCCAATGGGAAAGGCAGCATTCTTTATACACAGTATCAAGAGCGCTTAAAGGCATTGAACGCCTGTGACTTCGGCGACCTCCTGCTGCATATGCTGACCATTCTGAAGACCCACCGCGACGTGCTTGAGCAATATCAGCAGCGGTTCAAATATATTCTCGTGGATGAGTATCAGGATACCAACGCCAGCCAATATCTTTGGCTTAGGCTGTTGGCTCAGGCCAACAAGAATATCTGCGTGGTCGGCGATGACGATCAGTCCATCTATTCATGGCGTGGCGCAGAAGTTGCCAATATCTTGCGGTTTGAAAAGGATTTTCCTGGCGCAACAGTTATCCGTCTGGAACAAAATTATCGGTCCACCCCGCATATTCTGGGCGCCGCGTCTGGCCTGATTGCCAAGAATGGTGATCGTCTGGGCAAAACCTTGTGGACCGAGGTCGACGCGGGCGACAAGGTTGAGGTGATCGGCGTTTGGGATGGCGCGGAAGAAGCCCGGCGCGTGGGAGAATTGGTAGAGGATCATCAGCGGCGGGGCGGATCTTTGGATGACGTGTCGATTTTGGTGCGCGCACAGTTCCAGACCCGCGAATTTGAAGACCGCTTCATTGCGATTGGCCTGCCCTACCGCATTGTTGGCGGCTTTCGCTTTTACGAACGGGCTGAAATTCGGGATGCGCTCGCCTATTTACGGCTCGTCAACCAGCCCGCTGACGACCTGGCTTTTGAGCGGATCGTCAACCAGCCGAAGCGCGGCCTTGGCGACAAGGCTCTCGCGAAAATCCAGATGTTCGCGCGGGCGGAAGCAATTCCGCTCTCTCTGGCGGGCGCCCGCATCTTGGACAGCGATGAGCTAACCCCTCAGGCTCGGCGGGCGCTGGGCGGTTTTATGGGGGATTTGGCGCGGTGGCGCGATCTCGCAACATCCTTGTCCCACCCCGATCTGGCTCGCCAGATTCTGGATGAAAGCGGCTATACGGCGATGCTCCAGGCCGACAAATCGGCCGAAAGCGCCGGACGACTTGAAAACCTGAACGAACTTGTCCGCGCGATGGAAGATTATGAAACGCTGGGCGCGTTTTTAGAGCATGTCAGCCTTGTGATGGACAATGAGGCCGGCGCCGATGGCGACAAGCTGACAATGATGACAATCCATGCCGCCAAGGGCCTGGAGTTTGAACAGACCTTTCTGGCTGGGTGGGAAGAAGGCGTTTTTCCGTCGCAACGCGCTCTGGATGAAGGCGGGCTTGCGAGCTTGGAGGAAGAGCGCCGGCTGGCATATGTTGCAATCACCCGCGCACGGCGCAAATGCACGATCCTTCATGCGGCCAATCGGCGCATTTACGGGCAATGGACATCCAGCATCCCCTCTCGCTTTATCGCAGAATTGCCCGCCGATCATGTCGCGCAAGAAAGCAGCCTGTCGGGCGGCGAAAGCCTGTGGCGCGCCAATTGGTCGCAAGCGAGCGACCCCTTTGCCCATCTTGGCCGTGCAACGGGCCGGGGGCCGGGCTGGCAGCGTGCAGCCGATAGCTATTCCCCTGCGCCCGCTCGGGTTGTTGAAGCGCGGTCGAGCGCCGTCAGCCTGGGCAATAAGGGCCGCAGCGACCTTACCCTTGGCCAGCGCGTCTTCCATCAGAAGTTCGGCTATGGACGGATCGCGGAAATCGAAGGCAATAAGCTGGAGATTGATTTTGATCAGGCCGGGCGCAAACGGGTGATCGACACCTTCGTTACCCCGGCCTGATATCCGTTTTGACTAAAAGACCGCCTTGGGGGCCGTCCCCATCATCGCGCCGCGCACTAGCGGGATCGGCGGGCCACCAAAGCCCAAAAAGCGATCATGAAATTCTTTCCAGCGCGACCTGTCGCCGCCGGTCCAGTCATCCCGCAACTTGCGGATCATCAATTTGCCCATCGTATAGTTCAGATAAGCGGGATCATAGGTCCCACGGGCGGATTGCTGACGGGCGTTGCCCTCATCCTGATAGCATTGGCTGACGAACATCTGGCGCGATTGATCCAGCGTCATCCCCCGCGCGTGCAGACCGATGGCCGAAAGGAAACGGCAATCGCGCAGCAGCGCGTTTGAAAGCTGGCCAATATGCGTTTCCGGGTCGCCTGCATTGAGCCCGGCATCCCACATCATTTCTTCGGTATAATGGGCCCAGCCTTCAGCAAAGGCATAGCCAACAAAGATACGCCCAAACAGCGATTGGGCCCGGTTGGCGTGCAGGAAGTTCAGAAAATGACCCGGCCAGACTTCATGGACGGACGTGAACAGCAAATCCTTGGTGCCCGGCACATAAGCGCGCCGTGTCTCTGCATCCCAATTGGGATCCGGCGGAGAAATATAATACACAGAGGGCAAGCCCGTTTCATAAGGCCCGGGAATATCGATATAGGCTGAATTCTGGCGGTTATAGGGGGGGCTTTCTTCCACCTGCGCCTGTTCTGTTCCGGGGATGGTCACGATATTCTGATCGATCAGAAACTGGCGCAGCATCGGCAATTGCTCACGCGCTTCGACCACCGGCCCCTTGTCTGACTTGTTGTCGTTCATCTTCGCCATGCAGGCCGCAATCGACTTGCCCGGCGCAAAGCGCGCGCACGCCGCCTTCAGCGCATCCTGATTGTGCTTCAAATCGGCCCGCCCCACGGCTTCCAACTCATCCAGCGAAATATCCACCGCCTCGGTTGCAGAAAGCATGCGCGAAAACCGCTCTGGCCCAAGCGCGAAATCATTGGTTGCGGTTTTCTTTTGCGCCTCCAGCCAGACCGCCATACCGTTCATCGCTGACGCCGCATCCTTGGCGGCTGCATCAAATTCGGCCTGAAGTCCGGCATCCTTCACACTGGAAAAGGCCGCCTTGGCGTCACCTGTGTAATAATCGGCAAAGCCCTTAAACCCCGGAATGCCATAGGTGATGAAGCTGATCGGCAGCGGCGACTTCAGATTGGCGCGGATTTGCGCCACCGCCGTCGGGATGCCCCGCGCATATTTAATAAACGCCCGCATCCGGGTTTCCGGATTGGCATAAGGCCGGGCGATGTAAACATTCGGATCCAGCCCATTGTCAAAATACCACGCCACATTGCGGTGCGGCGCATCGGCATCCTCAAGCCAGAACAGGTCGCGCTTCGCAACATGGATCAGATAATTGCGTTCAAAATTCTCGTCTTCAGACAGCGTCGCCGGGTCCATCGCCTCGGCCTCGGCAATGGCCGATTTCAAAAAGCCAATGCGCGCCGCAAAGCCAGCCTCTGACCAGTCAGGCAACTGGCCGTCAAATTCATGCCGACCTTGATAAACCGCAAAATTGGGGTTCTGGCGGAAATACGTCTCAATAAACCCGTCAGAAAAAGCCTTCCACGGGCGCACAACCGGTGCGGCCGGCACAGCAGGTGCGGCCGCAATGGGCGAAACTGGCTCTGACGTGGCGCAGGCCCCAAGCGACAAAGCCAGCAGCGCGCTTCCAAGCGCAAGGTTAAGGCGATGAATGGCCACGCAAATTCCTCCCAGAAAGTTTTTCTATACGACTCGACACAAGGCCAAAGGTTGCACCAGCGCGCCGTCCGCGCCAAGGATAGCTTGTGACTGATACCGAAACTTCTGCCGCTCATCCCCTCGCCTACCGGGACTACCGGTTCTTCTGGATCGCGCGCTTCTGTGCGGTTCTGGCAACAACGGGCATGGTCGTTGTCATCGGCTACCAGTTTTACGACGTTGCCCGCAGCGATTATGGCATGTCGATCCGCGAGGCATCTTTCCAGCTGGGCCTGCTGGGCGCGGCACAGTTTTTTCCGCTCGCCATCCTAACGCCCGTCGCCGGTTGGGTTGCAGATCGCTTTGACCGGCGCCGTGTCGCGATGTTCGCCAACAGCATTGATGCCAGCATCGCGTTGACCTTGGCGATCCTGACCTATCAGGATGCTGTTACCCTGCCGTTGCTCTACGGCATGGCTGCCCTTCACGGCGTTGCCCGAGTTTTCCTTGCCCCTTCCATGTCGTCGATCGTCGCCAATATCGTGCCAAGCGCCGTGCTGCCGCGCGCTATCGCCTTTAATTCCATGGCATGGCAAACTGGCGGCGTTATCGGCCCGGGCATTGCCGGGCTGATGTTTGCCGGCAATGCGGCTCTGCCTTACGCCTTTACCGCCGCCTTGCTGCTGCTGGCCTGTTTATCGGTCATGGCCATTCGCCCCTTCCCCAAGCCGGAAATCAAGGGGCAGGCCCATCCGCTTCAGCAAATGGCAGATGGCTTGCGCTACACTTGGAATGAACGGTTTTTGCTGGGGGCGATTACGCTTGACCTCTTTGCCGTGCTGCTGGGCGGCGCCACCGCGCTGCTTCCCGTCTATGCGCGCGATATTCTGCATGTCGGGCCAGAAGGCTTGGGCTGGCTGCGCGCGGGGCCAGCGGCCGGGGCGACCTTGATGGCGCTTTGGCTGTCGGTGCGTCCGCTGCGCCACAATGTCGGTATCAAGATGCTTTGGGCGGTTGTCGCTTTTGGTTTGGCGACGATTGGCTTTGGCCTTTCAACCAGCTTCTGGCTGTCGCTTGGCATGCTCGGGCTTTTGGGTGCGGCCGATATGTTGTCGGTCTATGTCCGGTCCTCGCTGGTGCAGTTGAACACGCCGGATGATATGCGCGGCCGCGTGTCCGCCGTTTCATCGCTCGCGATCTCCGGTTCGAATGAATTGGGTGAATTACAGTCCGGCTTTGCGGCCGCACTGCTTGGCCCCGTCGGCGCTGTTGTCTTTGGCGGCGTCGGGGCTATCTTGGTGACAGGCGTCTGGGCATGGCTGTTCCCCGAACTTAAAAATGCCCGGACCTTCGAACCGCAATTCAGGAAGATGACATCATGAAAGCCGCTTCGATCCTCGAGACCATTGGCAATACCCCGCATATTCGCGTTTCTCGCCTGTTTCCCGACCGGGAGGTCTGGATCAAGTCTGAACGGTCCAATCCCGGCGGCTCTGTTAAGGACCGTATCGGCCTTGCGATGATTGAAGATGCGGAACGCACGGGCGCGCTCAAGCCGGGCGGCACGATTGTCGAGCCGACCAGCGGCAACACCGGGATCGGCCTTGCGATGGTTGCCGCGGTCAAAGGCTATAAGCTGATCCTCGTCATGCCCGAAAGCATGTCGATTGAACGGCGTCGGCTGATGCTGGCTTATGGCGCCAGCTTTGACCTTACCCCGCGTGAAAAGGGGATGAAGGGGGCGATTGAGCGTGCGCTTGAAATTGTTGCGTCAACGCCCGGCGCGTGGATGCCGCAGCAGTTTGAAAACCCCGCCAATATTGATGTTCATGTTCGGACCACCGGGCCGGAAATCCTGAAGGATTTTGCGGACACGCCCTTGGATGCGATCATCACCGGTGTTGGCACCGGCGGGCATATCACGGGGGTGGCCCAGTTCCTGAAGCCGCATTGGCCCAACCTTAAAGTCTATGCGGTTGAGCCGACGCTGTCGCCCGTCATCAGCGGTGGCAGCCCTTCTCCCCATCCCATTCAAGGGATTGGTGCGGGCTTTATTCCGACCAACCTTCATACGGCATTGCTCGATGGCGTTATCCAGGTTGATCCCGTCGACGCCAAAGCCATGGCGCGCCGCGCCGCGACCGAAGAAGGGATGCTGGTGGGGATTAGTTCCGGGGCGACGCTGGCCGCTATCGCGCAAAAGCTGCCGGATCTGCCAGCCAATGCCCGTGTGCTGGGCTTCAACTATGATACGGGCGAGCGGTATCTTTCCGTTCCCGATTTCTTGCCCGAAGCCTGATAGCAGGGATACGCGATCCAATGACCTTCCTTGGCCGGATCTGGCGCCTTCTTGTCGGCATCAAAGATGGCCTTGTGCTGGCTTTGATGCTGATCTTCTTTGGCGGGCTTTACAGCCTTTTGTCCGCCACCCCCAACGCCGCCACGGCGGTGCAGGAAGGTGCCTTGTATCTGGAACTGGATGGCACGCTGGTTGAGCAGCCAGAACAGACAAACCCGCAGGAATTGCTGTTCGGATCAACCAACCGGGTGCACCAATATCGCCTGCGCGACGTCGTCCATGTTCTGGACCATGCCGCCGGGGATCCGCGCATCAAGGTTGTCGCGCTTGACCTCAACCGCTTCATGGGCGGCGGCCAAGTGGCCATCCAACAGGTTGGAGCCGCGCTCGACAAGGTCCGCAAGGCTGGCAAGCCGGTGCTTGTCTACGCAACGGGCTATGCCGATGACAGCTATTTGCTGGCGGCTCATGCCAGCGAGGTCTGGCTAGACCCGATGGGCGGCGCGCTGATCAGCGGCCCGGGCGGCAGCCGCCCCTATTTCAAAGGCTTGATGGATCGGCTGGGCGTTAATGTCCGCGTTTACCGGGTCGGCAAATATAAGAGCTTCGTCGAGCCTTTTATCCGCGCAGACCAATCGCCCGAAGCACGTGAAGACAGCCAGGCACTCGCCAATGCGCTGCTGACGGCATGGGTCGCGGACGTCAAAGCGGCCCGCCCCCAGGCGCAGATTGAGGCGTATCTGAAAAACCCCGTTCCAGACACGCCCACACGATCTTTTTCGGATCAGGCCCTGAAGTTGAAGCTGGTCGATAAGCTTGGCGACGATATTCGCTGGGCAGAGCGGGTCGCGCAATTGGCCGGTCGCGACCCGGAAGCTGCCGCTGATCGCTTCAAGGGAACGGATTTTACCGATTATCTGGCAGCCAATCCGGTGCCGAATGGCGGTGAGATTGGCGTCATCACCATTGCTGGCAATATTGTGGATGGGGAAGCGCCGGCAGGCTCTGCCGGGGGCGATACCATTTCGCGGCTAATCCTCGATGCGCTGACCGATAAGCGGCTCAAGGCACTTGTGGTGCGCGTCGACTCGCCCGGCGGGTCAGCGCTTGCTTCTGAAAAAATCCGACAGGCGCTGCTTCAGGCCAAGGCGCGCAAGCTGCCGGTCATCGTCTCGATGGGCAATGTCGCGGCGTCGGGCGGCTATTGGGTCTCCATGGCGGGAGACAAGGTCTTTGCCGAACCGGCCACGATTACCGGGTCGATCGGCGTTTTTGGCCTTGTTCCGACTTTTGAGAAAAGCGCCGCCAAAATCGGCATTACGGCTGATGGCGTCGCCACCACCCCCTTATCGGGCCAGCCAGATATTCTGCGCGGCACCAACGAAACGACCGACCGTATTCTGCAAGGCGGCGTTGATGATATTTACCGCCGCTTCACGAGCCTGGTCGCATCCCAACGCCGTTTACCTCTCGCACGGGTGAATGAAATTGCCCAAGGCCGCGTCTGGGATGGCGGCACGGCCCGCCAAATCGGGCTTGTCGATGCGTTTGGCGGCATTGACGCGGCGATTGCCGAAGCCGCGCGCCGGGCGGGGCTGGACGCGAAAACGGCCAAGCCCGTCTATCTGGACCGGATGCCGAACTGGTTTGAGCTGTATCTGCGCAACCTGCGCGAGGCCGGTGTCCAATCTGCCATCCCCGCCGATCCCTATAGCCGGTTGATCTGGCGCGAACAGGCCGCGATGGTCACAGGGCTGCAAGACGGCCTGATGATCTTAAGCGGCCCGGCCATTCAGGTCCGTTGCCTGTCCTGCCCGGTCCCCCTGCGCCCGGTCCAGAAAGACGGGCTAATCAAGGCGCTTGGCGACCGGTTTTTCTGATCCTCAATGGGCGGTCGCAGGCTTGTAGCGCGCCGCATCGGTCGTAAATTCAGCATGGCCATAGCTGGCTAATTGCCGCTTCAACCGGCGGACCAACCGGGCATCTGCCAAGGCGGCAAGGCCCGGCAAGCCGCCGGCTAACCGATAAGCCAGCATATGGGCAAGGATGACCGCGATCGTGACCGCATAAAGCGCACGATCCCGGCGTGAAATCGGCACGCCCAGTTCCGCCGCGCGGGCATAATCTCCGCTCAAAAAGGCTTTGGCGAAGAAGACCCGCGCAAAAGATCGCTCCAGCACGCGAAAGCCGCGGCCAGCTAGGCTTTGATCGCTGGAAAGCTCTGCCTCCATCGTCGCGCGCAACAAGCCGCCGCAAATGGCATCGTCATACTCATAACGCAGCGTGGCGCTGCGCGTGCACCAGATGCGTACAATCTCTTCCGGCGTATCGGCCAGCAGATCTTCCGGCAGGCCCAACAAATAGCAGCGATACCGGGCCAGTTCCACGCGCGCCCGTTCTGCCGGGGTAAATTGGGTGCGGCCCGCCTTCAGGACATCGTTGGAAAGGAAGTAAATGGGGATAAGCCCTGCGGGCATTTGATCCAGTTGGGGAATGGGCATGCCATAGGTTTTGGCATCCCATAAGCCGGGCCGCGACAGCACGTTGACGCGCACCATAGAATGCATCAGCCGGACCATTGCCGCCGCCTTAAATCCTGGGCCAAAGCGGTTGAGCGCGCCGGGCAAGATTGTGGTCGTAAAGAAAGTCGCGGTTTCTTTCACCCGCCGGGCCGCCGTTGCGTGGCTCAGCGTTCCTGTTAGCGCCATAGGCAGCGCTGAATATTTGTTGAGGAAGGTCGCGATAAAGGCACCGCGAATGGCAAAGGGAGAAAGATTGGCGGCGCTGTTGCGTTCTTGCCGGGCCCCCTCTTCCACCAAGGACATATCGAGCCAGTCGGGAACACGCGACATTTCGTCAATCAACGCGGTCAGCTCGGCAGGTGCATCCGGCACCGCGTCCAGCCCTTTGTCGCAGGCCGTCACCAGCATATCGACCAGCGGGCGAAAGCCATATTGGGGCATCAGCGCGGCATAGGCATCGCCGGTTAGATCGCCGAGCATCGTATATTCGCGGAACCGCGCGACAAGATCGTCGTTCGCCAACAGGTCCTCCCGCGACATTCGCGCGCCAAAGCGCAATTCCGTCTCATCGCCCGGCTGGTTGGCGAAGCGTTCTGGCGGGGTCTCAAAATCCAGCGCGCTAAAAAGCGCAGGTATGCGTGCCCTTTGAGAGCGAACACGGGCGGCGACATCATTCAGGCTTGGGCGCATGGCGGGATGCTGCGCGAAAACAGCGCGCCCGCCAAGCCCAAACTTAGGGCTAGGCCCGGGGGTTAGATATGGATCGGCTTGCCCATGACGGCCATGGCCGCTTCTTTCAACGCCTCGGCATGGGTCGGGTGCGCATGGCAGGTATAAGCGATATCTTCGCTGGTCGCGCCAAACTCCATCGCTTGCGCCGCCTGCGCAATCATCGTGCCCGCAAGCGAAGCGACGATATGGACGCCCAGCACCCGGTCGGTCTTGGCATCGGCCACAACCTTCACAAAGCCATCGGTGTCGCGATTGGTCTTGGCGCGGCTGTTCGCCATCATCGGGAATTTGCCGACCTTCACCTCGCCGCGTTCCTTTGCCTGCTCTTCGGTCAGGCCGACACTGGCGAATTCCGGCATGGTGTAGACAACGCCCGGGATGACATCATGGTTCACAAGGCCAATCTGACCGGCGCAAAATTCAGCCGCGGCAATCCCCTCATCCTCGGCCTTGTGCGCGAGCATCGGACCCGGCGTGACATCGCCAATGGCATAAATGCCGGGGACCTTGGTCTGGAAATCATGGCCAACTTCAATCTGACCGCGCGCGTTGGTTTCAACGCCGGCCTTGGCCAGATCCAGCCCTTGCGTATTGGGCCGGCGACCAATGGCCACCAGCACGCAGTCGGCCTCCAGCACCTCAGCCGCGCCGCCTGCCGCAGGCTCAACCGACACGCTGGCTTTGCCGCCCTTAACGGTGACACCCGTCACCTTGGTTGACAGCTTCAGCGTAAAGCCTTGCTTCTTGAAAATCTTCGCCGCTTCCTTACGCACGTCGCCGTCCATGCCGGGCAGCAACTGGTCAAGATATTCAACCACCGTCACCTCAGCGCCCAGACGCCGCCACACGCTGCCAAGCTCAAGGCCAATCACCCCGCCGCCAATGACGACCAGATGCTTGGGGACCTTGGGGAGTGCCAGCGCCCCGGTGGAATCCACCACGACCTTCTGGTCAATCTCCACCCCCGGCAGCGGCGTGACCGACGAGCCGGTGGCGATCAAAATCTTCTTCGCGGAATAGCTGGCGCCGTTGACATCCACAGTCGTCGGCGAGGTAAACCGGCCATGGCCCTTCAGCCACGTCACCTTGTTCTTCTTGAACAGAAATTCGATGCCGCCCGTCAGTTCGCCGACCGCCTTGGCCTTTTCCGCCTGCATCGCGGCGATATCAACCTTCACATCTTTGAAGCTGATACCGAATTTGGCGAGCGTGCCGGAATGGGCTTCTTCAAACAGTTCCGACGCATGCAGCAATGCCTTGGAAGGGATACAGCCGACATTGAGGCAGGTGCCGCCCAAAGTTTCCCGGCTTTCGACGCACGCCGTCTTCAGGCCCAACTGCGCTGCACGAATGGCCGCCACATACCCGCCGGGGCCAGCCCCGAGGACGATCAGATCGAATTCTGTGTCGGACATTTCTACCTCCTTAGCTTGTGCTCCGGCGGAGGCCGGAGCCTAGGGCCGTCAGCTGTTGAGATCGTTGAAGAGATCGCGCCAAGCTGGGTTCTTCTCTTCAATGACCCGAAGCTTCCAGGCCCGCTTCCAACTCTTCATTTGATATTCGCGGACGCGTGCATCCTGAATATCGTCAAACTGCTCATACCAAACAAGAAGCTGACACCCGTATTTCTTCGTAAACCCGTCAATCAGCCCGTTTCGATGCTGATAGGCACGCTGGGCAAGATGGCTGGTGACGCCGAGATAAATCGTTCCATTGGGGCGGCTTGCCATCAGATAAACAAAGCCAGGCCGCTTCACCCTCCCCCCCTAGGCTCCGGCCTGCGCCGGAGCACCAAGAGGAGAACGGTCGACCATCACAGATCAATCAACAACCGGGTCGGGTCCTCAATCGCGTTCTTGACGGCGACAAGGAAAGTCACGGCTTCCCGGCCATCAATCAGGCGATGATCGTAACTGAGCGCCAGATACATCATCGGGCGGACGACAACCTGACCATCGCGCACCACCGGACGCTCTTCGATCCGGTGCAGACCAAGCACGGCCGACTGGGGCGGGTTGATGATCGGGGTCGACATCAGCGAGCCGAAGACACCACCATTGGAAATGGTGAAGGTCCCGCCCTTCATATCGTCCATCGTCAACGTGCCATCCTTGGCGCGCTTGCCGAAATCACCGATCGTCCGCTCAATGCCCGCGACCGACAAATCCTGCGCATCACGAATGACCGGGACAACAAGGCCATTGGGCGCCGAGACCGCAACCGAAATATCGGCATAGTTGCGATAGACGATCTCATCGCCTTCGATCGAGGCGTTGACGGCGGGAATATCCTTCAGGGCCATGCACACGGCCTTGGTGAAAAAGCCCATAAAGCCAAGGCGAACGCCATGCTTCTTTTCAAACAGATCCTTATACTTCGTCCGCGCCTCCATGACGGCTGTCATGTCGACATCGTTGAAGGTCGTCAGCATCGCAGCCGTGTTCTGCGCTTCCTTCAGACGCTTGGCGACGGTCTGCCGCAGGCGGGTCATGCGCACGCGCTCTTCCGCGCGGGCAGAGGCGGCGCTGCTCACAGCGACTGCAGCCGACGGGGCAGATGCCGCTGCAACCGGGGCGGCTTCGGCCTTTGCCGCCGTACCCGCCGCGACTGCCGCCAGCACATCATCCTTGGTCAAGCGACCGTCCTTGCCCGTGCCCTTGATGCGGGTCGGGTCAAGGCCATGTTCCAGAACCAGACGCCGGACCGATGGCGACAATGTCAGATCACCAGCGTCATCAACGGCCACAGCCGGTGCCGCTGTGGCAGGTGCTGGGGTGGCCGCGGCAGCCTTGGCCGCCGGCGCGCCGGCACCGCTTTCAATTGAACCAATAACGGCCCCCACATTCACCGTTGCACCTTCGGCAACCAGATGCGCGCCCATGACACCAGCGACAGGCGCGGTGACTTCAACCGCAACCTTATCGGTTTCAAGGCTGGCAATCGGCTCATCGGCCGCAACGGCCTCCCCGGGTTGTTTGAGCCACTGGCCGAGCGTTGCTTCAGAAATGGATTCCCCCAAGGTGGGGACAATGACTTCGGTTGACATGGCGGGGTTCAACCCTTTCTCTGACGGCGGATTTCGCTGCGGACGCTATGCCCAAGGGCATGGCTGACGAGCGCGGCCTGTTCGGCCTGGTGACGTTTCATAAGGCCCGTCGCGGTGGAGGCGCTGGCCTTG
>JBJTNW010000024.1:0-31406 GCA_046074265.1 Chakrabartia sp.
TCAACGAGGCGCGTTGAAGCCTCACCTTCATAAGGACCTAATGCCATGACCGTTCGGACTTCCGCCGGCACCACCTTGAAGGTGTCGGCTTCTACCCCTGCGACCTTCGATGCCACCGGCTACAACGCGCTCACCATGACCATGGTCGGCGAAGTCTCCGACCTTGGCGAGTTCGGCCGCGAGTTCAATCTCGTTACCTTCAATCCCGTCGGTAGCCGCGGCGTGGTCAAGAAGAAGGGCAGCTTCAACCAGGGTACGATGACGATCCAGCTCGGCCTCGACACCGACGATGCCGGTCAGATCCTGCTTAAGTCCGCCTCGCTCTCGGACAGCGACCACAGCTTCCTCGTTACCACCCAGAACGGCGACAAGTACTACTTCCAGGCGCAGGTCATGAGCTTCAAGGTCAATGTCGGTTCGGTCGACCAGATCACCACCGCCTCTGTGACCCTCGAACTCACCACCAACTCCGCCGGTGTGGGCATTGTCGAAGTTCTGGCGCCCTGATCCCTGAAACCCTGACGGAGACATTCCATGTTTGACATCACCAAGCTTGCCGCCACCGAGACCTCGATCGTTGAGCTCGTTGGCGGCGATGATGCCCCGCTCTTTGACGACAAAGGCAAGCGGCTAACAATCACGGTCTACGGCCCGGGCACGAAGGTCTATCAGCGCGCCCAGCAGCGCCAGCAAAACCAGCTGATGGACAAAATCAAGAAGCGCGGGAAAATGGACCAGACGGCCGAGGAAAAGCTTGCTGAACAGGCTGATTTCCTCGCCGCCTGCACAGTCAGCTTCAATGGCTTTGCATATCCGCCGGCTGACGGCCTCGAAGGCCAGGAACTGTTCCGCAAGGCCTATGCCGATCCCTCGATTGGGTTCATTGCTGCCCAGGTTGCCGCCCACATCAATGACTGGGCAAATTTTACGAAGAGCTCGGCAGAGAGCTGAGCCTCTACGTCCGGCAATTGGCGTGGCTCGGCACTGTGCCCAAGCCTCGCAGCAGCAGTAAAGGCCGCACAGACCCCGATCACGAACCACTGACCCGCATGCAGCGCATGGCAGTGGACGACCTCACACCCGATATGCCGCCGATCCGCACGCCGTGGATCATCGACCACCTGATGGATCTTGGGCCGAGCGAAGCCGGGGCTATGGGGCCAGTGCCCATCTCATGGGCGTCGATCGATCACTGGCAGCACTGCTCCGGAATAGATCTCCCGCCCTGGACAACGCGGCTCCTGCGCCGTCTTTCGGTCGACTTTGTCGCCGAGACGGTTCGGGCCCGCGAGCCAGATTGCCCGCCGCCCTGGACAGCCACTTCCAGCCTCAACCGCGATGAAGTCTCCCGGAAAGTCACCAACGCCTTCCGGGCGCTCATGATCCCGAAGGAGCCAAACCCATGAAGGCCGGCACCCTCGAGATTGAGCTCATCACCAATGTCGCCCGTCTCCAGAAGGAGATGGCTGACATGAAGCGGTCGGTGGCAGGCGCCATGGGCGACATCACGGAGTCCGCCTCGCGTGCGGACAAGGCGCTGGGCTCGGCAGGCGGCGGCGGGCTCACCCGTATGGGCGGCTCGGCCAAGCTTGCAGGGCATCAGGTCCAGAACCTCGTCTACCAGCTAAATGACATGGTCGTGGGCCTGTTCTCCGGCCAGAAGCCGATGACCGTCTTCATGCAGCAGGGCACGCAGATCGCCCAGATCGGCATGCAGGCAGGCATGGGTATCGGTGGGATGGCTCGGGCTCTGGTTGGCCTTGCGGCGAGTTCGGCGGCTGCTGCGCTCACCAACCCTTACTTGTTGGCGGCTGCCGCTGCCGCGACGTTGGCATTTGGTGCGTTCAAGATGTTCCAGTCCAGCGTCAAGCAGACTGGCGAGCTTGACAAATATGCCCAGAGCCTCGGCCTCACCAAGAAAGAGATGGAGAAGCTTGGGCCGGTCGGGATTACCGTCGGCGACACCATGAAGGGTCTCTGGAAGACCGTATCGGATGGCCTCAACCTGGGCTCGGTATTCTCGACCCTCAAGGACTGGGCCGCCACCGCATTCGACGCGATCATGCAGGTTGGCAAATACGCCATTGCCTTCATCTACGCCGGCTGGGTCGGCGGGTTTGGCGCGATCAAGATTCTCTGGGCCTCGCTTCCCGCTGTGATCGGCGAAGCGGCCGTAGGCGCTGCCAACCTTGCGATCAGCGGCGTCGAGTTCATGGCGAACAAGGGGATCGCGGCCATCAACTGGTTGGTGGATCGGGTGAACCCGCTGCTCGACCGGGTTGGCCTCACGACGATTTCGCGCGTAGAGAGTGTTGCTCTGCCGCGTATGGAAAACAGCTTTGCCGGCTCGACCGCGCGCATGGCGGGCCAGATCCAGAGCGAGTTCTCAGCTGCCTTTGGCGATGCCATGTCGATGATGGACAGCTTCTCGGCCAAGTGGCGTGAGAACACCATTGCTGCTGCCAAGGCACGGCTTGCGGCCAAGGCCGAAGAGATCCGGGGCGACAAGGCGGACAAGACCGCCAAAGGCCCCAAGACCACCGAGGCTGAAAAGGCGCTCAAGGCCGCGCAGGATTTTGCCCGCAATCTCGAGCTGGAAACCGCCAAGATCGGCAAGACCCCGATCGAGATCAAGCGCATGGAAGTCGCCATGGCGGCGCTGAAAGCTCCGACCGATGCCGCGCGTCTGGCGATCCTGCAGGCAGGCGAAGCCTGGGAACAGGCGACCAAGGCTCAGGCCGAGAAGGAGTTCATCAAGAACACGGTCGCCCCGCTCGAACTGCAGGTTGCGATGCTGGACAAGTCGACCAAGGCGCAAGAACTGGCGAACCTCGAGGCCGAGAAAGAGCAGATCGTCCTCGAGCGCGGCACCGCTGCCTGGGAGCGATACCGGGCTGCCAAGACCGCGCTCATCGAGCATGACTTTCAGGTGAAGGAGCAGGAACAGTTTCTGCAGAGCCTCGAGGACATGGTCTCGGCGACGCAGGCTGCTGCCAGCAACATGGCCGATGCCTTCGGCTCGGTTGGCGGCGCGATTGGCGGCATCTCGGTCGAGATCGCCCGTTTCGCCTCCGCCCAAGCCGCATCTGCCAAGCGGGTCGCGGACGCGGAGCGCGAATACGGCAAGACCTCGTTCCAGTATGCTGACGCGCGTGCGGCGCAGGCTTCGGCCGAGATCAACCACTACGGGAACCTTGCGTCCGCAGCGAAGGGGTTCTTTAGGCAAGGCTCTGACGGCTACAAGGCGATGCTGGCGGCCGAGAAGGTCTTCCGCGCCTTCGAGCTCGCCATCGCGATCAAGAATGCCGCGGTGAAGATCGGCCTTATCGGTGCGCAGACCGCCGCCAAGGTCACCAGCGATACCGCCATGGCTGCCTCCGACACTGCACGCGCCGGGGTCGAACAGGGCAACTCGATTATCACGACCGGAATCAAGGCGGTGGAGGCGGTGGTGAACGCTATCCGCTCGCTTCCTTTCCCGCTCAACATCGCAGCAGGTGCCGTCACGGCAGGTGTCATCGCTTCGCTGGGTGTTGCCATCTCCGGGGCGTTCGGCAGCTCTGCTAAGCCGCCCGTCACCAACGACGGCACCGGCACGGTGTTCGGCGACAGCACGGCGAAGTCCGAGAGTATTGCCAAATCCATCGACCACCTGCGCGAGGTGGATACCCTGACCATGCGGTATTCTGCCGCGATGCTGGCTTCACTGAAGAACATCGAGGCCAATATCGGCGGTCTCACCAATCTTATCATCCGAACGGGTGGCTTTGATGCCTCGGCAGCAGGGATCCAGACCGGGACCAAGGCGACAGGTATTCTTGGCGGCCTGACCTCGGCTCTCACCGGCGTATCGAACTTTGTCGGCGGCAAAACTGGGTCCATGATCGGGGCTGGTATTGGCCTTGCCATTGCCGGGCCCATTGGCGCTGCGATCGGGTTCCTCGGGGCAAAGCTGCTGGGCGGTCTCGGCAAGGTGCTGGGCAGCGTGGTCAATGCGCTCTTTGGCACCAAGACCAGCATCATTGGCCAGGGCATCTACGGCGGCGCGCAGTCGCTGGGATCCATCCTCTCAGGCGGCTTTGATGCGAGCTATTACACCGACATCAAGAAGACGAAGAAGTTCTTCGGGATCAGCGTCGGCTCGAGCTATTCCACCCAGTATTCGGCCGCGAGCGCGGAACTTGAGCAGCAGTTCAGCCTGATCTTCTCAGGCTTCTATGACGCCATCTCGGCTGCCGCCGGGCCCTTGGGCATGTCACTGGATGCGGTCCAGTCGCGGCTCGCGGGCTTTGTCGTCAACATCGGCAAGATCGATCTCAAAGGCCTTACCGGCGAGCAGATCCAGGAGAAGCTGACCGCTGTCTTCGGCGCTGCTGCCGACAGCATCGCGCGGGCAGCGATCCCGGGCCTCGAACAGTTCCAGAAGGTCGGCGAAGGCTATTTCGAGACGCTGGTCCGGGTCGCCTCCAGCATCGAGGCGGTGACTTCGTCGCTTTCGCTGCTCGGCACTTCGGTGGAGGGATTGAGCCTTTCGGCCAAGATGAACCTCTTCGACCTGTTCGGTTCGGCAAGCGACATGGCGTCGGCCACCAGCGACTACTTCTCGCTCTTCTACACCAAGGCCGAGCAGACCGCTGCGCTGACGGCGCAGATGACGCAAGTCTTCGGCAGTCTCGGCCTCACGCTACCGGACAGCATCGCAGGCTTCCGCGCGCTGGTCGATGCGCAGGACCTCACGACCGAGGCCGGCCGTGCCGCCTATGTCGCGCTGATCCAGCTGGCACCTGCCTTTGCTGATCTGATCGGCGCGGCGCAGGATGCGGCAAGTGCTGCAGCCATCGTTGACGAGCGCCTCGGTCTCGAACGTCAGCTGCTCGAGCTCCAGGGCGATACAGCAGCGCTGCGCACCCTCGACCTGGCCCCACTCGATGAAAGCAACCGTGCCTTGCAGGAACAGATCTGGGCGCTGCAGGATCAGCAGAAGGCCGCCGATGAAGCTGCCGCTGCTGCCGAAAAGCTGCGCTCGGCCTGGACGCAGATCACCGACGGTCTGCTCGCTGAAGTTGCCCGGATCCGTGGCAGCATGGATGGCGGCACCAAGACCTACGCGCAGGCGCTCAGTGAGTTCAACGCCGCAACGCTTGCGGCCCGCAGTGGTGATCAGGAAGCGGCCAAGTCGCTTCCGGGGCTCAGCCAGACCTTGCTCAATGCCGCGGCTGATGCGGCAACCTCCGCGCAGGATCTGGCTCGCATTCAGGGGCAGACTGCGGCCAGTCTTGAGCAGACTGTTGCAATCATCAACGCCATGGCAGGACTACCTGCCGAGACTGCGGCCGCGGCGGCGTCGACCAACCCCAGCTGGTGGGAGCAGTTTGCCTCCACCCAGACGGCCACAGCGACCACCTCGGCCAATGACAGTGCCACCGTGCTGATCGATGGGCTGGCGTCGCTGAAGCAGGAACTGTCGGACCTGCGCGACGAGCAGCGGATTGCCTCTGCCACCATCGCTTCCGGCACCAGTAAGACTGCCCGCATCCTCGAGCGGGTGACACCTGACGGTGATGCTTTGGCAGTTAGGACGGCGGCGTGAAACTGATCCGGCCGACGACATTGACCGATGCCATGCTGACCAGCAGCACGGCTCCGGAGAACGATTATGCTGTCTGGGCATCGGGCACGGCATATGCAGTAGGTAGCAGGGTCATCCTGACCTCGACGCACCGCAAGTACGAAGCGCTCGCGGCATCTGCGGGCGTGAACCCGGCCACTGATCCGACCAAGTGGCTCGACTTGGGGCCGACCAACCGCTGGGCTATGTTTGATGCGCGCGTGGGCACGGCAACCACACGTGCCGGTTCGCTGCAGGTCGTGCTTGCTCCGGGCGCTGCTGATGGTCTTGCGCTGATCGATATCGAGGCGGAGAGTGCCAGCGTTACGCTCACGGTCTCCGGCAATCAGATCTACAGTCGGACACAGAGCCTCAACATCGGCGGCAATGCGATCGACACCTGGTTCGCGTGGTTCTTCGAGCCGCTTGGCAAGAAGACCGGGATGCTGTTCCTCGATGTGCCCGTTTACGAGACGGGGGTCCTGACTGTTACCCTGACGCGGGACAATCCAGCCGACGCCGTCAAATGCGGGACCCTGTTGGTTGGCCGTCAGTTTGACATTGGCGATACCGAGCACGGTGTAGATCTGGGGATCATCGACTTTTCGCGCAAAGAGACCGACCAGTTCGGGGTGACTTCGGTCGTGGAGCGCGCCTTTGCCAAGCGCATGTCAGCCCGGGTCGTCATGCAAACCGATGCGCTCGATGACGTTCACAGGACTCTCGCCTCGATCCGCGCGGCGCCCGTGCTCTGGATTGGTTCGGAGAGCTTCGAGAGCCTCACCGTCTTTGGCTTCTACAAAGAATTCTCGATCGACCTTGCCTATCCGACGGTCAGCTACTGCAGCCTGACCATCGAAGGCCTCACTTAACCTTTCATCCCTCAGCGCAGGATCTGCCATGCCCATCTCGGCCTTGCCCGCGCCGCCCACCCGGTCGGACGCGACGAACTTCAATGCGCGAGCCGATGCTTTCCTTTCGGCGCTGCCAACCTTTGCGATAGAAGCCAATTCGCTGGCCAGCGAGGTAAACGGCTATGCCAGCAATGCTGCAGCAAGCGCGGCAACGGCTACCAATGCACCCGGGACCAGTGCCACCAGCACTACCTCGCTGGCGATCGGCACCGGCACAAAGGCGCTCACTGTCCAAACCGGCAAGGCGTTTGTGGTCGGGCAGTGGGTGACGGTGACAAGCACGGCTACGCCGGCCAACTGGATGCATGGCCAGATAACGGCTTACACCAGCGGCACCGGCGGGCTCACGGTCAATGTGACCGCTGTTGGCGGGAGCGGAACATATGCCGCCTGGACGATCGGTCTTAGCGCCCCCTCTCAGTCTAGCGCAGCATTGCTCTCGACCTCGAGTTACGCTGACCCGGCATGGCTCACCTCGCTTTCGGCTTCCAAGCTTACGGGTACGGTCACCATTGCTGGCGGCGGCACGGGGGCTGCCACCGGCGCCGATGCCCGCACCAATCTTGATGTCCCCTCTCGCATCGGCGTTGGCGCATCAGGCACCTGGGGGATTTCAATCAGCGGCAATGCCGCAAGCGCCAACACAGCGACCACCGCGACAGTGGCCGGCACGGCCAATGCGCTCAACACTGCGGGTAATTATCAGCTGGGCTCGCTCGGGGTCGGCACTGCGGCTTCGGGCGTGGCCGGTGAAATCCGCAGCACTGGTGATGTCACTGCCTTCTTCGCCTCTGATGCCAGGCTCAAAGAAAATATCCGCCCGATCGAGGGGGCACTCGGCATCGTGCTCGCGATTGGCGGCAAGGCGTTCGACTGGAACGAAACGCATCTGCAGGCCCGCGGCGGAGAAGATGGCTTGTTCGTGCGCAAGGCCGACTTCGGCGTGATCGCCCAAGACGTAGAGCTGGTCTTCCCGCTTGCCGTGCGCGCACGGCCTGACGGATTCCTTGCGGTGGACTACGCCAAGCTGGCTGCCCTCGCGTTTCAGGCCATCGCGGAACTTAAGCAAGAAGTGGATGGCCTTCGCTCAGCACAACAGGCGCTGGTCAGCGGTGGAGGCGCAAATGTCTGAGCAGGATCCGGCCGTGGAAATGGCGCTCATTCGCGCTGATCTCGAAGCCGTCCAAGAAGAGCTTAAGGCCGTCCGTAAGGAGCTCAAGGACCTGCTCGACGCCTGGAATACCGCCACCGGCGTCGTCCGCTTCGTCAAATGGCTCTCGACCTTCGTGACCGCGCTCGCGGTGATCTTCGCCGCCATCAAGGGCTTCGAAGGCCGCTAGACAGCAATTACAAGACTTTGTGCTCGGTGATCGATTTCGTCATGCTTGATGAGAAGATCTTTCCACCTCGGCGGGATTGCCCGAATGCCATAGCGCGCACCGGCGATCTGTCCGGCGACCGCACCTACAGTGTCTGCATCGTGGCCAAGGTTCACAGCAGTAATCAAAGCCTCTTCGAAGCTCGAAGTGGTGCCAACCGCCCAGATTGCAGCCTCAAAGGTATGAACTACAAAGCCCGACGAGCTGATCGCGTCGCGGGACTTGTCCTGCCAACCACCGGCCAGAATAGCGCCGATCTCTTCAGGCCAAGGTTCGTATGAAATCTTCGCAAGTGCTTCCTGCCAAGGCCTGCTGATAATCAAGTCACACATGATTGAGGCCATGGCCTCGCAGGCTGCAGCCGAAAGCTCCGATGCGTGGGTGGCGTAGGATTGAGAACGTGCGATGGCACGAGCTTTGGAGGGATTTGTCCAATGCCTGCAAGCAACGGGCGCAAGCCGCATTAATGCGCCATTCCCATCGGAGCGACCTTTGACAGGTGGCGCTGTTAGCGCGCCGGTGCGGCGGTAGTTGCCGAGAACGGCAAAAGTGTTTTGCCCAACACCGACGCATTGGCCGGTGCTGGTATTTTCGTTTTCGTAGATCCAGCCGAGGAAGCGATCGAGAAGGTCCTTGGCATCGAGATTGCCGTCATAAAGTAGGCTGTCTGCGAGACAGAGCGCCATGGCGGTGTCGTCAGTCCATGCCCCGGCAGGCAGCTTGAAATACCCACCCGCCAGCATTTCCCGAACCTCGGGGAAGCTGCCTCGATCCTTGAACTCCACTGGTGCTCCCAGCGCATCGCCGATCGCAAGGCCAACCAATGCACCTCGGGCTTTTTCTTGAACAGCTCTGTCGAGAACAACTTCAACCATTGCTTCCCCATTCGCTGCCGAAAGGCGCGAAGTCAAAACTCATCTTCAAGGAGACCCGCATGAACCCGCTCCCCCCGGCCTACGGCTGGATCGATGACCTGCAGCCGCTCCCCCGATTGGTGGCAGAGGCCCGCAAACTTTACGGCACCGTCGAGGCTCGGGGGCCGGCCGACAACCCGGCGATCCTCGGCTGGGCCAAGGAGCTCGGGCTCGCCAAGGTCTACAACCATGATGAGATCCCATGGTGCGGGCTGTTTGTGGCCATTGTCGCCAAGCGTGCCGGCAAGGCGCTGCCGAACCAGCCGCTCTGGGCGCGCAGCTGGGTCAATTTTGGCAAGGATGGCAGCGCCAAGCCTCAGCTCGGAGATGTGCTGGTGTTCCGCCGCGGCGAGATCTCTGGGCATGTCGGGATCTACATCGGCGAAGATTACGGCGCCTTTCATGTGCTGGGAGGCAACCAGTCCGACGGCGTGACCATCACGCGGATCGCTAAAGATCGCTGCATTGCCGTGCGCCGGCCCGTCTACAAGGCGGCGCCTGCAACCGCGAAGCCAGTCGAACTCGCCGCAACCGGCGCGCTCTCGAACAACGAGGCTTGAGCGCTCGGCCACCCGCTTGCTTACCCGAGTAAGCAAGATCAACCACCCGCCTTCAGGCGGGTTTTCTTTTGGAGAAGTGACATGGAAAACTTGAAGCCCTGGTGGACCTCGAAAGCCATCTGGACCGGCGTCATCGGCAGCCTCTGGGGTATTGCCGGCACGCTTGGCATTTTGCCGCAAGGCCTAGAGCAGAGCGATGTCCTGACCGTCGTGCTGGCGCTCACGGGTATTGGCGGCATTCTGTTCCGCAAGACGGCTACGGCCCGCATCGGCTGACGCGACATGGGCGGGAGCTGCGGCTCCCGCCATCCACATTCCAACAGGTGCAACCATGACCAGGCTGACTATCCGCCGCGGCGGCACCCGGCGCCTGCGCGCCACCTTGTTTGCGGACCTTGCTGCGGGGGCTCGTCGAGATCTGACGGCGCTTACCGCTCTCGTGGTCGATCAGAGCCCTAATATCGCTGTGCCGGCTATCATCGTTCTCAGCCCGCCCAATTTGGGCGAAATCGAAGTGCTTTGGACTGACGAACAGACGGCCCACCTCAAACCAGGGGCTGGTCGGGTCTGGCTGATTATCGGTCTCGAAAATGGTGAAGGGGAGCGTGAGGTCCTGCCGGTCTTCACGTTTGATGTCGAATGACCGCCGCCATCCAGATCCTGGAGACGGTGCAGACCATCGTCATCGAGCCCCAAGGCATTGCCGGCCCCCGCGGTGAAACCGGCGCGACCGGCCCACAGGGGCCGCAAGGACCGCCAGGGCCGCTCAGCGCTCTGGGTGATCTTTCTGACGTCGAACTGGCTCAGCCCGAAGGCGGTGACGTCCTCATTTTTTCGTCTCCCGACAACCGGTGGACCAACACGAATTCGGCCAGGCTGGTCGATGGAGGTAATTTCTGATGGCCAATACTCTTCGTATCAAGCGCCGGGCCGCAGGTGGTGCGGCAGGCGCCCCCGCGTCTCTCGCCAACGCCGAACTTGCGTTCAACGAACAGGATAACACGCTCTATTACGGCACGGGCACGGGCGGTGCTGGCGGCACTGCGACCTCGGTGATTGCTATCGGCGGCTCGGGCGCGTTTGTTGCGACGACCGGCGCCCAGACCATCGCTGGGACCAAGACTTTCAGCTCGATCATCTCCGGCTCGATTGATGGCAATGCTGGCACCGCGACAAAGCTGGCCACGGCACGAACACTGGGTCTCTCAGGTGATGTAACGGGCACCGTCTCGTTCGATGGCAGTGCCAATGCGACCATTGCGGCAACGCTCGCCAATAGCGGTGTGACCGCTGGAACCTATGGTTCAGCAAGCCAAGTCGGCCAGGTCACGGTCGATGCCAAGGGGCGCGTGACAGCCGCCAGCATTGTCCCGATCGCCTTCCCGGTCACCTCGGTAGCTGGCCGCACTGGCGCCATTACATTGGCCACTACGGATGTCTCGGAAGGCACAAACCTCTACTACACCGACGTTCGGGTGCGCGCGAACCGGCTCGACCAGTTGGCCGCTCCAACGGCTGCCGTTGCGCTAAACAGCCAGAAGATAACAGGGCTTGCTGATCCTACCGCTGCGCAGGATGCGGCCACCAAGAACTACGTCGATCTGACCGTTCAGGGGCTCGATCCCAAGGCCTCTGTGAAGGCCGCCACTACCGCCAATATCGCATCGTTGTCGGGCGCCATGACCATTGATGGCGTGGCATTGGTTGCCGGCGATCGTGTGCTCGTGAAAGACCAGACCACGCCATCCGCCAACGGCGTATATGTTGTTGCAGCCAGTGCCTGGGCCCGTTCCGATGACCTTTCGACCTGGGCTGAACATGTGGCTGCCTACTTGTTCGTCGAACAGGGCACGGTCAACGCGGACGTCGGCTTTCTGTGCAACGTCGATGCGGGCGGCACGCTTGGAACGACGGCGATTACCTTCGTACAGTTCAATGGCGCCGGGCAGATCGTCGCCGGGGCTGGCCTCACCAAGACCGGCAATACCATCGATGTGGGGGCCGGCGCGGGCATCTCGGTTGCGGCCGACAGCATCGCTCTGACGGGTCAGGCCCTGGCGCTCCACAATCTGGCGACGAACGGCCTCGTCGTCCGGACGGCTGGGGACGCTGTGACCGGACGGACGCTCGCTGCCGGATCCAGCAAGGTCGCTGTGACCAATGGTGACGGCGTAGCTGGCAATCCCACGGTCGATATCAACGAGGCGAACCTGACCCTCGGGAACATCGGCGGCACGCTTGGTGTGGCGAAGGGTGGCTCCGGCGCGACCACCCTCACGGGTTACCTCAAGGGCAACGGGACTGCAGCGTTCACTGCGTCCGCAACGATCCCTAATACAGACATCTCGGGGCTCGGCACCATGTCGACCCAGGCTGCAAGCAGCGTGGCCATCACCGGCGGATCGATTGACGGTATCACTCTGGATGGCGGAACCTTCTAATGCCCAGCACGATCCTACTGAAACGGTCTTCGACCGCTTCAAGCGTTCCGGCAGCAGGGTCGCTCCAGGCGGGCGAGCTTGCGGTCAACCTGGCCGATCAGAAGCTCTACTCGAAGACCGCAGGCGGTACCGTCGTGCAGGTGGGGTTTGGCAATCTGACCTCGTCCATGGTGGCGACCGCGCTTGGGTTCACGCCTTACAATTCGGCCAACCCCAGCGGCTACATCACGGGCGGCGGATCGATCACTGGATCATCGGGCTCCTGCACGGGCAATGCCGCCACTGCAACCAGGTGGGCGACTGGGCGCACCATTGCGCTGACCGGCGATGTGACCGGCACAAGCGCGGCGTTCGATGGATCTGCCGCCCTGTCGTTCGCTACAACGCTGGCCAACAGCGGTGTAACGGCCGGGACCTACACCAAGGTCACAGTTGATGCGAAAGGGCGGGTCACGACTGGCGCATCGATTGCGTCGGGGGACATGACGGCGGCTCTTGGCTATACCCCTGCCAACAAGTCGGGCGAGAGCTTCACCGGTTCGATCTCAGTGACGGGTACGATCGCTGCAACGGGCGACATCACGGCCTATTCTGATGCGTCCCTCAAAACCGACATCGCCACGATCTCGAATGCGCTCGATTTGGTGAACAGTCTTCGCGGTGTGTCGTTCACGCGCATTGATAGCGGCAATCGCGGCATCGGCGTTATCGCCCAGCAAGTGGCCACGGTTGTGCCTGAGGCGGTACAGGCAAACGAGGATGGGCTTTTGTCCGTTGCCTACGGCAATCTTGTTGGTGTTTTGATCGAAGCTGTAAAAGAGCTCTCTCGAAAGATTGATCGGCTTGATCGGGCCTAATCTTCGCTGGATCGAGGTGGATCCCAAGGTCGTTTATAATGATAGCCTGTACTTTATGCATTGGCGGTAACTGACGTTGCTGCACTCTAAGAGCAGTCAGTCAGATTGGGCTAAAGCACCTTCTGAAGTTATCCGGTTTTGGCTTCACGGACTTGTCTGACGGCGTTTCGAATGAGCTCCGAGGCCTCTGCGATATCATCTACAGAAGTGAAGCGCCCCAACGAGAATCTTATGCACTCCTGAGCCGCATCAGGACCTAGACCTAACGCTCTGAGCACATGGGAGTAGCTGCTATCGCCACTGGTACAGGCTGAACCCCTGGCCGCAGCTAAATGAGGCTGCAGCCGATCTAATAAATCGCCAGCATTCACTCCCTCGAACCTCAAATGGAGGTTGCCAGGATGTCGCTGGGATATGCTAGTTGTCAGCTTGCAGCCGGAGACACTGTGGACGAGCATTTTAGTAAATTCATCGCGGACTATCCTAATTCGCTCACTTTCCTGTCGCCCCTCGTCATCAATCAGTGCAAACGCCGCGGCGAAGCCAGCGCAGAGGTGCGTAGGAATAGTTCCTGGCCTCAAGCCTTGCTCCTGGCCTCCGCCGAACATTAAGGGCTCTGGTCGCCAAGGCGCGCTTGCAGAGAGAAAAAGGGCACCAACCCCCTTGGGGCCATAAATTTTATGGCTCGAGAAACTCGCGGCGTCCACGCCAAGTTTGAGCATGTCAAGAGGCACTGCTGTCGGCGCTTGAGTCGCATCGGTGTGGAAGAAAGCTCCAGATCGAGCAACAAGTGGAGCGATCAGCTCTATCGGCTGTATTGTTCCTATCTCATTGTTTACAAGCATGATTGAAACGACAGCAACGTCGTCGCCGAGCCTTGTTTCAAGTTCGCTCAAGTTGATAAAGCCATTGTGATCGACAGGTATCAGCTCCACGGAGTAGCCGAAGCGTTTTGCGGCGATTGCCGGCTCAATCACAGCTTTGTGTTCGGTTGATCCCACGAGAATACGACGACGCTCCGAGGGGGCAGCGAGTGCCGCCCCAAGTACGCCAAGATTGTCCGCTTCGGTGGCTCCCGAGGTAAAAATTAGTTCATCCGCATCACATCCGATTGCGTTGGCGATGGTCTCACGAGATTGCTCAACCCGTGTACGAGCTTGCCACCCATCGCTATGGCTTTCTGAGCTCGGGTTCGCAAAATCCTTCTCGAGCGCCTCGATCGTGACCGCTTTCACCCGCGGGTCAATCGGCGTCGACGCTTGATAGTCGAGATAGATCGTCATTGTGTCCTGCTTTGACCTGGTTTGCGAGACCAGGAGGTTGACTTACCCCGTGCGCGCGAGGCAATCAACTGGGACGATGTTCCAGTGGAGATTCTATGGCAAAAAGCATCATCGAAAGCGGCGAGGAAAAGCTGCACTTCGCGGGACACGAAACGTTTCCTCTGCGCTATGGTTGGCTTAAAAAGGCTTTTGACGCTGTAGTTTTAGAAGAAAAGCTGGGCGAGGCGCCTGGCTCTATTTTCAATGACGAAAAGTCAATTGCTGTATTTGGCGTCGGACGAAACATGGTTTTGTCGATGAAGCACTGGGCGGTGGCGACAGGGATCCTCTCGTCGCAAGAAATCGCAGGTGAAAGAAGTTCCAGAATTTCAACAGGACATCTAGGCAATATTTTGTTCGGCGAAGGGCTGGATCCTTATCTTGAGCATCCCGGATCTTTGTGGCTACTTCATTGGATGCTCGCATCACGCCCGGGTCGGGCTACGGCTTGGCATTGGGCCTTCAACGAGTTTCACGAACCCAACTTCGACAGGGAGCTGCTGCGGCGCAGGCTAACACAGCGCTGTGAAGAGCTTGCCGAAATGGGCCGAATGGGGAAAGGGCGTGGCATCAGCCCCTCAACCATTAAGCGTGATGTCGAGTGCCTCATTCGGACATATTATGCCGGGACAAAGGGTTCCCGCCGTGCCCCAGAAGACAGCCTTGAGTGTCCGCTTGCTGAGCTTGGATTGATACAGGCCGCAGGCGTGGGTGAGCTCTTCCGCTTTAGGCGGGGGCCAAAGGCATCATTGCCTGATGCAGTATTTTTGTTTTCTGTCTTAGATTTTTGGGAAAATCTTTATCCAGATCGTCGATCATTCTCGGTCGAATTCCTAACATTCGAGCGCGGTTCTCCAGGCCAAGTCTTTTTGATGGACGAGGAGGCTGTGTCAGACCGTTTGGCTCGCATTGATCGCATCTCCAGTGAGAAACTGCGCTGGGATGAATCGTCGGGTATGCGGCAGCTCTACATGCACGATGCAGGTTCGGTCGACCGCTGGGATATACTTCGAGACATGTACAAGCAGGATTTGCGAGCGTTTGCAGCATGAGTAAGATTTTATCAGATGTTGTGACCGTATCGCGGCGCTTCACTCGCTCCGTACGAGTGGACACAGATATTGGTGATCCTGCCGCACTGCAGGGGTATATTTGCCCACAGTCGGCAATTGACACCCTTCACGCGATGGCTCGGCATCGCGAGGTTACCAGCCACAGTGCTTTCACTTGGACTGGCCCTTACGGAAGCGGCAAGTCCAGCTTGGCAGTCGCACTAGCCGCGCTACTGCAGGGTGAGCCCAAAGTCTTGGATAAGGCGCTCGACCGCCAGTCAGCTCAAAATGAAGTCGATGAGCTCAAAGCTCATTTTCGCTCCGATGGACGGCCGTGGCAAGTCTGTCCCGTTGTCGGCCAACGCGCTGACGCAGAGAGCGTCATCGGCGAAGCTCTTCGATCAACGATATCTGGACTGCCACGCCGCTCCAAAGAGGAGCCCTTCGCGAACTGGGTTGGCCGTATAGCTGCCGAGATCGAGGGACCTGGGCTTGCTCTCATTATTGATGAGATGGGGAAATTCCTGGAGAACTCGGCACTTGAGCAGGGCGATATCCACGTTTTTCAAGAACTCGCTGAGATCTCATCCCGCAGTGGTGGGCGACTTCTCGTCGTGGGCATTCTTCATCAGGCATTTGATGAATATGCCCAGCGCCTTTCTCGCGAGGGTCGTGATGAATGGCTCAAGATTCAAGGTCGATACCTCGACCTCCCTATCAATCTCGCCTCCGACGAGCAGGTGGAACTGATATCGCGGGCAATCGAAACATCTGTTGGAAAGGCCGATGTTGATGAGGCAGCGTCCCTAGTCGCGTCAGCGATGCGCGGGGGAAGGGCAAGCGATAGTGAACGGTTGGCAGTAAAGCTGGCCAATTGCTGGCCGTTGCATCCTCTGACAGCAGCTTTGCTTGGGCCAATCTCGCGTAGGCGCTTTGGGCAGAGCCAAAGGAGCATCTTTGGCTTTCTGACATCAGCTGAACCATTTGGCTTCCAAGATTACCTAGCTACTACCGAGACTGGCGGCTCGCGTTTTGGCGCTGACAAGCTTTGGGACTACCTACGTGCGAACCTTGAATCAGCTATTCTAGCGTCGCCCGATGGGCACCGATGGTCGACCGCCGTGGATGCAGTAGAGCGTTGCGAAAATCGCGGCGGATCTGCGGCGCATTTAGCCGCGATCAAGTCGATCGCACTGCTCGATCTTTTTAAAGACCGATCTGGACTTCAGCCAACACCTGAAGTGGTGATGCACACCATTGGCCTGAAATCTCAAATGGAATGGTTGAAGATTTCCGAAGACCTAATCAATTGGTCTGTAGTCATTTTCCGAAAGCATTCTGGTGCCTTTGCAATTTACGCAGGTAGCGATTTTGATATCGAAAAAGCGCTCGACGATGCCAGAAGTCGCGGAATTGGGACTGATTATAAGCGCTTGGAAGAGCAACCTGCGCTTAGCCCGGTCCTTGCAAAGCGCCACTATGAGGCGACTGGCGCTTTGCGCTGGTTCGAAGTGGGCATCTCTCCACTTCATGAGGCCGAGGAGCGGGTGCAAAATTATGTTCCGGCTCCAGGGTCTGCAGGCCTGTTTCTTATATTAGTTAGCGCGAACCAAGAGCCCAAGTCGGTAGCTAAGCGGATTGCGCGTGCTTCTGCCGCGTTGGCCAAAGAACACCTCGTAATGGTAGGCTGGACACGGGACAGCTACCGGTTGCGAGAGCTCACTTCAGATTTGGCAGCTCTCGAGTATGTTCGAGCCCAACAGCCCGCGCTTGAGGGCGACGCCGTGGCCAGGCGGGAAATCGATGCCAGGCTCGGACGCTTGTCCGCTGATCTGGATGATCGGCTTCGAGATGCAATCGACCAGGTTGACTGGTATGGGCCTAGTGAGGAGCCTGTTCGTGAACTTGGCAGCAGCACGGGCCCGGCAGGGCTAAGTGTTTTGGCTTCTAGGCTCGCTGACCTTAGGTTTCCTAGTACCCCAAAACTTCACAACGAGCTCATTAACAGGACGAGGCCATCATCTAATGCTGCGGGGGCGACCCGCCTTTTGCTACATGCAATGGTAGAGCGCCGTGGTGAAGAGAGGCTTGGCTTCGTAGGCTACCCACCGGAGGCCGGGTTGTTCTACAGCCTTCTGGTAGGCACTGGCCTTTATCGCGATAATGGAAGCGGGGAGTTTGGCTTCGTTCCTCCCTCATCCTGCGATCAGCACTGCCTTCGCCCGATGTGGGAAGCTGCAGATAGGGAGCTTGAAGATGCTGAGGCTGGCCTCAGTCTGGGCAGCATCTTCGATCTTTGGCGCAAGCCTCCTTACGGCGTCCGCGACGGTCTTTTGCCGGTTCTTGGTCTGGCCTACGTTCTCGGCCGTGCACCGAGAACGTCGATCTACCTCGATGGCGTTTTCCGTCCGCAGCTCGACACATACTTGGTTGATAGGTTTTTACAGGACCCTCGAGCAGTCCGTATCAAAGACGTCGAGCTTTCAACTCAACACGTGGCTCTGGTGTCTGAGCTTGCTAAAATCCTGCAAGACGGGCGTAGCATTGATCCGACAGCCTTAGAGGTTGCGAAGGTGGTCGTAAGCCGTGTGCGTGCACTGCCCAATTGGACGCAACGCACTGGGATGCTTTCTCAGGAGGCAATGGCTTTGAGGCTGCTTGGGCTAAAGTCCCATGATCCCAACAAACTTCTCTTTGAGGATATACCTGCCTTATTTGGCGAAAATCCTGAAGTTGCTGCGGCCGACGTTGCCGCTACTTTGAACGAGCTCGAAACGGCCTATCCTAAAATGCTTAAGGATCTGGCTATGACGTTGCTCCGAGAACTTCGTTGCATAGAGGGTTTGGGAGAGGTGCACCATAAGCTTCATGCCAGGTGTGAGACGGTCCGCGGATTGTCGGGTAATTTTAGGCTTGATGCTCTGGCCACGCGATTAGGCTCATTTGAGGGCGACATAGAGCAGATAGAAGGCATCGCTAGCCTTGCTGCCAACAAACCCGCACGCGATTGGGTGGATAGGGACATCGACGCGGCCAAAATCGAGCTAGCGGCTCTCGCCCAGCAATTTTTGCGAGCCGAAGGGCTAGCCCACCTGAAGGGGCGGGGCGACCGAAGGACCAGCATGGCTGTGTACATTAGCGATCCAAACCTCCCTGCGCCCGTGTCCCCTTCAGTTGAACTTACTGAGGAAGAGCGCAAAGGGGCTGACTTGCTTGCCGAGAGCATCGAGGAGCTGATCCGAAAGTCGCACGTATCACCGAGTGTTGCTTTCGGCGCTATCGCTCGCTTGGGCATATCGATCTCTAATAGCCTGGAAGTTAATGAGGAGCCGGTATGAAGGAGCGTCATGTTCTCGGCATTTCCGGCGGAAAGGACAGTGCCGCTTTGGCTGTCTATATGCGCCAAACAGCGCCGGATTTAGACATTGAGTACTTTTTCACAGATACTGGTAAAGAGCTTCCTGAGGTCTATGAGTTTCTCGGCCGGCTCGAAGGTTTCCTGGGAAAATCTATTCTACGCCTGAATCCGGATCGAGATTTTGATTTCTGGCTACAAGAGTACAATAACTTTCTCCCGTCACCTCAGACGCGGTGGTGTACTAGGCAGCTCAAAATCAAGCCATTTGAAGAGTGGCTGCGCCCTGCGTTGGCTTCTGGCGATCGAGTTAACAGCTACGTCGCAATACGAGCAGATGAGGACTATCGTGAAGGATACGTCTCTGGGCAGGAGAGCCTCAAGGTTCATCTACCTTTCCGACAGGCTGGAATCGACAAAGCCGCTGTGCACGAGATTTTGGAGGCTGCAGGTTTAGGTTTGCCAGACTATTACAGGTGGCGGTCACGAAGTGGGTGCACCTTTTGTTTTTATCAGCAAAAAATCGAGTGGTCTCGTTTGCTGGAGGAGCATCCATCTGCTTTCGAAGAAGCAAAGCGTTACGAAAAAAATGCGCTGGATCATGGCTCTCCGTTTACGTGGAGCCATGGGGAATCTCTCGATGAACTGTCACGACCAGAGCGACTGGAGCAGATTCGGCGAGATCACGCCAAGAGAGTAGAACGTCTGAAAGCGAGGCGGCCGTTGAATATCCTGGCTGGAGAGGCTGCTGAAGATCTAGATGAAGTCTACGGGACAGCGAAGCTCTGCGTGACATGCCATAAATGATGTCTGCAGATTATCTGCCCCGACTTCGGGGCGGATAATTGGCATCACGGTTGATATAAGCCTAATCGCTTGGCCTTTCCTAACACAGCATTGCGGCTTGCTCCGCCAAGCTCAGAGGCGATCTGAGATGCAGACAGGCCGGCTTCCCAAAGTTGTTTTAGTCTCGCAACTCGATCTGCTGTCCACTGAGTGTCATCCTCGGTCCGAGATGGTTCGGCCAATTCTACATCGACCTCAGAACCTGAGAGCAAACGTTTTGCTTCTCCAGCCTGGATCGCATTCACGGCCTCTTCAATTTCATCATCGCTGAGAAATGGGGCTTGGGCGAATATTGTGCCTGGCTCGCCACTTAAGCGTGCAGCCAAATGCCCCAGTCCCAAAAGCTGTTCGGCCCCCTTAGAGCCTAGAGCAATCTCAGACGTTCCCACACTAGAGACTTTTAGAATCAATCGGTTACCCAAATTGTCGCGTAGCTGCATAGGCATTACGTTTGCATCTGGCCGCTGAGCAGCGAAAATCAAATGCATCCCGGCGGCGCGAGCCTTTACCCCCAATCGCGACACGTTAGACGTGACCGAGGCCTTATATTCCTCCGTCAGCATCCATTCGGCAAACTCATCATGTACTAAAAATATATATGGTAGACGTTCTTGAGCAGAAACTTTCGTGTTGAATGCCCTGATATCTCGAGCGCCGTGGCTGCGGAATAACTCGTATCGCCGATCCATCTCGGCAACAAGACCTTCCATAATTGAAATAGCAGTAGCCTGATCTACTACCACGCCCCCCTGTAAGTGGGGCAGCCTCTCAATAGCCGAGTAGTCAACACCCATTTTGGGGTCGATCAAATAGATGTGTGCAAGATCGCTCGGGTTGGTTGCAGCTATGTCCAAAAGTAGGGCTTGGATCAGAACGGATTTACCCGATCCGGTTGCGCCCGCCACAAGAGTATGCGGTTCGTGTTGCTGTCCGCCGGCGAACGGTCCTCCTAAGTTTAGATAGAGAATATCACCGTCGAGTTCCTTCAGCCCTAGCACGAAAGATGTATTCACACCCGCAGCATTGCGGTTGAGCTCTCGGCGCCCCCAGACATCCCATAGCGATACGATTTGTCGCTGCGGTCTTGCGACGCCTACGACAATTTCACCGGGCAGCGGCGAGACGGAAATAAGGCGAAGCCCGTGCGTGGTGAGAAGGGCGGATTGGCGGGCCTCAATATCTTCAACACGCAAACGATCTGAGCCCATGAAACGAATTAGTGCCGCATTCGGGGTCAGACGGGTTCCAACAACTTTTGCCTGCAGGTTATAACCTTGAAGCGCAGAGCGTAACTTCTGAGCAGTTGCATCTAGCCAGCTCTGTTCCTCAGCGGAAGCCTCTTGGGCTTCCTCAGCGCGAGCTTGGATTAGGGCTTCAATGCCGCCGCCAGAGGTTGTGGCCAGGGTGCCGGCAGCCTCGTCTCGTTTTGGATCCAGCGAGATTGTCGGATCACTGCCGGTGCTCGCTTCATTTCCGGGGTCCTCCAATGTTGAGGGTGGAGGTGTGTTACTTGCCGCCGCTGAGTTTGAACTAGGTATTCCGTTGCCGAAGGTGGCCGCACCTTCGGGATCGTTAGCAGGAATAGCTTCGACTGGAATTTCTATAACGATGCCTCCCTCAGGATCACCTTCATCATCGTCCTGGTCGTAGTCGTGGACTATCGTTTTTGCTGCGCCGCCAACATTGAGCTGATCAGCAAGTGCCTTCGTCCACTCTACGCGTGGAGCTGGATCTCTAAAGGCCGATTGGCCCCAGGTGTGGTTCTCTCCCAGCGATGAGCGCACCTCAATCAATGGCGTTCGAGCTTCGTATGCTTTTACGAGTTGCCGCAGCCCCTCACGGGTAAAGGTCTCCTGCAAGCCAGATTGGATATCTCCAATCACTTCCTGCTGACCAAGTTCAGTTCCGCTTCCTGCTGGCCCGGATACGAAAACGTGCGAGTACCCCCTCAGGTCAATGGGGACCTCACCGCGACGAACCCCATCGCGGACATCTTCGAGTAGATTTGGTTTACCGAGGGAGGCCGTGCCATCTAGCAATAGGTCCGCAATGCGGGACAACCATAGGTCGCGATCAAGCCTGCCAGGGTCGTTAAAAAGCGCATCATCCATTCGAACTATGGTTTGGCGTAATTGATTGCGAGATTTCCGCTTGGCTTCTGCCTCACCACTTTGGTCGACGTACTTTGCCTCAGTTACAATGGCCTGAAGTCGCGGGTTTCCTGAGTTGTCAGTCATTATGCTGAGACCGAGAATATCGGCGATACCCTCTTCTTTCTGGCCCAGCCATTCTGCGTAGTCGTCTAATAGGAACCAAGCCACAGCCCCGTCGCGGTTAAGCTCTTCTGCGACTAAGGCGCGGCTGATTACAACGCCAATGAGTTCGCCAGCCGAAACACCGCGCTTTGCAGCGCGTAGGACGATGTCTCCTGAAATCGAATTTGCATCGTCGATCATGCGTTTCGCCAACTGCGAAAGTCGTTCATCATCGAAACCCAAAGATAACTCGGCCAACCGTCGGCGTACCAGAACGTGTAGAACGCGCAGCTCCGAAGTCGATGAAACGACCATATTCCTGCCGTGGGTTCTTTGACGCCTATAGCGGATTACGTTGATGCCTTGAGCGGCTAACTGTCGCTTATCTAGGAGGTCGTCATAGATAGCCACCCAATCAGCCAACGCATGTACATCATCAAACATCGACTTCAGGCCACCATCCTGAAACGAAATTTGTCTTGCTGGAAGGTAGTGCTCATCGGACGATTTTGACTGCCTTCGAATGACGCTCGCAATAGTATCAACGTATGACCATCCGGCATCTGGTTGACGCGGACATGTGAGATAGTTGGTGGCTTTTAGCTCATCTTCGGATGTCACTCGCCTGTAAGACCAACGAGCGGGAACGTGCTCTAGAATGCCAGGGTTCTTTAAGGCAGCAGGGATCCTGAACCATTCCTCCCGTGCGTGTCGGGAAATGACATCATGCATGAAAGCAATGTCAATCTCTCGACTGATTGAGGGGGACTTATTAGAGCTGCCCTCTAGCATTGCTGTTATGCGCAGTTTGGACATGAAATTTTGTGAAGTTTCACTGACCACTACCGCATCAGGGTCACTTTCTGACTTTTCGAGCAAGTCCGAATAGACTTCGGCAATTCTAGTTCTATCACGGTGACGCAGCACAACGTTGCAATGAACCTCGCCTTGATCCTGCACTGCCCCGAGCGCGTTTACAGTAGCCAATGGCAGCCCCGCGGCATCGCAGTTGTAAAGCATGATGCTCAGATTGGAGCGTTCATGGGGTTGTAGGTCTAGGTAACGGTCTAACAGCTTACGGATTTCCCTCGACGCATCGCTTGGATCAACGTCTGAAGCCCTTTCCGTTGGATCTGAAATTGGCCTTTCAACAAGGCTGTAGTCATTAAGTGTTGCGGTTTCCGAAAGAAGCACTGCCTCGGTGCCATCGTAACCAACGGCAATTTCAGGGTATAGTGGATGCGCCAGCTCATCGGTCAAGTCATTGAAAAACAGTCGCGTATCGCCGAAGTTCACATCTTCGGCTGAGAGCAGGTGGTCCATTAGGCCCGCGACGGATCTCATTTTAGATGCGGACGCTACGAGACGGAGCGGATGCCAAGGCGCAATGATTGAGGCGGGTGATCTCCCGACAATCCTGACGGTGCCAATACTAAGCGCCGGTTCGATAAGGTCACGTCGATTGAGGTCACCGGGCGCATGCGTTCCGAGTTCTTGCAGCAAAGCGCTATACGCGTCGGCCTGTTGAACTAGCGTGGCTGAAGCGTAGCCACTGCTCTGCAATGCTGAGAGCGCTGATGTATATCGCTGGACAAAATTCTCCCAAGCGGCTGTGATTTTCAACAGACCTTCCTGGTTTATGCGCCCGGCTTCGAATGCTGCTTTGAAGGCCTTGGGCATGATTTTCGCTAGGTCATCTCCAACATTTGTGCGTGGAATTAGCGACCCTGAATCTTGTCCGAATGCGGGTTGTAGGGTGCCTACATCGGTGAGCGAAACGTGCTGCAAGGCCCCCTTCCGGCTGACCAGTAGGCGGGCTACACTGCTGCGAACTAGTGGTCGCTTTTGCAGCCGTGCTACGTCTTTCGGGAGCTCCAATCCGATGGCATTGGGTTGCGCCGTCCAGAGCAGTTGTACGGTCGCTTTCTCACTGCCGACACTCAGGGTAATGTCAAATTTGATCTGAAGCGAACTTCTCGCAGTAGATTCGTTGCGACGATATTTTTTCTGTCTCGATTTGGCTCGATCGAGAAGCTCCTCATACTTGAAGAGGTGCGTGACATCCCATTCGACGGAGCTGCCCATGAGTTCAGGAAGGCCGCGATAACGCAGCCCAAAAAACAAACCTACATCGGCATTAAGATCAAGCCACTGCGCGCGAGAGCGTCTTGTAGATTTAATGGTAAGCTTTCGAGGTCCTCCTAGCCAATTTACCTGACCGAATAGCCGTTCAATGGCGCGTAATAACCCTTGTAGAAAGTCAGTGCACTCGATCGGGCGCCCAAAAACAAACCGCTCCCACTTAACCCTAAGTGCCTTGTCTTGGCTAAGATCATCCCTGTGCGCTTCAAAAAAATCCCGGTCATCATCCCGGGTTTCCTTAAGTGAGCGCCCTTTTAGATCTTTCAGGTAATCGATATCTGAAGGACTAAGGCGATCCGGAAGTTGAAAATCGAAGAAATTGATTGTCTCGATAGGCAACGTTGTCTTCTGAAGCTTAATACCTGAAAACAGTTGTAGAACGCTCTCCGCCTCCCATTCGTATTGGGAGAGCTGTGCTGCCTCAGCTCCCCAGCCAGGAGCAGAGGCAATAAATGCTTCAATGGCGGGGTGGACATAATCCGGAATATCCTCCCGGACTTGGTCGAACTGCCCGCGGAGATCATCGCTATCAATGACTTGCCTGTTCGGCCGTTGCTTAACCATCAACGGCTGGCGATCAGAAATCAGTTTCTCAAAAAGTTTTTTCCAGCGCCGCTGCTGTTCACGCTCCTTTTCGCCAAGAGACATGAAAAATCCGCTGTCTCGAGGTAAATGTAGTGCAGGGAGCGCCCAGCCTAAGGCTTCGGCTACCGGCACACTTTCGGTTTTGACCCTTTCGCGCGTCAGGGAGATGAAGCTGGCGATTTGGTGCAGAGACCAGTCATGTGCAGCAGTGAGCCCTCGAAGCGCAGCCTGTAAAGCGAGCACCTGGCTTTCGCCTAAGCCAAGACCTGCAACAGCCGCGTCAACCCATGGCCCAGGGTCCTCGACTAATTGCTTTGCGCCGATGAGCGTCAAATCCCCTAATGAGGCGCCTTGATCGTCGTCGGTATTGGCCATGAGCAATGCCGCGCGATCGCATGCAGCGTGACGTATGTTGGTCGTTTTCTCGTCAGTGATCACAAATTCGGGCAGGTCGTAAGAGCTAACGAGCTGTCTAGGTAGGGCAATTTTCAGTTGAGAAGCTGTCTGACTGTCAGCGAGCAATGCCTTCGTGATTGCAGCAACTTGCTCGCCAGTCAGACGATCAAGGAGATACCGTGCCACACCATCTTCAGGGGTGAGCGCCGTCAGCCTGAGACGGATTGATGTGGCGCCAGCTGCGCCAATGAGATCAGAGGGCGTCACTTGGTTTGGTCTCGCTGGTAGGGGTTTTCGACATAAGCACAGCTATCGGAAAGACGCTTCAAAAGGCCAAGGCTGGCTAACCGATCTTCAAGCCTTTGCGCATTGTCAGAGAAGGCCTCTTGGTCTGCAACGCCTTGATCGACGAACGGCTTGGCTTGAGCATCACCAATGACGAAGCCGTAGCGCTCGTACAAAAGAGTCAAGAAGTCTTTGAACTCTATACGTTCTGGGACGCATGCCACGACAAGGGTTTTCAGAAGTCGGTCTGTGGGAGCATAGCGTACACGTCGGCTAGATCTCCTGGACGCTAGTCCTATCGATCTGGCCCAGGTCATGTGTATTTTGCCGACATGCTGCTTATGGCGAATTGTGGCCCGGTTGACTAAATCGTCCACTAAGGCCTGAGGATCAGTGCCTTGTGCATCTTCATCATTATCAGGCCAGCTAAACTCACGTTTGAGAATATCAATCGCACTTTGCGTGGGGTCATCTGATATCAGCGCATCGTGCCATGAGACGCCTTCCGTCACGCGCCGAATATATCTTTCGATTGCCTGTTGAGGAAGCATGTTATTGCGTTGGTAGCTGTCAGCAGAGAGATCTCTTACTACCGACTTCTTTGGCGATACAATTTCACAGACAAACTCTATTGGCTCACTGCCGAGCAGCTCTCTGGCTCGATCTAGTTGATAAAGTATCAGATTGAGCCCTGTCATAGCCACCAAGTGTGGTATTGCGTCGTACACAGGGATCGGCAATTGCAATATGGAAATCCAATCTGCAGCGATCCGATCAAATATTGGATGCGAAGAGCACGGCAAATAAGCTCCACCGCGTTCAGCCTTGGTCAATTGCGCCTCACCTTGTAGTGCGCAGACAAGCCCATCATATGGGGCTGGATTTTCAAAAAAACGCTGAATTAAAACGGGTCGCAAAGCTTCAACTTGTGAGCTGCGAGAGAGCATAAGGTATAGAAGCTCCCCTGTTCTGGCGAAGAAGCGACGATCATTCGAAACGCTGCCGTTTGGTTTGACGTTCACATCTTCGTAGAGCGAGCTTGGCCCAAACGGGAAAACAAACTTCGAACTCCAACGCTTGTTGCTCGACCCCTCTATCGCTGAGCCTTGAAGAAACCTCAGCACAGCAGCAAAGTCATCAAAACTATCGAATTTATCGCGAAGATAAGAAAAGTCAGGCTTTTCGACGCCCCCCGCGTTCTCTGCCATTCGTTCGAGCCATAAGTTCCAAGCGGTGTCGTCAGAACCTGCTTCGCTCTGCACTGTCATGATGTGGGGATTGTTGAAGATCAGATTTCTCAACCTGAGCTGAAGCTGAGGCCGGTATGATAAGCTATTGAGGGTTTCTTCCTTTAAAGCCCGACCCTCAGTGTTCTCTGCCAGCAACACTGTCAGGAACTCCAGGAAAGTCAGCCAAGGCGATTGTTCATCATGCAGCCTGTGCCCCCAGATAGCCTCATCAATCCAATATGAAGGGCCTGTCCGATCTTCGAACTCTGTTGGCCGCGCTAGGATCTCTATGGTCATACTCGTACAGTCACTCGACGTGGTTGGGCACGACCATCGCTGGTCAATTCGATGAAACGCAAGGCGAGCTCTCCGTCGTATGAGCTGTCCTCACCGTCGAGAGATCGACGGCGTTCAGTCGCACGAAGGAGCCTTGCCTTGAAGGCCAAAAGATCCTCGTGGCATTCGAGCGAGAAACTGCTTGGAAGCGCGCCTTCGGCGACGCGCCCAAGGAACTCAAAGCGAGTGGCTGACAAAGGTAACGAAATTGGTGGAATGTCACTCCCACGTACAAGTTTAACTGAAACTGAAAAACCTTCAGGTCCCGATGTTTTGTCAATGCCGACCTCTTCACCACCAGATCGCGGCACTGAAATAATTTCGTCGAGAAGGGGGCTTTGCTGAGATTGCGAATAGCTTCCCGAAGTTGCCAGGACCAGCTCATCTTGATTCTGCACCAGCATTCCCGTGAATATACGATTTAGCCCCCTGACAATCATGCTGAGAGCATTACGGGGTGCCTGTGCTCCAGCTTGAATTCTTGCGGCGACCTCCAAGTAAAGCCCACCATATCGAAATACGGTGAGGTCCCACAGGGCGTATTCATCAACCTTATCTTCCGGCAGCGTAAAGAATAAGCGCTGGCGCTGAGCTCGCAACGCTGCAAGAAAGTGTGTGCGGTCGCTCTCTTCAGCTCCCTCTAGGTAGCTGCGCTGTGCGCTTACATAGGCTGGAGTGGCTCCATAAATCGGGTCTGCAAGGACAAGCCGCTGGTAATCATCCGAATAAGCAGGGTCATCAGCGCCGTAGACTAGCATGTTGTCGATACGATTGCTGGTTTCCGATCCGATGCCAAATGCGTTGAGCTTCTTGAAAAGCTCAGTCTTTTCAGCCCTGCTTGGCTTTAAATTTTCACCAAATATATTGCGATAGACACTTGCGTCTCCAACCCGGCCTTCTGCTTGGATGCCAGCGACATCGTTGCAGGTCATAAGTCCATCGCGAACGTTCGGGCTAGGATGTCCAAGAATACTATTGGCTGCAAGTGCTAGGAGCTGTCGTACAGGGAAATGCCCCCCATTGCGCTCACTTAGTTCGATGAGCGAGATGAGCCGGTCAGTGAAAGCCGAACCCTCACCATCTCCCCTTAGGCGGTTCCGGTTTTCGAAGATTGGACAGATCTTTCCATCACTTCGGGCCTCGCAGGTATCGCAACCACTCCAGCCCTCATGGTCAGTAACCTCATTAATGATTGCGCGTGCCATATCTGCTGCGGGTGTGCGACTTAGATCATCGAGGTTCAGCTTAATGCCTTCGTCGCGACTAACACCCGTGACAAGCAAATCTTCTATCACTTGGCTGACCCGCTTTACTTCAGGCGTGTCTGGCGCAGATTTAAGTTTTTCCAGCAATTGCCCATGGTTTGCTGCGAATATATAAAATCTCTTCGCCGCAGGGTTCGCTGCATCTCCGGCAAATTGGACGATGAGAGACGAACTCTCTTCGTCACGTAATTCACTGAGATCTTTTACGATTATAAGTGATTTGTCGCCTAGGGATAAGGTTTTTATCTTATCATCGTTATCCCAGGCTTCGCTGTTGCCGCCAAGCGCGTTCCATACCTCTCTGCAATGGTAAGTTTTTCCGTCGCCCGCAGTCCCGGTAATGATGTGCGAGACGGGATTAGCGCTACGGAACGTATCTACGAGCTTGTCGCAAAGTGGTGCCGGCAGGCTGATGGGCCGGATCTTAAGACGCTTGAGAGCTCTTTGGATAGACTCATCATACATGTTGTCGTTGGTGGGTATTGGGCCATAATTTCGCAGAAATCTTACCCATGCTTTCGTGGATGGTAGCGCTGACACGTTTAGCCCCCTTGTCTCAAATTTCATTTCTAGAGGTGACGGCGCCCCGATCAACCAAGTTTTGCATTTCAGCCATTTACCTTACCATAGTACCTGGCTCTATCTGCCGTGTTTTTCGTAGTTCCAACACATAGTGTGCATTCAAGGTAACGCAGGCCATTCAGGCGGCTCGTTTGGTATCAGGTCAATCAATTCCTGCGGTGCTAACACCTCAACTTGCCTGCCCCACTGCATTAAATGCCAAGCCATTTCGAGCTTCCCTCCCGCACGGAACGACACGATCAAACTTCCGTCCGGCTCATCATTGTGCTGCTGCGAATGGTGGAAAACGAAAGATCGTGCTAATGGCGCAGCTTCTGGAGAAAACCGCCAAACCACATCGACAGGCGGCTCTTCAAAGACCCCAAAGCTATTCGAGACAAAATCCCTGAGGTTGAAACTAGGGTCACGCTCGAAGCTATCCTGCTCCATTCGAAGCTGCCCGATGGTCGGCAAACTGAAAAATTTCGGTTTTGCGGCATCATCTTGGAGTGCCACGAGATAATGACGGTGCCCGTAAAGAAAGCCCAAAGGCGAGACTGTCCGTCGGGTTGGCTTTTTCCCAGTCCTCGATGAATAATCGAAGGACACTTTACGGCACGATTTGATTGCCGTGCGCAGTGTGTCGAAGATAGCGTGAGGTATATGCGGTCTCGGCCCAGCACGGTGAGCTAACCCCTCTGCTTCGGTAAGCGCTTCGAGATCTGGTTCGATCTGGCTTAGTGACGAGCCTTCGATCAGGTTGCGTATCTTCGATGCGAGCCCTCGTAAGCTTTGCGCGTGGATGGGTAGGTTCGCAGTTTCCATCGCTGACGCTGCCACCTCGATGCTCGCGAGATCGTCCGATGTAATCCCTGCAAAAGTCTGTGCGGCACCGGACTTGAGCCGCCAGCGCTTTGTCCGTTCGTCGGTCTGAACCTCGCTGGAATCTGGAAAGGCCCTAATTACTGCATCCCGCATCCGGATAGCAGTTCGACGGCTTACCTCGAATTTCTCCTGAATGTCGGCAATGGTCAATCCGCCGCGAGCGGCCTGCATCTCCAACGCCAGTTGAATCAACCGTTCAGCCCTGCTGTAGCGCATGCACCCCCCTTTGACCTACACGATTAGCAAGAGACTGCTCGGCGAGCACGTGCAAAAACCTGATCCGTGCCCCAATCTGACACTCTTGTTGGCACTTCAATCATCAGCCGACTGCGAAGCCTTCAGCCAACGAGGCTTGCCCCGCGGCAGCGTCACAAGGTGGTATTGCCTGTAAAATTGCTCAGCTGAGGTTGTGGCCTTCAGGACCAGACTAACTTCACCCTCGGCCGGCAGGCTGCTCAGAAACTCATACAGCTTTTCAAGGTCGGTGATTGTCCGGTTGTTAATCGCCACCAGATGATAGCTGGGATAAGCTTTCGTCATTTCTGCAGGCGAACCGGGAAGCACAAAGTCGATAACTGGATAACCTTCATGCTGGAATTCAGCACTATCCAGCTTCCATTGATTAGAGATCACCAATCCCGAAAACTCGATCGATCGATTGTCCGTAACCTGAGGCATCACAAATGTGGCTACCTTCAGGGCGACTTCCACCCCTTCCCGATCAACAATAACATCAACCAAGCCATCAGCCCCCCGGAGCCGATTGGCGAGATCCGAGCTGTTTCGAATGTCTTTGCGACCATTGATCCCTACGACGCGATCACCAATCTTGAGACCAGATGCTTGGTCGAAGACGGTTGCCACGATCGGTCGATCATCGTCTTCCGCTGTGGCATATGCGGCCGGCAATTGACGGTAACGCGCATCGCGCCCCGTTTTGAGCAGATCGAGGATCTGACAAATAGGGCGGATTGGCTCTGAAAAAGAGACCGCAGTTGAATGGTCGTCATCTGTGTCGCGGTAGCTGGCTGCCGCGATCCCGACAATTTTGCCAGTCGAAAGATCAATGAGCGGGCCACCCGAATTGCCCCCATTAATCGTTGCGTCACTCTGAATGATTTCGTTCGGGAAAACCCACGATACACTGGAGATAATTCCGCGTGTTGCGGTGTAAGAAAGATCGCCAGGATGGCCAAAAATGGCCACAGGATTGCCAACCCTCGGCGGTTGGATGCACTCCAGATCTGCTGTCACCGCATCGGCAGGAATTGCGCCCTTATCAATCTCAAGGACAGCCACATCGGTCAGCCGATCAACAAACACGCGCTGCGCGGGGACATATTTGTGCCCCTTGAACGATACCGTGATTGTCGCTGGCGAACGGCTGGCAACATGAGCGTTCGTAAGGATCCACCCACGGGTTCGATCAACCAGAAACCCGGTCGCACTAGCTGAAGTACCTTCGTCCTCACTGAGGCCGATCGACGCGACACGCCGAATTTTCACTGTGTAGTGATTGGCCTGATCCAGGATCACGTCAGCTGTGGGTGTTCTTGCATTTGCGGGTGTCGAGGCCAAAAGCAGCGCTACTACAAAAATCGGATGCCTCATTCTTCCCCCTGACATGTCGCTGATAGGCAGCTTGCCTCTAGCAGACGTCGCCCGCCTGCCTAGCGCGAGCATGTCAAATAAGGACATTCTGTGGGAAAGCTTGGCTGGCTGATAGATCAATTTCATTGCAAGAAGCGTCGCACACGCTAAACGTTGCGCATCGTCAAGAAGGGCATCTGCCCTGCCAACCGGCCAACTCCGGCATCGGTGGCTCAACGACGAGGCCCAAGGGCAAACATAGGAGGCGAAGATGAAATGCTTTCATATTTGGACTTTCTCAGAATGCTCGGAATTATATCCGGAGTACCGGCATAGCGGGCTGCTGCCATGCTGACGTCCGGCTATTTTCCGCGCCATGGATCAAGACTGATTGACCTTCGCGACGTTCGTCCAGATCCCTTTGATGATATCTTGGGCGCCAAGATCCGGCGCATGCAGACTATTGAAGGCTGGACTTCAGAGAAGCGGCGTCTGCAGCGCGACCTTGAAGCGATGAGTGCCTGGTTTGGCTATGTCGGTTGGACCGTCGACCCCAGGACCTATCTTGTCCACCAAGTCGGCCAATCGTTCCTGTATGACGTACCACTGAACAAGCGCGGGAACTTTGC
>JBJTNW010000025.1:0-76934 GCA_046074265.1 Chakrabartia sp.
CCCGTTCGCAGGCGCTGGCGGCTCATTTCCAACAACCCAAATTGGCTGATGCGACCGACCTGAATACGCGCGCGATCATTGGCGAGCGCCGCCTTCATTGCCTTTTCGACCTTCCGAACATTGCCGTTCGATTCCATGTCGATAAAGTCAATGACAACCAGCCCGGCCATGTCGCGCAGCCGCAACTGACGGGCAATTTCCTGCGCCGCTTCCAAATTGGTCGACAACGCCGTCTGCTCAATCCCGTGTTCGCGCGTTGAGCGACCCGAGTTGATATCAATCGACACCAAGGCTTCGGTTGGGTTGATGACCAAATAGCCGCCCGATTTCAGTTGGACGACAGGATGATACATTGCCTCCAGCTGATCTTCGACGCCGTAACGCTGATAGAGCGAGACAGGGTCCGCATAGCTTTTTACTTTCTTCACATGGCTGGGCATGAGAAGTTTCATAAAGTCCCGCGCCTTGCGATAGCCGGCCTCGCCCTCGACGATCACCTCATCGATATCGCGGTTATAAATATCGCGGATCGCGCGCTTGATCAGGTCGCTATCCTCGTTGATGAGCGCGGGGGCCTGGCTCTTGAGCGTTGTCTCGCGGATTTCGTCCCAGAGCCGGGCGAGATAATCAAAGTCGCGTTTGATCTCTGTCTTGGTGCGTTGCAGCCCCGCGGTGCGGACGATGCAGCCCATGCTCGACGGCAAGCTTAGCTCGGACATGATCGTCTTCAAGCGTTTGCGATCTGCCGCGTTGGAAATCTTACGGCTGATGCCGCCGCCATGCGTGGTGTTGGGCATGAGCACGCAATAGCGGCCCGCCAGCGACAAATAGGTGGTCAGCGCCGCGCCCTTATTGCCGCGCTCTTCCTTCACCACCTGGACAAGAAGCACCTGACGGCGGTGGATGACATCCTGAATCTTGTAGCGACGGCGCAGCGCCATGCGCTTGCGACGCAGGTCTTCGGCAGCTGAATGGTCGTCATGGCCATTGCCGCCCGCTGATTCCGGCGCGCGCGGGGCGTCATCGTCCAGATCGTCTTCCAGATCGGTATCGGGGCGATCACGGTCCTGCCCGTCATCGTCATGGTGACCATCCACCGGCTCATCATCGCCTTCGGCCGCGCGCAACGCCGCTTCCGCCTCGGCATGCTCTGCCTCTTCGCGCAGCAGGGCTTCGCGATCTTCCTTTGGAATCTGGTAATAATCGGGGTGGATTTCCGAAAAAGCGAGGAAGCCATGCCGGTTCCCGCCATAATCGACAAACGCCGCCTGAAGCGACGGTTCGACCCGGGTTACCTTGGCAAGGTAGATATTCCCCTTAAGCTGCCGGCGCTCCGCCGACTCGAAATCAAACTCCTCGATCCGGTTTCCCTTGACGACCGCAACCCGGGTTTCTTCCGGGTGGCGGGCGTCGATCAACATCCGCATTGTCATGTACAAATCTCCGTGCGCGTCCATCGCCGCCACAAAGGGCCGCGGGCGCGAATATGGATCGGCCGAGCATATGCTTCGGGCCGAATTTTCTGGGTGAAAGTGCCTCTGCCGCAGTTGTATGCCCGGCAAATGGTGCCGGGAAAAACGCTCCATCCAGCGCACCGCCCCAAAGGGCGGAAGGGCGCGAACGGGAACAAACATACATCATGCGGCGTCAACCTGGATCGACCGGCCTGCCTAAGCGAGGCGCGGTCCTCGAAACGCCAGAGAAAGGCTCTGACGCTTCTGCCTGCTAGCATCCCCGTGCCAAAGCGGCAACTGCTTTGCAGACGGCGCAAGCGCGCTGCACAGGCCGGGTGACGAAGAATTAACGAATTTCCTGCCATCTCAACGGCTTGTTTTGCAGCTCTGGACCAAGGTCCACAGATCGGTCCATGAGGCTGCCATGTTGGCCCGAAAGCGTTTCTTTTTCGTGCTCCTTTTCCTTGCGTTCTTGGGGGGAAGCCTGGCTGATCTTGCCCTGGCCAGTTGGCGCGGCAAAACGCTGCGCATTCCGCTTGCCCCGGCAACCGCCGGCCCGCTTATCCCTGCGGTGGAAGGACCGGCAGGACGCCCGCTAATCGTTATTGATCCCGGCCATGGTGGGCATGACCCGGGGGCGATATCCCCCTTTGGCGGCCTGATGGAAAAAACGCTCACGCTTGATGCCGCGCGCAAAATCCGCGCGGCATTGCTGGCATCGGGGCGCGTGCGCGTGGCGCTGACGCGTGATGCAGATCGGTTTCTTGCCCTGCGCGAACGCACCGCAATTGCCCGCCACTTAAAGGCCGATCTGTTTTTGTCCGTCCATGCCGACAGTGCGGATCGCACCGCCTTGGGGGCCAGCATCTATACCTTGTCAGATATCGCTTCCGACCGCGAAGCCCAGGCCCTGGCGCAGCGGGAAAACAAGGCGGACATCCTGAACGGCATCAACCTTTCGGGCCGGGACACCGCCGTCACATCGATCCTTGTCGATCTGGCCCAGCGCGAGACGATGGCCCGCTCGGTAGATTTTGCGCGACTTCTCCGCCGCGAAGGCAGCGGCCTTGTGCCTTTTCATGCGGGCGGGGTGCGCATGGCGGGGCTGGCCGTTCTAAAAGCCCCAGATATGCCGGCGGTGCTTCTGGAACTCGGCTATTTATCGCACCCGGCAGATGTGGAACGCTTGCGGTCATCTGCGGGTCAGGCCGCGATTGCACGCATGGTCCGGCGCGCGGTTGACATCCATTTTGCCGTGGAGCGCGGGCGCGACTGACCGCCCATTCCGGCCGGCGCGCATGCCTGACGCCGGAAAAGCGGTTTCCTGCCCCCCGATTTCCGGCTAGATGCCGGCCCCATGGCCCTCGCTATTCCTGCTTCCTTGTTGCACCGCGCGGCCCAGCTGCGCCTGCACGCCGTGCAGGCCTGGGGCTGGTTTCGGCAGCGTTATGCGCAGCCCCGCTTCCGCCGGCTGGTGCGCCTTTTGGGGGCGCTGCTGCTGCTTTATGCGCTTTTCTGGCTGCTCTTTGCGCGCGGCCTGCCATCAGCCGAAACGCTGCTGACCTACCAGCCGCCGCTCCCCACTTATGTGCGCGACGTCAATGGCACGCCGGTGCACAGCTATGCGCGTGAACGGCGCGTGGAGCTGCGCTATGAGGAATATCCGCCCAAGCTGGTTGAGGCGTTTATTTCGGCTGAAGATAAAACCTTTTTCAGCCACGGCGGCATTGATTTTCCGGGGCTGGTGGGCGCGGTCGTCGATTATGTCAGCAAGATCGGCTCAGGCGAGCGCGCGCGCGGCGGCTCGACCATCACCCAGCAGGTCGCGAAGAACCTGCTCTTGGGCAATGAATATTCGGTCACCCGCAAGATCAAGGAAGCGATCCTTGCCCGCAGGATTGAATCGGTGCTGACCAAAGAACAAATCCTGGAACTCTATCTGAACCAGATCCCGCTGGGGCGGAACAGCTTTGGCGTTCAGGCGGCCGCCCGCGCTTATTTCAACAAGGATGTTGCCGACCTTAACTTGAGCGAAATGGCCTTTCTGGCCATTCTGCCCAAGGCGCCGGAAACCTATGGCCGCCCGGCCAATGCCAACAAAGCCCTTATCCGGCGCGATTATGTGCTGCGCGAGATGCGCGACAATGGCTATATTACCGACGCCCAATATCGCACGGCAACGGCGACGCCGCTGGGCATTTTGCCGCGCGCCGCAACCGCACCCAACCTCAACATGGGCGGCTATTTTCTTGAAGAAGTGCGCCGTCAGTTGATCGAGAAATTCGGCGAAACATCTGAAGACGGTCCCTATTCTGTCTATGATGGCGGGCTTTGGGTGCGCACCTCGATCAACCCGGATTACCAGCGTTATGCAGAAAAGGCGTTGCGCGATGGCCTTGTCCGCTATGAAAGCGGCAAAGGCTGGCGCGGGCCGATCACCAAGATTGAGCCGGGCAGCGGCTGGCCGCAGCGGCTGGCCGCGCTCAACCTCGGCGCGGGCTATGCGGATTGGCGGATTGCGGCCGTTCTCGATAAAGCGGGCGATACCGCCACAATTGGCTTTTCAGACGGCACAACCGGCATATTGCCCGCCAGCGCCGCCGCCATGCCCCGGCGCGGCACCGCCACGGCCGCCTTCCGCTTTTTGAAGCCGGGCGCGGTCATCGCGGTCAAGCGCGAGGGCAATAGCTATGCGTTGCGCAGCATCCCCGAAGTGTCGGGCGGCATGGTCGTGCAGGACCCGCATACCGGCCGGGTGCTTGCGATGCAGGGCGGATTTGATGTGCGCCTGGCCTCCTACAACCGCGCAACCCAGGCGCAGCGCCAGCCGGGCTCAACCTTCAAGCCCTTTGTCTATGCCGCCGCGCTCGATGCCGGCATGACGCCGGCCGAGATCATCATCGATGGCCCGTTTTGCGTTTATCAATCGGCGAAGCTTGGCCGGAAATGCTTCAAGAATTTTGATGGCGGCGGCTCTGGTCCGCGCACGATGCGCTGGGGCCTTGAACAGTCGCGCAACCTGATGACGGTGCGTGCCGCCTCGCAAACCGGCATGGCGCGGGTTGTCAAAATGGCGGATGTGATGGGCATCAGCCCGCCCAAGCAACCCTATCCCGAGTTGCTGTCCATTGCCCTGGGGGCGGGCGACACAACCGTCATCAACCTCGTTAATGCCTATTCCATTCTGGCCTCTAATGGCCGCGAACGGCACCCGACATTGATCGATTATGTGCAGGACCGCGATGGCAAGGTGCGCTGGCGCGCCGATACCCGCCGCTGCGATGGCTGCAACGCGCCCGACTGGAATGGATCGGCCATGCCACGCCCACCGGCCCGGATGCGCCAGGTGATCGATCCGCAGACCGCCTATCAGGTTGTCCATATGCTGGAAGGCGTTATCCAGCGCGGCACTGCGGTGCAGCTGCGCGATCTGAACCGGCCCTTGTTCGGCAAAACGGGGACAACCAGCGGGCCAACCAATGTCTGGTTTGTCGGCGGGTCGCCAGATCTTGTTGCCGGGCTTTACATGGGCTTTGACCAGCCGCGCAACATGGGTGGCTATGTGCAGGGAAGCACCTATGCCGTGCCGATCTTCAAAGATTTTGCGTTGAAGGCGATGGCGGACTTGCCCATTGTGCCGTTCCGCGCGCCGCCGGGTATCCGGATGATCCGCATTGAGCGTATGTCGGGCAAGCGCGTCTATGGGGCATGGCCCACCGACGATCCGAAATCGCCGGTCATTTGGGAGGCCTTCAAGCCCGAAAGCGAACCGCGCCGGACGATTCGGCGCGACGAGCTGGAAGCACAGAAGAAAAAGGCAGAGCAGGCGCTGTCGCAGGATTCCGGCCGTGCAGGCCAGCGCCGCGATACGGACTTCTTGCAAAGAGAGGGCGGGATTTACTAACCCGTCCTCGTTATACCCGAACCCTTGAGCATGATGGAGAAACGAAATGCGCGCTGAAGCGCAGGCCCATGTCGACCAGATCAACCAGGCCGTCGCATTGTTGCGGCGCTTTCTGGATTGGGATCGTGCGCTCAAGCGGCTTGAGGAACTGAATGCCAAGGTTGAGGACCAGGCACTTTGGAACGACCCCAAGGCCGCGCAGGAAGTGATGCGCGAGCGCCGCCGCCTTGACGATGCGATCAACGCGACCCGCGCGATCGAGCGGGAGCGCGACGATACGGTTGAACTGATGGAAATGGCCGAAGCCGAGGGCGATAACGCCCTTGCCGACGAAGCCGTGGCCAGCCTTGGCGAGCTTGCCGCCCGGGCCGAAACCGATAAGGTCGCCGCGCTCCTCGCGGGCGAAGCCGATGCCAATGACACCTACATTGAAATCAACGCCGGCGCGGGTGGCACCGAAAGCCAGGATTGGGCAGAAATGCTCCAGCGCATGTATACCCGCTGGGCAGAACGCCATAAGATGAAGGTTGAACTGGTTGATTATCATGCAGGCGAACAGGCCGGCATCAAATCCGCGACGCTGATGATCAAGGGCGAAAACGCCTATGGCTATGCCAAGACCGAAAGCGGCGTCCACCGCCTGGTCCGCATCAGCCCCTATGATTCAAACGCGCGCCGCCACACCAGCTTTTCAAGCGTCTGGGTCTATCCGGTGGTTGATGACGATATCGACATTGAGGTGAACGAAAGCGACTTGCGGATCGACACCTATCGCGCCTCGGGTGCAGGCGGGCAGCACGTCAACACCACCGATTCCGCGGTGCGCATCACCCATATCCCGACCGGCATTGTCGTTGCCTGCCAAAACCAACGCAGCCAGCACAAGAACCGGGCCGAAGCGATGAAGCAGTTGAAGGCGCGGCTTTACGAAGCCGAGCTGCAAAAGCGCGAAGCCGAAGCCAGCGCCGTCAACGCCACCAAGACAGAGATTGGCTGGGGTCACCAGATCAGATCTTATGTTCTCCAGCCCTATCAGCTGGTGAAGGATTTGCGGACCGGCGTCACCTCTACCGCGCCGGGCGATGTACTGGATGGCGACCTCGACAAGTTTATGGCCGCCGCGCTCTCGCAGCGGGTGACCGGTGAGAAGGTTGTCGTTGAGGATATCGACTAGCGTCATGCGGCGCGTGCCGGCCCCAGCCCTCTTCGCCGCCCTTTTTGCCACCCTGCTGGCAACGGGCTGCGACGGGGCCGGGCGCTCTTCTGAAAAATTCCCGTCTGCCGATCGGCCGGTCGCGCGGATCGTGGCGGATCGCTGGTCCACCGAAGAAAGCCGGGACCGGCGAAACGAGGCCGACAAGATTATGGATCTGGCGGGCATCGCGCCGGGCATGACCGTGGCCGATATCGGCGCGGGGGAAGGCTATTACACCGTCCGTCTGGCTGAACGTGTCGGCATCAACGGCCGGGTGCTTGCCCAGGATATTGTGCCGGCCGTGCGCGACAAGCTTGCCGAACGCGTCAACCGGGACCGGCTTGACAATGTGAGTGTGCGGTTGGGCGCAGCAGACGACCCCAAGCTTCCGCCCAAAAGCTTTGACCGCGTGCTGATGGTCCATATGTACCACGAAATTGCCCAGCCTTATGCGTTTCTCTGGCATTTGCACCCGGCGCTCAAGCCGGGCGGGCGGGTCGTGATTGTGGATGACGATCGTCCGACCGAACAACATGGCACCCCGCCCTTGCTGTTACAGTGCGAGCTGGCGGCCGCGGGCTTTCGGCTTGTCGAGTTTCGGCAGGCGGCTTTTGCGGGCGGCTATTTTGCGGCCTTTGAAGCAGCGCCCAAGCGGCCTGCGCCGCACGAGATCAAGCCGTGCGCGCAAAGGCTGTTGGCGCGCTGAGCTAAAGCAGGCCAAGATCGCGAAAGCTGATCCGCTGGTCGCCCGACACGATGATGTGATCGGCAATGCTGACCCCAATGGGGCGCAGCATCGTGCACAAGGTTTTGGTTGCGCGCTGATCGGTCGCGCTTGGGCGCGGATCGCCGCTGGGATGGTTGTGCGCCAGCACCAGCGCCTGAGGCTGATGGTCCAGCACATCGCGCAGAATATCGCGCAATGGCAATTCCACCTGCGCGGTTGATCCATCGCCCGCGACGCGCAACCCGACAAGCTCTTCATCGGCATCAAGATAGGCAATGGCGACCACCTCATGCGTCGCACCGTTGAGCCGCACCTCAATTTGGCTCAACCAATCGGCTTGGGCCGAGGGAAAAGGCGGTGGCCGGTCCATGGCTTCTTGCTGCCGCAGCCCGCGCGTGCGGGCCAGTTGAAGCCGATCCGTTTTCGACAGACTTTTCGCGAAAATGGACCTCGCTTGCGATTTTCAATTGCGCCCATGCCCGGCCGCGCCATAAGCAACCGAAGATGCGCGCCTATCATGATCTTATGCTCCGCATTCTCGACCAAGGCGTCGAGCAGAAGGACCGGACGGGGACGGGGACGCTGAGCGTTTTCGGCCACCAGATGCGCTTTGATCTTTCCAAGGGCTTTCCCTTGGTCACGACCAAGAAGCTCCATTTACGATCCATTATCTACGAACTGCTCTGGTTCCTGAATGGCGATACCAACGTTCGCTGGCTTCAGGACAATAAGGTGAGCATCTGGGACGAATGGGCAGATGAGGCGGGCGATCTTGGCCCCGTTTATGGCAAGCAATGGCGGCGCTGGGAAACCAAGGACGGCGAAACGGTCGACCAGATTGCCGAGCTTGTGAACCAGCTCAAAACCAACCCGGCCTCGCGCCGCCAGATTGTCACGGCGTGGAACCCCGGCGAGATTGGGCAGATGGCGCTCGCGCCCTGCCACTGCCTGTTCCAGACATGGGTCGGCAATGGCAAGCTGTCGCTCCAGCTCTACCAGCGCAGCGCCGATGTATTTCTGGGCGTGCCGTTCAACATCGCGTCCTACGCGCTCCTCACCCATATGCTGGCCGAACAGGCTGGGCTGGAAGTTGGGGAATTCATCTGGACGGGCGGCGATTGCCACCTTTACCTCAACCATCTGGACCAGGCGAAAACGCAATTGGCGCGCGAGCCCAAGCCGCTGCCGCGCCTCAACATCCTGCGCAAGCCCGACAGCATTACCGGCTATGCCTATGAGGATTTCGTGATCGAGGGTTATGAAGCGCACCCGCATATTGCAGCACCGGTGGCCGTATGAACCATCCGGAAGTTGTCCTGATCGTCGCCCGGGCTGATAATGGCGTGATTGGCGTGGACGGCAAACTGCCTTGGCATTTGCCCGCCGATCTGCGCCGCTTCAAACAGCTGACCATCGGTGCGCCGATGGTCATGGGACGCAAGACCTTTGACAGCCTGCCCGGCCTTTTGCCGGATCGCCGCCACATCGTCCTTACCCGCAATGCGGACTGGGAAGAGGAAGGCGCAGAACGTGCCGCCAGCGTGGATGAAGCGATGCGGATGGCCAACGCGCCTCATGTTTCCATCATTGGCGGCGCAGAAATCTATGCGATGTTTCTGCCGCGCGCGGACCGGATTGAACTGACCGAAGTGCACGCCGCGCCTGCAGGCGATACCGTGCTGCCGCCGCTGGGCGCGGACTGGGTGGAAGTCGCACGCGAGGCGCATCCGGCCGAAGAGGACCGCCCGGCTTATGATTTCGTGACGCTCAAACGGAGGGGATGATGCGTCGTATCCTGACCGGCCTTGGCCTGCTGCTGATTTTGGCGGTGGCGGCCTTTTTCCTGTTTTCGCCCAAGCTTGCCGAAGAATCGATGAACAAGCTGGTGCCGACCAGCCAGCGCATCTCGCCCGAGGCAGAGGCGCTCCATAAATCGCTGTTCATCGCCGATATGCACGGCGACACGTTGATGTGGAAACGCAACCTGCTGGACCCGGCAGATCGCGGCCATATCGATCTGCCTCGGCTTGAGGCGGGCCATGTCGGGCTGCAAATCTTCTCGTCGGTCACAAAGACGCCGCGTGGTCAGAATTATGATGCGAACGGCGCCGATACCGACAATATCACCGCGCTGGCCATCGGCCAGTTGCAGCCGGTGCGGACCTGGGGGTCGCTGCTGGAACGCTCGCTTTGGCATGCAGAAAAGCTGAAGCGCGCCGAAGCCGCTGCGCACGGCCAGTTGAAGATTATTCGCAGCGGGGCAGATCTGGATGCGCTGCTGACGGCGCGGGCCAAGGGCGGGGCGGTGCCGGTTGGCGCGCTCCTTTCTATCGAAGGATTGCAAAATCTGGAGGGCAAGCGCGCCAATCTGGATGTGCTGTACAAAGCGGGCTTCCGCATGGCGGGCTTTGCCCATTTCTTCGACAATGAAGTCGCCGGCTCGATGCATGGCGAAAAGAAAGGCGGGCTGACCCCGCTCGGCCGCCAGATCCTCGCCGATATGGAAGCACGCGGCATGGTGGTGGATATTGCCCATTCCAGCCATGCTGCGGTTGCCGACATTTTGAAAATGGCGAAGCGCCCGGTTGTGTCCAGCCATGGCGGGGTGCAGGCCACTTGCAAGGTCAACCGCAATTTGACCGACGATGAAATTCGCGGCGTCGCCCGCACGGGCGGCGTTGTCGGCATTGGCTATTGGGATGCGGCGGTCTGCTCCACCGATCCGCGCGCCATTGCCAAGGCGATAGCCCATGTCCGCGATATAGCTGGCATCGACCATGTTGGCCTTGGGTCTGACTTTGATGGCGCGACCACCACACCCTTCGACACAGCGGGCGTCGCGCATGTGACACAAGCCCTTATGGATGAAGGCTTTACCAAGCCCGAAATTGAGAAAGTCATGGGGGGCAATGTGCTGCGCGTACTGAAGGCGGTCTTGCCGCCGCGCTGACCGGGCCATATAGCCGCGCTCCATGGCCTTTCTGCCTCCCATTCCGCGCCTTGATGGTAATGCGCCGATCCCCGCTGAATATCGTGGCGGCGTGGTGGCGCTTGGCAATTTTGATGGCGTTCATGCCGGGCATCAGGCCGTGATCAGCGCAGCGGTGGCGGAAGCGCGGCGACGTGGCGTCCCCGCTTTGGTCGCAACCTTTGATCCGCACCCGGTGCGCCATTTCCAGCCCGATGCCGCGCCCTTTCGCTTGACCACGCTGGACCAACGCCAACGCTATCTGGCCGAAGCGGGCGCGGATGCGATGGTCGTCTTTTCCTTCGGGGCAGAATTGGCAGGCGTCTCGGCAGAAGATTTCGTGACCCAATGGCTGGGCGGCCATTTGGGCGTCACGGGCGTTGTCACAGGCGAAGACTTTACCTTTGGCAAAGGCCGCGGGGGCAATGTGGCGGTGCTCCAAACCTTGGGGGTAACCCTTGGTATGACGACCCAGGCCGTCGGTGCCGTGTCGGACAGCGATGGCGTCATCTCGTCCAGCCGGATCCGCGAAGCCCTGAAAGCGGGAGAATGTGACACCGCCGCCCGCCTGCTCACCCGCCCCTTTGCGGTGGCAGGCACCGTCTCGCATGGCGACAAGAATGGCCGCAAGCTGGGCTTCCCGACCGCCAATGTGGATATGGCGCAGTATCTGCGGCCCCGTTACGGCATCTATGCGGTGCGCGGCCGCCTGCCCGATGGCCGGGTTTTGGACGGCGCCGCCAATTTGGGCATCCGCCCGACTTTTGATCCGCCCAAGGAATTGCTGGAGCCGCATTTCTTCGACTTTTCCGGCGATCTTTACGGGCAGCTGATCGAGGTGGAGTTCATCTCCTTTCTCCGGCCCGAGCAGAAATTTGATAGCCTCGACGCGCTGATGGACCAGATGGGGCGCGATTGTGACCGGGCCCGCGCCCTGCTCACCGCCTGATCGGCCAAGGAAATCCGCCCCAAGGCTTTATTTGCCCGCGCGCATCCCCTAAGGCCCGGGGACTATGACCGACGCTGAAACGCCTGCGACCCGCGACTATCGCGATACCGTCTTCCTGCCCAAGACCGATTTTCCGATGAAGGCCGGCCTCCCCCAAAAGGAGCCGGGTATTCTCGCGCGCTGGCAAGAGATGGATTTGTATCGCCGCCTGCGCGACGCGCGGCAGGGGCGCGAAAAGTTCATCCTCCATGATGGCCCGCCTTATGCGAACGGCGATATGCATATCGGCCATGCGCTCAACCATATCCTCAAGGACATGGTCGTCCGCACCCAGAATCTGCTGGGCAAGGACGCGCCTTATGTGCCCGGCTGGGACTGCCATGGCCTGCCGATCGAATGGAAGGTCGAGGAAGAATATCGCAAGAAAAAGCGCAACAAGGACGACGTGCCGGTTGAAGAATTCCGCGCTGAATGCCGCGCCTATGCCCGCAACTGGGTGGACCGCCAGCGCGACCAGTTGAAGCGGCTTGGCGTCAATGGCGATTGGGACAATCCGTACCTCACGATGGATTTCGACGCCGAAGCGACCATCGTGCGCGAATTGCTGAAATTCGCCGAAAGCGGCCAGCTTTATCGCGGCGCGAAGCCCGTGATGTGGAGCCCGGTGGAAAAGACCGCGCTGGCCGAAGCCGAAGTGGAATATGAAGACATCACCTCAACCCAGATTGATCTGGCGTTTGAGATTGTCGAAGCGCCCAATGCGCCCGATCTGGTTGGCGCTTATGCCGTAATCTGGACGACGACGCCATGGACCATCCCGGTTAATCAGGCGCTCGCTTATGGGCCAGAGGTCGATTACGTCATCGCCGCTGCCAAGGACCGCCGCTTCCTTGTGGCGGCTGATTTGGCGGCGGGATTTGCCGCGCGGGGCGGCTTTGACATCGTGATCGAAAAGACGCTCAAAGGCACCGACCTCGCGGGCGCCAAGGCCCGCCACCCGATGCACGCCAAGGGCGATTTCTTCGCGCGTCCCCGCCCGCTGCTTGCCGGTGATTTTGTGACCACCGATAGCGGCACCGGCCTTGTCCATATGGCGCCGGACCATGGTGAAGACGATTTTGATCTGTGCAAAGCCAATGGGATTGATCCGGTTTTCGCGGTGGAGGGCGATGGCCGCTACCGCGCCGATTGGGCATGGCTGGGTGGCGAAGGCAGCGTCATCAACCCCAAATTCAATGCGCCCGACGGGCCGATCTGCACCGCGCTAACCGAAGTCGGCGCGCTTGTTGCGGCATCGGCGGATTATACGCACAGCTATCCGCATAGCTGGCGCTCCAAGGCGAAGGTGATCTTCCGCTGCACGCCGCAATGGTTTGTGCCGATGCGCGACGATTTGGGGGCCGAAGGTCTGCGCGGCAAAGCGATGAAGGCGATTGCTGAAACGCGCTTCGTCCCCGAAAAGGGCCGCAACCGCATCGGCTCGATGGTGGAAGGTCGGCCAGACTGGGTGCTCTCGCGCCAACGCGCTTGGGGCGTACCGATCACGCTCTTTGTCGATCGCAAGACCGGCCAATATCTAAACGACCCCGAGGTGAACGCCCGGATCGTCGCGGGTATCCGCGAAGCAGGGGTGGATGCCTGGTCCGACGCGCGGGCGCAGGAGTATCTGGGGGCCAATTATCGCCTCGATGAGTATGAGCGCGTGACCGACATTCTCGATGTCTGGTTCGATTCCGGCTCCACCCATGCCTTTGTCCTCGAATCGGGCAAATGGCCGGACCTTGTGCGCCCGGCGGGCTATAATGGCCCCTTGGCCGATATGTATCTGGAAGGCAGCGACCAGCATCGCGGCTGGTTCCAATCCTCGCTTTTGGAAGCCTGCGGCACGCGCGGCCATGCGCCGTATAAATCCGTGCTGACCCATGGCTTTACGATGGATTCCAAGGGCATGAAAATGTCCAAGTCCTTGGGCAACACGATAGACCCGCTCAAGGTCATGGAAACCTATGGCGCGGACATCATCCGGCTGTGGGCGCTCTCGGTTGATTTCACCGAAGACCATCGCATCGGCGATGAGATTCTGAAGGGCGTGTCCGACCAATATCGCAAGCTGCGCAACACCTTCCGCTATCTTTTGGGCGCGCTGGATGGGTTTACCGAGGCGGAGCGTGTCGCCCCGGCTGAGATGCCCGAATTGGAACGCTATATTCTCGGGCTGACCGCGGGGCTGGATGCGACCTTGCGTCAGGCCATTTCGGACTATGACTTCAACCTCTATGTCCGCGCACTGACCGATTTCTGCAACGAAGACCTGTCGGCCTTCTTCTTCGATATTCGCAAGGACTGCCTCTATTGCGATGCGCCGGAGAGCGCGAAGCGCCGCGCCTATCGCACCGTGCTCGACCTGCTGTTCCACGCGCTGATCCGCTGGGCGGCCCCGGTCATCGTCTTTACCGCTGAAGAAATCTGGCAGACGCGCTTCCCTGACAGCGAGAGTGTCCATCTTCTTGAATGGCCGGACCTTGATGCCGGCTGGGCAGATGCCACCCTCGCCGCGCGCTGGGCCGAGCTGCGGGCGTTGCGCACGCAGGTGACCGAAGCGATTGAGCCACTGCGCCGCGAGAAGGTGGTGGGGTCCAGCCTTGCCGCCGCCGTGTCCGTGCCGGCGTCCGCGCCGGAAGCCGACCTCGCCGAATTGTTCATCACCGGGACAGTCACGCGCGGGCAAGACGATGCGGTGGCGATTACCCCATCCAGCGACGCCAAATGCGGCCGCTGCTGGCGGCATCTGCCCGAAGTAACCGAAGACGGCGCGCTGTGCGGGCGGTGTGACGAGGTGGTGAATGGCTGACACGGCTTCTGCCCGCCGCTTTGGCTATGGGCTGGCGGCGCTGCTTTTTGCGGCTGATCAGGCGCTCAAGGCCTATATCATCGGCCCGACAAACCTTGAGGCGGTTCGGCAGATTTACCTTTTGCCGTTTTTGAACCTCACCTGGGTTGAGAATTTTGGCATCGCGCTGGGGATGTTCCAGGCCGGGCATGAGACCGAACGCTGGCTGCTGGTTGGCGCAACCGGCGCGATTGCGCTATTTGTTGCCGTCTGGATTTGGCGCGAGCGGGCGCGGGTGGATGCCGCCGGCCTTGGGCTTGTGCTGGGCGGCGCACTCGGCAACATTGCAGATCGCGTGCGCTTCGGCCATGTCGTTGACTTCATAGATTTCCATATTGGCGGGTTCAGACCCTTTTTGGTCTTCAATCTTGCCGATGCGGCGATTACCATCGGGGTATTAGTGCTGCTGGTCCGGGCTTTTTTCACCGGCGACCAAGCCGCCAAGACGGAGACTGATAATGCGTAAGCTTTTGGGTGTGATCGCGGTTGGCGCGCTGCTTTCGGCATGTACGTCGGGCGGCCTTGGAAACCGCAAATCGCCCGATGAATTTCGGGTGACGCGCATGGCCCCGCTGGTTGTCCCGCCTGATTTTGCGCTTGTCCCGCCGGCCGCCGGCAGCCCGCAGGCGCAGGCGGCAGACAGTTCTACCCAGGCTTTGCAGGCGATGTTTGGCGGCCCCGCACCCCGGAGCAGCGCGGAAGCCGCGGCGCTTTCTGCCGCAGGGGGCAGCCGCGCCCAGCCGGGTATCCGCTCTAACGCTGGTGATCCGGCAACGGATGTTGTCGATAAGGGCCAGACCACCGGCGACATCCTCGCCGCACCCGAAGGCGACGGCCAGACCGCGCGGACGGCAACGCCCAAATAACGCGCCGCCGCCTTTTTAGGGCCGGCGAAAACGATAAAAAGGGCCGCTCCTCCCATGAAGGAGCGGCCCTTTTTGTTAGCGCTGCTTAGAAGGCAACGCCGACGGAACCAAAGATCCCCGCTTTGGCAAGATCTTTGCCCGAAACCGGGTTGGTGATGACGTTCTTGCCATAATCGGTGTCGACATAGGTCAGGCCCAGGGTGACTGGACCGGTGGTGTAGGTCGCGCCGACCGACCAGTCGGTATATTTTTCGCCGCCCGACAAGAAGCTTTTGGTAAAGCTGTGACCAACAGCCGCGCTCAGGCTGATCGGCGTGTTCGGGATCGGGCTGGACAGCGCGAGGTTCAGGTAGAAATTGTCCTTCTTCACATCATCCAGCGCCAGCGCAGCAGCCTTGGGGGCATAATTGGCGGTCAACTTGGCCGTCGCCGGACCAAAAGTTTGCGCAACGCTGCCGTAAAGCTCCAGAAAGTCGGAATTGTAATTGGCCGACAGCTGCGATGAGCCCGGATAATAATAATAGACGCCGCCAACATCGACCGTCGTCCCGCCGATCGTCTTCTTGAAGCCGGCGATCAGATCAAGCTCTTGGTCGCCGCCATTGGCGATGTAATCGTCGACGGACGATCCCCAGACACCCACATAAGCGCCCGAAGCGTGGCTAACGGTCAGGCTGCCTTGCAGCGCGAAATTCTTGTCGGTCTGCGAGATGCCGCGGAAGCGATAGTCGCTGGTCAGCGTGGCCGAACCGTTGACGGTGAACGTCTTGGACTCTTGGGCCAAAGCCGGCGTGGCGGACAGAATAAATGCAAAGCCCAAAGCGGGACGGAGGAAGCTGCGCATGGAATACCCTTTCTGATAACGAGGAGGGTTCCGCCTGCACCGCCCGGTCGCGCGTCTGTTTACGGGTGGCCCGCTGCGCGTCGATCCCGACGATGGCGTCAAGCTGCCGCTTAATGTTGCAGCGCACAACCCCCAAAAGCACGAATATCAATTCATGCTCAGGGGTTGTTGCGCATTTGCAACAATTAACGCAGGGCGGCGCAGGCCTTTTGCATCCGGGTACAGGCCTCGGTCAGAATTTCTTCCGAGGTCGCATAGGAAATGCGGAACCCCGGCGAGAGACCAAAGGCCCCGCCATGCACCGCCGCCACCTGAACCTCATCGAGGAAATAATCGATCAGGTCCTCGTCGGTCGCGATCACCTTGCCGGCAGGCGTTGCCTTGCCGATCAGGCCCGACACATCGGGATAGACATAAAAGGCGCCTTCGGGCGTCGGGCAGGTCACGCCCTCAATCTCGTTGAGCATCTGCACGACAAGATCGCGACGACCGCGGAAGCGCTCATTGCGGTCCTTGAGGAACGACTGGTCACCATTGAGTGCAGCCGTCGCGGCGGCCTGTGCGATCGAGCAGGGGTTGGACGTGGATTGCGATTGCAGCTTTGCCATCGCCTTAATCAGCCATTGCGGCCCGCCGGCAAAGCCGATGCGCCAGCCGGTCATTGAATAGGCCTTGGAACAGCCATTCACTGTCAGCGTGCGATCATAAAGTTCGGGGCAAACCTGAAGGATCGTCGCGAAAGGCGTGTCGGCATACCAGACATGCTCATACATATCGTCGGTCAGCACCATGACCTGCGGGTGACGCAGCAGCACCTCGGCCAGACCTTTAAGCTCATCGGCCGAATAGGCCGCGCCGGTCGGGTTGGACGGGGAGTTGAGCAACACCCAGCGCGTCTTGGCCGTGATCGCCGCTTCCAGCTGGGCCGGGGTGATCTTGTAATTCTGGCTGGCCGGCGCCGCGATGAAGACGGGCGTACCGCCGGCAAAGGCGACAATATCGGGGTAGCTGACCCAATAGGGCGCCGGGATGATGACTTCATCGCCCGCATCAATCGTTGCAACCAGCGCGTTGAACAAAGTGTGCTTGCCGCCCACGTTCACGCTGATCTGGGCCGGGCTATAGTCCAGCCCGTTGTCGCGCTTGAACTTGGCCTGGATCGCCGCCTTCAGCTCGGCCGTGCCGTCGACATTGGTATATTTGGTCTGCCCTTTGCGGATCGCCTCAATCGCGGCTTCCTTCACGAAATCGGGCGTATCGAAATCCGGCTCGCCGGCTGACAGGCCGATAACGTTGACGCCTTTCGCCTTCAATTCCAGCACGCGGCTTGTCATCGCAAGCGTGGCGGAAGGCTGGATACGGTCAAGTGCGGCAGATGTCGTGCGCATGGATCGGGCGCTTTCTCTCACAAGAGGACAGGATCAGGTGATGGTCGCGCCTATAAGCAAGCCCTCCCGCCGGGGCAACCGCTGGCCCCGATAAATTGGAATGCAGCCGCCTCAGCCCAGCCGGGCGGAAATCAGCCCGCGCAGGGCATTGCCGATAAAAAACGCTTCTGCCTTTGCCAGATCGTCGGGCCGCAGATCGGCCTCGACCGCCCGGCCCTCTGCAAGAAGCGCTGTGCGCAAGATACCGGGCAACAGGCCACGCGCCAGCGGCGGCGTGAGCAAACGCCCGTCGCGCTGGACGAAGATGTTGGTGAAGCTGCCCTCGGTCAAAAAGCCGTCCGGATCGGTAAACAGCACCTCAAAGGCCCCCGAGGCCAATCGGGGTTGATCGTAAAAGCGCCGGTCGGTGGTTTTGTGACGCAGCCGGAAGTCGCCGGGCGCGACGACAAGGGGGCGGACAGCCACGGCAACCGGCCCGGGCGGCGCAGGCGGCAGATCGCTTGTTTCAATCGCCAGCGCGCCGCTCGCCGCAAGCAGCAGCCGCACCCGCGCCGCGGCCCTTAAGCGGAAGGTCGCCGCCTGAAGCTCGTTGCGCACCTCGTGTCGGTCAAAGGCAAAGTCGAGCGCAGAGGCGCTCGCGGCCAGCCGGGCCAAGTGTAAATCCAGATGGGCGATGCCGTCTTCTGGGTCGAAACGCATCGTTTCGATCAGGTCAAAGCGCCGCGGATCGGCTACAAATCGTCCCTTGGCGCGGCATTCCGCCCATTCTTCGGCCACCCGGCTATCGGCCACAATGCCGCCCCCCAGCCCCAAGGTTGCGGTGCTGGCCCCGGCCGGGATGTGCAAGGTCCGGATCGCGACGTTAAAGGCCGCGTCGCCCTGCGCATCCACCCGCCCGATGCTGCCGGTGTAAATGCCTCGCGGGCTGGCTTCCACCGCGTCGACGATTTCCATCGCGCGGATTTTGGGCGCGCCGGTAATCGAGCCACAAGGATAAATGGCGCGCACCAGTTGGGCGACGCCCTCCCCCGGGGCAAGCTGGGAGGTCACCGTGGAAATCATCTGGTGGACGGTCGGGTAGCTTTCGACCGTGAAGAGGTGCGGCACATTGACCGACCCGGGCACGGCCACCCGCGACAAATCGTTGCGCAACAGATCTACGATCATCAGATTTTCGGCGCGCTGCTTGGGGTCGCCTTGCAAGTGCTGGATGGCCAAAGCGTCGGCTGCCGGATCAGTGCCGCGCTCTGCCGTGCCCTTCATCGGCTTGGTCGTGACCTTGCCGCCCTTCAGCGCAAAGAACAGCTCTGGCGAGAGCGAGAGCAGCCAATCCGACCCCGTCCAGACCACGCCACCAAAGCCTGCCTGCGCCCGCTGACGCAGCCCGGCATAAAGCGCCAGCGGATCGCCGGCGATTGACACATCGGCGCGGATCGTGAGGTTCGCCTGATAAATATCCCCCGCCTCGATCAGCGATTGGACCTTTGCCAACGCCTGATCATAGTCGGCACGCGTCAACCGGGGACGGGGCACGCCGGCCCAGCCGCCCGCCGGATCGGGCAGCCAATGCACTAATTGGTCGGCAGCCACTTCCTCATAGCCGTCAAACCGCGCGAACCAGATCAGCGGAAGGCCAGAGCGCCGAAGCAGCGGCCGCAACCGCGGCTCGAGCGCCAGCCCGGCTTCATAGGTCAAAAAACCCGCCCAATCTCCGCCCCTGCCGATCTGGTCTAGCAAGCCGGGAAGGGCATCTGGATCGTTGGTCGTCAGAATTTCCAGCGGGCGCGCATATAGGCGCGCTGGGGCACCGCCCGGGCGGGCATCATCCAGCAGCAGGAACGGGCCGGCAGGGACAGGCGCAACCATAGCGGGCGCCTCTTGGCAGGAGCCGCTGCGAAACGCCAGAGGCTTGGCCTTAACCATAAGGTCATCTTGGTGGTTTGCCGCAGCGGGGCTTGGCCCTATAGGCGGGGCATGACTCAATATCAGACCGTCACCGATGATACGATGCCCCTGCGCTCAGGGGTGATCCGCCTGCATGGGCCCGAGGCCTTTGAAGGGATGCGCGAGGCCGGAAGGCTGGCCGCGGAAATCCTCGATGCGCTGGTCCCGTTCATCCAGCCCGGGGTGACGACTCAGGCGATCGACGATCTGGTCCGCACGATGACCTTTGACGCAGGCGCCGTCCCGGCGACGCTCAACTATCGCGGCTATACCCATAGCTGCTGCACCTCCGTTAACCATGTGATCTGCCATGGCATCCCGGGGCCCAAAGCCTTGAAAGAAGGCGATATTGTGAATGTCGATGTCACCCCCTGGCTCAATGGCTGGCATGGCGACAGCAACCGCACCTATCTGGTCGGCGACGTTCCGCTGAAAGCGAAGCGGCTGGTTGAGACAACCTATGAAGCGCTGATGCTGGGGATTGATCAGGCCAAGCCCGGCAACCATCTGGGGGACATTGCCCATGCCATCCAGACCCATGCCGAGCGGCAGCGTTTTGGCGTGGTCCGCGATTTTTGCGGCCATGGCATCGGCCGGCTGTTCCATGACGCGCCAGAGGTGATCCATGTTGGCCGGCCCGGCACCGGTCCGGAACTGAAGCCCGGCATGTTTTTCACGATTGAGCCGATGGTGAATATTGGCCGGCCAGACTGCAAGGTTCTGGACGATGGCTGGACGGCGGTAACGCGCGACCGGACCCTTTCTGCCCAGTTTGAGCATACGATTGGGATTACCGAGACGGGCTGCGAGGTCTTTACCAAGAGCTTGAACGGCACCGATCTGCCGCACCAACCTGCCTGAGTCGCGGCACGCTTTGAGCGAGTCGCGGCACGCAAACCGAACGGGCCAACGAGCCGCGAACAGGATTGACCAAAATTTAGGCTGATTTTGCCTGAAAAACAGGCAGACACGATCTGATCTGCCCAGAATCCAAACAGCCTATGGCGCAATCCGCACGCTTGCTTGCGTCCTTTCATTTGGCACGATTATTGAAAGCAAAAGCGCACGCGCAAAAAGGGGCCTGATTGCCATGAAGAAGATCGAAGCGATCATCAAACCGTTCAAGCTCGACGATGTGAAGGAAGCCCTTCATGAAGTCGGCGTGTCCGGCATCACCGTGACGGAAGCCAAGGGCTTTGGTCGCCAAAAGGGCCATACCGAGCTGTATCGCGGCGCGGAATATGTTGTCGACTTCCTGCCCAAGGTGAAGCTGGAAGTGGTGGTGGATGATGCCCTTGCCCCGCGCGTTGTCGAAGCGATTGCCGCCGCCGCCCAGACCGGCCGGATTGGCGATGGCAAGATTTTCGTCATCCCGGTTGAAAGCGCACTGCGCATCCGCACCGGCGAAAAGGACAGCGACGCCATCTGATTTCAAACCGGGCGGCCCAAAGTCGCCCCAACAGGCTCAACACATTAACCCAAGGAAGGTAGTAAAAATGGCCACTCCGGCAGATATTCTGAAGCAGATCAAAGACCAGGAGATCGAATGGGTCGACCTCCGCTTCACCGACCCCAAGGGCAAGTGGCAGCACCTCACCATGTGCGCCAATGTCATGGGCGAAGATGAGCTGACCGACGGCCTGATGTTCGACGGCTCGTCGATCGAAGGCTGGAAGGCGATCAACGAATCCGACATGATCCTGAAGCCGGATCTGGATGCCGCTTATATCGATCCGTTCTCGGCCACGCCGATGATGATCCTGTTCTGCGACATCGTTGAACCGTCGACCGGCGAACTTTACGCCCGCGACCCGCGCTCAACCGCGAAGCGCGCCGAAGCCTATCTGAAGTCGACGGGCATTGGCGACACCGTCTATGTTGGCCCGGAAGCCGAATTCTTCATGTTCGACGACGTGAAGTTTGAAACCGGTTACAACACCAGCTCGTACAAGCTTGACGATATCGAGCTGCCGACCAACACCGGCACCCATTATGAAAGCGGCAACCTTGGCCACCGTCCGCGTGCCAAGGGTGGCTATTTCCCGGTGGCGCCGGTTGACTCGGCGCAGGACATCCGTGGTGAAATGGTTTCGACCATGCTCGAAATGGGCCTGCCCTGCGACAAGCACCACCATGAAGTGGCCGCCGCTCAGCACGAACTCGGCCTGACCTTCGGCACGCTGACGCAGACCGCTGACCGTATGCAGATCTACAAATATGTCGTGCACATGGTCGCGCAAGCCTATGGCAAGACGGCCACCTTCATGCCGAAGCCGATCAAGGAAGATAACGGCTCGGGCATGCACACTCACTTCTCGATCTGGGAAAAGGGCCAGCCGCTCTTTGCTGGCAACGGCTATGCTGGCCTGTCGGATACCTGCCTCTATTTCATCGGCGGCATCATCAAGCATGCCAAGGCCGTCAACGCCTTCACCAACCCGACGACGAACAGCTACAAGCGCCTCGTCCCGGGCTATGAAGCGCCGGTGCTGCTGGCCTATTCGGCCCGCAACCGCTCGGCCTCTTGCCGTATTCCTTATGGCACGGGCGCCAAGGCAAAGCGCGTTGAAGTCCGCTTCCCCGATGCGATGGCCAACCCCTATCTCGCTTATGCGGCGCTGATGATGGCGGGCCTTGATGGCATCCAGAACAAGATCCACCCGGGCGATGCCATGGACAAGAACCTCTATGATCTTCCGCCGGAAGAACTGGCCCAGGTTCCGACCGTGTGCGGCTCGCTGCGCGAAGCGCTCGAATCGCTCGAAGCTGATCACGCCTTCCTGCTGAAGGGCGACGTGTTCACCAAGGATCAGATCGACGCCTATATCGAAATCAAGATGGCTGACGTTGCCCGTTGGGAAATGACGCCGTCGCCAGTTGAATTCGATATGTACTACAGCGCCTAATTTAAGGCCTATTGGCCGCTTCGGCGGACAAGCACAGCGCCCGGGGGGAAACCCCCGGGCGTTTTGTTTTGGCGCAACTTGCCTTGAGCGGCGGCGCGGCTCTAGAACGCGCCATCACCCCAAGGAGCGCTTATGCCCCGATATTTTCTGCGCGCCGCGCTGTGCGCCTCTGCCGCGATGCTGGCACCCGCCGCGCACGCCGCCCTTAGCCCTGCCGAAACCAAGATGGTCGCCCATGTCGAGCGCGACCATGAACGCAACGTCGCGCTGCTGGCGCAACTGGTGAACCAGAATAGCGGCTCGATGAACCTCGCCGGTGTTGAGGCCGTGGCACAGATGATGCGGGCCGAACTGGAGCCGCTTGGCTTTCGCGTGACGTGGATCCCCTTGCGTGAAACGGGGCGTGCCGGGCATTTGGTGGCCTCCAAGACCGGCCGGGCCCAAGGCAAGCGGCTGTTGCTGATCGCGCATCTCGACACCGTGTTTGAAAAAGATTCGCCATTCCAGAAATTCGTCCGCCGCACCGGGCCGGGACTTGATGAGGCCGAAGGTCCCGGTGCCGCCGACGACAAGGGCGGGATGGTCACCATCATTGCCGCACTTCGGGCGATGAAGGCCGCAGGTACGCTTTCTGGCGCCAATATCGACATCCATATGACAGGCGATGAAGAAGATACGGGCGAGCCGGTCTCCACTGCCCGGCGCGATCTGATCGCCGCGGGCAAGCGCGCCGATGTCGCGCTCGATTTTGAAGGTCTGGTCCGCGATGGGGGGCGCGACATGGGGTCTATCTCCCGCCGCTCGTCAAACAGCTGGTGGCTGGAGGCCCAGGCCCCTTCGGGCCATAGCTCGGGCATTTTCAGCCCGGGCGTTGGCGACGGCGCGATTTTTGAGCTGACGCGCATCCTCGCCCGCTTCCGCAGCGAGCTGCCCGAGCCCAATCTGACGTTCAATGTAGGCTTGATGGCGGGCGGACAAGAAGCCGCGCTTGATGGCGATGGCGTGCGCGCGAGCGCCAAGGGCAAAACCAATATCATCCCGGCCACTGCCCTTGCGCGCGGTGATTTCCGCACGCTTTCTGCCGAACAGACGGCCCGCGTCCGCGCCCGGATGGAAGCCATTGTCGCAGACCATGCCCCCCACACCACCGCCCGCATCCGCTTTGACGAGGGCTATCCGCCCATGGCCCCGACGCCCGGCAATAAGGCCGTGCTGGACCGCCTGAATGGCGTCAATGCCGATTTGGGCCTGCCGCCAATGCCGGTGCTGGATCCGCTGAAACGCGGCGCGGGCGATATTTCGTTTGTCGCCGCCGATGTTGACGGGCTGGCAGGCCTTGGCCCGGCCAGCCGGGGCGACCATGCGCCGGGTGAAACCGTTGATCTGCTGAGCCTTAAGGTCCAGGCAAAGCGGGCGGCGATCCTGATGTCGCGCCTGGCTGCCGAAAAGGGACGGGTTCGCCGTTGACGTTTACGTAAAAAGCCCCAAATCAAAACCTTCAGGTTCGCGCAAAGCGACTCGGTGATTTCCCAAGGAGAGGCTCATGGACAGCTATTTGAAGAATTACATCAACGGCCAATGGGTCGACAGCATTGGCGGCAAGCGCCATCAGGTCATCTCGCCCTCAACCGAAGAACCCTGCACGGAAATCGTGCTGGGGACCAAGGCGGACGTTGATGCTGCCGTCGCCGCCGCCAAGGAAGCGTTCAAAACCTTCAGCCAGACGACCCGCGAAGAGCGGATCGCGCTGATGGAGCGGATCGTCGAGGAATATAAAAAGCGCGCGGGCGATCTGGCGCTTTCCATGTCGAAAGAAATGGGTGCCCCGCTCAGCTTTGCCTCCACCGCACAGGTGGGCGCCGGCATCGGCGGCTTCATGGGCACGCTGGAAGCTCTGAAAGAATTCAACTTCACCGAACAGGCCGGCGCCGCCAAGGTTGTTTATGAGCCGATGGGCGTGGTGGGCCTTATCACCCCGTGGAACTGGCCGCTCAACCAGATCGCGCTGAAGGTCGCGCCGTGCATCGCGGCGGGCAACACGATGATCCTGAAGCCGTCGGAAGAATGCCCGGGCAATGCCGCGATCTTTGCCGAAATCATGCACGCGGCCGGCGTCCCGGCCGGGGTTTTCAACCTCGTCCAAGGCGATGGCCCGACGGTGGGTGAAGCGATTTCCTCGCACCCCGATATTGATATGGTCAGCTTCACCGGCTCAACCCGGGCGGGCATCCTTGTCGCCAAGGCGGCAGCCGATACCGTGAAGCGCGTCCACCAGGAACTGGGCGGCAAATCGCCCAACCTCGTCCTGCCGGGTGCCGATCTTCAGGCGACGCTGCCCGCGACCGTTTCGGGCGTCTGGATCAATTCCGGCCAAAGCTGCATCAGCCCGGCGCGCATCCTTGTTCACAAGGATCAGGAAGCTGAAGCCATTGGCGTCATCAAGGGCATCATGGAAAGCATTCAGGTGGGCGATCCGCTTTCCGAAGGTGCCCATATCGGCCCCGTCGTCAACAAAGCGCAGTATGAAAAGATTCAGGGCCTTATCCAATCAGGCATTGATGAAGGCGCCAAGGTCGAAACCGGTGGCACGGGCCTGCCCTCCAACGTCAATCGCGGCTTCTACGTCAAGCCGACGGTCTTTTCCGGCGTGACGCGCGACATGCGCATCGCCAAGGAAGAAATCTTCGGCCCGGTTGCAGCCGTGATGACCTATGCCGATCTTGATGAAGCCATCGAAATCGCGAACGACACCGAATATGGCCTGTCGGCCGCAATCTCGGGCGATCCGCACAAGGCTGCCGAAGTCGCGCCGAAGCTGCGTGCCGGCAATGTCGCCATCAACAATTGGGGTCCGTCGCCGGGCGCGCCCTTTGGCGGCTACAAGCAATCGGGCAATGGCCGCGAAGCGGGCATTTTCGGTCTGCGCGACTTTATGGAAGTAAAGGCGATCAGCGGCCTGCCCGCTTAAGCCCCTTGGCCGGATCGGCCAGATGCGACAATAAGGGGTCATGGTGCGCCATGGCCCCTTTTTTATGGCCGCGTTTCTGGCCCTGTGTGTTTCGGCATGTATCCCCCAGCCGATGGATCGGCGCGCGCCCGCCCGCCCGCCCGCCCTGCCCAACGATAGCGCCGCGCATCGCCAATGCCTTGCCGACCTAACGGCGCTGGGCGCGCGCTACCGCGTCCTGCCCGATTATCGCAACGCAGCGGGCTGTTCCGCCCTGAATGCGGTCGAGATGAGCGCCGCCGGGGCCAGCATCACCAATTTGCGGGCAACCCAATGCCCCGTCGCGCGCGCCCTGGCCCGCTGGGTTCAAGGGCCGGTGCAATCTGCCGCCAGGGCGCTTTATGGCCAACGCGTGGTCCGGGTGGAAACGATGGGCAGCTATGCGTGCCGAACGGTCCGGGGCACGGCCAACGCGGGCCTTTCAGAACATGCTTTTGCCAATGCCATTGACGTAAGCGGCTTTGTGCTGGCCGATGGCCGCCGGATTTCCGTAAAGGAAGGATGGGCCACCCAAGGCAGCGATGCCGCCTTTTTGCGCCGCGTGCGGGGCGCTGCCTGCCGGGCATTCCGGACCGTGCTCAGCCCCGACTATAACGCGGCCCACCAAAACCATTTCCATCTCGACATGGCGCGCCGGCCCTATTGCCGCTGATCTCTGGCCCGCTTACATCCCAAGCATGACGGACCATAAAATGCCCAAGCGCCTCTTTGCCCATGCCGCCCAAGACGCGGAAACGGCGAAGAAAACCCAGACAACGCCGCAAACGGCCAGCCCGTCTTACCGGCTTGCTTTTCAGGATGAAGATTTCCTGCTGCGCGATGATCTGCGTCCCGTGCGCTTCCAGCTCGAATTGCTAAAGCCCGAATTGCTGCTCGACGAAGCCAAGATCGCCTCGACGCTGGTCTTTTACGGGTCGGCCCGGATCCCGGCGCCGGGGACCCCCTCTGCCCATGCCGATGCCGAGATCGCGCAGAAACTTGAGCAGCTTTCGCCTTATTATGAAGCAGCCCGCCAGCTTGCCCGGCTTGCCAGCAAGGCGCCGCGCGATGCGCAGGGTTGGCGGCAATTTGTGGTGTGTTCCGGCGGCGGTCCGTCGATCATGGAAGCCGCCAATCGCGGCGCGCATGATGAAGGGGCAGAAACGATTGGGCTCAACATCGTTCTGCCGCATGAGCAGTTGCCAAACCCCTATGTCACCCCCGACCTGAGCTTCCAGTTCCATTATTTTGCCTTGCGCAAAATGCACTTCTTGCTGCGCGCGCGCGGCGTGGTGGTCTTTCCCGGGGGCTTTGGGACGCTGGATGAGATGTTTGAGCTGCTCACCCTCATCCAGACCGGCAAGATCAAGCCGATGCCCGTGCTGCTCTTTGGCCGCGCCTTTTGGGAGGATATCGTCGATTTCAACGCGCTGGTCCAACACGGCGTAATTGCCGAGCGCGATTTATCGATCTTCGAATATGTTGAAAGCGCGGACGAGGCCTGGGCCATCATCCGCGCTTTCTATGATCATCAGGCCTAGGGGCGACCGGCGCCCCTTGCCAGAAATTTACTTGGCAGCAGGCGCTGCTGAATTCGCCGCAGCCGGTGCTGCCGCATTGCCTTCAGCCGGCGCCGCGGCATTGCCCGCCGCTGCCTCGGCAGGAGCCGCCGCCGGGGCGGCCGGGAGCGGCAGGTTGGAACCTTGCGCATTCAGATAAGCGATGACATTGGCGCGGTCTTCCGGCTTGGAGAGACCCGCAAAGCTCATCTTCGTGCCATCGGCGAACTTCTTCGGGCTCTTCAGCCACTGGTTCATCGCCTCAAAATCCCATTTGCCGCCATGGCCAGACAGCGCGGGCGAGAAGGCAAAGCCCGCCTTGCCCTTGCCAATTTCTTCCCCAAGCGTACCCCAAAGGTTCGGGCCGATGCCGTTCGCGCCGCCCTGGTTGATCGTGTGGCACGATGCGCACTTCTTGAAGACTTCGGCGCCCTTGGCGGCATCAGCCGTCTGCAGCAGGGCTGCGATCGGCGGTTCGGCCGCCGCTCCGCCTTCGGCACCGCTTTCAGCGCCCGCAACCGCAAAACCGCCGGATTCGACCGGATGGTGCTTGAAAATCTGACCGGTAACGATGGTTGCGCCCAAGGCGACAATACCGGCTGCCAGCGTCCATCCCGCGATGGTGTTGAATTGATCACTCATGCCCGTCGAAACCCCTGATCATGTGGCTTGAAACTGGAATCGCCTGCGCCTTAGCCGTGCCAGCCGCGCATCGCAAGCACGCTTGCAGCTTTGAACGCGCATCCCTAAGCGATTATCTGCGATGAACCGTTATCCTCTCCCCGCCCAGCCGATTGTGGCCGACATGGAAGCCGCGGCCCGTGCGCACCCGGAAAAGGCCGTTGCCTTTCAGGGCGCGCCGGGGGCAAATTCCCATATCGCTGTTCTTGAAGACCAGCCAGACGCGCTGCCGCTGCCCTGTTTCAGCTTTGAAGACGCGATTGATGCTGTCCGCGACGGACAGGCGGCGAGCGCATTGATCCCGATTGAAAATTCGCTCCATGGTCGCGTGGCGGACATCCATTTCCTGCTGCCGGAATCTGGCCTTGTGATCACCGGCGAGTTTTTTCTGCCGATCCGTTATGCGCTGATGGGCAAAGGCAATCTGGATCAGGTTAAACAGGCCATCAGCCATCCCCAGGCGCTTGGCCAATGCCGCAAATGGCTGCGCAGCCACCATATTGAGCCGGTTACCTATCCCGATACTGCCGGGGCCGCGGCCCGGGTGGTGGAACTGGGTGATCCACAGGTCGCCGCCATCGCGCCGCCCGGCGCTGCTGCCATTTATGGCCTGAAGACACTGGCGGAGACGCTGGAAGATTCAAGCGATAACATGACCCGCTTTGTCCGCCTTGCGCGCTCGGGCGGGACCGTACCCAATGAGGGGCCGGTGATGACCAGCTTCATCTTCGAGGTGAAAAACGTGCCCGCTGCCCTGTACAAGGCGTTGGGCGGGTTTGCGACCAACGGCGTCAATATGACCAAGCTGGAAAGCTATCAGCGCGGCGCAAGCTTTGCCGCCACCACCTTTTTTGCCGATATTGTTGGCCATCCCGATGATCCGGCGGTCGCCCGCGCGCTGGAAGAACTGAGCTTTTATTCACGCTCCATCCGCCTGTTGGGCACTTACAAACAGGCCCGGCCGCGCGGCTAAATCATCATTCGGCCACCCAGCGGCGGAACAAGGTATTGGCAATCGCAAAGGGTGGCGGCGCGCCAAAGCTTTTGTCCGGCGCGTCGTTAAGCGCGGCCAGAACCTCGTCGCGGGTTACCCAGCGGGCGTCTTCCAGCTCCTTGGTGTCGATATTCAAGACGTCGCTTTCCGCATCGGCGATGCAGGCAATCATCAATTGCGAGCCGCCAAAGGGCCAAGGCTGGCTTGTCACATAGCGGACCGCCCCGCAGCGCACCCCGGCTTCTTCGAAGATTTCGCGCCGGACCGCTTCTTCCACGCTTTCGCCCGGCTCCAGAAAGCCGGCCAATGCCGAATAATTGCCTTGCGGCCAGGCCGCCTGGCGCCCCACGAGCACGCGCCCGGCATGTTCTGCAAGCATGATGACAACCGGGTCCGTCCGGGGAAAATGTTCCTTGCCGCAGCCATCGCATTTACGGCCCCAACCGGCCCGGAACGTCTTGGTCGGACTGCCGCACGCGCCGCAGAAGCGATGGCCATTATGCCAATCAATCAGGCTGCGCGCCGTCCCATAGATGGCTGCATCTTCAGCGGGCAATGTCGCGAGTGCGCGCCACACCGCCGGAGAACGGGGTGCCCCGCCCTGTCCGCTATGGATCGGCACAAAATGCGGGCGGCCATCTGCCAGACCCAAGAGAATCAGCTCTAGGTCCAGCGCCACCTCGGCAAGGCTTTGCCAGACCAGCCCGCCTTCGGCCGTCAGCAAAGGGTCCAGCCCATCCAGCCCCAAAACGCGGCCCCGCCAATCATTGAGCAGCGCGTTAAAAGCGTCCAGATCATTGCGGATATGGTCAACGCGGTCGAGCGGTGACCCGGTAAAGCCTGGCGCGGTCATCACGCTGCATCCTTTTGATAAACAGATTTGCTAAAGCCTTCGACAAAGGGCTGCTGGCTCATCGTCATAATCTGCGACCAGCCCGAGGCGCGGATATTCTTAGTCCGATCAACCCAGCCGATCGTCGATGCGGCACCGCCCCAGCCAAAGGTGCCAATGCCCTCGCCGGTTTCGCGCGGCGCAATTGTCACGCGCCCGCCTGCGCCAAAGCCCTGGCCCTTCACAAAGCTTTCCATCCGCGCGTCCGGCGGCGCAAGGTTGGACATGGCAAGGCGTGCCGTTTCCCGCTTCATAATCCGGGCGTCGCCAATTGCGCCTTCGCCCATCAACATCTGGAGGAACCGGTCATAATCGCGCGGGCTGCTGACAAGCCCGGCCCCGCCAAAGGGGAAGGCCGGCTTGTCCAGAAAAACACTGTCAGAGCCGGGATCAATCGGGAAGGCGCCAAAAGGCGCGCCGAAATAATTTGTGGTCAGCCGCTTCATCTCGCTTTGCGGAACCTGAAAATAGCTACTCGTCATGCCCAGCGGGGTGAAGATGCGGTCCTGCAAAAAGGCATCAAAGGCTTTGCCGCTGGCCAGCTCAATCACCCGGCCCAGCAGATCAAGGCTGACCGAATAGCTCCAGACCGTGCCCGGATCAGCGATCAGCGGCAAGGTTGCCAGCCGGTCGGCAAATTCAGCAAGGCTGGGTGCGGTATTGAGCGGTGGCTGGCCGGGAATGGGCTTGCGCGAGGCGGAAGCCGGGGTCAGGCCCAACCGGTTATAGGCATCAAGCAGCGGCCCCTTGGTCACAATCGTATAGCCAAGGCCCGCTGTATGGGTCAGCAGGTTGCGCACGGTGATCGGGCGGGCAGCCGGGCGGCTTTCCAAACTGGTTGCCGGGTCAATCATCACACGCGGCTGGGCAAAGCCCGGGATGAAGTCGGCAATATTCTGGTCAAGGCCAAGCTTGCCGTCTTCAATCAGCATCATCGCGGCCATGCCGGTAATCGGCTTGGTCATCGAATAGCAGCGGAACAGCGCGTTTTCATCGACAGGCACCGGACTGTCAAAGGCAAGCGTGCCGGTTTTCACAACCGTGGGCGCATCTGTCCCCCGCGCGATCAGACCCACCGCGCCCGGCACATAGCGGGTGTCGACAAAGCCCTGCATCACCCTGCGCACCGCCTCCCAATGCGCGGGCGATACGGTTGCCCAGGCCGCGCGCGGCAGGGCGGCAAAGCCCGCCGCAACGGCCGATGCGCCCAGAAACTGGCGGCGATGCAGTTGCATGGTCATAAAATCCTCTTCCCCTTTTGGGCGGCCTTGGCGGCCTTATCAAACAGCGTTGGTAGTCCGGCTTCGGCCAGCCGGTCAATCGGCCACCATTCGCCCGCCAAGGGCAAATCGGGCCGGGCGCCAAGCTGGATGGCCTGCACCGCAAGCGTCAGCCGGAAATGGGTGAAGACATGGTCGACTTCACCCCTGTTTTCCCATTTGCCCGGACAGGGCGGCGCGCCCGCAAGCCCGCGCCAATCGCAACTGGGCAGCGCTCGCATTCCGCCCAGCAGGCCCTTGGCAGGTCGCCGGACCAGAAAGACATGGCCGTCCACCTCTATCCACCAGGCCTGGCCCTGACGGCTGGGCTTGGCCCGCTTGGGCGGCTTGACCGGGAAATCTTCTGCCGACAACCGCCCCTGACAGTCGCTGTGGACCGGACACAGCGCGCAAAGCGGCTTGCGCGGCGTGCAGATGGTGGCCCCCAAATCCATCATGGCCTGCGCAAAATCGCCGGGCCGGTCTGCCGGCACAAGGGGGGCTACCAGCGCATGGATCTGCGCCTTGGCGGCGGGCAGCGGCGTTGTGACCGCATAAAGCCGGCTGATCACCCGCTCCACATTGCCATCCACAACCACCGATGGCCGGCCAAAGGCAATGGCGGCAATGGCGGCGGCCGTGTAGGGGCCAATGCCCGGCAAGGCGCGCAGGCCCGCTTCCGTATCCGGAAAATGCCCGCCCAGCGGCCCGGCAACGTCGCGCGCGCAGGCCAGTAAGTTGCGCGCCCGCGCATAATAGCCAAGGCCCGCCCAAGCGGCCATGACCTCTGCATCGTCAGCCGCCGCCAGATCGGCCACTTTTGGCCACCGCCGGGTGAATTTTTCATAATAGGCTTTGACGCTGGCAACGGTTGTTTGTTGCAGCATAATTTCTGACAGCCAGACGCGATAGGCATCCATGGCGGGCTGGCCGGGCAGGCTTCGCCACGGCAAGTCGCGCGCGCACGCATCGTAATGCGCGAGAATCTTGTTGGTAATCTGGGGGGGTGTCTCGACTGGCATCTCGGGCTCTGGCATGGGGTGGCCAATGGCAAAAGACAAGCAGCCTTCTCGACTGGCAGAGCGGCCACGCGGCGGGCCGGCCAAGACCGTTGCGGAACTTGTTCCGGGCGTGGGCCAGGCCGCATTTAAGCGTTTCGGCTTCATTCAATCTTCGGTTGTCAGCCGCTGGCGCGAGATTGTCGGCGCGAAATATGCCGATGTCTGCGCCCCCGAATCGATCCGCTTTCCGCAGGGCAAAAAAGCAGATGGCACGCTGACGCTTATCATCGAACGCGCCTTTGGGCCGATGATGCAGCACGTCCAGCCCGTCATCATCGAGCGGGTGAACCGCTTTTTTGGCTATACTGCGGTCGCCCGGATTGTGATGAAAACGGGGTCGGTCCGGCGGGCCGCGCCTGAGGCGCCCAAGCCCGATCTGCGCCCCGTGCCTGCCGAATTGGGTGATTCGCTGCGCGAAATTGCCGATCCTGAATTGCGTGCCGTGCTGACCTCGCTTGCCCAAGGCGTGGCCAATGCGCCCGCTGGCCTTCCAGTTTTGGGGAAAGTCCGTTGATCCGATATCTTGCTTCGTTCCTTCTCGCTCTGTGCGTCTGGGCGGCCCCCGCGGCCGCGGCGCCGCCCAATTATACCAAGATGGTGACCATCACGCCGCAAGGCGCCTTTGTGCTGGGAAATCCGCGCGCCAAGGTACGGCTGGTGGAATATCTAAGCTACACATGCAGCCATTGCGCCCATTTTACCGAGGACGCCTCTGGCCCGCTCAAGGCCAATTATATCGCCAAGGGTCTGGTCGCTTATGAAATGCGCCATCTGGTGCGCGACCAATTGGACCTGACCGCGGCATTGCTGGCGCGCTGCGGCGGGCCGTCGCGCGTTTTCCAGCTGACAGAGGATATGATGGGCCGCCAGCCGGTGTGGATGGCGGATGCCCAGGTGATCGCGATCAAGCAGGAAGCACAGCTCAAATCCATGCCGCTCGTCCGGCAATTGCAGACTTTTGCCAAAGGCAGCGGCCTGAGCGCAATCGCACAGGCGCGGGGCGTGGCCCCCGGCCAGATCAATGCGTGCCTCGCGTCTGACCAGATGCAAAAGACGCTGCTGGCGATGACGAAGGATGCCGTGGATGTCCGCAAGCTTGTGGGGACGCCCAGCTTCTTCATCAACGATGCGCCGGGACCGAAATCGTCGAAATGGGAAGATATTGAAGCGGCCCTCATTGCCGCCCTAAGCCAGCGTTAAAGGATAGACTGATGAAGAAACTGCTGCTTGCAACCTCCGCCTTGCTGCTCTTGTCTGCCTGCAATGGCAAAACTGGCTCCGGCGATGCCGCGACCAAGGGCGAGGCCGCGATTGCGGCGCCCGCCGGCACCAAATGGTCCGAAACAACCGCGGTGACGCCCGATGGCGGGATGCTGATGGGCAACCCCAATGCCCCGGTCAAGCTGATCGAATATGGCGCGCTGACCTGTTCGCACTGCGCCGAGTTTGCTGAAAAATCGAAGGTTGAGCTAAAGGCGCTCGTCGATAAGGGTACGGTGTCCTACGAGTTCCGCACCTTCATGCTGAACCCGCTCGATATTCCGGCGGCAACGCTTGCCAAGTGCAGCGGGCCGGCCCCGTTCTTCCCGATTGCCGAGCAATTATTCGCAACCCAGCATGACTGGCTTGGCAAGGCCCAGTCCATCAGCGAAGCCGAAGTCAAGGCGATGGAAGCGATGACGCCAACCCAGCGTACCGAAGCGATCGCCGAGAAGCTGGGGCTGGTGGATTTTGTTCAGCAGCGCGGCATTTCGGCCGCCAAAGCCAAGGCTTGTCTGAATGATTTGAAGGCGATTGAGGCGACGATTGCGATCACCGAAAAGGGCGTGCGCGAATTTAAGGTTCAGGGCACGCCGACCTTTGTGATCAACGGCGTTACGCAGGAAAATACGTCGACCTGGGAAGCCTTGAAACCCAAGCTGATGGACGCGGGCGCCTAAGGAGCCGGGCTTGCGGATCAAGCGCCTCAAGCTGACGGGCTTCAAAAGCTTTGTCGACCCGAGCGAGCTCCGCATCGAGCCCGGCCTGACGGGCATTGTCGGGCCCAATGGCTGTGGCAAATCCAATTTGCTGGAAGCCATTCGCTGGGTGATGGGCGAAGGCAGCGCCAAGTCGCTGCGCGGCGGCGCCATGGACGATGTGATCTTTGCGGGCACCGAAAAGCGGTCGTCGCGCGATTTTGCGGAAGTCTCCATCCTCGCCGAGCGCGACGCGACAGGCGATGAGCGGGAGTTGGAAATCGTCCGCCGGATCGAACGCGGCGCCGGCTCGGCCTATCGCATCAACGGGCGGGATGTGCGCGCCAAGGATGTGGCGCTGGTCTTTGCCGATGCCGCAACCGGCGCGCATTCCCCCGCGCTGGTCAGCCAAGGGCGCATTGGTGCGGTTATTGCCGCCAAGCCCGTCGACCGGCGCGCCATGTTGGAAGAAGCGGCGGGCATTTCCGGCCTGCACGTCCGGCGCAAGGATGCAGAGCAAAAGCTGCGCGCAACCGAAACCAATCTCAACCGGTTGAATGAAGTTCTCGCGGATATGGAGACCCGCGCCGGGACGCTGCGCCGTCAGGCCCGCGCGGCCGAACGCTATCGCAAGCTCTCGGCCGATATCCGGGTGGCCGAGGGGCGGATGATCTTTTCCCGCTGGCGCGACGCTGCCGCCGCGGCCGACAAGGCCAAGGCTGAAGCGCAAGCTGCAGAAGAAGCCGTCCAGAAGGCCGCAGAGGCCCAGCGGGCGGCGGCGGCCTATCAATCCGAGGCGGTGCGCCATCTGGGTGACCTGCGCGTCGCCGCCATTTCCGCGCGCGATCGCGCCAATGAAGCTGGGCACAAGCTGGCGGCGCTGCGCACCGAACGGGCGGCCCTTGATCGTCGCATTCAAGATCTGGCGGCCCAGACCGAGCGCCTGATCGCCGACCGGCAGCGCGAGGGGGAATTGGCGCATGACGCCGCCGAGGCGCTGACCCGGCTGGAAGCCGAGGCCAAGGCGCTGGAGGCGCGCATCCGCCTGGCCGAGGCCGATCGGCCCGCCTTGGCAGAGCGGCTTGCCCGGGCCGAGGCTGCCAGCCGCGATGCCGAGGTAGAACTGGCTCAGGCTCTTTCCGCCCAGGCCCGCGAACAAGCGGAAACCCGGGTGGCAGAAGCCGCGCTGGCCGCTGCCGTCACGCGGCTGCAACGGGCAGACCGCGAGGCGGAGGATTTGGAACGGCAGCGCGCCGGGCTGGGCGATGAAGCCCCGCTTATGGCGTCGCTGGACGCGGCGACTGCTGCCAGCCGCGCGGCAGAAATATCGGCCCGGGCGGCAGAGGAGCAGCTTGGCTCTGCTGAAGCCGCGCGCGAAGCCGCCGCCACGGCGCGCGAGGCGGCCCAAAATGATCTTGCCGAAAAACAGGCTGTTCTCGCCGCGCTCGAAAGCGAAATGCGGGCGCTGGAAAAGGCCGTGGCACAGGCCAGCTCTGGCCAGAAAGTGCTGGATGCCATGTCCGCCGCACCGGGGTTTGAAATTGCCTTGGGCGCGGCCTTGGGTGATGATCTGGACGCCGCCTTGGGCGCAGAGGGCGACCGCGGATGGACCGGGGCAACCCCGCTTGCTTCTGACCCCGCCTTGCCCAAGGGCGCGATTGCCCTGAGCGATAAAGTCACCGCCCCGGCCGCGCTGGCCCGTCGCCTTGCCCAGATTGGCGTGGTGGACGAAGATGAGGGCGCGCCTTTGGCAGTCGGCCAAAGGCTGGTGACGCGCGATGGCCGTTTGCGCCGCTGGGATGGCTATGTCGCCCGGGGCGATGGGGCTGCGGCAGTCGAGCGACTGGTCCGGCGCAACCGCCTGGCCGCGCTGAGCGCTGAATTTCCAGCCGCTTCTGCCGCTGCCGAAGCCGCGCGCGCGGCCGTTGCAGCCGCGCAGGCGGATATGGAAAAGGCCCGCGTCCAAGCAGATGAAGGGCGCCGCAGCCTTGCCGCCGCCGAAGCTCAGGCCCGCACCTCGGCGCGCGAGGCAGATCAGGCGCAGCAGGCGCTTGAACGCCTTGCCTCGCGGCTGGCGGAAATGGCAGAGCGCATTGCCCGCGCCGCCGCCGAACGCGCCGAGGCGGCCCGCGAGCAGGAAGCCGCCGATCAGGCCCGGCGCGCCCTGCCCGATGGCAGCGCCACTGCCAAAACCGTCGCCACGCTTCAGGGGTCAGCTGAACAGGCGCGTGCCGCCGTTGCCCAGCTTAAGGCTGAAAATGGCAATGCCGATCGCGCTTTGGCGGACGACAAGGCCCGGCTTGACGCGGCCCGGGCCGAAGCCCGCAACTGGACGTCGCGCGCGGGCGAAGCTGCCCGCCGGATCGACGAGATGACCAAGCGCGCCAAGGCCGCCGAGGCTGAGGCGCTGACTCTGGCCAAGGCACCGGCAGAGCTGGACGCCAAGATCAATAGCCTGGTGACCGAAGGGGAGAGCCTTTCTGAAGCGGCCACCCGCGCCATCGCCGAAGAGCGCACGGCAGAAACAGCGCTGCGCGATATTGAAGCCAAACTTGCCGAAGCGGGGGAAGTTTTGGCGAGCGTGCGCGAAACCCGCGCGGGGGCAATTGCCCGGGCCGAAAATCAGGAACAGCGGCGGCTGGAAATGGGCCGCTTGTCGGGCGAGCGCTTTGAATGCCCGCCGCCGCTTCTGCCCGAAAAGGCGGGCTTTGAGGCAGAGACTGTCCGCGCTGCCGATCTGGAACAGGCAGACCATGACCGGCTGGTCGTCGACCGGGAACGGCTGGGACCGGTCAATCTGGTGGCCGAACAAGAATTGGCCGAGATTGAGGGCGACGCTGCGCGCTCCATCGTGGAACGCGATGAGTTGACGGAAGCCGTAAACCGGCTGCGCGGCTCCATCGGCAGCCTTAACCGCGAAGGGCGGGCGCGGCTGCTGGACGCCTTTGAAAAAGTGAACGGCCATTTCCAACGGCTCTTCACCACCTTGTTCAATGGCGGGCAGGCCCATCTCGCGCTGATTGACAGCGACGACCCGCTTGAAGCCGGGCTTGAAATTTTTGCCCAGCCGCCGGGCAAGAAGCTGCAATCGCTCACCTTGCTCTCGGGCGGTGAACAGGCGCTGACGGCGGTTGCGTTGATCTTTGGCCTGTTCCTCACCAACCCCGCCCCGATCTGCGTGCTTGATGAAGTCGATGCGCCGCTGGATGATGCAAATATTGAGCGCTTCTGCGGCCTGCTGGACGTTATGTCGCAGGAAACCGATACCCGCTATCTGATCGTCACCCATAATGCCGTGACGATGAGCCGGATGCACCGGCTCTTTGGCGTAACCATGATCGAGCGCGGCATCTCCAAGCTCGTTTCGGTCGACCTGGGCGGGGCAGAAGAATTGCTGGCCGCAGAATGACCACGCGGCCGGTTCAACGCATTGTCTTTCTGCTCTTCCCCGGCGTGACCCAATTGGACCTGACCGGCCCGGCGCAGATTTTGTCGCGCTTGCCCGGGGCGACGCTTGATCTGGTCTGGCACAGCCTTGATCCTGTACCGACGGATGCCGGATTTTCGATCGTCCCCACAGCGCGGTTGGCGGATGTGCCAAGCCCAGACCTGATCTGCATCCCCGGCGGCATGGGGATAACGGATGTTATCAATGACGCGGCGGCGCTTGGCTGGGTGCGCGCGGCCGGGCAACAGGCGCAATGGGTAACAAGCGTGTGCACCGGCGCGCTGATCCTCGGCGCGGCCGGGCTGCTCAAGGGTTATCGCGCGACAACCCATTGGGCTTGGCACGACCATCTGGCGTTGTTTGGCGCAGAGCCGGTTCAGGCGCGCACCGTGTTTGACCGCAATCGTGTGACGGGCGGCGGGGTGACGGCGGGGATTGATTTTGCGCTGGCGCTGGTTGCGCGGCTGGCAGGCGATGCGACGGCCCAGATGATCCAGCTCGCGCTTGAATATGATCCGGCGCCGCCCTTTGATAGCGGCACGCCAAGCCGGGCCGATGCCGCCCTTATCGCCGCCTATCAGGATCGTGCCAATCGGCTCGCCCCAAACCGTGCCGCTGACCTTGAAGCGGCCGCCCAGCGGCTGGGCTTTTAAGCCGCGATTTTTCCGACGCCATATTTGCGCATTTTTTCAATAAGCGTGGTCCGCTTGAGGGTCAGCAGGCGAGCGGCTTCCGAGATGACGCCGCCTGCGGCATCAAGCGCCATCTGGATGCGTTCCTGCTCCAGCGTTTCCACCAGCAGCTTCAGGTCCACAGGCGCCTCAAGCGGGGCCGGGGCAGAAAGTGGCGGCGGCGGCGGCGCCGGCAGCACCGGCGCCGGGGCCAGATCGCTCGCATAAACGCCCCGCGTTCATGGCCAAACAGCTCTGACTCCATCAGCTCGGCCGGGATCGCCCCGCAGTTGAGCGCCACAAACGCCCCGCCAGACCGCCCGCTCGCCCCATGCAGCGCCCGCGCCACAAGCTCTTTGCCCGCGCCAGACGGGCCCGTCACCAAAACCGAGGCTTCGCTGCGCGCCACCCGCCCTATCAGCACCCGCAAATCGCGCATCGCCGCGCTCTCGCCAATCAGCGGGGACGGGAGGAGAGCCGGCTTTTCATCAACCAGAACCATGGCAACGCCTTTACGCTTACAACCGGCAAAGGGGTGCGCTGCCAAGGGTTAGCGAAACGTAAAAAAGGGGCCCAAAGGCCCCTTGATCTTGAACCGTTTCGGGCAGTTCCCGCTCGGAAACGGCCCGATGCCGATAACGTTAGGACCCGGTCCAATTGGGGGCACGCTTCTGGGCAAAAGCGGCTGCGCCTTCGCGCGCGTCGTTGGAAGAAAAGACGGCGGCGGTCAGCGCATATTGCTTTTTCCACTGCTCCTCCTGGGTCCAATCCTGCTGCTCGCGGATCACCTGCTTGGACGCAGCCACCGCCAGCGGACCGTTGGCGCTGATCGCCTGCGCCAGCTCAAGCGCACCATCAAGCGCGACGCCATGGACGATCCGGTTGATCAGGCCCATTTCATAAGCGCGCGCTGCGCTGATAAATTCACCGGTCAGCGCCAGCTCCATCGCAAGGCGCTGCGGAATCTGGCGCGGCAGGCGGACCAGCCCGCCGGCCGCCGCGGCAAGGCCGCGCTTCACTTCGGGAATGCCGAATTTCGAATCCTTGTTGGCGACAATCAGATCACAGGCGAGCGCGATTTCAAACCCGCCGGCAAGAGCATAGCCATCCACCGCGGCGATCAGCGGCTTGCGCGGCGGGCTTTCTGTCAGCCCGGCAAAGCCACGGCCCGGAATTTGGGGTGTTTCGCCCGCCAGAAAACCCTTCAAATCCATGCCCGAGCAAAAGGTGCCGCCCGCGCCCGTGATAATGCCAACCCGCAAATCTGTTTCGGAGTCGAGCCGGTCCATTGCGGCGGCCACCCCTTCGGCCAGCGCCTTATTGGCGGCATTTTTGGCTTCGGGCCGGTTGAGTGTGACGATCAGGACATTGCCCCGGACTTCGGTCAAAACAGCATCGGACATGGCACTTCCTCTCTTATATTTACCCCCGCTCGATCGGCGCGGATTTACGTTTAGGTAAAGCGCAATGCGCGCGCGGGTGCAAGCAAGGATTTGCCCAGTGCCTGCCTAACCAAAGCTTCATTTGACCCCAAAGCTCTGGCGCTTTCAGAGCGTGGGCCCCCGCAGTTTCAAGGCACGCAAATCATGGCCAGCCCGGCACATCCCGATGAAAGTTATTTTGCCCATGCCCGGACCGAAATTGATCCGCTGCTGCCCGCCCGGGCCAGCCGCGTGCTTGAAATCGGCTGCGGCAGCGGCGCGACGCTGGGCTGGCTGGCCCAGCGCTGGCCCGATGCCGAGCTTTGGGGTGTCGATGGCCATGCCCCGCTTGAGCCGCTGATCCGCGCACGCGCCGGCCATGCCCTGATCCACGATCTAGAACAGCCCTTGCCCGCTTTGGGCAGTTTTGACTTGATCTTGGCGCTTGATGTCCTTGAGCATCTGCGCGCACCGGAAGCGGTGCTGGCAGACCTTGCGACACGGCTGAGACCGGGCGGCGTCTGCATCGTTTCTGTCCCCAATATCGCCAGCTATCAAATTATTGCACCGCTGCTGGTCCAGCGACGCTTTGCTTATACCGATGCCGGACCGATGGACCGCACCCATTTGCGCTGGTTTACAGAAGAAAGCGCGCTGGCGCTCATGGCGCAGGCAGGTCTGGGCGTAACGGCGGGCGTGATGACCGGGTTTACCAGTGGGCGGCGGCGCTTGGCTGATTGGCTGAGCCTGGGCCTGTTGCGCCATTATCTGGCCGTCCAATATGTGATGCGGGCAGAACGGGGCGCCGCTAGGCGCCGCCCGCATTGGCAGCGCGACCAGCAGCGCCGCCTGGCCTAACGCTCGCGCCCGGCGCTGGCGGCCGCGCGTTCTATGGGGCTGGTCAGATAATCAATCAGGCGGCGCGAGCCTGTTTCAATATCTGCGGTCACCGCCATGCCCGGCCGCAGACGCAAGCGCCCGGCCGACGATCGATCCACGGCCACGCGCACCGGATAGACAAGACCCAGCCGATCATCCGGCACCGCAACCGCGCCGATGGATATGATCCGCCCGGCAATCGTGCCATAGCGACTGAACGGATAGGCATGGACCTTAAGCGCCACCTTCTGCCCTTTGTGAACAAAGGCGACATCCTTGTTGGCCAGCTTGACCTCGGCCGTCAGCGAGCCATCGGGCACAATCGCCATAACCGGGCGCATCGCCTCTATCACGCCGCCCTCGGTCGTGACCGCAAGCTGCGCGACGGTGCCGCTCACTGGCGCGACCAGTCGGCCATAGCCCGCGCGGTCGGCCGCTTTGGCAAGATCGCCTCGGCGCTGGGCAATTTCTGCCTCGGCCGCGACAAGCGACTGGAGCAGTTCTGCCCGGCCCGCCGCCCCCGCGCCAAGGCCACGCAACTGCGATGCCCGAGCTTCTGCCCCGGCCCGGGCGGCCGCCTTTAGGGCTGCATCCCGATCACGCTGCGCGGCCAAGCGCTGGCGGCGCAAATCAAGCACGCGCAATTTGGAGACATAGCCTTTTGCCAGAAGCGCCTCATTGGCGGCAAGTTGCTGGTCAAGCAGCGGCAGGCTTTCACCGATTTTTCGCGCCTCGATCCGGGCTTCTGAGGCAGCGAGCGCCGAGGCTTGTCGGCTTGCCCCCTGCTCGCCTGATTGCGCCTGCAACTGTGCCAATTGCGCCCGGGCCAGAGCGGCATGGTCTGCCAGGATCGACGGCGGCGCATCGGCCGGCGGGGCAAAGTGGAAGCCGTCGCCCGCCAGCGCCCCCAAAATCGCGCGGGCCCGGGCCGCCGTCATCTCTGCGGCCAGCAGCGCGTCGCGGCCCTGCCCCAGTTCTGCATTGGCCAGCGCCGGGTCAAGATCAACCAGCACCTGCCCCTTGGCCACATGCTGCCCCTCGCGCACGCGAAGGTGGCGAACGATGCCGGCGGCCCCCGGCTGGACAAGCTGGATATGGGCGCTGGGCTGCAATTCGCCTTCCGCCGAAGCGACAATCTCAACCCGGCCGATCATCAGCCAAAGCAGCAGCACCGCCATGCCGGCAAACAACACATAGGCTGTCCGCCGGGCCAAGGGGGAAACGGGGCGCTCCACCAGTTCCAGCGCCGCGGGCAGAAATTCTGCCTCTTGCACCGGGCGCTGGCGCGTCTGCCGATCGCGCCGCAGCGCCTCGCGGATGCTGGCCCAGGCATCTCCATAGGCACTCATGCCGCCGCCCTTTCCAGTTGGAGGCCGGTTTGCCGCCGATAAAGATCCGCATAGCGGCCGCCGATCATCAGCAGCGCGTCATGGTTGCCCGCCTCGACAATCTGACCGGCCTCCATCACAATAATCCGGTCGCACGCGCGCACGGCCGACAGACGGTGGGCGACGATCAGCACGGTGCGCCCCTCGGCCATCTGCCGCAGATTGGCCTGCACAATCTCTTCGCTTTCCGCGTCCAGGGCCGACGTCGCTTCATCGAGCAGAAGAATGCGCGGATCGGCCGCAAGTGCCCGGGCAATCGCAATTCTTTGCCGCTGGCCGCCAGAAAGATTGGCGCCGCGCTCAACCAGCTCTGTGTCATAGCCTTGAGGCAGCCGGGTAATAAATTCATGCGCGCCGGCAAGCCGAGCCGCCGCCACAATATCGGCCCGACGCATGGCCGGCTGGGCCAGCGCGATATTTTCGGCAATCGTCTGGTTGAAAAGGATGTTTTCCTGAAGAACCACCCCGATCTGTCGGCGCAGGCTGGCAGGGTCCACCTCTGCAATATCTTGCCCGTCGATCAGCACCCGGCCCGCCACGGGCGCATAAAGGCGCTGGACAAGCTTGGTCAGCGTCGACTTGCCCGAGCCGGAACTGCCGACAATGCCCAGCATCATGCCCGGCTCGATATCCAGCTGCACGCCATCCAGCACCGGGGCGCTGTGCGGCGCATAAGCGAAGGACACACCCTCAAAGCTGATCCGCCCGGCGAGGCGCGGCATGGGCACCGCGCCCGATGCCTGCGCTTCCGGCGCGGCATTAAGCAGATCGCCCATGCGGTCGACCGCGACGCGGACCTGCTGAAACTCGTTCCACAATTGCGCCATGCGCAAGACCGGGCCCGAAACGCGTTGCGCAAACATGTTGAACGCAACCAGCCCACCGACTGAAAGGGTCCCCGCCAAAACCGACTGGGCACCGAAAAACAGGATGGCGACAAAGCTGAGCTTGGCGACAAGCTGGATCGCTTCTGACCCATTATTGCCGATATTGATCGCGCGCTGGCTGGCGGCGCTATAGGCGGCCAGCTGGCCTTCCCACCGGTGCTGCCATTGCGGCTCAATCGCGCTGGCCTTCACCGTCTGGATCGCCGAAACGCTTTCAACAAGCAAGGCGTTGGACGCCGCCCCTTCCGCAAATTTCGCATCCAGCGCCGCGCGGATCGGCTGGGTGAAGAGCAGCGAGATCACAACATAAGCAGCAAGGCTAAGCAAGACGATGCCGGTAAGCGCCGGCGCGTAAAAGGCCATGGCAACCAGGAACACCAGCGTGAAGATCGGGTCGATCAGCACGGTCAGCGACGCGTTGGTCAGGAACTCACGGATCGTCTCAATCTGGCGAACCCGCGTGACGGTATCGCCCACCCGACGCGCTTCGAAATAGCTGAGCGGCAGGGCCAGCATGTGGCGGAACAGCCGAGCCCCCAGTTCCACATCAATTTTCTGCGAGGTTTCTGAAAATACGCGCGTGCGGATCCAGCTGAACATCACTTCCCATAAGGCAACCGCGAGCAGCCCGATGGTCAGCACAACAAGCGTGCCATAGGCATTATTGGCCAGCACCTTGTCGATCACGTTCTGGAACAGCATCGGCGACGCAAGACCCAAGAGGTTGAGCGCAAGCGTAATCAACAGCACCTCGCCGATTGGACGGCGATAGCGGATGATCTGCGGCAAAAACCAGCGCAGATCAAAACGGCCAAGCCCGGCGCCTCGCCTTTTGGTGAGAAGGATGACGTCGCCCGAGCAGAGCTGGGCGAGGCCTTTGGCATCTAGGGTATCAAGCCCCCCACCCGGCTGCTGGACAATATAGGCCCCGCCCATCGCCGCGCCGATCAACACCCAGCCTTGGGGGCCGTGGGCCATGAGCGGCACGGGCAGTTGATCCAGCTTGGCCAAGTCGACCGTCATGGTCTTGGCGCGCACGCCCTCAAAGCGCCGCGCCAGCCGCACCAGATCTGCCGGGCTTGGGGCATCGGCATGGCCCAGCGCATGGCGCAGCGCGTCTGGCTCTGCGGCGATGCCCTGAAGCGCCAGCAGCGATGCCAGCGCGGCAAAGCCGGACAAGGCAGGATCGGGCGCCGGATCAAGATTTGGGTCGGGGGCCGGAACGGCGGACAGAAGCGGCGCATCAACATCGGCAGGCAGGGTCAGTTTCAAGGGACAATCTCCTTCCCGTGCGGGCCGCAGATCGGGCCGTCGGGCGTTGTGGTGGGCTAAGGAAAATTGGTTAACGAAATCCAAATACGGACAAAAAACCCCAATCATTTCCGATATTTGGGATCAGTAGTTTTGCGGATGCGGCGGGCGGTTGGAGGGGCCTTTGCCGCGTGACGAAATAGAGAGGTTCCGGCCATCGCCGCGCAAAGGCCAGCGCCTACCACATCTTCTTTTTGCAGGAGATGCTGAGCATGGCGGCGCCCGCCTCTGGCCTTAAAATTTGTCTGGCCGCCTCGGGGGGCGGGCACGTCCGGCAATTACTGGATCTTGCGCCCGTCTGGGACCGGCATGACCACTTCTTCGTCACGGAAGACACCGCCTTGGGCCGCAGCATCGCCCGGACGCACCGCACCCATTTTGTCGATCATGTGGCGCTGGGTCAGGCGCGGCTGGGGCGGCCCGGGGCCATGTTGGGCAGCGCCGCTCGCAATTTTGCCCAATCGATCGCCGCGATTGCGCGCGAACGCCCGGACCTTGTTTTGAGCACCGGCGCGGGCGCGGTCTTTTTCGCCTGTCTGGCCGCGAGGCTGACGGGTGCGCGGTTCATCCTGATAGACAGCTTTGCCCGGTTTCAGGCCCCTTCCGCTTTTGCCCGGATTGCCCGGCCCTTGGCGCATCGCCTGATTGTCCAGTCCGCAGCCTTACAAGCGCGCTGGCCCAAGGCGCTGGTCTTTGATCCGCTTACACGACTGACCGGGCCGGTCCCGCTTAAGGACGATCTTATTTTTGTGACTGTGGGCGCCACGCTTGGCTTTGACCGGCTGATTGACACTGTGGCGGCGCTGAAGCGCGCAGGCGAGATTTCTGAACGGGTCATCTTTCAAATCGGGTCGGGGCACCGGCCGGGTGCCTTACCGGCAGATTGCGAGGTTGTGACCGATCTTGATTTTACCGAGGTGCAAGCGCTGCTCCAGCACGCGCGCATCGTCATCACCCATGGCGGCACCGGATCGTTGGTGACGGCGCTTCGGGCCGGGTGCAATGTGATCGCCATGCCGCGCCTGTTTGCGCGGGGCGAGCATTATGACGACCATCAGAGCGAGATTATTCAGGCCTTTGTCGCCCGCGGGCTGATCCTTGCGGCCGAAGATACAGACGCGCTGGCCGCCGCCCTGCCCATCGCCCGCACGCGCATGCCGACGCCCGCCACCACCGATCCCTCCGCGCTACGGGACTATCTGACCGGCGAAATCGCCCGCCTCGATCAATAAGCGTTGCGGGGCGCGATGACGGCCCAGACGCTGCGGACGATGATGACGAGATCAAACCAGACCGACCAGTTTTCAATATAATGAAGGTCATGCTCAAGCCGACGGATCAGCTTGTCCTCCGTATCCGTCTCGCCGCGCCAGCCACATACCTGCGCCCAGCCGGTCAGCCCCGGCTTTACATTGTGGCGTGCCGCATAGGTGCTGACAATTTCTCCAAAAAAGCGGCTGCCGGCGCGCGTTGACGGCGCATGGGGGCGCGGCCCGACCAGCGACATTTCCCCTGTCAGCACATTGATCAGCTGCGGCAACTCATCAATGCTTGTCTTGCGCAGGATGCGACCGACCCGGGTGATGCGCGGGTCCGTGCGCGAGGCCTGACGGATGTTGTCAAACTCCAGCCGGTCGGTCCGCATGGATCGGAACTTCCAGATCGCAAAGCGCTGGTTGTTATAGCCCTCCCGATCCTGCCGGAAGAAAATCGGCCCGGGGCTGTCCAGCTTGATGGCAAGAGCCGCCACCAGCATGATCGGCAGGGCCAAGGGCAGGATGGCGGCCAGCAGCGCCAAATCCTCGATCCGCTTGACGATCGAATCCAGCCCGCTGATCGGCCGCTCAAACAATGTCATCACCGGCAATTCACCCAGCAGCACAATCGGGCGATGGGCAAAGGTAAAATTGGCGAGGTCGGGCGCGAGCCGGATTTGGACAGGGGTGACCGCAAGGGCAGCGACAATCTGCTGGAGCCGCGCATCCGCGGCCCAAGGCAATGCCAGGATGACCTGATCTACCCGGCCGGCGCGCACCATCGACACCAGTGCATCAAGCCCGCCGCCCAGCGGCATTTGCGGCAACGGGGTTGTCACCCGGCCATCGGTCCGGTCATCGAAAAAGCCGACAAGGTCAATCGTCAGCCGATCATGGCTTTCAATATAGCGCGCCAGACGCCGCCCCTGCTCGCCCGCGCCGAACACAGCGACGCGCTGGTTAAACAGGCCGTCGCGCTTTTTACCCTGCATCCAAAGGGTTAACAGGCCCCGCGCCAGACATAAGAGCACAGCCCCAAGGCCAAACCAGCCAACCGCCCACAGCCGGGAAAATTCTTCCGACACCTTGAGAAAAAAGCCAACCGTCAGCACAAACATGGCCGTTGCAAACAGCGCCGTCAGCACCCGGCCGGTCGCCCGGCGCAGGGCAAAGCGGACATCCATATCATAGCCGCCGATCGCCTCGGCAATCCCGGCATAAATGATCGCCCCCATCAAGGCAGCCCGCAGATAAAAGGGCGCGGCGCTTGGCGCGATGCGATCCCCCAGCGCCAGTTGCACCGCCACCGCGCAAAAGAGCAGCAGAAGCGGCTCTAGAACGCGCAGCAACAGCGCGGTCAAATCCAGCAATATCGGTGCCCGCGCCCGATCAGCCGCCATGAAGGGTCGCCCGCCCAAGGGCTGCCATGATGCCATCGCCCGCCAGCGCGCGTCGGGCCGCGGGGTGCAGCGCGGCCATCAGATCGGCGATGAAGGCCCGATTGGTTTCAAAGGCGGGGCCCGCTGCTGCCCCCAGAGTGGAAAAGCGCGCCAGCACGCCATCAGGGATGCGCCCGGCAAAGGCATCGCGCAGCTTTGCCGATCTTTGCGCGGCGCCCGAGGCCGGCAGCGCCTCGCCAATGCGCGTCCAATATGTCACAAATTCCTGACGCTCGGCGCTGCGGGCCACCAAATCCCGACCGGGGATCGCCACGTGCGGCGCAAGCGCGATGCGGGCCGGGCGATTGGCGACAATCTCCATGCCAAAGGCCGGATAGCAGACTTCGGGCCGGTGGAGCTGAAGCGTATCGCTTTGCGTATCGCCATAAGCGATCAGCATCATCACAAAGCGGTCATCGTCGCGCACATAAAGCCGCGCAACCGATTGGCTGTATAGCTGGCGCGACAAGCTGTCTTCGCTTTCAGGCGTGACAATCTGGTTGCTGTCATAGCGCGACCAGCCGGCAAATTGGCGCGGGATGGCATCTTCCAGTTTGAGATTGCCCATCAGCGAAACGCGCTCACGCGGGCGCAGCGCGGTCGCCCCGGCCGCACTGGCAAGGCACGCCCCGCCGATTAAAAAGGCCCGCCGGTCCATCACATCCACCCCCGGCGGCGAAACAATGGCGCCGCCAAGCGATCGACCGCGAAGATGCCAAGAAGAGCCGCGATAAACATCGCCATGCCGGCCGTATTGTGGAGAAAGCCCTGCGCTGCCTCATTGCCCATATGATAGGTGATGAGCACCAGCAGCAGCACCCTGAGGATATTGGCGAAGATCGCAATTGGCAGGATCCAGCAAACCAGAAACACCGCATAGCGCCATGACGAGGCGTGCAGCAGATAGATGTAAAACAGGCTAACCGAGGTGAGGCTGACAAGGGAGTTCATGCCCGAGCACGCATCCTCAACCAGCAGCTGGAATTGGGCGACGTAAAGCGTCACCCCGATACGCGCGACCGGATAGCCGGTGAATAACAGCATCTGGGTGGAGACGATGGACACAAAGGTCTTGAGCCCGGAGGTGACAAGATCAAGCAGCCAGCCCGGCGGTGGCACAAGAAAGAACAGATAGAAGATCGGGAACCACAAATGGCGGACGGCCCGCGCACCGAAATAAAGGTAAAAAATGGCGATCAGGATGCCCAGCAAAGCCCCCACTTCAAGGCTGATAAAATCAAAGGCCCGGCCAAAAATATAGACCGGCAGCAACAGGCCAAAGGCGGCCCAGCCCGGCAGCGGCCGGCCCGGACAGCGCAAGACCCTAAGCGCAGGGCGCTGGCGGGCGAACAGCCAGATGGCGGTTGCCAGCACGATAGGGCCATGGACACCGCTATCCTTGGTCCAATATTGCTGGGCAAGACTGACCAGCGAGGGGCCGACCAGACCTAATAAGCCAAGGCCAAGCACCCACAGCCCCGCATCCCGGTTGGCGGGGTGGTCCAATCGGACGGGCGCGAGCGTGGCCATGGGATCAGAAATCGTTGAGGACAGTGCCGACGACGCTCGACTTATCGGCCCGCAACAATCGGGCCAGCATCTTTACATCGTTGAAATAGGTTTGGTCGCGCCGGGCGATGATCAGACTGTGCCCCACCAGCGTCGCCACGCGCTGCGCATCGGTGCAGCGATTGGCGGGCGTCGTATCAAACAGGGCGAAGTCATGCTCACGCATCATCTGGCCGACAAAGGTCAAAAAGCGCTGCGACGATAAGAGCTCTTGGGCATTGTCGCACGCCGGCCCCGACGGGACGATCGTCAGATCGGGGATGATATCAACCTCCATGATGTCGCGCGGCCGCAGCGTGGCATCGGCCAGAAAATCACCCAGGCCCGGCGCCTCGGCCGGACAGTCGAACACCGGCGCCACGCCCCCGCCGCGCAAATTGGTGTCGATCAGCACGGTCTTGACGCCCACCTGTGCCATGGCGACCGCTAAATTGGTCGCGACATAGGTGCAGCCCGTGCCCTCCGCCGCGGCGCACAGGGCAAGGCCGCGCCGCCCCTCCCGAATGTGCTGGGCGATAAGACGGGTGCGCAGGCCCCGGATCGCCTCTGCCTTGAGGCTCATCGGGTCCACGATCATCAGCGCAGAGGTGCGGCGCGTCAGACTGTGCGGATCAGGTTGGGCAAGCATGGTCATTGGGCGGCCTCTGCAAGATCGGGGCGGGTCGATACGCCAGGCTCGGGGTGTCGGGCGCGGCCTTCGACCAAATCGACGATCCGGCTGACAAACGGCGCGTGGCGGGGCGTGGCAACCACCGCCAGAACCGGCGCATGGGCGGCAACTTCCAGATCATCGTCGCTGCGCACCCGGCGGTTCATCAATTCCACCAGCAAGGCCAGCAAAATGCCCAGCCCAAGCCCGGTGGCGGCCGCCATGCCGATAATCAGCGGGCGGTTGGGAAAGGACGGCGTGGTTGATCCCGTGGTCGGCCCCATATCGGTGATGCCGGCATTGGTCGTATTGGCTTCCAGCTGGAGATCCGCCGCACGCTGGGCGGCCTTTAGATATTGATCGCGCTTCAGCACGACATCATTCTGCATCCGCTGCAACTGATCAACCTTGCCGCGATCCGCGATGACACGCGCGCGCTGGCGCTGATATTCGCCCTCGACCACCCCGGCATTGCTGCCAGCCCGGCCCTGCCGCGCGGCCAAGGATTCATAGAGCTGCTTTTGCCGCAGCAGCGCCTGATAGGTGGGATGGTTGGGTCCCAAAGTCGTCGCTGCTTGGGCCAGCTGCTCGGTAATCGACGCCAGTTGCGCCTGCATCGGGTTGATTTGGGGGACAAGCGCCGGGGCGGCAGCGGCGGCAACGCTTTGCTGCCCCAGCGATTGCAGCTTGGCCGTTTCTACATCCGGCATATTTTCAGGCGGGAGCACGAGGTTGTTGGCCTTGGCAAAGGCCGTGCGGTCGGCTTCTGCCAGCTCGAGCGCCTTCTTCGCCTGTGCGGCTTGTTGGCGATACCAATCGGCAGACTCGCGCGAGGCGCCCCGCTTTTCCTCAAGCGCCTCCTGCCGATAGGCCTGACGGATCATCCCGGCCATTTGCTTGGCCGCTTCCGGCGAGGGGCCGGTATAGCCAATCTCGAGAATGTTCGATCCTTCAAGAATATTGGCCTCAATATTGTCGCCCAGCTCGCGCGCGAGCCACAGCCGGACATCGGCACCCGGATCGGTATTTTCGCGTTCGTAGCGCGACAGCATCGCCGGATCATTTGCCCAGCCCAGTTGATCGACGACCCGGCCGGTGACCGCCGAGCCCTTGATCATTTCCATCTGCGCAACCGTGTAGGCGCGCAGGAAATTATTGGTCATCACCTGCCCGGTGACGGGATCGGGCTTTAGCACATCCAGGATAAGGCGGGCCCGGGCCTCATAGCGGGCGGGCAGAATGAAGGCTGTGGCGATCGCCGTCACCAGACAGGCGAGGAAGGTCGCCAGCACGATCATCCGTCGGGCAGCCAGCATCCTCAAAAACTGGGCGAAGCTCATCTTGCGTCTCCTTGTCGCGCGCGGGTCGGGCGGGCCATCAGAACAGACGCTCGCCAACCACGATCACATCGCCGGGCCGCACCCTGGTTTCGAGCGGAACCTTGGTTGCTTCCCCGTCGCGATAGACTTTGACGCGCTTCTGGCTGCCAATTGGGGTCAGCCCGCCCGCCCGGGCCAGCGCCTTGCGCACCGTCATATCCTCTTGCAGCGGGAAGGTGCCGGGCGCGTTGACCTGCCCGTAAATATAGAAGGTCTCTGCCTCGGGCACGAAAACCTTGTCGCCGGGAAAGACAACCGGGTCCTCACTCTCGGCGCCCATGGCAAGGCCCTTGAAGGCAAGCTTTTGTTCCTGCCCGTCGGCCCGTCGCAGGATGATATGGGCCGCGCCTGACGGCTTGATCCCCCCGGCCCGGGCGATGATTTCCGACACCCGATAGCTGCGGTTAACAGGCTGGAGGCCTGGCTGGGCAACCTCCCCCAGCACGATGACATAGCGGCTGGCATAAGAAACAACCGTCACGGCGGCGACCGGATTTTGAAAATAGCCGCCCGCCTTCAACCGCGCAGAAATGGCCTCGGCCAGCGACAAGGGGGTTTGGCCGCTGACCTGCTGCTTGCCGATAAAGGGCAAAGCGATGGACCCATCTGCCTCGACCCGGGCTTGGGTTTTGAAGTCCGGCTGACCCAGCACGTTGACTTCAATCACGTCTTCCGGCCCGAGCATATAGCCCTCGCTCTCCGTCATGCCGGGTTGGGCGGGGGCTGAGGACGCGGGCACCGGGACCGACGAAATTGTTGGCGGCACGGCCGCCGGAGGCGCAGCGTCGCCGTCGGTCGATTGCCGGGCGAGCGTGGGCGTGGCCAGAGCCAGCGCGAGCAGCACCGAAAAAATGCGCGTGAACACCGTCATGCCGGGCACCTTCTTTTGGGGCGCGCGCGCCTAATGACCGAACCGATAGGTCGCGGTCACGCCGAAGCGCGTCGATCCATAATTGAACATCGGCACCGCCGCTGTGCGGTGCTCGCGAACAGCATCGACCACGATCGCGACGGGGCCGACATTGCCAGCAGAAAGGCTGGCATAAACGCTGATCGTCCGATCCCGCGAGTTAAAACTTGGTAATTGGTAATAAGGGGATTGGGCGTAGCGCCGCTTGGCGAGGCTTGCCCCCGTGGTCAGCACGAAGCGGGGACTCAGCGCATAATCAACGCTCGCCCCATAGCGCGTGACGACGCCATAGGTTGCGCCAATGAGGTTCGAAGCCTCGACCTCGCGGGACGCCAAAAGCGCAGCCTTGATGCGGTTGCGGCTGTCATAGCTGAGCTGCGCAGACCAATTGGCGCCCTTAAACCCGTCCACCCCCGGCAGCTTCGGGCGGACCTTCATATAGCCGCCAGAGACGCTGCCCGTCAGCCGGGTGCCGATCTGCCGTTCATAGCGCAGGCCCGTCGACCAGAAGGTCATCCCGTCTTCCAGACCGGCTGGGCCCGCCTCTAGCGGCCGTCGATTTGGATAGCGTGTCTCGCCATAGCTGCCATAGGCCATCAGCGCACCTAACCGCGGCCGGGCAATACCAAGGCTTCCCGAATAGCTGTGGCTTTCATATTCATTCTCCTGCCGGATAAGGGCAGAGTTGGTTGCGCTGGTGCGGCGATAGCCAAGCCGCGTTGCCAGCCCGCCCGCGGTTGCGCAGGCAAGGTCTGCCGAGCCGGTGGCAATCTGTTCGGTATTTTTGGGGTCCAGCGTGTCTAAGATATCGGCAAGGTTGCTTTGCTGGCGGACATAAGTGAGCGCGCCTGTCGCGGTACAGGGCCGGATCGGCCTCAGCCGGACCCCACCGGTGACATTGGCTGTTTCGCGATCCAGAAAGCCGTGCTCGGCATGGAAGCGATAGCCAAGCAGGCCCTTGGCGAACACCGATTGACGGCCAAAGGGCGCCACCAGATCAAGCGTCAGGCGCGGTTCGACAACAAGATCGGCCGGATGCACATTGGGGTTGTCGGGTGCATCGTCGGCGCGGCGCAATATGTTGGTGTCATAAAGGACATTGGCTTCGGCCGTGATCTCCATCTTGCGGGTGTCACGCGGCGGGCCAAGCTGCGCCCAGGCCGGGTCGGCAAGCCCCAGGGCCAGCACAAAGGCCAACCCGCCCCCAAGCTTTGGAACGATGTCTTTGTTGCCCATGGCGTCCTCCGTCAACATTGCGATTGCGCCAAGGCCTAAGCGGGGGCGGCCAGTGCAGACAATAACTTCAAGCAGTGTTCAGATCGACAAAACCCTCAGAAATCTACCATTTTTCAGCTTGCGGTGAACAATTATTAACCCGACAGAACAGCCGCCGCCGGTATAGCTTCTGGCAAGAAAAGTCAGACATTTACCCTCAAGGGGGGCGGGATCGGCCTGCCCGGAAAAGGCGCACGATGCAGACACCTTATGACTGGATCACAGTCGCGATCTTTGCGGCGATTGTTGTCCTGTTTCTTCAGCGATCGGTCGGCGATTCGCCGGTTGAAGATCGGCTGATCAGCTATTTCCCGCCGGCCCTGGGCTGCGCCATTGCCAATCAATTTGGCAATCGCGGCGATGATGTGGTTGCGATCCTGCTGATCGGCGCGGTGCTTGTTTATTGCTGGGTGGTTTTGAAGCCCTTTGCCGGGCGGACCTGACCAAGTTTTAACAGGGTGGACAGCGCCCGGCCGCCCCCACCTGCCTAAACCCCGCCGTTCAACAATAGGGCATGATCATGCGATTTTTCCGCGTCCTCTGGAATTGGGCCACGCGCCGCAGGGCCGCCACATTCTCTGCCGACCCGGCCCCTGCCGTGGCGCGGGTTGCGCTGTCGGCAGTGGCGCCGCTTGGCCGCAACCGGCCACCTGCCGAGGAAGCGTCCGACTTCCCCGCCTTTCGGGCCACCGCGATTGACCGGCTGGCCCAGCAGGGATCCACCCAATCAGACGCGCGCCAAGCGCTCAACGAGGCCTTTACCCCGGCGCAACCGGTGACGGACCGCACCCGCTTTGCCGGGCGGCTTGAACTGCTGGTGCGGCTGATCTCGGCCCTGGAAGACCAGCGCGCCCATGTTGTCCTTTATGGTGAGCGCGGCATTGGCAAAACTTCGCTGCTCCACGTTCTGGCCGGCATTGCCCGGCAATCGCGCTATCAGGTGGCCTATGCCTCGTGCGGGGCGGGATCGCGCTTTGACGAAATTTTTCGCGGCCTGCTGCGCGATGTGCCGATGATCTATGCCGCCTCGGTTGATCCCGCGGCGCTTGATGCCAAAAGCGGCGGCACGCTGGCCGATCTGCTGCCCGAGGCGACGTTTGACGCGCGCCAATTGGGCGATGTCTGTGCGCTGGTGACGGGCACGCGCGTGCTGCTGATCCTCGATGAATATGACCGCACCGAAGATGCAGGCTTTCGCCGACATGTCGCCGAACTTATCAAAAACCTGTCTGACCGGGCAGCGCGTGTCCAGATCGTGATCGCAGGCGTGGCCGGCAATTTGCAGGAACTGGTCGGCTATATCCCGTCGATCCGCCGCAACATTCTGGGCCTGCCGGTACCCCGTCTGGAGCGCGGCGAGATTGAGGCGCTGATCGCTATTGGCGAGCGCGAAGCGGGGATGCGCTTTGCCCCAGAAGCCACGGAAATGGTGGATCGGCTCTGCCATGGGTCGCCCTATCTGGCCCGCTTGATGTGCCACCATGCCGGCTTGCGCGCGCTAAATGCCGATCGGCGCGACGTTTCGCCGGACGATATCCGCGCGGGGCTGAGCGAAATTGTGCGGGAGGCTGAAAATCGGCTTGGGCCAGCGGCGCGCGCCCAGATCCCGCAGCTGATGGTGGCCGGGCAAGAGCCTTTGCTTGGGGCCATCGCGCTGGCCGCCGCCACGCCGGATGGCAGCTTTGGGTTGGGCGATGTGCTGGCCAGCCTCGCCAGTCCGCTGCCCGAAAAGGCGATCGCATCTGAACTGGCGCGGCTGGAAGGCTTGGCGCTGATCACCGGCGCGGCTGGAGAGGGCGGCCCACGCTTTCGCTTTCGGGATGATACCCTGCCCTTTTATATCTGGATGGCGGTCTGCGCTGCGCGCACCAGCGATGGGCCCGACAAAAGCCGACGCCGGGTGGCGGCCTAGGCCATGATATCGCCCCGGCCGCGCGTGTCGGTCATCATCCCGCATCTGAACCAGCAACAGGCAGCCGCGCGGTGCCTCGCGTCGATCAAGGCGCAACGCTATCCGGCCGAACGGGTGGACATCATCTTGGCCGATAATGGCTCGGCCCAGCCGCTTGATGCGATCCGACGCGCCTTTCCCGATGTACACATCGTCGAAGAACGGACCCCGGGCCCGGGCCCCGCGCGCAATCGCGGCGTAGCGATGGCGCAGGGAGAGATTCTTGCTTTTGTGGATGCAGATTGCCGCGCGCATCCCGATTGGCTGGCGGCCGCCGTCGCGGCGCTGGAAAAGCCCGATGCAACAGGCGTGGTGGGAGGGGATGTCCGGATTGATCTGGCAGACCCCAACCACCTGACTGGCTTTGAAGCTTATGAAAGCGTCTTTGCCTATCGCCAGCAGATGTACATTGAAAAGCTCCACTTTTCAGGCACCGGCAACCTGGCGATGCGGCGGGCGGTCTATGAGGCGGTTGGCCCCTTTGCCGGGATCGGCGTGGCCGAGGATCGGGATTGGGGCCGGCGCGCCCGCGCGCGGGGTTATGCCGCCCGCTATGTCCCCGGCATGATCGTCTATCACCCGGCCCGCACCGATATGGCCGATATGGCCGCCAAATGGCGTCGCCAGACGGCGCATGATCTGGCTGACCACCGGGCGCGGCAGCGCGGCGCGCTTATATGGGCGGGCCGGATAGCCGCAATATTGGGCATCACCCCGCTCCACGCCCTGCGCATTCTGGCAAGCCGCCGCGTGCCCGGATGGGCCGCCAAGGCCCGCGGCATCGCGACGCTGGCCGCCATCCGCCACATCCGGGCACGCGAAATGCTGCGCCAGTGGCGGGCTGGCAGCCCAAATGGCGCGGTGGGCTGGAACCGTCAAAACTAAACAGGGGTTTGCGAGCCGGGCTCAGCCGTTCTAAGGCCTGTTCATGGCCGACACGCTGTCCATCGCTACTTGGAACATCAATTCCGTCCGTTTCCGCGCGCCGATTGTCGAGCGGTTCTTGACCGAGCACGCCCCCGACATCTTGTGCCTGCAAGAAACCAAGGTGGTGGATGACAGCTTCCCGCGTGAGCTGTTCCACAAGCTGGGCTATACCCATATCGTCCTCAACGGCCAGCCGATGCACCATGGCGTCGCCACCATTTCCCGGCTGCCGATCACCGAGGATCTGCGCCATGACTGGCAGGATAATGGCGAGGCCCGCCATGTCGGCGTCCGCCTGCCCAATGGCTGGCGGCTGGAAAATGTCTATGTCCCGGCAGGTGGCGACGTGCCCGACCGGGACGCCAACCCAAAATTCGGCCAGAAACTTGATTTCATCGGGCGGATGACGCGCTGGTCCGAAAAGCTCAAAGACCCGTCGATCATCGTCGGCGATTTCAACATCGCGCCGCTGGAATGCGATGTCTGGAGCCATAAGCAATTATTGGATGTCGTAAGCCACACGCCGATTGAAGTCGAAGCGCTTGCCCAACTGCAGCAGAGCCATGACTGGGTGGATCTGGGCCGCCACTTCATCCCCGCGCCAAGCCGACTTTACACCTGGTGGAGCTATCGCGCGAAGGATTGGACGGCGGGCGACCGGGGCCGCCGGCTCGACCATATGTGGGCCTCGCCCGAGGTCGCGCGCGCGGCACTGGCGCATCATGTGCATGAACCATGCCGCAGTTGGGAAAAGCCGTCTGACCATATCCCCCTGATCACGGAGTTCCGCCTTTGACCGGCGCGCGGGCGGCCGCGCGGGCGGTGGACGCGCTGCGGCGCGGCTGGCCGGTCGTGCTTGATGGGGCGATCGCGCTGCTTGCGGTTGAAACGGCAGATGCCGAAGCGCTGGCCGCCTTTGATCCGGACGGCGGGGCAGATGTCCTGATTTCTGCCGGGCGCGCCGCAACGCTGAAGCTGGCGAACCAACGCGCCGCTGCCGCGCCGGACGCGCCGGTGCTGGTCGCCCGGGCGCGCTGGATGGGACTGGCAGAGGCGACCGCGCTCGCCGACCCCCAGCTTGATCTGGCAACCCCGATGAAGGGGCCGTTTGAAGCGCTGCCCATCGCCGATCCTGTCGCGGCCGAAGCCGCCCTGCTGCTCGCGCGGCACGCCGGGCTGCTGCCTGCCTTTTTTGTGCGCGCCGCGCCTGTGGCGGATTCAACGCCCCTCGCCAGCGCCGATGTGGCGGCCTATGAGCAATCTGACAGGTTGCGCATCGTCAGCCGGGCGCGGCTGCCGGTTGAGGCGGCAGAACAGTGCGAGATCATTGCCTTTCGCACACCCGAGGCGGGGCTGGAGCATGTCGCGCTCTTGATCGGCAGCCCCAATGGCCAACCCCCGCTTGTCCGCCTGCACAGCGAATGCCTGACGGGCGATGTGCTGGGCAGCCTTAAATGCGATTGTGGCCCGCAATTAAATGCCGCCTTGCGCTTGATGGCAGGCAATGGCTGGGGCGTGCTCCTTTACCTGCGGCAGGAAGGGCGCGGCATTGGCTTGATCAACAAACTGCGCGCCTATGCGTTGCAAGATCAGGGTTTTGACACGGTGGATGCCAATACGCGGCTGGGCTTTGCGATTGACGCCCGCGATTTTTCAGTCGCGGCGCGGATGCTGAAGCTGCTGGGGCAAGACCGCATCCGGCTGTTGACCAATAACCCGGAAAAGGTCGCCCGGCTGGTTGCCGAAGGAATTGATGTGGCAGAACGGGTGCCGCACAAGCTGCCGCCCAATCCGCATAACCAGCATTATCTGGATACCAAGCGCGACCGCACCGGCCACGCGCTTTAACTCAGCCAAAAATCAGCCGCGCCACATCGTCAAAGCTATGGGCAATGGCGTTGACGCCCTTGGCCTGTAGCAGCGCGTCATGCCCGTCAAAGCAGTGACGCCCCGCCGCCAGCCCGATAACAAATGCGCCCGATGCCACCGCCCCTGTTGCGCCCACGGGCGAATCTTCCAAAATCGCGCAGCGGGTAATGTCCACGCCCAGCGCGGCAGCGGCATGAAGGTAAATGTCGGGCGCGGGCTTGCCCCGCGTCACATGTTCGCGGCCTGAATAGATATGGTCACCAAATTGCCCCTCAAGCCCGATATGGCGCAGGTGCGTCTGGATCCAATGCGTAGTGCTGGACGAGGCGATGGCGCGCGGCAGGTTGGCGGGCAATGTCTCGACAAAACGGATCGCGCCATCCACGGCATCAATCCCTTCGCGCATCACCCGATCATCCTCGGCCTTGCGGGCGTCCCAAAATGCGTCCGGTACATTGCCGCCCAGCCAATTGCCCACCGCTTCAATAAAGGCCGGGCCGCCCACGCCCACAAATTCGCGGTGTGCCTCTTCATAGCTGGTCGGATGGCCCAGCGCGGTCAGCACCTCAGCAATATGCGCGGCGTTCACATGCTCGCTTTCCAAGAGCACGCCATCAAAATCAAAGATCAGCGCGTCAAATTTCATGCGCGGCTCCCAAATAACGCGGTGCCGATGCGTACATGGGTTGCCCCCAGCATGATCGCCGCTTCAAAATCGCCCGACATGCCCATGGACAGTCCGCTCAGGCCATTCTCGCGCGCAATCTTGGCGAGCAATGCGAAATAGGGCGCGGCCTCGGTGTTGGCGGGCGGCACGGCCATCAGCCCCGCCACATCCAGACCAGCTTTGCGCGCCTCGGCCAGCAAGGCTGGCACGTCAACGGCCGCACAGCCCCCTTTTTGAGGTTCTTCCCCGATATTGACCTGAAGATAGACACGCGGCCGACGGCCAATCTTATCCTGCGCCTTGGCCAGCGCCGCGATCAGCGAGGGACGGTCTACCGAATGGATCGCGTCAAACAGGCGCACCGCTTCTTCGGCCTTGTTGGATTGCAGCTGCCCCACCAGATGCAGCTCAATTCCGGGCGTCTCCGCCTGCAAAGCGGGCCATTTGCCCTCGGCTTCCTGCACCCGGTTTTCGCCAAAGACGCGCTGGCCCGCTGCGATCAGCGGTCGAATGGCCTCGGCATCATGGGTTTTGGAAATGGCGATCAGCGTCACGCTGTCGGGCGCGCGGCCAGCAATCTTGCAGGCGTGCGCCATGTCGGCACGGACCATGTCCAATCGGGCTTTTGCGTCTTGGGTCATCGGGGGGCTATAGGCAGGCCGATGCAAAAGCGCCACCATCCCCTGCCCGCTATCTGGCTGATGACCGACGAGCGGCTTGGCGATGGGCTGCTGCACGCCATTGCCGGGTTGCCGCGCGGCGCGGGCATTATCTTTCGCCATTATGCGACACCCCCCAAGGCCCGCCGACAGCTTTTTGAAAAGGTCCGCCGCGCGGCGCGGCGGTCGGGCCATGTTCTGGTGCTTGCCGGCACGCCGCGCCACGCCCGGGGCTGGCGGGCAGCCGGCGCGCATGGAAGAGCCAAAGGCACGCTGACGGCCCCGGCCCATAATCTGCGGGAAGTGCGCGCCGCTGAACGCCGCGGCGCAAAATTGGCCTTTGTCTCGCCGGTCTTCCCAACGCGAAGTCATCCCGGTGCGCCCGTGCTGGGCCGGGTGCGCTTTCTAGACCTGGTCCGGCAGGCGCGATGCCCGGTCATCGCGCTTGGCGGCATGACCAAAGCGCGTTTCGCGCGGCTCAAACGGGGGAAGATATATGGATGGGCCGCCATTGACGGCCTGTCGGGCAAGCGCGCTTAGAAGCGGAAGGCGGTACCCAGATAGACAGCTTGGCTGTCGCGGCGCGTATCCATGCGCGATTCAAACTTTTCACGTTCCGACTTGTAGCGAACGCCCGCCGTGACCGCGAAATTGCGACTCAGGCTGTACGACCCGCCCAGATCAAGCGCGACGCTTTCCCGTGAGTCGGCGATGCGGGGCGCCACGCCCACCGGCCGTTCCGACGCCAGCTGCACGCGCGTTGTCCAGCGCTTGACGGTGTAGCTCAGACCCAGATCGGTCGCCTGACGGCGGCCTTCCAGCGGGCCCAGATCCGCTTCGCCAATGTCGCCCGAAATCGCAAAGCGCCGCCAACCAACCGATACACCCAGATTATAAGCAACCGGCGCCATGCCCAAAGCGGCTATCCCATTGCCGCGATCGGCTGCGGGACCAGCAGAAGTCGTGCGGGCGCGCACAGCCACCGTCACCTTGCGATTCCCCTTGGCCGCCGCAGCGGGCGTAAAGCGGAATCCGGCGCTCAGTGTCGTGCTGCGCGAAAAGGCAGCGGCCAGTCGCGGGTCTGCCGCAGCTGGCGTAAAACCCGGAAAGGCGCGCGTAACGCTGGGATTTTTGGCCACGGGAAGCGCCCGCAGCGAGACGGCTTGGGCAGGCGCAAGGGCAAAGACGGCCGCTGCTGCCAGCGTCCCCAAAATGCTCCCCTTGATCACCCCGCGAATCGTCATCTTCACATCCTTGGCACAAAGCGACGTTTGACCCAACCTTATGTTCCCGAAACTGACGGATTGACGAAATTTGTTTCAATCCTGTTGCATGACTTCAACAACGCCGCCCCTGCGCACCTTGCGGAGCTTGCCAATCCGCCTATAACGCCGTTCCAACTTCAGCTTTGTTTCGACGAGGAATTGCATGCGCCGTCCCCTTATTGCCGTCATTGCCCTTTCGCTTTTGGCGACGCTTCCGGCTTGCAGCATGGGTGGCGGCAAGGACAAGGCGCGTGCGTCGTCGGATATCGCCGCCTCCAAGGTCACGACGATCGGCGTCAACGCCTATTTGTGGCGCGCGACGCTCGACAGCCTGTCGTTCATGCCGCTGGTTCAGGCCGACGCCAATGGCGGCGTGGTCGTCACCGATTGGTATACAAACCCCAGCAATCCCGATGAGCGGATGAAGCTGACCGTCAGCATTTTGGATCAGGATCTGCGTGCGGATGCGCTGCGGGTGGCGGCCAGCCGTCAGGTCAACCAGTCGGGCACTTGGGTTGACGCGCCGGTGCAGGCCGCGACCGTCCAGAAGCTGGAAGAAATCATCCTGACCAAGGCTCGCGACCTGCGTCGCGCCGCCATCGCCGGCTGACCCTTTTCCTCGGTCAAGCGTTTCCCCGGCGTGGCCTTTCACACGCGGGCGGCGGCCGCTATGGACGCGCCATTGCCCTTTGATCCTTTTGCAGACATGGGTCCTTTATGACGACGCGCTTCAACCCTTTCAAAGCTGACAGCCATTGGCAAAAAATCTGGGAAGAAACCGGCATCTTCACCGCCCCCGCGGCGGATGATCCGCGCCCCAAGGCCTATGTACTAGAGATGTTCCCCTATCCGTCCGGGCGCATCCATATGGGCCATGTCCGCAACTATACGATGGGCGATGTGCTGGCGCGTTATAAGGCGATGACGGGCCATGGCGTGCTCCACCCGATGGGCTGGGACAGCTTTGGCATGCCCGCTGAAAATGCGGCGATGGAAAAGAAGGTCCATCCCGGTGAATGGACCCGCGCCAATATCGCGGCGATGAAAAAGCAGTTGAAGCGGCTGGGCCTTGCGATTGACTGGAGCCGTGAACTGTCCACCTGCGAGCCCGATTATTACGGGCAGGAACAGGCACTGTTCCTTGATTTCTACAAATCGGGGCTTGTCTATCGCAAGGAATCGACGGTCAATTGGGACCCGGTCGACATGACGGTGCTCGCCAATGAGCAGGTGATTGACGGGCGCGGCTGGCGCTCGGGCGCTTTGGTGGAGAAGAAAAAGCTCAACCAATGGTTCTTGAAGATCACCGACTTTGCCGATGATCTGCTGGACGGGCTCGATACGCTGGACCAATGGCCCGAAAAAGTCCGGCTGATGCAGGAAAACTGGATCGGCAAGTCCAAGGGCCTGAAGCTGAGCTTCAATCTGGTCGGCACGCACGACGCGATCGACGTTTACACCACCCGGCCCGATACGCTTTATGGCGCAAGCTTTGTCGCGATTGCGGCCGACCATCCGCTGGCCCAATCACTTGCCGAAAACGCGCCGCGCTTGCAGGACTTTATCGAAGATTGCCGCAAGGGCGGGACGACGGCTGCCGAAATTGAGACGGCCGAGAAAAAGGGCTTCAACACCGGGCTGTCGGTTGAGCACCCGCTTGATCCTGCGTGGCATCTGCCCGTTTATGTCGCCAATTTTGTGCTGATGGATTATGGCACGGGCGCCGTCTTTGGCTGCCCGGCGCATGACCAGCGCGACCTTGATTTTGCCCGCAAATATGATCTGCCGGTCCGCCGCGTGGTGGCCGAAGGCGAGGTGGATGACCTCGAATTTGAAGGCGACACCGCCTATACCGGCCCGGGCAAGATCGTGAATTCGCATTGGCTCAACGGCATGAACGTGGACGATGCGAAGGCCGCCGTCATCGCGCGCGCCGAGCATGAAGGCTGGGGCGAAGGCCAGACCCAATATCGCCTGCGCGACTGGGGTATTTCCCGCCAGCGTTATTGGGGCACGCCCATCCCCATCATCCATTGCGATTTCTGCGGCGTGCTTCCCGTGCCGCGCCACGAATTGCCGGTGAAGCTGCCCGAAGACGTGACCTTTGACGTGCCGGGCAACCCGCTGGATCGGCACCCGACATGGAAGCATGTCACATGCCCGAACTGCAAAGAGCCGGCGCGGCGCGAAACCGACACGCTCGATACTTTTGCGGATTCCAGCTGGTATTTCATCCGCTTTGCGAGCCAGCCCAAGGACAAGCCCTTTGACCGCGCAGAGGCGGAAGCCTGGCTGCCCGTGGGCCAATATATTGGCGGGATCGAACACGCGATCCTCCATCTCCTTTATGCCCGCTTCTGGACCCGCGCGCTGGAGCGGATCGGCAAGATCGGGATGACCGAGCCTTTCGCCGCGCTCTTCACCCAAGGGATGGTGACGCACGAAACCTACAAGTCCGCTGAAGGGGCGTGGCTGTCGCCCGAAGACGTCAAGATTGCAGGCGATGTGGTGACCACGCTCGACGGCGCGCCCGTGGTGCGCGGCCGCATTGAAAAAATGTCCAAGTCCAAGAAGAACGTCGTCGATCCCGATCCGATGTTTGATCAATATGGCGCGGACGCGGTGCGCTGGTTCATGCTGTCCGACAGCCCGCCCGAGCGCGATCTGGAATGGTCGGAAAGCGGGATTGAGGGCACATGGCGCTTCGTCAACCGCATCTGGCGGCTGTTCGATACGCTGGAAGACGCGCAGGGCGAGGACAAGACGGTCGACCGCCTGCTCCACCGCGCCATTGCCGGGATCGCCACCGATATCGAAGCGCTGACCTTCAACAAGGCCGTCGCCAAGGTGCATGAACTGGTGAACGCGCTGGAAAAGGCAGGCCCCTCCGCCACGCGCAGCGCCGCCATCCGCACGCTTGCCCGCCTCATCGCGCCGATGCTGCCGCATTTGGCTGAAGAAGGTTGGGCGAAGATGGGCGGCGACGGCTTGGTCGCGGCCCAGCCTTGGCCCGCGCACGACCCGGCGCTGCTGGTGGATGATGAAGTGACAATTGCCGTCCAGGTCAACGGCAAGCTGCGCGATACGCTGACGGTCGCGAAAGACATCGACAAGGCGACGCTGGAGGCACTGGCGCTGGGGTCTGAAAAGATTATCCGCACGCTGGAAGGGGCAACGCCGAAGAAAGTCATTGTCGTGCCCGGCAGGCTGGTTAACATCGTCGCATGAGATCCTTGCGCCGCATCGCCCCTTTGGCCGCCGCCCTTGCCTTGATGGTGATGTTGCCCGGGTGCGGGCTGCATCCGCTCTATAGCGGCGGGTCGCAAGGCGCGGCAGGCCAATTGCTGAGCGGTGTTGAAGTGCCGCCCATATCCGGCAAAGCGGGCTGGCTGGTGCGCGACGCGCTGATGCAGCGGCTGTCCGCCGCTCCCGAAGGCGAACCGCGCTATCGGCTGGAAGTGGAACTGGACGATCAGATCACCGGCTTTGGCATTCGTCGCGATGCCGGCGTCAGCCGCGAGCGCCGAACGCTGCGCGCCCGGTACAAGCTGATCGACAATGCAACCAACGCCGTGCTGGTTGATGCAACTGCCGGGTCAGATGCCGGGATTGACGTTGTGTCATCCGATTATGCGACGGTCGCGGCGGAAAGCACAGCGCTTGAAAATCTGAGCCGGATTGTCGCCGACCAGATCATTGCCCGGCTGGCCCGCCATGCCCGGACGCCTGCGAGCCAGTGAAGGCCAACGCCAACGAAATCGCACGCGCGCTGGATGGCGCGGCCGAGGGCAAGACCCGCTTCTTCCTGCTTTATGGCGCGGATGAAGCAGGGTCTGCGGCCTTGGCCCGTCGGTTGGAGCGCGCCATGGGAACAGATGCCGAGCGCATCGACCTTGAAGCCTCTGCCCTGAAATCAGATCCGGCGCTGCTCAGCGATGAGGCGGCCAGCATCTCGTTATTTGGCGGCAAGCGCTGGATCCGCATCCAGCCTGCGGGCGATGAGGTGACAGAGGCCGTCCGCTCGCTGCTGGACGCCGATCAGGCGGGCAATCCGGTCGTCGCCGTTGCCGGTGCCTTGAAGCCATCGTCCAGCCTTGTGAAGCTGGCGACCGAGCACAAGGCCGCGCTGGCCCATCCCAGCTATGTGCCCGACGCCCGCGACGCGGCGCAGATCGCCGATGCCTTGGCACGCGAGGCGGGCTTGCGCCTGTCGCGCGATGTTGGCCGGGCAATTGCAGCGGCCTGCGGCAATGATCGTGCGGTTATGGCGCAGGAAGTAGAAAAGCTTGCCCTTTACCTTGATGCCGCCCCCGACCGGCCGGCCGAAGCCGATCTTGACGCACTGGCGGCGATTGGCGCGGCCAGCAATGAGGGGGAATTGGGCAAGCTTGTCGATGCCGTTATGGGCGGCCAGCCGGCGCGGGCCGGCGCCGAGATTGCGCGGCTCGGCCAAGATGGGCTGGCGGGCATTCCGCTGCTGCGCGCGCTGTTCCGCCGCGTGCTGCTTTTGGCGGCGCTGCGCAAGGATGTAGAAGGCGGCATGTCGCCCTCCGCCGCTGTCGAAGCACGCGGCAAGGCCATCTTCTTTAAAGAAAAGCCCGCCATCACCGATCAGGCGGGGCGCTGGTCATCCGACCGGCTGGCACAGCTTGCCGACAAGCTGCTCGCGGCCGAACGTGCGCTTAAAACTGCGGGGTCTGCGGGCGAGGTGCAGGCAGAGGTTGAGATGCTCACCATCGCCCGCTTTGCCGCGCGTCGCCGTTAAATAAGGCGCGCCCGGATTGCTCCGAGCGCGCCCGTTTTCACTTAGAAGTTGTGACGCACCGTGATGCCATAGGTACGCGGTTCACCCAGGAACAAGCCGTAAAGCTGGTTGGACGAGGCCGCGAGGCCCTGTGCCACGGCGTTGGTTGCCCCAGAGCCTTGCAGCGGCATGTCAAACGCGATCTGCTGATAGTTCACGTTGAACAGGTTCTGCGCCCAGGCTTCAATGCCCCAGCGATTGTCCGGGCCATGCACGCCAAGACGGGCATTGAACAGCGCATAGCCCTTTTGCAGCTTTTCCGCGTCCAGATCAGACCCGGTATTGAGCTTGGTGGTATAGCGACCATCCACATAGACAAGGCCCTTCAGCCCCTTGCTGCCCAGATCAGGCGTCCAGCTGACCGCCCCCGTGGTCACGATCTTGGCCGAGTTGGACAGGCGCGCGCCCGGCAACTGGAAAAAGGCCGACGAAAGCGAGCCGGTCACGTTGGTCAGCGTCTTGTTGCCGATCAGGTCGTCCGCATAGCGCGTATCGGCATAGGTAACGCCCAGATTGACCGAAATGTCACGCATCGGGCGCAGAAACGCCTCGAGCTCAACCCCCTTGGAGGTCACGCCGCTCTTGGTCTTGCCCGTGCACGCGCTATTGCCTTCCACCGCATCGGCATCTGATCCGCCACCGCCGGCCAGCGCTGAGCAGCCCTGCACATTCTCGACGACAAAATTGACGCCGTTGAAGGTGTTGAGCTGGAAGTTCTGGAAGTGCTGATAGAAGGCCGCCAGATTGATATCGATCCCACGGCCATCATATTTGAAGCCGATTTCAAAGGCATCAACCGTCTCTGGTTTGAATTCCAGCGCGGCGGTATCAATCACGCTGCCGTCAATCGCCCGGTTGCCATTGCTGTTATCGGTCCGGCCCAAGCGATAGAGGCTGTTGCGATCCAGGTTGAAGCCGCCCGCCTTATAGCCGCGCGAGAAGCTGGCATAGGTCAGGACATCATCGCTGGGCTTATAGCTGAGAACGGCGGTGCCGGTCAGCTTGTCTTCCTTCTTGACGGTGCCGTCCTGTGTGTAGCTGCCATTGGGAATGGACGGGATCACGCAAGCCAGCCGACCCAAAGCATAAGCCGGGCTGGACGGGCTAAGGCCCGAAAGGACGCGGCAATAAGCGTTATTGTCCTCAAAGCGCGCATCCAGCGTCTTCTTTTCGTTGGTGTAGCGCAGGCCCAAGGTCAGGGTCAGCATCTCTGAAAGCTTGAAGCTGTTATGCGTGAAGACCGCATAGTTGCGGCTTGTTTGCTTGTAGCGATCCCGGATCTGGACGCCGTCAAAGCTGAGCGGCGCCGGCAGGCTCAGCAGGGTGCTCAGTCCCACACCGGTGGCCGCATAACCGGCAAAGCTTGGCAGCGCGGCACGCGTCAGCAGGTCCGCATAGGCCGTATAATCATCGCCATAGGCCAGATTGTCATTCAGCGTCAGCGTTTCATGCGCAAAATAGCCGCCCACAAGCCAGTCGAGCCGGTCGTCCAGCGCATTGCCCTGCAAGCGCAGCTCTTGCGTGAAGGTCTTGAACTGCTGGTTGGCACTGCCATCATCTTGGCGGTGGAGGATATCCAGATTGTTGAAATCCGCATCCTGTCCGCGCAGCCAGCGCCAGTTGCGATAAGCGGTGATTGAGGTCAGCTTGGCGCCGCCCAGATCATAGTTCACTTCACCCGAAACGCCCCAATCACGGACGTCGCCGCGATAGGACTGGCCCGGCGTGATGGACACCTTACGGTCAAAGGGGGTGTCGTTGATGATCCCGCCCAAGAGGCGCAGGCCCGCCGCAAGCGTGCTGGGCGACCGAACCAGATTGCCGTTTTCATCGCGCGAGACGGTGGCCGCCGGATAATAAGGCGCGGCACAACAATCTTCGTTGCGGTCAGAATAATCGGCGATCAGGCGGACTGTCAGGTCATTAGTCGGTTCAAATTTCAGCTGGCCGCGCAGCATATAGCGATCGCGGTTGTTGACGCCCTTGCCCGAGACGACGTCGGTCAGAAAGCCATCGCGCTTGGAATAAACGCCATCCAGACGCGCCGATACGGCGTCAGAGATCGGGCCGGTGATCCCGCCCACCAAACGGACGGCATCGTAATTGCCATAGGTTGCTTCGGCCGTGGCACCAAATTCAGACGATGGGGACGCCGTGATCACATGGATCAGGCCAGCCGAAGCGTTGCGGCCAAAAAGCGTGCCCTGCGGGCCGCGCAGCACTTCGATCCGGTCAATCGCCCCCAATTCGGTCAGGCCCACACCGGCGCGGTTGCGGTACACGCCATCGACAAATGTCGCGACCGAGCTTTCAAGGCCGGGATTGTCGCCGACCGTCCCAATGCCGCGAATGCGGGCACCGCCGCCCGCCGCTTCTGACGAGGTGGACGAGACGAGCAGCGACGGCGACAGCTGGTTCAACTGGCGAATGTCCGACGCGCCTGAACGGGCCAGCGTATCTGCGGTCACCGCAGATACGGCGAGCGGGACATCTGACAATTGCTGTTCGCGGCGCGTTGCCGTGACGATAATCTCACTTTCTTCCAGCCCGGCCTCTTGCGGGGGCACATCCTGCGCATAAGCGGGCACGGAAAGCGCGGCCACGGCAGCCGACGCCATAAGGAAAATGCGGTTCATGAATTGATCCTCTAAATAGGGGAAAAGGAGTTGTTCTGTTCTGTGGGGCCTAGCTAGGGGCGCCGGATTCCGGCTTCTAGTAGGTCAAAAGGTTAAGGGATCATTTCAGTCGACGATGCGGCCTTTATGCAACACAGCTTGCCCTTGGGCAGACGAAAAACCGGCCCAGATTGCCTCTGGGCCGCTTTTCAACGCCAGTATTTGAAAAGGCTTATTTGGGCGCCAATACCATCAGCATTTGGCGGCCTTCCATGCGCGGATATTGTTCAACCTTGGCTTCTTCCGCCATGTCTTCCTGCACCCGCTGAAGCAGCTTCATGCCCAATTGGCCATGGGCCAGCTCGCGGCCGCGAAACCGCAGGGTGACTTTTACCTTGTCGCCCTCGCCGATGAACTTTTGAATGGCGCGCATCTTCACGTCATAATCATGGTCATCGATGTTCGGACGCATCTTGATCTCTTTGATTTCCTGCGTCTTTTGCGACTTGCGCGCGGCATTGGCCTTTTTTTGGGCCTCGTATTTGAACTTGCCGATGTCAAGGAATTTAGCGACGGGCGGATCCGCATTCGGCGAAATCTCGACCAGATCAAGGCCGACTTCTGCTGCCTGATCAATGGCTTCGCGCGTGTACATCACGCCCAGATTTTCGCCATTCTCGTCGATCACGCGCACCTTAGGCGACGTGATAAATTGGTTGAACCGGGGTCCGTTCATCGGCGCGGGGCCAGGGCCCATGGGGCGCCGGGGGGTCATCGGTGGGATAAGCGTGTCTCCATAAATCGTCCCAAAATCGCCCGCGATCTATCGCGATTCACCGGTTTCGGGAAGCGAAAACCACCATGAGGGCGCGGAAATCGCACATCGCTGTGGCCAATGGGTATCAATCTGGCCCCCAGGGAGCAGATTAAAGCGTCCGCAGGGCCTCTGCCGGTCGCGCCCGCAAGACCGGAAGCGCACCCATGAGACCAAAGAGCAAGGTCCCAAACCCGCCGGCCAAAATCGTTGCGCCCACCACCGGCCAGTCGGGCGTCCAATCAAGCTGGAAGATACGGGTTGTCACAACCCAGCCGGCAAGACTGCCGAGCACCAGCGCCACGGCCGATAAGAACACCGCAAGCACGCCATATTCCAGTGCCTGCACGGCCAGGATCTGGCGGCGTGTGGCCCCCAGAAGTTTGAGCAGCACCGCATCATAGCTGCGGGCCAGCCGCGCTGCTGCAATCGCACCGATCAGCACCGCAATGCCGGCCAATATGGCAACTGATCCGGCCGCCGCGATTGCCTGCGCCAATTGGTCGAGCAGCCGGCCAACTTCGGTGATCACATCTTTGACGCGCACCATTGTCACCGAGGCGAAGTCGGCAGCAACGGCCCGGTTGATCGAGGCTTCTGCCACCTCCGGCACCGCGATGGTGGCAGCCAGCGTATAGGGTGCCGGCTCCAGCGCGGCCGGATTGAAGACAAGCACATAGTTGAAACCCAGCGTATCCCAATTCACCTCGCGGAACGACGCGATCCGGGCCTCCAGCTCAACACCCAGCACCGAGACGACAATCGGGTCGCCAATCTTAAGGCCAACCGATTGGGCCGCCTTTTCATCCATCGAAACAAGCGGCGGGCCCTGATAATCTTTGGGCCACCATTTCCCTGCTGTCAGCCGACTGCCTTCAGGTAGGGTTTCAGCAAAGGTCAGCCCCCGGTCACCGCGTAAAAACCAGGCGTCATCGGGAATGTCCTTCATTTCCGCGACCGGCCGCCCGGCAATCGACACCACTGGTCCGCGCAGCGATGGCACCATCTTGATCTCTGCCGCGGGCGCAAGGCCGCGGACGCGCGCTTCAAAGCGGGGGCGATCCTCTTTGGGAATATCGAGCGCGAAAAAGCTGGGCGCGCGTTTGGGGATGGTGGTTTCAATCTGGCGGTTGAGGCTTGTCTGGATGACAGCCAGCGTTGCAAACAAAGTCAGGCCCAGCCCCAGCGCGACCACGAGGCGGCCGGTCTGAGCCCCCGGCCGGTGGAGGTTGGCCAGCGCCAGCCGCAACAACGGGGTTTTTGGCCGGGGCAGACGCGCGGCCAACGCCGTCAACCCCCGGCCAAAGCCGGTAAGCAACAGCAATAGCGCCGCAATGCTTGCCAAAAAGCCTGCCGCAAACACCCTGTCATCCGAGGTCAGAACCGCAACAAGCGCAAGCAGCACCAGCAATCCTGCCATCGCCATCAGGACCGGCAGCGGTGGACGGCCCGGCGCCTCAACCCCGCCGCGAAACAGGCTGGCGGCCGATATCGCGCGCGCGCGGGCCAAGGGAGCCAGCGCAAACAGGCCGGCAATCAACAGACCGTAAAGTGCGGCAAGCAGCAGCGGAGCGGGGTACAGCGCCAATCGGGGTGGGACAGGCAGCGCGTCGCCCAGCCCGGCCGCAATGGCATAAGGCAGGCTTGCACCCAGCGCGAGGCCGGCACCCATCGCCGCCAGCGCGACCCCCAATATCTGGATGAGGAACATAGCGGCGATCAAGCGCGAGTCCGCGCCCAGCGCCTTAAGCGTGGCGATGCTTGTGCGCCGCCCCTCAAGCCAGGAGCCAACGCCATTGCCCACACCAATCCCGGCAATGGCGAGCGCCGTCAGCCCCACCAAGGTCAGAAACTGGCTGAGGCGTTCAACAAAACGGCGCGTGCCCGGGGCGCCATTGCTGCGGTCGCGGGTTTCCCAGCCGGCATTGGGGAAGCGGGTGGTAACGGATTTAATCGCCTGATCCGGCGCCACCGACGCGGGCAAGCGGATGCGATAGCTGGCCGAAAACAGGCTGCCCGGCTGGACAAGCCCGGTGGCCGCCAGCCCTTTTGGATCCACCATGATCGCCGGGCCAAAGGTAAAGCCCGCGCCGGCGCGGTCCGGCTCTTCTGCGATAATCCCCACGACCCGAAAGGTTGCCTCCCCCACCGATACCCGGCTGCCGATGCGCAGGCCCAGTTTATCGGCCAGCCCCGGCGCGACCACGGCGTCAAGTCCGGCGGGACGCATCGCAAGTGCGCCCGGCTGAAGCCGCAGCTGGCCATAAAGCGGATAGGCGTCGTCCACGCCCTTAAGCTCGGCAAGCACGGCGCGGCTGGCGTCGGGCAGGCTCGCCATGGCCCGCATCCGAACCACTTCAGAAACTGTCCCTAATCGGGCAAAGGCGGCCCGTTCTTCGGCGGTGGCGCTGCGTTGCGCCGCTTCAAACTGAACATCGCCGCCCAACAGCAGCTGGCCTCGGTCTGACAGGCCGGCCAGGATCGCGCTCGACAGGCTGCCAATGCCGGCAAGTGCCGCCACCCCCAAAAACAGGCAAAGCGCCATCAGCCGCAAGCCTGCCCGGGCACCCCGCAGGTCGCGAAGGGCAAACCGCCAGACGGGCGACCTCATGCTGTTTTATGATCCGCGATAATCGCGCCGTCGCGCATCTCGATCACGCGCCCGCAGCGCGCTGCCAGCCCGGCATCATGGGTGATGATGAACAGCGTCGCGCCGGTTTCACGCTGACGCGCAAAAAGCATATCCATGATCTGCACACCGGTGGCGGCATCCAGATTGCCGGTTGGCTCATCGGCAAAAAGCAGGGACGGGCGCGGCCCAAGCGCACGGGCAATGGCAACACGCTGCTGCTCCCCGCCCGACAATTGGCTGGGATAATGGCCCGTCCGCGCGCCCAGCCCAACCTTTTCCAACTCTGCACGCGCCAGATCAAAAGCGCCGTTCATCTCGGCCAATTCCAGCGGTACGGCCACATTTTCCAGCGCGGTCATGGTGGGCAGAAGATGGAAAGCCTGAAGGATAATGCCAATCCGCCCGCGGCGTGCGCGCGCCAGCGCATCTTCATCCAGCGCCCCAAAATCCAGACCTCCGGTCAGGATTTGGCCAGAGCTCGCCCGCTCCAGCCCGGACAGAACCGCCATGAGCGACGATTTTCCTGAGCCCGAAGGCCCAAGCAAGGCCACCGTCTCGCCTGCGGCGACGTCAAGGTCGATCCCTTTAAGGATATCAACTTGCGCCTCCCCGGATCCCAGACGGAGGGTGACATTGCGGGCCTGAAGCACAATATGGGGGGAAGCGGCGTCGTGGGGCGTCGGCACAGAGGAGCTTTCCAATGAAGCGTTTCGGCTCATATGGGTTGTCATTGATCCTATTCCAAGCTCTGCTTTGGGTCATGGCCCCCGCCGCGCAGGCACGCGAGGCGTTGATCGTCGCTTTTGGCGATAGCCTGACCGCCGGATATCAGTTGAAGGCGCAAGAGTCTTTTCCCGCTCAGTTGGAAGCCGCCTTGCGGCGCGACGGACAAAAGGTGCGCGTGCATAATGCCGGCGTTTCGGGGGATACCAGTTCAGCGGGCCGTGGCCGGTTGGGCTGGGTGCTGGCCGGATTGAAAGCCAAGCCCGATCTTGTGATTCTGGAACTCGGCGCCAATGATATGCTGCGGGGCCAAAAGCCCGCGATGACGCGCGCCAATCTTGATGCGATCCTCACCGATTTGAAGCGCCGCAACATCCCCGTGCTGCTGGCCGGCATGCGTGCCTCCTTCAATCTTGATCGCGCTTATCGTGCAGAATTTGATGGGCTTTATCCTGCCCTCGCCAAAAAGCACCGCGTGCCGCTTTACCCCTTTTTCATGGACGGCGTGACCGGCAATCGGGCGCTGTTGATTGGTGATCAGATGCACCCCAACCCCAAGGGAGTCGCGGTGATCGTCAAGCGGATCATGCCCAGCGTAAAGGCAGCGCTGCCGCGCTAAATGGGGGGCTTGCCCGCCCGAGACAGAAGTTAATCAGGCCTTTTCCAGCGTGCACTGAAGCGGGTGTTGGTTCTGCCGGGCATAGTCAATCACCTGATTGACCTTGGTCTCGGCCACTTCATAGCTGAAGGTGCCGCACACGCCGACGCCCTTTTGGTGAACGTGCAGCATCACCCGTGTCGCCTGCTCCAGATCCATCTTAAAGAAGCGCTGGAGCGTGTGGACGACAAATTCCATCGGCGTGTAATCATCGTTCAGCATCAGCACACGATAGGGCTGCGGCTTCTTGGTCTTATCGCGCGTCTTGGTTGCAACGCCAAGGCCTGTGCCCGCGCCCGTCCCATCTTTGTCCGGCGTGTCTGTCATTCGGATCCGCATGGCTCCAGAATATAGAATTTGAGGGGCGAAGGGCAAGCAGCGCCTGAGCGATATGCCAAGAAAAAGGGCCGCCCGGTCCTCACCGAACGGCCCGATTTCCATTGTTCAACGCCGATTAGGCGGCGAAACGCGCCTTCACCTGCTCCGCTGCTGCCGCATAGCGGTTCTGCATCGGCTGGGCGATTTCGCCGGCGAGCTTCAGGTAAAATTCGGTCGACTTGGAAAAATCAGCAATCATCGCGTCAAACTGGCCGCGCAGAAATTCGCTCTGAGCGGACATGAAGTCGGTCGGCGACTTGATCGCCGCAAGCGTCTTGGCGTGCGCGGTTGCAGCTTCAAAGCGCTCGCGGGTCAGGTCTGCGCCATGCTGCGCAACGTCCTGAATGCCCTTGGCGGCCAGCTTGCCGGTTTCAACTGCGGCTTCCAGGTTCGCCTTATGGAATTCAGCCACATCCTTGGTGGCTTCACCCGTCTTTTCAAAAGCCGTCTTGGCTTTGGCGGTCATGTCCTTCAGCATTTCGGTAGCCTTTGCGCCATATTCCTGAGCGGCCGATTTCAACGTGTCTTCGGTCATCGTCACAGTCCTTTTTGTCGTATCGGGCGCGGGGGCGGCGCGAACCGCTTTCCGCTTTGCCGATGCTTTTGCTGGTTCCGCCATTTCCGGCTCCCATCTTATGTTGCAGTGCACAATATAGGAGGCGCGTCGGCATTTCAAGCAGAATTTGTGCAGCGCAACATAAGTTGCCAAAAGACGCGCGGTTTTTGCCAGCAGGATCAGCGCATTGCGCGCAGAAATAAAAATTCCTCGTCGCGGTGATTGCCGACCATGAAATAGGTATCGGCAATCCAGCGAAAGCCGTTGCGCTGGTAGAAGCGATGGCCCTTCACATTTTCGGCCCAGACCGACAGCAATATTTCATCCGCCTGCCGGGCCTCGGCTTCGGCAATGGTCCAATCCATCAACGCCTGGCCCACACCCGCGCCGTGGTGGCTCGCAAAAACATAAAGCTGCTTAAGCTCAATGACGGATTTGTCGCCCGGGTCATAATCCAGCGAGACATCAAGGCCGAGCTTGCAATAGCCAACCAGCTGCCCATCCTCTTCCGCAACGCGGAACAGGTAGCGATCATTCTCGATCTGCGCGGCAATCGCGTCTTCGGCGTAGATGCTCGACAAAAAGGCGGAGAGATCCTCCGGGCGATATAAATGCCCGAAGGTCTCAACAAAAGTGTCTCGCCCCAAAGAGGCGAGCGCCGCCGCTTCCTCGCGCCGCGGCGCCCGATAGGTGATCATGTGTGCAATCAGGCCTTGGGGTAGGTCAGCTGCTCAAAGCGGTCGAGATGCCAATCGGCCGAGCCGAACTGGCCTTCGATCATCGTCGCGCGCTTGAAATAATGGCCGATCGCCAATTCCTGCGTGATGCCGATGCCGCCATGCGTCTGAATCGCATTCTGCCCGACAAATTTGGCCGAGCGCGACACTTTCGCCTTGGCAAGGCTTACGGCGGCCTTGCGTTCGTCCGCCGGCAGATCAAGCTTCAGCGTGCCCATCAGCGTCATCGACATGATCTGTTCGGCTTCAAGGAAGATATCCGCCATGCGGTGCTGAAGCACCTGGAAGCGACCAATGGGCTGGCCAAATTGTTGGCGCTGCTTGGCATAATCCAGCGTGCCTTCATGCAGCTTGCGGGTCACGCCACAGGCTTCCCCACAGACCGCCATCGTCGCTTCATCAACAATCTTTTCGAGCAGGTCGATACCGCCGGGCAGATGCGCCTCGGCCGGGATGGCGACATTTTCAAAATAGATTTCCGATGCGCGGAAGCCATCCACCGTCGGGTAATCACGCCGGGTGATGCCCGGCAGATTGGCGTCGATCAGGAACAGATCCACCCCGCCGCGATCACGCTGCGCGCCGCCGGTGCGCGCGGTGACAAGCAGATGCGTCGCCCAAGGCGCGGCATAAACAACGCCCTTATGACCATTGAGCACATAGCCCGCACCGTCCTTCTTGGCGGTGGTCGTCAGGTTGGCCAGATCATAGCGGCCCTGCGGCTCGGCATAGGCAAAGCCGATGATGACATTGCCGCCGATGATTTCCGGAATCACGGCATCCGCAAGCGCGCCACCCACGGCCTTCAAAGCCCCGCCGCCGATCACGACCGTCTGGAGATAAGGCTCAATCGCGATGACCTTGCCCAGTTCTTGCATCATAATCATGTTTTCGATGGCGCCGCCGCCCAGGCCGCCCTGCGCTTCCGAAAAGGGCGCAGAAAGAATGCCCAGCTCGGTCGCAAGTGCCTGCCAGATGCCGGGATCGCGACCCGCGTCGCTCGCAATCATCTTCTTGCGGGTTTCGAAATCATAAGTGTCCGCAAGGAACCGGGCGAGCGTGTCGCGCAGCATGTCCTGCGTTTCGGTGTAGTTGAAATCCATCTTTGCCTATCTCCACGTCGGAATCCCCTCCCGCACGCGGGAGGGGAGCAAATAAATCAGAGGCCCAGCACCATCTTGGCGATGATGTTCCGCTGGATCTCGTTCGAGCCGCCGTAGATCGTCGTCTTGCGGGTGTTGAAATAAACCGGCGCGGTGCGGTGCGCGAAGTCCGGCCCAATCGGGTGCTCGTTATCGCCCTCGCCAAAGCCGCGGAAATAAGGCGCGCCATAATGGCCCGCCGCTTCCAGCGCGAGTTCAGTGATGCGCTGCTGGATTTCCGAGCCCTTGATCTTGAGCAAGCTCGATTCCGGCCCCGGGCCCTTGCCCTGCGCTTCGCCCGCAAGCGTGCGAAGTTCGGTAAACTCCAGCGCGGTCAGATCCATTTCCAGTTCCGCCACCTTGCGGCGGAAGAACGGGTTGGCGAGCAGCGGACGATCGCCATCCGATTCGCTCATCGCGATCGACTTGATCTTTTCCACGCCGCGCTTGGAGGCCGCGACGCCGGCAATGCCGGTGCGTTCGTGCGCCAAGAGGAACTTGGCGCAGGTCCAGCCCTTATTTTCTTCATAAACGCGGTTTTCAGCGGGGACGCGCACGTCTTCCAGCCACACCTCGTTGACCTCATGCTCACCACCCAGGGTGATGATCGGGCGAACGGTGACGCCCGGCGTCTTCATGTCGATCAGAAGGAAGCTAATGCCTTCCTGCTGCTTCGCATCCTGGTTTGTGCGGACAAGGAAGAAGCCCCAATCGGCGTGCTGGGCCATTGTCGTCCAGGTCTTCTGGCCGTTGACAACATAGTCATCGCCGTCGCGGACGGCGCGGGTGCGCAGCGAGGCAAGGTCAGACCCCGAGCCCGGCTCTGAATAGCCCTGACACCACCAATCCTCGCCCGACAGGATGCGGGGGAGGAACTTGGCCTTCTGCTCCGGCGTACCAAAAGTGTAGATGACGGGGCCGACCATCGTCAGGCCAAAGGGCATCAGGCGGATGCAATCGGCGCGGGCCGTTTCTTCCGACCAGATATAGCGCTGCGTCGCGGTCCAGCCGGTGCCGCCATATTCAACAGGCCAAGCCGGCGCGACCCAGCCTTTTTTGTAGAGCACGCGGTGCCAGCTCAGAAAATCTTCTTTGGAGAGCTCATCGCCCTCATCCTGCTTGCCGCGCAAATTGGCGGGGTAGTTTTCTGCAATGAAGGAGCGCACTTCCTGCTGGAAGGCCAATTCTTCTGGGCTGAATTCAAGATTCATGGGTGAGTCTCCGGTTTACCCTCTCGTGGCGCGTGGGATAGGAAGAGTTTACGTTAACGTCAATCGCCCTAAGGGCTATAATGGTCCGATTATCCGATCAGGCCGCACGAACGGCCATGCGCGGGTCAGCGGCTGCCGATAGGAGCCGCTTTTCCAATGCTGCAAGCCGGGTTGGGTTTTCAATCTTGTCATTGGTGAGATCAGTCACATAGAAAATATCGACCGCCCGCTCCCCATAGGTTGCAATATGGGCGGAATGGATTGTCACCCGTTCTTCAAAAAGGGCGCATGCCAGATCATAAAGCAGCGCCGGGCGATCGCGGGCATTGGCCTCAATCACCGTGAAGCGGTTAGAGGCGCGATTGTCGATCAGGATATTGGGCGCAATCTCAAATGCCTCTGCCCGCGCCCGCGAAAGGGGGCGTGCCGCGAGCTTTTCAACCAGCTTTGCCCGGTTGGCCAACGCCTCTTCAATGGCCTGTTCGATTCGTTGGAGCTGGTGCGGATCATCAAAAAGCCGGCCCAGCGGGTCCTGCACCAGAAAATTATCAAGCGCCATGCCATCGCGGGTCGTGTGGATGCGGGCATCAATGATGCTGCCACCGGCCAGATGGATGCCGCCTGCAATGCGATAGAAAAGGCCCGGATGATCGGCGGCATAGACGGTTACAAGTGTCGCCCCGCGTGAAGGGTAGACGGTTGCCGAAATAGACAGGCTCGCATCACCTGCCGCGGCAACTTGGCGCGCGTTGCTGGCCAGAACATCATCGGGCTCCGCCACCCAATAGGGTTCGGCCAAGCGGCGCGAAAAGGCCGCAAATTTTGTCTTGGACCAGCCCAAGCTGTCTTCAAGCGCTTCCTGCTTGGCCCGCACTCGGTCAGCCCTGCCGCGCTGTTTATGCCCCAGCCGCAGCACCTCTTCGGCCGAATCAAACAGGTCCGTTAGCAATTGCCGCTTCCAGCTGTTCCAGACACCGGGGCCGACAGCCCGAATGTCGACCACAGTCAGCACCAACAACAGGCGCAACCGCTCTGGCGATTGGACGGTCTCGGCAAAATCCAGGACCGTCTTAAAGTCAGACAAGTCGCGCTTAAAGGCGGTGGCCGACATCAATAAATGGTGGCGCACCAGCCAAGCAACGGTTTCGCTTTCTGCGGGCGTCAGGCCCAGCCGGGGGCAGAGCTTCAAGGCAACCTCGGCCCCCAAAACGCTGTGATCGCCGCCCCGGCCCTTGGCAATGTCGTGCAGCAAAACGGCGGCGTAGAGAACCCGGCGAGATACCAGCTGACGCACAATGGCGCTGGCCAGCGGATGGTCTTCGCCCAACACACCCTTTTCAATCCGAGACAAAAGACCAATGGCGCGGATCGAATGCTCATCCACCGTATAATGGTGATACATATCAAATTGCATCTGCG
>JBJTNW010000026.1:0-63503 GCA_046074265.1 Chakrabartia sp.
AGTCGGCCCGCGTGATCGACATCATCAGCCCGCAAGGCAAGGGCCAGCGCGCCCTGATCGTCGCCCCGCCGCGCACCGGTAAGACCGTGCTGCTGCAGAACATCGCCAAGGCGATCACCGACAACCACCCGGAAGTGTTCCTGTTGGTTCTGTTGGTCGACGAGCGGCCCGAGGAAGTGACCGACATGCAGCGTTCGGTGAAGGGCGAGGTGATCTCCTCAACCTTTGACGAACCCGCCACGCGCCATGTCCAGGTCGCCGAAATGGTGATCGAAAAGGCCAAGCGCCTGGTCGAACACAAGCGCGACGTGGTGATCCTGCTCGATTCGATCACCCGCCTTGGCCGCGCCTACAACACCGTCGTGCCCAGCTCGGGCAAGGTGCTGACCGGCGGTGTCGACGCCAATGCCCTGCAGCGCCCCAAGCGCTTCTTTGGTGCGGCCCGCAACATCGAGGAAGGCGGTTCGCTCTCGATCATCGCCACCGCGCTGATCGATACTGGCAGCCGCATGGACGAAGTGATCTTTGAAGAATTCAAGGGCACCGGCAACTCGGAAATCGTGCTCGACCGCAAGGTTGCGGACAAGCGCATCTTCCCGGCGCTGGATGTCGGCAAGTCCGGCACCCGCAAGGAAGAGCTGCTGGTCGGCAAGGACAAGCTCTCCAAGATGTGGGTCCTGCGTCGCATCCTGATGCAGATGGGCACGATCGACGCGATGGAATTCCTCCTCGACAAGATGAAGGATTCCAAGACCAACGACGACTTCTTCGACAGCATGAACCAGTAAGCCGGGCGCCTAATGCGTCTTGCCCTGCACCAGCTTTGGTGTAGCTTTGGCGCATGGGACGAAGCAACAGGCCTTTTCTTGCGCTAACGCTTGCCGCTGTTGGGCTTATGCTTGGCATAAGCCTGCCGGCGGCGGCCGCCCCTGTTCAGGGCTTTAGCTATACATTGCCGCGGTTGACCCCGCCGGTACCCGGCCTGTTGCGCTATCTTCAGCAAGACAGGGCCAAGACCTATAAGGATTATGCGCCGCTCTTTTCAGATCCCGACTTTGCGGATCAGGATTTCAGCAGCTTTGAAAGCAGCACGGACTGGACGCTCAATAATCGCCTGCCCGGGCTGATTATTCTGATTGCGGGGCGATCAAGCTATACGGGCGGGGCTCATGGCTTTGCCTTTGCCGACCCGCTGATATGGGATGTGGCAGCCGATCGGCCCGTCCGCTTTGCAGGACTGTTCAGCAATCCTGCTGCGGCGCGCGCGCTGCTCACGCCCGCTTATTGTCGCGCGCTGGATCGTGAACGCCGCGTCCGCCGGGGCGCGCCGACGGCCCCGGACGAAATGTTTGGCGATTGCCCCAATTTGTTTGACGGTCCGTCCGCTTATCCCACCAAGCCGGTCAACGGCAAATATAGCCGCATCGCCATTGCGATCGCGCCTTATGTGGCCGGGCCCTATGTGGAAGGCGGCTACGACCTTGAGATTTTTATTCCCAAGGGTCTGAAGCCGCTGGTCAAACCACAATATCAGGCCCTGTTTCCCGGCTAAAGGGGTCCGAAGGCTGCCGGCTCAGGCCAAATGTGCCGCGAAAAAGGCCGTGGTCCGGCTATCTGCCAGCTGCGCGCCCGCCTCGTCGCGTCGATTGCCCATTTCGGCGGCAAAGCCATGGTCCAGCCCGGGATAATCGTGGATCGTGACCTTGGGATGGGCATCGAGCGCGGCATGGATCGCCTGTTGCGCCTCTGGCCCGACAAAATGATCTTCGGTTGGAATGTGCAGCATCAGCGGATTGGCAATGGCGTGGCTTTCGCTCAGCATGGTCTCAATCATCACGCCGTAATAGCCAACGGCGGCGTCGATATCAGTTCGGGTTGCCGCCATATAAGCCAGCCGCCCGCCAAGGCAGAAGCCAACCAGCCCGACCTTGTTGACGGGCGGCTGGCCGCCCAGACCATGGCGGATGGCTTTGATGGCCGCTTCGATATCCACCACGCCGTCCTGCGGATCATATTGCTGAAAATAGCCAAAGGCCTGGTTCAGCTCTGCCTCGATATCGGGGTTCAGTTCCACGCCCGGGGCAAAGCGCCAGAAGATGTCGATCGCCACGCCCAAATAGCCCTGCGCGGCCCAGCTATCGCATTTGCGGCGAATGCCTTCGTTGAGGCCGAAGATTTCGGGAACCACAAGGATTGCGGCCTTGGGGGTGGCGGCGGGGGCTGCGACATAGGCGTTCATATCGCCGATCTTGGTCATGCTCATATCAGTCTTGTCCTTTTCTCAAGGGGGAGATGGTCATATTCAAAATCGAGCAGCCAGCTTTTGGTGCGCGGTCCATCGCCGGCTGAATAATATTCTGGCCCGGCTGCCGAGGTAACGCGGTGGCAGGGGATTAGAAGCGGAAAGGCGTTGGTTTTGCAGGCTTGGCCGACCGCGCGGGCAATAGATCCGCACTGCGCCGCAATATCGCCATAGGTGCGCGTTTCGCCATAAGGAATGGCCGCAATCCCGGCCCGCAAGGCCGCGCCTTCTGATCCCGCGGGTGGATGCAAGGGCAGATCAAACGCTTGACGCTGGCCGGCGAAATATTCGCCCAGCTGGTCAAGTGCGCGCCGCAAGATTGGGTGGGCAATATCGCCGGGCGGGGAGTCTTGAGGCGCGCCGCTGCGCGGCAGACGCACCGCGAGCAGCGCGCGATCATCCGCATCCAGCCGAATAAGGCCAAGCGGGCTCTTGAAACAGGCGGTTGCGGTTGGCCGACGCATGGCGCACAGATGGAACGAATTTGCGGATGGCTCAAGGGAGTTGCGGCGATGAAGTTCAATATCGAGGTTGATTGCACGCCCGAAGAAGTGCGCCGATTGGTCGGCCTTCCGGATCTGACCGAGGTGCACCAAGCCTATCTTGACCAGATGAAGGACATGATGGCCAAGGGCCTGACGCCCGATATGGTCGACTCTATGGTCCGCAACTGGATGCCGGGGGGGGGCGCCGGCATGGACTTCATGCGCGATATGATGAAGGGCCTTACCCCTTCGCCCAAGCGGGATTGATCTGCCGGCCTTATGCCTGCGCCTGATACGATCTTTGCGCTGTCCAGCGGGCTGCCGCCGGCGGGGATTGCCGTTATCCGGATCAGCGGCCCGGCGGCGGGGCCCGCTCTGGCGGCGCTGGCCGGGGAACTGCCACCGCCCCGGCGGGCAAGCTATCGCCGGCTAAGCGCGCGTGATGGCGCGGTGCTTGATCATGCGTTGGTGCTCTGGTTTCCGGGTCCGGCGACGGCGACGGGCGAAGATTTGGCCGAGCTGCACCTTCATGGCGGCCGGGCGGTGGTTGCGGCGCTGTTGCACGCGCTGGCCGAGCAGGCGGGGTGTCGCCCGGCAGAGGCAGGCGAATTTACCCGACGGGCCTTTGACAATGGCCGGATTGATCTGAGCGCGGCCGAGGGTTTGGCGGACCTGCTTGCCGCTGAAACCGAAAGCCAGCGGCAATCAGCGTTAACCATGGCGGAAGGGGCGCTGGGCCGCCGAGTGGCGGAATGGGAGAACCGACTGTTGGAGGCGTCGGCCCGGATCGAGGTGCTGCTGGACTTTTCAGACGAGGGCGATGTGGCAGACGAGCTGCCCGATACAGACGGGTTAGCGGCACTGGCGCAAGAGATGGCAGCCTTGCTGGCTGCTCCCCCGGCGGAGCGATTGCGGGATGGCATAAGGCTGGTCTTGGCCGGCCCGCCAAATTCTGGAAAATCTAGCCTTTTCAATTATTTAGTTGGAAGAGAGGCGGCCATTGTAACCGCCATTGCGGGCACCACGCGCGATCGACTGGAGGCGCCGGTAAGCCTTGATGGCGTGCCCTTCGTGCTGACGGACACCGCCGGGTTGCGCACCGACGCGCAGGACGCGGTAGAGGCGATTGGCATCCACCGCACGGGCGAGGCAATGGCTGGGGCGGATATTCTCTTATGGCTTGGCCCGGCGGCGGACTGTCCGCACGGCGCCGTGCTGGTTGCCGCGCGGGCGGACGTGGAGAAGCGCGACCGGCCCGGCCTCGCCGTATCGGTGGTAACGGGTGAGGGGCTTGATCAATTGCGGGCAGAGATTTTGGCCCGGGCGCGGGAATTGCTGCCAAGGCCCGGCGCACTGGCGCTGCACGCCCGACACCGTAACATCTTGGCAGAAGTTCAAACATGGATTGGCGACGCGATCAATGCGCCGGACCTTTTGATCCGCGCCGAGGCGCTTCGACTGGCTCGGCAAAGGCTGAACGCTCTGACGGGCCGTTCGGGCGTGGAGTCCATGTTGGATGCGTTGTTCGGGCGGTTTTGCATCGGCAAATGACCGGCCCCACGGCCGCGTTTCACGTGAAACAGGTTTGACCTTCGCCGCGCCTGTGCGTAGCGCCACGCTATGAGTCGGGCCTTTGACGTGATCGTGGTGGGCGGCGGACATGCCGGGTGCGAGGCGGCTGCTGCCGCAGCGCGTATGGGCGCGCGCACAGCGCTCGTCAGCTTCCGCCGTGATATGATTGGCGCGATGTCGTGCAATCCGGCGATAGGCGGGCTTGGCAAGGGCCATCTCGTCCGTGAGGTGGATGCCTTTGACGGCATTTTGGCGCGGGCAGCGGATGCGGCAGCGATCCATTATCGCCTGCTCAACGGGTCAAAAGGGGCGGCGGTTCAAGGCCCGCGCGTGCAGGCGGACCGGAAGCTGTTCAAGGCCGCGATCCATGAGATTCTCGACGCGCAGCCGGGTCTGGACATTATCGAAGGGGAGGCGCGCAGCCTTCATCTTGATGCGGACGGCACCCCCGCAGGGTTGATCTTGGGGACGGGAGAGGTGCTGCTCGCGTCGGCTTTGGTCCTCGCAACGGGCACCTTTCTGAACGGCCGGATGTTCTGCGGCGAGAATTTGACCACCGGCGGCCGGGTGGGCGAGGCGGCGGCGACCTCTTTGGGCGATCAGTTGCGGGCGCTTGACCTGCCGATGGGTCGGCTCAAAACCGGAACCCCGCCACGGCTGGACGGCCGGACGATCCAATGGGCGACGCTGGATGTTCAGCCTTCCGACACCGAAAGCTGGACATTTTCTGATCTGACGCCCGGCCGCCAGCAGCCTCAATTATGGTGCGCCATCACCCGCACGACCCACGCGACCCATGAGGTTATCCGCGCCGCGCTGCACCGATCCCCGTTGTTTTCGGGCGCGATTGAAGGGCAGGGTCCGCGCTATTGCCCGTCAATTGAGGATAAGATCCATCGCTTCGGCGACCGGGATGGCCATCAGGTCTTTCTGGAGCCCGAAGGCTTGGACGACCCGCTGGTCTATCCCAATGGTATTTCCACCTCTTTGCCGGCGGACGTCCAGCTGGCCTTTTTGCGCACCATCCCCGGCCTTGAATCGGTTGAAATTGCGCAGCCCGGTTACGCGGTGGAATATGATCATATCGATCCGCGCGCCTTGGCCCCCACGCTCGAAATCCGGGCCTTGCCCGGCATTTTCTGCGCTGGCCAGATCAACGGCACCACCGGCTATGAAGAGGCCTCTGCCCAAGGCCTTGTGGCCGGCCTGAATGCGGCGGCGCAGGCGCTGGGCAAGCCGCCGCTGATCCTCGATCGGGCCAGCTCCTATATCGGGGTGATGATTGATGATCTGGTCCTGCAGGGCATTACCGAGCCATATCGGATGCTCACCGCACGCGCCGAATATCGGCTGCGGCTGCGGGCGGATAATGCAGCGACGCGACTGACGCCTTTGGCGCTTGATATGGGCTGCGTGTCTGCCGCCCGGCGCGACTGGTTCCTTAGCCGAGAACAGGCGCGCCAAGGCCTGCGCGCTGCACTGGAGCGGCAAGTGGCCGGCGCGGCGCTAGCGGAGCTGGGCTTCGACATTCGCGAAAAGGGCCAACGGCAAAGCCTGTTTGAATGGATGCGCTTCGTGCCTCTCTCGGCCGACCATGTTTTCCGCCTGTGTCCGGACCTGCCGATGCCGGATGCCGCCTTGCTTGCCGAGTTGAGCGAAGATGCGCGCTACGCCCCCTATATTGCCCGCCAGGAAGCTGAAATTCGGGAGATGCGCGCCAATGAAGCCACCGCGCTGACGCAGGTGGATTATCGTGCGGTCCCCGGGCTGTCGAACGAGATGGTCGAACGATTAGAGGCTGCGCGGCCCGCCACTTTGGGCGCGGCAGAGCGGGTGCGGGGGATCACGCCGGCGGCGCTGGCGGCGATCTTGGTGCAGGCCAAGAGGCGCGCCGCATGACCGAGGATGAAGCCCAGCAATGGCTGGCGCGCGAACTTCATGTTTCACGTGAAACGCTTGACCGGTTGGCCGCCTATCGCGACCTTGTTCTGGCGGAAACCGCCCATCAGAACCTGATCGCCCGATCCACCTTTGATGTCTTTTGGGCCCGGCATATCGTCGATAGCGCGCAACTGTTGTGGCATGTTGGCAGTGCAGCGCCGGGTGCCTGGCTTGACCTTGGCTCTGGCGCCGGGCTGCCCGGGATTGTGCTGGCGTTGATCAGCGACCGGCCAGTCCATCTGGTGGAAGAGCGGCGGGGCCGCATTGGGTTTTTGAACCGCGTTGTGGCAGTGCTCAATCTTGCCCATGTTACCGTGCATGGCTGCAAGGTTGAGGCCCTGCGCCTGCCCCCTGTGGCCATCATTACCGCGCGCGCCTTTGCGCCGCTCCCCAAGTTACTGGCGCTTGGCCATCGCTTTTCCACGCCCGAGACGCTGTGGTTGTTGCCCAAGGGCAGATCGGCTCGAGAAGAGGTGGAAAAGCTGCACGGAGCATGGCATGGTTTGTTTCACGTGGAACAGAGCATCACTGATCCCGACGCGGCGATCCTCGTCGCGCGGCAGGTGAAGAAGGGCAAGGGCGCATGATCCGCATCGCAGTGGCCAACCAGAAAGGCGGCGTGGGCAAGACCACCACGGCGATCAACCTTGCCACGGCCATGGCCGCGATTGGCTGGCGGGTGTTGCTGGTTGATCTTGATCCCCAGGGCAATGCCTCAACCGGGCTTGGCGTCGGCCAGAGCCAACGGACCCAATCCAGCTATGATGTGCTGATGGGCGGCGCCCGGGTTGTCGACGCAGCCATTGCCACGCGAATCCCTGGCCTGTCAGTTCTGCCTGCAACGGTTGACCTGTCTGGCGCCGAAGTTGAGCTGGTCGAGGTGGAGCAGCGCGCCCATCGTCTGACTGCGGCACTCGACGCTGCGCCGGCCGGGCAATGGGATTTGGCGATTATTGATTGCCCGCCTTCGCTGGGTCTGCTGACGATCAACGCGCTGGTGGCCGCCCAGTCGCTGCTCGTGCCGCTTCAGTGCGAATTCTTCGCGCTCGAGGGCCTGAGCCAGTTGTTGCAGACTTTTGAGCGCATCCGCGCAAAGTTTAATCCCAGCCTGACCATCCTCGGCGTGGTGCTGACCATGTATGACCGCCGCAACCGCCTGACCGAGCAAGTGGCCGATGATGTGCGCGCCTGCTTGGGCGAAGCGGTCTTTCCAACAGTTATCCCGCGCAATGTCCGCCTGTCGGAAGCGCCAAGCCATGGCCTGCCGGCGTTGATTTACGATCATCGCTGCTCTGGCTCAGAAGCCTATATGGCCTTGGCCCGCGAAGTCGTCGCGCGGCTCCCCCAAGTGAAAGTCGCTGCATGACCGAAGAGGCAACCGCTCCCAAGAAGCGCACGGGCCTGGGAAGAGGCCTGTCCTCGTTGCTGGGCGAAATCCAGGCAGAAACCGCCATTGCCATATCGGGCCGCGGCGAGCCCGGTGCGCCCCCGCCAGAAGGCGTGCGCATCGTTCCTGTGGCCAACTTGCAGCCCCTGCCCAACCAGCCGCGGCGCAACTTTGACGATGACGCGCTGGAAGAGCTTGCCCGCTCTATTACCGCGCTGGGCGTGCTTCAGCCGATTGTCGTGCGCGACATGGGCGGGCATTACCAGATTGTCGCAGGCGAGCGGCGCTGGCGGGCAGCGCAGCGGGCAAGATTGCATCAAGTACCTGTAATCATTAAAGAATTTGATGATCGGACCGCGCTTGAAATCGCGCTGGTTGAAAATATCCAGCGCGAGCAGCTGAATGCTTGGGAAGAAGGCGAAACCTATCGCCGGCTAATCGAGGATTATGGCCATAGCCAAGAAGAGCTGGGCCGGATTGTCGGCAAATCGCGCAGTCACATCGCCAATCTGATGCGCCTGCGCAACCTGCCGACGGCGGTGCATGGCTGGCTTGTTTCGGGCGATCTCAGCATGGGCCATGCCCGTGCGCTGCTCCAGTGCGAGGATCCGGAAGGGCTGGCGCGCCAAGTCATCGCGCGCGGTCTTTCCGTCCGGGATACAGAGCGGATGGCCAAGAAGAGCAAACCGGTGGCCGCCCGCGGCCGTGCAGACCGCGCACGCGATGCAGATCTAGCCGCGTTGGAGAGGCAATTGGGCGATATGCTGGGCCTGAAGGTGCAGATCAGCCATGGCGCCCGAGGCGGGGCGGTGACGATCGCTTATTCCTCGCTCGATCAGCTTGATCTGATCTGCCAGCGCCTGTCGGGCGAACGGATCTAGCCCAGCCCGGTTGCGCCGGCTTGGGTCGCGTCAGCGCGGCCCGGCGACCGGAGCTGCTGGCTTCGCGTCTTGCAGCATCTTCAGGATCACGCCCGCGCGGTTATCGCGCTGGGCATAATCAAGGGCGGATTGGCCCGTCACCCGGTCGGTCTTGCGCGGGTTGGCCCCAGACCCCAGCAACAGGCGCACCATCGGCACATCGCGCTTTTGCACGGCCAGGATCAAGGCGGTTTCGCCCTGGCCGTTAATGGCATCCACCTGCGCGCCGCTTTTGAGCAGCAGATCCGCGCCTTCGATAAAGCTGATTTGCGTTGCCGCGATCAGCGGAGGGATGCCTTCGGCGTCGCGCAAATCAGGCTTGGCGCCGCGCGCGAGCAGGAAGGACAGCCAAGTCGTATCGCGGCGGCGGACAACGATGTGCAGCGCCGTCTCGCCATTAGAGACATCTCGGGTATCGATGATCACGGTTCCCGGCTTGCTCAGCATTTCGGTGGCCTTGGCGCCATCGCGGTCACGAACGGCCTTTAGAAAATTATAGCTGTCGGAAAACTGGGCATAAGCGATGCCGGGCCACAGCAGCACCGGAGCGAGGAAGGTCAGGACGGTTTTCTTCATATTGCTATGCCCAAAAGTTGCGCTTATTCGCGGCTTGCGTCCTTGGGCTTAGCAGAGCAAGGCTGGTCGGGCCATGAACAAATTGAAACGCTTTTCGCTCCTTTTCGCTTTGGGCCTTTTAACTGCCTGTGGGGGAGGCGGGGCAAGTTCTGAGCCGCCGCCGCTTCAGGGTGCCCGCATGGGCGGGGCCTTCACCCTCATTAATCAAGACGGCAAGACCGTGAGCGACCGGGATTTCAAGGGCCGCTATCGGCTCATCTATTTTGGCTATAGCTTTTGCCCGGATGTTTGCCCCACCGATGTGGCGGTGATGGGCAAGGCGCTCCAGCTTTTTGAAAAGGCAGATAAAGACCGGGCGGAAAAGGTAACGCCGATCTTCATCACGGTTGATCCGGCGCGCGATACCCCGGCGGTCCTCAAGCAATTTGTCGGCCATTTTCACCCGCGGATGATTGGCCTGACGGGCAGCGTTGCCCAGATTGATGACGTCGCCCAGCGTTATGGCATTCCCTTCATGCGCGCGGCACCAAATGCGCAAGGCGCCTATCTTGTCGATCATGCCCGGCTGATGGTGCTTTATGGCCCGCAAGGAGAGCCGATTGCCATCATGCCGCCCAATGCCGGCCCGGATGCGGCGGACAAGATTGCCGCTGAACTGGCCCGCTGGGTCAACTAGGCCATGTCTGGGCGCTATTGGGAAGATCGGCCGCTGGCGGCGCTGGATCGGGCGCAGTGGGAATCGCTGTGCGATGGCTGCGGCCGGTGCTGCCTCCACAAGCTGGAGGACGAAGATAGCGGAGAGATTTACCCGACCAATGTCGCCTGTCGGCTGCTTGATCGCCGCTCGGGCCGCTGCTCAGATTATCGCCACCGCTTTTCGCAGGTGCCGGACTGTATCCGGCTGACGCCCGCCAAACTCAAAGAGTTGGACTGGCTGCCGCCAAGTTGTGCCTATCGGCTGCGCGCCGAGAACAAGCCCCTGCCCGACTGGCATTATCTGGTCTGTGGCGACCCCGAGGAAATTCATCGCCAAGGCATGTCCACGCGCGGCTGGACGGTCTCGGAAGTGGATGCCGGCGATCTTGAAAACCATATTGTCGAGCGCTGGCCCGGCTCGGACGCATGATCGACACGCTCGACATCGTGCGCAAGGCCAGCGCGCGACGGATGAAGTTGAGCGTTGACCCGCGCACGGGCCGGGTCCGGCTGGTGCTGCCGGCCAAGGCGGCACTGGCGCCCGCCCTGCAATGGGCCGAAGCGCATGAGGCCTGGATTGCGCAGCAAAAGGCCCGACTGCCGGCGCCCTGGCCTATCACCCCGGGTATGGCTGTCCCTTTGGCGGGGACGGACCATGTGCTGGATTGGCAAGACAGCCACCCCCGAACGCCCAGCGTCGACCATGGCTGGATTCGTATTGGCGGCCCGCTCGATCGAATGCCCGCCCGCCTGCTTCGCTGGCTTAAGACAGAGGCGCACAAGCTGTTAGAGGCCGAGACGCGGGCGATCGCGGCTGAGCATGACATTTTGGTCCGCGCGGTCGGCGTCGGCGATCCGCGGTCACGCTGGGGCAGCTGTTCGAGCAGTGGCGACATTCGCTATAGCTGGCGGCTGATCCTCGCGCCCGATTATGTCCGCCGCGCGACGGTCACGCATGAACTGGCCCACCGGATCCATATGGACCACAGCCGCGCCTTTCACAGCCTTGCTGCCCGGCTATATGGCGGTGATCCGGCACCCGCACGCCATTGGTTGCGCCGGCATGGCGCGCAGCTTTACTGGTTCGGCCGCGCGGACTGAGGGTCGCGTCGGGCGGGCGGCGGCGGGGTTGTCTGCCGCGGCGTCACGCCGGGAATCTTGGGCAGAATGGACGGCGGCAAGCTGGGGCGCACGGGCGGGGTTGTGCGCGGGGCCGCGGATTCTGGCCGGGCTTGTTGCGCGTCGCGCCGAGCTGAATCAATGATCCGGCGATATTCCGCTTCGTCATCTTGGACAGGCGGATCCGCGCTGCCCGCCGCGCCGTCGCCATCGGTGGCCATATTGGCCGTGTCGCCCAGATAGGCTTCCTCATCGGATTCGAGCATCCATTCAGGCAGCGTGACTTCGGTTTCAAATTTTTCGACCGGTCGGCTGGCGACCGCCTGGCTCATAAAGGCGGCAAAGGCCATTGCAGGGGCCCGGCCCCCTTGGAGCCCACGCACCGGACGGGCATCATCGCGCCCCATCCAGACGCCTGTGGTCAGCCCGCTGGAAAAGCCAAGGAACCACCCATCCTTGTTGGACGATGTTGTTCCCGTCTTGCCCGCAACCGGGCGGCCAATTTGGGCCGCGCGGCCCGTCCCGGCACTGACGGCAGTCTGCATCATATCGGTCATGCCGGCAGCGACCCAGGGATCGACCAATTGCATTTCTTCGGGCTTGGGCCGCTGGTAGAGCAGCTCACCCGAGGCGGTTGTTACCTTTACAATGCCATAAGGCATGACGGATTTGCCCTTGGCGCTGATCACCGCAAAGGCGCGCGCCAATTCCAGCAGGCGGACATCAGAGGTGCCGAGCACCATTGAAGGTTCGGTATTGAGCGGCGTGGTCAGGCCGAGCCGCCGCGCGACTGCGGCAATGGCGGGCGTCCCAACCTGCTGCCCAATCTGCGCGGCGATGGTGTTGATGGAATAGGTAAAGGCGGTGCGCAGCGTCATTTCGCCGCGATATTCATTGGTGCTGTTGCGCGGCCGCCAGCCATTAATATCAATCGGCTGATCAACCATCTTGGTTTCAGGCGTTTCGCCCGCCTCAAGAGCCGCCAGATAGACAAAGAGCTTGAACGCCGAGCCGGGCTGTCGCACCGCTTGGGTGCTGCGGTTATAGATGGACGACACATAATCGCGCCCGCCAATCATCGCCCGAACAGCGCCATCGCGATCCAGTGCGACCAGCGCGCCTTGCGCCCCTTCCGGCGCGAATTGTTTGATCGCGGCGTCCGCGGCGATCTGCATCTTGGGATCGACGGTGGTCCAGACATCAATTGGCGCATGGGTTTCGTCAATCAGCCCTTCCAATTGGGGCAAGGCCCAATCGGTAAAATAGCGGATGCTGTTCTGCTGCGGCCCTGCGGCCAGCCGGACCGATTCCGGGTGCGCCGAGGCCGCGACGCTTGGGCTGATAACCCCTGCATCCGCCATCACGTCCAGCACCACCCGTGCCCGCCCCATCGCGGCCTTGGCATCGGCCGTGGGCGAATAGTTGGACGGCGCCTTGACCAGCCCGGCGATGATCGCGGATTCTTCCAGGCTCAGCCGGCTGGCAGGGTGATCGAAAAAGCGGCGCGACGCGGCATCAATGCCATAGGCACCGCCACCAAAATAGACGCGATTCAGATACAGCTCGAGAATCTCGTCCTTTGAATATTTGGCTTCCATCGCGAGCGCGAGGATCAACTCGCGGCCTTTGCGGCCAAAGGTGCGGTTGTTGGTCAAGAATAGATTGCGCGCCAGTTGCTGGGTGATCGTGGAGGCGCCTTGCGCCCAATGGCCGCGCTCAATGCGAACCTGAATCGCGCGGGCCATGCCAATAGGGTCGACGCCCGGGTGATAACGAAAGCGCCGGTCCTCAACCGCAATCATCGCATCGACCATCACGCCGGGGATATTCTTATAATCGACCCATTCGCCATAGATCGGCCCAAGCGACAGCACGACTTGCCCGTCCGCACCGCGCACGCGGATCACTTGGCCCAGCGAATCCCGGGTGCGCAATTCGGAAAAGTCCGGCAGCGAGGAATAGGCAAAGCCCACTGCGCACATCAGCCCAAATAGCAGCACAGCCCCGATCAGCGCGCATATGCTGACGAGGCGCGCGAACCATCCCCGCGACGAGGGCGGCGGCGCTGAGGGGGACGAGCGGGGGCGCGAACTGGCCATGCAGGACCTTCTTAGGCGGTCCCGATTCGCGCGGCAAGTCGCACAGGCTTAGTCGTCGGCGTTGCCTTCAAAATCCAGCGACACGCTGTTCATGCAAAAGCGCAGGCCCGTCGGCTGCGGCCCATCGGGGAAGACATGCCCCAAATGGCCGTCGCAGCGCCCGCAGCGCACCTCAACACGCACCATGCCGTGTGACCGGTCTTCGATCATGGTCAGCGCGTCGGGATTGACCGGGGCGTAAAAGCTGGGCCAGCCCGAGCCTGAGTCATATTTGGTGTCGGACAAGAATAAATCCGCGCCGCACCCGGCGCAGCGATAAACGCCCTCTGCCTTATTGTCGGTCAGCGCGCCAGAAAAGGCACGTTCTGTGCCGGCCTGACGCAGCACATGATATTGCTGGGGGGTTAGCCGGGCCTGCCATTCGGCATCGGTGAGAAGCAGTTTTTCCATAGGCCCTATCTGGCGCGGCGCAGAGCCTGCTTCAAGCCCTGTCTGTCACGCGGGTGGCCCGGGCAAGCGCGGCCACCAGCCCGGGGGCGCTGCCCAGCAACCCGGTTGCCAGCCGCGCAAGGCCCGGTCGTTCCCCCATCTGCCAGACCAGCTTGGCAAGCCCAACCGGCCGCCGCGTCTGCCGGGCAAAATCGCGTTGCCAATCGGCAGGGGCCGCGCCGTCCAACAGGGCGCGCGCGGCGCTGACGCCGCTTGCAAGCGCAATGCCATTGCCTTCCCCGGCAAGCGACGGGATGACCGCGGCCTGATCGCCCAGCCGGAACACCCCGTCCGGATCATCGGTTTGGCGCCAGCCATAAGGCACATTGGCGATCGCCTCGATCGGGGTGGCTGCCGACATTCCGGCCAGACGGTCGCCAAAGGGGACAGAGGCCGCGCCAAGCTCTGCCAGCAGCCGGGCGGGGTCGCGCCCTGCTTCTGCCAGCCGGGATTTGCGCAGGGCAAGGCAGATATTGGCGGTGCCGTCTTCCTGCAATTCCACCCCGGCATAACCGCGGTCAAACAAATGAAGCTCAATCGCATCGCCAATGCGGGCCGCCAGCGCGGGCGACACCGGCACGCGCACGCGCAGGCCAAGTGCCGGGTCGGTCGCCGTACGGGGCCGGGCGGCGCCTTTCAGATCATGCTTTCCGGTGGCGAGAAAGACCGGCCGGTCCGGGTGGCGCACCTCTGCCAGATCGCGGACTGTCACACCGCGCTCAAGCCCGGCGCCGGCGGCGCGTGCTGCCTTCAGCAAGGCGCTATCCATGGCGCGGCGCGACAGGCCAAGGCCCGGGGCCGGTAGCGCTGCTTCGGACATCACATCGCCGGCATAAAGCCGCACGCGCCCAATCACATGGCCCGGCAGGCTAACCCCCAAAGCGTTGAGCCGGGCCAACGTCTGCCAGCTGACAAAGCCGCCGCACAGCGCGTCCCCGGTCTCGCGGGCGCGTTCCAGCAGCAATGGCCGCTGGCCGGCGACTGCCAGCGTGATCGCCGCCGCGCAGCCGGCCGGTCCGGCGCCGATGATCAGCGGATCTTTTCGACGCATAGCCGGAAAGGGAAGGCGCGAAAGACGCGGGCGCCGGTTATGCCGGCCGTGGCCAGCAAGGGCGGCCATTCTGCCGGGCGGTAGGACCGGGCGATGGACAACTGGCCATCTTCACGGACGATGCGGTGCCAGCCCGCCAGCCGCGCGAGCAAGGGGTAGCCAAGCCAGGCAAAGCCATGGCGGTGCAGATCGTTGATGAACCAGCCGCGCGCGGCCTGCGCCTCCATGAATTGTAAAAAGGCGGTCAGCTCGGCGGGGCGCATATGGTGCGCCACAAGGCTTGAGAGAATAACGTCCCATTGTTCGCCCGCCAGCGTTGCATAATCGCCCGTCAGATAGCGGATCTGGAGATCATCGGGCGTTCGGGCCGCAGCGGCCACGGTGCTGCGCGGATTGAGATCAACCCCCGTCAGCGCCACCGCCATGCCCCGGGCGCGGGCCCAATGGGCAATGCTGCGGAGCATATCGCCATCGCCAAAGCCGACATCCAGAATGCGCAGCGGCTGGGGCTGGCGCGGCAGCCGGGCCAGAAAGTTCAGGGTCGGCCGCCGGGCCAGGGTGACGCTGTTGACCCGGGCCAGATCGTGCAGCACGTCCACATAGATGGCCTCGGGCAAAGCCGGATCGTCCATCTGCTCATCCGCTTGGGCACGCTGCCGCGGCATCAGGTCAGGCTCCGAAAGCGAAAGCCCTCGGCGGCGAGCCCCGGCCCAAAAGCCAGCGCAACCCCGCGCTCAACCTTCTGCTCCAAAAAGCGGGCCAGCACGAACATCAATGTGGCCGACGACATATTACCCCCTTCGCGCAGCACCGCACGCGATGCCGCCAGCGCGTCGGGGGCGAGGCCCAAACCCTGCTCGACCGCATCCAGAATGGACCTGCCGCCGGCATGGACCGCCCAGGCATCGACAGCTGCCGCGTCTCCCCCTGCCAGCGTGGAGCAGAATTGGGGGTCTTGCAGCGCCGCGGCGATCCGCCCGGGCACGGCGCCCGATAAATGCATGACAAAGCCCGTATCGCCGATCGTCCAGCGGATCAGATCGTCGGACTGTTCAAGCGTTGTGGCAAAAGGGGCATCCAGCGCCAAGCCAGGGCCTTGTGCCGCAACCAGCGCGGCGGCCGCGCCATCGCCAAATTGAAGCATCGCCAAAAGCGGCTCGATATCGCGCGTGGCATTGAGGTGAAGCGACGACAATTCAACCGAGACAACCAGCACCCGCGCGTCCGGTTGAGAACGGACGATGTGATAGGCCGTGCGCAGCGCCGACACCCCGGCATAGCAGCCCATGAAACCAATCAGCAGCCGCTCAACGCTGGGCGCCAGGCCAAGCGATCGCGCGATGATCTGATCAATTCCGGGCGCTACAAAGCCCGTGCAGCTTGCAAGGACCAGATGGGTCACGCCCGAAAGATCTGCATCCAGTTGCGCAATCGCCGCCAGCGCAAGGGCGGGTGCATATTCGGCATAAAGCGCCATGCGGGCGGCCGTGCCGGGCGGTGAGCCGCCATAAAAGCCATCGGGCGCAACCGGCGATCCGCCAGTTGGGCTGGGCGGCAACACGGCATAGCGATGGTCAATCCCGGAACGGGCGGCCATCCTGTCAAACAGCCGACGGGCGCGGGGCTCCTCAATCCGAGCACTGGCCCAGTCCACAAAAGCGCGGTGGATATCATGGCCCGGGCGGGCGGTTGCCATTTGGCAGATGCGGGGCGCGGCACGGCTCACCTTCAGGGACATAGCAAGCCTCATGCTGTCGGTCACCCTGTCCCTTGCGGCGGGGTGGTTGGACAGATGCCGAAACTGATCTGCATCAAATCTTCTGGCGACCCATTTGCCTTAAGAGGCGCTTTGTGGCTAGTTAGGGGCTCCGGTGCGAGGGGTGCCGGCGGGGAGAGACACGACAGATGAGCGACGGCTCACAGGCTTCACCGCGCCCTTGGCTGGCGTTGATGCAGGCGGGTGCGCGCCGTCGGGATGATGCCCTGTTCTTGCTGATCCTGAGCTTCGCTTACACGGTCTTTGCCTATATCGGGTTGAACTGGGCGATGATCAGCGGGGCCGGCTCGCCGGTCTGGCCGGCGGCGGGCATTGGTCTGGCCGGGCTGCTCATCGGCGGGCCGCGCTTCTGGCCGGCGATTTTAATTGGTCGCTTCTGCGCCACATTATTGAGCGCATCGTCGCAGCCCATCTGGGCGGATTTGCTGATTGCCGGGGCCAATGTGCTGGGTACTTTGGCACCCGTTTACCTGATCCGGCGGATGGGAGGCATTGATAGCCGCCTGCCTTCGCTGCAAGACATGGCGCGCTATCTATTTGCCGGAGCCGCGCTGGGCGCGGTCATTTCGGCAATTTTCGGCACCACTGTCCTGTTTATTTCCTCGGCCCTGCCTTTGGATCGCGTCGGCGCGCTTTTTGCCAATTGGGCGATCGGCTATTTTGCGGGGGCTGTCACGATCGGCCCGATGGTGCTCGCCTGGTCTGACCGTTCGCGGTCCCTTTCCATGCAGCAGATTGCCCATCTGCTGCTGCTGGTCTTTGCGGCCAGCATCTTTTCGGTCGTGGTCTTTGCAACCCCGGACAATGAGGCGCTGCGCACCTGGCATTTGCTGCCGATCATGGTTTGGGGGGCGCTCGCCTTTGACGTGCGTGGCGCCTCGCTTGTGCTGGTGATCGTCTCGGGCGTCGCGGTCTGGGCGACCAACCAGGGCCTTGGCCCGTTTAGCACGCTGAGCGCGGGGGATGTGGATAGCATCCCGATGTTGCAGCAATTCATTGCCGTCATCGCGCTCACAACCTTGCTGCTGGCAACCATCGCCGATGAGCGGCGCGCCAAGGAAGCGATGCGCGCCCGCGAAGAGCGGTTGCGCGCGGCCATCGAGGCCAGCGGCGCCGGGACGTTCCGCTGGCGCTTTCACCCCGATGTGCTCGATTGCGATGCGGCGCTGCTGGCGCTGCTCGGCGCGCAATCTGGTCAGCCGATTTTGCGGCTGGAAGATCTGGTCGCGCTGATCCACCCGGATGATCGCACCATGACGCTGGAGGCGATTGATGCCTGCCTGCAACAAGGGGCCGACTTCACGCTTCTGGCGCGGTTGGCTGATAAGGCAGACGCGCCGCGCATCCTCCATGGTCAGGGCCGGCTGGTCCGCGATGAGCGCGGCCTGCCCGATTATATCACCGGCGCTTTTGTCGATGTGACGGAGCGCGCCTGGCTGGAACGGCGCCTTCAAAAGGCAGAAGAAACCTATCGCGCGGTGTTTGAACAAGCCGGCGTGGGCGTCGCGCGGCTGACCTTGGATGGCATCATCCTTGAGATGAACGACCGGTTCCGCGCCATTACCGGGCGCCCGCTCAAAACCTTAATCGGCAGCAGCTGGACCAGCCTTGCCATCTGGAAGGACCAGCAGGCGACGCGCGACCAGATGGAATTGCTGCGCACTGGCGTGCGCCAAAACTGCCGGATGGAAAAACGCTATGGCCGCGCGCGCGGCGAGCCGGTCTGGGTGGATGAAAGCCTGACGCTGGTTCGCGATCAGGGCGGCGAGCCAGATTTTGTGCTGGCCGTGGTGCAGGATATTACCGAGCGCAAATTGGCCGAGCAGGAAGTGCGCCTGCGCGCTGATGAACTGGAGGTGGTGCTGCGCGCCGTCCCCGCTGCGATCTGGTTTGCCCATGATCCAGATTGCACGCGCGTTACCGGCAACAGCTTTTCGTCCGAAGTGCTCCGCCTGGCTGATCCACGGCAGAATATGTCAAAAACCGCGGCTGATTCGAGCCCGGTCTCTCATTTCCGGGTATATGACCGCAGCGGACAGGAATTGGCGCCAGACGATCTACCGGTGCAGCGCGCCGCGCGCGGCGAGATTGTCCGCAATTTTGAAGAGCGGGTGGTTTTTGAAGATGGCAGCGCCGTCCACCTGTTAGGCAATGCCAGCCCGCTGGTCGACCCGCAGGGCCGCATTCGCGGGGCAGTCGCGGCCTTTATCGATATTTCCGACCGCAAGCGCGCCGAAGCGCGCGAGCGGCTCTTGTCGCGCGAGGTGGATCACCGCGCCAAAAATGTGCTGGCGGTGGTACAGGCGATCGTCCAGCTTGCCCAGGCCGATAGCGTGGCGACCTTCCGCCGGATGGTGGCGGGCCGCATCCAGAGCCTTGCCCGCACGCATAATCTATTGGCTGAAAATCGCTGGGAGGGCGTGGAGCTGGATTGCCTGATCGCAGATGAACTCGCTCCGTTCGGCCTTGCAGATTATGAGCAGATCGACCCGGGCCGGTTTACCTTGTCGGGCCCGACACTGCGGCTCAAGCCGGCGGCGGCGCAGGCGCTGGCGCTTGTCATCCATGAGTTGGTGACCAATGCCGTCAAATATGGTGCGCTTTCGTCCACGCAAGGCACGGTTGCGATCCGCTGGTCGCTTGAAGAGGCGGGTGCTGCCCAAAGTCTGTGCCTCCAATGGCTGGAAAGTGGCGGCCCGCCCATTGCGCCGCCGGGGACCAACGGCTTTGGCTGGACGGTCATCCGCACCTCGGTGGAAGATCAGCTGGGCGGCGACATATCGACCGATTGGGGGGCAGAAGGATTGCGCGTGTCGATGCGCCTGCCGCTTGAGGAATTGACGGATCTGGTTGCCGCCTGATCCTTTGGCCGCCTGCCCAAAGCGGGGCTCGGCAAAGTCCATAGGGTATCCTGCGAACCGGGCAGGGGGGTGGGGGAGCCGAAGGTTCGCAGGATACCCAGGACATCCTCACGGGGGAGGACTTGTCTGTCCGATTTGGGTCGTCCAGACCGGTAATAACGCACAGTCTGGCAAAAGGTTCCCAAGTGGGTCCGCATTTTTTGCTATTCTGGATGACGGCAAGTTAACGTGCATTTTTGTGCACCCAAGCCTAGCTTGGTCTAGCGTCAAGCCGCCGGCACCGCGTCTGGTTGCCGGGCCTTTGGCTGGGCTGGAAAGCAAGGGTACACGCGATGTTCTGGCTGATGCTGCTTGGCGTCCTCTTTGCCCTAAATGCCCATTTCACACCCCGGCTTTTAAGCCTGATCCCCGTTGCGGGCTTTGGCTTTGCCGCCTTTGGCATGGCCAGTTGGTGGCGCGCAGGGCGGCCTGATCTTGCCTTTGCCTGTTTTTTCGGCGCGGCACTTTTCCTGATGATCGCATGGGCGGTGGATCGTCGCTTTCGGCAGACGCGCCGGGCGGCCTAGCGGCGATAATCGCCCGCACCCAGCTTGCAGGCCGAGGCCGCCATCTGGATTGCCGAAAAAATCGGACCCGGATCTGCCACCCAGACATGGGTGGTCAGGCTTGGCCCTTCATAATCGCCCGGATCGCGCATCGGCACACAGCCGCCTTTGGCGGTCCCGTCGCGATCAATGAAGCGGCAGGCCGCATCTTCCGTGGTGGCGCGCCGGTCAAAAATGGCCCAGCCGCGATACCAGCCCGTATCCTTGCGCCGGGCGGGCATCGCCATTGTATCGGGCACGCCATCGCCATCCTCGTCGGCGGCCTGCCAAAAGCCAAAGCGCATCGCCTTGATCAGCCGATCGAGCATTTCTGCCCCTTCGACGCGAATTTGGTCGCCCGTAATGTCAGGTAGGCCCGGATCGGCGGTATCCGGTTCTGTCGGTAGCGGGCCAATCAGAAACGCCATCCGATCAATCTTGCCGTCGCCATCCGCATCGTAAAGATAGGCCCAATCCTGCGTGCCCGTGGCGCGGCCCGCTTCGCCGGCGGCCGAGAAATGCGGGCTGAGCCAGATATCCTTGCGTACATCAACCAGTGGCTTTGCCGACAAGGCGGCAAGCAGGACTTTGCCATCCGCCCCCGCAACAAAGGTAATCGTCCCGCCCTCGCCATGCTGCTTGCAGCGCGGCTTAAGCTGGCTTTCAGCACGCGGCTGGCCGGCATCGGCCGCCGTGGCGAGGATCGCGGCCTCGCCACCGCCGGCCGGGGCTGCGGCGGCCGGGCCCAGCATCAGGCTTGCCCAAAGGAGTCCCCATGTCGCGCGCATCTGGTCATTCCCCTCTTGTTTCAACAAAGCCTAGCCGGTCCGGCCCGCCATTAACTTAACCTAGATCAAGGCCGCTATGCTTTTGGTAGGCTTTAGCCCCGGCCATAGGTTGGCAATTCCCAACGCCACAGGATCGCCCCGCCGCGCAGCATCAACCCGGCAGCTGTTGCCAGCCCGGCCGCTGCAAAGCTGGGCACGCCCAGCAGTGTCAGGCCCACAAGCAGTCCAGAAGAAAGCGCAGCCGCGGTGACATAAAGTTCAGAGCGCATGATGATAGAAGGCTCCCCCGCCAGCATGTCGCGGATAATTCCCCCAAGACAGGCCGTAAACACGCCCATCAGCAGGGCCGGCACAGGGGCAAGGCCAAAGGCGAGCGCCTTGGCGCTGCCATAGGTGGCAAAGGCCGCCAGGCCCACAGCGTCGCACCACAAGAGCGCGCGTCCCGTCCACAGCCGAACAGGGGTTGCCCAAACGCCCAGCGCGGCGGCCAGACATAAAGCCAGTGTCAGGTTCTCGCGCGTCCAGAAGACGGGCGCGGCAATCAACAGATCGCGCACCGTGCCGCCGCCGACCCCAGTCGCCAGCGCGAAGAAGATAAAGGTAACAAGGTCACGCCGCTTTTGGGCGGCAAGCACTGCCCCGGACGCCGCAATAACGGCAATCCCGGCATGGTTGAGAATCTCCAGCACCGGAGCAATGGTGATGGGAAGAAGGGGCGCCTGCATGCCTTCCTATAGGGCGCGATGGCCCGGCCTGCTACCTCCATTGCGCGCGCCCCTCTGGGCCGCATCGTCAGGCCAGCGCGTCGGCCAACCCCGTCAGATCATCGAGCAGCGCGTCGGGCTGTTCGGCGGCGGCCAGCGTCGCGACCCGGTCGCGGGCCATCAGCCCGGTGGTCAGGCCAATGCCCATCGCCCCGGCGCTGCGCGCCATCCGCATTTCCAGCGCCGGATCATCGCCAAAAACCACAATGTCCCGGGCAGCGCTGCGCGGCAGGCCCATGGCAGCCAGTGCGGCATCAAAGGCGGTGCGCGAGGGCTTGCCCAACACCTTGGCACGGCTGCCCGTCATCGCCGAGATCATCTTGTTGATCGCAAAGCTGGAGCCGATGCCACGCCCGGTCGCGGTTGCAAAAAAGGGCACATGGCTGGCGGTTGTCAGCCGGGCCCCGTCCCAGATTGACTGGCAGGCCGCTTCAAGGTCCGGGAAGGTGAATTCCCGAAACCAGCCGGTATAAACGGCCTCAACGTGATCCGCCTTTTCAGATGCGCCGATGGTTTCAATGCCAAGCGCCTTTAGAGGGGCGGAGACGCCGTCATTGCCCAGCACCCGGACGCGTTGGATGCCCTGTTTTTGGAACCAGATCGCGGCCGAGGAAGAGGGCGTCATCATCTCGTCATCGGCCAGATCAAAGCCGGCCTTGCGCAGGCTGGCCGCATAATGGGCCGGTGCCTTGGCGGTGCCATTGGTAAAGACGCGGAACGGGATGCCCTTTTTGCGCAACAGGCCAAGCAGCGCGACGGCGCCCGGCAGGGCCTTGTGCCCGCCCGAGGCGGCGTCGCCCAAGGCAATCGTGCCATCCATATCGAAGATAAAGCCGCGGGCGGTCGACAGCCGCTCAAGAAGCTCAGGCGACATGCGCACCTCCATGCAAAGCGATGCGCAGGCCCGGCCGCTCAACCACAATATCGCGCGCATCGGGCCGCGCGGCCAATTGGCGCAACAGCGCAAAAAGCGGCGCGGCTTCGGGCGTATAGGTGGCCCGGCTGCGCCCGGCAGAAAGCATCGCATCCACCTGATCTTCGGGCATCACCGCGCGAAGAAGAAACTCCTCGTCCGGCATATGGGCCCCGAATTTGCGGCGCAGATCGGCATAAGCCGGGAACATCGGCTCGTCGGCAATTTCACGCGCCCGCGGCCGATCAAGGATCGCGGCTTCCACCGCCGGGTCGATCGCGCTCGTCGGCCGGCCGAACTTGCCCATCACATAACGCAGCACCTGATCAGAAACTTGCGCATAGCGCCGCGTGCCAATGACGTTGAACAGCGCCTGGCTCATCACCATTTGCGGGAACGGCGTCACCATGATCGGGTGGCCAAGTTCGGCGCGGACCCGCTCTGTCTCGGCGACAACGGCGTCAAACCGGTCGCCCAGCTTCAGCTCTTCCAGCTGGCGGCGCGTTGTCGTCATCACGCCACCGGCAATCTGGTGGCGCAAAAAGCTGGAATCAAACGCCTGGGGTTCGCCTGCGGGCAGCCCTTCGGCGCGGGCAAGCCGCGCCCAATAATCGGAAACAGAAGCCAGCATCGCGTCGTCTATAGCAACGTCATGCCCGGCATTGCGCAGGTTCGCGACCATGCGGCTGGCTTCAGGCAAAGAGCTGCCTTCGCCCAAGGGGCCAATGCCGACATGAACCGCATCAATCACGCCCAGATCTGCTGCGGCAAGGCTTGCCAAGGGGCCATAGCCAATTGTGCAATGGGCGTGGATTTCAAGCGGGCGGTTGCCGATGGCGGCTTTTACCGCCGGGGCCAAAGTGCGGACCCGATCGGGCGAGAGCAGGCCACCCGGATCCTTGATATAGATAAGGTCGATATCGGGGCTGGTGCAGATCTTGCGCGCGAAATCAGCGTAAAACTGGTCGGTATGAACGTCCGACAAGGTGAAGGTCAGCGCACCCATGATTTCGGCATCGCCTTCCTCGCGCACCAGCCGCGCGGCTTCGATCACGGCATCGGCATCGTGCATCGGATCAAGCATGACGAAGCGGCCAATGCCGTTCGCCTGAAGCCGCCGATAAACCAGCCGCATAAATTCCGGGTCCGCCTGTTGCCAAGCAATGAAGCGCAGGCCCGTGGTGATGAACTGCAAGGGTGTGCGCGGCATGGCGGCCGCCACCCGGCGGATGCGTTCCCACGGGTTGTTTTGAAAATAGCGGACGGCCACCGCCATATGGCTGGACGAGGTAAAGTCGATCGCGCGAAAGCCAACCCGGTCGGTTTGGCCCGCAATCTGGAGCATCTGCGCGGTGTTGAGGCCGGTTGCGCCCCACAGGCTCTGATTGCCGTCGCGCATCGAGACGTCGACAAGAGAAATCTCAGCCACGGGCTAATCCTTCAAAGAAACGGGTGTCCACCCCGCCCGCAACAAAGCGCGGGTCGCGGGCAATTTGGCGGTGCAGTCCGGCGGTGGTCTCAAAGCCCGTAATCTGCACCTGATCAAGCGCCTGGGTGAGCCGGGCCACCGCGTCCTCGCGGGTGGCGCCATGGACGATCAGCTTGCCAACCAGCGAATCATAAAAAGGCGGCACGCCATCGCCGGTGCCGATATGACTATCCACGCGGATGCCGGGCCCCGCGGGCCAGCGCGCCTCGGCGGCCCGGCCGGGGGCGGGGCGAAAGTCCTGCTGCCAGTCTTCGGCGTTGATCCGCACCTCAATCGCATGGCCTTCGGGCAGCACCATATTCTGTGTGAGGCTCAGGGGCTGGCCATCGGCAATCAGCAATTGCTGCTCGATCAGGTCCACCCCGGTAATCGCCTCCGTCACCGGATGCTCCACTTGGATGCGCGCGTTCATTTCAAGGAAGTAAAACTCAAATGTTTCCGCATCGACGAGGAACTCCACCGTCCCCGCGCCGCGATAGTTCAGGTGCCGGGCCAGCCGCACCGCCGCCTCTTCAATCGCCGCCCGCTTGCCGGCCGGGAGCGCGGGGGCTGGCGCTTCTTCCACCAGCTTCTGAAAGCGCCGCTGGATCGAGCAATCGCGCGTGCCGAGGTGGATGGCGGTACCGCCATCGCCCAGCACTTGCACCTCGACATGACGCCCGGAGGCGATGAAGCGCTCCACATAGATGCGCGGGTCGCCAAAGGACGCTTGGGCTTCGGCCATCGCCATATCGATGGCTGCGTCCAGATCTTCGGCGCGGTCAACGCGCTTCATCCCCTTGCCGCCGCCGCCCGACACGGCCTTGAGCAGGGCCGGAAAGCCGGTCCGTTCGGCTTGGGCCTTGGCGGCCGCCTTGTCGGCGGCCTCGCCGCCCGGCACGACCGGCAAGCCCGCTTCCACGCCCACCTTGCGCGCCATCAGCTTGTTGCCCATGGCCTCAAGGCTTGAAATATCGGGCCCGACAAAGCGGATGCCGGCGTCGGCTGCGGCGCGGGCAAAATCGGCATTTTCGGACAAAAAGCCATAGCCGGGATGGATGGCATCTGCGCGGGCGGCCTTGGCGGCCGCAATCACGGCCGCGACCGACAAATAGGATTGGGCGGACGCGGCGGGCCCGATAATCGCCACTTCATCGGCGGCGCGCGCCGGCCAGCTTGTCGCATCTGCTTCCGACGCGCCAAGGATGGTCGTCATGCCAAGCCGTTGGGCGGTACGGATGACGCGCAGCGCGATTTCGCCGCGATTGGCGATGAAGAGGCGGCGGATCATGGCTCAGGCCGTCTTGACGTGCATCAGCGCGACGCCGCCATCGACCATGGTCGCATTGTCGACGAGGATGGCCGCGACCACGCCGGTGCAGCCGGCATGGACCGGGTTCATCAATTTCATCGTTTCCACAATGCCCACCACCGTATCGGGCGTCACGGCATCGCCCGGCTGGACAAAGGGCGGCGCGCCGGGCTGGGGTGCGCGGTAAAAAGTGCCCGGCAGGGGCGCGGGGATGGCGGCATGGCCCTCGGGCAGGTCCGCATCGCCTGCTGCACCTGCCATGGGCGCCATGGCCGGGGCCGCAGGCGTCGCCTCGTCTTCCAGCGACCAGTTCTGCGTCCAGCCCGTGCCGTCGCGCGCAACGCGCAGGCGGAAGCGGGCGGTTTTCAGATCAAGCCGGTCAAAATGAGACCCGTCGAGGATGGTGGCGATCTCGTTGACGTCGTCTGGCGTCAGCGGCAGGTCGATGGTCATTTGGTAAGCAGCTCCCGCGCCTTGGCGATAATCGCTTCGGCAAATTCGGCATCGTTGAAATGGGCGTCGACCGTCTGGAAATCGACATTGTCGGGCATCACGCCGCGCGCATAATCTGCAAAGACGGGCGGGATGCTTGGATCATGGATATGGCCATAAGGGCTGTCATGGTTGGAAAAGCCTTTGAGCGGCACATAGAAGCTGACCGGCCCCGACGCATCGCGGACCATATCGGCAATATGGTTGGCCAGCGGCTTCAAATCATCAAGGTCGGTGCGTACGGCCGTCAGTGCCGGGTTATGAATATGGTATTTCTTCCCCGGGAACTGCGCCTGGGCCGCATCAATTGGCCCGCCGATGATGAAGTCGGCATTGCCCGGCGCAAAGACCACGGGAATGCCGCGCCGCAACGCTGCCTTGCCCCGGTCTGGCCCGCGATCGGCAAGCCCGCCATGAAGATGGTCAAGGATTTCGGTCAGCGACAAATCCAGCACCAGCGCGACATCGCGCTCCGCTGCCAGACCATCAAGCGTCGATCCGCCCGCGCCTGAGCTATGGAACACCATCACTTCACAGCCATCGGCTTCCAGCGCTTCGCGGATCGGGCGGATGCCCTTTTCGGTCGTGCCAAGCGTTGTCATCAGGACAAGCGGTTTGTCGCCGCCGGTCTTGGGCTCATAACCATGGGCCATGCCGGCAACCGCCAGCGCGGCGTTGCGAAACACTTCGGTGCTAATTGAATTCAGGCCGGAAATATCGGTCACCGCGTTCATAATCGCGATGTCCTTCACGCCCAGATAAGGCTGGGTGAAACCCGAGGCCATGGTCGAGACGATCAGCTTGGGCAGGCCATAAGGCAGGGCTTGCATAACAGTGCCCGCAAGGCCGGTGCCCATTGAACCACCTAGTGAAATCACGCCCGACAAGCCGTGCTCGGCATGGGCCTTGAGCGCACAGGCAATCGCGCCTTCGGTCATCACCGCCTGACACTTGCCTTCATGGCCCAGCGCGCGAACCTGATCGATGGTCATCCCGGCGGCGGCGGCGACATCTTCGGGGGAAATCTCTGCGCCGCCCATGGTCTGGCGGACGCTGGGGTCCAGATGGAGGACGGCGCACCCCGCCGCTTCCAATATGCCGCGCATATAGGCGGCTTCTTCCTGTTTGGTGTCCTGCGTGACGATCATCAAGACATTGGGCTTGCGCATGACGGTCAATCCTCTCCCATGGCGTGTCGCGGATGTTCCACAACCGCTGCTTCTTGCCTATCGATTTCCAAAACTCTAGTTCCACTAAGTGAAAAAGGTGGATCGATGATCGAGCGTAAAGTCAAATCCATTCGCGCGCTGGAACGCGGCCTTGATGTGCTGGCCGAGGTGCAGCGCAGCGGTGGAATCAGCCTGCACGAGCTTCATGTCCGGCTGGGGCTGGCCAAGGCGACGCTGCTGCGCCTGCTCGTTACGCTCGCCTCGCGCGGGCATATCTGGCAGCGGCTGGCCGATGGCGCCTATCTGCCGACCAGCGTCGATGCGCCCAAGCGCCGCCCCGATGTGTCGGACCGGCTGGCGGAAATCGCTTCGCCTTTGCTGGTGGAGTTGAGCGAGCGCGTCGTCTGGCCGTCCATCCTTGCCGTGCCGCGCATGGATCATCTTGAGATTATCGAAACGAACAGCCGGCTTGCGCGCTTTGATGCGGCGGTGCTCGGGCCAGTCGGCGTCAAGCTCAGCTATATCCACACCGCGACCGGCCGCGCCTATCTTGCGGCCTGTGGCGCGCAGGAACGCGCCGCCATTATCGCGCGGCTCCAGCCCGCCGATGCCAGCGCGGCAGAACTGGAATTGCTTGAGACGATTATCGCAGAAACCCGGACCCGCGGCTATTCCACCCGCGAACCCCACCATCCCTGGGCAGATCGCAACCGCCAGACGGTGCTGCGCGATGGCAAATCCTCCATCGGGGTTGCGATCAGCGTTGGCGGACACGCCGTGGCGGCGCTCAACGTCACTTGGCCGTCGCGCCGTGTGAGCGTTGAGGATGTTGTCGCGCGGCATTTGGCCACGGTTCAGTCCGTGGCGGAGCGGATAGGACACGCTCTCGACGCAATGTAATTCGGTTTCATCAAATGAAATAGTCCGGACTTGTCTTGGCCGCAGCTTCAGCGCACCCGTCCAGTAGTTGGGACGAGGATCGCTGATGAAAAGCTGGATTTTAAAGGCGGGCGCGACGTCGCTCGACGATCTCTACATGACGGACGCGCCGATGCCTGAAGCCGGGCCCGGCGAGGTTTTGGTGCGGGTGCGCGCCTGCTCGCTCAACTTTCGTGACCAGCTGGTTCCGCAGGGGCTCTATATGGGCGGCACGACGGATCGCGATATCGTCCCCTTGTCGGATGGTGTGGGGGAAGTTGTTGCCTTGGGCGCCGGCGTCAGCCGCTTTGCGCTGGGTGATCGGGTGGCGGGCACCTTTTTCCAGAACTGGATCGATGGCCCGCCCCGGCCCGATGGGGGCCCCGCCCTGGGGGCCCCGCCCGCCAAGGGGATGCTGACCGAATTTGTGGCGCTGCCCGAGGCCGGGCTGGTACCGCTGGCCGCGTCGCTGAGCTTTGAAGAGGCATCCACCTTGCCGTGCGCCGGGGTCACCGCGTGGAATGCCCTGATGGAAGGGCCGCGCCCGCTTCAGCCGGGCGACAGCGTGCTGGTGCTGGGTACGGGGGGCGTTTCGCTGCTGGCGCTGCAAATTGCCAAGGCAGCCGGCGCACGCGTCATCGCCACCTCGTCCTCCGATGAAAAGCTTGCCCGTGTTCAGGCGCTGGGGGCCGACCATCTGATCAACTACCGCACCACGCCCAATTGGGGCGCAGAGGCGGCCCGGCTCGCCGGCGGATCTGGCGTCGATCACGTCGTGGAAGTCGGCGGAGCTGGTACGCTCGCCCAATCCATTCAGGCGGTTGGCTATGGCGGAGAAATCGCGCTGATCGGCGTGCTGACGCGCGAAGGCGATACCAACCCGCGCGCGCTGATGTTCAAGGGCGCCAGCCTGCGCGGCATTTTTGTCGGGTCGCGGGTGATGGCAGAACGGCTGAATGATTTTGTCGATGCCCATCGCATCGCGCCGGTCGTCGACCGCTGCTTCCCGCTGGCTGAGGCGCGGGCCGCATATGATTATCAGGCGTCGGCGGCGCTGTTCGGCAAGGTCGTCATTACCCTTTAAAGGGGCCGCTAACCGGGAAAGGGATTGGCCATGGAGAAATTCGGGTTCGGGCAAGAGGTCGGCAGGGTCATGCAGACTGCCTATGTCGTCAAGGATATCCGGGCGGCGATCGACTGGTGGGTTGAAAGCGCGAAAACGGGCCCCTGGTTCCTGCTCGACCATTTTCTGGGGGACGGGCAAATTTATCGCGGCGTGAAATCCGAAGCGGATGTCGCGATTGCGATGGGCTTTGCCGGGTCGATGTGCATCGAACTTATCCAGCCGCTGGATGACAAACCATCGGTGTATAAAGAACTGATCGACGCCCGCGGCTATGGATTTCATCACCTTGGCATTGCCGTTGCAGATGTGGATGCAGAGGTCGCGCGCTATCAGGCAAAGGGCTATGAACTGGCCTTTTCTGCCGCTGTCCCGACGGGCGGCGCGGTCGCGTATCTCGACAATAAGATCAACCATCCCGGCTTTCTGGAGCTGATTCCCGCCACCGAAGGGATGGATCACGCTTTCACCCGCTTCTGGCAGGCATCGCTGGGCTGGGATGGAAAAGACCCGATCCGGCCTTTCGTAGGGTAATCCTTGCTTCGGGCGCTAAAATCTGTTTGTATCACATACGAAAACACGCCGTCAGCGAAACAGGGCGACGATCAGGAGAGGGAATATGCCGCAAGAGCGCCGGTCCGGCAGTTATCAGATTTTTCTGGTTGCCATTCTGAGCCTGAACTTCGGCATCCTTTTCTTTGACCGCAACGCGCTCAATTTCTTGATGCCTTATGTCCAGCCGGACCTGAAGCTGACGGACACGCAGGTTGGCCTTCTCTCTTCCAGCCTGTCGCTTACTTGGGCCATTGCCGGCTTTGTCGTCGGGCGCATTTCGGACAAGCTTGGGTCGCGCAAGCCGGTCGTCGTTGTCGCCACCATTGCCTTTTGCCTGTGCTCCTTCGTGTCGGGCGTGGCGTCCTCCTTCCTTATGCTGCTGGGCGCACGCTTGTTGATGGGCGCCGCTGAAGGCGGGGTTATGCCGGTCAGCCATTCGATGATTGTGGCCGAAGTGGATGAGGATAAGCGGGGGCTGGCGATGGGGGTCGGTCAGAATCTCGGGTCCAACCTGCTCGGTTCGGCGGCGGCCCCGCTGGTGCTGATCCCCGTGGCCATTGCCTATGGCTGGCGCGAGGCCTTTTTCCTTGCGGCCGCCCCGGGGCTGATCAGCGCGGCGATCATCTGGTTCTTCGTTCAAGAGCCAAAGCCCGCCAAAGCTGACGCGCACGACGCCCCCCGCGTCACGCTGGGCCAGGCTTTTGCGGATCGCAATGTCCAGCTGTGCGCGGTCATTTCGGTCCTGCTGGTGTCTTATCTTGTCTGCTGCTGGGCGTTCATGCCGCTCTACCTGACCAGCAATCGCCATTTTGACCCGACGACAACCAAATGGCTGATGGCCACGCTTGGCTTTTCTGCAGCGATTGGCAGCTTTGCCGTCGCCGCCTTGTCAGACCATATCGGCCGCAAGCCGACGATCATCGGCTTCTCGCTTCTGGGCGTCATTCTGCCATTGGGCGCGATGTTCTTTACCGGCAGCTCTTGGGTGCTGGCGGCCATCTTCTTCTTCGGCTGGGGTCTGAACGGGGTTTTCCCGCTGTTCATGGCGACCATTCCCTCGGAATCGGTCGACCCCCGCCTCACGGCCTCGCTCACCGGGATCGTCATGGGCATCGGCGAAGTGCTGGGCGGGGTGCTGAGCCCCTTTGCTGCCGGCATCTTGTCGGATGTCTATGGCCGGTCGGCGGTGATGTGGCTGATGTTGGGTCTGACCGTGCTCGCCGCGCTGGTTGGCATGGGCCTGCGCGAAACCGCACCCCGCGTTCTGGCCCGCCGCGCCGGCGGTACGCCGGTCGCCGTTTAAAAGAGGCAATCGGGCCATGTCGATCATCGAGACCTTCGCCACCCAAAGCGTCGCTCCGCCGCAACGGCTGCGTTATTGGAACGATGTATCGGCAGAAACCTTCGCTGGGCTGACCGTTGATGCCAGCTCCGACGATTTCAAGGCGCAGATGGTGCGCTGGAAGCTGGGGGATCTGACGATGATCCGCCCCACCTCGCCCAAGGCCCGCGTGTCGCGCTGGAAGGATGGGGCAAGCGCCCGGCCGGACCGGATCATTTTTCATCTTCAGCATATGGGCAGCTCGCGCAACGCCCAATGGCAGCGCGAAGCAGAACTTCATGCCGGCGATTTCGCGCTCTGCCACGGCGCCGACCCTTATGTGACCGACCTGTCGGATCGCAACGAGATGCTGGTTGTTGAAATGTCGCGCGCCGCGCTTGCGTCGCGCCTTCCCGCGCTGGAAAATCATCTGTGCCGCACAATCCCGGGCGACGCGCCGGGATCGCGGTTGGTGCATGATTTTCTGCTCTCGCTCTGGAAACAGGGCGACCAGAGCGATGCCGACCCCGATTGGCAGGAAGGCATAGCCAACGTCTTTCTCGATCTGCTGGCCTTTGCCGTCAAAGGCGCGGGCAGCGCGCTTGTCTTGCCCAAGGGCACCAAGGACCGGGTGCTCGCGCTGGTCGATGCCAGCTTGTTCGACCCGGAGCTGAAAACCAGCATGATCGCGCGCGAACTGGGCGTTTCGCTGCGCACGGTGCAGAATGTGTTCGCGGCGATGGGCACAACGCCCAGCGCCTATATTGAAGAGCAGCGGTTGGCGCGGGCGGCGGATATGCTGGCCTCTGTGCCGTCATCCAGCATTACCGAGATCGCTCTTGAAACTGGCTTCAACGACAGCGCCTATTTCACCAGGCGCTTTCGACAAAGATTTCTGACGACGCCGCGGCAGTGGCGGGAGCAGAATAAGGCGCACTTCGCGTGAGTCCTGTAGAGTTGCGCGTGAATGCAAGAACGTCGCGCCGCCCTGGCGCATAAGGTTTATGGTGGAATGCCGGTTTCTGGCCGGCTTAAAATATGTGGAAAGGGGAGTTGAAATGAAACTCAAATTGATGGCTATGGCTAGCGTTGCGGTCTCCGCAATGATCGCGGCCCCGGCCTTTGCGCAGGAAGCGCAAGGTGACGAAGGCGGTATCGCTGAAATCGTCGTGACCGCGCAGAAGCGCGCGGAAAACGTTCAGGACGTTCCGATTGCAATCTCGGCCTTTACGGCGAGCGCGCTGCAAGAGCGTTCGGTGGGCGACGTCTCGGCGCTGTCGGGCATCACGCCCAACGTCACGCTCGACGCCTCGACCCCGTTCTCGGGTTCGAGCGCGGTTCTCGGCGCTACGATCCGCGGCATCGGCTCAAGCGACTTTGCGTTCAACATTGACCCCGCGGTCGGTGTTTATCTTGACGGCGTCTATCTCGGCCGCTCGATCGGTGCGAACCAAGACCTGCTCGACGTCGAGCGCATCGAAGTCCTGAAGGGCCCGCAGGGCACGCTCTTTGGTCGTAACACCATCGGTGGCGCGATCTCGATCGTCACCCACACCCCGGGCAAGGAATTCGACGCCAAGGGCGACGTGACGATTGGCCGCTACAACCGCATGCAGGTGCGTGGCCTGGTCGACGTGCCGCTGGCCGATGGCCTTGCGGCCTCGGTTGCGTTCGGCATGCACCGTCGCGACGGCTATCAGAAGCGCGAAAAATTTGTGGACACCGGAAATGCGGACGGCTTCATCCGGACGAATGACAGCTACACGCTGTTCCCCGCATCCGGCTATGAAACCCGCAACACGCAGGGTGGCGATGACAATTGGAACCTGCGGACCAAGCTGCACTTCGACAATGGTGGCAAGACCCGCCTGACCCTGACCGGTGACTATACCAACATCAATCAGGACTCGACGGCCAACACCGTGCTCGCCGTCACCCCGATCCCTGGTCCGTTCGCCAACACGCCCGACCGGACGATCCCGGGGACCGCGCTTAACCCGGGACCGGCGTCGACGCATAATGGCTGGCTGTTCGCAGGCCTCTATAATTTCTGTATTGGCGCGACCGCGGAAGAAATCGCGTATCGAAACGCGACCAATTTGTGCGGCCCGCGCTCCACGACCAGCGGCTATCTGACCCTCGCGGGTCTCGCTAGCCGCAATGTCGATGAAGATCCCACCAACGACCTGCTGCCTTATGACAGCCGCTGGGTGAACACCGACAAGGACGTCAGCTATGCCGATGGCAACAACTTCTCCAAGTTGAAGCAATATGGCGTTGCGCTGAACCTTGAACATGACGTGTCCGACACGGTCACGCTCAAGTCGATCACGGCCTATCGCAAGGTGGACTTCAAGGCGGGGGTTGACCTCGACAACTCGCCGTTGCCGATCCTCCAGACCAGCTTCATCGTGAAGCAGAAACAGCTGAGCCAGGAATTCCAGGTGCTCGGCAAGGCGCTGGACGACAAGCTCAACTATGTCCTGGGTGCTTATGCCTTCCAGGAAAAGGGTGACCTGCGTGACTTCGTGACCTTCTCCGCCGGCCTGTTGCAGGTCGATGGTCCGGGCAAGGTCGACACCAAGGCCTATGCCGGCTTTGGCCAGATCGATTATAAGATCAACGACCAGTTCGCGCTGACCTTTGGTGGTCGTTACACCAAGGAAAACAAGAGCTATGTCGGCGGTCAGGCAGATATCAACGGCTTTAACTACAAGCTGTTCAACTGCATGGATCTGGGGTCAAACGGCCTGCCAGCCGATGAGTGCCGCAGCGGCCTGGGCTTCCCGGTCGCGGGTGAGCCCTTCCGCTATTATCCGCTGGCGCCGAAGAAGCAGAACTTCAGCAACGCGTCGTTCAAGGCAGGTGCGCAATATCACCCGACCGAAGACGTCATGGTCTATGGCTCCTTCTCGCAGGGCTATAAGACCGGGGGCTGGACGACCCGTTTGTCGAACCCGCTGCCCGTAGCGCCGACCTTTGGTGAAGAAAAGGCCAACACCTTTGAAGTTGGCGTGAAGTCCACGCTGCTTGATCGTCGCCTTCAGTTGAACGCGGCGGCCTTCACCACCAAGTACAACGGCATCCAGCTGAACTTCCAGGAAGGCGTCTCGCCGACCGTGAAGAATGCGGGCGAAGCGCGCATCAAGGGTGTTGAAGTTGAAGCGGTGGCAGCACCGACCGACGGCTTCACCGTCACCTCGTCGATCGGCTATATCGATGCCTATTACACGCAGGTGGATGGTCCGGCTCAGGTTGCGGCCAACCCGTTCCAGCTTGGCGTGGTTGCCGGTTCGGCCCTGCCCAAGGCGCCGCACTGGAAGGTCAACGTTTCGCCGCGTTATGAAGCGGCGGTTGGCGCTGGTAAGGTCGTCCTGCTGGCCGACTGGACGCACACCACCGGCATGCGCAACGACACCGAAGGCACGATCCTGCTGCTCCGCCCGACGACCGATATCGTCAATGCGAGCATCCAGTATCGCGCGCCCGACGATCGTTGGAACCTGACGGTTGGCGGCACCAACATCACCAACGAGCGCTACCTGGTCACCGGCCAGGCGCAGATCGCGGGTGGTCAAATCTACGGCACCTACAGCCGCCCGGCTGAATGGTATGTCCGTCTCGGCTTCGACTTCTGAAGCCATTGAAAGGGCGGGTCGAAAGGCCCGCCCTTTTTCTTTACCCCCCCTGGAGAGAACAATGCCTGAGAGCGCCCATTCCGAATTCTGGAAAGACATCAAGCCCGTTGATAAGGTCTTCCGCGATGGCGGCCTGCCCGAAGTATACCATTCGAAAATCGCCGAGGGCGATGAGCGCTATTGGGTGCCGATCAGCGAGACCGTCTTTTCAAAGCCGGTCTGGATCAGCCCGTCCAAGAATATGTGGGCCGATGTGCTCATGTCGAAGTCAGCCGGGCTGGTGAACCGCCATTATCATCCGCACCCGATCTGGGCTTATACGATCAGCGGCAAATGGGCTTACCTTGAGCATGACTGGACAGCGACCGCCGGCGACTTTGTTTATGAAACGCCGGGCGAAAGCCACACGCTTGTCTGCTACGAACATGAAGATCCGATGAAGGTATTCTTCGTCGTTTCCGGGCCGCTGATGTGGCTGGATGACGATGGCAATACCATCGGTCATTTCGACGTCTTTGATTACATGAAGGCGGCGCGCGAGCATTATGACAAGGTCGGCATCGGTGCCGATTATGTCGATACGCTGATCCGCTGACGCCCCTTTTTCGGAGACTTTTCATGGCTATGACTGCACCGCCTTCGGGCGCTTATAAAATCGTCGATGTGCCAGAGCTTTATGGCAGCATCATCAAGGCCCGCGGTATCGAGGGCAGCTATGTCGGGTCTTCCGACGCAGAAAGCCCTTGGGTGCCATTTGGCGACAATGCCGCCATCCGCCATCTCGCCTTTGACGTGCGCGAGAATGTGTACGTCAACATTCTCTGGATCAAGGGCCCGGGCGTCATTGGCACCCACAAGCACCGCGGCAAGGTGTGGGCGATCGGGCTTGAAGGCTCGTTCCGCTATCTTGAATATGATTGGGTCTGCCGCCCGGGTGACTTCATCACCGAAACGCCCGGCACCGCCCATACGCTGGTGACCGATGATCCCAATGGCATGAAGGCCCTGTTCCATATGCAGGGTGCGAACGAGTTTTACGATGAAAATGGAAACCATGTCGAAACGCTCGATGTGTGGTGGTTCATCAACCATTATGAGAGCTATTGCCGAGAGCATGGCCTCAAGATCAACGAGGCACTCTACCTGTGAGCAATGATCCCAAAGCGCTTGACCAGTTCGACATTCGCGGACGCACAGCCCTGGTAACCGGGGCCGCGTCTGGCATTGGCCTGGCCTATGCCGAGGCCATGGCGGAAGCTGGGGCCAAGGTGACCCTTGCGGATATCAATCTTGAAGGCGCCGAAGCTGAAGCGGCCCGCCTGCGCAGCGAAGGCTATGAAGCCCGCGCCGCCAAGGTGGACGTCAGTGATCTGGCGAGCGTCGCCAAAGCCTTTGACGATCATGTCGCGGCCTATGGCGATCTCAACATCGCTTTCGCCAATGCGGGTATTGATGCGGGTGCCGGCTTCTGGAACCCGGGCGGCTTTCGCAATCCGGAAGGCCAGATCGATCAATATGATCCGGCAGCCTGGAACCGCTCTATCGGCATCAACCTGACCGGCGTGTTCTACACGATCCGCGAGGCTGCGCGCTGCATGAAGGCCAGCGGCAAAGGCGGGGCGATCATCGCCACCTCGTCCAACGCGGCCGAAGTTAATGAGCCGATTGTCGGCATCCCCTATATGCCCGCCAAGGCGGGGGTGAAGCATCTGGTGCGTCACGCTGCGTTGGAGCTTGCCGAATTCGGTATCCGCGTGAATGCGATCGCGCCGGGCCCCTTTGTCACCAATATCGGCGGCGGCTGGCTGAAGAAAGATCCGGTCGCGCGCGAAGCCTGGGACAAGCTGGTGCCCGTTGGCCGGGTTGCTGAAACCTATCAGATCAAGCCGCTCGCACTGCTGATGGCATCTGATGCGGGCAATTATATGACTGGAAGCCATGTGATGATTGATGGCGGCATGGCTTTGGGGTCGTTCAAATGAGGCGCGGCCTGAGCTGTGTTGCCGCTTTGGCGGCAGTGCTTGGGGGAGGGAGCGTGGCTCAGGCCAGTCAAAAGCTAGGGGATTATCAGGCGCCGCGCGCGCCTGAGGTCGTCTATGCCAAGGTCTGCGGCTATTGCCATGGCCGCAATATCGGCCCGATCCTTTTGGGCCGGAAGCTGCCGGAAGATATGGTGAAGCTCATCGCGCGCGAAGGGCGCAATGGCATGCCCGCCTTCCGCCCGACTGAAGTCACCAATGCGGAACTGGACGCGCTTGCGAAATGGATCGCCACCGCCGCACCGCGCGCGCAGGAGCAAGGCAAATGAGCGATTTTGAAGTCAACCGCCGCGGCCTGATTGGCGCAGGCTTGGTTGGGGCGACCATGGTCGGCCTTGCCGCCTGCAACAAGGCGACGCTTGCGCCCGGCGTGTCCAAGGCAGACTTTGCCGGCGCCATCAAGGCGATGCGCGGCGTGGTTGGCGATGAATGGGTGTTTGGCGATCCCGACGCTGTCACGCCGTGGAAGAAGAATTACATTCCTGATCCTGAAGGGCGTCATGTGCCCGTTGGTGCGGTTGCGCCGCAGACGGTTGAGCAGGTGCAGGAAATCGTCCGCATCGCGAACAAATATCGCCAGCCGATCTGGCCGGTCTCAACCGGCAAGAACATGGGCTATGGCATGGCAACCCCGGCAACGCCCGGCCAGATTGTGCTCGACCTGAAGCGCATGAACCGCATTTTGGAGGTCGACCCTGAATTGGGGACCGCGCTGGTAGAGCCGGGCGTCACCTATCAGCAGCTCAAGGATTATCTTGAGGAAAACAACATCCCGCTCTGGATTGACGTGCCGACTGTGGGGCCGATCGCCTCGCCCGTCGGCAACACGCTCGATCGCGGGGTTGGCTATACGCCTTATGGCGAGCATTTCATGTTCCAGTGCGGGATGGAAGTTGTTCTGCCCGATGCGCAGATCATGCGCACCGGCATGGGCAGCATCAAGGGAACGACCGCGTGGCAGGCCTTTAAATGGGGCTATGGGCCTTATGTCGATGGCCTTTTCACCCAGTCCAATTTCGGCATTGTGACCAAGATGGGGATGTGGCTGATGCCCAAGCCCCCCGTCTACAAGCCGTTTATGATCCGGCATGACAATATGGCGGACGTGCCGAAAATCATTGAAGCGATGCGCCCGCTGCGCGTGTCCAATCTTGTTGCCAACTGCAATTTGATGATGAGCGCCTCCTACCAGCTCGCCATGTTCAAGCGCCGCAACGAGATTGTGCCCGATGGCCGTCCGCTCGATGATGCCTCGGTCAAGAAAGCGGCCAAGGCCAATGGTCTGGGCATGTGGAACACCTATTTCGCGCTCTATGGTACCGAGGAAACGGTGAGTGCGATTGAACCCATTATCCGCGCCCAATTGACCGCGAGCGGGGGCGAGGTGATGACGGCGGCCGAGATGGAAGGCAATCCGTGGTTCCACCACCATGCCACGCTGATGCAGGGCGGCCTGAACCTTGATGAGGTTGGGCTGCTGCGCTGGCGCGGGTCCGGCGGCGGGCTTGCCTGGTTTGCGCCCGTTGCAGCGGCCAAAGGCAAGGAAGCTGAGGCGCAAACGGCGTTGGCGCGCGGCATCCTCGACAAGCACGGTTTTGACTATACGGCCGCCTATGCGATCGGCTGGCGCGACCTGCATCACATCATCGCGCTGCTCTATGACAAGAGCGACAAGGAGCAGGAAAAGAAGGCGGACGCCTGCTACCGCGAGCTTGTCTCCACCTTTGGCAGCAAAGGCTGGGCCAGCTATCGCACCGGCGTTAACTCCATGTCGCTGGTCGCCGAACAATATGGTCAGGTAAACCGCGACTTTAACAAGCTCTTGAAGAACGCGATCGACCCCAATGGCGTCATCGCGCCGGGCAAATCGGGCATTCTCTGATGCGCGCTGTGGTCATGCAGGGCCTCCACCAACCTTTGGCGGTGGAGACGGTGCCAGATCCGACACCGGGCGCGGGCGAGGTTGTCGTCAAGGTCGGCCGCTGTGGCATTTGCGGGTCCGACCTGCACATGACCGAAGACCCCGCTTATGGCAAAAGCGCGGGCGATGTGCTTGGCCATGAATTTGCGGGCGAAGTCGTCGCGCTGGGCAAGGGTGCGGAAGGCCTGAAGGTCGGAGATCTTGTCTCGGTCATCCCGCTTCAAAGCTGCGGCCAATGCGCGTCGTGCAAGGCGGGCGAAGTTGCCTGGTGCGAGACATTCGGGCTGCAAGGCGGGGGCTATGCCGATTATGCGGTCACGCGCCCCAACCAGTGCGTGCGCCTGCCGGGCGGCGTCTCGCTGGACGATGGCGCGATTATTGAGCCGCTGGCGGTTGCGCTTCATGGCGTCAACATGGCGGGCCTCAAAACCGGCGACAAAGTGCTGATCCTGGGCGCCGGGCCGATTGGCCTTGCGGTGGCCTTTTGGGCACGGCGCTATGGCGCGGCCGAGGTCGTCTTGCAGGACCTGTCGGACTTTCAGCAGGCCCGCGCGCTGGAGATGGGGGCAACCGGCTTTTGCGTCAGCCCCGCAGATCCGATTGGTGGGGCGGAAAAGATGCTCGGCGGCAAGGCCGATATCGTCTTTGAATGTGTGGGCGTGCCGGGGCTCATCGCGCAGGCGGTCGATCAGGTGCGTAACCGCGGCACAATCTGCCTCTTGGGCCTGTGCACCAAGCCCGATACGTTCAACAGCTTTGCCATGTTGTCGAAAGAAGTGCGGCTGATCACCTCTGCCTTTTTCACCCGGCAGGAATATGAAGCCGCGCTCGACGCGCTGGATGCGGGCGCGGCCGAACCGCGTGCCTTGGTGACGGATGTTATTTCGCTGGCCGATACGCCCGCCCGCTTTGAGGCGCTGCGCAAACGGACGCATGATTGCAAGGTGCTGATCGCACCGGCTTCCTGATTTCGAGAGAGGGGAATTCACAGCATGAGCGGCATTTTTTCGGGCAAGACAGTTTTGATCACCGGTGGCGCGACGGGCATTGGCCGGGCCAGCGCCCTTGCCTTTGCCCGCGCCGGCGCGTCGGTGCTGATCGGCGATGTTGATGCCCGGGCGGCGGAAACGGTCAGCCTGATTGAAGCGGAAGGCGGCAAGGCGCTGTTCGTCAAAGCCGATGTGCGCGATGCCGCGGCGATGACCGCGCTGGTGGAAACCTGTGTCGCGCATTTTGGCGGGATGCACATGGCGTTCAACAATGCGGGCATCCTCCCCCCCCAGCGGCCGCTGCACGAAGTGCCGGAAGATGAGCTCGACCTTGCGATTGATGTTGATTTCAAGGGCGTGTTCTTCGCCATGCAGGCCGAGATTCGCCACTTTCTGAAAACGGGCGGCGGCGCGATCGTCAACACCGCGTCGGTCGGCGGGTTGATCGCAGATCCGAATATGGCGCCTTATGTCGCCTGCAAGCACGCGGTCGTTGGCCTGACCAAGGCGGCGGCGGTGGAATATGCGCAGCAAAATATCCGCGTCAACGCGATTGCGCCGGGCTTCATCGTCACCCCGATGACGCAGCATTGGGCGGACAGTGCCGAGTTCCGCCAGATGTTCTTCGCTCAGAATATTTCAGGCCGCGCCGCCCAGCCGGAAGAAGTGGCGGGCACCGTCCTCCACCTCTGTTCCGATGCGGCAAGCTTTATCAACGGGGCGACCTTCACCATCGATGGCGGCCAGACCGCGCATTAAGGAGAGCAAGACGATGCGTTTCCTGCTGACCGCTTTGCTGGCGCTGATCGCCGCGCCGGCCTTTGCCCAATCTGCCGCTCCGGCGCCGGCCAAGCCGCTGGAGGTAGAAGTCATCCGTACCAGCGCGGGCTCGCTTTACGCCAATATCGCGCTGATCAAGGGTGAGAAAAAGGCGGTGCTGGTGGATGCACCCTTCACCATGGCCGATGCGCACCGCGTGGTCGCGGCCGTGCTGGATAGCGGACGTGATCTGGAAACCATCTTCATCACCCATGACCATCCCGACCATTATTTCGCGATGGAAGTGCTGACCCAGGCATTCCCCAATGCGCGGATCGTGGCGGACCCGGTGGTCGTCGCCGATATTTGGCGGTCGCTGCCCTTCAAGGTGAAGCGCTGGTCGCCCTTGCTGGGCGCTAATGGCCCCAAAATGCCGACCGCGCCCAAGCCGGCGGAAGGGGGCAAGATCATGCTTGAAGGCCATGAGCTTCAGATCATCGGCCCGATGCAGGGCGATCATCTGCACGCCACCGCGCTCTGGGCGCCTGATATCAAGGCGCTCTTCCCCGGTGATCTGGTCTATAATGAAATGTATTTGTGGTTTGGCGAGCATGATCCCAAGGCCATTGCCGCTTGGGGCAAGTCGCTTGATCGGCTGGCGGCGCTCAACCCGGAAATCGTCGTTGCCGGCCATTCCAAGCCGGGCCTGAAGGACGATATCTCCGGTATCCGCTTCAGCCAGAACTATATTGCCGCTTGGCCCAAGCTGGTTGCTGGGGCGAAAGACTCGGCCGATCTTCGCGCCCGGGTAAAAGCCGCCTATCCCAATTCGGTCGATGTGCTGGGCGATTTTCTGCTCGGCAATAGCTCTGCCGTCGCCAAGGGCGAAGCGGCCGCTTGGCAGGAATAAGGGGGCAACAACAGCCGGTCGCCGTAGCGGCACCGGCGCTTGCCTATGCGTGGGCGTAAGGTGGGTTTGCAATAAAGAGATTTGATCGGCATTGAGGCCCGGTGCAGGGAGCGATCCTGAACCGAATAAAGGGCCTATCATCATGCGTCAGATTGATCATTTCATTGTAGGCGGTGCCGGTGGCGCGCCGAAGCGTCTGGGCGATGTGTTCAACCCCAATGAAGGCGGCGTCCAAGCGCAGGTCGTGCTGGGCGATGCGGCGGTGCTGGAGCGTGCTGTTCAGGCCGCGCTCAAGGCCCAGCCCGGTTGGGCGGCGACCAACCCGCAGCGCCGTGCGCGCGTGATGTTCGATTTCAAGCGGCTGATCGAAGATAATATGGACGATCTCGCCCATATGCTCTCGGCCGAACACGGCAAGGTGATCGCCGATTCCAAGGGCGACATCCAGCGCGGGCTCGAAGTGATCGAATTTGCCTGCGGCCTGCCGCATTTGCTCAAGGGCGAATATACGCAGGGCGCGGGCCCGGGCATTGATGTCTATTCGATGCGCCAGCCGCTTGGCGTCGGTGCGGGCATTACGCCCTTCAACTTCCCGGCGATGATCCCGATGTGGATGTTCGGCACGGCGATTGCCGTCGGCAACGCCTTTATCGTGAAGCCTTCAGAACGCGATCCTTCCGTGCCGGTGCGCCTGGCGGAACTGATGCTGGAAGCAGGGGCGCCTGAAGGCATTTTGCAGGTTGTTCATGGCGATAAGGAAATGGTCGACGCCATTCTCGACCATCCGGATATCGCCGCTGTCAGCTTTGTCGGATCATCCGACATCGCCCATTATGTCTATCAGCGCGGCGTTGCGGCCGGCAAGCGGGTGCAGGCGATGGGCGGCGCCAAGAACCATGGCATCGTTATGCCCGATGCGGATCTGGATCAGGTCGTCAACGATCTCGCGGGTGCTGCTTTTGGCTCGGCGGGCGAACGCTGCATGGCACTGCCTGTTGTGGTGCCGGTCGGCGATGACACGGCGGAGCGGTTGAAGGCAAAGCTGATCCCGGCGATCCACGCGCTCAAGGTTGGCATCTCGACCGATGCCGAGGCGCATTATGGCCCGGTCGTCACGCAAGCGCATAAGGAAAAGGTTGAAGGCTGGATCCAAAAGGGTGTCGAAGAAGGCGCAGAGCTGGTCATCGATGGCCGGGGCTTTACGCTTCAAGGCCATGAGAAGGGCTTTTTTGTGGGCCCGACGCTGTTCGACCATGTGACGACCGACATGGCGTCGTACAAAGAAGAAATCTTCGGCCCCGTGCTCCAGATCGTGCGCGCGCAGAATTTTGAAGAGGCGCTCGCCCTCCCGTCCAAGCATCAATATGGCAATGGCGTCGCCATCTTCACGCGCAACGGCCATGCCGCGCGTGAATTTGCGAGCCGTGTCAATGTCGGGATGGTCGGGATCAACGTGCCGATCCCGGTGCCGGTTGCCTATCACAGCTTTGGCGGTTGGAAGCGGTCTGGCTTTGGCGACCAGGATCAATATGGCATGGAAGGCATTCGCTTCTGGACCAAGGTGAAGAAGATCACCAGCCGCTGGCCCGATGGGTCGGTGGATGGCGGTAATGCGTTTATCATTCCAACCATGGGGTGACGATGAGCCAGTTTGACCTGACCGACGATCAGCGCGCCATCCAAGAGGTGGCGCGCAAATTTACAGCGGATGCGATCACGCCCTTTGCGGCAGAGTGGGATGAAAAGCACATCTTCCCGCGCGCGACGATCAAGGCGGCGGCCGAGCTGGGCTTTGGCGCGATTTATGTGTCAGAAAGCGCGGGCGGCATCGGCTTGGGTCGGCTGGAGGCCGCGCTCATCATGGAAGCCATGGCCTATGGCTGCCCGGCGACCAGCGCCTTTATCTCCATCCATAATATGGCCGCGTGGATGATCGATTGTTTCGGGTCGGACGATCTGAAGGCGCGCTATTTGCCCAGCCTTGTCGGCATGGACAAGATCGCCAGCTATTGCCTGACCGAGCCGGGCTCCGGCTCGGATGCTGCCGCGCTTAAGACCAGCGCCCGGCTGGAGGGCGACCATTATATCGTCACCGGCACCAAGCAGTTCATCTCGGGCGCGGGCGAGAATGAGGTCTATGTCGTCATGGTCCGCACCGGCGCGCCCGGGGCCAAGGGCATTAGCTGCCTTGTGATCGACAAGGATATGCCCGGCGTCAGCTTTGGCGCGCAGGAGAAAAAACTGGGCTGGCACGCCCAGCCGACCGCGCAACTGATTTTGGAAGAGGTCCGCGTGCCCGTCGCCAATCGCGTTGGCGCGGAAGGTGATGGCTTTAAATTTGCGATGGCAGGCCTTGATGGCGGGCGGCTCAATATCGGGGCGTGCTCGCTGGGCGGCGCGCAACGCTGTCTGGATGAAGCGCTGCGCTACACGCAGGAACGCCGCCAGTTCGGCCACGCCATTGCCGATTTCCAGAACACCCAATTCACGCTGGCCGATATGGCAACCGATCTAGAGGCCGCGCGCGCGCTTCTCTATCTCGCCGCCGCCAAGGTCAGCGCCAATGCGCCGGACAAGACCAAATTTGCAGCCATGGCCAAGCGGCTCGCCACCGATAGCGGCTCCGCCATTGTTGATCGCGCGCTGCAATTGCACGGCGGCTATGGCTATTTGATGGATTACCCGATTGAACGCTTCTGGCGCGATCTGCGCGTCCATTCGATCCTCGAAGGGACGAACCAGATCATGCGCATGATCATCGGGCGGGAGTTGGCAAAAGCATGAGCGAGGTTCTGGTCCTGACGCAAGGCCGGGTGGGCCGGCTGCGGCTCAACCGCCCCAAGGCGATCCATGCGCTGACGCTGCCGATGGTCCATGCGATGACCGAGGCGCTCCTCCAATGGCGCGACGATCCCGCGATTGGGGCGGTGATCCTCGATCACGCCCCCGCGCCGGATGGCGACCCCAAGCTGTCGCGGGGCTTTTGTTCGGGCGGCGACATCGCCTTTTTGCGCCAATCGGCACTGGAAGATGAAGGGGCGTCGGGCCGGCAATTCTTCCACGACGAATATCAGTTGAACCATTTGCTCTTCACCTATCCCAAGCCGGTTATTGCCTTCATGGATGGCATCACCATGGGCGGCGGTGTGGGCATCAGCCAGCCCGCCACGCTGCGGGTCGCGACCGAGAATACGCGCTTTGCGATGCCCGAAACTGGCATTGGCCTGTTTCCGGATGTGGGCGGCGGCTGGTATCTGTCGCGCCTGCCCGGCCGGCTGGGGGCGTTTCTGGCGCTGACAGGCGCGCGGCTTGATGGGGCGGAATGCCATGCCATTGGGCTTGCCACCCATTATCTGACGGCGGATCGTCTGGAAGACGCGAAGGCGCAGATCATTGCTGACCCGGCATCCGCCGCCGCCATTCTCGATGCATTGGCCGCGCCCGTGCCCGAGGCCCGGATTACCGGCAATCGCGCGCGGATCGACGCGCTTTTCGGCTCGGATGTTTTTGAAGACATCCTCGCCGCACTCACGGCCGATGGCTCGGACTGGGCGACCAAGGAATTGGCGACGCTCCGCACCAAATCGCCCCAGACCTGCAAGGTCGCGCTGCGCCAATTGCGCGAGAGCCTGTCTTGCGCTGATTTCGCGGCGAACATGGTGATGGAATATCGGATCGCCAGCCGTGTTTTGGTCCGCCCGGATTTCACCGAGGGCGTCCGCGCCGTGATTGTCGATAAAGACAATGCGCCGCGCTGGAACCCGGCAACGCCCGAAGGCGTCACCCCCCAATTGCTCGACGCGATCTTCGCGCCGCTCCCCCCCCAAGAGGAATGGAAACCCCTATGAGCTACGAAACGATCCTGGTTGAACAGCGCGGTGCCGTCACGCTGATCACGCTCAATCGCCCGCAGGCGCTCAATGCGTTGAACGCGCAGGTGCTGGAAGATCTGATCGCTGCTTTTGCCGCCTTTGAAGCCGATGCGTCGCAGCGCTGCGCCGTCATTACCGGCAGCGGCGAAAAGGCCTTTGCGGCTGGGGCTGACATCAAGGAAATGGCCGATAAGCCGGCGGCTGAGTTTTACGCGGATGATTTTTTCAGCCGCTGGACCAGCCATGTTGTCAAAACCACGCGCAAGCCGTGGATCGCCGCGGTCAACGGCTTTGCGCTGGGCGGCGGGTGCGAATTGGCAATGATGGCGGACTTCATCATCGCGGCCGATACGGCCCGCTTCGGTCAGCCGGAAATCAAGCTGGGCGTCGGCCCGGGCATGGGCGGATCGCAGCGGCTGACGCGCGCGATTGGCAAGGCGAAGGCCATGGAAATGTGCCTGACCGGCCGGATGATGGGCGCGGATGAGGCCGAGCGGTCGGGCCTTGTCGCCCGCGTTGTGCCGCTCGCCACGCTGGTCGATGAAGCGATCAAGACCGCAACCGAGATTGCGGCGATGCCGCCCTTGGCCGCCATTGCGAACAAGGAAATGGTGAACGCGGCGTTTGAAACCACGCTGGATCAGGGCCTGTTGATGGAGCGCCGCATCTTCCAAGTGCTGACGGCTACCGACGACAAGAAGGAAGGCATGGCCGCCTTTATCGAAAAGCGGCCCGGCAATTGGACGGGGAAATAAGCGATGAAGATCGGCTTTATCGGCCTGGGCAATATGGGCGGCGGGATGGCAGCCAATTTGGTCCGGGCCGGGCATCAGGTGCGCGCTTTTGATCTGTCGGCCGATGCCCTGGCGCGCGCCAAGGAAAATGGCTGCGCGCCCGCCGCATCGATCCGCGAGGCGGTTGCCGATGCGCAGGCGGTCGTCACCATGCTGCCCAATGGCAAGATTGTCGCGCAGGTCTATGGCGAGGATATTCTGGGCCATGCGCCGCGCGGCGCAACGTTGATGGATTGTTCCACGATCGATGTGGAGACCGCCCGCGCGGTCGCCCGCGAGGCCGCGAAGCGTGGCGGCTATGAAATGGTGGATGCGCCTGTTTCAGGCGGGATCGCGGCGGCCAATGCCGGGACGCTGACGTTCATGGTGGGAGGCACGCCCAGCGGGTTTGACCATGCCGAGCCGATCTTGGCCGCGATGGGCAAGGCCGTGATCCATGCCGGCCAAAGCGGTGCCGGGCAAGCGGCCAAGATTTGCAACAACATGATCTTGGGTGCGACGATGATCGCGACCTGCGAAGCCTTTGTCATGGCAAAGAAGCTCGGCCTTAACCTCCAGACATTCTATGACATCTCGTCCAAGGCCTCGGGGCAGAGCTGGTCGATGACCAGCTATTGCCCGGTGCCGGGCGTCGGCCCGCAAAGCCCGGCGGACAATGAGTATCGCGGTGGCTTTGCGACCAACTTGATGTTGAAGGACCTGTTGCTTGCGATGCAGGCAGCGGATCAGGCCGGGGCGGTCGTGCCAATGGGCGCCCGCGCGGCAGAACTTTATCAGGAATTTGCGCAGCTTGGCCAAGGGGATGTCGACTTTTCCGGCATCATCCATATGCTGGAGGCCAGCAGCGCCGATTAAGATTTGGGGGGAGCGGATATGGCATCAGCGACGGCAGAGACGGGCCTTTCGCTTCGCTTCCACGGGGCTGCCAAGACAGTCACCGGATCATGTCTGGAATTTCGCCACGGCGCGAAGGTGCTGCTGGTCGATTGCGGCCTGTTTCAAGGCTCGCGCTCGCTGGAGGCGCTCAACCATGGGCCGTTTGATTTTGATGCCGCTAAGGTTGCGGCTGTCGTCCTAACCCATGCGCATATCGACCATAGCGGCTTGCTGCCCAAGCTGATGGCGCAGGGCTTTAAGGGCAAGATTTTCTGCACCGGGCCAACCGCCGACCTGTTGGAACATATGCTCGCGGATGCCGGGCGCATTCAGGAGTCTGAAGCGGCGCGCCGCAATCGTCGGCATGACCGGGCGGGGGACGATCCGTTCAAGCCGCTTTATACCGAGGCCGATGCGCTTGATGCGTGGCGCGCTTGCCAGCCCATTGACGAGGAAGACTGGTTTGAGCCCGCCCCCGGCTTTCGCGCCCGCTTCTGGAATGCCGGGCATATTCTGGGTGCCGCGTCGGTCGAGCTAGAGGTTGCGGGGACGCGGGTCCTGTGCTCGGGCGATCTCGGGCCGGACAACAAGACGTTCGAGGCGCTGCCGATCGCGCCGCAGGGCTTTGACCATGTGATTTGCGAATCCACCTATGGCGACCGTGCCCGCCCGCCGCTGACGCCCGAGGCGCGCCGGGCGGCGTTGCAAGTGGAGGTGCGCCGCGCACTCGCCCGGGGCGGGAACCTCATCATCCCCGCCTTCGCGTTGGAGCGCACGCAAGAATTGCTCTTTGATCTGGGGCTGTTGATGACCGCAGGCGAGCTGCCCAACGTCCCGATCTTTGTTGATTCCCCGCTTGCCAACAAAACGACCCGCGTCTTTGCCGCCCATGCCGAGCATCTGGAAGATACGGGCGGCGCCAATGTCTTTGCGCATCCGGCGTTTCACTTTGTCGATGATGTCACCGAATCCATGCGGCTCAATGCGCTATCGGGCGCGATCATTCTGGCGGCCTCGGGCATGTGTGAAGCGGGGCGCATCCGCCACCATCTGCTCCATAATCTTGACCGGCCGGATTCGAGCGTGTTGTTCGTCGGCTTTCAGGCGCAAGGCTCGCTGGGCCGCGTGCTGGTGGATGGTGCCAAGACGGTGCGCATCTCTGGCCGGGACGTGCGTGTCCGTGCCGAGATCCGCGTGCTCGATGGCTATTCGGCGCATGCCGACCAAACCGAGCTGCGCCGCTGGATCGAAGCACGGCTGCCGATTTCCGGGAGCCTATTTCTAGATCATGGTGAGCAGGGCGCGCTTGAGGCGCTGAAGGCGCTCATCGCCGGCGATCAGCCCGGCCTTGATATCCGCCTGCCGGAAATTGGCGAGGTTTATGCGCTGTCGCCTGCGGCACCGGCCCGCCGCACCGCAACCGGCGATCCGTCTCTGGCGCAAAGCGTCGCGCGCGACTGGCAAAATGCCTATGCCGATTTTGCCACCCGGCTGAAGCGCGAACTGGCCGAGATCAGCGACGCGCGGGATCGCCAGCACGCGATCGACGATATGCGCCGCGTGCTGGAAAGCTATAAGGCGCACAAGGCCCGTCGTGCGCGCCGCCACCCCAAGGGTTAGGACGGTCGGTCAGGAAGCGATGGCAAAGCCCCGATAGCCGTTGGCGGCAATCTCGGCACAGGTATCGCGATAAGGCCCGACCCCGCCGACATAGGGCATGAAGACCGAGCGCCCATCGCGCGTACGCCCTTGGTACCAGGTGTTCGCCTTGGGAAAGAGCGTGGTTTGCGCGACAGCATCGACATGGTCCATCCACGCTGTTTCCGCCTCTTGGGTCGGCTCAATCCGGCGGGCGCCCTGCGTCGTCAGCGTGCTGATGCAGTCGGCGATCCAATCGACATGCTGTTCAATGGAAAGCACCATGTTGCTCAGCACCGAAGGGCTGCCCGGCCCTGTCACCATGAACATATTGGGGAAGCCCGCAACCATCAGCCCAAGATAGGATCGCGGGCCATCGGCCCATTGGTCTTGCAGCCGCAGCCCGTCGGCGCCGGTCACATCAATGCGGGTCAGGGCGCCGGTCATCGCATGAAAGCCGGTTGCCAGCACCAGCATATCCAGCGGCTGCTTTGTGCCGGCCACAACCACGCCATCCGGCTCAATCCGGTCAATCGGCGTTTCGCGAATATCGACCAGCGCCACATTGTCGCGGTTCATCGCTTCAAAATAGCCGATTTCAGAACACAGCCGTCGCGCACCAATCGGATAGTCGGTTGGCGTCATCCGCCGCGCGGTTTCTGGGTCTTTGACCAGCTGCTGAATCTTGCGCCGGGCAAAGTCGGCCGCGGTCGCGTTGGAGGCTTCGTTGACGAGCAGATCCTCATAGGCCTGCAACAGGCCCGTGGTGCCGGCGCCCCAAGCCTGCTCAAAGCGCTTTTCGCGCTCTTCGGCGCTTTGGTCGATCGCGGCGCCCGGCATCGGGCCGCCAAAAAAGCCAAGAAAGGAAGACCGCGCCTCTTCGCGCAGCCGATCATAATCGGCACGGATCGCGGTGATATCGTCGGGCGTCAGCGGGCGGTTGCTCGCTGGCACGGCAAAGCTGGGCGTGCGCTGATAGACAATCACCTCGGCCGCCGCTTCGGCGATCACGGGCACCGCTTGGATGCCGGAAGAACCGGTGCCGATCACACCGACGCGCTTGCCGGCGAAATCCACGCCGCCGCGCGGCCAGTCCGCCGTATGGTGAAGCGCCCCGGCAAAATCCTCAATGCCCGGAATATCGGGCATTTTGGCGACCGAGAGATTGCCGGTCGCCATGATGCAGTAGGGGACATCATAGCGGGAGCCGCCGTCTGTCTCGATCTGCCAGTGCTGGCTTGCTTCGTCCCAATGCGCGGCCGTCACGCGGGTCTGGAAGGAAATATCGCGGCGCAGGTCAAAGCGATCGGCCACATGTTCCAGATAGCGCAAGATTTCCGGCTGGGCGGCATAACGCTCGGTCCACTGCCATTCGGCCTGCAATTCGGGCGAAAAGGAATAGCAATATTCCAGGCTTGGAATATCGCAGCGCGCGCCCGGATAGCGGTTCCAATACCAGGTGCCGCCCACATCATCTGCTGCTTCCAAAATCCGCGCATTAAGGCCCTTTTCGCGCAATTTGTGCAACATATAGAGGCCGCTAAAGCCCGCCCCGATGATGATCGCATCCAGACCCTTGCTCGCATCGGCCATGGTCAGTTCCCTTTGATATGTGAGGTGAAAAAGACGCCCGCATCGGCAATCGCGGCCCGCCCGGCGGCCAGCATGAAGGCAAAGGCATGCCAGACATGGACCATGTCTGGCCAGATATCGAGCCGAACCGCGGTGCCGGCATGGCCCGCCACCGACGCGACACGCACGGCATCGTCAAGCAGGATTTCCGCCGAGCCAACTTGAATAAGAAGCGGCGGCAGGCCCGATAGATCGGCATGGATAGGAGACGCCAGCGGGGTTTGGGCAGGCGTGTCGCCCAAATAATGCGCCGCCGTTTTGCGCAATGCCTCGGCCGTTAGCGACGGGTCTTCGGCTTGCTTGCTGGTGATGCTGCCACCCGTGCAGCCAAGGTCCGCCCATGGCGAAATCAGCAGCGCACAGGCCGGCAGCGGATGCCCGGCATCGCGCAGTTGAACCAAGGTCGACAAGGTCAGGCCGCCGCCCGCCGAATCTCCGGCCAGCACGATTTTGTCGGGGGCAAAGCCCTTGTCGAGCAGCGCCAGATAGGCGACAGCGGCATCTTCGACCGCGCCGGGGAACGGGGTTTCCGGAGCGAGCCGATAATCAATCGCAAAGCCGGTCAGCCCCCCTGCCCGGGCGAGGTCCCCGGCCAGGCCGCGATAGCCCTGGGCGCTGCCAACCACAAAAGCCCCGCCATGCAGGTAAAGAAGCGCGCGATCAGCTGCGCTGTTGGGCGCCGTCACGCGTAAGGCGGGCACGCCCCCCAAAGTTTCCGGGGTAAAGCCAAGGTCGTCCGCCACCGGCAAATTGGCGAGCAGCGCCTCAAAGGCGGCGCGCGCCTCCAGCGGGGGGGCGCCTAGGTCAGGGCCGCCGGCGCGCAGCAGGCCCAGCAATTGGGCAAGGTCTTCACTGGCCATCAAGCGTCTCCTTAAATCAGCCGGCGCTGGTGACGGACCAGCCGCCATCAACCTTGAAGGCAGAGCCGGTGACATAAGCGGCGCCATCGCCGGCCAGGTACAGGATCAGATCGGCCACATTTTGCGGCACGCCGCGCGCACCAAAGGGAATGCTGGCACACAAAGTTGTTTCCACCTCGTCGGCGGAGGATCCGGTATTGGCCGCGAACTCGGCGAAAATCGCGTCGGTCATCCGCGTCTTGATCACGCCGGGATGAACCGAGTTGCAGCGCACCTTGGCGCCATCGGCCGCGCCCAACAGCGCGAAGGACCGTGACAATTGCTCCACGCCCGCCTTGCTCGCCCCATAAGCCAGCGCAGTTGGCGTGCCCATGAACGCAACGATCGACGACAGGTTGATGATCGACCCGGTCTTTTGCGCCAGCATCGCCGGGAGCACCGCCCGACAGCCAAGAAAGGTGCCGTCCAAATTGGTCGAGATCACGCGGCGCCATTCACCCAGCGAGGTGTCGAGCCCACTTTCGCGCAAATTGCCCTCAATGCCCGCGGCATTGACCAGCACGTCAATCCGCTTATGGGCCGCCAGCGTTGCCGCGGTAATTTCCGCCCAGCGCGCTTCATCTGCCACATCATGGGCATAGGCCGTACCGCCGATATCCTTGGCGAGCGCCGCCACGGCATCGCCCGAGATATCGGTCAGGACCAGCGTTGCCCCGGCGGCGGCAAAAGCGCGCGCGGTGGCGCTGCCAATTCCGCCGCTTGCACCGGTGATAAGAACAATCTTGTTGGCAAAGGTCATCGCCGCTCTCCCGAATCTGTGATGGTCTTGGCCATCAGCTTATGGGCTTGGGCGGACTGATTCTTTCATTCAGGCGCAGGTCTTTAGGACCAGCGCGCAAGCATCGCGCTATGGCGTACCAACAAGAGGGCGTCAGCGTGCGTCCAATCCCTCGGCCTGCGGTTCGCCCATGCGGACAAGATCGGCGAGGGTGGCGGTAACCGGCGCGGTCAGGCCAACGCGGCGTGCGGCCTCTATGATCGCCCCGTTGATCGCTTCAATTTCAGTCGCGCGGCCGGCGCGCCGGTCTTGCAGCATAGAGGGCAGATGCGCTTTGTGCTGGGCGAGGGCAAAGTCGATCTTGGCGATCAGCCGGGCCCGGTCCATCGCGATACCCAAGGCGGCGGCCACGGCGATGCTTTCTTCGGCAACGGCCGTGGCGATCCGCCGGCCTTCGGGCGTGTCCAGCCCGCCAACCGGCACATCCAATAGCGTCGCCAGCGCGTTGAGCGCGGCGTTAAAGGCGGCCTTTTCCCAAATGGCGGCCCGGATTTGAGGATCATAAGCTGCGGCAAGCCCGGCAGAATTGAGCCGATCGATCACGCGGTGCGCCAGCTGATCTTCGCCGTCGGTCGCGCAACCCATCCAGACATGGCCCGCCCCATGAACGGCCACGCCGTGGGGCGGCACAAAGTCTGCCGGCCAATCGGTTACGCCCATCAGCACGCGCTCGGCCGGAAAGACCTCGGCAATTGCTTCGGCATTGCCCAGTCCGTTCTGAAGCGTCAGCACCGCCGCCGCGTCCGCCGCCAGATGCGCGACCGACTGGATCGCCACCTTGCTGTGCATCGCTTTGGTAAAAAGAACGACAAGATCGACCGGGCCGCTCACCTCCTGCGCACGCGCCGCGCGTACGGGGACAATAAAATCGCCTTGGGTGTCGTGGAGTGAAATGCCGTGCTGCGCGATGGCCGAGCGGCGGGCCGAATCCACATCAACCAGTGTCACGTCCGCCCCGGCCCGGGCCAGCCGTGCGGCAAAGAAGCTGCCCATCGCGCCCGCCCCGATGATGATGATTTTGTCCATGGCTGGCGCTCCTGTTGTGCCGCGCTGCTTATCGTGCGGCGCGGCGCCGGATCAATCGCCTTTTGTTTGGCGGGCGACGCTTTATGCTTTGTCGGCGATGGAGAGGGACATGAAGCTCAGCGACCTGATCGACGACCGCCCGGAGGAAGGCATTTTCCGCGTCAACCGCGCGATCTTTACCGACCCCGCGATCTTTGCGGCAGAAATGGCGCGGCTGTTTGAAGGCGGCTGGGTTTTTTTGGGGTTGGAAAGTCAGGCCCCCGGCCCGCATGATTTTTTCACCACTCAGGCGGGGCGGGTGCCCCTTCTTGTTCAGCGCGATGGCGCGGGCGTCTTGCGCGCCTTTGTTAACAGCTGCCCGCACAAGGGGGCGCGGATCGCGCTGGTCCGTCAGGGCCATGCCCGCCAGCATGTCTGCCCCTATCATAGCTGGAGCTTTGATAGCGCGGGCCGCAACAAGGCGGTCAAATGGAAAAGCGCGGGCTGCTATAGCGACGCGTTTCTTCAGGGCGATCAGGGGCTCGCCGAACTGCCCGCTTTTGCCGCCTATCGCGGCTTTCTCTTTGGCAGCCTTGTCGGCGATGTGCCGTCGCTCGAAGACTATCTGGGCGAGGCGCGCAAGCTGCTGGATTTGGTCGCGGATCAAAGCGCCGAGGGGCTGGAATTGGTGCCAGGGCAAGTGACCTTCACCTATGCGGCGAACTGGAAGCTCCAGCTAGAAAACTGTTCCGACGCTTATCATTTTACCTCGGCCCACCCCTCTTATATCCGCGTGCTGGAACGGCGGCAGCAAGAGATGAGCGCCGATGTCGTCGCCTCGGTTTGGGAAAACAGCGATTATTGGAAGGAGGAAACGCAGGGCATTGGCGGGGGCAGCTTCAGTTTTGAAAATGGCCATGTGCTCAACTGGGGCGTCTTTGGCGTCACGCCGGCGATCCCGCTTTATGAACAGGCCGAGGCGCTGGCAGACCGGGTGGGCGCGGCCAAGCGCGACTGGATGTTCAACATGCGTAATTTGACGATCTTCCCTAATTTGCAGGTGGCGGAAAATGCCTCCAGCCAGTTGCGCGTCATCCGTCCGCTCGCGCCCGGGCAGACGGAAATGCAAACCTGGTGCATCGCGCCCAAAGGAGAAAGTGCGGCTGCGCGTCGCCAGCGCATCCGGCAATATGAGGATTTCTTCAACCCAACCGGCATGGCGACGCCCGATGACACAATTGCTTATGAAAATTGCCAGCGCGGCTTTGCCAGCCCGCTTGCGCCTTGGTTGCAGGGCTATGCGCGCGGGATGACGGCAAGCGTGGCGGGCGGCAACCGCTTTTCCGACAAGATTAATCTTCACCCGGCGCGCAGCGTGCTTGCAGATTCGCAATTGTGCGACGAGACGCTCTACCACAGCTATTACCGCGCCTGGGCGCAGCGCATGGCGGGGGCTTTTGCCGCATGAGCGGGGATGTGCTGACCCGGGCCGGGGCGGAAGAGCTGCTCTACCGCGAGGCGCTGCTGATCGACACGCAGCAGTTCGCCGATTGGCTGGCGCTCTTTACCGAGGATGTGGAATTCTGGATGCCGGCCTGGCGGGATGAAGTATCGACCACCTCGGATCCGGACCGGGAATTGTCGCTGATCTATTATCGCGGCCGCCGCAATCTGGAAGACCGGGTGATGCGGCTCACCTCGGGCCTGTCGATCGCCTCCACGCCGCTGCCGCGCGTGGTCCATCAGATCAGCAATGTGCTGGTGCTGGAAAGCGCCGCTGGCCGTGCCCAGGTCAATGCCGCCTTTGTCTGCCATCGTTTTGATCCGCGCATGGGGCGCACGGATCATTTCTTTGGCCGCTATGACTATCAGCTTGTGCAAGAGCCGGGCGGCTGGAAGATCGCCCGCAAGAAAATCACCCTGCTCAATGACACCATCCCGACGGTGGTCGATATCAACGCGATCTGACGCACTGGATTGACGTTCGCGTCAGCCCCTCTCATTCTCCCCACCATAACCAAGGAGAGGGTGACCGGTGAATTTTGATCATAGCGACAAAGTGAAAGCGCTTCTGGCGCGGATTGAGGCGTTTATGGACGCCCATATCTATCCCCATGAGGCGGACTATTATCACTGGGTCCATGATGCCGCGAACCTCTGGCAAGAATGGCCGAAGATGGAGGCGCTGAAGGAAAAGGCGCGCGCCGAAGGGCTGTGGAACCTGTTTCTGCCGCATGAATATGGCGCGTTCAGCCCCGGGCTCACCAATTTGGAATATGCGCCGCTCGCGGAGTTGATGGGCCGCGTGCCCTTTTCGTCGCAGGTCTTCAATTGCTCTGCGCCCGACACCGGCAATATGGAGGTGCTGGCGAAGTTCGGATCGCCCGAACAGCAAGAACGCTGGTTAAAGCCGCTGCTCGCAGGGGAGATCCGCTCTGCCTATGTGATGACGGAGCCGCAGGTCGCCTCGTCGGATGCCACCAATTTGGAACTCTCGATCCTGCCTGATGGCGATGATTATGTGATCAACGGCCGCAAATGGTGGATCTCCAACGCGATGCACCCGCGCTGTGATCTGTTTATCGTCATGGGTAAAACGCTGTTTGATAATCCCCGCCATGCCCAGCATTCGCAGATCATCGTCCCGCGCGATACGCCGGGCGTGCGCGTTGTCCGGCATCTGACGGTGTTTGGCTCGATGAACTCGCCGGGCGGCGAGGTGGAGCTGGAATTCAACAATGTGCGCGTCCCTAAGGAGAATCTGATCCTCGGCGAAGGTCGGGGGTTTGAAATTGCGCAAGGCCGGCTTGGGCCGGGGCGCATCCATCACTGCATGCGTTCCATCGGGCAGGCGCAACGGTCGCTTGAATATATGGCGCGGCGGGCGGACAGCCGCGTGGCCTTTGGCAAGAAATTGTCGGACCAATCGAGCATCCGGCAAGATATTGCCCGGTCCTTCTGCGAGGTTGAAATGGCGCGGCTGCTGACGCTGAAGGCCGCCGACCAGATGGATAAATATGGCAACAAGGTCGCCAAGGACCTGATCGCCGCGATCAAGGTCGTCGCTCCGCAAATGGCGCAGACGGTGGCAGACCGGGCCATTCAGGTTCATGGCGGCATGGGCGTCAGCGACGATGCGCCGATGGCCTATTTCTTCACGCTCAATCGCTATGTCCGCATCACCGATGGGCCGGAAGAAGTGCATATGGCGCAGCTCGCCAAACAGAAGATCGCCGAATATCTGGCATCCCCGCAACGCTAGGCAAGGAGACGCCAGATGAAGGCTCTACGTTATTATGGCGCGCGCGACATCCGCTATGAGGCGATGGAGGATCCCACGCCGCAAAGCCCGCGCGATGCGATTGTGAAGGTGACGGCCTGCGCGATCTGCGGGTCAGACCTGCATATTTATCATGGCCACGGCTTCTCCGAAGATATCGGCTATTGCGTCGGCCATGAGGCGGTGGGCGAAGTGGTAGAGGTGGGCAGCGCCGTCTCGCGCTTCCGCCCCGGCGACACGGTGATGATCTCTGCCGCTGTGGGCTGCGGCGCCTGTGCGCCCTGCCGGGCGGGCGTTGTGAACAAATGCGTGACCAATAGCGGGTCGTGCTATGGCCTGTCGGCCGCGCTTCAGGGCTGTCAGGCAGAAGCGGTGCGCGTGCCCGCTGCCGATGGCAATATGGCGTTGATCCCGGAAGGCATCTCGGCCGATCAGGCGCTGATGATGACGGACAGTCTGGCGACCGCCTGGTTTGGCGCGCGTCAGGCAGACATCCGGCCCGGCAGCAGTGTCGCTGTGGTCGGGCTGGGTCCGATTGGCCTGATGGCGGTGGAGGCTGCCTTCATCATGGGCGCAGCGATTGTCTATGCGATTGATCTGGTCCCGGAACGCCGGGCGCTGGCGGCAGCGGCCGGGGCCATCGCGCTCGATCCTGAAACGGCGGTTGATCATATCAAGGAAGCCAGCAGAGGTCGGATGATCGATTGCGTCGTGGAAGCGGTGGGTGTGGATGCCACGATCAGCCTGTCGCTTCGCCTCGCGGCGCGTCGGGCGACGGTTTCAGTTATCGGGGTGGCGCAAAGCCGCAAATTCACCTTCCCGATGAGCCGTGCTTTTGGCCAGGGGCTAACGTTCCGCATCGGCACCTGCTCGGTGCCGGAAGAATGGCCGGCGCTGATCCCGCTTGTTCAGTCCGGCCGGTTGACGCCCGAGCGGTATATCAGCCACAAAATGCCGCTCAGCGATGGCGCCCGGGCCTATCAGCTGTTTGACGCGCGCGCCGAAGGGGCGTTGAAGATGGTCTTGACCGTCTAAGCCCTGCCTGCGTACCCGCGCATCATCTTGTTTTGGGGAAAGGGTGCCGTGATGAGGATGGCCTTGCGATTTGCGTCTGTTTTTCTGGTGGGTGCGGCCGCCGCCGCCGTGGCACAGGCCGAGCCTGTAGCCGCCAGCAAGGCGGCCGATACAAGCCCGGCCGTCGCCGCGCCCGCCGTCCCCAACCGCTCGGTCACGCGCCATAGCGGTCTCTTTAACGGCCAGAAGATCAGCTATAGCGCGATCGCGGGCGAGACCTTCCTGCCCGGGCCAGACGGCAAGCCGCGCGCCGCCATTTTTTCCACCAGCTATATCAAGGACGGGCAGGACCCGAACCGCCCGGTAACCTTCTTGTTCAACGGCGGCCCCGGCTCTGGTTCGGTCTGGCTTCATATGGGCGCATTTGGCCCGATGCGGGTCGCCATTCCGTCCGACGCGCGCGATGATGGCGCGCCGCCCTATCCGCTGGTGCCCAATCCCGACAGCCTGTTGGATGTAACCGATATCGTCTTTATCGATCCGGTTGGGACGGGCTTTTCCTATGCGATGCCGGGCGTGGACCCGCAGGACTATTGGGGGGTAACCCAAGACGCCAAGTCGGTTGCCCAATATATCCGCCTCTGGCTCAACGAACATGGCCGCTGGAATGCCCCCAAGTTCATCGGTGGCGAAAGCTATGGCACAACCCGTTCGGCTGCCGTCCTCAACCAGCTGGAGGGCGAATATAATGATGTCGCGCTTAATGGCGTCATCCTGATTTCCACCGTGCTAGATTTTGGGGCCGGGGCGGATACGCAGGGCAACGAGCTGGGCTATGCGCTCAACATCCCGTCTATGGCGGCCACCGCGCTGTTCCATGGCAAGGTGAGCCACGCCGGCGGGGCGGCTGGGATATCGGCAGAAGCGCGAGCCTGGGCGACCGGGCCGTATCTGGCCGCGCTGCTGAAGGGCAATGCGCTTCCTGCCGACGAACGGGCGGCTATCCGGCGCGATCTTGCCCGCTTCACCGGGCTAAGCGAAGCCTTTTTGGACCGCGCCGATCTGCGCGTGACGCCGGGGCGCTTCTATAAGGAATTGCTGCGCGATCGCGGGCTGACCATCGGCCGGTTGGATTCGCGCTACACCGGCCGCGATGCCGATACTGCTGGGTCCGAGGTGGATGATGACCCCAGCTTTTATGGCATTGATGGCGGCTATACCGCGGCCATCAATGCCTATGCCCGGACCACGCTCGGCTATAAGACCGACCGCAGCTATGTGACGATTGGCAATGTCGGCAAGTGGGACTGGCGGCTCAATGATGGCCGCGACAGCGATACCTATATGAATGTGGCGCCCTATGTATCGCGTGCGCTGCGCGAAAATGCGGGCCTCAAAATCTTTGTGGCGCAAGGCTATTATGATTTCGCCACGCCCTTTTTCGCGGCGGAATATGCGCTGACCCGGGCCGATTTCCCCAAGGAGCGCATCCAGTTCCATTATTATGATGCCGGGCACATGATGTATGTGCGCGATGAAGATCGCGCCAAGCTTTCGCGCGATATCCGGGCCTTTATCAAGAGCCGTTAAGGCCATGAAAAAGGGCGACCCCGGCAGGGGCCGCCCCATTTTTTCACAGAGCGCAGCGGCTTAGCGCGGCAGCTCGGTTGCCCCCATCAGGTGCAGGTCAACCGCGCGGGCGCATTGCCGACCTTCGCGGATGGCCCAGACAACCAGGCTCTGGCCGCGGCGCATATCGCCACAGGCAAAGACGCCGTCTTGGCTCGTTGCATAGCTGTCGGTATCGGCCTGCACATTGCCGCGCGGATCAAGCGAGACTTCGGCCTGCTCGATCATGCCGGCCTTGCGCGGACCGACAAAGCCCATGGCAAGCAGGATCAAATCGGCCTTCAGCGTGAATTCGCTGCCCGGCACTTCCACCATCTTGCCATCGACCCAATCAACACGAACGCATTCCAGCCCTTCGACAACCCCGTTCGAGCCGACGACGCGTTTGGTCAGCACGGCCCAGTCGCGATCACAGCCTTCTTCATGGCTGGACGAGGTACGCAGCTTGAGCGGCCAGTTCGGCCAGCTCAGCGACTTCTCTTCCCTGACGGGCGGCTTTGGCATGATTTCGATCTGGGTGACGGAGGCCGCGCCCTGACGGTTGGACGTGCCCACACAGTCGGATCCGGTATCGCCGCCGCCGATGACGATGACATGCTTGCCCGTTGCGGTCAGCGTGCCACGCGGTGCGGCGCGCAATTCATCATCGCCGGCATTGCGCTTGTTCTGCTGCGTCAGGAATTCCATCGCAAGGCGGACGCCCGCCATTTCTGCACCCGGAATATCCAGCCGCCGCGCGTCTTCCGCGCCGCCTGCCATCACCACGGCGTCATAATTTTGCTGCAGGCTTTCAAACGACACCTGCACGCCGACTTCCATCGAGGTGCGGAACACAACCCCTTCGGCTTCCATCTGCACAAGGCGGCGGTTGATCAGCTGCTTTTCCATTTTGAAGTCAGGAATGCCGTAGCGCAGCAGCCCGCCGACCCGGTCGTTCTTTTCAAAGACGGTCACGCTATGGCCCGCGCGTGCCAATTGCTGGGCGCAGGCCATGCCGGCCGGGCCAGAGCCGATAACGGCAACCGATTTCCCGGTCTTGCGCGACGGCACCAGCGGGGTGATCCAGCCTTCGGCCCAGCCGCGATCGACGATCTGGCATTCGATCGACTTGATCGTGACGGGGGCGTCATCAATGTTGAGCGTGCAGCTCGCCTCGCACGGGGCGGGGCAGATGCGGCCGGTAAATTCCGGGAAGTTGTTGGTCGAATGCAGCACTTCCAGCGCGGTGCGCCAGTCATTCTCATAGACCAGATGGTTCCAGTCCGGGATGATGTTGTTCACCGGACAGCCATTGTGACAATAAGGAATGCCGCAATTCATGCAGCGCGAGGCTTGGCCGCGAATCTGGTCTTCCGACATCGGGATGACGAATTCGCGGTAATGCGACAGGCGCTCCTTGGGGTCCGCATATTTGCGGTCGGAGCGGTCGAGTTCGAGGAAGCCGGTGGCCTTGCCCATGGTCAGTTTCCCGTATCTATTATTCAGCAGCAACGTTCGCAGCGGCGAGGCGCTCGGCCTCGAGCTGCTTCAAGGCCCGGCGGTAATCCCGCGGCATGACCTTGACGAAGCGCTTCAAGCTGTTGTCCCAATCATCGAGCAGCGCACGCGCGCGCTTGCTGCCGGTGTAGAGGTGGTGGCGTTCCAACAGGATGCGCAAGCGGTCCTGCGAATGGTAGAGCGTATCGCCCATGCCGAAATCATGGACATTGGCCGCACGTTGCTGCGGCGCGCCCGATGAATTCTCGGCTTCGGGGCCATCGGCCTCGATCGCTTCGACATCGACCATCGCCATGTTGCAGCGGTCGCGGAACAGGCCGTCTTCATCATAGACATAGGCAACCCCGCCCGACATGCCGGCGGCAAAGTTGCGGCCGGTCTTGCCCAGCACGACGACGACGCCCCCCGTCATATATTCGCAGCCATGATCGCCCGTGCCTTCGACGACGCAGAGCGCGCCCGAATTGCGCACGGCAAAGCGTTCCCCGGCGACGCCGTTAAAATAGGCTTCGCCCGCAATCGCGCCATAGAGCACGGTGTTGCCGACGATGATATTCTCGGTCGGCTCGCGGGTCACATGGGCGGGCTGGCGCACAACAATGCGGCCGCCCGACAGGCCCTTGCCAACATAGTCATTGGCATCGCCCGTCAGTTCAAGCGTCACGCCATGGGCAAGGAAGGCGCCAAAGCTCTGGCCCGCAACGCCCGTGAGCGCGATTTGGATCGTGTTGGCGGGCAGGCCTTCATGGCCATAACGCTTCGCCACTTCGCCCGAGAGCATCGCGCCCGCGGTGCGGTTCACATTCTTGATCTCGCGTTCGATGCGGACGGCCTCGCCCTTTTCAAGCGCGGGAGCCGCGGCCTTGATCAGCTCTTGATCCAGCGCCTTGTCGAGGCCGTGGTTCTGCGTTTCCGTCCAGCGCAGCGGCGCGCCTTCGGGCAGATCAACCTTGTGGAGCAAGCGGCCAAGGTCAACGCCGTGCGCCTTCCAATGGTCGAGCGCCTGACGCATGTCGAGCCGGTCGACCCGGCCGACCATTTCCTCCACCGTGCGGAAGCCCATTTCCGCCATGATCTGGCGCAGTTCTTCAGCCACGAAGAAGAAATAGTTGATGACATGTTCGGGCTGGCCGGTGAAGCGCGCGCGCAGCACCGGGTCTTGCGTCGCAACGCCAACCGGGCAGGTATTCAGATGGCATTTGCGCATCATGATGCAGCCCGCAGCGATCAGCGGGGCGGTTGCAAAGCCAAATTCATCCGCGCCCAACAAGGCGCCAATGGCGACATCGCGGCCAGTGCGCAGCCCGCCATCCACCTGCACGGCGATGCGTGAACGCAGGCCGTTCAAAAGCAGGGTCTGCTGGGTTTCAGCCAAGCCGATTTCCCACGGGCTGCCCGCATGGGTAAGCGAGGTAAGCGGCGACGCGCCCGTGCCGCCTTCATAGCCGGCAATCGTCACATGGTCGGCGCGCGCCTTGGCAACGCCCGCGGCAACCGTGCCGACGCCCACTTCCGAGACGAGCTTCACCGAGATGCGCGCCCGCGTGTTGACGTTCTTCAGATCGTGGATCAGCTGGGCCAGATCTTCGATCGAATAAATGTCATGGTGCGGCGGCGGCGAGATCAGGCCGACACCCGGCGTTGAATGGCGGACGCGGGCGATGTTCTTGTCGACCTTGTCGCCGGGCAACTGGCCGCCTTCGCCGGGCTTGGCGCCCTGCGCCATCTTGATCTGAATATCATCGGCATTGACCAGATATTCTGCGGTCACGCCAAAACGGCCCGAGGCCACCTGCTTGATGGCGGAACGCATCGAATCGCCATTGGCGAGCGGGGTGAAGCGGTCTGCCTCTTCGCCGCCTTCGCCCGTGTTCGACTTGCCGCCGATCCGGTTCATGGCGATGGCAAGCGTGGTATGCGCTTCGCGGCTGATCGAGCCAAAGCTCATCGCGCCGGTGGCAAAGCGCTTCACAATTTCGCTTGCGGGCTCAACCTCGGAAAGATCGAGCGGCTTGTCGGCCTTTTTCAGCTGCATCAGCCCGCGGATCGTCAGCAGACGTTCCGACTGCTCGTTGATCGAGCGGGCGAACTCCTCATAGCGATCCTTGGAGTTGCCGCGCACCGCATGCTGGAGGTTCGCGACATTGGTCGGCGTCCAGGCATGGTCTTCGCCGCGCACGCGATAGCCATAAATGCCGCCAACATCGAGCATGTTGCGATAGATCGGGTTGTCGGAATAAGCGGCCGCGTGACGGCGGACGGTTTCTTCCGCAATTTCGGAAAGGCCAACGCCTTCGATCGTGGTGGCGGTGCCGGTGAAATAGGCGTCGATAAATTTCGACGACAGGCCCACCGCATCAAAAATCTGCGCGCCGCAATAGGATTGATAGGTCGAGATGCCCATTTTGGACATGACCTTCAAAATGCCTTTGCCAACCGCCTTGATGTAATTTTTCTGAACCTGCTCGGTCGTCAGCTCAAGACCTTGGCGAACGCGGATTTCTTCCAGCGTTTCAAAGGCGAGATAGGGGTTCACCGCTTCGGCGCCATAGCCCGCAAGCACGCAGAAATGATGCACTTCGCGCGCTTCGCCGGTTTCCACGACAAGCCCGGTCTGCATCCGCAGGCCCTGACGGACAAGGTGGTGATGGACAGCGGCAGTCGCCAGCAGCGACGGCATGGCGATGCGGTCCGGCCCCTGCGCCCGGTCAGACAGGATGAGGATGTTCTTGTCGGCCAGAACCGCTTCGGTTGCGGCCCAGCACATTTCCTTCAACGCCTGTTCCAGCCCGGCAGCCCCTGCCTTGGCATCCCAGGTCATGTCGATGGTTTCGGTGCGGAAGGCGCCATCCAGCGCCTGTTCGACCGAGCGGATCTTCGCAAGATCGGCATTGGTCAGCACCGGCTGATCGACTTCAAGCCGCTTGTGCGTGCCCGCAACGCGGCCCAAAAGATTGGGGCGCGGGCCGATCATCGAGACAAGGCTCATCACCAGCTCTTCGCGGATCGGGTCGATCGGCGGGTTGGTCACCTGCGCGAAGTTCTGCTTGAAATAGTCGTAGAGCAGGCGCGACCGGCTGGAGAGCACGGCGATCGGCGTATCGGTGCCCATCGATCCCACCGGATCCTCGCCATTGACGCCCATCGGTTCGAGGAACCGGGAGATGTCTTCCTGCGTGTAGCCGAACGCCTGTTGGCGCTGGAGCAGGGTGCCCTGTTCCTCGACCTCGAAAGGCTTGGGATCGACCGCGTCGAGATCGGCCAGCTTGTACTGCGCCTGCGCCAGCCACTCGTCGTAAGGGTGGGCGCCTGCCAGTTCGGCCTTGAGTTCCTCGTCCTCGACGATGCGACCCTGTTCGAGATCGATCAGCAGCATGCGGCCCGGCTGGAGCCGCCACTTGCGTACGATATCCTCGTCCCTGAACGGCAGCACGCCGCTTTCCGAAGCGAGGCAGACGATATCGTCCTTGGTCACGCAGAAGCGCGCGGGACGCAGGCCGTTGCGGTCCAGCGTCGCGCCGATCTGGCGGCCGTCGGTGAAGGCCATGGCCGCGGGCCCATCCCACGGCTCCATCAGGCACGCGTGGTACTCGTAGAAGCCGCGCCGCTTGCCATCCATCAACGGATTGC
>JBJTNW010000027.1:0-17704 GCA_046074265.1 Chakrabartia sp.
GCCCGCCTTGCGGGTTCTTTTCCAGAAAACCTGCGATGCTGGTATTGCCGGGCAGCGGCTCGATCAGTTCGATCTGCGTGCCATTGTTTGGGCCTTCCGCCGGCGTATCGACAAAGCACACCTTCACGCCCTGGTCAGGCAAGTCAAAGGGCGCGTGGATATGCGTGGCCCCCATCACATCGCGCCAAAAGGCAATGCTGGTCTCAATCGAAGGCGTTGCAACGCCGATATGGTTCAGCCGACCAAGTTTCATGGAGACGCTCCTTAAAGCGGGATGTTATCGTGCTTTTTCCAAGGGTTTTCGAGCTGCTTGTTGCGCAGCTTACGCAGCCCCAGCGCAATCCGGCGGCGCGTTGAATGCGGCATGATGACCTCATCCACAAAACCCTTAGAGGCGGCCACGAACGGATTGGCGAAGCGGTCCTCATATTCCTTGGTGCGCTCGGCGATCTTTTCAGGATCGCCAATGTCGGACCGGAAGATAATCTCCACCGCGCCCTTTGCGCCCATCACCGCGATTTCGGCGGTCGGCCAGGCATAGTTGAGGTCGCCGCGCAGATGCTTGGAGGCCATCACGTCATAGGCGCCGCCATAGGCCTTGCGGGTAATCACGGTGATCTTCGGCACGGTCGCTTCAGCATAAGCAAAGAGCAGCTTGGCGCCATGCTTGATGATGCCATTATGCTCTTGGCTGACGCCCGGCAAAAAGCCCGGCACATCGACAAAGGTCACAATCGGGATGTCGAACGCATCACAAAAGCGGACGAAACGCCCCGCCTTTTTGGAGGCGTTGATGTCCAGACAGCCCGCCAGCACCATCGGCTGGTTCGCGACAATGCCGACCGTCCGGCCTTCAACACGGCCAAAGCCGATGATGATATTGCCGGCATGGTTTGGCTGAACCTCGAAGAAGTCACCTTCATCAACGGTCTTCCGGATCAGCTCGTGCATGTCATAGGGCATGGTTGCGGAGGCCGGAACCAAGGTGTCGAGGCTGGACTCAATCCGATCCCATGGGTCGCTCGACGGGCGTTCCGGTACGCCCGAGCGGTTATTCTCCGGCAGGAAGTCGATGAAGTCGCGCGCCGCAAGCAGCGCCTCGATGTCGTTTTCAAGCGCCAGATCGGCAACGCCGGATTTGGCGGTATGGGTGATCGCGCCGCCCAGTTCTTCCTGCGTCACCACTTCGTTGGTGACCGTCTTCACCACATCGGGGCCAGTGACGAACATGTAAGAGCTGTCTTTCACCATGAAGATGAAGTCCGTCATCGCCGGCGAATAAACCGCACCGCCTGCACACGGCCCCATGATCAGGCTCAATTGCGGGACAACGCCCGAGGCCAGCACATTGCGCTGGAACACTTCGGCATAGCCGACCAGCGACGCCACGCCTTCTTGAAGGCGCGCGCCGCCGCTGTCGTTCAGGCCAATGACGGGGGCGCCAACCTTCAGCGCCATTTCCATGATCTTGCAGATCTTCTGCGCATGGCGTTCCGACAGCGAGCCGCCAAAAACAGTGAAGTCCTGGCTGTAAACATAGACCAACCGGCCATTGATCGTGCCAGAGCCGGTGACGACCCCATCGCCCGGGATCTTGGTTTCTTCCATGCCGAAGTCGACGCAATTATGTTCGACATACATATCGAGCTCTTCAAAAGAGCCTTCGTCCAGCAGCACGCTCAGCCGCTCGCGGGCGGTCAGGCGGCCTTTGGCATGTTGTGCGTCGATGCGCTTTTGCCCCCCACCCATGCGGGCGGCGGCGCGGCGTTTCTCCAGTTCGGCGATGTTCGATGACATGGCGATCCCCAATAATACGAAGGTGCCCGTTTGGGGCCAGTTTCTGGCAATGTCCAATGTGAATTTGCAAAGTTGCAAAGTCGTGCTTTGCAAAGTAAATCCGGCACATGGGTGATCCGGATCGGAAATTGTCGAAACGCCGCATTTTTGCGGGTGAACGACTGCGCGCGCTGCGCGCGGCCCGCGCACTTAAACAGGCAGATATGGCGACACGGCTTGGCATATCCGTTTCCTATCTGTCGCAATTGGAAAGCGATGACCGGCCGCTGACGTCCAGCCTCTTGGAAATTTTGGCGCGGGATTTTCCGCTCGATTGGCAAGAATTTGAGGAAGATGCCGCCACGCGCCGCTTTGCCGCACTGCGCGAGGCGGCCGCTGACCCGTTATTCCCCACCCCGCTCTCGGCCGAACAACTGGCCCGCATTGCCGAGCAACAGCCCGCGCTTGCGGATCAATTTGTCCAATTGCACGCCGCCTATCGCAATGCCGGCCAGCGGCTTCAGATCGTCGATGAAGCGTTGGGCGCAGATCATGCTGGTGGCAGCCGCCTTCCTTGGGAAGAAGTGCGCGACTGGTTTCATAACGCGGGAAATTATGTGGAGTTGCTCGATCGCGCCGCCGAGCAATTGGGGGATCGCTTGCGCGGCACCCTTGCCTCGCCCCCCAAAGAAGCGCTGGAGCTATATCTGCGCAACGGGCTGACCATATCGCTGGCCTATGCCGCCGCCCCCAGCCTTCGGGATTTTGATCCCCAAATGGGGCATCTGGTGATTGACCCGGCCCAACCTGCGGAAAGTCAGCGATTTCAATTGGCCCACCAATTATCGGCGCTGGCCCTGAGGGATGAAATAAGCGCCGTGGTTGAAGAAGCGGGCCTGCGTACCGCCGCGGCCCGACAACTTCTTTCGGTTGGGTTGGCCAATTATGCAGCCGGCGCACTGCTGATGCCCTATGAGATTTTCCGGACCGAGGCGCGGGCTGTTCGCCACGATATTGATCGGCTGTGCCAGCGTTTTGGTGTCTCATTTGAACAGGCGTGCCATCGGCTCTCCACCCTCCAACGCCCTGGGGCCCGGGGCATTCCCTTTTTCTTCTGCCGGGTCGACATGGCGGGCAATATTACGAAGCGTCACAGCGCCACCCGGTTGCAATTTGCCCGGTTTGGCGGCGCCTGCCCGCTTTGGATCGTCCATGAAGCGGTCGCGATTCCAGACCGCATCCTTGTGCAATTGGCTGAAACGCCGGATGGCGTGCGCTATGTGTCCATGGCCAAAGGACTGGTGAAGCCCTCGGGCAGCTATGATCGCGCGCCGCGCCGTTATGCCGTCGCCTTAGGATGCGAAGTCGATCATGCACGCGAGTTTATTTATGCCGATGGGCTTGATCTGACATCAGATCGCGCGGCGACACGCATTGGCATTTCGTGCCGCCTGTGCCCGCGCGCCGATTGCGATCAGCGCGCTTTCCCGCCATCTGACCGCGAGATACTTGTTGATCCAGACCGACGTGAAATTGTGCCTTATCGCCTGGCCTGACCCTAGAGCTTAACGACACCAAGCCGGATCATATCCCGCGCGGTATCCACAATGCTTTCGCGGGCATCGCGCGTTTGCCAGCCAAGCCGTGCCAATGCGTGCGCGGCAGATGTGTCACGCACATGACCCAGTTCCCCCACAACCTGCTTTACCACCGGATCAAACAGCGCGACGATCTTCATCAAAAAGTCCGGCAGCCCGCGCGTCGGGACTTTGCGCGCATCCGCCCCCAGCCCGTCCCTCAATATTGCCGCGACATCGCGCATCCATAAAAAGGGGCCGGCCGCCACAAAACGCTCTCCGGCCAAGCCCGGCGTGGTCAGGCAGCGGACATGAAGATCTGCCACGTCGCGCACATCGACAACCGAAAAGCCCAATCGCGGCAGGCCCGGCAAAGAGCCTTCCAACAGCTTCTTGATCGCTTCCAATGAGGTTGAGAAATCGGCGGCCAGCAACGGGCCAAGAACGAGCGACGGGTTGACCGTTACAAATTCCATCTCGGGCGCATTCTGGGCCACCCAATCCCGCGCCGCACGCTCTGCAATCGTCTTTGATTTGACATAGGCATAGGCATCCGGGCTGGTGATGTCGGTCCAATCCGCTTCTGTAAAATATTCTCTTGTGCGCGCATGGCCATAAGCGATGGCGGCGACAGACGATGTCATGACAAAGCGGGCAACCCCCGCCTCCTTGGCAAAGCGCAAGGCCCGCAACGCGCCTTCACGCGCCGGGACGATTAAATCCTCGTCTGATTTTGGCGCGTTGGAGGGCAAGGGCGAGGCCACATGAGCAACATGGCTACAGCCGGCCATCGCCTCGGCCCAGCCCGCATCTGAAAGCAGATCTGCCTGAAAAAAGCGCAGCTTTGCATCATCCACGCCCAGCCAAGCCCGCACCTCTGCCTCGCGGGCAAGGTTGCGGATGCTGGTTGTTACCTCCCAGCCTTCTGCAACCAGCTGTCGGATAAGAAAGCCCGCAATATATCCGCTGCCGCCCGAAACAAAAATCTGCCGCGCCATGCCTGCTTCCTCCTTCGATTTTTACTTAGCCAAGCCTAGTTTCTCGCGACATCCAAAACAATCTCCAACTGGGGGCTTGTCTCTCCCGCTGCATTTTCCCAAGAAAGGCCCGATCAAGGGGATTTTAAATGCCAGACCAAAACCTGTTTCCAGTTCCTGCCGAATGGGCCGCCAAAACGCGGGTCAATGCGGCGCGCTATGCCGAGCTTTATGGCCGCTCGCTGGCCGATCCGGGCAGCTTCTGGCTGGAACAGGCGCAGCGGCTTGATTGGATTAAGCGCCCCGAGATTGCCGGCGACTGGTCTTTTGACGCCACGACCTTCCACATCAACTGGTTTGCCGATGGCAAGTTGAACGTCAGCACCAATTGCATCGACCGACATTTGCCGCACCGCGCGCAAGATACCGCGATCATCTGGGAACCGGATGCGCCAGGCGATGCCCCCCGCCACATCACCTATCAGGAACTCCATGATGAGGTGTGCCGCTTTGCCAATGTGCTGAAGGCGCAAGGGGTCCAAAAAGGCGACCGCGTAACCGTTTATATGCCGATGATCCCCGAGGCTGCTTTTGCGCTGCTGGCTTGCGCGCGCATTGGGGCCATCCATTCGGTGGTTTTTGGCGGCTTTTCCCCTGAATCGCTGATCGGCCGCATTCAGGATTGTGATTCCTCGGTCGTCATTACGGCAGATGAAGGGCGCCGGGGTGGCAAGGCGGTCGCGCTCAAGGCCAATGTGGATGTCGCGGCGCAAAGCTGCCCAAGCCTGAAGAAGGTTATCACGTTCAAGGCCACGGGCGCGGATATCGCCATGCAGCCGGGCCGCGACGTCTGGTACCATGACGAAGCGGCCAAAGTCTCGGCAAGCTGCCCGGCCGAGACTATGAACGCGGAAGACCCGCTTTTCATTCTCTACACCTCTGGCTCAACCGGCAAGCCCAAGGGCGTGCTGCACACCACGGGCGGCTATCTGCTTTGGGCCAGCCTGACCCATGAGCTGGTTTTTGATTACCGTCCGGGCGAGGTTTACTGGTGCGCTGCCGATATCGGCTGGGTCACCGGCCATACCTATATCGTCTATGGTCCGCTCGCCAATGGCGCGACGACCTTGATGTATGAAGGCGTACCAAACTGGCCAGATGCCAGCCGCATCTGGCAGGTGGTTGATCGACATCAGGTGCAGACGGTCTTTACCGCACCCACCGCGCTGCGTGCCTTGATGCGCGAAGGCGATGAATTTGTGACAAAGACGTCGCGCGCCTCGCTGCGCCTGCTGGGGACCGTTGGCGAACCGATCAACCCGGAAGCATGGCGCTGGTATCATGGCGTCGTGGGCGAAGGGCGCTGCCCGATTGTTGATACCTGGTGGCAGACGGAAACCGGGGGTGCGCTGATCTCTCCCCTGCCCGGCGCGACCGATTTGAAACCCGGCAGCGCGACCAAGCCGTTGCCCGGGGTTGAACCGCAGCTGGTCGATGCTGAGGGCAAAGTCCTGCATGGCGCGGCCGAAGGCAATTTGTGCATCCTGCGCAGCTGGCCCGGGCAGATGCGCACCGTCTGGGGCGATCATCAGCGCTTTTTTGAGACCTATTTCACCACCTATCCGGGCAAATATTTCACCGGCGATGGCTGCCGCCGCGATGAAGATGGCTATTATTGGATCACCGGCCGGGTGGACGATGTTATCAATGTCTCTGGCCATCGCATGGGCACGGCGGAAGTTGAAAGCGCGCTGGTGCTTCACCCAAGCGTTGCTGAAGCGGCGGTTGTCGGCTTCCCGCACGACATCAAGGGTCAAGGCATCTACGCTTATGTGACCTTGAACGCGAATGAGACACCAAGCGATGATTTGCGCAAGGCGCTGGTCGCCTGGGTTCGCAAGGAAATCGGCCCGATTGCGACGCCCGATGCCATCCAGTTTGCGCCGGGCCTGCCCAAGACGCGTTCAGGCAAAATCATGCGGCGCATCCTGCGCAAGATTGCCGAGGGCGATATCTCAAGCCTGGGCGATACCTCAACCTTGGCCGATCCGTCGGTTGTCGACGATCTGGTTGCCAATCGCGTCTCATGACCGGGTTTGACAGCTCCTCGATCGCGCAGACCATTCAACTCGCGCTGACGCCGATTTTCATTCTGGTTGCCATCGGCAATTTTATGAATGTTCTGACCGGGCGTCTGTCGCGGATCGTGGACCGGTCGCGCCTGTTGCAGGGGCAGCATGTCGAGACAGAGGGCGTGGAACATGACCGGCTGGTGGATGAACTGCGCAAGCTTGATACGCGCATTCACCTGATCAATCGCGCCGTGCTGTTTCTGGTGCTGGCGGCCATCACCATCGGCATCACGGTGGGGCTGCTTTTCATTGAACGCCTGACCCAGGCCGGGCTGGATGCCGTGATCGCCAGCGCCTTTTTCGGGGCGCTGATGTTGTTGATGCTTGCGCTGGTAACCTTCCTGCGCGAAACGCGGATCGCAACCGCGCTGCTGCGCATCCCTGAAACCTATCTAGAGCTGGACCGCACCCGCTAGCGGCTATTTGAGCAACACCAGCTCTTCCGCCATGCTTGGGTGAAGCGCGACCGTATCGTCAAAAGCCTGTTTGGTCAGGCCAGCCTTTACGGCAATGGCAGCGGCCTGCAAGATTTCTGCGCTATCCGGCCCAATCAGATGAAGGCCGACCACCCGGTCATCGGGGCCTGCCGTGACCATCTTGTACAGCCCACGCTCCATCCGGCCAGAAACCACATTCTTCATCGGGCGGAAATCGCTGCGAAAGACCTTGATCGTCTCCCCAAATTGCGCGCGCGCTTCGTCCTCGGTCAGCCCGACACCCGCCAGCGGCGGGCTGGAAAAGACGGCGGTGGGAATGGCATGATAATCAACCGTGCGCGGCTGGTTGCCAAACACCGTATCGGCAAAGGCATGGCCTTCGCGAATGGCAACGGGCGTCAGTTGCACCCGGTTGGTCACATCGCCAACTGCGTAGATGCTGTCGACATTGGTCTTGTTATGGGCGTCAACGATAATGGCCCCCTGCCCGTCCAGCGCGACCCCGGCTGCCTCCAGCCCAAGTCCGGGCGTTTTGGGCGTACGGCCGATCGCCCATAAGAGCAGATCGGTCTCAATCTGGCCCGCATCCCCGCCATCGACCAACAAGCTGCCATCGCTTTGCCGCGACACGCTCTTGAACGGAAAATTGAAGCGCAGATCAATGCCCTTGGCCGTGGTCATACCCACCAGGCGATCCACAATCTCACGATCATAGCCGCGCAGCATCCGGTCGCCGCGAGTCACCAGCGACACGTCAATGCCAAAGGCATGGAGCACGCCGGCAAATTCATTGGCGATATAGCCCGCGCCCGCAATCACCGCCCGCTTGGGAAGCGCTTCCAGATGGAAAATCTCGTTAGAGGTGATGCCCAATTCCGCTCCGGGTACGTCCGGAATGGCGGGCCATGCACCAACGGCGATCAAGATAATTCGTGCCGTAACCTCGCGGCCGCTTGCCATGCGCACGCTGTTCGGGCCTGAAACAACCGCGCGCTCGGCAAAAATCGTCGCCTGATTATTGGTGAGGGTTTGGGTATAAAGCCCTTCCAACCGGGTAACATCGTCTTGCACGACATCGCGCAGGCGCGGCCAGTTGAACTGGGCGTCTGAAATATCCCAGCCAAAGCGTGCCGCTTCATGAAGGTCTTCTGCAAAATGCGCGCCATAGACGAGCATCTTCTTGGGCACGCAGCCGCGGATTACGCAGGTGCCGCCCACCCGATATTCTTCTGCCACCGCCACTTTGGCGCCGTGCTGGGCCGCGACCCGCGCCGCGCGCACGCCACCCGATCCAGCACCAATGATGAAAAGGTCAAAGTCAAAGGCCATGATGGATCACCCAGAAAACCAACGGAACGCGGCTTAGCTAATCGCGCGGCAGCGCCAGCGCCACCGGATTTTGCATTAATCAAAGGCGCGGTGGAGCAAGGCCTGGGTGGAAGCATCAAAAACCATGCCGCCGGTATCGATCGCCTTGGCCATTTCTTTGCCCAGCTCAACGCCGAACTGGTCAAAAGGGTTGATCCCCAAAAGCACAGCATTGGCAAAGGTGCGATGCTCGTAAAAGGCGATCAACGCACCCAGGGTGCGCGGATCAAGCGCTTCCAGCAATATGGTGGTGGACGGCCGATCCCCCGGATAGGCGCGGGCTGCCTCCGTAGCAGGTCTTCCGGTCATCAATGCCGCACTTTGAGCAAAGCAATTGCCCAACAACTGGCGATGATGGGCGGGATCGAAATCATGCCCCGGCTCAATCGCTGCCAGAAACTCAACCGGTACCAGCCGCGTGCCTTGATGCAAAAGCTGGAAAACAGCGTGCTGCGCATCGGTGCCCACCCCACCCCAGGTGATCGCAGCACTTTCATAGCCCAACGGCATGCCTTCCAGCGTCACTGACTTGCCGTTCGATTCCATCTCAAGCTGCTGGAGATAAAAGGGCAACAGCCGCAACCGTTCATCATAGGCAAAGACGGCGCGGGTTTGCGCGCCCCGCTTCTGCGCATAATATTGATCAACAAAGGCCGCCAAGACCGGCGCGTTACGGTCAAACGGCGCCAGCCGGAAATGCCGGTCCATCGCCGCTGCCCCTTCCAGCAGCTCTTCAAACGCCGGCCAGCCCAGCGCCAAGGCAGCGGGAAAGCCAATGCTCGACCACAAAGAATAGCGGCCGCCAACCGTTTCTGAAAAAGGCAGGATGCGGGTTTCATCCACACCCCAGTCAAAGGCCTGTTGCGGATTGGCGGTCAGCGCGACCACCTGACCGCTGGCATCCTCCACACCGGCCTCAATCATCCAGCCCAGCGCGCTTTCCGCATTGAGCAGGGTTTCGGTGGTGGTGAAGGTCTTGGAGGCAATGACCAGCAGCGTCTTGTGCGGGTCAAAGCGCGCAGTCGCGGCCTTGAGCGCACTGCCATCCACATTGGAAACGCAAGCGACATCATAGCGCCCGGCGTCGCGCCCCAGCGCATCAACCAGCAGATCGGGGCCCAAAGCTGACCCGCCAATGCCGATATGCAGGATATGGCGAATATCCCCAAGCGCCCCGGCCTCGGTTGCCTCCACCAGTGCACGCATGCGTCCATGCAGGGCCTTGGCCTGCGCAACTGATTCTGCCGTTCCCTCGCCGCGCTCGGCCGTGTGTTCGGCCGCGCGGCCTTCGGTTGGATTGGCCATCCGCCCGCCAAAAAGATCATCCCGCCGTCCGTCAAAGCCTGCCGCGCGCAGCGCCTCAATAAAGCTTTCAACCAACGGGGCCGTCAGATGGGTCTTTGAAAAGTCAAAATAAAGGCCCTGCTCGTCAATCGAGAAGCGGGCCACCCGGTCTGCATCCGCTGCAAAAAGATCAACCAGCTGCGACGTTCCACCTTCAGAAAGGAACGAAAAGCGCGAGGTCAAACCAGTCATGTGTTCTCCTGCCCGATACGGCTAGTGCTTGACGATGCCCCCGCGTCATCGCAGAGCGGGCGCATGAGCGATACACAGATCGGCACGCAGCGGAAAGCTGACGTGGGCGTCAAGCCCAGTGAACCGTCGGACACGCGCGACTTTCTGACCTTTCTCACAAAACTTGCGGTGTTCATGTTCATCCTGCGCAGTTTTATCATTGCGCCTTTCAGCATTCCTTCTGAATCGATGCTCCCCCGTTTGATGGTCGGTGATTATCTGATCGTTGCCAAATGGCCTTATGGCTATTCGCGTCATTCCCTACCTTTTTCGCTGCCGCTGATCCCAGGTCGGGTGTTCGCGGCCTTGCCAGAGCGCGGGGATGTTGTCGTCTTCAAGGCGCCACCGGGCAATAAAGTGGATTATATCAAACGGGTAATTGGCCTTCCCGGCGATCGTATCCAGATGCGGGCCGGACAATTATTCCTGAATGGCAAGGCGATCCCCAAGCGCCGTCAGCCAGATCTTGTCGTGCCCGTCAGCCCCAATACGCGCTGCTTTGCACCGACCTTTGAGCAACAGGCGGCAGATGGCTCCTTGTCGTGCCATTATCCGCGCTATCAGGAAACCCTGCCCAGCGGCCGCAGCTATAGCGTGCTCGACCTGACAGACGGCATTGCCGACACCACCGATGTCTATGTCGTCCCACAGGGTCATTTGTTTATGATGGGCGATAATCGCGACAATAGTCTTGATAGCCGTTTCCCGCCAGAACTGGGCGGCGGGATTGGCTTTGTGCCTACTGAAAATCTCGTTGGCCGGGCGATGTTCGGCGTCTTTTCAACCGACGGCTCAGCCAATTGGCTGCTCCCTTGGACATGGTTTTCCGCCGCGCGCTGGAACCGGATCGGCGAGGGATTTTGAGTAGCTTCGTCGCTTGGATTACCGAGACGTTCGGCGTCGCCCCCAAAGATGAGGCGCTTTATGCCCGCGCCCTCACCCATGGCAGCCATGGCGCGGACACCTATGAGCGGCTGGAATTTCTTGGCGATCGCGTGCTGGGCCTCGTCGTTGCAGACTGGATTTATGCCCGCTTCCCGCAGGACAGCGAGGGGCAGTTGTCGCCACGCTTCAATAATCTCGTATCGGGAGAAACCTGTGCCGAAGTGGGTCGCGCTATTGGCCTTGCGGCCCGCCTGAAGCTGGGCAAACAAGCGATGGATGATGGCGCTTACGATAGCGACAATGTTCTTGGCGATGCGGTTGAGGCGCTGATCGGCGCGGTTTTTCTGGAGCATGGGTTAGAGGCTGCCCGCCGGTTCATCCAGTCCCGCTGGGAACCGCTGCTCAACGTTCAGCGATCCGCCCGGCGCCATCCAAAGTCCGAGTTGCAGGAATGGGCGGCCGCGCATAATCGCCGCGCGCCCGCTTATGAAGTGATTGAACGGTCTGGCCCGCACCATGCCCCGCTGTTTCGCGTGCGCGTGTCGCTCGGCTCTGCGGGCATGGCCGAAGCCGATGGCAAATCCAAACAAGAAGCAGAGACGCGCGCTGCCGCCGCCCTCCTTGAAAAGGTAAGAAAATAATGACGCAGAAATGCGGGCTCGTTGCCATTGTGGGCGCCCCCAATGCGGGCAAGTCCACGCTTGTGAATGCGTTGGTCGGACAAAAAGTGGCGATCGTCAGCCCCAAGGCACAAACCACCCGCACGCGCTTGATGGGCATCGCTCTGCATGGCGACACGCAGATGATGCTGTTGGATACGCCGGGCATCTTTGAGCCCAATCGGCGGCTGGACCGCGCGATGGTGCAGGCCGCCTGGGGCGGCGCGCAAGATGCAGACCTGATCCTCTTCGTGGTGGATGCCAAAGCCGGGCTGGGTGCCAAGGTAGAGCGGATTATTGAAGGGCTTCGCGCCCGGCCAGAGCCCAAAATGCTGGTTCTCAACAAGGTGGATATTGCCGCGAAGGACAAGCTGCTTGTTCATGCCGACCGGCTGACCCAGGCGCTCGATTTTACAGATGTTCTGATGGTCAGCGCTGAAACCGGCGATGGTCTGGCAGAATTGAAAGAGCGCATTGTCGCCTATCTGCCCGAAGGCCCGTGGCACTTCCCTGAAGACCAGGTAAGCGATGCGACTGACCGGATGACGGCGGCCGAAATCACACGCGAGCAGCTCTATCTCCAGCTTCATGCCGAACTGCCTTATGCAACCGCCATCGAGACCGAAAAATATAGCGAGCGCGACGATGGCAGCGTCGAAATTCACCAGCAGATCAAGGTCGCTCGCGACAGCCAACGCGCCATCGTTCTTGGCAAGGGCGGCGCACGGCTCAAGCAGATCGGCTCTGCCGCGCGGGCGGAAATTGCCAAGTCGCTGGGCTGCCGCGTCCATCTTTATCTGCACGTCAAGGTTGATCCCAAATGGGATGAGGATCGCGGCCTCTATCGCGATATTGGGCTGGACTGGGTAGATTAAGGCCCGGCCCCGCAAGGGCCGCGGCCCCCGCTTGTCGGCCGGGGCGGATTGGCTCTATATCAGACCGGATTGATCGAGGATCGACGCAAGGGGCAAAATATGGCGGGCATCGGCATTATTGGTAGCCAGGGGCGCATGGGTAAGGCGCTGGTCGCTGCGGCTGCCGAAGCGGGCCTCGCCATTGCCGGCGGCGTCGATGCTGGCGATGATGTGGGGGCCTTGGCTCGATCGGCAGACGTGCTGATCGATTTTTCCTCGCCCAAGGCGCTTTTGGGCACGTTGGGGGCAGCCGTTGCGGCGGGAACCCCGCTTCTCATCGGCACGACCGGCCTAGAGGAAGATCATCACCGCGCCATTGACGACGCGGCCTACCATATTGCGGTTCTGCAAACCGGAAACACCTCATTGGGTGTCACGCTGCTGGCCCGGCTGGTGCGCGAAGCCGCCGCGGCGCTTGGCCCAGATTGGGACATTGAAATCGTTGAAATGCACCACAGGATGAAGGTGGATGCGCCATCCGGCACGGCGCTGTTGCTGGGCGAAGCTGCGGCTCAAGGGCGCGGCATTGATCTGGCGCGCCACAGCGAACGGGGCCGCGATGGGCAAACGGGCGCGCGCCAACAGGGTGCGATTGGCTTTGCCGCCCTGCGCGGCGGCAGCGTGGCGGGCGACCATGATGTAATTTTTGCGACCGACCATGAGCGGATTGAATTGATCCACCGCGCGGAAAATCGCTCGATCTTTGCGCGGGGAGCCCTGCGTGCGGCGCATTGGCTGCAGCCCCAGCCCGCGGGGCGTTACCGGATGGATCAAGTTCTTGGCCTTTGATGCCGATGAAAAAAGCTGACATCTTTGAATTTTACCGCCGCCTTGCGGAAGAAAACCCGTCCCCAGAGACAGAGCTTGCTTATGGCAATGACTATCAACTTTTGGTGGCCGTTGTCCTATCTGCGCAGGCAACCGATATGGGCGTCAACAAAGCCACGCGCCGCCTGTTTGAAAGCGTAAAGACGCCCGCCCAGATGGTCCGTTTGGGCGAAGACGGCCTGAAGCAACATATCAAGACGATCGGCCTGTTCAACGCCAAGGCCAAAAATGTCATCGCCTTGTCTGAAATTCTTGAACGGGATTATGGCGGTCAGGTCCCGGCCAACCGCGATGCGCTGGAAGCTCTGCCCGGCGTCGGCCGAAAAACGGCCAATGTCGTGATGAACACGGCTTTCGGGGCGGAAACATTTGCTGTTGATACGCATATCTTTCGGGTTGGCAATCGAACGGGCTTGGCGAAGGGGAAAACCCCATTGGCGGTTGAAAAGCAGCTCGACAAGAAAACCCCGGCTCCTTTTCGGCTGGGCGCTCATCACTGGCTGATCCTGCATGGACGCTATATCTGCAAGGCGCGCACACCCGAATGCTGGCGCTGCCCCGTGGCAGATTTGTGCACGTTCAGGTCCAAGTCAGAAAGGCCTGCTAAGCTCTCCGCTAAGGCAAAGCCTGACCATCTTGGAAACGCAGGAGAGGCAGCATGAAGAAGTCAGTCATTGTGATGATGTTCGCAACAATTGCCCTCGCTGGAGCGGCCCAGGCCCGCCCCAAGCCCATCCCCGAGGCGAAGCCCGTGGGCAAGCCGCTGGATTGCATTTCGCTCTCTCAAATTCAGGAAAGCCGGGTTCGCAGCGACTCGATCATCGATTTCCGCCTCGCCGGGCATAAATGGGTTCGCAACACCCTGCCCAATAGCTGCCCTTCGCTCGGTTTTGAGGAACGGTTCAGCTACCACACCTCGCTAAGCCAACTCTGCTCTGTAGATACCATCGCGGTGCTGCACAGCTATGGCGGCGGGTTGCAGGAAGGCGCGCGCTGCGGCTTGGGCAAGTTCCAGCCGGTTGAACTTTCGGGCCCGGGCAGCAAATAAACCCGCTTTGGGACTGGCAGGCTGCGCCCAGCTTTGCTAACGGCGCTTCAACGCACCCATAGCTCAGCTGGATAGAGCGTTGCCCTCCGAAGGCAAAGGCCAGAGGTTCGAATCCTCTTGGGTGCGCCATTCCCCTTAAAGGGAATGGCCTTTCCCCTTATCTATTCAGGATATCGCCGCCTTGATGGCATCAAGTGCGGCAGAAGCCTGGGCCCCGTCCGGTCCGCCGCCTTGGGCCATATCGGGCTTGCCGCCGCCGCCCTGCCCGCCCAGCGCCTCAACGCCCTTGCGAACAAGGTCAACCGCACTGAACCGAGCCGTCAAGTCGTCGGTAACGGTTACGAGGACGGAAGCGCGGCCATCATTCACCGTCACAAAAGCGGCAATGCCAGAACCAATCCGCGCCTTGGCGTCATTTGCCAAACCGCGCAGGTCTTTGGGGTCCAACCCGTCAAAGCTCTGCGCCAAAAAGGATAGGCCATTGACCATTTCCGGCTCGGCAGCCTTGGCACCGCCGCCGCCCAGCGCCAGCGCCTTGCGCGCATCGGCAAGGTCTTTTTCAAGGCGACGCACTGTTTCGGCGAGCGTGGCCACGCGCGCGGGCACCTCATCCGGGTTGGCACGCAATTGGGCCGCCACTTCTTTCAGCTTGTCGTCGCGGTCGGTCAGCCAAAGGCGAGCGGCCTCGCCTGTCATCGCCTCAATCCGGCGCACACCAGAGGCGACAGCCGCTTCAGAAACGACCTTGAACAGGGCAATATCCCCCAGCGCATCGACATGGGTACCGCCGCAGAGCTCAACTGAATAGGCGCCGCCTTCTGCGCGCGCACCCATGGTCAAAACGCGCACTTCCTCGCCGTATTTTTCGCCAAACAGCGCTAGCGCGCCAGCGGCAATGGCATCATCGGGGGTCATCAGCCGGGTGGTTACGGCCTGATTGCCACGAATTTCGGCGTTCACTTCAGCTTCGACCGCCGCAATATCGTCCGCCGTCAGCGCTGAAGGGTGCGAGAAGTCAAAGCGAAGCCGGTCGGATGCCACCAAGCTGCCCTTTTGGGTCACATGCGCGCCCAAGCGGTTGCGCAGGGCCGCGTGCAGCAAGTGCGTGGCCGAATGGTTGGCGCGGATTCGGTTGCGGCGCGCACCATCCACGGCGAGATGCACGGTCTGGCCCAGCGCAATCGTCCCGCTTTCAATCTTCGCGCGGTGCGCGTGGAGCCGGCCCAAGGGCTTGGCGGTATCTTCCACATCCGCAATCAACCCGGCCTCGCCGGTGATGCGGCCCGCATCGCCCATCTGGCCGCCGCTCTCGCCATAAAAGGGCGTTTGGTTGGTCAGAATGGTCACAACATCGCCCGGCCCCGCGCGGTCCACCCGGGCGCCATCTTTGACAAGGGCAACAACCTGGCCTTCGCCCTCGGTCCCCACATATCCCGTGAACTCGGTCCCGCCGAGCTCGTCAGCGATGTCGAACCAGATATCTTCCGAAGCCGTTTCGCCCGAGCCTTTCCACGCCGCGCGGGCCATAGCCTTTTGTCGGGCCATACCTTCTTCAAAGCCCGCCCGATCAATGCCAAGGCCCTGGGCGCGCAGCGCGTCTTCGGTCAGATCATATGGGAAGCCATAAGTATCATAAAGCTTGAAGGCCGTGTCGCCGGGCAAGGTATCACCGGGCTTCATGGAAGCCGTGGCATCGTCAAGCAGCTTCAGGCCCTTGTCCAGCGTCTGGCGGAAACGGGTTTCTTCCTGAAGCAGCGTCGCTTCCACCAGAGGCTGAGCCCGAAGCAATTCGGGATAAGCGTGCCCCATTTCGGCCACCAGCGACCCGACCAGGCGGTGCATCAACGGCTCTTTGGCACCCAGCAAATGGGCATGGCGCATCGCGCGCCGCATAATCCGCCGCAATACATAGCCGCGACCTTCGTTGGACGGCAAAACGCCATCGGCAATCAAAAAGCCTGACGCGCGCAAATGGTCGGCGATCACCCGGTGCGAGGCCTTCATCGGCCCTTGCGGATCGCTTTTGGTAAGTTCGGCAGATTCGCCGATCAATGCCTTGAACGTATCGGTATCATAATTGTCGTGGACGCCCTGAAGCACGGCCGCGATGCGTTCTAGCCCCATGCCGGTATCTATTGAGGGGCGCGGCAGGCTGGTGCGGCTGCCATCGGCTGCCTGCTCAAACTGCATGAACACAAGGTTCCAGATTTCGACAAACCGGTCGCCATCTTCGTTCGGGCTGCCCGGCGGACCACCGGGAATATGATCGCCATGATCCCAGAAAATTTCGCTGCACGGGCCGCAAGGACCGGTATCGCCCATCGACCAGAAATTGTCGCTGGTCGGAATGCGGATAATCCGGCTTTCCGGCAGGCCCGCAATTTTGCGCCAAAGGTCAAACGCTTCGTCATCGGTGTGATACACCGTGACCGTCAGCCGATTGGGATCAAGGCCCCATTCCTTCGTCGTGAGGCCCCATGCCAGTTCAATCGCGCGTTCCTTGAAATAATCGCCGAACGAAAAATTGCCGAGCATCTCAAAAAATGTGTGATGCCGCGCGGTATAGCCGACATTGTCCAGATCGTTATGCTTGCCCCCGGCGCGCACGCATTTCTGCGACGATGCGGCGGTTGAATAAGGCCGCGATTCTAGCCCCGTGAAGACATTCTTAAACGGCACCATGCCCGCATTGGTGAACATGAGGGTCGGGTCATTATGCGGCACCAACGGCGCCGAGGCGACGCGCTCATGGCCATGAGAACCGAAATAGTCGAGGAACGACCGGCGAATGTCATTTGTCGAAGTCATAGCAAAAGCGCTTAGGCGAGGCTCGGCCGCTACTCAAGCCTTAGCGCGTCGGGAGATAAAACGCCGCGGTCGCCCTCTTGCCCCGCCAACAAAAAAGGCCCGCCGGGGCTGGCGGGCCTTTTGAAGCGTGAGACGTGACGTCGCTCTTTACGCGACGCACCGGGCGATCGATCCCGGCGCGCCGATCTTAAAGATCGTCGTCCGCCTCGGGATCTGCCATCAGATTTTCGGCAACCTCATCGGTGCGACCGCGAATCTGCTGCTCAAGCCGCACCGCCATTTCAGGATTTTCCTTCAGCCAGGTCTTGGCATTTTCACGCCCCTGACCGATCCGGATCGAGTCATAGCTGAACCAAGCACCCGATTTTTCAACAAGCCCGGCCTTAACGCCAAGGTCCAGAATTTCACCATTCTTGGAAATACCCTCGCCATACATGATGTCGAATTCGACCTGCTTGAACGGCGGCGCGACCTTGTTCTTCACCACTTTAACGCGCGTGGCGTTGCCCACAATGTCCTCCCGATCCTTGACCTGGCCGGTGCGGCGAATGTCGAGGCGCACGGACGCATAGAATTTCAAGGCATTGCCGCCAGTCGTCGTTTCCGGCGACCCATACATCACGCCGATCTTCATGCGGATCTGGTTGATGAAGATGACCGTGCAGCGCGAACGGTTGATCGAGCCGGTGATCTTGCGGAGCGCCTGGCTCATCAGGCGGG
>JBJTNW010000028.1:0-56812 GCA_046074265.1 Chakrabartia sp.
CTGGTCGTGTTCAACACCTGCCACATCCGGGAAAAGGCCGCGGAGCGTGTCTATTCCGAAATCGGCCGCCAGCGCCGTGAGGACGGCACCCGCCCGATGATCGCCATGGCAGGTTGCGTCGCACAGGCCGAGGGCACCGAAGTCACCCGCCGCTCTCGCGATGTCGATATTGTGGTCGGGCCACAGGCCTATCACGCTTTGCCGCAGATGATCGCCCGCGCCAGCCGGGGCGAGCGCGTCCATGACCTTGACCTTCCGGGGCTCGAAAAGTTCGGCAAGCTTCCCGCCCGCAAGCGGACCGGCGCCACCGCCTTCCTGACCGTGCAGGAAGGCTGCGACAAGTTCTGCACCTATTGCGTCGTGCCCTATACGCGCGGCGGCGAGATCAGCCGGAGCTTTGCGGCGATTGTCGATGAGGCAAAATCGCTCGTCGATGCCGGCGCCAAGGAAATCACGCTGCTGGGCCAGAACGTCAACGCCTGGGAAGAAGCGGGCCAAGGCCTCGACCATCTGATCCGCGCGCTTGATGCGATCCCCGGGTTGCAGCGCATCCGCTATACCACCAGCCATCCCAATGACATGACGGACGGGCTGATCCGCGTCCATGCCGAGGTCGAAAAGCTGATGCCGTTCCTTCATCTGCCCGTCCAATCCGGCAATGACCGGATTTTGAAGGCGATGAACCGCAAGCATACGGCCGACAGCTATTTGAAGATCATCGATCGGGTGCGCGCCGCCCGGCCGGACATTGCCCTGTCGGGCGATTTTATCGTGGGCTTTCCGGGCGAGACCGAGGCCGAGTTTGAAGATACGCTGCGCCTCATCGAAGCGGCCAATTATGCGATGGCGTTCAGCTTCAAATATTCACCGCGCCCCGGCACGCCGGCTGCGGCGATGGATGACCAGATCGCCCCTGAGGTGATGGATGATCGGCTGCAGCGGCTTCAGGCGCTGCTCAACACGCAGCAACTGGCGTTCAATCAGGCGAGCCTGGGCAAGAAAACGCAGGTGCTTCTGGAACGAAAGGGCAAGCTTGAGGGTCAGAAGATCGGCAAGTCGCCTTGGCTGCAATCGGTCCATGTCATCAGCGAGGCACAAATTGGCGATATGGTAGAGGTTGACCTTGTCTCTGCCGGGCCCAATAGTCTGGCCGGGACACCAACACGCAAGGACCTGAATGCCGCGTAAACCCCAACCCGCCCAACCGGGCGACCGCGCCCGTATTGAGGTGGTTTTTGATCGCCCCCAGCTTTTGGGCGCCGTTTTCGGGCATTATGATCAGAACCTTGTCGCGATTGAAAATGCGCTGGGCGTCTATATCGCCGCACGCGGCAACAAGTTGCAGATTGAGGGGGAAGCCAGCGCGATTGGGCGCGCCCGCGATGTGCTGACCGGCCTTTATAACCGCATTGTCCATGGCGAAGAAATTGACGCGGGCATGGTCTCTGCGGCTATTTCCATGTCGGCAGAACCCACGCTTGATGGCATCATCCGCCATCAAGGGAGCGAGCAGCCCCCGGTGATGATCCGCACCCGCAAGAAGACGATTGTCCCCCGCTCGGCCACCCAGATCCGCTATATGGAGGCGCTGACCCGGCATGATGTCATCTTCGCGCTGGGTCCGGCGGGCACCGGCAAAACCTATTTGGCGGTCGCGCAGGCCGTCTCGCAGCTTATTTCCGGCTCGGTGGACCGGCTGATCCTGTCCCGCCCCGCAGTCGAAGCGGGCGAACGGCTGGGCTTTCTGCCCGGCGATATGAAGGAAAAGGTCGATCCCTATCTGCGCCCGCTCTACGATGCGCTTTATGATTGCTTGCCCGCCGAGCAGGTGGAGCGGCGGATTGCCAGCGGCGAGATAGAGATTGCGCCAATTGCCTTTATGCGCGGCCGGACGCTGGCTGAAAGTTTCATCATCCTCGACGAGGCGCAGAACACGACGCCCGCGCAGATGAAGATGTTCCTGACCCGCTTTGGCATGAACAGCCGCATGGTCATTTGCGGCGACCCCCGGCAGGTCGATTTGCCCGACCCGAGCAAATCGGGCTTGGCCGATGCCGTTTCGCGTCTGGAAGGCGTGGAAGGCATCGCCACCGTGCGCTTCAACGCCGCAGATGTCGTCCGCCACCCGATCGTCGGGCGGATCGTCGAAGCCTATGAAGGGCCGGACAGCGCGCCCCGATGATTGAAACGGCTTTATTAAACCAAGGCTGGGATGACGGGACCGATTGGGAGGCGCTGGCCGCCCGCGCGGTTGGCCGCGCCATCGCGCTTTCCCCGCACGCCGCGCTTGCCGATGCCGAAGCCGAGATTGAAATCGCCATCCGCCTAACCGAAGATGCCGAAGTCCATGTGCTCAACCGCGACTATCGCGGCAAGGACAAGCCAACCAATGTCCTCTCTTTCCCGATGTTTGAGGCGGACGAGATTGCGGGGCTGGTGCAGGGGCCATGTCCCGAAGCGCTGCTGGGCGATATCGTCTTGGCCCGCGAAACCTGCGCCCGCGAAGCCGCAGAGAAGGGCATCGCCTTTTCCGCCCACGCCACGCACCTCATTGTGCACGGCGTTTTGCATCTGATCGGCTTTGACCATATATCGGACGACGAGGCAGAGGAGATGGAGGCTTTAGAGCGCCGGATCCTGAATGATCTGGGTCTTGATGACCCTTATGGAGACTAGACACACCGCCATGACGGAGGATGCCAGTAGTAGCCGATCTTGGTTCCAATCCTTAAGATCGCTGATGTTCCGCCGCGAAGCCTCGCTGCGCGACCAGATTGAAGACGCCATCGAAGAAGCTGAAGAGGATGGCGAGGCCCCGGCCAAGGGCGACTTGTCCGCCATTGAACGCGAGATGCTGTTGAACCTCCTCCATTTCGGGGAGCGGACAGCGGGCGATATCGCCGTGCCGCGCAGCGACATTATCGCGGTGCCGACGACGATCAGCTTTGCCGAACTTGTCAAAGCCTTTGCCGACGCCGGACATAGCCGCCTGCCCGTTTATAAGGACAGCCTCGATGATGTGACGGGCATGGTCCATCTGAAAGATGTGTTCGCCATCCTTGCCAGCAACCGCAAGCCGCCCGCCACAATCACCAAGCTGATCCGCCAGCCCCTATATGTGCCTGCCGCGCGCGGCGTGCTGGACCTGCTGGCGGATATGCGCGCCAAGCGCATGCATCTGGCGATTGTGATCGACGAATATTCGGGCACCGAAGGGCTGATCACGATTGAAGATCTGGTCGAAGAAATTGTCGGCGATATTGAAGACGAGCATGATGATGCGCCCGTCGATCTGCTTGCCAATGTGGAAGACGGGATTTGGGAAGCAGACGCCCGCGCCGAGCTGGAAGATGTGGCGCGCATCATTGATCCGCGGCTGGGTGAGATTGACGAAGATGTCGATACATTGGGCGGGCTTGCCTTTGTGCTTGCCGGCCATGTGCCCGTCATCGGCGAAATCCTGACACATGAAAGCGGCTGGCGCCTGGAAGTAACGCAAGGCAATGAGCGCCGCGTTACCCGGCTGCGCCTCCACGCCCCGGTGGTTGAAGCCGCGTCTGACGGCTGACCCGACCCAAGAGCCAGCTTGCCGCGGTCCTTGCGACCATGGTAGCGCGGCCTCCTATTTTGATTGAGGATATTCGGCATGCACTGGCGCACCCATGCAAAGATCATTTCCGGGCTGGTCGTTGTCGCCCTGGCGGGCGGCTATTGGTATGTGACAACGCCTGCCCAGTCAGAAGTGGATATCGCCGCGCTCTATGGCCCGACGCCTGATCTCGGCAAGGCGCAGCCCGAATCTCTTCCCTCGGTGGTCATCGCTAAGGTTGTCGGCTGGCAAAACGGGGCCAAGCCAGCCGCCGCGCCGGGCTTGGCCGTGAACGAATTTGCAGCCGGGCTGGACCATCCGCGCTGGATGAAGCTGCTCCCCAATGGTGATGTGCTGGTCGCTGAATCCACCCAGCCCGCGCGCGAAACGCAGGGCCTGGCGGATTGGATTGCGCGGCGCATTATGAAGTCGGCCAATGGATCGGATGTGTCGGCAAACCGCATCACGCTGCTGCGCGATACCGATGGCGATGGCAAAGTGGATTTCCGGTCCGCTTTGCTGACGGCCGAAAACGGCCTTAACTCGCCTTATGGCATGGAGCTGGTCGATAACACGCTTTATGTCGCCAATACCGACAGCCTGATGGCCTTTCCCTTCAAGCTGGGCGACACGAAGATTACCGCCAAGGGCGAGAAGATCGTCCCGCTTCCGGCCTCTGCCCCCAATAACCATTGGGCCCGCAATGTCATCGCCTCTCCCGATAAGAAGACGCTGCTTGTTACCGTTGGCTCGAACAGCAACATCGCGGAAAATGGCCTGAAGAGCGAAGAATATCGCGCCAATGTGCTGGAAGTCTTCCCCAAGCAAAAGACGTTCCGCATTTTCACCGCGGGCCTGCGCAACCCCAATGGCCTCGCTTATGAACCCAAGACCGGCTATCTCTGGACCACGGTGAATGAACGCGACCAACTGGGCCCGGACATCCCGCCAGACTATCTCGCGACTGTGGACTTTGGCGGCCATTATGGCTGGCCCTGGTATTATTGGCGGCTGCCTGATCAGCGTGTTCAGCCGCAGCGGCCTGACCTTCAGCAATATGTGAAGCGGCCCAATTATGCGCTGGGTGCGCATACCGCCTCTTTGGGCCTTGCCTTTGCGGGCACGGCCAAACTTGGCCCCAAATTCGCGAACGGTGCCTTTATCGGCCAGCATGGCTCGTGGAACCGCAACCCGCCTTCGGGCTATAAAGTTATTTATGTGCCGTTTAACGACCGCGGCTTCCCGGATGACAAGGCCAAGCCGGTTGATGTCCTGACCGGCTTTTTGAACGCCAAAGGCGAGGCGCAGGGCCGTCCGGCGGGCGTGATTGTGGATGGCGCGGGCAGCTTGTTGGTGGCGGATGACACCGGCAACCGAATTTGGCGGGTCAGCGCGGCGAAATAAACCTCGCTACGCCGTCGCAAAAAGCATCGCGTCGTCGGCAAAGGCCTTGAACTCCAGCGCATTGCCGCTGGGGTCGGTGAAGAACATCGTCGCCTGCTCGCCCGGCTGCCCTTTGAAGCGGATATAAGGCTCTATGCCAAAGCGGATGCCCGCAGCCCGCAGCCGATCAGCCAGTGCTTCCCATTGCGCCATGGTCAGCACCACGCCGAAATGGGGGACAGGGACGTCATGCCCATCGACCGGGTTGGTCGCGTTGGCAGCGCGGATATCAGGGTTTAAATGCGCGACGATCTGATGACCATAAAGGTCAAAATCAATCCAATGGTCAGAGCTGCGGCCTTCGCCACAGCCGAGCACATTGCGGTAAAAAGCGCGGGCGGCATTGAGATCATGGACGGGAAAGGCAAGATGAAAGGGGCGCATGGCCTTTGTCTATCGTGCGCGTGCGCAGAGACAAAGATTGAAAATGCGGCCATCCCGTTTTAGCTCCCTTTTTGTGCAGCGCTTTCCCCTGACTTTTGCTTTTCTGGCTGGCCTTGTGTCGGCAACGGGCTTTGCGCCGCTGGGCCTGTGGCCGCTGACCCTGATCGCGCTTGCCCTGCTGGCGCAGCTGATTTGGACAGCGCCGTCGGTTAAGGCCGCGCTCGCCCGGGGTCATGTCTTTGGGTTTGGGCAGTTTTTTCTTGGCCTCAACTGGATTGCCGGGACGTTTGTCTATCAGTCGGCCATGCCCGTTTGGCTGGGATGGGGCGCCGTTGCTGCGCTGTCGCTTTACCTTGCCCTTTATCCGGCACTGGCCACCGGCTTGGCCTTTTGGGGGGGGCGTCATCGCTCAAAGACCGGCTTCGCCCTGCTCCTCGCAGCGACCTGGATTGTGGCAGAGGTTTTGCGCGCGACCCTGTTTACCGGATTTGCGTGGAACCCGCTTGCGGCCACGGTGACGGGCGCGGCCCATGCGACCGCCTTTGTTGGCACATATGGCGTGTCGGGTGTGGTGATGGCTCTGGGCGGCGGCCTGTGGCTGATCGCCCGGCGCCAATGGCGGGCGGGCGGCGCCATCACCGGGGTGGCCGCTTCGGCCCTGTTGCTGGCACCCGGCGGGCCGGTTTTCACCGCCCGGCAAGACGCCGCGGCCACTGGCCCGCTGCTGCGCGTTGTCCAGCCCAATATTGGCCAGCAGAACAAGCATGATCCCGCTTTTGACGCGATCAACTTCCTGAAACTGGAAGAGATGACAGGCGCGCCCGGCAAAACGCCGCGGCTGGTGCTGTGGCCTGAAGCCGCCGTGCCCGATTATCTGGAGGAAGACACGGGGGCCCGCCTGCGCCTTGCCTCGCTTCTGGGTCCCAAGGACATGTTGCTGACGGGCGGCGTCGCGCTGGAATATGATGCGAAGGGGCAATTGGCAGGCGCGCGCAACAGCGTGTTTGCGTTGACACCAGATGGCCGCCTGACGGGCCGATATGATAAGGCCCATCTTGTCCCTTATGGCGAATATCTGCCGATGCGGCCGGTCTTGTCGGCCATCGGCCTGTCGCGGCTGGTGCCGGGGGATATTGATTTCTGGCCAGGCCCGGGGCCGCGCACCCTGGTGGTGCCGGGCTTCGGCAGAATTGGCATGCAGGTCTGCTATGAGATTGTCTTTTCAGGCCATGTCGTCGACCGCGCCAACCGCCCCAATTTTATCTTTAACCCATCCAATGATGCGTGGTTCGGCAGCTGGGGACCGCCGCAGCAATTGGCCCAGGCACGGCTGCGGGCGATGGAAGAGGGGCTGCCCGTTATCCGCTCAACGCCCACCGGCATTTCCGCGATTATTGACGCAAATGGGCGGGTTCAGCACGCCTTGCCCTATCAAAAAGCCGGTGCGATTGAGGCCCGCTTGCCCCCCGCTTTGCCGCCGACCCTCTTTGCCCGCTTTGGCACTATTTTGTCGATCGCATTTGCCGCGCTTCTTGCCCTGCTCGGCATTGCGCAACGCCGCGCCCTGCGCTAAAGGCGCAAATCAAGACATAAAGCTTTCTTTATATCCATAGGAACCCCCGCGATGCGCAGCAGCTATCTCTTCACGTCCGAAAGCGTTTCCGAAGGCCATCCCGACAAGGTTGCGGACCAGATTTCCGACGCCATTGTTGACCTGTTCCTGTCCAAAGACCCGGAAGCCCGCGTCGCGTGCGAAACTCTGACGACAACGCAGCTGGTTGTCCTTGCCGGCGAAATCCGCGGCAAGGGGATCATGGATGAGGCTGGCAATTGGGCGCCGGGCATCAAGGAAGAAATTGAAGCGACCGTCCGCAATGTCGTGAAGAAGATCGGCTATGAGCAGGACGGCTTCCATTGGGAAAAGCTGGCCTTTTACAACAATCTCCATCCGCAATCGGCGCATATCGCGCAGGGCGTGGACGCCTCTGGCAACAAGGATGAAGGCGCGGGCGACCAAGGCATCATGTTTGGCTTTGCCTGTGATGAAACGCCCGATCTGATGCCGGCGACGCTCGACTATAGCCACAAGATTCTGGAACGCATGGCCGCCGACCGCCATTCGGGCGCGGCGCCGTTTCTGGAGCCGGATACCAAGAGCCAGGTCACGTTGCGTTTTGACAATGGCAAGCCGGCAGCGGCCACCGCCATCGTCGTCTCCACCCAGCACAAGCCGGGCTATGATAAGGGCGCGAACGAAGCTGAGTTGAAGGCCTATGTGAAGAAGGTGATTGCCGATGTGATCCCGGCGGCGCTCCTTTCGGAGGAGACCGTCTATCATATCAACCCCACCGGCAGCTTTGAAATTGGCGGGCCGGATGGCGATGCCGGGCTGACCGGGCGCAAGATCATTGTCGATACCTATGGGGGCGCTGCCCCGCATGGCGGCGGCGCCTTTTCCGGCAAAGACCCGACCAAGGTGGACCGCTCTGCTGCGTACATCACCCGCTATCTGGCGAAGAATATCGTCGCGGCCGGGCTTGCCACGCGCTGCACGATCCAGCTGGCTTATGCGATTGGCGTATCGAAGCCGCTCTCGCTTTATGTCGATACGCACGGCACCGGCGTGGTTGGCGATGATGCGATTGAAGCCGCGATCAACTCGATCGAGAAACTCGGCGGGCTGACCCCGCGCGGCATCCGCACCCATTTGGGCCTGAACAAGCCGATCTATGCGAAGACGGCGGCTTATGGCCATTTTGGGCGCAAGGCCGAGGGCGATTATTTCCCTTGGGAACGCACCGATCTGGTCGCGGACCTGAAGGCGGCGCTGGGCCGCTAAGGCCCGCCCCATGTCCCGCGATCCGACCACGCTCAACCGGCTTTACGGCCGCGCCAAAGGCCATAAGCTGCGCGCGGGCCAGCAGGCGCTGGTTGATGACTTTCTGCCGCAGGTCGCGGTGCCGGAAGGCCCGCTGGATGCGCGCATCTTGTTTGGCGATGATCGGCCACTGGAATTTGAGATTGGCTTTGGCGCGGGCGAACACCTTGCCTTTCAGGCCGGCCGCCATCCCGACCATGGCTTTATTGGCTGCGAGCCCTTTGTGAACGGCGTGGTCGGCGCGCTGATGCACATCCGCAACGACGCGCTTTCCAATGTTCGCCTGCATATGGGCGATGCGCTGGACGCCTTGGCGCGCTTGCCCGATGCGTCGCTGGAGCGCGTCTATTTGCTCCACCCCGATCCTTGGCCCAAGGCGCGTCACGCCAAGCGACGGATGATGAACCCCGGCCCGATTGACATGATCTGGGCCAAGCTGAAGCCCGGCGGTGAATTCCGCTTCGGGACGGACCATCCGATTTATTGCCGCTGGGCAATGATGCAGATGGACCGCCGCCGCGACTTTATCTGGCAGGCGCAAAGCGCGGCTGATTTTCTAATCCGCCCCGACGATTGGCCCGAGACGCGCTATGCCCGCAAGGCACGCACCGTCTATGGACATGACATCTGGCATTTCCGCTATCTGAAGGCCTGACAGTCTCGCCATATTGGCATCAATTGGGCTTTGCATTTGCCCTCTGCCCGGCAAATGCAGGTCAATGTTTTTCAAGGGAAAATTTCTGGTTGCCGGTCTTGTTGTCGGTGCCGCCTTCAGTCCGCTTGCGGCCGCCTCCACTCAATTTTCATTGTGCCATCGCGGGGGCGGCGTGAACTGCGTCGTGGACGGCGACACCATCTGGTATCGGCATGAGAAAATCCGCGTGGCCGATATCGACACCCCGGAAACGCACCCCGCGCGCTGCGCGGACGAAGCGCGGCTTGGCCGGGCCGCGACGCTGCGGCTGCAACAATTACTGAACCAAGGGCCGTTTACGCTCCAGCCAATCCGCCGCGATACCGATCGCTATGGCCGCAAGCTGCGCATCCTGATGCGCAACGGCGTGTCGCTGGGCGAGATTCTTGTACGCGAGGGGCTGGCCCGCCGCTATTCGGGCGGGCGTCGCCAGCCTTGGTGCGCCTGACATTTATGTCATGTTGCGGACTCGCGCGGCGCTGATATAGGCAAACCACCCTAGTTTGAGAGGAAAAGCGCATGACGATTGCCGTTGGTGACACACTTCCCGCCACAACCTTCATCCAGCCGACCGCCGAAGGGCCGCAGCCGGTTGCATCTGCCGATTATTTTGCCGGCAAGCGCGTCGCGCTCTTTTCCGTTCCCGGCGCGTTTACGCCGACCTGTTCGGCCAAGCACCTGCCGGGCTTTGTTGAAAAGGCCGACGCGCTGAAGGCCAAGGGCATTGACGAGATTGCCTGCACCGCCGTTAACGATGCCTTTGTCATGGGCGCATGGGGCAAGGCCTCGGGCGTCGACGGCAAGGTGACGATGCTGGCCGATGGCAATGGCGATTTCGTCAAGGCCGTGGGTCTTGAAATGGATGGCTCTAAATTCGGCATGGGCGGCCGCGGCCAGCGCTTTGCCATGGTTGTGAACGACGGCCGCGTCGAACATCTGTTCGTCGAAGCGCCCGGCGAATTTCGCGTGTCTTCCGCGGAATATATGCTAGAGCAGCTCTAAGGTTTTTCCTGGGAGAGGAAAGCGGGGACGGCGACCATGGTTGCCGTCCCCTTTTTTATGCGCCGGATCAGGCCGCGGCCGGATAATCAGTATAGCCCTCAGGCCCGGCCGAATACCATGTCGCCATGTTCGTTTCTGTCCACGCCTTGCCGTCGCGGATGCGCTCGACAAGATCGGGGTTGGAAATGAACGGGCGGCCATAGCTGACCGCATCTGCCTGTCCGCCACTGACAAGCGCCGCACCGCTTTGCGCCGTCAGGTCAGAATTCAGCACCAAGGGGTTGGTGAAGACCCGGCGGATAGCGGGCGATTGTTTGGGCACATCGGTGCGGCCAAAAGTGCCGTCCGGGCCCGGCTCGCGCAGTTCCAGAAAGCCGATGCCGATCTGCTGCAGCGCGGCGGCGGCGGCGGTGAACAAGGCTTCCGGGTTGCTGTCATCCACGCCTTGGGAATCGCCATTGGGCGACAGGCGCACCGACACCCGGTCAGCACCCCAGACGCTGGCGACAGCGGCGGTCACTTCGGTCGTCAGGCGGATGCGGTTGGCGATCGACCCGCCATAATCATCGTCGCGCAGGTTGGAATTGTCGCGCAGGAACTGATCGAGCAGATAGCCATTGGCGCTGTGGATCTGGACGCCATCAAAACCGGCCTTTTTGGCATTTTCGGCCGCCTTCACATAATCTGCGACAACGCGCGGCATTTCATCCAGCCGCAACGCGCGGGCCTGTTCCAGAGGCTGCTTGCCGGTTGCGGTATAGGCATGGCCCGGCCCGGTCGTGGCGGAAGACGACACGCCCGGTGCGCCATTGTTGAAGCTGGAATGGACCAGCCGGCCCATATGCCAAAGCTGGAGGATGATGCGCCCGCCGGCTTTGTGCACGGCCTCGGTAATCGGCTTCCAGCCTTCAGTCTGCGCATCGGTCCAGATACCGGGAGCCGAAGGCCAGCCAAGACCTTCCTGCGAAATGCCGGTCGCTTCCGAAATAATCAGCCCTGCCGAGGCGCGCTGTTCATAATAAAGGCGCATCAAATCATTGGGGATATGCCCCGGGCTGGCGCGGCCGCGCGTCAGCGGGGCCATCAGGATCCGGTTCGGGCAATGGATGCCGCCCAGATCAATGGGGTCGAAAAGATTGGCCATGGACTTCCCTGTTCTGTTGCTTTGTGAGTCGCGCTTCGGGATATGGACGCAATGGGGAACACGCAACCGCAACCTTCGCTTCACCCGTCACCGGCCGGCAGTCGCTTTGCGGTCATGGCCGCGCTGCTGCTCGGCAATTTTGCGCTCGCCTTCGGGCCATGGCTGGTGCGGCAGGCAGATGTCGGGCCCAGCGCCTCGGCCATGTGGCGCATGGCGCTGGCAACACCCGTGCTGTTTTTGATTGCCCGGGGGCGCGGCCAGCCGCTTGGCCTGCCCAACCGGGCGATTTATCTGACCATGGTCTTTTCCGGCCTGTTTTTCGCGGTGGACCTTGCCGCCTGGCATATCGGCATCTTGATGACCAAAATGGGCAATGCGACGTTGTTTGCCAATGCCGCCAGCCTCTTCTTCCCGGTTTGGGGCTATATGGTCACGCGCAGCCTGCCGAGCCGGCGGGAAGGGCTGGCCTTTGCGCTGGCGGCCTTGGGTGCGATTTTGCTGGTCGGCCGATCAGCGGAACTAAGCCGGGAACATCTTTGGGGCGACATGCTCTGCCTTGCGGCCGGGCTGTGCTATACGGGCTATCTGGTCCTTATCGCCAATGCGCGCGAAAAGCTGCCCAGCTGGACGCTGCTGAGCTGGTCTACACTGGCGACAATCCCGCCGCTGCTGATCATCGCGCTTTTGCTGGGGGAACAGATTGTGCCCGGCAACTGGACGCCCGTGATCGCGCTTGCCGTTGTCAGCCAGCTTCTGGGTCAGGGGATGATGGTTTATGCGCTGGGGCGGGTGAGCCCGCTTGTCTTTGGGCTGGCGCTGCTGACGCAGCCTATCGTGTCCGCCAGCATGGGCTATTTGAGCTATGGCGAAACATTGGCCCCGCTGGATGTGGCCGGGGCGGTGATGATCGGGCTGGCGCTTATTCTGGTGCGCCAGCCCGACCGATCAAAAGGCGATTAGGCGAGGTTTGCCGAAATCATGCAGTAGAGCATGGGAATGCTCAGCAGCGTGTTGGTGCGGCTGAACATCATCGCGGTCGAGGCCGCCTTGGCCTTGGTCGCGTCATCCGCTTCGACAAGGCCGAGCGCCTTTTTCTGGTTCGGCCAGATGATGAACCAGACGTTGAACGCCATCACCAGTGCCAGCCACATGCCGATGCCGATCAGCAGCACGCCGCCCTCGCCCTGAAGCGACAGGGCCGCCACCAGATAATTCGCACGCCAAGCAATAATCAGGCCCGTCAGCACCGTCAGGGCAGCGCCCCAGCGGAACCAGAACAAGGCTTCGGGCGCGATATATTTGGACACGCCCGGCTTCAGTTCAGCCGGGATTTTCGGCATGGTCGGGATTTGGGTGAAGTTGAAATAATAAAGATGCCCAATCCACAGGATGCCAAAGAAGACGTGGAGCCAGCGAATGGTCTGCTGTTCCAGATCGCCATTGGGCGCGATCGAGAAGATGATGGCAAGCGCGGCGACCAAGCCAACGGCCAGGACCGCGTTCAGGTTTCCGAAAAATTTCGCCATAAAGACGACCCCCATAAGTTGATGCATTGATTGACGGCGACTACCTAACATTCCATCTGGACTCTGTCACCTTATTGCTAGGAAGGCGCTATTGCCCGTGGCTGATCAACTTGAAGACCTGACGCTGGATGATCTTCGGGCGCGGCTCGCTGCCGCGCTTCCGGCCGATGCCGCTTTTGACGGCTGGACGGCGACGGCCCGCGACGCGACGGCGGCACGGCTTGGCCTTGACGCTGATATTGCCCGGCTGGCCTTCCCCAAAGCGGGGCTGGAGATGGTGGACGCCTGGTTTGCCCATCTGGATGCGCAAATGCTGGCGGCCGTGCCCGCCGACATGCTGGCTGCCATGAAGGTCCGCGCGCGCATTACAGCGCTGGTGGAAGCGCGGCTGGCCGCCATGGCACCGCACCGCGAAGCCCTGCGCCGCGCCCAGGCGCTGCTGGCCCATCCGCGCCATGCCGCCCATGCTGCCCGATTGGGCTGGCGCACGGCCGACCGGATGTGGCGGGCCGCCGGCGATACGGCGACCGATTATAATCATTATACCAAGCGCGCGATCCTCGGCTCGGTCTATGCGGCAACCGCGCTTGTCTTCGTCAATGATGAAAGCGCGGACTGGGCCGATACCAAAGCCTTTCTGGCGCGCCGTATTGATGGCATTTTGCGCTTTGAAAAGGCCAAGGCCAAATGGACCGGCCGTGGCAGCACGCCTTTCAGTCTGGCCCGCTTTCTAGGTCGGCTGCGCTATCCGGCGACATGATAAAGACTCGCTTTTCCAATTCGTAAATGATAATCAATCGCAACTACAATTGCCCGGTCCGGGCCTGAGACTATTGGATTGCGGGTGCAACTCGACCAACTGCCGTTAAACAGGATCGCGCGGATCGCGCAGGTTGACTGGGCCCAATTGGGCGAGGCCGAGGGCCATCGGCTGCGCTGTCTGGGCTTTGAGGCGGGCGTGGAAGTAGAGCCGCTGCACCGAGGCTGGTTTTTGTTTCGCGATCCGCTAGCGGTCCGGGTGGGGCGCATGACGGTGGCGATCCGCGCCGCCCATGCCGCCGCCGTCGCGGTGGAACCTTTATGACCGGCCTGCCGCTTGTCGCCCTTGTCGGCAATCCCAATGCCGGGAAAAGCGCGTTGTTCAACGCGCTGACCGGCGCGCGTCAAAAGACGGGCAATTACCCCGGGGTCACGGTGGAACGCCATGCCGGTCGGCTGGCGCTGGCCGATGGCCGCCCGGTGGAACTGGTTGACCTGCCCGGCAGCTACAGCCTGAAGCCGAGCAGCCCGGATGAGGCGGTAACGCGTGATGTCGTGCTGGGCCGCCAAGCGGGCGAACGCCGGCCGGCGGCGATCATCATCGTGGTGGATGCCGGCAATCTCGACAATCATCTGCGCTTTGCGCTGGAACTGATCGCGCTGGGCCTGCCCTGTGTGGTGGCGCTCAACATGGTTGACCTGGCCGAACGCGATGGCCTGACGATTGATCCCGCGCGGCTTGCAGCAGAGCTGGGCGTCCCCGTTATCCCGACGGTTGCGGTGCGCAAGCGCGGGCTGGACGATCTGCGCGCAGCGCTGACCAAGGCTGTGTCCGCCGCCCCCAGGCCAATGGCCGATGCTGCGCCGGCCGATCCGGCTGCGCTGCGCGATGAAGCGCGGCGCATGGCGCAGGCGGCGATCCTTGAAGAGCGGCCGGGCCGCCGCATCACCCGGATGATCGATGCGGTTGTCCTCCACCCGCTGGCCGGGCCGGTCATCCTGTTTGCCACCCTGTTCGCGATGTTCCAGCTGGTCTATGCGGCGGCCGAAGCCCCGGTCGATCTGATCGAGGGCTGGCTTGGCATGCTGTCAGATGCGGTCCGGGCCCATATGGCCGATACACTCTGGCGCTCGGCGCTGATCGACGGCGTGATCGCGGGCGTCGGCGCGGTGATTGTCTTCCTGCCGCAAATCCTGGTGCTATTTGCGTTCATCCTGCTCTTGGAAGCGTCGGGCTATATGGTCCGCGCCGCCTTCATCATGGACCGGCTGATGGCTGGCGTTGGGCTGTCGGGCCGGGCCTTTATTCCGCTGCTTTCGTCCTTTGCCTGTGCGGTTCCCGGCATCATGGCGACACGCACGATTGAGGACCCGCGCGACCGGCTGACGACAATCTTGATCGCGCCATTGATGACCTGTTCTGCGCGCCTGCCGGTTTATGCCGTGATCATCGGCGCGTTCATCCCCAACCGCGCGGTTGGGCCGGGCATTGGCTTGCAGGGGCTTGTGCTGTTTGGCTTATATGTCGCGGGGATTTTGGGCGCGATGGCGGCGGCGCTGATCCTCAGGCGGACCATCGTCCCCGGCCGGAGCCTGGGCTTTATGATGGAAATGCCGCGCTACCAGCTGCCCAAATTGGCGGATATCGCGCTGGGCCTGTGGCAAAGGGCTTTTGCCTTTCTGAAGCGCGCCGGGACAATCATCGCGCTGACCACTTTGGTGCTTTGGGCGCTGTTGAGCTTCCCGCAAGCCCCCCGGGGCTCTGCCCAGAGCCAGATTGATCAATCCATTGCCGGGCGGATCGCCAATGGGCTGGAAGTTGTGGTGCGTCCCATTGGCTTTAACCGCGACATGGCGCTCGCGCTGATCCCGGCCATGGCCGCGCGCGAAGTTGCCGTGTCAGCACTGGCGACCACCTATGCGGTCGATGCGCAGGACGAGGTGGCGACCGAACAAGGACTGCGCGAACGGCTGCGCGCAGGCTGGACCCTGCCCATGGCGCTGGCCTTCCTCGCCTGGTTTGTCTTTGCCCCGCAGTGTATTTCCACCATCGCTGTGGTCCGGCGCGAGACCAATGGATGGAAATGGCCGGCGATCATGGTGACCTATCTGTTCGCGCTGGCATATGTCGCGGCAGGCGTTACATATTGGGCAGCAACAGCTTTGGGATATTGAGGGGAAGATAATGGCGGGTAGCGTCAACAAGGTCATTCTGGTCGGCAATTTGGGGAAGGACCCCGAAGCGCGATCGATGAACAATGGCGGCGAAGTGGTCAGCTTTACGCTGGCGACCTCTGAAACATGGAATGACCGCGACGGCAATCGGCAGGAAAAGACCGAGTGGCACAATGTCGTGATCTTCAACGAAAATCTTGGCCGCGTCGCCAAAAATTATCTGCGCAAAGGGCAGAAGGCCTATCTTGAAGGCCAGCTTCAGACGCGCAAATGGACCGACCAGAACGGCAATGATCGCTACACGACGGAAGTCGTGCTGCAACGCTTCCGCGGCGAACTGGTTCTGCTGTCTGGCCGCGAAGGCGGTGGCGGCCAGGGCGGTGGCATGGGCGGCGGTAACCAGTTCAGCGGAGGCCAGAGCAGCGGCCAGCTGGGCGGCGGCGGCCAAGGCGGCGGTGGCTTTGGCGGCGGCAGCTCCAGCCCGAGCCCGTTCGACAGCGACCTTGACGACGACGTCCCCTTCTGAGCCGCTGATGGCTGACACCCTGTTCCGTCTGGAAGAAACAATCCGCGCCCGTCGGGCGGCGGACCCTTCTGCCTCTTATGTCGCAAAACTCAGCGCGCGCGGGCGGGGCAAGATTGCCCAAAAGCTGGGCGAAGAAGCGACCGAAACCATCATCGCCGCGCTGACCGAGGATCAGGCGGCGCTGACCGGCGAGGCGGCCGACCTGATCTTCCACCTGTTGGTGCTGCTGGCCGATTGCGACCTGCCGCTGTCAGCCGTGCTGGCGGAGCTTGACCGGCGCGAAGGCGTATCGGGCCTTGTTGAGAAAGCCGCGCGCCGCGACTGAAAGGACCCTTTTCATGCCGATTGACGCGCTTGCGCCTTATGATGACCAGAATGTCTTTGCCAAAATCCTGCGCGGGGAAATCCCCAACCGCACGGTCTATGAGGATGATTGGGCGCTCGCTTTTCACGACATCAATCCCCAAGCCCCGGTCCATGTTCTCGTCATCCCCAAGGGCGCTTATGTGAGCTGGGATGATTTTACCGCCCAGGCAAGCGATGCCGAAGTGGCGGGCTTTATCCGCGCGGTCGGTCAGGTTGCCCGCGACCTTGGCCTGCCGGCCCCCGGCTATCGCCTGCTGGCCAATATTGGCGGCCATGGCCATCAGGAAGTGCCGCATTTGCACGTCCATATTTTTGGCGGAACCCAGATGGGTTTGATGCTGCCGCGCTGATATTTTGTTGCGCCATTAGGAATAGGGTTTAGGTTGCCATCCCCAAGGCACATATGCTTGGGAGCTTTCATGTCCAACCAGACTTCTAACGGGTTATTTGCCCGACTGGCCGCCCGCAAAAGCGTGGAACAAGTCCAGCGGGAAACCCATGCCAGCGAGTTGAAGCGCACGCTCGGCCCTTGGAACCTTTTGTTCCTTGGCGTCGGCTGCATCATCGGCGCGGGCATTTTCGTCAGAACCGGCAACGCGGCCGCGCTTCATGCCGGGCCCGCCGTGCTTATTTCCTTCCTCGTCGCGGGCTTTGTCTGCGCGCTTGCGGGGTTGTGCTATGCCGAACTCTCATCAACGCTGCCCGTTTCGGGCTCTGCTTACACCTATAGCTATACCACTATCGGCGAATTTGCCGCCTGGATCATGGGGGCGTTGCTGCTTCTAGAATATGGCCTGGCCGCCTCGGTGGTGGCCGTGGGCTGGTCTGGCTATGTGGTCAGCCTGCTTGGCGATTATGGCGTGCATATCCCGCCAGAGTTAACCGGGCCGATGGGCCATGCGCTCAAACTTGATGATGGCACAACGGTGACCACCATCTTCAACCTGCCCGCGCTGCTTGTTTCGCTGGCGCTGACCGTGCTCTTGATCATCGGCGTTTCGGAATCGGCGAAATTCAACAATGTCATCGTCGCGATCAAAGCGGGCGTTATCGTCGCTTTTGTCGTGATTGGCGGCATCATCGTCATCCAGAATTTTGACTCGCTATCGCATAATTGGGAGCCGTTCATTCCCGAAGCGACCGGTAAGGATGGCGAATTTGGCTGGGGCGGTATCTTGCGGGCGGCGTCGATCGTTTTCTTTGCCTATATCGGCTTTGAAGCGGTGTCGACCGCCGGTCAGGAAGCCAAAAACCCGGCGCGCGATATGCCTTTTGGCATCATCGGCAGCCTTTTGGTCTGCACCATCCTTTATATTCTCGTCTCGGTCGTGCTGACGCTGGTCGTCAATTATCACGACCTCAACGTGCCGGATCCGGTTGCGGTTGCGGTCGATGCTTTCGGCCCGCAATGGGGCTGGTTCGCCAAGATCATCAAGGCCGGCGCGATCATCGGCCTGACCTCGGTCGTGCTGGTGCTGATGTACGGGCAGACCCGCATCTTCTACACCATGGCCCGGGACGGGCTGTTGCCCAAGGTGTTTGCGCGCGTCCATCCGCGCTACAAGACGCCGTGGATCAACACCCTGATCGTCGGCCTGCTCACGGGCATTGCGGCCGGTGCGTTTGACATCAACACGCTGGGCGACATGACGTCGGTTGGCACCTTGGCGGCCTTTGGGATTGTCTGCCTGTCGGTTATCTGGCTGCGGCAAACCCATCCAGAACTGCCGCGCGGCTTCAAGGTCCCGCTTTATCCGGTCCTTCCGGCCGTTGGGATCATCGCCTGCTTTGCGCTGATCTTCACGGTTGAGGAACGGGTGATCATCTTCTTCGCCTGGTATACGCTGGCGATGGTGATCCTCTATTTCGTCTATGGCATCCGCAATTCGCGGCTTGGCCGGGGGCTTGAAATGGAAGATGGCCCCGACATGACGGAACTTCCGGCCCCGGTGAAGGACTAAGCATCTTCATCGCGCCAAGAAAAAGGGGAGGCCCAGCCTCCCCTTTTTTTAGGCCTGTTCAAGAAGCGATCAGCCAAGCCGGGCGGCGACAAGCGCCTTCAAATCGGCTTCCGGGCGCGGGCCATAATGCGCGATGATTTCCGCCGCGCAAATCGCCCCCATGCGCAGGCACTGGTCCAGCGGGCGCCCTTCAGCCTGCCCCGCAAGAAAGCCGGCGGCGAACAAATCCCCCGCGCCCGTGGTATCGAGCACCTTGTCCACCGGCTCGGCCGCAATATCGACGCGTGTCCCGTCCTGGACGGCAAGCGCGCCATCGGCGCTGCGGGTGACGACAAGCGTTGGCACCTGCGGCGCGGCCGCTGCGACCGCCGCCTCCACATCCTGCGTGCCCATCAGCGCGCAAATCTCATCCTCATTGGCAAAGAGGATATCGATGCTGCCCGCCGCCAGCAGCGCGCGGAAATCATCGCCATGCCGGGCGATGACAAAGCTGTCAGACAAGGTGAATGCGATCTTGCGTCCCGCGGCGCGGGCAATGGCGATGGCTTCACGCATCGCGGCCCGAGGCTCTTCCGGGTCCCACAAATAGCCTTCGAGATAAAGGACATCGGCCCGTTCAATCATCGCCCGGTCAAGCGCGGCCGCCGGCAGAAACTGCGAGGCGCCCAAAAAGGTGTTCATCGTGCGCTGGCCATCCGGCGTGACGAAGATCAGGCATTGGGCGGTCGGCGGCTCGGCCCCGCGCATCGCCGTCGTAAACTCTACACCGATCGCCCGGATATCGTGCGAAAAGACTTTGCCAAACTGGTCCTCCGCCACCTGGCCGATAAAGCCACAGCGGCGGCCCAAAGCGGCAAGCCCGGCAATGGTGTTGGCGGCTGACCCGCCGCTCGATTCATGCGCGGCGCCCATCCGGGCGTAAAGCGCATCGGCGCGCGCGGCATCCACCAATTGCATGCCGCCCTTGGTCAGCCCTTCGGCGGTGATCAGGCTTTCCTCGGCGGGCGCGATAATATCGACAATCGCGTTGCCAACGGCAACGACGTCGAGTTCGGCAGCGGTCATCCAGCTATTCCTTGTTTTAGAGATCAGGGCCTTAAAAGGTCAGGGGTTCGGGGCGCGATCGGCAGGCTCGGCCAAGGCCGGGGTGTCGATGGCATCCTTCCACGCCCAGAAAAGGAAACAGGGCGGGAGATTGCGATATTCGATCGCCTTGTCGATCCGCGCGAAATGCGGGTCGAGAAACTCGCGCACTTTTGCCCGATATTGATAGACAAGAAAGGCGCCGCCCGGTCGCAGGACGCGCGCGGTGGCGGCAGCAATCGCCGGGCCAACGCCTGCTGGGAGGGTAGAAAAGGGCAGGCCCGACAAGACATAGTCCGCCTCGGTAAAGCCGCTATCGCGGACAATCTGCTCAACATCGGCCGCCGAGCCAAGGATCGGCCGAAAGCGGCTGTCAACGACGGTGGCCGTCAGATAGTCGATAAAATCCGGATTGAGGTCGATTGCGACATAGGTCGCATCGGGGGCCAGATGATCCAGAATTTGCTGGGTGAAGGTGCCAACACCCGGCCCATATTCCACAAAGAGCTTGCATGCCCCCCAATCAACCCGGCTGAGCATATGGCGGATCAGCGTATCGGTGGATGGGATAATCGAACCGACCATAACCGGGTGCTTCAAAAAGCCTTTAAGGAACAAAGCCCAAGGCCCCCACCGCCGTTTTCGGTTCAGCTTGCGGGTGGCAGCAGTCGATGAAGTCATGGGGTGCGAACGCTCCAGCTGATCATAAGTTGCGGGTTCGCAGATCAGGCAGAGAGTTTCAAGCGGCCAACCGACACAAAGGGGGTATCGCCCGCCCGAAGCGGTGGGTATCGACGGACTATGACAGACGGGCGTGACGGTCAGATCGCGGTGATCTTCGCCTCGGTGCGGACCGGGGACGATGAAGAGGGCTATCGCGCGGCCGCGGCCGCCATGGCGGCGCTTGCGGCGCGTCAGCCCGGTTATCGGGGCATCGCCTCGGTACGCGACGCGGCCGGCGCGGGCATCACGATTAGCTATTGGGCAAGCCTGGATGACGCGGCAGCGTGGCGCGACCACCCCGATCACGCGCGCGTGCGCGCCGCCGGACGCGACCGCTGGTATACCAGCTATTCACTTGATATCTGCGACATTCAGCGAAGCTATGACTGGACCCGGAATGACTGATCCGCGCGCGAACAACCGGGATTTTACCCTGCTCTTCTTGGTCATGTTGATAACCGGTGCCGGCAATACCGCGCTGCAATCGGTTCTGCCGACCCTGGGGCGCACCATTGGCGTGCCCGATAGCGTGATTGCGGCGGCCTTTTCGGTTTCAGCCGCAATCTGGGTTTTTACCGCGCCGGGCTGGGCGCGCCGGTCTGACCGGGACGGGCGGCGTGAAATGGTGATGCTGGGGCTGACCGGGTTCATCACCTCGGTCGGGCTGTGCGGGGTCATCCTTTCTTTGGGGCTGCACGGCATATTGGGGCCGCTGGTCACGATGATCGCCTTCATCATCGCGCGCATGCTCTATGGCATTTTTGGCGCCGCAGCCCCGCCCGCCGCTCAGGCCATGGTTGCGCTTCGGACCAGCCGGAAAGAGCGGACAAAGGCGCTGACCATGCTGGGCTCTGCCTTTGGCTTGGGGACGATCTTGGGCCCGGCCGCCGCGCCCTGGCTGGTTGGCATGCCCGTGGTGGGGCTGGCTGGCCCCGCCTTTGTCTTTGCCGCTTTTGGCAGCGTCGTCTTGTTTTTTGTCTGGCGCTATCTGCGCGATGATCTGCCCAGCGATGAAGGCCGGGGGGCGGCGGTCAGCTACCCCTCTATTGGCGGCGCGCCCACGGGCGGCAGCGTCACCGCCGCAACCGCCCCGCGTGCCAAGCCGCTGGCGCTGCGCGACCCGCGCATCTGGCCATGGATGCTCTTGGGCCTTATCATGGGCCATGCGCAGGCCATGACCGGGCAAGCCGTTGGCTTTCTGGTCATTGATCGCCTTCATCTGCCGCTCGCCCATTCTCAAGAATCGATTGGCATCGTGCTGATGATCGGCGCGGCGGCCGCGCTGCTGGTGCAATGGGGGCTTATCCCCCTGTTCAACCTAGAGCCACGACGCATGGTGGTGCTTGGGCTGGTGCTGGCCGCCCTGGGCTCTGCCGCGACGGGCGTTGCAGACAGCCTTTATGGCATTGCGACGGCCTATGCCTTGGCCTGTATCGGCTTTGGCTTTACCCGCCCGGCCTTTACCGCAGGGGCCTCCCTTGCGGTTGACCGAAAATTGCAGGGCGCGGTGGCCGGCCGGGTGACGTCCGTCAATGGCGCGTCCTTCGTGCTTGGCCCCTCCATCGGCGTCGGGCTGTATGAAATCTGGGGGCCGCTGCCTTATTTTCTGTCCGCCGTTCTGTTGCTGGCGCTGATCTTTTACGTCCTCGCCCAGATCAAGCCGGCGGAGCAACCGGCTGCAACATCCCGGGAGCAATAAAGCCGATTGTCGGCTCCGGCCGGAACGCATCGGTTTTTAGATGTTCCTGCATTTTTTCATATTCCTGCTCCATCTCGGCCGTCACCGAGGCGCGCGTTTCTGTGAGCGCCGCCTCAAAATGGGCGCGGGTGACGCGCTTTGATTTGATGGATTGGCGCAAAGCGGCAAGCCCTGCCCGCCGCACCAGATCTTCCAGATCGGCACCCGTAAACTTCTCCGTATCCCGGGCAAGCTGGTAAAGGTCCACATCGCGCGCAAGCGGCATCTTGCGCGTGTGGATTTTGAGGATGTGATGGCGGCCGGGTTCATCGGGAACCGGCACATAGATCAACTCATCCAGCCGGCCAGGCCGCATCAGCGCCGGATCAATCAGGCTTGGCCGGTTGGTGGCGCCAATGACGACAACCGACTGCATCTCTTCAATGCCATCCATTTCGGCCAGGATCGTGTTGACCACCCGCTCGGTCACCTGCGGCTCCCCCAGCGACCCGCCGCGGGCTGGCACAAGGCTGTCCATCTCGTCGATGAAGATCACGCACGGCGCAACCTGCCGCGCGCGGGCAAAAAGTCGGGCAATTTGCTGCTCGCTCTCGCCATACCATTTGGACAGGAGGTCCGAGGATTTGGTGGCGATAAAATTGGCTTCGGCCTCGCGCGCGACGGCCTTGGCCAGCAGGGTCTTGCCGGTCCCGGGCGGCCCATAGAGCAAAAAGCCCTTGGCCGGGCGGATGCCAAGGCGGCGAAAGGCTTCGGGGTTGCGCAGGGGCAGTTCTACCCCTTCGCGCAGCCGCCGCTGGGCATCGCCCACGCCGCCCACATCCTGCCAGCGGACATCGGGCACCTGCACCATCACCTCGCGCATTGCCGAAGGCTGGACTCGCTTGAGCGCCGATTGAAAATCATCGCGGGTGACAGAAAGCGTCTCCAGCACCTCGGCCGGGATGGCGCTGGTTTCCAAATCCAGCAGTGGCATGATCCGGCGTACCGCCTCGATCGCCGCTTCGCGCGTTAGGGCCGCCAGATCAGCGCCGACAAAGCCATAAGTGGTGCGAGCCAGTTCCGCGAGGTCCACATCTTCTGCCAGCGGCATCCCGCGCGTGTGGATGGCCAGAATTTCAGTCCGCCCGCCCAAATCGGGGACGCCGACGACAATCTCGCGGTCAAAGCGCCCGGGGCGGCGCAGCGCCTCGTCCATCGCTTCGGGGCGATTGGTTGCCGCGATGACGACGAGGTTGGCGCGCGGCTCCAGCCCATCCATCAGCGTCAGCAGCTGTGCGACCAGCCGCTTTTCTGCCTCGCCGGTTGTTGTGCTGCGCTTGGGGGCGATGGAGTCCACTTCATCGATAAAGATGATCGACGGCGCAGCCTTGGTCGCTTGATCAAACACCTCGCGCAGCTTTTTCTCGCTTTCACCATAGCTCGACCCCATGATCTCTGGGCCGTTGATCAGGAAGAATTCGGCCGCGCTTTCATTTGCCACCGCGCGCGCCAGCCGCGTCTTGCCGGTACCGGGCGGGCCGTGCAGCAGCACGCCGCGCGGCGGATCGACGCCCAGTCGCTCAAAAAGTTCGGGGTAGCGCAGCGGCAGTTCGACCATTTCACGCAGCTGGTCGATCGTGCCGCCCATGCCGCCTAGATCGTCATAAGTGACATCTGCCGGCCGCGCATCTTTGGGCTCTTCATATTCAGGCCGCAATTCCACCTCGGTTGCGGGATCAATATGGACGACGCCCTTGGGATGGGTTTCAACCACGCGCAGACGGATTTCTTGCAGCGCATAAGCCGGGGCGGCAAACATCTGGCGCAATTGCGGCGGCAGGTTGGCGCCATCAATTTGCTGCTGGCCCGCGGTCGCGACGACATCGCCCGTTGTCAGCACACGGCCGACAAAGCTGCGCTTCAATGCCTGGCCCGAGCCATGCAACCGTAAATTCTGTTGTGCAGGTGCGAAGACAACGCGCTGGGCGGGCTTTGATTCGGCCTTGGACAAGAGCACCGGCTCGCCCGTCGCGATACCGGCGTTGATCCTGAGCAGCGAATCCAGGCGGACCAGCTCAAGCCCTTCATCTTCGGGATAGGTGCGTACGGCGCGCGCCACCGTCTGGCGCTTGCCTTCAATGGCGACAACATCACCTTCGGCAAGGTCTAGTTCAGCAAGAATGGCCCGCGAAAGCCGCGCAATTCCGTGGCCGCTATCCTGCGGCCGGGCATTGGCCACCTGAAGCTTGCGGCCCTTTTTGCTGTCGTCACCCATAGCGACACACCTCCTTCCGGCACCTCTCATCTCCAAGATAGGAACGCCGAGCCGGGGTTTCGAGGCCTTGGGCCAAGAGCAAAAAAAAGGCCGACCCCGAGGGGCCGGCCTATGGAAGTTTGTATAGGAGAGGATGCCTGAAAGGCAGGATCTAAATGCCCTCCACCCCTTTTTTGTGCAAGTGCGAAATAACAAATCGTGATTGCAATTTATGCAATCGTACGGTAAAAAGTTGTTATGCGCCGTCTTCCCTCGCTTGCTGCCATTGAAGCCTTTGTTCAGGTGGCTCGACTTGGGTCGATCAAGGCGGCGGCCGAAGAGCTTGCTTTATCCTCCCCTGCCCTCAGCCGGCGGATCCAGACGCTGGAGGCTTTTGTCGGCCGCCCATTGTTTGAAAGGGGCCACCAGTCGATCCGCCTAAATGAAGAGGGCGAGGAATTGATGGCCCGCGTTGTCCAGCCGATCGATATGCTCGCCGATGCGATTGAGACGATGACCTCGCGCGACCATGTGATGCGCCTGCGGCTGGGCGTGCCTTCGCTTTTTGCGTCGCAGCGGCTGATCCCGCATTTGCCTGCGTTGCGCAAATTGCACCCCAAGCTCCACATCGATCTGGATACAGCGGCCCATGCGTTAACCCGGTTGGGCGACGGACTGGATTGCGCCATTGCCCTTTCCGGATCGCTGGACCCGGCGCTCTATGGCGTGCGCATCTACCGCGACAATATCTATACCGTTGGTGCGCGGCGGCTGGTGCAGGGTCCGCACGCGATCACCCGGCCCGAACAGGTGCGCGAGATGACGGTGATGATCCACCGCGAGTTGGAAGATACGTTCAACGCCTGGCGCGAGGCTGTGGGCATGCCCGATCTGGAGCCAGCCGCGATTGATTATTATGATTCAGGCCAGCTGATGCTGGAAGCGGCGGCCCAAGGGCTGGGCATCGCCTTTCTGCACCAGAATTTGCTGTCCGATTATGGTGACGAGCGGCTGGTGCGGATGTTTGCCGATATCGAGGTGCGCAGCCCCTATAGCTATTGGTTCGCCTGCCGCCCGCGCGCCTTGGAAATGCAGCCCGTCCGGCTGTTTCGTGACTGGCTTGTCACGCTGTACCAGACGGACTGATCCCGTAAAAAATTAAGCGACGGTCGCCTTGACGATCTTGCCGGGCTGGGCCGGCGGCTCACCCTTGGGCAGCGCATCGACATGTTCCATGCCCGAAATGACCTGACCCCAAACCGTGTACTGGCCGTTCAGGAAGCCGCAGTCTTCAAAGCAGATGAAGAACTGGCTGTTGGCGCTGTTGGGGTTCATCGCGCGCGCCATGGAGCAGGTGCCGCGGACATGCGGCTCGGCGTTGAATTCGGCCTTGAGGTCGGGCTTGGGCGAGCCGCCCATGCCCGTGCCGGTCGGGTCGCCGCCTTGGGCCATGAAGCCATCAATCACGCGGTGGAACACCACGCCATCATAAAAACCTTCCTGCGCCAGCTCGGTAATGCGCGCGACATGGCCGGGCGCAAGATCCGGGCGGAGCTGGATCACGACATCGCCGGTCTCAAGCGTGAAGGTCAGGGTGTCAGCCATGGGTCAAACTTTCTAAAGGCTTGGAAAGAAGCCGTTGCCCTACGCCGCTTCGGCGAGCGATGCCAGCCCATATTCAGCCGCCAGCAATTCATAGCTGCGCCGCCGCGCTGCATGGTCGGGCATGATGTTGACGAGCATCATCTCTTGCGCGCCATATTGGGCAGCAACAGCATCCACTTCCGCACGGACCTCAGCCGGCGTCCCGAGGATCGAGCGGCGCTGGCGCTGGGGCGCGTCATTGGCGGCCGCCCAAAGGGCCGCCTTTTCAACCGACGGCACCGGAATGAGTTCCCCGCGCACGAGATGGTGGAACATCATCTTGGCGGGCAAGGCCAATTGTTCCGCCTCGGCATGACTCGGCGCGGCAATCGCCCAGGTCGCGACCATCAGATAAGGCTTGTCCAGCCAGCGCGACGGGCGGAAGTTACGTTTATACATCTCGGCCTGAGGCAGCCCGTCTGAATTGATGAAATCGGCGATGCAATAAGGCAGGCCGGTTTCGGCCGCCCATGCCGCACTTTCCACCGACGAGCCGAGCAGCCAAGGTTCAATCGCGCCGCCGCCTGCGGGCAGCGTGTCTTTCAGCACGGCAAAAGGATGATCTTCAGGCAGGCCATCGCCTAAATAGGCAAGCAGTTCCGCCAGATGGTTGGGGAAATCATCTGACGGCATCCGGCGCGACCGATCGCGCTGCAAGGCATAAGCGGTGCGCTGGTCAGAGCCTGGCGCGCGGCCCAAGCCCAGATCGATGCGGTTGGGGGCAAGCGCGGCAAGCAGCTTGAACGTCTCTGCCACTTTAAAGGGCGAATAATGGGGCAGCATCACCCCGCCTGAGCCAATTCGGATGCGCCGTGTGGCGAGCGCGACCGGGCCGATCAGCGCTTCGGGCGCGCAGCCCGCGAGCCCCGGCGAGGCGTGATGTTCGGCCAGCCAATAGCGGTGATAGCCCGCCGCATCGCAGGCGCGCGCAAGATCGAGCGTGTTGGCAAGCGCGTCCGCTGCGCTCTGCCCTTCCTCAATGGGCGATTGGTCCAGGACGGAGAGACGATAAGCCTGTGTCATGCCTCCAATTTAGCGATCATGTCGCGGGATGAAAGCCAAAGCTTGTCAACCTGCGCGCGCGCGCGTAACCACGCCCACGGATCTCAAGCCGGACGCAAAGGGACGATGAGCGAAACCGACGCCCCCCATCTTGCCGACCCGGTGATCGAGACGCAGCTCGACGAGGATGATCACCTGAAGCGCGAATTTGTCCGCGACGTGCTCGCCGCTGTTGAGGCAGGCGACGATAGCGGCGCGCGCACGCTGGTGGCGCCGCTTCACCCCGCTGATATCGCCGACCTGATTGAACAGGCCCCCGCCGATGATCGGCGCGAACTGGTCCGCGCGCTGTCTGACCTGATCGACGCCGACGTTATCGCCGAGATGAACGATTATGTGCGCGAAGAGCTGATCGACAGCCTCGCGCCGGAACAGGTCGCCGATATCGCGGCTGAACTCGATACCGACGACGCTGTCGCGATTATCGAGGACATGGAGGAAGATGATCAGCGGGCAGTGCTGCGCGCGCTGGCGCCCGATGATCGTGCTGCGATTGAAGAGGCGCTCTCCTATCCGGAAGAATCTGCCGGCCGCTTGATGCAGCGCGAGCTGATCGCCGTGCCGGAACATTGGACGGTCGGGCAGGTGATTGATTATCTGCGCGAAAATCAGGACCTGACGACCGATTTCTGGGAAGTCTTTGTCGTCGATCCGCAGCATCGCCCGGTCGGCACCTGCCAGCTCAGCTGGGTGCTGCGCACGCCGCGCGGCGTGGGCATGGTGGATGTGATGAAGCGCGAGCAGACGCTGATCCCGGTTGAGATGGATCAGGAAGAAGTGGCGCTGCGCTTCCAGAAATATGGCCTGATCTCTGCCGCTGTTGTCGACCCTTCGGGCCGGCTGGTCGGGATGATCACCGTCGATGACGTGGTCCACATCATTCAAGAAGAAGCCAGCGAAGACATTCTGAAACTGTCGGGCGCAGGCGAAGGCGACATTAACGAGCCGATCTTCCTGACGGTGCGCACGCGCCTGACCTGGCTGGTCGTCAATCTGGGCACGGCGATCATTGCCGCCTCGGTTGTCGGGCTGTTTCAGGGGGAGATTGCCAAATTTGCGCTGCTCGCGGTTTTGATGCCGATTGTCTCGGGCATGGGCGGCAATGCGGGCACGCAGACGCTGGCCGTGGTGGTGCGCGCGATTGCGACCAATGAGCTTACCAGTTCCAACACGCTGCGCATGATCCGGCGCGAGCTTTGGATCGCTATGACCAATGGCGTGTCGCTGGGCCTGTTGATCGGGACGGCGGTCGCGCTGCTTTATGGCAACCCGACTTTGGGCCTGGTGATGGGGGCGGCGATGATCATCAACAATCTGGTCGCGGGGCTGGCCGGCATCATGGTCCCCGTGACGCTCGATCGGATGGATGTGGACCCGGCCGTCTCGTCCGCGGTCTTTGTGACGATGATGACCGATGTCATGGGCTTTTTCAGCTTTCTGGGTCTGGCGACATTGGCTGGCCTTGCCAGCTAATGCCGCTTCATCTGACGCGCGTCGCTTATGGGGCGACCTCTATGGCAGAGCTTGTCCGGCGCATTGCCGACCGCACAGTCGCCGGTGAGGTGCGGCTGACCACGCGCTTTTTGCCCAAAAGGCATGAAGAGCTGGTTGTTGGCGGCTCGCTTTACTGGATCATCAAGCACCAAATTGCGGCGCGCGCTGCTATCCTGCGTTTTGAGCCCACACCCGAAGGGCGGTTTGACATCGTGCTGGCGGCCCGTGTCATCCCCGTCCGCCCGATCCCGCGCCGCGCGCATCAAGGCTGGCGCTATCTGGAAGCGGCCGACGCGCCCGAGGATTTGGCAGGCGATACGCCCGACACCGCCGCCTTGCCCGAGGCGCTGTTGCGCGAACTGGCCGCGCTGGCGCTGATCTAGAGCCGCTTAGGGCGCACAATTGACCGCGCCGACCCCTGATTTGCGCAGGGCGCACTGGGCGCCGCCGCGCACCTCGATATCACCCACGCCCGACAGGCTGCCCTGCGCGCGTTCGTGCACTTGAGCACGGATGTCTCCCACTCCAGAGAGGCGCAGATCAGCCAGGCGGACGGGCAGGCCGCTGGCATTGATATCGCCCGAGCCGGACAGGTCTGCCGCCAGCATATCTGTTGCGCCGCGCAGCACGATATCTCCTGACCCCGAAAGATGCGCTGCCACGCGCTTTGACGCCGCATCTTGAACGGTGAGATCACCCGCGCCGGAAAGGTTGGCCGCAAATTGATCAGGCGCGGTGGGCGCGGCAATGGTGAGTGCCCCGGCACCCGACAACGCAGCGCTCCGGATCAGCGGCATGGTCACGATGACCTCGGCCTTGCCCTTTTGCTTTTCTGAAACCGAAAGCCAGCCCGACGGGCGTTTGCGGTCCACCTTCAAAATCCCGTGATCCACATGGATAACAAGCGTGTCGAGCACAGCCTTGGGCCCGGTCGCCCGAACCGAAAAACTGGCGCCGGGCAGGACGCGGACATTATCGGGCCCAAGCAGCGCAACGCCGTCAAAATTGGAAACGTCAAAGCGGGCCTCCCCTGCACTTTGGCCCGCCGCATCGGCAGAAGCCTGACCGCAGCCAGAAAGCACGATGAGGGTAAGAGGGATCAGAAAACGCATACCGGACCTCCTATCTGTATTACTATAATAATACAGCTTGAGGGTCTGGGCGCAACAAAAAAGGGCGACCCAAAGGCCGCCCATTTTTAAGGAGAGGCTGATCCAGATCAGGCCGCTTCGGTGGCCTTGTGATATTGTGGCGCAGCCTTTTTCAGAATGTCGATGATCTTGGCGGCGGCCGCCTTTTCATCGGTCTGTTCCATCGCCGCCAGTTCGCGGGCGAGGCGGCTGGTTGCGCCTTCAAAAATCTGGCGTTCGGAATAGCTTTGTTCGGGCGCGTCTTCGGGGCGGAACAGGTCGCGCACGACTTCTGCAATCGACACGAGATCGCCCGAGTTGATCTTGGCTTCATATTCCTGCGCACGGCGCGACCACATGGTGCGCTTAACCTTGGGCTTACCCTTCAGCGTTGCGAGCGCCTCATTCATCTGCTTGTCGGACGAAAGCTTGCGCATGCCGACGCTTTCCGCCTTGTTGGTCGGGACGCGCAGCGTCATCTTTTCCTTTTCAAAGCGCAGAACGTAAAGTTCCAGCTTCATGCCCGCGATTTCCGAGCTTTGCAGCTCGATTACACGGCCAACGCCGTGCTTGGGGTAAACGACATAGTCGCCGACGACGAAATTAAGCGCGTTGGAAGACATTCTTTGCGACCTTTCTCACCGAGTCGCCCCTATGCCTCGCCAAAGCCCGCCCGGCCGCAAAAGCGGCTTTCGGCTTGGGAGATCGGGGCTGGAACACTCCGTTCGGCGCGGGGCAGGCCCCGCTTTCGCGATAGATTATAACAGAGTCGTCACAAAATTACCAGTGTGCCGATAGATATGACATCCGCACCGAGCAAGGTGCGGCCGCGTTAAACCATATCAGCCCGCTGGAGAAAGACTTTGCACAGGCGGCGGTGGCGGAAGGAGCAAGTCCTTGCGTGACTTGGCAAAAGACCGAACCACCGGAGCATCCCAGCCATAAAGATCGGGGAAGGATTGAACCGTCGCACCGCCAGCCGTGGAAAGGGTGAAATAGGCAATATAGACCGGGATCGGTTCTTTAAACGGGGCCTTGGCGGTATCGCCCGCGCGGATCAGCTGCACCAGATTATCGGCAATCTTGTTGCGCGCATCCGCATCGTCGAGCCGCTGGCCCGATTGCAGCAGGCTCAACAAAATACCCAGCTCAAAAGCGCGCTCGGTCCGCAGGCAGCCATGGCTATAGGCCCGCGGGTTGTTCGCAAAGAGCGCCTTGTTGGGCGTATCGTGCAAGAAGATGGCATGCGGGTTGGGCATATCAATCTTCAGTTGGCCCAAGGCCGCGGTCGGCCCGGGCTTTTGCACAACCGACAGGGTTTTGCCTTCCCCCGTCCAGACATAGCCACGGGCGCGCGCCTGCGCCGGATTGCGCGCAATAAGCGGCCCAACTTCTTGCCGGATAATGCTTTGCGGCAAGACCCAAGGCGGGTGGACAACAATGCCAACCGCAGGCGCCGAAAGCTGCGGCGTGGGTGTATCCAGCTTGCCGACAATCACCCGATAGGCCGCGATGTTGCGGCCAAAAGTATTCACCCGAACCATATATTCAGGAATATTGGCCAGAAGGTGTTTGACGCCCAGAGCCTGGGGCAGCCAGCGCCAGCGGTCCAGATTGGCCCGCAACTGTGCAATCCGCGCGCTGTTGCTGGCAGGGGTCTTGGCAAGCTCTGCCTTCAGCGCGGCATAATCCGGGTGCTTCGGCTCCAGCCGTGCCAAGGCGCCTTCAATGTCATGGCTTTCAAGACCAACCTGCAACGCAATGTCGAGCGGCAGCGTCTCGGCATCCGTATCGTCGACAAACCAGTCGCCACGCGCGGTAATTGGGGTGCGGCCATCGCGCAGATCGCCAGCCAGCATGGTGAACAAGCGGGTGGCCAGCGCGTCCAGTTCCGGCCCTTCGCCCGCCGCCAGCGCCGCCTTGAGCGCCGCCGGCTCATAATCGGCAGGCAGCAGGCCGCGCTTGCCAACCGACTGGATGACGCCCAGCAGGCTTGTCGCATCGCTAAGCGCCCAATGCGGCGCAGGCTGGGGCGCCTCTTCCGGCGCGGCAGCGGACGTGGCCGCCGGACCAGGCGAGGGCTGCTCAGCTTGCGGCAGCGCCACCGGCCCCGGCGCGGGCGGCAGGGCGACCGGCGCCACATCGCCCCGCGGTGATTGCGGCGCAGCGGCGGCAAGGCGCGCGCCTTCCGACGCGAACAGCGACGCCATGAGCAAAGCCGATATTCGAGCAGTCAAAGCCATGAAATGCATCCCGACGCAAAGTGGCGCTTGGTCCTTCAGATGCCCGAAGCGGCAGGTGAATTGCAAGCGGCGTGACCGGGACGACCTATAAATGTTCAACATTTACCTAATCTTGACAAAGGGGTTAGCGCCCTAGGCCCGGCGCCGGAGGGATTTTGGCGGGTCGAAGCGCGAAATTAACCATTATCGGACTAGCCTTGGGCCCTGCTCTGAATGAGGTCCTGTGTGCTCCAAGCCTTTCACTCGCTCCGACTTTGCCTGACCAACCGGAAAGACAGGCCGCTTTTCCTGATGATGGCGGTCATCCTGCTATTGGCGGCACAAGGCCTGTTTTCGCCGCTGGATGATGCGATGCGCAGCGTGCGCAACCAGTTTCATCGCCACCCCGCCACGGCCCCCCTTGCCATCGTGGCCATTGATGACGCCGCGACCAGCCAGCAAGGCGAATGGCCTTGGCCCCGCACGAAGATTGCGCAGCTGGTCCGCGCGCTTGATGCGGCGGGCGCCCGGCAGATTGCCTTTGAACATCTTTTCCCGGCCGATCCTGACCGGGCCGGCACGCAAGATTTGGCACGCGCGCTGCAAAGCCTGCCGAAGCGGCCCATTTTGGCCGCGACGGTTGACCGGACGGGGACGGGGCCCGACGTGCGCCTGACCTTGCCCGATCCGCGCCTTGCCCAATCGGCGCAGCTTGCCGTGCGCACGCTGGAGCCGGACGCCTTTGGCCGTCCCTGGACAGTGCAGGGACAATATCAGGTTGAGGGGCGGCTTTATCCGTCGCTTTCGGCCGCGCTCGCCAACCAGCCGCCGCACCCGGCCACCTATATTGTCGATTATGCGACCCATCCGGGCAGCATCGTGCAGGTCAGCGCGGCGGACGTCATGGCCGGACGCGCGGGCCAGCTTTTGGCGGGGCGCACCGTGCTCGTCTCGTCGATCAAGGTCAGCATGCTGCTGCCGGGCATTGGCGGCTCTGCCCCGGCCTTGGTCCATGCCTTGGGGGCCGAAACCATCAGCGCCGGGCAGCAATATGACTTTGGAACCTTTCCGGCACTCGCCCTTGGTCTTGGCCTGGCGATGCTGATCTGGCGGGGGCAGCGTCGTCATGTCGTCCATGGCCTGGGCTGGAGCGTCGCGATATTTGGTGCGCTGCCGATCTGGGTGGAAAGCCACCGCATCTTCTTTGGCGTCGCAGGCGCGCTGGCGCTAGTGCTGGCCGCGCTGCTGTTGCGGATCTGGCGCAGCTACCGCCAGGGGGGAGAACGGACCAACCAGCTTTCCGGCCTGCCCAATCTGCTTGCGCTGCGCGAATATACGCTGGCGCCGCAAGATATTGTGGTGGCCATCCGCATCAAAAACTATCCGCAATTGGCGGCGGCCTTGTCGCGCCAAGAGGCAGAGCTTGCCCAGCAGATTGTCCAGCGGCTGAGCGCGGGTGGCACGACGCCGCTCTTCCATGGCGATGAAGGGCTTTTGTGCTGGATTGCAGACCAGACCCAAGCAGAGGATCTGCCCCAGCATCTGGAGGCGATGCACAGCCTCTTCCTGATGCCGGTTTGGGTTGGCGCCACGCAGGTGGATATCGCGCTGGCCTTTGGCATTGATATGACGGCGTCGGACGATGCGTCGCTGCGTTTTTCAAGCGCGCTTATTGCTGCCGACGAAGCATCGACGACCGCCGCGCGCTGGAAATATTTCGACAGCCGCCGCCATGACGAGGCCGAATGGCAGGCATCGCTGCTCGGCAAGCTCGACGCCGCGATCGACAGCGGTGAAGTGTGGGTGGCCTTTCAGCCCAAACAAGATATCCGCGCCGGCCGGGTTGCGGGTGCCGAGGCGCTGGCCCGCTGGTCCCACCCAGAGCGCGGCGCGATCCCGCCGGATGAGTTTATTCCCGTTGCCGAAGCCCATGGCCGGATCGACAAGCTGACGTACTTCGTACTCGAGGAATCGCTTACTCTGGCGGCCATGATGGGGCCAACGTTCAACATCGCGGTCAACCTATCGGCGTCGATGTTCAGCCGCACCGATTTTGTGAGCCGCTTGTCGGATATGTTGGCCGCGGCCGGCGTCAGCCCGTCGCAACTGACGTTGGAGGTAACCGAATCCGTGGCCGCTCAAAGCGAGCAGGCGATGGTGGAAACGCTTGATGCGCTGGTCGCGCTGGGCGTGACGATCGCGATTGACGATTATGGCACGGGCTACAGCACGCTTGATTATCTGAAGAAGATCCGCGCTTCTGAATTGAAGATCGACCGCAGCTTTGTGGGGGCCATGGCCCAAAGCCGGTCCGACCAGCTGCTGGTCAACGCGACAATCCGGCTTGCGCATTCGCTGGGCCAAAGCGTGGTCGCTGAAGGCGTCGAAACCGCCGAAACGCTCGATATGTTGCGCCGGATGAATTGCGACGAGGCTCAGGGCTATCTGATTGCCCGGCCGATGCCGCGGGCGGATTTTCTGCGCTTCATGGACGGCATCCCCAGCCGGGCCGCCTGATGCGGCCGCATCTTGCCAGCCATGCGGCTGCTCCACACGCTTTTCTCGTCGCCCGAAGAGGCGATAAATTTCAAAAGGGAAATGACCATGAAGACAAAGCAGAAGCAGGCCCCCGCCCGCGCTTGGGGCATTTGGAACCTCATTTACTGTGGCAGCTGGCACGGCTGGTACTTCAACTAAGTCCAGCTGTCTGGCGTTTCAAATGAAGCGCTTAGGTAGGAAAGGGGTTCCGGCTTGGGCCGGGGCCCCTTTTTCTTTGGACGGCGCGGCAGGCATAACCCGGGAGGCCACGCCCCTTCCCTTAAAGAGGGCCAAGCCCGGCTTGGCCGCGCCCGACTCGGCGGCAGGCGCCGGCCCTTAAAAGCCGCGAAAAAGCGCGAATTCGCGCCAATTCTGACCCGTCAGAGCAAGTTTTTCGCATCAGCCTGTCCCGCTATGAAACAGGGGGCCCGGGGCTTCAGCCCTTGGCCGCCTCCTCCGCGAGCCATTCCTCAAGCCATTTGATCGAGTAATTGCCGTCGATCACATCGGGCTGGGCCAGCAAATCTTGATGAAGCGGGATGTTGGTCTTCACCCCATCCACCACCATCTCCTCAAGCGCGCGACGCATCCGCATCATGCAGCTTTCGCGCGTCCGCCCATAGACGATCAGCTTGGCGATCATGCTGTCATAATAAGGGGGGATGCGATAGCCCGCATAAAGCCCGCTATCGACGCGGACGTGCATGCCGCCGGCGGGGTGATAGGCTTTGATCTGGCCCGGCGAGGGCGCAAAGGTCCGCGGGTCTTCCGCATTGATCCGGCATTCGATGGAATGGCCGCGAAACTCCAGATCCTCTTGACGGACCGAGAGCGGCTTGCCCTCGGCCACGCGAATCTGCTCGCGCACCAGATCAAAGCCGGTGATCATTTCTGTCACCGGATGCTCAACCTGAATGCGGGTGTTCATTTCGATGAAATAGAATTCGCCATTTTCCCAGAGGAACTCAATCGTGCCGGCACCGCGATAGCCCATATCGGCCATTGCCTTGGCGACGATGCCGCCCATGCGGGCACGTTCTTCGGCGGAAATCACGGGTGACGGCGCCTCTTCCAGCACCTTTTGGTGGCGGCGCTGGAGCGAGCAATCGCGCTCGCCCAGATGGATGGCATTGCCCTTGCCATCGCCGAACACCTGAAATTCAATATGACGCGGATTGCCCAAATATTTTTCGAGATAGACGGTCGCGTCGCCAAAGGCTGCCTTGGCCTCGGTCCCGGCCTGCTGCATCTGGCTTTCCAGCTCTTCCTCGCTCCAGACAACCTTCATGCCGCGCCCACCGCCGCCGGAGGCCGCCTTGATGATCACGGGATAGCCGACCTCGCGGGCGAGGCGCTTGGCTTCTGCCACATCCTCGATCGCGCCGTCCGACCCGGGGACAAGCGGCAGGCCAAGCGCGCCGGCTGTCTTCTTCGCCATCACCTTGTCGCCCATGGTGCGGATATGTTCGGGCTTGGGGCCAACAAAGATCAGCTTATGCTGCTCGATAATCTCGGCAAAGCGGGCGTTTTCGGACAAGAAGCCATAGCCCGGGTGGATCGCATCTGCGCCCGAAATTTCTGCCGCCGAGATGATCGCCGGGATGTTCAGATAGCTGTCCTTGGCCGACGGCGGGCCAATGCAGATGGCTTCATCGGCAAGGCGGACGTGCATCGCATCGGCATCGGCCGTGGAATGCACGGCGACCGTCTTGATACCCATTTCATGCGCGGCGCGATGGATGCGCAGCGCAATTTCGCCGCGATTGGCGATCAGAAGTTTTTCAATGCTCATGGCTTGCCCCTTCGCGCGCCGACAACAGCTTAGTCGATGATGACGAGCGGCTGGTCGAATTCAACCGGCTGACCATTGGCAACCAGCACCTGGCTGACCTTGCCGCCGCGCGGCGCGGTAATCGGGTTCATCACCTTCATCGCTTCGATGATGAGAATGGTATCGCCTTCCTTCACGCTATCGCCCACCGACACAAAGGGCGCGGCTTCGGGCGAGGCGGCAAGATAAGCGGTGCCAACCATCGGCGATTTGACGGCCCCGGGGTGATCCGCCGGGGCGGCCGCTGCGGGCGCCGGCGCAGCAGCGACAGGCGCGGCCGCGGGCGCTGCGGCCGGGGCGGCCGCCACAACGGCAGCCGCCTGCAGCGTGCGGGCGACGCGGATCTTGCGATCATTGTCCTCAACTTCGATTTCGGTAAGCCCGGTATCGTTGAGCAGTTCCGCCAATTGACGCACCAGCTTGACATCGACCTGCATAGTTCCCGCTTTCTCTACCATTTGACCCCCAAGAGATGATGATGCCCGGCCCTTTGTCAGAGCTTGGCCGCCGCGTCCAGCGCGAGCGCATAGCTCAACGCCCCAAAGCCCGCGATGGTGCCCAAGGCCGCTTCCCCCACATAGGATTTGTGGCGAAACGCCTCGCGCCGGTGCGGGTTGGACAAATGCACCTCGATGACGGGCACTTGAACCGCCTTGATCGCATCATAAAGCGCAACCGATGTGTGGGTGAACGCCCCGGCGTTGAGCAAAACCGCCTTTGCGCCCTGGGCCTGCGCTTCGTGCAGCCAATCGACCAGATGGCCTTCATGGTTGGACTGGCGGACATCAACCGAAAGACCCAGCGCGAGCGCCTGATCTTCCAATTGCCCGGCAATATCGTCGAGCGTGGTCGATCCGTAAATCTCCGGCTCACGGGTTCCCAAGAGATTGAGGTTTGGCCCGTTCAGGACATAAATGACTGGCTTTGCGGCCATGCAATCAGCTCCCCATCGGGTATCGGTTGCGACAACGGATCCCTCCCCTATATGGACGCGCAGCAAAAGGCAAAGGAATGGACGGCGTGGCCCAGATTTCAATCCAGCTCAATGGCGAACCGCGCAGCGTTGCGGCGGGGATCAGCATCGCGCACCTGGTCCGCGAGATCGGGCTTGATCCGGCCAAGGTCGCGGTGGAGCGCAACCGTGAAATCGTCCCCCGTTCGACGCTTGGCGATGTCGTCCTTGAAGCCGAAGATCAGCTTGAGATCGTGCATTTCGTGGGCGGCGGCAATGTGGCGGACAGCTGGACGGTCGCCGGGCGCACCTTCCACTCGCGGTTGATTGTCGGCACGGGAAAATACAAGGATTTTGCGCAAAATGCGGCCGCGCTTGAAGCCTCGGGTGCCGAAATCATCACGGTCGCGGTCCGCCGGGTCAATGTGTCTGACCCCAAGGCACCGATGCTGACGGACTTTATCGACCCCAAAAAATACACCTATCTGCCCAACACCGCCGGCTGTTTTACGGCCGATGAGGCGATCCGCACGCTGCGCCTCGCCCGCGAGGCTGGCGGCTGGGATTTGGTGAAGCTTGAAGTCTTGGGCGAAGCCCGCACGCTTTACCCCGATATGCGCGAAACGCTGAAGGCTACCGAAGTGCTCGTCAAAGAGGGCTTTAAGCCGATGGTCTATTGCGTCGATGATCCGATTGCCGCCAAGCAGCTGGAAGAAGCGGGGGCGGTGGCCATCATGCCCTTGGGCGCGCCCATTGGGTCGGGCCTTGGCATCCAGAACCGCGTCACCATCCGCCTGATCATCGAAGGCGCCAATGTGCCGGTGCTGGTGGATGCCGGCGTCGGCACCGCATCCGATGCGGCGGTCGCGATGGAATTGGGCTGCGAGGGCGTGCTGATGAACACCGCCATTGCTGAAGCGAAAGACCCGGTGATGATGGCACGGGCGATGCGGCTTGCGGTGGAAAGCGGGCGGTTGGCCTATCGGGCCGGGCGGATGGGGCGTCGCCTCTATGCCGACCCGTCCTCGCCGCTGGCAGGGCTTATCTAGACGCGAGCACGCGAGGGGCTCAGGCGCCGATCATTACCCGTGCAAGTTCGGGCGGGCTGACCGGCTCATGCGCTTCTTCCGGCACAAAGCGGGACCAGCCTTCCGTGCCCAGCCGCTCCAGCGGGCCAAAGCGCGTTTTATATTCCATGCGCGGTGACCCGGCGATCCAATAGCCAAGATAGACATAGGGCAAGCCCGCCTCGGCAGCGCGCATGATATGGTCGAGAATGATAAACGTGCCGAGCCCGGGGCGGGCCGGATCTTCAGGCTCAAAAAAGCTGTAGATCATCGACAGGCCGTCCATCTGCCGGTCTGTCAGGCAGGCCCCGATAAGGCGGCCGGGGCGCCCTTCTGCCCCGGGTTCCCGATATTCGACGATCTGGGTGTCGACGGGCGTGGTTTCGACCATGTCGGCATAATCCATATCGTCCATCTGCGACATGCCGCCGCCCGGATGCCGGGCAAGCAGATAGCGGCGCAGCAGCGTATATTGCTCTTCGGTTGCCCAAGGCTGGCAGGCCGAAACCTCAAGATCGGCATGGCGCTTCATCAAGCGGCGTTGGCTGGCATTGGGGCGGAAGTCGCCGGCCACCACCCGCACCGAGACGCAGGCCGAACAATCAAGGCAGCTGGGTCGATAGGCCACGCTCTGGCTGCGGCGAAAGCCGATCTTGCTCAAAGCTTCGTTCAATTCGGTCGCGTGCGGCCCGCTCAGATCGGTGAAGACCTTGCGCTCCGACTTTCCAGCGAGATAGGGGCATGGGGCCGGGCTGGTGACGAAGAAGCGTGGAAACCTGAATTGTGCCGTCACCGGGCGGACGTCCTTTCCCCAAGTGTCAGCAGGCTCTGAGTCATACCGACCAGCGACTTATGTCGCCTCCGCCGCGCGCTGAAAAGCAAATTTACGCGCAAAACTGGTTAAGATTTCGCTTCAGTCCGGCTCAACAAGGCTGGCATCATAGCCGCCTTGGGCAAGGGCTGCCAACAGCGCCTCCAGATGCGCGCTATCGCGCAACTCGCATTCAATATCGGTAATCAGGCCCTTGGCCGGCAGATTGGTGAAGACCCGCTGGTGGTAAATTTCCAGCACATTGGCTTCAAGTTGGGCAAAAATGCCAAACACGCGGAACAGCGCGCCCGGTCGATCTTGCAAGCGCAGGCGGACGCGCGCCAACCGACCCGATCGGGCCAGATCGCGCAGCAGCACATTGGCAAGCAGCCGGGTATCAATGTTGCCGCCACACAGGACAATGCCGACATTGCGGCCCTTGAACCGTTCTGGATGGGCCAGCAGCGCCGCAAGCCCGGCGGCCCCCGCGCCTTCGACCACGGTCTTTTCAATCTGGAGCAACAGGCTGACCGCCTGCTCCAGATGCCGTTCGGAAACCAGCTGGATATCGTCCACCTGTGCCGCGACAAACTGACGCGTCAGATCGCCCGGATATTTGACAGCAATGCCTTCCGCCAGCGTATCGCCCCCGCACTCCAGATGCGTATGGTGGGTGATATTGTACATGCTGGGAAACAACTCTGCCTGAACGCCAATAACCTCGGCATCGGGGCGCAGCGCCCGCGCGACCGTCGACACGCCTGAAATCAGCCCGCCGCCGCCAATCGGAACCACAAAGCAATCCAGCTCGGGCGCATCTTCCAGCATCTCAATCGCAACCGTGCCCTGACCCGCGATGATCGCCGGCTCGTCAAACGGATGCACAAAGGTCAGATGTTCGGCCTTTTCCAGCTCGCGGGCATGGTCATAGGCCTGATCAAATGTTTCCCCAAACAGAACGACCCGGGCGTCATGGCTTTCGGTCTGCATCACCTTTACCATCGGTGTCGGCTTGGGCATCACGATGGTCACGGGCACGCCCAGCCTTTTGCCATGATAGGCAAGCCCTTGGGCATGGTTGCCAGCAGACGCGGCGATCACGCCGGCCTTCAGCGCCGCCGGATCCATTTGCAACAGCCGGTTAAGCGCGCCGCGTTCTTTATAAGCGGCCGTAAATTGCAGATTTTCAAACTTCAGCCAGACATTGGCCCCGGTTAGTTGCGACAGCGTTTCGCTGCGCAGCGTCGGTGTGCGGACGATGGACGGGCGAATGCGATCATGCGCGGCACGGATATCAACAAGCGAGACGGGAAGCGGCGCAGACTTGGTCATAATGCCGCGCGCTTAGACGATCCGGCCGTTCAAAGGAACCGCTTTTGCGTGTGGCACAATCGCAAAACTCTGCCTAAGAAGGGGGCTATGGCAAAACTGGCATTTATCGGTCTGGGGGTAATGGGCGGCCCGATGGCCCGGCACCTCGCCCATGCAGGCCATGAGATGGTCGTCTATAATCGCACGCGGGCCAAGGCAGAAACTTGGGTGGCAGCCCATGGCGGCCTGGTCGCCGCCTCTCCCGCGGAAGCGGCCGAGGGCGTGGAAGCGGTTATCTCATGCGTGGGCGCAGACGAAGATTTGGCGGCTGTAACCCTGGGCCGCGACGGCGCGTTCCGGACGATGAAGCCGGGCAGCGTCTTTATTGACCATACGACCGTTTCAGCCCGAATTGCGCGGCAATTGGCAGTCGAGGCCAAAGGCTCGGGCGTGATGGTGGTGGATGCGCCCGTCACCGGCGGGCAGATTGGCGCAGAGCAAGGCACGCTGACGCTGATGTGCGGCGGCCGCGACGATGCGATTGCAACGGCCACGCCCTTTATGCAGGCCTATTCAAAAAAGATTGTCCATGTCGGTCCCTCGGGCGCAGGGCAAACGACTAAGATGGTCAACCAGATCACCTTTGCCGGGATCATCCAGAGCCTTGCCGAAGCGATGCGCTTTGCGCAGGCGGCGGGGCTTGATTTGGACAAGGTGTTTGAGTCCATTTCGGGCGGAGCAGCCTCAAGCTGGCAGATGCTCAACCGCTGGGAAACCATGGCCAAGGATGAATTTGACTTCGGCTTTGCGGTCGATTGGATGCGCAAGGACTTGGGCCTTGCGCTGGAAGAAGCGCGCGCCAATGGCGCCACGCTGCCCATGGCCGCGCTGATCGACCAATTTTATGCCGAGGTGCAGGAAATGGGTGGCGGCCGTCAGGATACGAGCGCGCTGATCCGGCGGCTCAAGGCCAAGTGACCGCGCGTGCATGGGCGGCGCTGGCGCTGCTGGCATTTGCCGCCGCGCCTGGCCGGGCCGATACCCTGATTGATAATGTGCGCGGCATCACGCTGGATGGCCGGGGCGATGTTATCCGCTTTTCCGGGCTGGTGATCGGCAAGGATGGCAAGATTGCTCGGCTGATCACGGGGACGGATGCCGCCCCGCCAGCCCAAGCGCCCCTGCGCAAGCGCGACCGAAAGACCCCGCCGCCTGAACGCTTTGACTATCGGCTGGATGGGGGCGGCAAGGTGTTGCTGCCCGGGCTGATTGATGCGCATGGCCATGTGATGGAACTGGGCGTCCAGCAATTGACGCTTGATCTTTCGGACACCAACAGCCTTGCCGAGGCGCAGGCCAAAATCGCCGCTTATGCGCGCGCCAACCCGCTGCGCCGTTGGATCATCGGGCGCGGCTGGAATCAGGAACGGTGGCAGCTTGGCCGCTTTCCCACCGCGCGGGAACTGGATGCCGCGGTCGCGGACCGGCCGGTCTGGCTGGAACGCGTTGATGGCCATGCCGGCTGGGCCAATAGCGCCGCTTTAGCGGTGGCGGGCATCACCCCGGCAACCAAAAGCCCGGCAGGCGGCCAGATCATTTCAGAAGCGGGCGCCCCAAGCGGGATTTTTGTGGATGCCGCGCGCGACCTTGTGGTTGCCCATCTGCCCCAGCCGCTTGCGCGGGAAAGGGATTTGGCTTTTGCCAAAGCGCAAAGCGCGCTTTTGTCACGCGGGATTACCGGCATTGCCGATATGGGCACGACGCTGGACGACTGGCTGAGCTTTCGCCGCGCGGGCGATGAAGGCTGGCTGCGGCTGCGCATCTTTAGCTATGCGGCAGGGATTGAACCGATGCTCAGCCTAACCGCGGGCGCGCCGACCCCCTGGCTCTATGACGACAAGCTGCGCATGGCGGGCGTCAAGCTTTATGCCGATGGCGCGTTGGGATCGCGCGGGGCATGGCTGAAGGCCCCTTATGCCGATAGCCCGGCAACGCACGGCTTGGCCTTTATGAACAATGCCAAGATCCGCAATTTGATCAGCCGCGCGGCGATGGACGGGTTTCAGGTGGCGATCCATGCAATTGGCGATGCCGCCAATGCGCAGGCGCTTGATGCCATCGCCGAAGTTGCGCCCAGCTTTGAGGGCGACCGACGCTGGCGGATCGAGCATGCCCAGATTGTCGATCCGGCAGATATCCCCCGCTTCGCATCGCTGGGGGTCATCGCCTCGATGCAGCCGGTTCACCAGACCAGCGACCGGCTGATGGCCGAAGCCCGGCTGACACCGGCCCAGTTGCGCGGGGCCTATGCTTGGCAGTCGATGCACATGGCGGGCGTTCGGCTGGCCTTTGGCTCGGATACGCCGGTTGAAAGCCCAGACCCCTTTGCCGGCTTGGCCGCTGCGATCAGCCGGGAAGATGCCGAAGGGCAGCCGCCCGGCGGCTGGCACCCGGCCGAGCGCGTGGCCCCGGCCCAGGCCTTGGCGGGCTTTACCACCGGTGCGGCCTATGCAAGCTTTGCCGAAGATCGTGTCGGGCGGCTGGCGCCGGGGCTTTGGGCAGACTTTATCCTTGTCGATACCGATCCGCTGACCGCCACACCACAGGCGCTGCGGGCCGCCAAAGTCTATGAGACATGGGTGGGCGGAAGCCGCGTGTGGCAGCGCCCGGCCGTCGCGCCTGCGCCCGCCCCTAAATCAGGTCTTCCGGCCGATTGATGTTGCGGGGCGGCAAAGCCGCAGCGATCCGTCGTGCGCCGATATGGTCGGCAAAAGCATAGACCGAATGGCGGTCCGTTTGCGCCATCCATTCCGCCAATGCCCCACCCAAATGGCTTGGCCACAGCCCGACAATCGGCACGTCCGCCAACACCGCTGGGCCCGGGCTGAGGGCGGCGACATGGTCGGCCGTGAGGCCCAGCGTATCGCAGCCACAGGTCAGCACCGCGTCATAGCCCTGCGCCTCGGCTACGGATAACCCGCCCAACAGGCCGCCCAAAGGGCCAAGGCCCGGGCGCGGCGCATCCTCTATCCGGCGGACGCCGGGCCAATCGCGCCCCACCACTGCCAAATCCGCAACAAAGGGGTAAAGCCCCGCCAGCGCATGATCTATCAAGGGCCGCCCCTGATGCAGCGCCAGCGCTTTATCTGAACCAAAGCGGCGCGACTGCCCGCCCGCCAGAACAAGACCCAAAAGCTTCATGCGACCAAAAAGGGGGCCGCGTTCAGGCGCACTCGGCGCAGCTGCCGCGCACCTCTATGACCGGCCGACGGGGGCTGAACCCCGCCCGCAAGGCGGCATCGCGCACGCCCTGAGTCAGCCGGTCATCATCGATATGTGTTGTCGCGCCGCAATCATCGCAGACCAGAAAGATGCAATCATGCTGGCAATCGGGATGGGCGTTGGCGAGATAGGCGTTGGCGCTTTCAACCCGGATGGCGACATTGGCGGCCACAAATAAATCGAGAATGCGATAGACGCTATTGGCCGCCACGCGGCGCCCTTCGCGGCGCGATACGGCCTCAGCAATATCATAAGCCGAAGCCGGCTTGTCGAAATCGATCAACGCATGAAAGACGCTGGCGCGCATTGCCGTCCATTGCTCACCCGCGCGCGCCATTGCATTGCGCGCGGCATCGATCAGCGCTGCGCCCGAGGGCAGATGGTGGTGGTGAGCAGAGGCCATTCGCCGATTTTACGCCGAACCGGCCCTGCCCGCAAGCAGCGTCGGCCCAAGGCTTAGGCCAAGGCGCGGCGATTGAGAAAATGACCCATGGCCAGCAAGGACGCGCCCAGGATCGTAAAGGCGGCTTCGCTACCATCATGCGGTCGGGTCAACGCGAACGCCATGAGGCCGAGGCCCAGCGCGCCAATGCCAGCGGGCAAACGGGCGCCATGCGCGCGCCATCCCCGGCCCAAACCCAAAGCGCCCAGAAAAATCGCCAGCGCCAAACCAACTTCATGGATCAGCGGGTGCAGCAACACCCCGCCTGCCGACGCCATGAACGCGAGGATCAGCGACGAGGCAACGCAATGCGCAACGCACAGCCCGGAAAGGCCGATGGCCAATCGGTCAAAGCGATCCCGCGCAGAGATAAGGATGAGGTCCCGGCTCACGACAACCTTATGCCCGATTCGCTTGAAAGATACAATATAACATTCAATTGGTCCGCAAGGACTTAGGGTGCGCGCGCGGAAAGCCGCGCCCGACCGCACCCCTTATCCCAGGCTTTTGGACGCCTGCTCAAACACATCCTTGCTTAAATCGGGTGCCGCGAGAATCCGCTCCAGCTCCGCCCGCATCAGCGCCTGGCGCGCTGCATCCAGCCGCCGCCAGCGCCCAAGCGGGGGCAAAAGCTTGGCCGCTGTTTGCGGGTTGATCGGGTCAAGCGCGAGGATAATGTCCGCCAGGAAGCGATAGCCCGCCCCATCGGCCGCGTGGAAATGCAGCTGGTTCATGGAAAAGGCCCCGGCCAGCGCCCGGACGCGATTGGGATTGTGGAGCGTGAAATCCGGGTGATCGCGCAGCGCCTGCACGGCCACAAGCGTGTCGGACCGGCTCGACAGCGCCTGGGTGGAAAACCATTTGTCGATGACAAGCGCATTGCCGGCAAAGCGATCATAAAAAGCCTGAAGGGCAGGCTGACGCTCAGCCGCGGCGCCATTGGCCAGAACCCCCAAAGCGGCAAGCCGGTCTGTCATGTTGTCCGCAGCCTCAAACTGGGCAAGGGCCAGGGGCCCGGCATGATCTGCTTGTGCTGCGGCAAGATAGCCGAGCGCCACCTGACGCAGCCGTCGCGCGCCCTTGGCTTCGGGCGTATAGGCAAAGGGTCCGCCGGGATGGGCATGATAGGCCGCCTGCCAATGGTCGGCGAGCCCGACCGCAAGGTCGCGCCGCAGGGCCTCGCGCGCTTGATGGATTGCCTCTGGCGCCAGCGTCTCCATTTGATCGCCGATAAAGGCTTCGGACGGGAGCAGCACCGCCTCTGCGACAAAGGCCGGATCGAGCGCGTTGTTCTGAAGGGTATTGCGCACCGCCTCGATCACGGGCGCCGGATCGGCCGTTCCGTCGCGCACCGCCGCCACCAGCGTATCGAGCATCAATTGCTGCATCGCCTCATAGCGACCAAATGGGTCATCATCATGCGCCGACAAAAAGGCAAGGTCCGCGGCCGTGCGATCCGTTTCGACGATGACGGGGGCGGAAAAGCCGCGATTGACCGACAGCACCGGCCGCCCCGCCCCGCCGGGAAGCGGCAGGTCCATCCGGGCCTTGTCCAGCAGCACCAATTGTTCGCCTGCATGGCTGCCGGTCGCCCGGTCAAACAAGGCGAGCCGCAGCGGGACCAGCATGGGCTTTTTATCGACCTGGCCCGGCGTGTCGGGCAGCGTCTGCTCAAGGATCAGCCTGTCGTCCGTGATCCGGGCCGTGATGCGCGGCGTGCCGGCCTGTCCATACCAAAGGCGGAACTGCGCAAGATCCCGTCCGCTTGCCTCTTCCATCGCGCGGACAAAATCCTCGCAGGTCGCCGCCGTGCCATCGTGCCGATCAAAATAAAGGTCGCAGCCTTTGCGGAAATCTTCGGCCCCCAAAATCGTGTGGAGCATCCGGATAATTTCCGCGCCCTTGTTATAGATGGTCGCGGTGTAGAAGTTGGAAATCTCAATATAGCTGTCGGGCCGGATCGGATGGGCAAGGGGGCCGGCATCTTCCGGGAATTGGGCTGCACGCAGCACGCGCACATCCTCAATCCGCTTGACCGCAGCCGAGCCTTGGTCTGCCGAAAAACACTGGTCGCGAAAAACGGTAAAGCCTTCCTTCAGGCTCAGCTGGAACCAATCGCGGCAGGTGACGCGATTGCCCGACCAATTGTGAAAATATTCATGCGCAACAACGCCGGCGACCGCATCATAATCAAAGTCGGTCGCTGTCTCCGGGTCAGCCAAAATATAGCGCGAGTTGAAGATATTGAGGCTTTTGTTCTCCATCGCGCCAAAGTTGAAATCGGCGACCGCCACGATGTTGAACTGGCCCAGATCATATTCGCGGCCATAGGCCTCTTCGTCCCATTTCATGCTGGCCTTGAGCGCGTCCATCGCGTGCTGCGTCTTGGGCAGATCCGCCTCGGCAACCCAGATGGCGAGATCCACCACCTTGCCCGACAGCGTCGTGAAATTGTCGCGGTTCGCGAACAGCTGGCCTGCAACCAGCGCGAAAAGATAGCAGGGCTTGGGGAAAGGGTCCGTCCATTCCGCCCAATGCCGCCCGCCCGGCAGATCGCCTGCGCCGGTCAAATCGCCATTGCCCAGCAGCACGGGGTGAAGCGCCTTGTCCGCCGCCATCTTCACCCGATAGCGCGACAGCACATCGGGCCTATCGGGGAAGAAGGTGATGCGGCGAAAACCTTCGGCCTCGCACTGGGTGCACAAGAGCCCGCCCGAGGCATAAAGCCCCATCAGCTGGCTGTTGGTTTCAGGCGAAATGTCCACCTCGGTTTCCACCTCGGCCCGGTCGCCCGTCAGGGCGATGACAAGCCGGCCCTCCTCCAGCGCCCAGCCGGGCGCCTCGGTGCCATCCACCCGCACCGCAAGCGGCTCCAGCCCATCGCCGTCCAGCCGCAAAGGGCGATCATGCACGCCATTGCGCACCACCGTGAGCCGCGCCCTTACCCGGGTGCGCGCGGCATCCAGATCAAAGTCGAGCGCAATCTCCGGCACCAGCCAATCCGGCGGGCGATAGTCTTCGCGGCGGATCAGGGCTGGGACGGCGGCGGGCGCGTTTAGGGCATCAAGCATCATCCCGATCTAGGGAGAGATGGCGCGATGCGAAAGGGGCGCGTGCTCAGACTTTGCTCAGACAAAGCTATAGGGATCAATATCCACGCTCACCCGCACGCTGCGGGGCCACTCCAGCGCGCCCAGCCAATCGCGCAGGACATTCTGGACATCCAGCGCCCGCCGAGCATGGACAAGCAGGCGTTGGCGGTGGCGGCCGCGCAGCATGGCGAGCGGCGCGGGGGCGGGGCCATAAACCTCCATCCCCTCCACCGCCGGGGCCGCCGCGCCAATGCGGCGGGCGACATCCTGCGCGTCCTTTAGATTTTCGGACGAGATAATAATCCCGGCAAAGCGGCCAAAGGGCGGCGCATTGGCGATGCGGCGCGCCTCTGTTTCGGCGGCATAGAAACTCTCGGCATCACCCGACACCAATGCCTGCATCACCGGGGCATCCGGCTCATGCGTTTGCAAGAAGACATGGCCGGGCTTGACCCCGCGCCCCGCGCGCCCCGCCACCTGCATGATCTGTTGGAAGCTGCGTTCCGCCGCGCGCAGATCGCCCCCCTGCAAGCCAAGATCGGCATCGACGACGCCCACCAAGGTCAGATTGGGGAAATGATAGCCCTTGGTCACCAATTGGGTGCCGATGACGATATCAATCTCGCCCGCTTCCATGCGACCAACAAATTCCGCCGCCTTGGCGGGAGACCACAAAGTGTCCGACGTCACAATCGCGCGCCGCGCCTGCGGAAAGAGGATGCCGACCTCATCCGAAATCCGCTCCACGCCCGGCCCGCACGCGACCAGCGCGTCTTCCTCGCTGCACTCAGGGCACGCGCGGGGCGGCGGCTCGACATGACCGCAATGATGGCATTGAAGGCGGTTGGTCAGCCGATGCTCGACCATCCACGCCGTGCAATTGGGGCATTGGAAGCGATGCCCGCAATGGCGACACAAGGTCAGCGGCGCAAAGCCCCGGCGGTTGAGAAAGAGCAGGCTTTGTTCGCCGCGTTCCAGCGTCTGCGCCATGGCGGCGACAAGCGGCGGGGCAAGCCAGCGCCCGCGATCGGGCGGGGTCTGGACCAGATTGATCGCGGTAATCGCGGGCATTTCCGCTGCGCCATAGCGGCCGGGGAGCTTGACCTCCTTATAACGGCCTTGGGCAACTTGCTGACGGGTTTCAATCGCGGGCGTCGCGGTTGCCAAAATCACCGGCACTTTCTCAAAATGCCCGCGCATTACGGCGGCGTCGCGCGCATGATATTGGACGCCCTCTTCCTGCTTGAAGCTCGTTTCATGCGCTTCATCAACGACGATCAAGCCCAAGTTGCGATAGGGCAGATACAGCGCCGAGCGCGCGCCCACCGTGACCAGCGCCTCGCCGGTCGCAATCGCGCGATAGGCCCGCCTGCGCTGCGATTGGCGTAGATCGGAATGCCAGGCGACGGGCGCATGACCAAAACGATCCATGAAGCGCCGCAAAAAGGGTTCGGTCAACGCGATTTCGGGCAGCAGCACCAAGGTCTGCCGCCCGGCACGCAAGGCTTCGGCCACCGCTTCAAAATATACTTCGGTCTTGCCGGAGCCCGTCACCCCATCCAGCAGCACCGGCGCAAAATCCTGCGCCTGCACCAGGCCAACCAGCTCGTCTGCGGCGGCGCGTTGCACCTCGGACAAGGCGGGCGGGGCAAAATCGGGATCGGGCGGCACATAAGGCGTATCCAGCGCAACCTCGACACCCTCAATCACGCCCGCTTTTACCAGCCCGCGGATCACCCCTTCAGACACATCGGCAATTTCGGCCAGTTCGCGAATCAGCCCCTGGCGCTCTCCGATCCGTTCCACGGCCTGCGCGCGTTGCGGCGTCATCTTGTCGAGCATTTTGCCCGACAGCCGATATTCGGTGACGGTGCGCCCACCTTCCAAGGCAGCCGCAGAAGACAGCGCCATGCGCAAAACGGCCTGAGGCGGGGCGAGATAATAATCGGCCGTCCATTCGATCAGCCGACGCAGGGGCGCGCCCAAAGGCGGCAAATCGTAAACCTCAAGGATGTTGCGCAGCCGGTTGTCGCCCACCGTCTCGGTCGGCAGCGCCTCTTCTTCCCAGACCACGCCCACCATTTCGCGCGGGCCAAGCGGCACGCGCACCACGCTGCCCGGTTCCGTCGCCATGCCATAAGGCACGCGATAGTCGAGCGGACCAAGCGCCGGGTTGGTATGAAGGATGCGAACGCGCGCCATATCCTCCCGATAGGCGGGAGACGCGCCAAGGTGAAGCCATCTCCGATCCGGCCCGCCTTGGCTTGCCGGGCCGCATCGCCCCTGCTAGGCGCCGTTTCCGATTTAGCGCGCAAGGAATCCCATGTCCGTCGACTCTCAGACCGTTCGCAAGATCGCCTCGCTGGCCCGCATCGCCGTGACCGATGCACAGGTGGACGCGATGGTGCCCGAACTCAACAATATCCTTGGCTGGATTGAACAGCTGGGCGAGGTGGATACGTCCGCTGTTGCCCCGATGACCGCCGTCATCCCCAACACGCTGCGTCTGCGCGACGATGCGGTAACCGATGGCAATGTGCGGGATGCCGTTTTGAAGAACGCGCCGCAGGCCGAACACGGCTTTTTCGCGGTGCCGAAGGTGATTGAATAATGACGAACATAACCGATCTGGGCGTGGCCGCCCTGCGCGACGGTGTGCGCGACGGGGCTTTTTCTGCCCGCGAGGTGGCCACCGCGTTCAACGACGCCGTGGCGGGGGCCAAGGCGCTTAACGCTTTCATCGTGGAAACGCCGGAAGCCGCGCTTGCCGCCGCCGACGCCGCCGATGCCGACCGCGCCTCGGGCAATCTGAAGCCCTTGTCGGGCGTGCCGATTGGCATGAAGGATCTGTTTGCGACCAAAGGCGTGCAGACCACTGCGGCGAGCCATATGCTTGAAGGCTTCACGCCCGAATATGAATCGACCGTGTCGGGCAAACTTTGGGCCGCGGGCGCCGGGATGCTCGGCAAGCTGAACCTTGATCAGTTCGCCATGGGCTCGTCCAACGAGACGAGCTATTTCGGCAATGTGATTTCGCCGTGGCGGCGTAACAATGGCGACGCGGCCGCGCTGGCGCCGGGCGGATCGTCGGGCGGGTCGTCTTCCGCGATTGCCGCGCGCCTCTGCCCGGCCGCGACCGGCACCGATACCGGCGGGTCGATCCGCCAGCCGGCGGCCTTTACCGGCATTTCGGGCATCAAACCAACCTATGGCCGCTGCTCGCGCTGGGGCATTGTTGCCTTCGCGTCCTCGCTGGACCAGGCCGGGCCGATGGCGCGCGATGTGCGCGACTGTGCGATCCTGCTGGAAAATATGGCGGGCTTTGATGCGAAAGATTCGACCTCGCTCGACCTGCCCGTGCCCAATTGGGAAGCCGCTTTGTCAGCGGACCTCAAGGGCAAGAAAGTCGGTATCCCCAAAGAATATCGCGTGGACGGCATGCCTGCCGAAATCGACGCCTTGTGGGAGCAGGGGATTGCCTGGCTGAAGGATGCGGGGGCAGAAATCGTCTCGGTCTCCTTGCCGCATACCAAATATGCGCTGCCCGCTTATTACATCGTCGCCCCGGCCGAAGCCTCGTCCAACCTCGCCCGCTATGACGGCGTGCGCTATGGCCTGCGCGAGTTGCCCGACGGGGCGAACCTGCAAGACATGTATGCCGCAACCCGCGCCGCCGGTTTTGGCGATGAAGTGAAGCGCCGCATCCTGATTGGCACCTATGTGCTGTCGGCCGGCTTTTACGATGCCTATTACACTCAGGCGCAAAAGGTGCGCACGTTGATCGCGCGCGACTTTGATCAGGCTTGGGCGCAGTGCGACCTTCTGTTGACGCCCACCGCGCCAAGCGCTGCTTTTGGGCTGGGCGAAAAAAGTGCTGACCCGCTGGCCATGTATCTGAACGATGTCTTCACGGTGCCCACCTCGCTTGCAGGGCTGCCCGCCATGTCGGTGCCCGGCGGGCTGGATGCGCAGGGGCTGCCCTTGGGCCTTCAGATTATCGGCAAGGCGCTGGACGAGCAGAGCGTGCTGAATGCAGGCCTCGCAATTGAAGAACGCGCGGGCTTTACCGCCCGACCGGACAAATGGTGGTAAGATGAGCAGCTATCGTATCCAGGGCGCCACGGGCGAATGGGAAGTGGTGATCGGGCTGGAAGTCCATGCCCAGGTCGTCTCGCAGGCGAAGCTGTTTTCGGGCGCGGCGACCGCTTTTGGCGCAGAACCCAACACGCAGGTCTCGCTGATTGACGCGGCAATGCCCGGCATGCTGCCGGTGCCGAACAAGGAATGTATCCGCCAGGCTGTGCGCACGGGCCTTGCGATCAACGCCGAGATCAACCGCTGGAGCCGCTTTGACCGCAAGAATTATTTCTACGCGGATTTGCCGCAGGGCTATCAGATTTCGCAGCTTTACCACCCGCTGGTGGGCGAAGGTTATCTCGACATTGATGCCGATGAGAAAGCCGGCATCGCCGAGGCAAAGCGGATCGGCATTGAGCGCATCCATGTTGAGCAGGATGCTGGCAAGCTGATGCACGATCAGCACCCGACCCGCTCTTATGTCGACCTCAATCGCTCGGGCGTCGCGCTGATGGAAATCGTCTCGCGCCCCGATATGTCGTCCCCGGCGGAAGCGGGCGCCTATCTGCGCAAGCTGCGCGCGATCCTGCGCTATGTCGGCTCGTGCGATGGCAATATGGAAGAAGGCTCGATGCGCGCCGACGTCAACGTCTCGGTGCGCAAGCCGGGCGATCCCTTTGGCACGCGCACCGAAACCAAGAACGTCAATTCCGTTCGCTTTGTCATGCAGGCGATCGAGCATGAGGCGAACCGCCAGGTCGATGTGATCGAAAGCGGCGGCAAGGTGGTGCAGGAAACGCGGCTGTTCAACCCGGATACGGGCACCACCCGATCGATGCGGTCCAAAGAAGATGCGCATGATTACCGCTATTTCCCAGACCCGGACCTGCTGCCGCTGGAACTGAGCGAATCATTTGTCGAAGACTGCCGGGCAAGCCTGCCCGAGCTGCCCGATGCCAAGCGCAGCCGCTATGTCGAGACCTTGGGCATCAGCGCCTATAATGCCGCTGTTTTGACCGCCGAGGTCGAAACCGCGCGCTGGTTTGAAGCGTTGCTCGACCAAGGGGCAGAGGCCAAGCAGGCGAGCAACTGGGTGATGTCGGAACTGTTTGGCGCGCTCAACCGGCTTGGACGCGCCATCGAAGACTGCCCGGTCAGCCCGGCCCAGGCCGCGGAGCTTTTGAAGCTGGTGGCAGATGGCACTTTGTCGGGCAGCCTTGCCAAACAGGTTTTTGAAAAAATGCTGGAAACCGGCGACAGTGCGGGCGTTATCGTCGACCGCGAGGGGCTGAAACAGACCAGCGATACCGGCGCGATTGAAGCGGTGATTGCCGAGGTGCTGGCCAACAACCCGGGCCAGCTGGCGCAATATCGCGATGGCAAGGAAGCCCTGTTCGGCTTTTTCGTTGGCCAGACGATGAAGGCGATGGCCGGCAAGGCCAACCCGCAGGTGGTGAATGAATTGCTGAAAAAGGCGCTGGCCGGCTAAGGTTTGGGGCGGGCCCCGGTTGCCGAGCGGCTTGCCCTTCCTGTCCCCCGTGCTATAGCGCCGGCCGACCGGCCTTTGCGGGCGTGGCGAAACTGGTAGACGCGCCAGATTTAGGTTCTGGTATCGCAAGATGTGGGGGTTCGAGTCCCTTCGCCCGCACCAGTCGCGCCAAGGCCCACCCCTTGGGACATGGGGCCACGCAGAATTCCTGAAGGATGAAGTGACGAAAATGCAGACTGTCGAAACGTTGAACGAAGGCCTGAAGCGCGCCTATACGCTGACGATCGCGGCCAAGGATATCGCGGCCCGCGTGGAACAGGAAGTGGCGCGACTCGCACCGCAAGTCCGCATGCCCGGCTTCCGCCCCGGCAAGGTGCCGGCGAACCTTATCAAGAAAATGCATGGCGAATCCCTGCAGGCTGATGCGCTCAACAATTCGGTGCAGGAAGCGGTTCAGTCGCTGATTGCCGAACAAAAGCTGCGTCCGGCGCTGTCGCCCGCGGTTGAACTGACCGATGGTTATGAACATGGCAAGGATGCCGAGCTTAAGGTCGCGCTGGAAATTCTGCCCGACATCGCGACCCCGAATATCGAAGGTCTGACGCTGGAGCGCCTGACGGTTGAAGCCAGCGCCGACGCGGTGGACGAAGCTGTTCTGCGCATTGCCCAGCAACAAAAGGGCTATGACGATGCGCCCAAGGGCCACAAGGCCAAGACCGGCGATCTGGTTGTCATGGACTTTGTTGGCAAGGTTGATGGCACGCCGTTTGACGGCGGCACCGGCGAAGACATGTCGGTCGAGATTGGCTCGGGCCGTCTGATCCCGGGCTTTGAAGATCAGCTGGTGGGCGTGAAGGCCGGCGACGAAAAGACCATCACCGTGACCTTCCCGGCTGATTATCATGCCGCAGACCTGAAGGCCAAAGACGCAACCTTTGATCTGGTGATCAAGGATGTCCGAGTCCCCGGCGAAGCCAAGGCGGATGACGCTTTTGCCAAGTCGCTGGGCCTTGAAGGCCTGGACCAGCTGCGCGAATTGATGAAGGGCCAGCTGGAACAGGAATTCAACCAGCTTACCCGCACCCACATGAAGCGCCGCCTGCTTGATCAGCTGGCCGCCGCGCATGATTTTGACGTGCCGCCGGGCATGGTCGAGGCGGAATTCAACCAGATTTGGGCGCAGCTTGAGCATGAAGCCGGGCATGAAGCAGACCCGGAAGCCGCACGCGCCGAAATGGAAAAGGACCGCGACGAATATATGGCGATTGCCGTGCGTCGCGTGCGCCTTGGCCTGTTGCTCTCGGAAATCGGCTCGGCCAATAACGTCCAGATCAGCAGCCAGGAAATGAACCGCCTGATCAGCCAGCAAGCCATGCAATATGGCCCGGGCGATCGCGAACGCTTCATTCAATATGTCCAGCAGGACCCGATGGCCGCCGCGCAGATCCGTGCGCCGCTGTACGAAGACAAGGTGGTCGACTTCCTCTTCTCCAAGGCGGAGATTACCGATCGCGTTGTGACCCGCGAAGAGCTGGAAGCCGCGATTGAAGCCGATGCGGACGAAGGCCATGTCCACGGCCCGGGCTGTGGCCATGACCATGGCGACGCCAAGCCCGCCAAAAAGCCGGCTGCCAAAAAGGCTGCCGCCCCCAAAGCGGAAAAGGCTGAAAAGCCGGCCAAGGCCGCCAAGGCTGAAAAGGCCGACGCAGACGCCAAGCCCGCCAAAAAGGCACCGGCCAAGAAAAAGGCGTAACGCCGCCTTTCTTGACGGAATGAAAAAGGGCCTCCCGTGCAAACGGGGGGCCTTTTTCGTTGCCGGGTGCGCCGCAGGGGGACGCCATGTAAAATGGCCGAATCGCACAAAGGGCCGGCATCCGCCAAAAAGAGCGGTCGCGTGAAATTTTATTCCAAATATTTGGCTGTTGGCCGCGAAAAAGCTGCGCTAAGCGGCCGCATACGATTTCAAGGGTTCACACACGCGCGACCGCCCCTATAGCGACCGTGCGAATCGTTATGGTTGCGATTATTATGCCGTGGAGGTTTTGTTGGCCGATCTAGGGTTTCCGTCGAATCAGGGTCTTTATGACGCGCGCAATGAACATGATGCGTGCGGTGTCGGCTTTGTGGCCAATATCAAAGGCGTGAAATCGCACGAAACCATTAAACGCGGCCTCGAAATTCTGGTGAATATTGACCATCGCGGCGCGGTGGGCGCAGACCCGCTCTTGGGCGATGGCGCGGGCATCCTGATCCAAATCCCGGATGAACTCTTCCGCGGCTGGGCGAAGGACACCGGCGTCACCCTGCCGCCGCCGGGCGACTATGCCGTTGCCATGTGCTTCCTGCCGCAGGACGAACGTGCCCGCGATTTTGGCGTCAAGAATTTCGAAGACTTCTGCGTGAAGGAAGGCCAGCACATCATCGGCTGGCGCGATGTGCCAACCGACCCGACCGGGCTGGGCAAGGCCGTGATCGAGCAGATGCCGGTGATCCGCCAGCTGATCATCGGCCGCGGCGACAATTGCGCGGATCAGGATGCGTTTGAGCGCAAGCTGCTCGCCATCCGCAAGCAGGCGCAAAACCCGTTGGTGGCGCTTGCCGAAAAGCATAACCTGCCGGGCCTGCCGAGCTTTTATATGCCGTCGCTGTCGACCCGCACGATTGTGTACAAGGGCCTGTTGCTCTGCGATCAGGTGGGCAGCTTCTACAAGGACTTGCAGAACCCGGTCGTCACCTCTGCTCTGGCGCTTGTCCACCAGCGCTTCTCAACCAACACCTTCCCGAGCTGGAAGCTGGCGCACCCTTATCGCTTCATTGCGCACAACGGCGAAATCAACACCGTGCGCGGCAATGTGAACTGGATGAACGCGCGCCGCCGTACGATGGAATCGGACCTGCTGGGCGCCGATCTCGACAAGATGTGGCCGCTGATTCCGCACGGCCAATCCGACACGGCGTGCCTTGATAATGCGCTCGAGCTGTTGGTGGCAGGCGGCTATTCGCTGGCGCACGCGGTGATGATGCTTGTGCCCGAAGCCTGGGCCGGCAACCCGATGATGGATGCCAAGCGCCGCGCTTTTTATGAATATCACGCGGCCCTGATGGAGCCGTGGGACGGCCCGGCCGCGATTGCCTTTACCGATGGCCGCCAGATCGGTGCGACGCTGGATCGCAACGGCCTGCGTCCGGCGCGCTTCCTTGTGACTGATGATGATCATGTCATCATGGCCTCGGAATCGGGCGTGCTCCCGGTCAAGGAAGACAATATCGTCCGCAAATGGCGGCTTCAGCCGGGCAAGATGTTGCTCATCGACCTTGAAGAAGGGCGCATCATCGAGGACGAAGAAATCAAGGCCCAGTTGGCGGGCGAACAGCCTTATGATGAGTGGCTGAAGGCCGCCCAATATAAGCTCAAGGATCTGGAAGTCGTCTCGGCAGCAGAGCCGGTACTGGCCAATGATCCGTCCGTCCTGCTCGACCGGCAACAGGCCTTTGGCTTTACGCAGGAAGATACGGCCAAATTCCTGGAGCCGATGGCCCGCAATGGCGATGATCCCATTGGCTCGATGGGCACGGACACGCCGATTGCCGTGCTCTCGGCCAAGCCGCGCCTGCTTTATGATTATTTCAAGCAGAATTTCGCGCAGGTCACGAACCCGCCGATCGATCCGATCCGCGAAGAATTGGTGATGAGCCTTGTCTCGATGATTGGCCCGCGCCCCAATTTGCTGGGCCGGGTTGCAGGCACGCACAAGCGCCTCGAAGTGGATCAGCCCGTGCTGACCAATGCCGATCTCGCCAAGATCCGCTCGGTCGAAGAAGCGCTGGACGGCGCCTTCCGCACCGAGACTATTGATATGACTTGGGATGCCAAGTCGGGCGCTGCGGGGCTGGAACAGGCCTTGAAGGAGATGTGCTGGGCGGCAACCGAAGCCGTGCTGGCAGATAAGAACATCCTCATCCTGTCAGACCGTGCGCAAGGGCCAGACCGGATTGCGATGCCCTCGCTGCTGGCAACGGCGGCCGTGCATCATCACCTCGTGCGTCAGGGTCTGCGCATGCAGACCGGCCTTGTCGTCGAAACGGGCGAAGCGCGCGAAGTGCACCATTTCTGCGTGCTCGCCGGCTACGGTGCCGAAGCCGTGAACCCCTATCTCGCCTTTGAAACGCTGGAAGAAATCCG
>JBJTNW010000029.1:0-95092 GCA_046074265.1 Chakrabartia sp.
CTCTACGTGGCCATCTGCGTTGCCGTCGGACAGCACCCCTTCCGCATGGGAGAGGCCATCCTCCGTAAACGCGTCATCATGTACAGCGCGGAAGATGACCTGATCGCTTTGCAGGGGCGATTGCGCCGATATCTCGACTTCCTGCACATTGATCCGAGTGACCTCGAAGGCTGGCTACTACTCCTTGACGCTACGGCCTGCGACAACGTGCTGTTCAAGACTGAGCGGGACGGATGCACCACGACCGCGCGTTTCGAATGGCTGGCGGCCAAGGTGCAGACCTATCAAGCCGAGTTGGTGATTTTCGACAACGCGTCAGACGCACTGGAGGCGAACGAAAACGACCGGGCAGCCGTGCGGCAGTTTTTCTCTGCGCTGCGGCGTCTCAAAACGACCGTGCTGCTGCTGTCTCATGTCGATGCAGCAAGCAGTATGGCAAAGCCGCGTGATGCAAAGGGGTACTCAGGAAGCACGGCCTGGAACAACTCGGCTCGATCCCGGTGGTTTCTGACGCGGGATGAAAACGGTCTGACGCTGACCCAGCCCAAGGTGAACTACGCGCGGGCAGGATCGCAGGTCTCATTTCAATGGGATGGCGCGCATCAGGTTTTCGCGGTGACCGGCTGCTATGATGAAGCACCAACCGGCAAAGCTTATCGCCCGGTGCTGCTGAAGCTTATCGCTGACGTTCTCGACGAGGGGGCCAACATCAGCATCAGCCCCAATGCAACCAATAACGCGTTCGCTCTGATAAAGGCGCGGCAGGGGTTTCCAAAGGGTTTAGACCGTGCCGCGGTGCTTCAGGAAATCGCCGCATGGCGAGCGGAAGGACTGGCGGCCTTGGAAGATTACACCCAGTCCAACCGGCGCACCGCCAAACGGCTCATCCTGACAGATGCGGGCTTGGTAGAGGGGCGGGCCGATATAGCTCGCAGTCCGTTTGAATCTCTGCCTACAGCGCGTGCAGAAAGTGCCGTCCAGTGACCGCCATCGGGGCAGGGCGTGCACGCACGCACTCCCCCATACCCCCTATGTGCGTGCGCGTGCATGCGCGCACCCACTGCACTCTCTGCGCATGCTTAACCGTGTGCAAGCGGGTGCACCATGTGCGCCAACAATATCATCGGGAAAATAAAAAAGTTTTTTATTCGAAATAGGCGCGACTTCAAGCTAACCGGCGAAGGCGTTGGTGTATGATCTAGAAGTCGTTGGTACCGATCGTTTATGGCTGGCTCTCTAGAGCCTTAATAAGAAGCTCGGCGCCTCCTGCCGGGATCTCAGATCTACGGTGGTAATAAACCAGAAAACCATTCGATAGTTGCAACTATGATAAAACAGTTTATTGTGAAAATAGCAGCATATTTTATTTTTTTGCACAGTTTTGGCAAGCCAATCTCAGGCCTCCCGAGCTGCTCCAGTCCACAGAAGCCTTTTTGAAATCATCAACAGCTCCAAAACTTGTGGCGTTACGAAGAGCGGAAAAGACTGCTCATATCATGTTGAGGAATACTTTAAGGTTTCAATTGCTGCCATAGGCACTGAGTTCACCGGCATCCACTTTGAGAAATCAGACAGAGATATGCCAATCTACGCATCGTTCGGAACATCTCACGGCTGCATAATCGTAAACAAGTTCGAAACTTCCGAATTTGTATTTATCTCCCCGAAAAATGGGATGGTTTATACCTCATGGCATGAGTGCCAGGCAGCCAGATAATGGCTGCTCGGAAACCACGACTACTTCAAAATGTGAAATCCCCCTGCGGATGAATTCAATCATGACGTCATCAATTCAAGCAGCTTCAAGATACCACTTCCATCCCATTTCGTCCAAACAGTAATGTAGCCATAAAATCACCTTCGAAAGAGCGCATAGACTGCACGACAAGGATAAATAATACTTTTTAGCATCTAAGAGCATCAGCGGCCTTTATCAAAATGCCTGTTTAGTTCATGTAATTTATCGTTCACGTGTCCTAGCTCTTTTCTAATTGCCCGACGGTCATTCCACCCAGTATCTTTCTCCTCAATTAACCGATAAAGCCCCGCAAGACGCTCATTAACTTCTTTTTGAGCAGCGTTCAGTCTCTTAAACTCATCGAGTATGCGCGAGAGCCCCCAGAAAGCAGAACCAACTGCCACCCAGATTGATGCTGTTTCCCAATCCATCAAAACTTACCTCCCTCAAAAAAGCTGCGCTGTAGTTTTTTTCCGTTTGTTTGACCGACTGTTAGACCTCTCACGAACGGCAACCAATCAGGCTTGGCAAGTTTTCTAGAGAATTTTAGCCTTGCGGAAACGGTTGTTTTTGCCATTGTTTGTCCAAACAGTTTTAGACTGGCGGGGGCAGCCGCATTTTTCGTCAGAGAGGACGGCGATGATCTCATTTCCAAGAATAACTACAAAATGATTTTCACCATAAATATCGCCCAGAGATGCAGTCCGTTGGCCGGGACGATCGCATCTGGTCAAGTTATGATAGGTGACTGCACGGCGCAATAAGTGGAGGCGATTACCTCCTCAAGCAAAGGGCCGACGGAACTGTTTTTTTCTAACTGGTGACAAGCCAACTGATTAGAGCCTTATATGACATGGGGAGACCATTCGATGAATAAAGCGCCCGAGACGGAAGTGGCCTTTGCCGAGATTATGGGCGCCATTTCGATGAGGGTTCTTTGGGCATGCGTGAAAGATGTGCTTTGGTTGGCAATCGCCTATGGAGTTTTTTTTGGCATTCTGGGCTTTTTTTCAGAACCACCGGCGGCAAGTGGGCCAAGTGAATGGGATACAATTTTCGGCTTTTTTTTGGTCACCCTCTTAATCTGGGGTTGGATTTATCAGCAAACTGGTAAGCGTTCATACCATGAAGCGAGATGGTATTTCCCGAAGATGAATGGATTAGTCTCTTTATTCATCTCCCTCACATTAACATTGTTATTTTTTACGAGAAATAATTTTAGTCCGACGCAAATCTTCATTGCTTACTCGGTGATGTTATTTTTTGCGGCGTTTTCATACAATGTTATGAAATGTGGTTACTACTTAGTTATGAAGCGCAGATATCCGCAATATGAATATGAAGATTTTTACATTCCCATGCCTGAAACGCTTCTCAAGCTATCTCTAACACCGAAGGGGATTTCAGGATCGGGAGATTAAGTTAAAATTGCAATTCGCAAACCCAGTTTTATGGGGATGGCTGCCATGTCGAGCGTGTCGGTGACATCCTCGGCGCGCATAATGTGAGCTGAAACGCGAGCGCCTTAGAAACTTTTCTAAACTTTTGGGTAGCTAAAGCGCCTTAAAACTCGGTCTGTTTTTCGCGCGCGCGATAGGTAGGCTTTAATTATCAGATATGTTATGAGAAGAGTGTCTTAACTATCTGAGAAATATATGAATATCACAGTAAAAGTAAGGCCCAGAGGGCGACCGCAAAAGATCAATCCCGAGGATGTTTGGTCTAAGGTGCTGGGCTACATTGCCAGTGGCGATGCTCTGTCGACAGCCTTGCAGCGGCTCGACCCAGCACCATCCTACACTTGGGCAAAGGTTCAGCTGCGGGAGAACTCAAACCTGCAAGCCGCCTATCGTGCCGCCATAGAGGACCGCGCCGACGCATTAGCAGACGACATTATCGCTTTGGCTGACAGCGAGCCTCCAGCCCACCTTGAGGGCGCAGCTCTGTCAGCTTGGGTTCAACAATTGAAGTTACGCGTTCACGCCCGCGAATGGACCGCCTCCAAGCTGCGACCACGCGTCTATGGCGATAAGATCGACGTGTCGGTCCAGCACTCCCAGATCAGCGTGTTGGCAGCGTTGGAGAGGGCTGAGCGGCGGCTGGTTAACGCCCGACCAGATTTAAAATAAATCGGCTAACGTGACGCTGCGCCGGTCCCTATACCGCCAAGGCCAATAAGAAAGCCGAAGTCGTACCATCCACCGCCATTCGGAAATTCGTAGATGCGAATACTGCTATCAAAAATGTGCCCCACCATGGCCAGGGGCGCTATGATGCCGTGCCAAAGGCCTGTAAAAAAGCCTGGCGCGGCATAAGTCACTGAGCTCGGTTGATGCGCGCACCCAGAAAGAATTAATGTTAGCATTATAAATAAGAAAAAATTCTTTCTCATAATCTCCATACCTAAGTATACGAGTTTCTCAGAAATATTTCTAAAACCTCACTTCGCCGGACCTTCGAAAACTGATTGCGCCTTGGTTCTAAAGTCGCTCGACAAATAACTATAGCTTTCCTGCTGAAGTTTTGCGAACTGTTCACTAATGATGGGGTCGCCATCAACAATCTGGGAAATTCTTGGTTTTTCTAACTTTGGAAGGGTCGCGCCCAACAAAAGTTCGCATTTTCCTTCTGGAGCGTTGGTAACAATTTCGTAAAATTCTTTCGATACGAAATTCAAGCGAAGTTCGGGTACCCGGCAGGTGCCTTCATTTAAGGGAAGGGCGTCAATTTTTTCAGTGCCCCAGCGCGTAACCCTGTACGTCTCGTTCATGGTTTCCATAACCGTATACGATTGTGACCATGAGCCCTCGTTAGGTAAGATCAGTACAAATTGCCGATATGAACAAGTGCCCTGTGCTTTTGAGCATTGAATTTCCACGTAATTAATGGGGTCCGCGATTTTTTCGTCTAGGATTTTAACTGTGCCTCGAACGCTCGCCTCTTCATCGCTGATTTCTCCCCCAAATTTAAAAGGAAAAAAGTAAACGCGGGTTAGCTTAGTTCGCTCAGCCCTAAAAAACAGTTTGGAGAGCTGGCCCACTGTTAGTTGACCCGTCGACTGCTCGCCTAGATCAATTTGAAATTGGCGCTTGGCCTTTTCAAAATTCCCAAAACCTTCATACATTAAGACGTTCAAAGAATATTGAACCGATAGGTCTTTTGTGTTTGCCGCTTGGAGGTAGGCTATTGGAACCTCAGACCTTCTTTGCTCTTTCGACAGAGAGAGAATTTGGCTTGGAAGCCAGTTCCGGAACTTTTCCATTCCCTCATTTTCGGCGTGGGCGCTGGATAAGGCCGCGCAAAATGCGATTAGAACGGCTAGAGTTTTTCCTTTCTCTAGGGTCATTTCGCAGGTTCCGGAGCTTCAAAAGACGAGCTTGGTGGCGTTTCTGGAAGATACTTAACGACCAGCATGCGGGTTATGGTTTTGCTTCCCCCTGTGGCGAAGAAGCCGAAGAATTGGTTTGCAGCACCGCCTCCTCCCAACTTGCCAGCTTCTTCTTGGCTTTCGACGATGACAGCGTCACCGCCTGCCTTCTTAACTTTTCCGGCAATATTAGGACTGCCAATAGCTTGGCCACCATCCCATGATTCGTCACGCTTGTCCTGAACAAAGCCGATAACTTGGTAGCGGCGTGGCGGCGTCCCAGTGGTCCAATAGTCGATACCGTTTTTGGTGATCTTCGTACCGCCTTCACCTTCGACAATCTTTGGGGGGCCTTCATAGGCTGCAAAATCAATCTTTGCCTGCGCGAAGGCTGACGGTGCAATGCATATGGCCGTTGCCAAGCTGATGATGCGGATTTGATGCTTCATATTTGCGCCCCCAAAAAAGAGGCGCCGACTTAAGCCGGGTGTTCGTAACCCTGCGTAGCCACAAGGCGCTGCCGCCTTTGGGCGAGCCTTGGACATACGCGACAGCCACCCGGCCAGCTTGAAACTGACCGGCGGCTACGTGCTGAGGTTACGACGCCTCACAGCCGGGATTGACCGGACTGCAGATGCATCATGCTAGATTAGGAAGGGATGGGCAAGGGGAGGGCCGCGTCTATTAAGCAGGCTGGCTTCACTGGGCCATTGGGGCTTTAATCTGGCTGCCCAATCTCAAAAAAATTTCTTGCTGATGTAGCCTGTGACAGTCGCAGCCCTGTCGGCCCTATGCCCCCCCCGGCGAGGGGGGGGCGAACAAGATGAAATTGTATCCGTGCGTCGGCACGCTGAGCACATTCCAAGTGCTTTGCACATTCAGGCCAATAAGACCCTTTCAAGGGCGCATGCTATCGGGGAGCGGTTATGGGAACCATTCCCTCGTTTTGAAAAAATATTAATAAAATCAATGTATGCTGGCGGAGCGGGAGGGATTCGAACCCTCGATACGGTTTTGCCGTATACTCACTTTCCAGGCGAGCGCCTTCGACCACTCGGCCACCGCTCCGCATAGGGCCTGATGGGTGTCCCGGCCGCAGGGCAGGGGGACCTGAATCAGACAACCAGAAATCGCACTGGAAGCCGAGGCCCCTATCGTGCGCGGAGGGGTTTCGCAAGGCTTCGCGCTGTGCAATCGTGCGCCGCCATGAAAAGACATGCTTCTTCGCTCCGCCAAATGGGTCTCAGGCTGGCGCTCCTGACAGTGGCAACGCTCTATGCCGGGGCTGCGCTTGGCGCGCCTGCGCCGGCTGAAATTGTGGCTGGTGCGCCGGCTTCTGATTGGGTGGCGATCGCGCCGGAAGACCTGCTGGTGATGGACCTTGCGGCCGTCCGTGCTGATGGTTCGCCCCGGCGCATCATCCTCCAGCTTGCCCCGGCGCCCTTTGCTCAGGGTTGGGTGCGCAATGTTCGTAAACTGGCTGCAGCCCGGTGGTGGGATGGGCTCGCCATTGTTCGGGTTCAGGACAATTATGTCGCTCAATGGGGCGACCCAGAGGCGGAAGCACCGGGCAAGGCGCGGGCGCTGCCGCCGGGGCTCGAGACAATGGACGAACAGTCTTATGTCGTGCGGGGGGCGCTGGCCTTGGCGCAGGGGCTGGGCCCCGTATTCGTGCCCAGCAATAGCGCTGCCCGCTGGAGCGGCTTTTACAAAGGCTGGCCGGTGGCTGGTGTGCGCGATCGCACCGGCATCTCAAATTGGCTGGTGCATTGTTACGGGATGGTGGGTGTGGGGCGCAATTTGTCGCCTGATACCGGCTCTGGAGCAGAGCTTTATGCGGTCATCGGCCATGCGCCGCGCCATTTGGATCGCAATATTGCGCTGGTTGGCCGCGTCATCGCGGGGATGGAGCATCTTTCGGCCTTGCCGCGCGGCACAGGGGCCTTGGGCTTTTATGAGGTGCCGGGAGAGCGCACATCCATCCTGTCGATCCGCCGCGCGGTTGATCTGCCCGCCGCCGAGCAGCCGCGCTTTGACTATCTGTCCTCCGATAGCGCCGGTTTCCGGGCTTATGCCGCCGCGCGGGCCAACCGGCGCGACGCCTTTTTCAATGTGCCGGCGGGCGGGGCCGATTTGTGCAACATCCCGGTCCCCGTGCGGCCGCACGTCGCGCCTTAGGGCCTAGCTGTTAGTCCATCGCCTTTTTGTACATGCTGTTCAGCGGCTTTTCGAACAGGCGCATGACCATCGGTTCAAAGAAACTCAGCGGCGCGGTGTCGTAATTGGGGTCAAAGGCCGGGCAATCATATTTCTCGATAAAATCGGCGGTTGCCTGATAATGTTCGTGGCCCTTGAAATTTTCCCGCAGGTCGCGGTTTAGCCCGATGAAATGGAAGAAGTTATAGCCCTGAAAAATGCCATGATGCTGGGTGATCCAGTGGAGTTCTTCCGAAACAAAGGGTTTGATGATCGCGGCGGCGATATCGGGGTGGTTATACGCCCCAAGCGTGTCGCCAATATCGTGCAGCAGCGCCATGACGACATAGGCTTCGTCGCGGCCGTCGCGGTGCGCCCGGGTGGCCGTTTGCAGGCAATGGGTCAGCCGATCGACCGCAAAGCCGCCGCAATCCCCTTCAAGTAGGCGCAAATGGTCAAGCACGCGTGCGCCGCCATTGCGCGCAAAGGGGCGCATATGCGTCATAATGATATCCCAGTCTTCCTGGGTGCCTTCGGTCATCGCATGGAATTTGGCGGTTTCTTCGATCATGTGGCTTTCGGCCATCGCATCTCTCCTTTTCCTTTGGTCAATTCATAGCGGTCGATGCTCAAGGCTTCAATTGGGCGTCGGCTTGGGCTAGATGCTGCCTCTATGGCGATACCCGGGCTTAGCAATCAGCCGTTTTTCGCGGACAAGAGCCGCGCGTTCTGGATTCTTCAGACGATTGGCTGGTCATTTTATCTGATGTTGCGACTCGCCAGCGGGATCGGGGCGGGGATGAGCCTGTCTTGGGTGGTGCCGCTTCTGGTCTCGACCGCGACCGGCTATTCGCTGACGCTGATCATGGGGGGCATCTTCCGCTGGTTGATCAACCGTCGTCCGCTGGTCACCTGGGGGCTGTCGGTCGTCGCGTTCATTGTCGCGGTGCTTGTCCATTCCATGGTCGATGCTTGGGTGTTCAATCTGTTGGAACGCGAAGGCGGCGAGTTTAACGGGGCGTTGTTCTTAAGCGCCATCTCGCTCAACGCGCTGCTTTTGGGGGCGTGGTCGGCGCTTTATTACGGCATCAACTTCTATTTGATCATTGAGGAACAAGCCGATCAGCTGCTGAAGCTGGAAAATCAGGCCACCTCGGCGCAGCTGGCCATGCTGCGCTACCAGCTGAACCCGCATTTCCTGTTCAACACGCTCAACTCCATCTCCACGCTGGTTTTGTTGAAGCAAACGGAGCGGGCCAATGCCATGTTATCGCGCCTCTCGTCCTTCTTGCGCTATACGCTTGCCAATGAGGCAACCGCGCAAGTGACGATCGAGCAGGAAATTGAAACGCTCAAACTCTATCTGGAGATTGAGAAAATGCGCTTTGAGGATCGGCTGCGGCCATCCTTTGAGATTGACCCGGCTGTGGGCAAGGCGCGCTTGCCGTCGCTGCTGCTTCAGCCTTTGGTCGAAAACGCGATTAAATATGCCGTTACGCCGCAGGAAGAAGGAGCTGAAATTGCGGTCGCGGCCCGTCTGGCGGGTGACAGGGTGCAAATCACTGTTGCCGATACCGGCGCTGGGCATGGGGAACAGGGAACAGGGGCAAGCGGGTCAACCGGTGTCGGGCTCGCCAATATTCGCGATCGGCTGAGCCAAGCCTATGGCGAAGATCATCGCTTTGAAACCCAGGCCCGGGCAGGCCGGGGCTTTCAGGTGCTGATTGACATCCCGTTCCAGACAGAAACCCCAAGGTTGGAGGCCGCATGACCATCCGCACCATTCTCGTCGATGACGAAACCCTTGCGATTCAGGGTCTTGCCCTGAGACTGGAAGGGCATCCCGATGTCGAGATCATCGAAACCTGCAACAATGGCCGCGAGGCGATCCGCGCGATCAAGACGCACAAGCCCGATCTTGTCTTTCTGGATATCCAGATGCCGGGATTTGACGGATTTTCCGTCGTTTCGGGGCTGGCAGAGGTTGAGCCGCCACTCTTTGTCTTTGTGACCGCTTATTCAGACCATGCCATTCGCGCCTTTGAGGCACAGGCGACCGATTATCTGATGAAGCCGGTAGAAGAAGACAGGCTGGCCGCGACAATGGACCGCGTGCGCCAGCGCCTGGCCGAAAAGAAGGGCGTGGAAGAAGCCGAGCGGCTGAAAGAGGCGCTGGCTGAACACGCGCCTGACGTGCACGAGGAAATCGTTGAGACGGAAGACGCGCCTTCTGCCAACCGCTTTGAAAAGCTGATCAACATCAAGGATCAGGGCCAAATTTTCCGGGTTGATGTGGACAGCATTGAACGGATTGATGCGGCCGGCGACTATATGTGCATCTATACCGGCGGCGAGACGCTGATCCTGCGCCAGACCATGAAGGACATGGAAAAGCGGCTCGACCCTCGCAAATTCCAGCGCGTCCATCGCTCGTCAATCGTCAACCTCGATCTGGTCCGGCAGGTGAAGCCGCACACCAATGGCGAATGCTTTTTGGTGCTGGAGTCGGGTGCTCAGGTAAAGGTCAGCCGCAGCTATCGCGACGTGGTTGCGCGCTTCGTCCACTAGAAATTTGGTGTTTTTGGCGCGCCTGACCCCCAAAAAGGGTCAGGGTCGGCCGACATATGTTCGACACATGATCTTGCCTTCGCTACAGGTTCTTGCATGACTGACCGACCCGCCACACCGCTTCTTGATACGGTGACCTATCCCGCAGACCTGCGCCGGTTGAAGCCGGAGCAATTGCGTCAATTCGCGGATGAACTGCGTGCCGAAACAATTTCGGCCGTTTCGGTGACCGGCGGGCATCTGGGCGCAGGGCTGGGCGTGGTCGAACTGACGACGGCGATCCATTATGTGTTCAACACGCCCGAGGATAAGCTGGTCTGGGACGTTGGCCACCAATGCTATCCGCACAAGATCCTGACCGGGCGGCGCGAGCGTATCCGCACGCTGCGGCAGGGCGGGGGGCTTTCCGGCTTCACCAAGCGCAGCGAAAGCGACTATGATCCTTTTGGCGCAGCCCATAGCTCTACGTCGATTTCCGCCGCTTTGGGCTTTGCTATTGCCAATAAGATGAAGGATGCGCCGGGCCGCGGCATTGCTGTGATCGGCGATGGGGCAATGTCGGCCGGCATGGCCTATGAAGCGATGAACAACGCGGCCGAGGCGGGCAATCGGCTGATCGTCATCCTCAACGATAATGATATGTCCATCGCGCCGCCGGTTGGCGGGCTGTCCGCCTATCTGGCACGGCTTGTTTCGTCTCGGCCGTTTCTCAATCTGCGCGAATTGGCGAAGAAGATTTCGCGGCGCCTGCCTGAGCCGCTGCATATTGCCGCCCGCAAGACCGATGAATTTGCCCGCGGCATGGCGATGGGCGGGACGTTGTTTGAAGAACTGGGCTTTTATTATGTCGGCCCGATCGACGGTCATAATCTGGACCATCTGATCCCGGTTCTTGAAAATGTCCGCGATGCCGCTGAAGGGCCGTGCCTGATCCATGTCGTGACCAAGAAGGGCCATGGCTATGCCCCGGCCGAGGCGGCTGCGGATAAATATCACGGCGTGCAGAAATTTGATGTCGTGACCGGGACGCAGGTCAAGGCGCCGCCCGGCCCGCCGGCCTATCAGAATGTTTTTGGCGAAACATTGGCCAAGCTGGCAGATAACGACCCGCGGATTTGCGCGATTACCGCGGCCATGCCGTCGGGCACGGGGGTGGACAAATTTGCCAAGGCCCATCCCGACCGCAGCTTTGACGTTGGCATTGCCGAACAGCACGCGGTGACCTTTGCCGCGGGTCTTGCGGCGCAGGGGATGCGGCCTTTCTGCGCGATTTATTCCACCTTCTTGCAGCGGGCTTATGACCAAGTCGTGCATGATGTTGCGATCCAGAACCTGCCGGTCCGCTTTGCAATTGACCGGGCAGGGCTGGTGGGGGCCGATGGCGCGACCCATGCCGGGTCATTTGATATCACTTATCTTGCAACCCTGCCCAATATGGTCGTGATGGCTCCCTCGGACGAGGCGGAGCTTGTGCACATGACCTATACCGCTGCGTTGCATGACAGCGGGCCGATTGCCCTGCGTTACCCGCGCGGCAATGGTACGGGCATTGCCTTGCCGGAAACCCCGGAGGCGCTGGCAATTGGCAAAGGGCGCATTGTCCGTCAGGGCAAGAAGGTGGCGATCCTCTCGCTTGGCACCCGTCTGGAAGAGGCGTTGAAGGCGGCAGAGCAGTTGGAGGCCAAGGGCCTGAGCACAACGGTGGCCGATCTGCGCTTTGCCAAGCCGCTCGACAATGATCTGATCCGCAAGCTGCTGACCACGCATGACGTTGCGGTTACTGTGGAAGAAGGCGCGATTGGCGGGCTTGGCGCCCATGTCCTCACCATGGCCAGCGACGAAGGGTTGACCGATGCCGGCCTGAAGCTGCGGACCCTGCGCTTGCCCGATGTCTTTCAGGATCAAGATAGCCCGCAAAAGCAATATGATGACGCCGGGCTTAATGCGCCGCACATTGTAGAAACCGTGCTGAAGGCGCTGCGCATCAACTCTGCCGTTGCCGAGGCCGGAAAGCGCGCCTGACTTTATGGCAAAGCAGCGGGCAGACCAGTTGCTGGTCGATCGCGGCCTGGTTGAAAGCCGCACCCGGGCGCAGGCGCTGATCCTTGCCGGGCTGGTCTATTCGGGCGACCGCAAGGTGGAAAAGGCAGGGCAGGCCATGCCCGCAGACGCGCCGCTAGAGGTCAAGGGGCGCGATCATCCCTGGGTCTCGCGCGGCGGCATCAAGCTGGACCATGGCTTGGCGCATTTTGGCTGGGATGTGACGGGGGCTGTTGCCATCGATGTCGGCTCTTCGACGGGCGGCTTTACCGATGTGCTGCTGAGCCGGGGCGCCGCGCGCGTCTATGCGGTGGACAGCGGAACCAACCAGCTGGCCTGGAAGCTGCGGCAAGACCCCCGCGTGATCGTCCATGAACAAACCAGCGCCCGGATATTGACCGACGCCCATATTCCCGAAGCGGTTGACCTGATCGTCTGCGATGCAAGTTTTATCAGCCTTGCAAAAGTGCTGGATCGACCGATGGCCTTTGCCAAGCCCGGCGCCCGGATGTTGGCGCTGATCAAACCCCAGTTTGAAGCCGGGCGGGCAGAGGTGGGCAAAGGGGGCGTGGTGCGCGACCCGGAGGTGCATTTGCGTATTTGTTCTGAGGTCAAAAGCTGGTTGACGCGTGAGGGTTGGTCCGTAGAAGGCCTGACCGAAAGTCCCATAAAGGGACCGGAAGGCAATATTGAGTTCCTCATCGCGGCGCACAAGCCGGATTGAGCGCCGTTCAGGGGGTACATGAAACAGTTTCTGCTTGTTGCTGCCGGGGCTTTGGCCATGACGCCCGGCACAGCCTTGGCTCAGCGCACGCAGGAAAATCTTGTCACCCAATCGGCGGACGCTTTTGGCAAGTCGATCGGCAGCGAGAAAATTGGCCTGTACAGCACCGACGATATTCGTGGCTTCAACCCGATTGATGCCGGCAATGTGCGGATTGAGGGGCTGTATTTCGACCATATTGAGCGCTTGCCATCGCGCGTTATCGAGGGCTCGACGATCCGCGTTGGGGTTGGTGCGCAGGGTTATCCCTTTCCGGCGCCCACGGGGATTGTCGATTATAATCTGATGCTGGCGCAGGGGCACACGGCCTCCAGCGCGATGCTGGAACTGGCGCCTTATGGCGGATTTGCCGGCAATGCCGAGATTAAGCTGCCGATCTTGGGGGAACGTCTGGGTGTGGCGGCGGGTGTCGGGTTTCGCGAGCAGGTGCGCCCCGAAGGCGGCTGGAACGGCTTTCGCACTTATGGCGCCAGCCTTGTCTGGCGGCCTTATCCGGGCGCGCTGCTGACGGCCTTCACCGGCGGTTATACCAACCATGATGATGAAGCGCACGCCACCCTTTATCCGGCTGGAGATGTGCTTCCGCCAGATGTGCCGCGCGGCCGCTTTTTGGGGCAATATTGGGCGGACAGAAACAGCCTTTTGACGACATCGGGCGTGATTGCCAAATTGCCGTTTGGCGCCTGGCGGATCGAGGCCGGCCTGTTTGACTTTGGGCTTCATAACCGGACCAATTTTGCCGATCTGCTGCGCGGGGTGGCCCCCGATGGCAGTGTGGCCAGCCGGCTGGTCCTTTATGACCCGGGCAGCCGGACCGACAGCCTGTCGGGCGAAGGGCGGATAACCCGCTTTTGGGAGCGCGGGGCAATGCAGCATCGGCTGGTGCTCAGCGCGCGTGGGCGGATCAAAGATCGGCTTTTTGGCGGCACGCAGCGCATCGATCTGGGGCCAAGCTCGGCGATCTTGCCCGATTTTCGCGAAGCGCCCATCCTCCTGCCGCAGGAAAAAGATAAGGATCATGTCCAGCAGATGACCTTTGGCCTCGCTTATGGGCTCAAATGGCTGGACCATGGCACGCTGGACCTTTCCATCTCGCGCGCAAAATATACGAAGCGGCTCGATTTCGTGGACCCGTCGCTGCCGCTGCTTGTCACCAAGGATCAACCGATCCTGATCACGGCGGCCGGCACAGTTAATCTGCGCACCAATTTGTCGCTCTATGGCGGCTTTGTCCGCGGGTTGGAGGAAGCACTGGTTGCCCCGGATATCGCCAGCAACCGGTCCGAAGCGCCGCCGGCCATCCGCACGCGGCAGGTTGATCTTGGCCTGCGTTATGCTGTCACCCCGCATCTGACGCTGGTTGCCGGTCTGTTCAGCGTCAAAAAGCCCTATTTCAATCTTGACCCTGACTTGCGCTATCGGGCGCTGGGGCAGGTGGATAATCGCGGTGTTGAAGTGTCGCTGGCCGGCAGTCTGGCCCCCGGGGTGACGCTGGTGGCCGGGTCTTTGTTTCTTGATCCCAAGATTGCGGGCGAAGCTGTCGCATCCGGCCTGATTGGCGCGCAGCCGGTGGGTTCCGTCAAGCGGCGCAGCATCGCCAATCTCGACTGGCGCTTTGCCGCAGGCCAAAGCCCGTGGTCGGCAGACCTTGCCATCGAAAGCTTTTCTGGCCGAATTGGCAACGCGGCCAACAGCTTGGTGGCGCCGCCGCGCGAGGTGGTAAACCTTGGTGCGCGCTACCGGTTTAAGCTGGATGGCCATGCGCTGCTGCTTCGCGCCCAGATCCAGAACCTGTTCAACGATTATGGTTGGCAGGTTTCATCAAGCGGGGGCTTTACCTACGCCAATGGCCGCACCGCGATGGCACAATTGGTCGTGGATTTATAGGCGCGCTTTTCCTTGCCGCGCGGGCTGAAAACGGCCAAGAAAGGCGAAATCCGCGTTGGAGGCCATATGGGTGAAATTGCATCACAAGGGCAGTTGCGCATGTCATTTGTGCGCTGGGCGTTGGTCACAGTTCCAACTATTTTGTTTCTTGGGTTTTTATCAGGAAAGATGGCCAATTCTGGCTATGCCAATGGCTGGTTTGTCGCGCTGAACCGACCCGCCATTGTTCCACCGGGCTGGGTCTTTGGCCTTGTTTGGTCGACCCTTTATGTCCTGCTGGGCTTGGCGCTCGCCATGATCCTCAACGCCCGCGGCGCGCTGGGCCGGGGCAGGGCGCTGGGGCTGTTTTCGCTCCAGCTTGGGCTCAACCTCGCCTGGTCGCCGCTGTTCTTCGCTTTTCATCAGGTGAGCCTTGCTCTGGGCTTGATCCTCCTCATTCTCGCGCTGACGATCGCAACCAGCTTTGCCTTTGCGTCCATTCGCAAGGCCGCGGCTTGGTTGCTGGTGCCTTATATGGTCTGGCTCAGCTTTGCCGCAGTCCTCAATTACGAGATTGACCGGCTGAACCCGGATGCCGAAACTCTTGTGCCGGCGCGCGCGCATACCCAAATACAGCTTTAACATTCTCTTTCCCAAGGACCTGACCGATGCAGACCGAAAACCGCCTGTTTGATGACCTTGCCAAGATTGTAAACGGCGCGGCCGGAACGATTGCCGGTATGACGCGTGAAGCCGAAGCCGCCACCCGCGAAAAGCTGAAGGAATGGCTGGGCGGTATGGACTTTGTGAGCCGCGATGAATTTGAAGTGGTTAAGGCAATGGCGCTTGCCGCCCGGGAGGAGGCGGATGCCCTTAAGGCGCGTCTCGATGCCCTTGAGGCCAAGAGCAAGGGCTGAATTTTAACCCTATTGTCCACAATTTTGTCGGCGCGCGCGGCCCGCGGCCTTGCTCGGGCGGGGGCTGCGACGGCAAGCACCATGGCGATGAGCATTGAACCCCTCGACATGGCGCATGCCGCCGGCGCGCCAATCGAAACGCTGGAAAGCTGGTTCTCGGCGCATAACTGGTTGCACGAGCGCATTGGCGATGAAGAAATTGTCGCCTCGGCCAAGGGGGCGTGGAATCAATATGAGCTGCGGGGCCTTTGGCGCGAGGATGATTGCGTCCTGCAATTCCTTGCTTTTCCCGACATCAAGGTCACCGATGCGCAGGCGGGGACAATCTATGAAGCAATTGGCCTGATCAACGAACAGCTTTGGCTGGGGCATTTTGAATATTGGCCCTCCACCGGCATTATCGTGTATCGCCATGCGGCCTTGCTGGACGCGGGCAGCGGCGAGGCCGTTTTTTCGTTCGATCAAGCCGAAGTGCTGGTTGAAGCCGCGATTGACGAGCTTGACCGCTTTTATCCCGTTTTTCAGTTCGTCCTCTGGGGCGGGAAGTCGCCGCGTGAAGCCATTGCCTCGGCAATGGTTGAAACCCAGGGCGAGGCCTGATGGCCGCGCCCCGCATCTGGCTGGTCGGGTGCGGCAATATGGGCGGGGCCATGCTGCGGGGCTGGCTTGCGCACGGCCTTCAGCCGGCCGACATTCTGGTTATTGATCCGGGCGCCCGCGATCTGCCCCCCGGTGTGGGCCGGGCAGACAAGGCGGAAGGGCCGCCGCCCGAGATTTTGGTGCTCGGCATCAAACCGCAAATGTTGGATCCGGTGGCCGCAACATTGCCGGTTGATGCCCGAACGCTGGTGATTTCGATCCTTGCCGGGGTAGAGGTGGCGACGCTTGCGGCGCGTCTGCCCGGCGCGCGCGCCTATGTGCGCGTGATGCCCAATATGCCCGCCGGCATTGGCGAAGGCATCAGCGCCTTGTTTTCCCCGGGGCTTGATATTGCGGGTCGCGCCGAAGTGGATCACTTGATCGCGCCGCTGGGCATTGCCCGGTGGATTGAGGATGAAGATTTGTTTCACGCCGTTACCGGCGTTTCTGGCTCTGGCCCGGCCTTTGTGTTTCGGTTTGTCGATGCTTTGGCGGCGGCGGGCGAAGCCGAAGGGTTAGATACTGAACTTGCGCGGCTTTTGGCGCTGCACACCATTGCCGGATCGGCGCGTCTCGCGCTTCAAACCGGCAAAGCCCCGGCAGATCTCGCGGAATCCGTCCGCAGCCCCAATGGCACCACGCACGCCGGCCTGTTGGTGCTGGATAGCTCGGCCTTGGCCGAGATTATGGCGCAAACCATTGCCGCCACGGCGCGCCGCAGCCGGGAACTGGCGGCAGAGGCGCGGGCACGCTAGGCCTTTCGCGCATGGTTGACGCCGCGCGGCCGCTCGCATAGCGAAAAGGCCATGGCGGCTCTTGCCGTGTTCAGTCTGAAAGTTGTTGAGCGCATGCGCACCCCAATTGCCTTTGAGATCACCCCCAGCGCCCACCCGGTTGCCCCCCAAGAGCGGGCAGACCGCATTGCGGCCCCCGGTTTTGGCAAGGTCTTTACCGACCATATGGTGACGATCCGCTATACAGAGGGTCAGGGTTGGCACGACGCCAAGGTCCATGCCCGGCAGCCGCTTGTGCTCGACCCCGCAACCGCAGTGCTGCATTATGCGCAGGAAATTTTTGAAGGGCTGAAGGCCTATCGGCTGGAAGACGGCAATATGGCCCTGTTCCGCCCGCAAGCCAATGCGCAGCGCTTTAACGCCTCGGCGCGTCGCATGGCGATGGCCGAGCTGCCCGAAGAATTGTTCATCGAATCGTGCCGCCAACTCGTCCAGATCGACAAGGCGTGGTTTCCCGATGTGGAAGGGGGCTCCATCTATTTGCGGCCCTTTATGATCGCGAGCGAGGCCTTTTTGGGGGTGAAGCCCTCATCAGAATATCTCTATATGGTCATCGCCTCGTCTGCGGGCGGCTATTTCAAAAGCGGGGCGCCCGCCGTTTCGCTATGGGTATCGCAGGATTACAGCCGCGCGGCGCCGGGCGGGACGGGGGCGGCGAAATGCGGCGGCAACTATGCGTCCAGCCTTGTCGCGCAGGCGCAAGCCACCAGGCTTGGCCACGACCAGGTCGTCTTTCTCGATGCCGCAGAAAATCGTTGGATCGAAGAACTGGGTGGCATGAACATATTCTTCGTGTTTGACGATGGCTCGATCCAGACGCCGCCGCTCTCGGGCACGATCCTGCCCGGCATTACGCGGGATTCGCTGTTGACGCTGGCGCGCGAAGAAGGGCTGACCGTGCGCGAGGAGCGTTACGCCATTGATCAATGGGAAGCAGACGCCAAAAGCGGGCGGATCGTTGAATCTTTCGCCTGTGGTACGGCTGCCGTGGTGACGCCGATCGGCAAGGTTTCAAGCCCGTCGGGCAGCTTCACCATTGGCGCCGGTGGTCCGGGGCAGGTGACGCAGCGGTTGAAGGACCGATTGGTCAATATTCAGCGTGGCATTGCCGCTGACCCCCATAATTGGGTCATGCGGCTCGATTGACCGATTGCCTTTAGGGACAGGGGCGTTATAGGGACGCCCTGCCCATGCTGGGGCGTCGCCAAGTGGTAAGGCACCGGTTTTTGGTACCGGCATTCGGAGGTTCGAATCCTCCCGCCCCAGCCAAATCTTTCGGACATCTTTTCGATTGCCCTGAGGCATCCTATTTCCCGGTCAAGGAGATTGACCGATGACCGAAGTTGCAACCATTGCCGGCGGATGTTTCTGGTGCGTCGAGGCTGTGTTTCAGCAGCTCGACGGCGTTGAGCGGATTGAGAGCGGCTATATTGGCGGCCATGTCCCCAACCCGACCTATAAGCTCGTCTGCGGCGGTGATACCGGTCATGCTGAGGGCTTGCGGATCTGGTTTGATCCGGCGCGGATTTCCTATGGCGATCTGCTCGACGTGTTTTTTGCGACGCACGATCCAACCCAGCTGAACCGGCAGGGCAATGACATCGGCACGCAATATCGCTCGGCCATTTTTCCGCATGATGCGGCCCAGGAAGCGGAAGCACGCGCCGCGATGGAACGCGCCCAGCCGGATTGGCCGGCGCAGATTGTGACCAAGATTGAGCCTTTGGCCGAATGGTATCCGGCGGAAGATTATCACCAAGGCTATTGGGACGGAGAAGGGCAGCGCAATCCCTATTGCCTCGCCGTTATCCCGCCCAAGCTGATGAAGCTGAAAAAGGGCTTTGCCGAGCGGTTAAAAAAAGGGGCGGCCTAAGCCACCCCTTTTCATTCGGTTATGTCCCCGGCCTTACCGGCCGCTCGTTTTCCGAATGGCACTTTTGTGGGTGCCGACCCCATTGGGCTTGCGATTGCCGAAATGACGACGCCGCGCGTTCTGCGCATTGGGGTTGTCATTGGTGCGCCGCGCTTCTTCATGGCGGCGGTTCGCTGTCGGCGGCGCCTGTTTCGGCTTAGGCAGATTGGCCACTGCCTCGGCAAAATTGGCGGGCAGGGGCACCGGCTCCAGCTGAACGCGCGTCAAGCGCTCAATCTGGCGCAGCCAGCCACGTTCTTCCCCATCAACAAAGCTGATCGCAATGCCATCGCGTCCAGCGCGCGCGGTGCGGCCGATGCGGTGGACATATTGTTCCGGCACATTGGGCAGCTCAAAATTGAAGACATGGCTAACGCCCGACACGTCGATGCCGCGCGCGGCAATGTCGGTGGCGATCAGGATGCGGATTTCCCCCTTGCGGAAGGCTTGAAGCGCCTGGGTGCGCTGCGCCTGGCTCTTATTGCCATGAATGGCGGCGCAGGGGATGCCGGCCACGTGGAGGTGCTTTACCACCCGATCCGCGCCATGTTTGGTGCGCGTGAAGACAAGCGCGCGGTCAATCGGCTCTTCCTGCAGCTTGATCGTCAGCAGCGCCTGTTTTTCGCGGGCGGTGACAAAGGTCACAAATTGCTGGACGCGCTCTGCCGTTGTGGATTCCGGCGTTACCGAAACGCGCACCGGATCGGTCAGGAAGCGGTTGCCAAGCTCTGCAATCGTCTTGGGCATGGTTGCCGAGAAGAACAGCGACTGGCGCTTTTTCGGCAGCATCGTATCAATCCGCTTGAGCGAATGGATAAAACCAAGGTCGAGCATCTGGTCGGCTTCGTCCAGCACGAAGATTTCGACATTGCGCAGCGACAAGGCGCGCTGGTCAATGAGGTCGAGCAGACGGCCCGGCGTGGCGACAAGAACGTCGACGCCCGGGCTGAGCGCCTTGATCTGGCGACCAATCGGCACGCCGCCGAACACGGTTTCCACGCGCAACTGCAATTGGCGGCCATAATCGCGGAACGATTGGGCAATCTGCGCTGCTAGTTCTCGCGTGGGCGAGAGGACGAGCATGCGGCAGGTCAGGGGCGCGCGCGCTTTGGGATTTTCCATCAGATATTGGAGCGAGGGCAGCGCAAAGGCGGCCGTTTTGCCGGTACCGGTCTGCGCGATGCCGCACAGATCCTTGCCTTCGAGCAGCGGCGGGATCGCCTGAAGCTGGATTGGCGTCGGCGTCTCATAGCCCTTGGCGTGCAATGCGCTGAGCAGCGGCTTGGCAAGGCCAAGGTCAGAAAAATGGGTCATAAAAACTTTCAAACATAAAGCGCGAGCGCGCCCAAAAGGGCACGCGCGAGCGGGGTCAAACTGACAACCCGCGTGACAAGGGAAGCCTTGGAAGGTGCGACAAGATGCCCGGCCTGCTTCGCCAAGAACGGCGAACAATCACGCTGGCCATAGGGATCCGCAAGGTCAAACCTTGCTGCGCTGCACAACGCCCTAGGCGCGTTTGTGCAAAAATGCAAAGAAAATCACGCCGCCGCGCGGTAGAGCCGGTCTGCAATGGCCGCACCCAGCCCTTCTTTCGGGATGGGCGCTACCGCAATGCGAGGCTTTACTGATTGGTCGGCGGTGTGAAGCAGATCAAAAAGCCGAGCGGCCGCTTCTACCAGATCGCCCGAAGGACTGAGATTGGCATCGCACGCCATATCACCAAAGCCGATCAGATATTCGTCCGCCTCGGCGGTTGTGGCGGCCAGCCGAAGCGGCTTGGCGGGCGCATAATGGCTTTCCATCTGACCAGGTGCCTCAATCTTGCCGCCTGTCTCGAGATCAAGCGCCAGATCGACCGGGCCGGGGCGCAGCAGCCGCAATTTGTCCCCGTCTACCGCGATGATCGTCGATTCCAGCCCGACGGCGGTTGGCCCGGCATCGAGGATCAGCGGAATACGGCCCGATAAGGTGCGGGCGACATGGTCGGCGCGGGTCGGGCTAATCGTCCCGCTGGCATTGGCGCTTGGGGCGGCCAGCGGCTTGCCTGACGCTCGAAGCAGGTCTTGCATCGCCGGATGGGCGGGGACGCGCAGGGCAATCGTCGTCAGCCCGGCAGAGACGATCCCGGCGATGCCGCTCTCTGGCTTGAGCGGGAGAACCAGCGTCAGGGGGCCGGGCCAATAAAGGCGGGCAAGATCGCGGGCAGTATCGTTGAACTGCGCGATGCGTTCCGCGCTTTCAAGATCGGGCAGATGGACAATCAGCGGGTTGAAGCTGGGCCGGCCCTTGGCGGCATAGATGCGGGCGACGGCTTCGCCATTGGTTGCGTCGGCCGCGAGTCCATAAACGGTTTCGGTCGGCACGGCGACACACTGGCCTTGTGCGATCAGCTGCGCGGCCCTGGCGATCCCGGCTGTGCCGTAGGGGCAGATTTCTGTCCGAAAGGCGGTGTTTGTGTCCATCGCTTGCAGCGCTATAGCGCCGGGACACAGCTTGCAACCGCGAGAGAGAACCACATGACCTATACGCCCCCGATTGCCGAACAGCGTTTCGTGCTGGATCATGTCACCAAGATTGCCGAACTGGCCGCGCATCCGGCCTTTGAGGCGGCCTCGTCCGATATGGTCGATGCCATTTTGGAGGGGGCAAGCGCACTTGCGGCGGGCGAATGGGCGCCCACCAACCGGGTGGGGGATACCAATAACCCTAAATGGTCGGACGGCAATGTGACCATGCCGCCGGGCTTTAAACAGGCTTATCGGGCCTATGTTGAGGGCGGCTGGGGCACCATTTCCTGCCCGCCAGAATTTGGGGGGCAAGGGCTGCCCTTTGCGCTGGGCTTTGTCGTTCTCGAAGATCTGGGCAGCGCGAATATGGGTTTTGGCCTGTGCCCGATCCTGACGTCTGGCGCGATTGAGGCGCTGGCGGCGCATGGCAGCCCGGAACAACAGGCGATGTATTTGCCCAAGCTGGTCACAGGCGAATGGTCTGGTACGATGAACTTGACGGAACCTCAGGCCGGGTCTGATGTGGGGGCGCTGCGGTCCACCGCAGAGCCTGCGGCCGATGGCAGCTATCGGATCAAGGGCACGAAGATTTACATCACCTTTGGTGAGCATGATCTGGCGGACAATATCGTCCACCTCGTCTTGGCCCGCACCCCCAACGCCCCGCCGGGGACCAAGGGGATTTCGCTGTTCCTCGTGCCCAAGATTCGGCCCGATGGCACCCGCAATGATCTGCGCTGCGCCTCGATTGAGCATAAGCTCGGCATCCACAGTTCGCCCACCTGCGTGATGACCTATGGCGATCATGATGATTGCCATGGCTGGCTGATCGGCCCGGAAATGGGCGGGATGCGCGCGATGTTCACGATGATGAACAATGCGCGCCTCAATGTCGGCTTGCAGGGCGTCCAGATAGCCGAGCGGGCAACGCAACAGGCGATGCGCTATGCGCAGGATCGCATCCAATCTGCCCGCCCGGATAGCGGCGGCAAGCCGGTGCCGATTATCGAGCACCCCGATGTGCGCCGGATGCTGCTGCGCATGAAAGCCTCGACAGAAGCGGCGCGTGCGTTGCTTTATCTGGCCGCTGGCAATGTCGATCGCGCCCATTTGGGCGTGGACGGCGCGCGGCAGCGGGTTGATCTCTTGACGCCGCTTGCCAAGGCCTATGGCACCGATATTGGCTGCGAAGTGGCCAGCATTGGCATCCAGATCCATGGCGGCATGGGCTTTGTGGAAGAAACAGGCGCGGCCCAGCATTATCGCGATGCGCGGATCGCCCCGATTTATGAAGGCACCAACGGCATTCAGGCCGCAGACTTGGTTGGCCGCAAACTGGCCGGCGATGGCGGGGCGGGCATGGCCGCGCTGATCGCCGATGTGCGCGCCGAAGCCGAGGATGCGCGGCTCATCGCTCTCACTGATCTGGTTGAAAAGCTGACGGCGAGCCTGTTGAACGCCGAGGTCGATGATCGACTGGCCGCCAGCTATCCCTATCTGACGATGGTGTCGGTGATGACCTGCGGCTGGCTGATGGAACGCCAGGCACGGATTGCCAAGGCCATGCTGGACAAGGGCGAGGGCGATCCGCGCTTTCTGAAGGCGAAGACCGTGACGGCGGGCTTTTACCTCACGCATATGGTGGGCGAGGCGCTGGGTCTGGCCGGCTCCGTCACCGCGGGCGCGGATTGGCTGTATGACCTTTCCGCCGAGGATTTGGCAGCCTAAGCCGTCACGCGGACCAGCAGCGCATCCACCTGAACCTGCGCGCCTGTGGTGGCGTGCAGGTCTGCAATGGTGCCGTCAAAAGGCGCGACAAGGCTGTGTTCCATCTTCATCGCCTCCAGCGTCAGCAGCTTTTGGCCGCGAACAACCTTGTCTCCGGCGGCCACATCGACTGAAAGAATGCGGCCGGGCATGGGGGAAAGGATCGCGCCATCAGACGCGCCCCCCTTATGGCTGCCAGCGGCGCGCCAAGGCTCCAGCCGCCAAACGGCGCCCTGTTCGGCCACCAGCATTTGCGGCGCCGGGCTGTCTTCGCCCGGGCCATGGAGCTGGACGTCAACGGGCGTGCCATCAAGCAAGAAGGTTGCGGTGCGCCGCTCAGGGCCATTGAGACGAAAGCCGGAAAAAAGCGATTTAGGCACCATCGCCATTGCCGCCCGGGTAAGCGCCGCATCGCTGGGCAGGGGTGCCGCCGTCAGCTCCTCTGCATGGCGCGCGATCAGGCCGGTATCGACATGGCCTGCCACAAAATCGGCCTGATCAAGCAGATGGTAGAGGAAAGCGGCGTTGGTTTTGACCGGCCAAACCGCGGTTTCGCCCACCATCTCCGCAAGCTGGGCGCGGGCCTCTTCGCGCGTATCGCCCCGGGCAATTAGTTTTGCGATCATCGGATCATAATAAGGGCTGATCTCTCCGCCTTCTTCGACGCCGCTATCGATCCGCCCGCCATAGCCGGTCTGGAACAGGTCAAGCCGGCCGGTGCTCGGCAAAAAGCCGCGCGTGGGGTCTTCGGCATAAAGTCGGGCTTCCATTGCCCAGCCCGACAGCGTGATTTCGTGCTGAAGCAGGGGAAGCGGCTCCCCCGCGGCGACGCGCAATTGCCATTCCACCAAATCCACGCCCGTAACCTCTTCGGTCACAGGATGCTCAACCTGAAGCCTTGTGTTCATTTCCATGAACCAAATCCGGTCGGCGCGCAGGCCGTCGGATGCATCGGCGATGAACTCGACGGTGCCGGCGCCAACATAATTGACGGCCGCTGCCGCGCGGACGGCGGCGTCGCACAAAGCCTGCCGGGTTGTCGCGTCCATGCCGGGGGCGGGGGCTTCCTCGATCACCTTTTGGTGGCGCCGCTGGAGCGAACAATCGCGCTCAAACAGATGGACGATATTCCCATGCCGGTCGCCAAAGACCTGCACTTCCAGGTGACGCGGCGTCGCGACATAGGTCTCTAGCAGAACGCGATCATCGCCAAAGGCCGCTTTGGCCTCGCGCTGACACGCGGCCAGCGCCTCGGCAAAATCTGTGGACGCATCCACCCGGCGCATCCCCTTGCCGCCGCCGCCCGCGACCGCCTTGATCAGGAGCGGATAGCCAATCGCCTCTGCTTCGGTCTTAAGCCGGGCCGGAGACTGGTCGTCCCCCAAATAGCCGGGGGTGACGGGCACGCCCGCCTTGGCCATCAGCGATTTCGCGGCATCTTTCAGGCCCATGGCGCGGATGCTTGCGGGGTCCGGGCCAACCCAGATCAGCCCGGCATCGATCACGGCTTGAGCAAAATCGGCATTTTCAGACAAAAAGCCATAGCCGGGGTGAATGGCATCCGCACCGCTGGCGGCCGCCGCTGCCAAAATCCGCGCCGGGTCCAGATAGCTGTCTTTGGCCGGGGCGGGGCCAATCTCGACCGCCGCATCGGCTGCGCGGACATGGAGCGCATCGCGATCCGCCTCGGAACACACGGCGATTGTCCGCAGCCCCATATCGCGCGCGGTGCGGATGATGCGGCAGGCAATTTCGCCCCGATTGGCGATGAGGAGAGATGAAAAGGACATAATTTCTGCTCGTTACATCCGAAACACGCCAAAGCTCTGACGTTCGGGGATGGGGGCTTGAAGGGCGGCTTCTAAAGCCAGCGCGATGACGTCGCGACTTTGGGCCGGGTCGATGATGCCATCATCCCAGAGCCGCGCGGTGGCATAATAGGGATTGCCCTCATCCTCATATTTCTGGCGGATGGGGGCCTTGAACGCATCTGCCTCTTCAGCCGACCAGTTGGCGGCATCGCGGTGCACGGTTGCGAGGACCGAGGCGGCCTGTTCTCCCCCCATCACGCTGATCCGGGCATTGGGCCACGAAAACAGGAAGCGCGGATCATAAGCGCGCCCTGCCATCCCATAATTGCCCGCGCCAAAGCTGCCGCCGATCAACAGGGTGATCTTGGGGACGGTTGCAGTGGCAACGGCCGTCACCAGCTTTGCGCCATGTTTTGCAATGCCTTCTGCCTCATATTTACCGCCGACCATGAAGCCGGAAATGTTCTGGAGGAAGATCAGCGGAATGCGCCTTTGTTGAGCTAATTCAATGAAATGCGCACCTTTCATTGCACTTTCACTGAAGAGTACGCCGTTATTGGCGAGGATGGCGACCGGAATGCCCCAGATATGGGCAAAGCCGCACACCAAGGAACTGCCATAAAGCGCCTTGAACTCGTGAAATTCTGATCCATCCACCAGCCGGGCAATCACCTCATGCACATCATATGGGGCGCGGACATCTTCGGGGATGATGCCGTAAAGCTCTTCCGCGGCAAAACGCGGCGGGCGGGGGGCGGCGATGTTGACGTCTGGCACACGCGGCTTAGGGAGGTGCGAAACGATGTCGCGCACGATGCTCAGCGCATGGGCATCATCGTCGGCAACATGATCGACCACGCCCGATTTTCGACCATGAAGATCGCCGCCGCCCAGATCTTCAGCGGTAATTTCTTCTCCCGTCGCCGCTTTGACCAAAGGCGGGCCGGCGAGGAAGATCGTGCCCTGATTGCGGACGATCACCGTCTCATCGGACATGGCGGGCACATAGGCGCCGCCTGCGGTGCAACTGCCCATCACGCACGCAATTTGCGGGATGCCCTTGGCCGACATATTGGCCTGATTGAAGAAGATTCGGCCAAAATGGTCGCGGTCGGGGAAAACCTCTGCCTGATGCGGCAGGTTCGCGCCGCCGCTATCGACCAGATAGATGCAGGGCAGATGGTTTTTTTCTGCAATCTCCTGGGCCCGGAGATGCTTTTTGACGGTCATGGGGTAATAAGTGCCGCCTTTGACTGTCGCATCATTGCAAATGATCATGCACTGGCGGCCAGAGACCCGGCCGATCCCCGCGATGATCCCCGCGCCCGGGATATCGTCGTCATATAGGTCAAAGGCCGCGAGCTGGCCGATTTCCAGAAATGGGCTGCCGGGATCAAGCAGTTGCTCCACGCGGGCGCGAGGCAGAAGCTTGCCGCGCGCCTCATGTCGATCGCGCGATTTCTGGTCGCCGCCCAGCGCCGCCTTGGCGACCCGATCGCGCAATTCTGCTGCCAATGCCCGGTTGTGCGCGGCGCGGCTTATCGCTTCCGGCGTATCGGCGCTGTAGAGCGAAGCGAGAACAGGCCCGGTCATGCGCCGATCAGTTCCCGGCCGATCAGCATCCTGCGGATTTCATTGGTGCCGGCGCCAATGTCCATCAGCTTGGCATCGCGCAGATAACGCTCCACCGGCCAGTCCTTGGTATAGCCAGCCCCGCCCAACGCCTGAATGGCTTCCAGCGCCACGCGCACCGAATTTTCGGATGAGAGCATCACCGCGCCCGCCGCGTCAAAGCGGGTCGTCTGCCCGGCATCGCAGGCCCGGGCCACTGCATAGACATAGGCGCGCGCCGAATTGAGCGCGACATACATATCGGCAACCTTGGCCTGCATCAGTTGGAAGGACCCCACAGACACGCCAAATTGCTTGCGTTCGCGGATATAGGGGATGACCGTATCGAGACAGGCCTGCATGATGCCAAGGCCGATGCCCGCCAGCACCGCGCGCTCATAATCCAGTCCCGACATCAACACGCCCACGCCGCCATTAATGGGGCCAACGACATTTTCGTCCGGCACAAAACAGTCATTAAAAACCAGTTCGGCCGTTGGCGAGCCGCGCATGCCCATTTTGTCGATCTTCTGGCCGATGGAGAAGCCCGGCATCTCTTTTTCAATCAGAAAAGCGGTAATTCCGCGCGACCCCGCATCCGGCGTCGTCTTGGCATAGACAAACAAGGTATCGGCATAATCGGAATTGGTGATCCAGAATTTGGTCCCGTTGAGCCGGAAGCCGCCGTCCACCTTTTCAGCCTTGAGCTTCATCGAGACGACGTCTGAGCCGGCGCCGCTTTCCGACATGGCAAGGCTGCCGATATGCGCGCCCGAAATCAGCTTGGGCAGATATTTTGCCTTTTGGTCCGAATTGCCCCAGCGGCGGATCTGGTTGACGCACAAATTGGAATGCGCGCCATAGCTGAGGCCGATAGAGGCCGAGGCGCGGCTGATCTCTTCGACGGCGATCGTATGTTCCAGATAGCCGAGACCAAGTCCGCCTTGGTCTTCCTCTACCGTGATGCCGTGCAGGCCTAATTCTCCCATGGCCGGCCATAATTCTTGCGGGAACCAGTCTTCCGCGTCGATCCGGGCGGCAAGCGGGGCGATTTTCTCCTCCGCAAAGCGACGCGTGGTCGCGCGGATCATGTCGGCAGCGTCCCCAAGGGCAAAATCAAAATCGGGCGTCGCGGGCATCAGGCTCTCCTTGTTGCGGGCTGTGCTAGCAGAGCGGGGGCGGATTTTGGAAATGGATATTTGGTCAGGCTGCCCTTTGGCGCGTGCCGGGTAACGGCCACATGATCCCGGCCGATCATATTGGCCCCTAGCGCAGCGCCACCTGCTTGGTTACATGGGCCGCCACGACTCACCCGGGGACTTTATTGTGGCGATTGAAATTCCGCTTGGCCTGACCTTTGACGACGTGCTGCTGCAGCCGCGCGAATCCGATGTTTTGCCGAGCCAGGCGGACACGCGGACCCAGATCACGCGCGACATCACGCTGAATATCCCGATCCTCTCTTCTGCCATGGATACGGTGACAGAAGCCGATATGGCGATTGTGATGGCCCAGCTGGGTGGCATTGGCGTTTTGCACCGTAATCTTTCCATCGAAGAACAATGCACCGCGGTGCGTCAGGTGAAGCGGTTTGAATCGGGCATGGTCGTCAACCCGATCACCATTGAGCCGACGGCGACGCTGGCGGAAGCCAAGGCCATTATGGCCGCTAACAAGATTTCCGGCATTCCCGTGGTTGAAGCCAATGGCCGGCTTGCAGGTATTTTGACCAACCGCGACGTGCGCTTTGCCGAAAATCCCAATCAGCCCGTTGCTGAGTTGATGACGCATGAAAATCTGGTGACTGTCAAAGCGGGGGTCGGGCAGGATGAAGTTCGCCGCCTGTTCCATTCGCGCCGGATTGAAAAGCTGCTGGTCGTGGATGACGCCTTTCATTGCGTGGGCCTGATTACGGTTAAGGATATGGAAAAGGCCGTGACCTACCCCAATGCCACCAAGGACGGGGCAGGGCGGTTGCGTGTGGCGGCCGCATCGACCGTGGGCGATGCGGGCTTTGAGCGCACCGAGGCGCTGATTGCTGCGGAATGCGATCTGGTGGTCATTGATACCGCGCATGGCCATTCCAAGATGGTCTCAATCGCGGTGGAGCGGGTGAAGAAGCAATATCCGCATGTGCAGATTATCGCGGGCAATGTCGCGACCGCCGAAGCGACCCGTGCTCTTATTGATGCCGGGGCAGATGGTGTGAAGGTCGGCATTGGCCCGGGCTCCATCTGCACGACGCGCGTCGTTGCGGGGGTTGGCGTGCCGCAGTTGACGGCGATCATGGAATCCGCCGAAGAGGCGCGCAAATCGGGCATCGGCATTATCGGAGATGGCGGCCTGCGCACCTCGGGTGATATTGCCAAGGCGCTTGCGGCGGGCGCGGCGAGCGTCATGGTCGGCTCGCTGCTCGCGGGGACCGAAGAAGCGCCGGGCGAAACCTTCCTCTATCAGGGCCGTGCCTATAAATCCTATCGCGGCATGGGTTCTGTTGGTGCAATGGCGCGCGGCTCAGCCGACCGCTATTTCCAGCAGGACATTAAGGACCAGATGAAGCTCGTGCCGGAAGGCATTGAGGGTCAGGTCGCCTATAAGGGCCCTGCCAAGGATGTGATCCACCAGTTGGTCGGCGGCGTGAAGGCCGCCATGGGCTATACGGGCGCCAAGACGATCCGCGATTTGCAAGAACGCGCCCGCTTTGTCCGCATCACGGGCGCGGGTCTGCGCGAAAGCCATGTCCATGACGTGACGATCACGCGTGAAGCGCCCAATTATCCGACCCGCGGCTAATCTTCAGGTCTTGCAGCAGGGCTGATCGATGACTCCGGCGGCCCGCGTCCAGACAGCGATCGAGATTCTCGATACCATCCTTGCGGCGGCGCGCGACAATGGCCCGGCCGCCGATGCCGTTATTGCGCAGGCGTTTCGCGACCGGCGCTATGCGGGCAGCAAGGACAAAAAGGCGATCCGGGAGATGATCTACCGGGCGATCCGCAGCTATGGGGCGCCCCCATCATCCGGGCGGGCCGCGCTCTTGGGCCTGAGAGAGGACGATCTTCAGGCGCAGTTTGGAAGCGGCGGCTATGGCCCGGCCGCGATCCTGGCGGACGAGCCGTGCGCCACGCCCAGCGTTATCGCGCCATGGATGGCCGAAGCGCTTTTGCCCTTTATCGATGCAGACGAACAGGCGGCCTTGCTGGCGCGCGCGCCGCTTGATGTGCGTGCCAACCGGTTAAAGACCAGCCGCGATGACCTGATGGCAGAATTGGGCGGCGAGCCAATTGCTGGCCTGCCCGACGGCCTACGACTGGCCGAAGGAGCCGACCTGCTGACCAGTGCTGCCTATCTGCAAGGCCGGGTAGAGGTGCAAGATGCCGGCAGTCAGATGATCAGCCTGATCTGCGGGGCCCAGCCCGGCATGACGGTGGTTGATCTTTGTGCCGGCGCGGGCGGCAAGACGCTGGCCTTGGCGTCCGATATGGCCGGCGCGGGCCGACTGATTGCCTGCGATACCGATCGGGCGCGGCTATCCCGGTTGCCAGGCCGGGCCGAAAGGGCGGGCGCGCGTGTGGATATTCGCTTGCTTAACCCTCAGCGCGAAGCCGAAGCCTTGGCAGACCTTGACGGGCAGGCGGACCTTGTGCTGGTCGATGCGCCTTGTTCAGGCAGCGGCACTTGGCGCCGCAACCCGGAACTGCGCTGGCGCCTGACGCCCGCACGTCTGGGGCGGGTTTGTGGGCTTCAGGCCCATGTTCTCGATGTTGCGGCACCGCTTGTCCGGCCCGGCGGCGTGCTGGTTTACGCGGTGTGTTCGCTCTTTTCTCAGGAAGGAGAGGCGCAGATAGCCGCCTTTTTGGGACGCCATTCCGGCTGGGAGGTCGACCTGCCCGATCTGGGGCTTGGCCGACGTACTGCCAGCGGCTATGCCTTTACCCCGTTCCATGACGGAACGGATGGATTTTTCGTCGCACGCCTGAGAAGAAGTTGCTAGTCATGCGGCTGACCAGAATTTGGGAGTCCTTTATGCGCCTTGCCGCCCCGGCTGTTGCCCTGTCGCTCGCTTTTGCGACGGTTTCGAGCGTTGGGTATGGCAAACGCGTGGCGGACGATCAGATCAACCCCCAATCCATGGCGTTGACCAAGATTGGCATTGACGAGGCCTCGGCCGGGCGGCTGGAAAGCGCCACCGACGCATTTGAATCTGCGCTCGCTGTCGATCCGCGTAACCGCGCTGCATATGTCGAACTTGCCTCCGTCGCCCGCAAACAAGGCCTGCCGGGCAAGGCGATCCGTATGTATCGCGAGGCGCTGCTAATTGAGCCCAATGATGTTATTGCGCTGTCAGGACAGGGCGAAGCGCTGGTCCAGCGCGGGGCAATCAACAAGGCCAAGGAAAACCTCGCCCGGATTGAAAAGCTGTGCATGACGGCCTGTCCGGAGCAAACCCGGTTGTCGGCCGCTATTGCCAAGCCGCCCGAAGAAAATGTGGTTTCGGCAGAAGGTAAAACCGAAGCCCCGGTTACGCCGGAACCGGACCAGACCGAGAAGAACTGAGCGCGCGGGCAAGCGCGACAAAATCTTCTATTCCCAGCGTTTCAGCGCGCCGATCCCCGGCGATTCCGCAGCTTTCCAGCGCCTCAAGTGCGCCAGCGACGGGCTTCAGGCTTTGCCGCAGCATTTTGCGGCGCTGGCCAAAAGCAGCAGCGGTCAACTGCTCCATCAGGCGAGGTTCAACACCGGGCGGTGCCGCCTTGGGCGTGAGATGGACCACGGCCGACATCACCTTGGGCGGCGGCGTAAAGGCGGACCGGTGGACGGGAAGGGCAATCCGCGCCTCGCTGCGCCATTGGCCCAAGATAGAGAGCCGCCCATAAGCCGAACTGCCGGGGCGGGCGATAATCCGCTCCGCCACCTCGCGCTGGAACATCAGGGTCAGGCTTGCCCAGCGCGGCGGCCAATGGGTGGGCGTCAGCCATTGGACGAGCAACGCCGTGCCGACATTATAGGGCAGGTTGGAGGCGATATGCCCGCCTTGCGGCAGAACCTCTTCCAACGGAACCTCCAGCGCATCGGCCTCAATCACCCGCAATTTGCCGGGAAAAGCGGCGCCCAGTTCTGCAAGGGCAGGAAGGCATCTTTTGTCGCGCTCGACCGCGACAACCTCTGCGCCCGCTTTCAGCAAGGCGCGGGTGAGGCCGCCGGGGCCGGGCCCGACCTCGTAAACCGATTGGCCCGCCAGCGCGCCGGGAATGGCGGCGATCCGGTCCAGCAACTGGCCATCCAACAGGAAATTCTGCCCCAGCGCCTTGCTGGCGGCCAATCCATGGCGCGCAATCACATCGCGCAGCGGCGGCAGGTCCGGCATCATGGCTCGGCAAGGGCCCGCGTATCGGCCGTCGCGCCCGCCAGGCGGATTGCCGCAACCATCGCGCCCGGATCTGCCAAGCCTTTGCCGGCAATGTCAAAAGCGGTGCCGTGATCGGGCGAGGTGCGCAAGATGGGCAGGCCCAGCGTCACATTGACGCCGTCATCAAAATAAAGCGCCTTGAGCGGGATCAACGCCTGATCATGGTACATGCACAAGGCCAGATCGTACGTCTCGCGCGCACGCGGCGTAAACAGTGCATCGGGCGAAACGGGGCCGCTTATGTCAAAGCCTTCATCGCGCAAAGCCGCGATGGCGGGCGCGATGATCTGGGTCTCTTCATCGCCCATCCGGCCTTGTTCCCCGGCATGGGGGTTGAGCCCGGCGACTGCGATGCGCGGTGCGTCAATCCCAAACCAGCGTTGCAGGCCCCGCGCTGCCGTTCTGCCACGGCTGACGATCAACTCGGGCGTCAACTGTTCTGCCACCTGCGCCAGCGGGATATGGATGGTGATCGGGACGACGCGGAGCCCGGGGCCCGCAAGCATCATCGCGACATTGCTGGCAGAAACGCCGCAGCGTTCGGCGATAAATTCCGTCTGGCCCGGATGGGTAAAGCCAATTTCCTGCAATTGCGCCTTTGAAACGGGGCCCGTGACGATGCCACCGACGGCGCCCGATTGGGCAAGGCCGACCGCCATGCCCAGACTGTCGAGTGCGCAACGTGCGGTTTCCAGCGTGGGGACGCCCGGCGCCGATACTGTGCCCCCGCCGATCTGGATAAGGGGCAGCGCGGCGTCAAACACCGCGCATGCCTCGTTGGGGCTACTGACGATTTCAACCGGTCCGTCCCAGACCTGACGCACCGCCTCGGCCGAGCCGATCGCAAAAAACGGGGGCAGGGCGGCCTCGGCGCGGCGGGCCCAGGCTTTGGCGACAATTTCCGGGCCGATCCCGGCCGGGTCGCCGAGCGTTACGGCCAGCGGCGCGATCATCGGCGGGCCATCAACGATAGTCGATGATGGCATCCCGACGCAGGTCACGCAGATAAATTTGCGCACGCCGGTTCACGCGTTCGTCGCGCAGTTGGTTTTCGATCGCATCGGGCGAGGGGCCGTCAGCGGCTTGGGGATCATCCCGGCCGCACAGCGCCAGCACGCGCACGCCATCGGTGCGCGAGCCAAAAGGCGGGGTCACTTGGCCAACCTGAAGGTTGAGCAGAATTTCCTGCAAGCCGGTTGGCAGATCGCGCACCCGGATCTGGTCGTTATCAACAACATCGGCCTTGAACTGCTTTGCCAGCGCTTCGGCGCCGCCGCAGCCCTGCATCGCCTGAGCCGCTTTGCCAAAAGCTTCAGCCCGGGCGCGGACCTGCGCATCGCTTTCCTTCGCGTCGAAGGTAATCGTCAGCTGCCGCAGGTTGAGCACCGCGTCGCGCGGGTTGGCGACAAGGATTTGCCGGCTATCGGTCAGATAGATGATGGAATAGCCGCCCGGCAGCGTTATCGGCCCGGCCAGCTGGCCAACCGAAAGTTGCTGGATCGTTTGCGACAGTTCATCGGGCAGCTGGGCGGGGCGCACCCAGCCAAGGTCGCCGCCCACCGCCGCCGTCGAGGCTTCAGAAAACTGGCGCGCATAGGCCTGAAAAGACCCACCCTGACGCAATTGCTCGACGATGCGGCGGGCATTGGCCAGCACGTCGGCAGTCGTTTCCGGGGTAGCCGACAGGTAGATTTCGCCCACCCGATATTCGGTCGTGCCCTTGGATGCGGTCAGGCGGTCGGCGATTTGCTTCACTTCTTCATCGCTGACGTTGATGAACGGCTCTACCTTGCGGCGCAGCAACCGGCTCCACGCCATTTCGCCTTCAATCTGGCGCTTCATCGTCCGTTCGGACGTGCCATTGGCGCGCAGATATTTGACAAAGCTCTCTGGCGTCTGGCGGAAATTGGTCGCCACGCGATTGAAGCTTTGGTCAATCTCTGCCCGGGAAATCGTGATTTCGTTGGCCTTGGCTTGCTGAATCTGCAGGCTTTCGTCGATCAGGTTGCGCAGCACCTGAACGCGCAGGCGGCCCTTTTCCTCATCAGACACGCGGCCGCCATTGGCCAGAATCACCAGCGCGAGACGTTGATCGACATCCGTCCCGGTAATCACGTCGCCATTGACGATTGCGGTCGGCTTGCGGATTTGCGGCTCGACCTTGCCGATCGTCGTGATCGTCTGTGGCAGGTTGAGATTGGCTGCAGAAGAAGCCGGGGCAGTGGGTGCTGGGGAAGCCGGGGCAGGATCAGCCGCCATCAGGGCTGGGCCGGATACCAAAGTGGCACAGGCCAGAAACATCGCGCGAAACCGTGTCGTCATTCTTACTCTCGTCCCTCTCACGCCGTTGACGGCGGGGCCCCTCTGCCAAAGCCCGGCTGAACCATGCCTGAGCAAAGCCGTTCTCTAGCGACCAAGATTGCGGAAGGATAGTCGCAATTGGAAAGTGTTGCCGCGACGCACATCGCCTTGCGTTTCATAGTCGCGGCGCCAGGTCAGCCCAAAAACGAAACAATCATCTTCATAGGTTATGCCCAAGCGGTGGCGCACCGGCTCATAGCCATCCGCGGAAGATGTCGGGTCTTCCTGCTTGCCGGTCAGGTCGATTGTGGTCGATCCAAAGACCGACCAATAGCGCGCAAGCTGAACACGCCCGCCCAGACGCACTTCTTCGCGGTCGCGCAGATCTTCCAGCTCGGGGCCAATATTACGGTTGAGCCGCAGATAGTCGACGCTTGCATAGGTCTTGCTGTTGCCCAGCGTTGCGCCAATTTCATTGCGGCGGATAGCTAGGCTATCCTTGTCGAGCCGATAGCGATGGGTCACGCTGACCAAACGGCGGAATCGCACTTCGGTGCGCCCGACAATGTCAGAGGTGCGCCCGTAGAGGCCGGTCCCATTGGGAAAGGCCGAAGAGGATTTGGCAATGCGATAGCTTTGGCCGATCGTGGCGTTGATGCGCAGGCCCGGGCCATCCCAGCCCCAATCGGCACCATAGGTGATGCGCGAGGCATCTTCCCAGCGATCATAGCCGGCAAAACGGTTGAGCGCGAAAAGATTGCTGTCCTCCAGATCAACCGCGCGGGCATCTTCATTCGGGATTTTGAGGTTTGCGGTTGAAGGCGTGCCGACAATCTGGAACCGGGGGGTCAATTGCTGAACGCCGCCCATCAGATCGCCAATCAGCGGCCAGCGCACTTCGGCAGCTACCGCGCCGATTGCCCGGCCATTCCAGCCCGCTTCCCCGCGATAGGCCTCGGTCTGGGTTAGGGCGTTTTGATCACTATGGTAAGCATCGGCCCGGCCATAGGCCGTCAGCCGGACTTCCTGCCCCAGCGGCGTAAAGCGCGACACATCCCAACGGACCCCGGCAAAAGCGCGTTGCGTATCCTGCCCGGCGGTGCGGACCAGCGCGAGGCTGTTCAACTGAAGCTGGATATTGCCACCCATCACGGGGTCGGCAAGGCGCTTGCGCCAATCAATGACGGGCAGGGCAATTGGCATTTGGCCCTGTATTTCGGCTGGCCGCAAGGTCTGGAACGACCAGCCCGCAATCGACAAATAGCTGGACTGCGAAATCCGCTCCAGATCAACCACGGTGCGCAGCCGGTCATCGCGCGAAATATCATAACGGCGCAAAAAGGTGCGGTCAGATGCCAACCTTAACGAGGGGCTCAGGCTCCAGTGGCGGCTGAACTGAAACCGGCCATTCGCTTCTATATAGCCACGAAACGACGTGACTTCGGGCAGGCTGGGATCATTGGCTGAAATCCGCTTGCCGCGCGTTCCATAAGCGGTGACCTGATAGGCGCCAAAGTCGGTAAGGTGGCGGTAAGACGCCTCCAGCATGGGATCAACATCGCTGTAGACGTGCGGCGTGATCGTCATGTCCTTGTTGGGACCGATCAGCAAATAAAATGGCGTCGCAACCTCAAGGCCCGTATTCTTCGTATATTGAAGATTGGGGATCAGAAAGCCGGTGCCGCCGCGATCATCCGCCGGGTGAGACAGGCCGGGCAAAGCGAGAATCGGTATGCCCAGCAGTTCCAGCCGGGCGTTTTTATAGCTGATCCGGTTGCGCTCCGGATTATGGGTCACGCGAACGGCGGTAATCTGCCAGAGCGGCTTTTTAGGGCAGCCTTCGCGGTCCAGTACGCGGCAGGGGGAATAGACTGCCCGATCCAGCGTGGAAATGCCGTTGGTTCGCACGGCCCGTTCGGCGACCAGCCGTCCGCCGTCGTTCAGGACGATCAAAAGATTAGAGACAATGCCGTCGCGCAGCGTGTCTTTTAGCTCGATATCATCGCCATAAGCGCGGTCGCCTTGGGCGCTTTCAACAATGACATCGCCTTTGGCGCGTACTTCGCCGGTAGTCCGGTTCCACTGGATTTCATCCGCCCGGACATGGTTGCCATCGCGTGCCATGCGAACATCGCCGCGCGCAATGACCATATCGGCTGTCTCATCATATTCGAGACTGTCGGCCGCAAAATCGATTGGGTCCTTTGGATCTTGCGCGGCATCGGCCGAAGGAGCCGAAGGACTGGCCGGAGCAGCCGGGTCAGAAACGTCCTGCGCGCGCGCCGGCGACGTGGTGATCGCGCTGATCAGCGCCGCAGACAGGAACAATCTTTTCAGCAAGTTCAAAAAGTCTCTTTTGATTCCATCCGCGCCTATCGCATTGTCGCAGGCGTCCTGCAATCGCCGTGCGCCACAATGCTATGATCGGCCGGGCTTCAGCGCTAACAGAACCGGCATCGAGTCGGCTATTGAAGCCTGCTGCCCATTGAACAAGGATCAATGATGATTTCGCTTCGTTTTTCCGCCGCCCTGCCAGAGGCAGCTCCGTGCGTTATTGTTCCCATCGCCAAGGATGGCCTTGCCACGGCCACGCTATCGGGGGATGCAGCCGTTATTGACGCTGCGGCCAAAGCGGCCCGTTTTTCGGGCGATGCGGGCAGCATTGTTGATCTGCATCACGGCGTTGCAGGCCAGGTTCAGCGGCTTGTCTTGGTGGGCACGGGCGGTGAAAGCCTTGCCGAGATGGAAAAAGCGGGCGCTGCGGCATCCGCGCGCCTGCTGACCTCGGGCGAGACATCGGCTGCGTTGGATCTGGCGGCGGCCGGTCGTCCGATCTCGGCCAAGCAGGCGGCCCATTTTGCGGCCGGGGCGCTTTTGCGCAGCTGGCGGCATGATCAATATCGCACGCGCCTTGCCGCTGCGAAAAAGCCAAGCCTTGCCGAATTGGTAATGGTGAGTGCGCCAGAAGGCATTGAAGCGGCATGGGCCGAGCAATCGGCCATTATCGACGGTGTTGCGCTGACCCGTACGCTGGTGACCGAGCCGGCCAATATCCTCTATCCCGAGACGTTCGTCGCCCGTTGCGCCCATTTGAAAGATCTGGGCGTGGAGATTGAGGTGCTGGGTGAAGCCGAAATGCGCGCCGCGGGCATGGGCGCGCTGCTGGGCGTGGCGCAAGGATCGATCCGCGAGCCCAAGCTGCTTGTCATGCGTTGGGATGGCACCAAGGGGGCCGTTGAAAAGCCGGTTGTCTTTGTCGGCAAGGGCGTCACCTTCGATACCGGCGGCATTTCGCTGAAGCCGCCCGCCGGCATGGAAGACATGAAATGGGATATGGGCGGCGCGGGCGCTGTTGCCGGGGCGATGCTGGCGCTCGCCGGGCGCAAGGCCAAGGCCCATGTCGTCGGCATTTGCGGCCTTGTTGAAAACATGCCCGATGGCGGGGCGCAGCGGCCGGGCGATGTCGTCACCTCCATGTCGGGCCAGACGATTGAAGTCATCAACACCGATGCCGAAGGCCGGCTTGTCTTGTGCGATGCGATGACCTGGGTGCAACAACGCTTCAAGCCGGAAATCATGGTCGATCTGGCGACGCTGACAGGCGCGATGATCATTTCGCTCGGCCATGAATATGGCGGGCTGTTCGCCAATGATGATGATCTGGCAGCCAAGCTCAGCGCGGCGGGCCAATCGGTCGGCGACAAGCTGTGGCGCTTCCCGATTGGCGCCGCCTATGACAAGCTGATCGATAGCCCGATTGCGGATATGAAGAATGTCGGCCCGCGCGAAGGCGGTTCCATCACGGCGGCCCAGTTCCTGCAACGCTTCGTGGATGACGGCGTGAAATGGGCGCATCTGGATATTGCAGGCATGGTTTGGGCGGCAAAGCCCGGCACCTTGTGGGACAAGGGCGCAACCGGCTTTGGCGTGCGTCTGCTGGATCGCTTTGTGGCGGATAATTTTGAAGGCTGATTTTTATTATCTGACCCGTACTCCGCTCGACCGCGCCTTGCCTGCGATTGCAGAGCGGGTGCGCGCGTCGGGCGAGCGGCTCCACATCGCTGCCGATGATGCCGGCTTGCTGGATCAGCTGGACGCGCTGCTCTGGGTTTATAAGCCTGAAAGTTTCCTGCCGCATGGCCGATCAGGGGACCAGCCGATTTTGCTTGCGCCACCGGGGGCGGCGCTTGGCTATCCCAATATCGCTTTTGTGGATGGGCTTTGGCGCGATCCGCCGGAAGGCACGGTGCGTGTTTTCTACTTCTTCGATGCCGCGTCGCTTGATGCCGCGCGCACCGCTTGGCGCGGGTTGGGTGAACAACCGGTCGAGCGCCGTTATTGGAAGCAGGATGAAAATGGCCGTTGGGTGGAAGGCCCCTAGCCAAAGCGCTTGCGGCCCCGCGGGGATGCGGCTAGAGGCGCGGCCATCCAATCGACCTTCCCTCATAGAAATGGAGACGACCAGTCATGGCCGCCAATCGTACTTTTTCAATCATCAAGCCTGATGCCACCCGCCGCAACCTGACCGGTGCGGTCACCAAGATGCTTGAAGAAGCGGGCCTGCGCGTCGTCGCCTCCAAGCGCATCCAGATGACCCGCGCGCAGGCGGAAGGCTTTTACGCCGTCCATAGCGAGCGTCCCTTTTTCAACGACCTCGTCAATTTTATGATTTCCGGCCCGGTGGTCGTGCAGGTGCTGGAAGGCGAAAACGCCGTGCAGCGCAACCGCGACATCATGGGCGCGACCAACCCGGAACAGGCCGCCGAAGGCACGATCCGCAAGACGCTGGCGGAATCGATCGAAGCCAATTCGGTGCATGGGTCTGACTCGGATGAGAATGCTGCGATCGAAATCGCCTATTTCTTCAAGCCGGAAGAAATTGTCGGCTGATTTTGGCCGCATCAATGCTGCAAAAGGGGCGTGCCGCAAGGCGCGCCCTTTTTCTTTGGGCAGATTGCGCCCCGACGCCGTTTTCGATAGCCATCCCCAAAAGCAAAATCCGGGGAGGCCAAATTGGGCACGCATATTCTTGTGATTGATGAAGGCACCACATCGACCCGTGCGATGCTTTTTACCGCGGACGGGAAATGCCTTGGTTCTGCCCAGCGTCCGCTCACCCAATATTATCCCGCGCCCGGCCTTGTGGAACATGATGCCGCCGAAATCTGGGACCTGACCTTGGCCTGTGCGCAGGAAATGGTTGCCAAAGCCGGTGGGGCAGAAGCCATTGCCGGGATTGGCATTACCAACCAGCGCGAAACCATTGTCTTTTGGGACCGACGGACAGGCGAACCGCTGGCCCCGGCGATTGTCTGGCAAGACCGGCGCACGGCCGATATCTGCGCACGACTGAAGGACGAGGGGCAAGAGCCGATTGTTCAGGCCAAGACCGGTTTGCTGCTTGATCCCTATTTCTCGGGTTCCAAAATTGGCTGGGCGCTCGAAAATTGGCCGCAGCTTAAAGCCGCCGGGGAACATCTCGCGGTGGGCACGATTGAGAGCTATCTGGTCTATCGCCTGACGGGCGGCATCCATATCAGCGATGCGTCCAATGCCTCGCGGACGGCCTTGATGTCCCTCGGCAGCGGTGGCTGGGATGATGGCTTGCTTGAGACCTTTGGGGTGCCGCGCACGATCCTGCCAGAGATTGTCGATTGTGCGGGCCAGCTGGGGACGACCCGGGCCGAGCTTTTCGGGGGCGAAATTGCCATTACCGGCATGGCCGGAGACCAGCAGGCCGCAACCATTGGGCAGGGCTGTTTTGCGGAGGGGCAAACCAAGGCGACCTTTGGCACAGGGGCCTTTGTCCTCACCAATACCGGGCAGACCTTGCCGCAATCGCGCAATCGGCTGTTGTCGACGATCCTGTTCCAGCTCGGCGGCGAGCGGACCTATGCGCTGGAAGGATCGGTCTTTGTCGCCGGCAGCCTGATTAAATGGCTGCGCGATGAACTCGGTCTGATCAGCGATGCCGCCGAAACCGAAGGGCTGGCCCGGTCTGTATCCGATAATGGCGGGGTCTATCTTGTCCCGGCGCTGTCGGGCCTTGGCGCGCCGCACTGGAACCCGGCTGCCCGCGGGTTGGTGGATGGTCTGAGCTTTTCAACCGGCCGGGCGCATATCGCGCGCGCGGCGCTGGAGGCGATGGCGCACCAGACGCATGATCTGGTCAGCGCCTTTGCCGCCGATGGAGCCAGTTGGTCCGAATTGCGGATTGATGGCGGCATGGTTGCCAATAACTGGCTGGCGCAGGATTTGGCCGATATGCTCGACATTCGGGTTGAGCGGCCGCACTTCATTGAAACCACGGCGTTGGGGGCGGCGATGCTGGCCGGACTGGGGGCCGGGCTTTATCGCCGTCTGGAAGATGCAAGCGTGATGCGCGGCGCGGTAGAGCAGTTTATTCCGGTGCTGCCGCACGATGCGCGCAGAGCAAGGCTGACGGGCTGGAAAGCGGCGCTCGATCGCACCTTGCTCGGCCGATAAGCCCTGCTTATGTCGGAGGGTATGACCAGACTTCTCCTGATGGAAGGCAATATTGCCGATCGCCGCGCCCGCGCGAAATCGCTTGGCATGCGCACGTCGAGCGAGATTTATGCCGAGGCGATCCGCGCCCATTTCCCGGATATCGCGATTGATGTGGTTAACGCGGCGGACCCGGATTTTGCGATCCCCGAAGGGCGCGATTTTGGGGATTATCAGGGTTTTGTTGTCTCCGGCTCGGCGCTGCATGCCTATGACACGGACTTTGCCGTCACCAACCAGATTGACCTGTTGAAACAGGCCGCTGAAGCGGGTTTGCCTTGTTTCGGCAGCTGCTGGGGCCTTCAGATCGCGGCGATGGCCGCAGGCGGCGCGGTGCAATATCACCCGCACGGCAAGGAAGTGGGCTTTGCCCGCAAGATTATGCCGACCGAAGCGGGAGAGGGGCACGCGATGTTCCGCTATAAGCCCCCGGTCTTTGATGCGCCGTGCATCCATTATGACGAGGTGATGCGCCTGCCCGAAGGCGCGACGTTGCTGGCCTCCAACGCGCATAGCGAAGTTCAGGCCGCCATCATCCCGCTGGGTAAATCTGAAGTCTGGGCCGTCCAATATCACCCAGAATATGATGTGCGGCAGGTTCTCGCCATTTACCGCCTTTATGCCGAGGATATGATCGGCCCCGATTTCTTCGCCGATGCCGTCGCGCTTGAGGCTTATTGTGCCAAGCTTCAGATATTGGTGGATACGCCCAGCAATGCCGGGGCCGCTTGGGAATTGGGCGTCGATGCCGATATTCTTGACGACAAGACCCGCCGGGGGGAAATCATCGCCTGGATCGAAGATAAGGTGCTGGGGCGCTAAGGCCCCTTAGACCTGCTCTTCCGGCCAATAGAGCCGCATGGGATTGTCGATCAGCATCTTGCGCTGCAAAGCTTCGCTTGGTGCGATGCGCGGGATCATATCCACCAAATGCCCGTCATCGGGGATTTCGGTTTCCATATTGGGGTGGGGCCAGTCCGTTCCCCACAGCACGCGATCCGAATAATCGGCGACAAGCGGCGCCACCGCTTCTGCAAAGGCGTTCCAAGGGTCGCCCGCGCCGCCTTCCTTAACTGCGTCGAGCCGGTCAGGGCAGGTTGCCTTGAACCAGATATCGCCGCGGCTATCGAGCAGGCGGCGAAACGCCTTCATATCCGCGCCATCCGGCCCTTGGCGCACATCGGGCCGACCCATATGGTCAATGACGAGCGGCACCGGGATCGCATCCATAAAGGGCTTTAATTCTTCAAGAATATCGGCCTCAAAATAGATGACGACATGCCAGCCCTTGGGCAGGCGCTGGGCGACTTCCAGAAACTTGTCCTTCGGTGCATCATCAACCAGTCGCTTCAGGAAGTTGAAGCGGATGCCGCGAATGCCCCCGTCGTGCAGCGCGTGCAGCTCTGCCTCGCTGATCGCCGGGTCAACCACGGCAACGCCGCGCGCTTTCCCGCCTGATTTGGCAATGCCGTTCAAGGTCGCGGCATTGTCGGTGCCGTGGCAGCTTGCTTGGACGATGACGTTGCGGGCAAAGCCCAGATGGTCGCGCAAGGCAAAGAGCATATCTGGTCCGGCATCTTCGGGCAGATATTTGGCTTTGGCGCTGAACGGAAATGCCGCCATCGGGCCAAAGACATGGCAATGCGCGTCAATTGCGCCTGCGGGCGGCGTGTAGCGGGGCTTGGACGGGGCAGCGTGCCAGGATGTGATCCGATCGCTCATGCAAAAACAACTCCATCCATCAATTTACGCGCGGTCCGCAGCAAGGCGGCGGTGGCGACATTGCCCGCCGCGTCCAGTTCAAGAACGCAGCTCATCTCGCCGGTTGGATGTTCAACCGACAGGGTCTTGCGCGATCCTTCCGGTATATTGGCGACGTCTGCGGCAGGCGATCCGGGGATCAGGCAGGCGGTGGCGACGCTCACAGCCCCCAAGACGCCGATGGTCGCATGGGCGCGGTGCGGAATGAAGCTGCGCACCGTCACCGCGCCGCCCGCGCGCGGCGGGGCGACGAGCATCATCTTGGGTACAGATTTTTCGGTCACATTGCCCAAGTTCATCATGTCACCCACGGCCAGCCGGATCGCTTCGATCTTGGCCTTGAGACCCGTGTCGGCGTCCAGCGTGTCCCGGTCTTCATAACCGGTTATCCCGACATCTGCGGCCTTCATCACAACGCAGGGCATGCCATTATCGATCAAGGTCACCGGCACGCCGTTGATCACATCCACCGCATTGCCGCTGGGGAGCAGGGCACCGCAGGAAGAGCCGGCAGTATCGCGAAACTCCAGCGGAATAGGGGCATGGCTGCCGGGCACGCCATCAATTTTGGCCTCGCCCGCATAACGTACGCGCCCGCCCGGTGTCTGGACGGTGGCAATCGCGACTTGGCCCGTATTCTCCATAAAGATCGTCACGCGCGTTTCGCCGTCCTCAGCCGCCACAAGCCCGCGCTCAATCGCAAAGGGGCCAATTCCGGCTAGGATATTGCCGCAATTCTGCGCATCGGTGACGATCGCCTGATCGACAAAGACCTGGAGGAAAAGATAATCGACATCCACGCCGGGCCGGGTGGATTTGCTGACCACCGCCACCTTGCTTGTCAACGGATCAGCCCCGCCCATGCCGTCAATCTGGCGCGGATCGGGCGATCCCATCACGCCCAGCAAAAAGGCATCGCGCGCGGTTATCTCCGTCGGCAGATCGTCCCTCAGAAAATAGCCGCCTTTGGATGTGCCGCCGCGCATCCACATGCAGCGCACGCCGGCGTCAGACATATTTAAGGCCCATTTCCGCCAGCTTTTCGCGCATCTTGTACATATCGAGCCCCAATTCCCCGGCGGCAAGGCGGGCGCGCTTGACTGCCTCATTGGCTTCGCGCGCCTTTGCCGCCTTGGCCACCTCTGCCGCCTTTTCGCGCGGCACAACAACCACGCCATCATCATCGGCGACAATCACATCGCCCGGGTTAATCGGCGCGCCCGCGCATACCACGGGGACGTTGACCGAGCCCAAAGAGGCTTTGATCGTCCCTTGTGCAAACACCGCTTTGGACCAGACGGGGAAGTTCATCTCCGTCAGGTCACGCACGTCGCGGATGCCGGCGTTGATGATCAGCCCCTTGCACCCGCGCGCTTGCGCGGAAGTGGCAAGAAGATCGCCAAAATAGCCGTCTTCGCACGGGCTGGTGGGGGCGATGACAAGGATATCGCCCGCCTTCAACTGCTCAATCGCGACATGGACCATCCAGTTATCGCCGGGAGGGGCTGAAATGGTCACCGCAGAGCCGGCAATCCGGGCCCCCGCATAAATGGGGCGCATATAGCTCGCGAGCAGGCCGGTCCGGCCTTGGGCTTCATGCACGGTCGATACGCCGCAGCTTTCCAGATCGGCGATCACGGCCGGGTCTGCGCGGTTGATATTCTGGACGACGATTCCGCTCATCTCATGCTCCCTAATTCGCGTGCTGCCTTGCTAGCGCGTCTGGACCAAGACGAAAATCGGAACTGGTGCGAAGCTATAAGAATTTGCTAAACCATTGCTCATGACCTTGTGGAAACTTAACCTGCGGCATCTGCGCGCCGTAGCAGAAATCTGCGCGCGCGGCAGCGTCAACGCGGCGGCCCAAGCAGTCAACCTGACCCAGCCGGCCGTGACCCAGGGCGTTGCCCGAACAGAAGCGCTGATTGGCCAAGCTTTATTTGAACGGTCTTCCGACGGCATGGAGCCTCTGGAAAGCGCGCATTTGTTTGTCCCGCGCATCCTCGCGGCAGTTGATCACATCGCCAGCGCCCGCGTGACGATGGCGCAGGTTCGCGCGCTTATCCTGTTTGCAGATCAGGGCAGCTATGCGGCAGCAAGCGCGGCATCTGGCTTGTCGCAACCCTCCTTGCACCGGGCGATTGGCGACTTGTCGGTCGCGCTGCGGCGATCGCTTTTGGAACGGCGGGGCAAGGGATTGATGCTGACCGAGGCCGGGCAGCGCGTCGTGCGTGGCTTTCGCCTCGCGCGGGCAGAACTTGAGGCGGGGCTTGCCGAACTTGCCGGATTGCAGGGGCGCGAGACGGGCCGGATCGTAATTGGGGCCATGCCTTTGTCGCGCGCGCGCATTTTGCCCGCGGCCGTTGCCGCTTTTCACGCGCGCCATCCGGATGTGGCGGTATCGATTGTTGAAGGTTCCTACAGTGAATTGGCAGCGCCGCTGCGCGAGGGTGATATTGATGTGATGATCGGCGCGCTCAGAGAACCATCGCCCGGGCCAGACCTTGTCCAGCAGGCGCTGTTTGAAGATCGGCCGGTCATCATCGGGCGCGCCGGGCATCCGCTGATTCCCCGGTTGGCAGCCGCGGAGGGCGAGGCGGCGACGCTGACGCACATGGCCGATTTCCCGTGGATCGTCGCCGCGCCGGGAACCCCGTTGCGGAGCCAATGGGAAAGGATGTTTGCCGATGCCAATCTTGCGCCGCCCAAGGTGCCGATTGAGTGCGGGTCGGTCATCACGATCCGGGAAATCCTTATCAAGTCGGACTTCCTGACCCTTTTATCGCGCGATCAGCTTTCGGTTGAACTGGAAGCGGGGTGGGTGGTGCAGCTCGGCGCTGCCCCCAGCGGCATCTTGCGCCGGATTGGGGTAACGACCCGGGCCAATTGGCGGCCAACCAAGGCGCAGCAGGCATTTGTTGACGAACTTGGTCGGCAGAGCAGTTAATTCGCAATTCCTTATAGCCAGTTGATGCTTTGAATTGGCAGGCCGGGCAGGGGCCGACTAGCCCAAGGATATGAGCATCAGCCCCGCCCTGATCGGCTTTGGAGAAGCCGGAAGCACCTTTGCGCTTGCGGGCGATTGGGCGTCGCGCGTTTTTGATATCAAGACGCTGGGGGCGGGCGCTGCTGGGATGCGGGCGCGCTATGCCGATTGCGGCGTGACGGGGGTAGACAGCCTTGCCGAAGCGATCGCGAGTTCAAGCGCGATCATCAGCGTCGTCACGGCGGATCAGGCGCTGGCCGTTGCGCAAGCGGCCGCGCAGGCGATCTCCAAGCACGCCTTCTTCTTCGACATGAACTCTGTTGCGCCCGAAACCAAAAAAGCGGCCGCCTCTGCGATTGAGGCGGCAGGCGGGCGTTATGTGGATGTCGCCGTCATGTCGCCGGTCAACCCGGCGCGAATGGCGGTGCCGCTTTTGGTGTCGGGCCCCCATGCGGATGCTGCGGTGGCCGCCCTTTCCGATTTTGGCTTTACGAAAGTGCGGGCGGTTGGCGCAGAGGTGGGGCGCGCCTCTACCATCAAGATGCTGCGGTCCGTCATCTTCAAGGGCATGGAAGCGTTGACTGGGGAATGCGTGTTGGCGTGCCATAAAGCCGGCGTGTTGGATGAGGTGCTTGGCTCGCTGGGCGCGGAATGGCCAGAGCTTGCCAATTACCGGCTCGATCGGATGATGATCCATGGGGTGCGCCGCGCCGCTGAAATGGAAGAAAGCGCAAAAACGCTTAAGGCACTTGGCGTTGAGCCGCTGATGACCCTGGGCACCATCGCCCGGCAGCGCGCGCTTGGCCAACGCGGCATAGATCCTGTTCCCGACACACTCGACGCAAAGCTGGAGAGGCTGACCCACCCATGACCCTGATCATCGATTGTCACGGCCATTATACGACCGCGCCGGCCGCGCATAATGACTGGCGCGACCTGCAAAAGGCGGCCTTCAAGGCCGGCGAGGCCGCGCCATCCTATCCCGCGATCTCGGACGATGAAATCCGCGAGACGCTGGAAAAGAACCAGATCCGTCTTCTCAAAGAGCGCGGCGCGGACATCACAATCTTTTCGCCGCGCGCCTCGGCGATGGCACCGCATGTCGGCGATGAGGGCGTCGCCAAACTTTGGGCGCGGGTGAATAATGATCTGATCCAGCGCTGTGCGGCGCTCTATCCCGATATCTTTGTGCCCGTCTGCATGCTGCCGCAATCGCCAGCGGCCGATATGCAAGGCTCGATTGAGGAGCTGGAGCGGTGTGTGGATATGGGTTTTGTCGGCTGCAACCTAAACCCCGATCCGGGCGGCGGGCATTTCAAGCATCCGCCGCTCACCGATCGCTTCTGGTATCCGTTCTACGAAAAGATGGTCGAGCTGGACGTGCCGGCGATGATCCATGTGTCGGGCAGCTGCAATCCGGGCCTGCACGCGACGGGCGCTTATTATATCGCGGCGGATACCATCGCTTTCATGCAGCTGATTGAGGGCGATTTGTTCAAGGACTTCCCAAGCCTGCGCTTCATCATCCCGCATGGCGGCGGGGCGGTGCCCTATCATTGGGGGCGCTATCGCGGGCTGGCCGATATGCTCAAGCAGCCGGACCTTTCTACGCATGTGATGAACAATGTGTTCTTTGATACCTGCGTCTATCACCAGCCGGGCATCAACCTGCTTGCGGATGTGATCGACAATAAGAACATCCTGTTCGGCTCTGAAATGGTGGGCGCGGTGCGTGGCATTGATCCGACGACGGGCCATTATTTCGACGATACCAAGCGCTATATCGACGCGCTCGACATCAGCGACACGGAACGCCACGCGATTTTTGAGGGCAATGCCCGCCGCGTCTTCCCGCGTCTCGACAAATTCCTGAAGGAGAAGGGGTTATGACCGGCACCGCCGCGAACCAGAATATCCATGACTATCTGGCCGAGTTTGATGACATTCCCGGAACGCGCGTGTTCACCGCCGCGCGGGCGCGCAAGGGCTATTGGCTCAACCAGTTCGCGATGAGCCTGATGAAGCCGGAAAACCGCGACGCATGGAAGGCAGATGAGCGCAAATATCTGGAAAACTGGCCGATGACCGCCGAGCAGAAGGAAGCGATCCTCGCGCGGGATTACAATCGCTGCCTTGATCTGGGCGGGAATGTCTATTTCCTCGCCAAGGTGTTTTCGACCGACGGGCTGAGCTTTGCCGAGGCGGTTTCGACTATGACCGACATGACCTTCCCGGAATATCGGGACATGATGCTGAAGGGCGGCCGCAGCCCACAAGGAAACCGCTCCATCAAGGGAGGCTATTGATATGGCACGCATTACTGCCGGTGTTGGCAGCAGCCACGTTCCGCTGCTCGGCGTTGCCGTCGATCAGGGCAAGAGCAACGATGAATATTTCGGCCCGATCTTCGCGGGCTATGAATGGACGCGGCAATGGGAAGAGGACACCAAGCCCGATGTCGTGATCCTCGTTTATAACGACCATGCCTCGGCCTTTGACATGAAGATCATCCCGACCTTCGCGATTGGCTGTGGGGAGCGCTATAAGTCGGCCGACGAGGGCTGGGGCCCGCGCCCGGTGCCGGATGTCGAAGGCCATGCCGATCTCGCCTGGCATATCGCGCAGAGCCTGATCCTCGAAGAATTCGACATGACGATCATCAACGAGATGGACGTGGACCACGGCCTGACCGTTCCGATGTCGATGATGTTCGGCCAGCCGGACAAATGGCCGGTCAAGGTTGTGCCGCTCGCGGTCAATGTCGTGACCTATCCGGTCCCGTCGGGCAATCGCTGCTGGGCATTGGGCGAAGCGATCCGCCGCGCGGTCGAAAGCTTCCCCGAAGACCTGAATGTCCAAATCTGGGGCACGGGCGGCATGAGCCACCAGTTGCAGGGGCCGCGTGCGGGCCTCCTCAACCGGGAATGGGACAATAAGTTCCTCGATCTGCTGGAAGCCGATAATGACGATGTGCGCCATATTCCGCATATTGAGTATCTGCGCGAAACGGGCAGCGAAGGCATTGAAATGGTGATGTGGCTTATCATGCGCGGCGCGCTGGGCAAAAAGGTCAACCGCCTGCACCGCCATTACCACATCCCGTGCAGCAACACGGCCATCGGCCATATCGTATTGGAGCCCGCAGAATGAGGATCGCCCTTGCCGGAGCCGGGGCCTTTGGGGAAAAGCACCTCGATGGCCTGAAGAATATTGATGGCGTCGAGATTACCTCGATCATCAGCCGCCGCCTTGAGCAGGCAGAAGAAGTCGCCAAGAAATATGGCGCCAAGCATTTTTCGACCGCGCTGGAAGATGCGCTGGCGCGCGACGATGTCGACGCCGTCATCCTCTGCACGCCCACTCAGATGCACGCGGCGCAAGCCATTGCCTGCATGGATGCGGGCAAGCATGTGCAGGTTGAAATTCCGCTGGCGGATAGCTGGGCAGATTCCGAAGCTGTCCTCAAAAAGCAGCAGGAAACCGGCCTTGTCTGCATGGTTGGCCATACCCGCCGCTTCAACCCGTCGCACCAATGGGTGCATAACAAGATCAAGGCGGGGGAGTTCAACATCCAGCAGATGGATGTGCAGACCTATTTCTTCCGCCGGAAGAATATGAACGCCAAGGGCGAGCCGCGCTCGTGGACGGACCATCTGCTTTGGCACCATGCCGCGCACACGGTGGATCTGTTCGCCTATCAGGCCGGGCCGATCGTCAAGGCCAATGCGATTGAAGGGCCGCATCACCCGGAGCTTGGCATTGCGATGGATATGTCCATCCAGTTGAAGGCCGCGTCGGGCGCGATCTGCACCCTCTCGCTGTCGTTCAATAATGACGGGCCGCTGGGCACCTTCTTCCGCTATATCGGCGATACGGGCACCTATATCGCGCGGTATGACGATCTGGTGACCGGCAAGGAAGAACCGATTGACGTCTCGAAGGTCGATGTCTCGATGAACGGGATCGAGCTTCAGGACCGCGAGTTCATCGCCGCGATCCGCGAAGGGCGGGAGCCCAATAGCTCGGTGGCGCAGGTTCTGCCCTGCTATAAGGTGCTGCACGATTTGGAGTTGCAGTTCTGATGGGCATTCTCTCTCCTGATCCAAAGGACGGGAGAGAGACCCTGTTTGCAGGAGAGGTTTAATGTCTGAAGCGCCGCATTTGATTGATCCCGTTGGCCTGCGCCTTGTTTTGGGCGGCAATGTCTTTGGCTGGACGGCCGATCTGGAAACCAGCTTTGCCGTGCTCGATGCCTTTTATGCAGCGGGCGGGCGGATGATCGATACAGCGGAAGGCTATTCGGACTGGATCCCCGGCCATAAGGGCGGCGAGTCTGAGACGGTGCTGGGTGAATGGATGGCCGCGCGCGGCAACCGGGCCGAGATGCATATCGCGACCAAGACCGGCATGTATGGCAAGCCGGGCGATCTGAACCCAGCCAAAGTTGCCGCCGCCGTTGAAGGCTCGCTGAAGCGGCTCCAGACCGACTATATCGACCTCTATTACGCGCACCGCGATGAGCCGGAAACGCCGCTAGCAGATGTGGTCGCCGGTTTTGATGCGCTGGTCCGTGCCGGTAAGGTGCGGGCTGTGGGTGCCTCCAACTATTCGGCGGACCGGCTTGGGGAGGCGCGGCGGATTGCCCAGGAGGCCGGGCAGGCTGGCTTTGCCGCGATCCAGAACGAGTATAACCTTATCGCCCGTGACCAGTTTGAAGGCCCGGTTCAGGCGCTGTGTGTGGCCGAAGGCGTTGCGTCCTTTCCCTATTTTGGCCTGTGTTCCGGCTTCCTCACCGGCAAATATCGCACGGCCGCCGATCTGGAAGGCAGTTCGCGCGGTTATCGGGTGAAAGAATATCTGGAGGTTGGCCTGCCGGTTCTGGCGGCCATGGATCAGGTCGCGGCAGAGACGGGGGCAAGCCTTGCCCATATCGCGCTGGCCTGGATCAACGCGCAGCCGGGCATTGCGGCCCCCATTGCCAGCGCCTCGCGGCCCGAGCAGGTGGCAGATCTTGCCGCCGGCGCGGCGCTGACGCTATCGCCGGCGCATGTGGCGCTGCTCAATGCCGCCAAGGTTCAGAAGAAGGACGCCTGATGACGATCACCAAACGCCCGATTAATGGCCGGTTGACCAACCCTGTCGGCTTGGGCTGCATGTCCTTGAGCTGGGCCTATGGTGTTCCGCCTTCGGATGAAGATGGTGCGAAGCTGCTCCACCGGGCGCTCGATTTGGGCTATGATCATCTCGATACGGCCCGCATTTATGGTCTTGGCCATAATGAGACGCTGATCGGCAAGACGCTGAAGGATAATCGCGACAAGTTTTTCCTCGCGTCCAAAACCGGGATCATCGTTGATGGCGAAAAGCGCCGGATCGATTGCCGGCCCGAAACGATCCGCAAGGCCTGTGATGAAAGCCTGAGGCTGCTCCAGACCGACCATATTGATCTTTACTATCTTCACCGTCGCGACTTTGAGACGCCAATTGAGGAGTCCGTCGGCGCGCTGGCGGATCTGGTGAAGGAAGGGAAGATCGGCAGCATCGGCCTGTCTGAAATGTCGGCGGAAACGCTGCGCAAGGCTGCTGCCGTCCACCCGATTGCCGCGATGCAGACCGAATATTCGCTCTGGACCCGCAACCCTGAAATCGCGGTGCTGGAGGCCTGTAAGGAAATGGGGACAACCTTTGTCGCCTTTTCCCCCGTCGGGCGCGGCGCGCTGGCCGCCGCCGTGCAAGACCCGGCCGATCTGGTCGATAAGGATTTGCGCCGAGGGCAGCCGCGCTTCAATGCCGACAACTGGCCCCATAATTTGAAGCTGATTGAAGCGTTCAACGCGATTGCGGCAGGCGAGGGCGTTACCCCGGCGCAATTGTCGCTGGCGTGGGTGTTGTCGCGTGGCGATCATATTGTGACCATTCCGGGCACGGCCTCCATCCCGCATTTGGAAGAAAATATCGCACGCTGGGATTGGCAGCCCTCGGCAGAGGTGCTTGCGAAGCTGGATGCCCTGATCAATGAAAAGACCGTCGCCGGCCCCCGCTATCCCGATGCGATGCAGCGAACCATCGATACCGAAGATTTTGCCTGACGCTTACAGGGCCAAAAGCGAAATCTTGCGCTTTTTGGGCCTGATTTATTGCAAAGCCGCGCTACAACCGGCGCCAACTGTCAAAGCCGGTCTGGCCGGCCCGATTGGGAGATAGATGATGAATGAGATGACCAGCATCACGCGCGAACAACGCCCTTATTCGGAAGCGGCCAAAAAGGCGCTCTCGCGCAAGCCCGCGCTGTTTATCAACAATGAATGGGTGTCGTCGTCGCATGAGGCGACCATTCCGGTGGAAGACCCGTCCAACGGGCGCGAAGTCAGCCGCGTCGTCGATGCGTCGGACAAGGATGTTGATCGGGCAGTCGCCGCGGCGCGCGCGGCCTTTGATGATGGCCGCTGGTCCAATTTGGCGCCGATGCAGCGCGACCGGATTATGAATCGTCTGGCTGACCTTCTGGAAGCGCATGCCGACGAATTTGCCGAGCTTGAGGCGATTGATGTGGGCAAGCCCAAGACCATGGCTGGCGCGGTCGATCTTCCCGGCGCGATCAGCCAGTTGCGCTTCATGGCGGGCTGGGCCTCCAAAGTGTCTGGCGAAACGACCCAGCCGTATACGATGCCCAATGGCACGGTGTTCAGCTATACGGTCAAGGAGCCGGTTGGCGTCTGTGCGCAGATTGTGCCTTGGAACTTCCCGCTTTTGATGGCGACGCTGAAGATTGCCCCGGCGCTGGCCGCTGGCTGCACGCTTGTGCTGAAGCCGGCCGAGCAAACCTCGCTGACGGCGCTGCGGCTGGCTGACCTGATTGTGGAAGCCGGCTTCCCGGCGGGTGTTGTCAACATCATCACCGGCAATGGCCACACCGCGGGGGACCGCATGGTCAAGCACCCCGATGTTGACAAGGTGGCCTTCACCGGCTCGACCGAAATCGGCAAGCTCATCAACCGCAACGCGACCGATACGCTGAAGCGCGTGACGCTGGAGCTGGGCGGCAAATCGCCCGTCGTTGTCATGCCGGATGTGGATGTGGCTTCGACCGCGCCGGGCGTGGCGGGCGCGATCTTCTTCAATGCAGGTCAGGTCTGCGTTGCCGGTTCGCGGCTGTTTGCCCATAAATCGGTGTTTGATCAGGTGCTGGAAGGCATGGCGCAAACCGCACCCTTCTGGGCACCGCGTGCCTCGCTCGATCCGGAAGCGCATATGGGCCCGCTTGTTTCCAAAGAGCAGCATGACCGTGTCATGGGCTATATTGAAGCGGGCAAGCGCGATGGCGCGAGCGTTGTCATGGGCGGCGATGCACCGGCCAGCGATGGCGGCTATTATGTAAACCCGACAATCCTCGCGGATGTGAACCCGCAGATGAGCGTGGTTCGCGAAGAAATCTTCGGTCCCGTGGTCGTGGCGCAGCGCTTTGACGATCTGGATGAAGTCGCCAAGGCTGCGAACGACACGTGCTACGGCCTTGGTGCGGGCGTCTGGACCAAGGATGTGGCGGCGATGCACAAGCTGGCGGCCAAGATCAAATCCGGCACCGTCTGGGGCAATTGCCACGCCATTATCGATACCGCGCTGCCTTTTGGCGGCTATAAGGAATCGGGTCTGGGTCGCGAACAGGGCCGTAACGGGATTGAGGCCTATCTCGAGACCAAGACGGTGATCATCCAGCTTTAAGCCGGCACCGATTTTTGGCCCGCCGCTCGATAGAGCAGGCGGGCCACGCTTTTTTGAGGAAATTCCATGCCGATTGACCTGTCCAAGATCAAAGCTATCGACGTCCATGTTCACGCCGAAGTGTCGTGCCATGATCCTGAAGATCCGGTGATGGGCAAATTCTTCGATGCGGCAAGCGCCTATTTCAAGGCCCCGCGCGAGCGGCCGAAAATGCCGGAGATCGTCGAGATTTATCGCGAACAGCAGATTGCTTTCTGCCTATTCACCGTCGATTGCGAAAGCGGCATCGGCGCCAAGCGGATCAGCAATTACGAGATTGCCGAATTTGCGGCCAAGCATGATGACATCTGCATCCCCTTTGCCTCCATCGATCCGCACAAGGGCAAGATGGGCGCGCGGGAGGCGCGCGACCTTATTGAGAACTACGGGGTCAAGGGCTTCAAATTCCACCATATCATGCAGAATCTCGATCCGGCGGCGCAGGTTGGCTACCCGATCTACGAAGTGATCAACGAATATAAGTTGCCGGCGATTTTCCATACCGGCCATTCCGGCATGGGCACTGGGATGCGTGGCGGCGGCGGCGTTCGGCTGAAATATGGTCAGCCCATGCTTGTCGATGATGTCGCGGTGGACTTTCCGGACATGAAGATCATCCTTGCCCACCCCAGCTGGCCTTGGGTGGATGAAAGCCTTTCCATGGCGCTCCACAAGGACAATGTGTTCATTGATCTTTCTGGCTGGTCGCCCAAATATTTCCAGCCGCAGATCATTCAATATGCCAACACCCAGTTGCGCAAGAAGATGCTCTTCGGCTCAGACTTCCCGCTGATCCATCCGCAAAAGTGGATCGATGCCGCTTTGCAGGTTGGCTTTAAGGAAGAAGTCTTGCCGGGCATTATGAAGGACAATGCGGTCAAGTTGCTGGGCCTTGCCTGACGCGTCCGCCCGACCATGACGGCATGAAAAAGGCCGCCGTTCCCGTTGGAGCGGCGGCCTTTTTCTTGGCTGGATCGGCTTTGGTCAGTCCTGGAAGACGACCGTCTTGCTGCCGTTCGTAAATACGCGGCCCTGCAAATGCCAATGGACCGCCTGCGCCAGCACCCGGCGCTCGATGTCGCGGCCTTTGCGGACCAGATCGTCGGGCGAATCGGCATGGCTGATAGCTTCGACATCCTGATGGATGATCGGGCCTTCATCCAAATCTTCGGTGACATAATGGGCGGTCGCGCCGATCATCTTCACCCCCCGCGCATGGGCCTGATGATAGGGCTTTGCGCCTTTGAAACCGGGCAGGAAGCTGTGGTGAATGTTGATGCAGCGGCCCGACAAAAAGGCCGAAAGATCGTCGGAGAGGATCTGCATATAACGCGCCAGAACAACAAGTTCTGCACCGGTCGCCGTCACGATCTCTTTAATCTGCGCTTCTTGTTGCGGCTTGGTGTCCTTGGTGATCGGCAGATAATGGAACGGGATGTCGCCGATCAGCGAAATCTTAAGCGCTTCGCGTGGATGGTTGCAGATGATGCCCACGACCTCCATCGGCAATTCACCGATCCGCTGGCGATAGAGCAGGTCGCCAAGGCAGTGGTCAAATTTGGAGACCATCAGCAAAACCTTGCGGACATCGCCCGCGCTGCGAATCTGCCAGTCCATTGCACGCTCTGCGGCATAGGATGAAAAAGCGGTGCGGAGGCCGTCTGCGTCACTTCCTTCTGCAATTTCGAATACGACACGCATGAAGAAGCGATCGCTTTCCTGATCGTTGAATTGCTGAGATTCCATGATGTTGCCGCCGTTATCGGCGAGCAGCCGCGCGACGCCGGCGACCAGCCCGGGACGATCAGGGCACGACAGGGTCAGGGTCTGGCGCAGTTGAGACATTTCACGCTCCTCCTCATTTATTGTTTGTGTTGCATACAAAAAATGATATGCCCTGCCTATCGTTTTTTTGAAAGGGAGAGGCTTTAATGTCCGCGAAGAACCTCGAGCAGGTTTTGGCCGCCGCCGGGAATACCGTCGATATGCTGCGCAATTCGCAGCTGGGCGCCTATGTCTATCCGGTGGTTGCGCCGGAATTTTCCAACTGGCGTTCCGAGCAATGGGCGTGGCAGCATAGCGCCGTCCTGTTCGACCAGTCGCACCACATGGTGAACCTGTATATTCGCGGCAAAGATGCCCTGAAGTTGCTGTCGGACACGATGGTCAACAGCCCCAAGGGCTGGACCGTCAACAAAGCCAAGCAATATGTGCCGACCACGCCTTACGGCCATGTGATCGGCGACGGCATCATCTTCTGGGAAGAAGAGCAGAGCTTTACCTATGTCGGTCGTGCGCCGGCCTCTAACTGGCTGCGCTTCCACGGCGCGACTGGCGGCTATGATGTTGAAATCGAACTGGATGATCGCTCGCCGATGCGCCCGATGGGCAAGCCCGTGCGCCGCAAGGAATGGCGTTTCCAGATTCAGGGTCCGAAAGCCTGGGCCGTGATTGAAAAGCTGCATGGCGGTCCGCTGGAGCAGCTGAAGTTCTTCAACATGTCGACGATGAACATTGCGGGCAAAACCGTTCGCACGCTGCGTCACGGCATGTCGGGCGCACCGGGCCTTGAAATCTGGGGCCCCTATGATGAGCAGGAAGAAATTCGCGCCGCGATCCTGGAAGCGGGCAAGGAATTTGGCCTGATTGCGTGCGGCAGCCGTGCTTATCCGTCCAACACGCTTGAATCGGGCTGGATCCCGTCGCCGCTGCCCGCCATCTATACGGGTGAAAAGCTCAAGGCGTATCGTGAGTGGCTGGGTGCCGACAGCTATGAGGCGACCGGTTCGATCGGCGGTTCTTTCGTGTCCGATAATATTGAAGATTATTATCTGAACCCTTGGGAACTGGGCTATGGCTCGTTTGTCAAATTTGACCATGATTTCCATGGCCGTGAGGCATTGGAAAAGTTGAATCCGGCGGATCAGCGCAAGAAGGTCACGCTGGCCTGGAACCCGGAAGACATGGCGAAGATCATGGCCTCGCTGTTCAACCCGGATGGCGACCAGTATAAGTTCTTTGACGTGCCGCTCGCGAACTATGCCTCGTCCAACTATGACCGCGTGGTTGATGCCGGCGGCAAGACGGTCGGCCTCTCGATGTTCACGGGCTTCAGCTATAACGAAAAGCAGGCGCTGTCGCTGGCGACCATCGATCCGGAAATTCCGGTCGGGACCGAACTCCGCGTTGTCTGGGGTGAGGAAAATGGTGGGACCAAAAAGACCACGGTTGAGCCGCACAAGCAGATTGAAGTCCGCGCGATTGTCAGCCCGGTTCCGTACAGCCGCGTTGCGCGTGAAAACTATGCAGAGGGCTGGCGCACCGGTCGCTGAGCCTGAATGACCCGGCCTGCTTTTAGGCAGGCCGGGCCTTTTCTTGTCGAAGAGGTTGTTCCCATGGCTGCGGCCTTGATTCACCCCAATTGGGATTTGCCGCCGGCGCGCATTACCGACGGTTTTTCGTTGGAAATGACGGCCAAGGACGAGGCGTCGCTGCGAGACGCCGCGCCGTTAATCCCGGCAGAAACGCCGATTGCCGTTACCTTCTTGCCCGGTGAGGATGTGGGCGCGCGGGTTGCGGCGACCATTGCCGTGCGCGAGCTGGGCTTTGAACCGATGCCGCATTTTTCGGCCCGCCGCATTACGTCGGAAGATGATTTTGAGGGGTATCTAAAAGCGGTTGTCGAGCAGGCGGGCGTGCGCCGCTGCTTTATCGTGGCAGGCGATCCGCCCGAGCCGGTTGGCCCCTATTTTGATACCTCGGCACTAATTGCAACCGGGGCCTTTGAACGCTCTGGCATTAACGCCATTGGCATAGGCGGCCATCCTGAAGGCCATCCCAATATGACCGAGGCAGAATGCTGGGCCGTGCTCGACAAGAAGGTCGCCGAGATTGAGCGGCGCGGCATGGCGCCGCTGATTGTGACCCAATTTGGCTTTGATCCCGATGCTTTTCTGCTCTGGCTGACGCAGCTGCGCGCGCGCGGTATCGAGGCGCCTGTGCGCATTGGCGTGCCGGGCCCCGCCGGGATTAAGCGGCTGCTCGCTTTTGCTGCACGTTGTGGGGTAGGGGCGTCCACCTCGGTGCTCAAAAAATACGGGATTTCCGTCACCAATCTTTTGGGAACCGCCGGGCCGGACAAGCTGGTAGATCGTTTTGCCGCGCAACTGGGCCCCGAACATGGCCGGGTGCGGCTGCACTTCTATCCCTTTGGCGGGCTGCGCAAGACGGTTGAATGGATTGAAGACTATAACCGGCGGCATTGAGCCGCCGGTCCTCTTTTTCGTTTAGTCGGCGAAGAAGTTTAGCTCCAGCAAGACGCCGTTCGGGTCCTGCGTAAAGATTTGGCGAAGGCCAATTGCGGTGACGGTGTTCAGCTGAAAATCCATCCCGCGCGCGCCCAGACGCCCCAACATATCCTCATAGCCCGAACAATTGAGCGCGACGTGATGGATCGCGCCCGTCGTCCCAGTGCCGACCGCGCGATCATAGGTGCGCGGACAATCTTCGCTGTTGATATGAAAGATCGCGCGTCCGGCATCGTCGTAAATCCATTGCGCATTTTGCGGCGTCAGCGGCGGCGGGGCATTGCGCCGATCCAGATCAAACAGCTCGGCATAAAAGCGCGACGTCCCCTCCAGATCGGCGGTGATGATGTTCACATGATCCAGTGCGTTGACCTTCATCGCGTCATTCCCCTTTTTCTCGTCAGGCCGCCTATGGGCCAAGGTGCGCTATCCCATGAAGGATGATTGCGGAACCCGTTGGACAAAGCCATAAACCAACAAAGGGGGGCAAGGGGGATCCCGCTGGCCTCGACTCTGTTTGTAAGTTACACTAACAATTGCGCCGAGGGTATAGGATGGCAAGACCAAAAGAGACGCTGGCAATCACGATCCCGCCTGTTGAGGGCAACGATGATATTGGTGAAATCCGCAATATCGTCGGCTTTCATATTCGTCTCGCGCATGGGGCCGTTTATCGGCACTTTACCGAAACCTTTACCGAGCTTGATCTGACGCAGAAGCAGGTATCCGTTTTGTGGCTGGTCGATGACCATCCCGATATCGCCCAGACAGACCTTGCCCATCGTATGCGGATGGACCGGGCGACAACCATGGCGATCGTCAACCGGCTTGAAGCGCGCGGCTATCTGGTGCGCGGCAAATCCGAAACCGACGGCCGTAAGCAGACACTGAACCTGACCGCTGCCGGACGCGAAATGTTGCGCGTGGCAAAACAGGCCATTCAGGAACATGAAAATTGGCTCAAGTCCCGCTTCACCGATAAGGAAATTGGCAAGCTGATTGAGCTTTTGACCCGCATTCACGAATAGACCGCCACGAGGCGGCGACAGGACCGGAGGAGAGGGCGGATGACGCCGAAGCAGATTATCGACAATGGGAATATGCATTGGCGCCAATGGTTGGCCGTTGCGCTGACCATCGCGCTCAACGCGCTGGATGGCTTTGACATCCTTTCAAGCGCCTTTGCCGGTCCGGGTATCAAGCAGGAATGGGCGCTTGGCCCTGAAGGGCTGGGCGCGGTGCTGGCCATGGAGTTGATCGGCATGGGCGTCGGCTCGCTGATCCTCGGCGGCGCGGCAGACAAATTTGGCCGTCGGCCCACCATTTTGGGGTGCCTTCTCCTGATGGCCAAGGGCATGTTTTTGGCGGCCGCGGCAACTTCGCCGCAATCGCTGTCGCTTTGGCGGTTTATGACGGGCATTGGCATTGGCGGTATGTTGTCCGCGATCAACGCGGTCGCCAATGAATTTTCGAGCAACAACGGCCGCAGTGTCGCGATGGCGCTGATGGTGATCGGCTATCCTCTGGGCGGTTTTTTGGGCGGTTTGACGGTCAAGAACCTGTTGCCCGCCGATGATTGGCGCGCCATCTTCCATTTTGGCGCCTGGGCAACAACGGTGTGCATTCCGCTGGTTCTGTTCTTCGTACCGGAAACCCCGTCATTCCTCAACCAGCGGCGACCCAAGGACGCGCTGGCGCGGATCAACAAGACCTTGGCTTTATTTGGCTTGCAGACGCTTGCCGCCTTGCCAGAGCTTGCGCCTGCGCAAGCCAAGGCCAGCGTGGCGGATATCTTCCGTCCCGCCTATCGGCGCACCACCTTCCTGCTTGCTTTTGGCTACGCGTTCCACGCCATTACCTTCTATTACATCCTTAAAATGGCACCGAGCATCATCTCTGACCCGCAATTTGCCGGCCAGAACTTCACCAAGGCGCAAGGCGCGGGCGTGCTGGCTTATGCCAATCTGGGCGGTGCGCTTGGCGGCGCGGTATTTGGCTGGTTCATGCACCGCTTTGGGATCAAGCGGTCGACGCTTGTTGCGCTGGCCTTTTCCAGCCTGTTGGTGATCGGCTTTGGGTTTGGCCATTCAACGCTGTTGGGCTGGACGCTTGCCGTCGTCAGCGTTGGGCTGTTCACCAATTCGGCGATTGTCGGCTTCTATTCCGCTTGGGCGATTGCCTATCCCACTCATATCCGGGCGACCGGCACCGGCTTTGCGCTGAGCATCGGGCGATTGGGCGCGGCGCTTTCTCCGGTGATCGCCGGGATATTATTCGCTCAGAATTTGGGCTTGCTGACCGTTTCGATCGTGATGAGCTTGGGATCGCTGCTGGCGTTCCTGCTGCTGCTGACGATGGACCTGAAAGACGCTGAAGCCGCCTGATCAGCCTTTCAGGCCCAATTCGTCTAGCGCGCGGTCGCGTAGCAGGTGCTTTTGCACCTTGCCCGACGCCGTGCGGGGGATCGTATCGGTAATGACGGCGGTTTTGGGCACTTTGAACTTGGCGAGGCGCGCCGTGCAATGGGCGATCACTTCTGCTTCGGTGATCGTCTGCCCGGGCACGGGGATGACATAAGCGCGACCGACTTCGCCCCAGCGCTGGTCCGGCACGCCAACCACGGCGCATTCGCCAATGGCGGTCAGTTCCGCCAGGGCGGCTTCCACCTCGGCTGGGTACACATTTTCCCCGCCCGAGATGTACATATCCTTCTTGCGGTCGACGATGTAGAAAAACCCGTCTGCATCGCGCATCGCCGCGTCGCCGGTGATGAACCAGCCGTCGACAAAGGCCTTGGCTGTCAATTCCGGCTGGTTCCAATAGCCAAGCGCTACGCACGGCCCCCGGACCCATAGCTCGCCGCGTTCGCCGATCGGGACTTCCTGCCCCTCATCGTCAACGATCCGGGTCTCCACCGTCATCAGCGGCAGGCCGCAACTGCCCGCCTTGCGCATCAAGGTCGCCAGATCATGTGCGGGCATGGCGAAGTTAGAGCCGGTTTCTGACATGCCAAAGCCTTCAGAAATGCGGATGCCGGCACCCGCGAAACGTTCTGACTGGGCCTTGGGGTTGGGCGCGCCGCCTATTGCCCAGCTGACGATGTTGTGAAGCTTTTCCGGCGCGAAACTGGGCTGGTTCCAAAGCGTCGCCGCCATCTGCGGAACAGAGAAATAATGGGTGACGCCCCATTGCGGATCGGTCATCCGGTCCAGCGTCAGAACCGGGTCAAAGCCTTTGGAAATCAAAAGCGCCGCCCCCGCCTGAATAGGGGCCCGGGCCGCCGCATATAATCCCGCGGTATGGAAGAGCGGCATGTCGCACAAAAAGACGCTGCGCATCGTGACGTCATTGCCGTAGATGAAATTGGCACAGCCCCAAAAAGCATTTTCTTCTGAGAGCATCACGCCCTTGGGGCGGCCGCTGGTGCCCGAGGTGTAAAGCAGGGTCGCAACCTCGCCAAAGTCACGGCGAGCGGCAGGCGAGGGGCGGCTGCCGGCTGTGCCCAGTGCCAGCATGTCGGCAAGGGGCAGCGCCCGCCTGGCGGCGGCAGGAGGCGTAAATTCAGGATCGTGAAAGACGATTTCCGGCGCGGCGTCCTTGGCCAGCGCGTCGATTTCGGCCGCGGCGAGACGCCAGTTGAACGGCACGAAGATGGTTCCGGCCCGCACGCCCGCATGGTGAAGGATCACCATCTCCGCACAGTTTTTGGCCAAAGTGGCAATCCGCACGCCGCTTTGCGGGCCAAATTCTCCCTCCAGCCAGGCCGCCAGCCGATCAACGGCCACATCCAGCTCTGCATAGGTCCAGTGGCGCTGGCTTTCGAGGTCAATAACCGCCCGCGCGCCCGGATTGGCGCGGGCATGAGTGAAGATGGGATCGCAAAAGGTCATGGTCTTGGTCTAGCGCCAATGGGGGAACAGGCAAATCTGGCTCGAAGGTCAGCCCTTCACCTTGGATGTATCAAAGCTGCCAAGGCCCGGCTTGAAGGATTTTTCATCCAGGAACTGCCGGGTTGCTTCCTTGCGGGCCTGCGCGCCGCCAAAGCTGTGCAACGCCTCTTGCGCACGGATCTGATATTCAAGGCCGTTATCATAGGTCATATCGACCATCCGCCGCATCGTCCATTTGGTGGCGCGCAAGGCGTGGGTGTCCTTCTTCTTCAGCACATTAGCGATTTCAAGAACACGCGCCTTCAGGCGATCAGCGGGGACGGCTTCCGTCACCAGACCCTGCGCCTCGGCTTGCTTGCCCGACAGGTTTTCACCCATCATCGCGTGGTACATCGCCTTGCGGAAGGGCATGAGTTCTTGCGCAACCTTCGAGGCGCCACCACCGGGCAAAATGCCCCAGTTGATTTCCGACAAGCCAAATTGCGCGTCTTCGCTGGCAATCGCGATGTCGCAGCCGAAAAGCGGACCATAGCCGCCGCCAAAGCACCAGCCGTTGATCATTGCGATTGTCGGCTTTTCATACCAGCGCAGCCGTTCAAACCAGCCATAGCTCTCGCGCTGGGATTTGCGGATTGCCCCAAGACCTTGCTCTTCCGTCTCGCGGAAATATTCCTTCAGGTCCATGCCCGCTGTCCAGGCCTCGCCTTCGCCGGTCAGCACCAGAACCTTAACGTCGTCGCGAAACTCCAGCTCTTCCAGCACCTTCTTCATCTGCCGGTTGAGCTTGGGGCTCATGCAGTTGCGCTTTTCCGGACGATTGAAACTTACCCAGGCGATGTCGTCTTCGACATGGAAGGCAACGGTATCTTCTTCGGCGCGGTCGCTCATCATCGGTCCTTTCGGGAAGGGGATTATGTTATAGACCATAACAATCAACCTTGCCTTAGACAAGGCCGCTCGGTAGCACCGGGTCATGCAAGATCCGCTTCAGCATCTGCCCGGCTATGTGCTGCGCCGCACGTCTGCCGCGATGATGGCGGCCTTTGCGGGGAAAATGGACGCACTTGGGCTGAGGACGGTTGACGCCACCATAGTCCAGATCCTCGCCACTACGCCCGGCCTTTCGCAAAGCGCGCTGGGCCGCATATTGGATATCCAGCGCGCCAATATGACGCCCATTGCCGCTCGACTGGAAGCGCGCGGCCTTGTCCGCCGCAGCCCATCCGATGGGCGCTCGCTGGGGCTGGAATTAACCGAGGCGGGCAGGGACCTTGCCCGGCAGGTCGAGGCGGCGGTCTCATCATTTGAAAATGATCTTCTTGCCGCCCTGCCTGAAGCAGATCGGGCGCATTTGCTACCAGCGCTGAAGGCGCTTTGGGCACATTACGCCTCTTGAAACTCGGGGCATGGCCGCCCCTCCCGGCTTGACGCTTTGGCGCGACAGGACGTATGCGTTACATACAATTTGACCGACTGAATTGACTTGTTGGTCTGCAAGGAGATTGAGATGCGCGCTATTGATTATTTTGACCGCGGCCATGATCGCAACCCGGCGCGCACGGCAATCATCGATACGGTGACGGGCGATCAATGGTCCTTTGCCGAGGTGAAGGCCCTTTCCGAGCAGATCGCGGCTGCCCTTCAGAAAAAGGGGTTTGAAAATCAGGATCTGCTGGCGCTCTATGGCCCCAATGGCGGGATGCTGCTGGTTATGCTGCTGGCCATGTGGCGCGCCAATGGCAAATGGATTCCAGTCAACACGCGTAACGCCATTGATGCCAATGCCGGCTATATCAACTATGTCCGCTGCAAATGGATGGTCTATCATTCAAGCCTGGCAGACGAGGTTCAGCAACTGCGTAACCTGTGTCCGACGCTTACGCAGTTTATCTGCATCGACAAGCCGATGGGCAGTGATCCGTCGTTGGACCAGTTTATTGCCGGGGTCAGCGCGGCCGATTTTGTCGAGCCGGACATCGACGCTTTTGGGAATATGAACGAACTGGTCGGCATCTTCCCGACGGGCGGCACGACTGGTCCGTCCAAGGGGGCGAATGTCACCAACCTAGGCTGGGGTACGATGATTGAGACCGCCGCCGACGGGATGGGCGGGCGAACGGACAATCCCGTCGCGCTGGTGTCGGCCCCGATTACCCATGCTGCGGGGCCAATTGCGCTTTCAACGCTGAGCCTCGGTGCGACCCAGATCATCCTGCCCGGCTTTGATGCAGAAAAGGTGCTGGAGACGATTGAACAATATCGCGTGACGCATATGTATCTGCCGCCGACGGCGCTGTACCAGCTGCTCGCTTCGCCCCAGATCGCAAAGCATGATTATTCTTCGCTGAAAATCTTCATCCTTGTCGGCTCGCCGTGCAGCCCGGAAAAATTGCGTCAGGCCGTAGAGGTGTTTGGCCCGTGCATGTGCCAGTCTTACGGGCAGGTCGAATGCCCGATGATTGTTGCCTGGTTCCCGCCGGAAGACGTGGCGCGCTTTGCCAAGGACGCCCCGGAAAAGCTGGCCTCGTGCGGTAAGCCGACCCGGTCGATCAAGGTCGCGCTGCTGGATGATGATGGGAAACAGGTGCCTTTGGGCGAAGCAGGAGAGATTTGCGCACGCGGCGTGCTTGTGTCGCACAGCTATTTCGAAAAGCCTGAAGAAACCGCCGAAGTCCGCAGATTTGGTTGGCACCATACCGGTGATGTCGGCAAATTTGATGAGGACGGGTATCTCTATATCGTCGACCGCAAGAAGGACATGGTCGTCTCTGGCGGGTTCAACGTCTTCACGTCCGAAGTCGAAGCCGCAGTGACCGAGCTGCCCCAAGTGCGCGAATGTGCCGTCATCGGCATTCCGCACGAAAAATGGGGCGAGCAGGTGCACGCGATTGTCGTTGCCGATGGGGTGTCCGCAGAGGACGTCATCGCTCACTGCAAGGCGCGGCTTGGCGGCGTGAAGGCGCCGAAATCGGTTGAGTTTGTTGCGGCAATCCCGCGCACGGCAGCGGGCAAGATGGATAAAAAGGCCCTGCGCATCCCCTATTGGGGTGAGAATGCGCGGATGGTGAACTGATCCGACCTTGATAGGGGCGGCCTCGCTAGCGGGCCGCCTCTATCAAGATATCTGCCGTTTCTTCGGGCATTTCCTGCATCACGCCATGGCTGGTCGGCAGCTGGTAGCTGCGCCAAGCCGGGTCTGCGCTGATGCGCTGGTGAAATTTGGTGAAAACCGTCGGCGCGCCTTTGGTTGCACAGATATAGCTGCGCTTTGTAATCGCATCGGCCTTGCCCGTCATGCGGACAGGCTGGGTGAGCGTAAGCAACGGATGGCGGCCAAGGCTGGGCGGAGAGCCGGGGAAGGGGGCCACAAGGCCCGGCTGGTCGCGCTGGGCATCAATATAATGCTGGCGGGAAGGATCGTCTGAAATGTCCCACAAGGCTTCGCCATCCAGCGGCAAAAAGGCATCCACATAAACCAGCGCCCGGATGCGCGCGCCCAGCCGGTTGGCGACTTCGGTTATGATCATCCCGCCATAGCTGTGACCGGCAAGCACGAAGTCTGACAGCTGGTATGTCTCGATGAGCCCCAGAACATCGGCGACATGGGTTTCAAGCGTAATGCCGGGGTGCAGCAGATGCGCCTTTTCGCCAAGGCCGGTCAGCGAGGCGACATGGACGTTCTCGCCGCGCGCGCGCAAGGCATTTGCTGCAGCGGCCCAAGTATCAGCCCCACCCCAGGCGCCATGGACCAGCACAAATGTTGCCATGATGATGTTCCTTTATCGGAAGGTCAGGCCGATTGGACGTCGGCCAAGGCTTTTGGCTCTATGGCCCGGGCAATGCCGAGTAAAGCCTCTGCAAGTGCTTCGGGCGTTGAGAGAAAGGGGCTATGGTCGGCAGGGAGCGCCGTCACCGACGCGCAGGGCTGGAGCGCCTGCATCTGGCGTTGATCGCTGAGCGGGATCGTCTTGTCATATAAGCATTCTATGTAATGGCGTGGCACCTGGCCATAGCGCTCCGCCGTCAGCGCCAGCGGTGTCAGGCGCGGCTGATCCGGCTCTGCCATCAGTCGCGGCAGGACCGCCTGAACCGCCTCATCGGGCGACAGCTGGGCAAAAATCGCGCCGGCACGGGCGGTATCGATAATGGTCGCAATGCCGCTTTCATGCGGGAGGATGATATCCCGAAAGGCTGGGTTTGGCTCTGCCATAGCGCGCCACTGCTCGCGCGACAGACCAGAAGGCAGCATCATCGCGCAGATATAAACCAGGGCCGAAATGGCGTCCGGCGCGCGTTCGGCGGCTTCGCTGATCACAAGGCCGCCTCGGCTATGCCCGGCCAGAATGACGGGACCAGCCGCCGTCCGGCACAAATCGGCGACATAATCTGCCCAATTGGCAAGCGTTGCCTGTGCCAGTTCGTCGCGCGTGCCGCCCATGCCGGGCAAATGCGGGTGGATCACCTGATGCCCTTCTGCCGTCAGCAGCGGGACGATTGGATCAAAGCTCCAGCCGCCATGCCAGGCACCATGGATCAGGATGAAAGTGGCCATCGGATATTCCCCTATTTGCCCCTGTGATAAGTGGGGCAAGGGGCGAACCCCAAGCTGCAATGCTTGCGGTTTCTAATGGTGAAATCAGGCGGCTTCGAGATTCTGGCCGATTTTTTCGGCAATGCTTTTCAGCGTTTCCAGATGCCGGCTGACCACATCTTCCAGCGTGACCCGCTGGCCGGGCCAGGCAACATTAATGGCGGCCACCGCCACGCCCGCCGCACGGACCGGAACGGCGATGGAAAGCTTGCCATCGGCGAGCACCGCCTGTTTGTTGCGATCTTGCCAAGGGTGGTGGGGATCGCGCGTTGCATAGCCGCGTCGGTCTGCCTCGGCCACAATATTATCCAGCAGTGCACGATCTTCGGCTCGGGCATCGGCAGGGGCAAGGCGTTCCAAAATTGCCGCGCGTTCTTGGGCGTCGCAGGCCGAAAGATAGGCGCGGCCGGTTGCTGTATGGATATAGCTGAGCTTCATTCCCACCGGGCTTGGGATCAGCGAGTCGAAGCGGGCAAGCCGGCTGTTGGTTTCAATGATCTCCAGATGATCCAGCCGGGGCACTGCGATGACTGAGGGCCAGATCAGCCGATCATTAAGCTCTACCATGAACGGAGAGGCAATTTCCGCCAGCCGCGCCGCGAGATCCTCGCGGCTGCCCGATAGCTTCAGGGCGCTGGGCAGATAGGCGCCATCGGCCAGGCGCTGCCAAACCAGCCCGCGCGAGGCCAAGGTTACAAGGAGCCGCAGCAACGTCGCTTTGGGCAGGCCCAATTGCAGATGCAGTTCGTGCAGGCTCATGCCGCCGCTGCGCTGGACTTCGAGCAGAACGTCGAGGCCGCGCTCAAGCGCCCGGATAGATTTGACCTTGCGTTCGATCATGGCAGCCTCGTTTCACGAAGTGAATTACAGCTTTTGCCGGTCAGGAACAAGAATAATTGTATGCGTCACATACAAAAAGATGGCGCGCATAAAAAACGGCCGGCCAACCCGAAGATTGACCGGCCGCTTTATAAGCCGTGGCTTAGTTGGTCGCGCCCAACTTGAACACGATTTCCGTACGACGGTTCTGCGGTTCGCGCACGCCGTCGGCGGTTTCAACCAGCGGGTGGCTTTCGCCCTGCGCGGTCGAGGTGATCGCCGAAGCAGCGACGCCCTTAGCCGTCAGATAAGCAACCACCGCATCCGCACGACGCTGCGAAAGCGCCATGTTGTACGCATCCGAGCCGGCACGGTCAGTGTGGCTCGACAGCGTCAGGCTTGCCTGACCATTGGTTTGATAGGCCTGAGCAGCGCTATCCAAAATGGTGGCGGCTTCCGGCGTGATGTCCGACTTATCAAAGTCGAAGAACACGATGTACGGCCCCGGCGTGGTGATCACCGGCTCCGGCGGAGGCGGCGGCGGGGGCGGCGGCGGGGGCGGCGGGGGCGGCGGCGGGGGCGGCGGAGCCGCGTGGCCGAACGCCAGCGTCAGGCCAACGCGGGCCATGTCACCGGTGAAGTGGAAGCGGGTCGACGGCACGATCGAGGCCGTATCGCCATGGGCCGCATCAACATAGTTGAAGGCCGAACCCTGAACCGTCTTCGAGCCGAGGTCATAGTGCAGATATTCCGCACGAACGCGCAGGTTGCGGCTCAGACGGAACTCGGTGCCGCCACCAATGGCATAACCATAGCGCGTGCCCGAATAGCTGCCCGACGAACGACCTTCGATCGTATATTCGTCGGCATCAACCGGCGCATAATGATCTTCATCGTCATTCAGGTGGCAGGTTTCGTGGTGATCATTGCAGACCACATCGACCTGGCGGACGTTAACCGTCTGGTGAACGCCAAACTGGGCACGAACGTCACCAAAGGCCAGACCGCCCGTGACATAGACCAGCCAGTCCTTCGACAGCAGGGCGCCAAGGCGGCCACGCAGCGTCGAGACATATTTGATCTTGGCCGAACGGGTGATTTCGGTTTCGATGTTGTCGTAATAGGTCAGCAGATAACCGGAATCGGTTTCCGTGATCGTGCCGGTCGTCTGCGTCCAGTTCTTGTCATTGGGGCAGTCTGTCCGGTTCGGGAAGTAACGCTTGTTCTTACCCGAGCCGATGCGGTTATTCTGGCAGAAGGGGACGTCAACCGTGTAGGACTCGGTCCAATATTCGGTGTTCACGAGCAACGGCGAGCTCAGATCGTTAAAATCCGTGTGGCTCGTCGAGGTGCGGCTCAGAAAGGAGATGTCGCCCTCAAGGCCAACGACCAGGTCCTTGCCAACCTGCCAGTCATAGCCAAGGCCGATGCCACCAAACCATTTGGACTTGGCATAGGTGTCGACGTCATAGGTTTCGTCACCCAGCAGGAATTCCTGTTCGCCGCGCTTCTTGAAAGCATAGCCAACATGGCCCGTCAGCGTGAAGCCGGTCCAATCGTCGTTCGACGACGCCGAGGTCACGGGTGCCAGGGCACCAGCGGTGTCGTCATTCTGGGTATCCGCGGCATAGGCCGAGACAGGAAGGACCGCCAACGCGGTCGACAAAATGAGTGTACGGTAAGTCATAAATCCCCCGTTATCCCCCTAAGAAATTTATTCCCAACAGACTTAATTAGATGATCGTGCCATCCAACCTATAAAAAATTATCTAAGGATAACCTTTGTAGTTTTTAGAAAATTAAGTCCTAAAAAATCTTAGATGAATACTTAAAATAAACAGAATTAAAAAATAAAACGCATTTTCGTTATAAAGAACGAATTTCGTAATATTCATGCTGAATGTATTACGGATTTCGCAATAAAACGGCATTGATATACGAATCGTGCAATATGCACGCTGAAAGCCCGTTTTTCGTCACTAAGTCAAGAGATGTCGGGCCATGGAGGCGATGAATTGCCGTCAACATGTTGCAGATTTGTTATCGTTTTTTAGTGAATAATTTGGCTAATTCACTTCATTTCGGCCTCTATTGGGCCTGCCGATGTGCGGTCTGTTGGTTCGCTGACGCTTGCCGGGCAGGGCCTTGTCCTGCCCGGCGGCGTCTTAGCTCTGCTTTTTAATAAGGAATATTCTCGGCCGTAAAGGCGTTTACAAATTGCCCGGGCTGCATCACGGCCGATCGCCCGCTGACGAGCCATGTCGCAAAAACGGCCGCAACCGTGTTGCCTTTGCCTTCCTGCCGATGAACGCCGCGCATGGCATATTCGCGCCCACGCACGTTTACCTTTTCGAAGGTGACTTCAAATTTGCCGGACTTTCCGCCCACGGCCTTGCCTGTCTTCCAACTGATAACGGCGTCCACGCGCGACCCGCGCGGGATAACGACGACACCATTGTCCAAAATGTCGTTGACCACGGAAAAGCTGACGTGCTGGCCAACTTCAACCCGCTTCGACGAGATTTCAGCGTCAGGGGTAACCGACACCAACGTGCTGGACGGCAAGGAGCGGGCAACGGGTGCGGGCGCCGGGGCAGCGGTGGCGGGAGCAGGGTCGCTCTGGGGTGACGGCGCGGTTTGAGCCAATGCAACCGTGGAACTGGCCAAAAGGGCCGTGGCGACGAAAAGACGCATATCATCATTCTCCTGTTGTCGTCGGTTTTCGCCACCCGGCTTTTCGGGCTTCTCTATGAACGTGACGTCCGACCCGAAAAGCATAGCCCTTGTCTAAGTGAGATCAACTGTCCGCCCACCATTGGCAGCAAGGCAGGCGTTATCATTTTAAAGACGTGTCAGGACCGGCGTATGCACATGCGCCTAAAACCCGGTCTGAAACATGGGAAAGGTGGTGGACGCACTAGGGCTCGAACCTAGGACCCGCTGATTAAGAGTCAGCTGCTCTACCAACTGAGCTATGCGTCCACATCGCCTTATAACGCCGCGCTTTCGAGCGGATCGTTGCTTGCGAGGCCGGGCCATTAGCAGTGGCTTTCGGGCAATGCAATGGCGAAATCGCAGCTTTGTTAAAGCCCGATCCGTACTCGGTTGTGACGTTCGATCGACATCAGGATGCCAAGGCACAGCATCACGCTGAGCATCGCGGTTCCGCCATGCGAGACCATGGGCAGCGGAATGCCGACAACGGGCGCAAGGCCCATCACCATCAACAGGTTGATCGTCACATAATAAAAGATGGTCATCGACAGGCCGGCCGCGGTCAGGCGCCCAAAGCGGTTATTGGCGCGTTGGGCCACTTGAAGCCCCCAGCGACCGATCAGCACAAAGGCGAGGATGATCGCCAGCCCGCCAACTAAGCCCCATTCTTCGGCCATGGTGGCAAAGACAAAGTCGGTATGACCTTCAGGAAGATAGTCGAGATGGCTCTGGGTGCCGTTCAGGAAGCCCTTGCCGAAGATGCCGCCAGACCCGATGGCGATTTTTGATTGGGTAATGTGATAGCCCGAACCCAGCGCGTCTTCTTCCGGATTGAGGAAGATCAGCACTCGCTTTTTCTGATATTCATGGAGCATGCTGTAAATGACGGGAAGGGCAGCTGCCCCCAACACGCCCGCACCGATGAACAGCCGCAGCGGAATGCCGGCAAGAAACATCACGGTGATGCCGCCAATGGCGATCATGGTCGCGGTGCCAAGGTCCGGCTGGATGAGAACCAGCAGAAAGGGCAGTCCAAACAGCACCATAGGCGGCCAAATCGCGGTCCATTTGCGGATTTCTCCCGCCGGAAGCATCGAATAAAAGCGCGCCGTGGCAAGCACGATCATCAGCTTCATCAACTCTGAGGGCTGAAGGCGGATAAAGCCCAGATCAAGCCAGCGTTGGCTGCCGCCGCCGATCGCGCCAAGCAATTCCACCCCAACCAGCAACAACAGCACGATGACATAGCCGGGCAGGGCGGCGCGGGCATAGGTTTGTTCGGGAATGCGCGACATCAGGATCGCCATCCCCAAGAATACCAGAAACCGGATGGCATGACTTGCCGCCCAGGGAGAGAAAGAGCCGCCCGCGGCCGAATAGAGAATAACCGATCCAAAGCTGCCCAGCCCGACCAGCAGGAAAAGTAAGCGCCACGGCAGTTGCCGAAGCGGGGCAGGGATGATGCTATCGCTCATTGGGGGCGTCCTCCGCGCGGCGCCGGGGCGTCGCTACCCGCCCGGGCCTCGGCGGGCACAGGTGCTGCGGGTTGAGCTCCAGAGGCCGTTTCAGGCTCTGGTGCGGCGGCGGCATCGCGGTTGACCGGGGTTTGGGCTGCACCAGTTTCCGTAGATTGCCGGATTTCGCTATCGTCGACACTTCCTTGCGCCCCGGCGCGCACGGCATCTTCGCTCTTGCCGGCGGCCTGCCATGCGGCGGCTTTGCGGGCCATGCGGGCGTTCACATCGCCGCCCCAATTTTCTTCAAGCGCGGCAAGTTCTGCCATCGCCTTGGGCGGATCAAACAAATAGGTCATCATGCTTTTGGCAACCGGGGCAGCGGCCCGGGCCCCCCCCATGCCGTGTTCGATAACAACGGCGCCTGCATAGCGTGGTGCCCCAACCGGCGCGAAAAAGACAAATAGGCCATGGTCGCGATAGCGCCAATCACCGGATTGGCCCCGCTGAGCCCCGGCGATCTTGCGGACCTGCGCGGTACCGGTCTTCCCTGCCATGCGAATGCCTTCAACGGGCAGGCGGCTGGCCACGGCTGTCCCTTCGCCATTGACGACCAGATCCATCCCGTCGCGCACCACGGCCAGATGCTCTTCGGGAATGCCAAGCGGCTTCATTGGATGTTCCTGCCCCCGAATCAGAGAGGGCTGAACCAGCTTGCCCGTAGCCACACGCGCCGCGAGCACCGCCAGTTGCAGCGGGCTGGCTTGCACATAGCCTTGGCCGATTGTCGCGTTGAGCGTGTCGGATTGCGACCATGGTTTTTCAAACTTACGCATCTTCCAGGCGCTGTCCGGAACGGTGCCATAGCGTTGCGACGGCATGGGCAGCGGAAATTCCTGACCCAGACCCAAGAGCCGCGCCAGGGGGGCAATCCGATCATACCCAATCCGGTGGCCCATGGCATAAAAATAAGTATTGCAGCTTTTCATCAGCGCATGGCGCATCGTCATCGGGCCGTGTCGACCCAAGCAGCGGAAGCGGCGGCTGCCCAATTGATAGCCGCCATTGCACACGACGATTTCTTCCGGGTCGACGCCGGCCTGCAACAGCGCCAATGCGGCTGCTGGCTTGACAGTTGATCCGGGCGGATAAAGACCCTGCATCGCCTTGTTCAGCATCGGCAGATGATCATCCTCTTGCAACTGCTTCCATTCCAGACGGCCAATGCCATCGGAAAAGCTGTTGGGATCAAAAGCCGGCATGGAGGCCAACGATAAAATGCCGCCGGTCTGGCAATCGAGAACTACCGCCGACCCTGATTCAAGGCCCAGCCGTCGGCCGGCAAAATCCTGAAGGCCGGCATCAATGGTCAATCGCACGGTCTTGCCCGGCACGTCGTGGCGGGTGGCCAAATCGCGGACGAGCTTACCACGCGCCGTTACTTCGGTCCGCTTGGCGCCCGGAGTGCCGCGCAGCACGGCTTCCTGCGTCTTTTCAAGACCGGCCTTGCCGATCTTGAAGCCCGGGGTGATCAGCAGAGGATCGCGTTGATCCTCATAATCCCGAGCCGAGGCCGCGCCGACATAGCCGATCAAATGGGCGACGCTCGCGCCATTGGGATAATAGCGGATATAATATTCGCTGGGCGCAACGCCGGGCATATCGGGCGTGCGCAGGCTGACCGATGCGAACATTTCGCCATCGATATTTTCGGCGACGGGGACGGGCTGAAACCCGGCGGCCTTTTTAAGATCGGCCTTGATCCGCTCCACCTCTTCCGGCGACAGGCGCATCAGGCTTTGCAACTGGGTTACAACCGCGTCGGAATCAACCAGTCGATCCGGGATCAGGTCAACGCGGAAGGCCGTTTTGTTGAGCGCGATGGGCTGGCCCTTGCGGTCGACAATCCAGCCCCGTCGGGGCGGCAGGATTTGCAGGTTGACGCGATTGCTTTCGGCCAGCAGCGAATATTTCTCATTCTCGGCCACGGCCAGCCATGCCATGCGCGTTGCCAACAAGGCTCCAATCCCGATCTGGGCCGTGCCGAGGAAAAAGGCGCGCCGAGAAAAGGTGAATTGCTGTTGTGCCTCCGTCACATGGCGCTCGCCGCCCGAAAGCAGGCTCATAAACGCCACCTTAGCCGGTCAAGCGCGGCACACATGCGGACGGCGGCGGGAAACGCGAGGATAGACGCAGCAATCTGGGGCAGCAGCAGCCACAGGCTGGTCTGGCCGCCGGTCGTATTTGCAATGCCCAGCCCAAGCACCAGCACGATTGTGATCAGCGAACCGGCAATCGCCCAATCCTGGCGATAATCGCGCCACATCATCCAGCGATCAAAAATGTCGAGGACAAGAAAGACAATGGTCCAGAGCAGCATGGCAGAACCAAGCGGCTGGCCGCTAAACAGATCATCAAACAAGCCCAAGGGGAGGGCCACCCAAACGGGCCAGATATCACGCACCAACGTCCGCCAGCCGAGCAGCATGAGCAGGCCCATGGGGGGCAGCAACGGGTAGAGCGCGATGCTGGGCCACAAGGTTGTCATCGACCCCAGCATGACCGACAGCGTCGGTATACCGATCAGGGCCCAGCGAGAGGCCTGACGATTGAGGCGAGGATTATAGCCGCGCGCCATCAGCGCGCCTTGCTTTTCGGAAGATCGGCGGGGGCAGGTGGAGGTTCGTCTTGGTAAATGGGTTCCACAAGCGCCACGTCGAAGCTTTCAGGATCGGCTGCCGGCCGCGCAAGCGTGCCTTCCCGGCCATTGTTGATCGCGCGCGCCACGGGGATGCCCGGTCGATAAATCCCGCCCGAGCCGGAGGTGACAAACACATCCCCGGTTTTGAACCGCGGCAAACCGCTGGACAGCGCCCGCAGGATCAGCCGACCATCGCCCGTGCCAATGGCAAGCGCGGGCGCTCCATCTGTGGTCCTCTTGACCGGGGTAACGCTGGAGGCATCTACAATCAGCAGCACCCGCGCACTTGAGCGGCCAACTGCGACAATGCGGCCAACAAGGCCGTTGGGCTCTAAAACCGGCTGACCATTTTGTACGCCCTGATTAAGCCCTGCCGTCAGGGTCGCATAACGCCGGCTGCTGGCCCCTGTAGAACTGACAAGTTGGGCGGTCGCGATCGTCTTTTGAGACTGGCGGGCCATTTCCAGCAGGGCGCGCAGCCGGTCATTTTCATGCCGCAGGACATCGGCCTCAATGGCTTTGCGTTCTGCCTTGGTCAGTTCTTCCTGCAAGGCCCGGTTCTTGGACGCGGCATTGAAATAGGCCGTGATATCCGCCCAGATTGAATCCAGCCCAGCAGACACCTCGCGCCCGGCCTCAGAGACGGGCGCGGTCAGGTCTGACGCCATGCCTTGCAGCGCTGAATTGCCCTCGGGGTCAAAGCGCGCCGTGAGCACCAGCAGCAACGCCACGGTCGCGCCGATTATCGCGATCACATAGGTCGCGAAAATGCCATATTGGGCCCGGCGCGAAAATCCGGGGCGCCGGGGGGAGGGCGGCGCCATGCTCGGCGGTCCTCCGTCAGGCCGTCAGCAGGACGCCGCGGAAGGCCGGATCTTCCAGCGCGCGGCCTGTGCCCAGCGCAACGCAGGTGAGCGGATCTTCCGCAACGGTCACGGGAAGCCCCGTTTCATCGCGCAGAACCTCGTCCAGCCCCTGCAACAGCGCGCCGCCGCCCGTCAGAACAATGCCCTGATCGACAATATCGGCCGCCAGTTCGGGCGCGGTATTTTCAAGCGCAATACGCACGCCTTCCACAATTGTGCCCACCGGTTCTGACAAGGCCTCGGCAATCTGGCCCTGGTTGATCGTGATTTCCTTGGGAACGCCGTTCACCAAGTCGCGACCCTTGATGTGGATGGTTTCGCCAATGCCGTCAGCAGGCGGGCGGGCAACGCCCACTTCCTGCTTGATGCGCTCTGCGGTGGCTTCCCCAATCAGAAGGTTATGGTTGCGGCGGACATAAGAGACGATGGCTTCGTCCATCTTGTCCCCGCCCACGCGCACCGACGTGGTATAGGCAAGGCCACGCAGCGACAGCACGGCGACTTCGGTCGTGCCGCCGCCAATATCGACGACCATCGAGCCAACCGGTTCGGTCACGGGCATATCGGCACCAATGGCGGCAGCCATCGGCTCGAGGATCAGGTGAACCTGGCTTGCCCCGGCATTGGACGCGGCATCGCGAATGGCGCGGCGTTCCACCGAGGTGGAGCCAGAGGGCACGCAGATCACAATTTCAGGGAAGCGCATAAAATTGCGCTGGCCATGCACCTTGTGGATGAAGTGCTTGATCATCGCTTCAGCGACTTCGATATCCGCGATGACGCCATCGCGTAAGGGCCGGATCGCCTCGATATTGCCGGGCGTTTTGCCCATCATCAGCTTGGCGTCGTCGCCAACCGCCTTCACTTTTTTCACGCCATTGATCGTTTCAATGGCCACAACAGAGGGTTCGTTCAGAACGATGCCCCGGCCGCGCACATAAACAATCGTGTTCGCGGTACCGAGGTCAATCGCCATGTCCTGGGACATCATCTTGAACAGGCGGGAAAACAACATGGGCGTCTGGATCCTGTTAGCTACGCCGGTCACGGGGCCGGGCGACGGGCCTTTACCCGACAACCCACAAGAAAGTCGATCATTCTTCCACCCGGCAGGTCGCGGTTGAGCGTTCGATGCGGTAGAGCGCCAATCATGTCAATACGCCGCCTTCCTGAGCACCTCGTCAATCGGATCGCGGCCGGCGAGGTGGTCGAGCGCCCGGCCAGCGCGCTCAAGGAGTTGGTTGAAAACGCGATCGATGCGGGCGCGACGCGAATCGATATCCGCTTGGCCTTGGGCGGGATCGATCTGATCGATGTCACCGACAATGGCTGTGGCATGTCGGCCGGCGATATGGCGCTGGCGCTGGAACGCCACGCGACCTCCAAATTGCCCGATGACGAAATAGATCAGGTTGCAACCATGGGGTTCCGCGGCGAGGCCTTGCCCAGCATCGCCAGCGTCGCACGGCTAACGTTGGAAAGCCGCGAGCGCGGCGCCGATGGCTGGCGACGGACGATCGATAATGGGCAATTGGTAGAAGAAGGGCCCGCTGCGCTGCCGCCGGGCACCCGGGTGCGCGTGGAAGCCCTTTTTGCCAAAGTCCCGGCCCGCCGCAAATTTATGCGTTCCCCGCGGGCGGAATATGCCGCCGCGCTGGATGTGGTGAAGCGGCTTGCCATGGCCCGGCCCGATATCGCCTTTGCGCTGGAGCATGATGGCCGTCGCACTCTTTCTGTGCCTGAAGGTCAATCCCGGCCAGAACGTGTGGCCGCGCTTACCGATCGCGATCTGGCAGACAACAGCGTCACGGTGGACCTTGCCCGCGACGCCTATGTGCTGGGCGGCGTTGCCGGCATCCCGACCTTCAACCGCGGCGTGGCGGACCATCAATATCTGTTCGTCAACGGTCGCCCGGTAAAGGATCGGTTGCTGATCGGCGCGGTGCGCGGCGCTTATGCGGACTTCCTAGCGCGCGACCGTCATCCGGTGGTGGCGCTGTTCCTTGATCTGCCGCCAAGTGAGGTGGATGTGAATGTGCACCCGGCCAAGACCGAGGTCCGCTTTCGCGATCCGGCCTTGGTGCGCGGCATGATCGTCTCTGGCCTCCGGCGCGCATTGGACGCTGCCGGGCATCGCAGCGCCCAACCGGTCGCAACCGACGCGTTATCGCTGTGGCAACGCGAGGCCGTCTTGCCAGCCCCGGCGGATAGCGCGGCGCAGGATTTGCGGCTCTGGACGGCTCCGGGCGTTGCAGAGCGACGACCCAGCTTTGCGCCTCCGCCCCAGGCGCGGGCCGAACCCGCTTTTTCGCCGCCGCCCGAGACGCAGAGCTATCCGCTGGGCGTCGCCCGGGGGCAGGTCGCAAAAACCTATATCGTGGCCGAAGCAGAAGACGGTCTGGTCATTGTTGATCAGCACGCTGCACATGAGCGGCTTGTGCTAGAAAGGATGCGCCGGGCGCTGGAGGGCGGCCGGGTCGCCGCTCAGGCGCTGTTGCTGCCCGAAGTGGTGGAACTGGATGAGCCGGGCTGCGATCGGCTGGAAGCGCGGGCAACTGAATTGAGCGATTTGGGGCTCGATCTTGAGCGCTTTGGGCCCAATGCCGTGCTTGTCCGCGCGATGCCGGCGCTGCTGGGCAATGGCGACGTCAAAGGCCTTGTTTCTGATTTGGCTGACGAACTGGCGGCGTTTGATCAGGCTCTATCGCTTAAGGAAAAGCTGGATGCCGTTGCGGGCACCATGGCTTGTCATGGCTCTGTTCGCGCGGGCCGCGTGCTTTCGGTTGCGGAAATGAACGCGCTGCTTCGGGAAATGGAAGTCACGCCCCATTCTGGCCAGTGCAACCATGGTCGGCCGACTTGGATCAAGCTGGCCCATAGCGATATTGAAAAGCTGTTTGGGCGGGCCTGAGGCTCAGGCCGCCTTCTTCATCTCCAGCCGTTCCCAGATTTCGCACAGGGCTGCTGTCAGGTCGGTCATCATCGCTTCGCTATGCGTCGGACCCGGCGTAAAGCGCAGCCTTTCTGTGCCGCGTGGCACAGTTGGGAAATTGATCGGCTGCACATAGACGCCATATTCGGCCAGCAGGATATCGCTGATGCGCTTGGCCTTGACCGGATCGCCAATCATCAGCGGGACGATATGCGTGACGCTGGGCATGACGGGCAGACCGGCATCTGCGAAGCTCTTTTTGAGGAACGCGGCCGCCGCCTGTTGGGCGTCGCGCTCTTCTGACGAGGATTTGAGATGGCGGACGCTTGCCAACACCCCGGCCACAAGCACCGGCGACAGCGAGGTGGTGAAGATAAAGCCCGGTGCGTAGGAGCGGATAACATCCACGATCATCTTATCGGCAGCGATATAGCCGCCCATCACGCCAAAGGCCTTGCCCAGCGTGCCTTCAATAATCGTCACCCGGTTGGCAACGTCATCGCGATCGGTAATGCCGCCGCCACGCGGTCCATACATGCCAACTGCATGGACTTCGTCGCAATAGGTCAGCGCGTTATATTTGTCGGCAAGATCGCAAATCTCGGCAATCGGCGCGACATCGCCATCCATGGAATAGACGCTTTCAAAGGCGATCAGCTTGGGGACGGTCTCGTCCTCGGCCTGAAGCAGCTCTTCCAGATGGGCAAGGTCGTTATGCCGCCACACGCGCTTTTCGCAGCCTGAATTGCGGATGCCCGCAATCATCGAGGCGTGGTTCAGTTCGTCGGAAAAGATGATGCAGCCCGGCAGGATTTTGCCCAGCGTGGAAAGCGTCGCTTCGTTCGAGATATAGCCCGAGGTGAAGAGCAGGGCCGATTCTTTCCCATGAAGATCGGCCAGTTCGTCTTCCAGATCGACATGATAATGGGTGTTGCCGCCAATATTGCGCGTGCCGCCCGATCCTGCGCCCACGTCGTGCAGCGCCTCTTCCATGGCCGCGATCACCTTGGGATGCTGGCCCATGCCCAGATAATCGTTAGAGCACCAAACGGTGATCGGCTTGGGGCCGTTATGCCCGGCAAAGCAGCGCGCATTGGGGAACGCACCCTTGTTCCGCAGGATGTCGATAAAGACGCGATAGCGACCCTCTTCATGAAGACGATCAATCGCGGCGCTGAAGACCTTGCTGTAATCCAAGGGATCTCATCCTGTTCGGCAATTTTGAGCGCACATAATGTGTCGCGGACCAAGTTTCCAGCGAGAACGTTTCGCAAAAATACGGTATTAGGTCAGGGGGTAGGGGTTGCTTCCACCAGCTTTGGCTTTTGCGTGGTGCGTAGCGGAATGGCAGACGAGGTGAGCCGGGCAAGGTGCTTGCCCTCGGCATCAAACAGGTCGGCCTCTAGAAAGCACGAGGATTTCCCCATTTTCAGACAACGGCCTTCCGCCTTTAAAAGGCCCGGAAAGGCCGGCCCAAAGAAACTGGTTTTCACTTCAAGCGAAGCGATAAAGCCTGGCTCGCCCAAAGCGACAATGCCGGCATAAGCCGCGCAATCATCTAGCATCGCCGTCACGATCCCGCCCTGAATGGTCCCGCGCGGGTTGGTCAGCGAGTCGCCCGGCTGGAAAGTCATTTGCACGCAGTTGGTGTGCGTATCGACGCTGATGACTTTCATGCCGAAAAGCGGTCCGGTCGGCGGCTGTTTGGCGTTGAAGCGATCCACCAGTTCTTCTGCGGTCAGTGCCATGGGGCCTCCTGGGAAACGTCAAAGTTCAAAGAATGTCGGTCTGGGTAAGCCCCTGCGCCAAAAGCGCGGGGCGCAGCCGGTCCAGATCTGGGTCTGCTTTGGTAAAGACGGCGCGGCCGGGTGCGCTGTCGGGCCAGTTCTGGTCGGCGCACAGATGCGCCGTTCGACGGGCAATCCCCGCCCCGGAATCAACCAGCAAGATACCCGGCGGGCTCGCGGCTTCAATTTCCTTGGCCAGCAGGGGAAAATGGGTGCAGGCCAATATAATCACGTCAATCCTGTCGCCATTCGGCTGATCAAACAGGCCGGCTAGGGCCGCCCGCATGGCCTGAGGCGCAGCAGCAGTGCCGCGCAGCTTTGCTTCGGCAAGGTCAACCAGCTCTGCCGAGCCATGGCGCACCACAATACAGTCTGATGCGAATTCTGCGACCAGATTATCGACATAAGGCTGGCGGACGGTCGCCTCCGTCCCCAAAACGCCGATCACGCGGGTTTTGGATAGGTGGGCGGCCGGCTTGATGGCGGGCACGGTGCCAACAATTGGCAGATCAAGCGCCGAGCGGACATGGGCCAAGGCAATGGTGGAAGCCGTATTGCAGGCGATAACAATCACCCGCGGATGATAGCGTTCTGCCAACCGGCCGAGCAGTGCCGGTACCCGTGCCGCAATTTCCGCTTCGCTTTTGGTGCCATAGGGATAGCCGGCATTATCGGCAGCATAGACAATCGGCGCTTTGGGAAGGGCGGCGCGAATATGGGCAAGCACGGACAGCCCGCCTACGCCGGAATCAAAGACCAAAATGGGGCGGCTGTCCGTCATTATGTCTTGCCCTTGCACAAATGCACGCTCTATCAAACCCGATAAACGCGCAATTGAGGGGAGAAAAGGCGGCAATGCCAATTTGGATGGGGCCGGCGGCCGCGCTGATCATCGGGTATCTGCTAGGGTCTATTCCCTTTGGCGTGGTCTTGACCCGCGCCTTTGGAGCAGGAGACCTGCGGCAGATCGGCTCGGGCAATATCGGCGCAACCAACGTGTTGCGCACGGGGCGCAAAGGGCTGGCTGCGGCGACGCTTATTCTGGATGCGCTGAAGGGCGTGATGGCGGTCATCCTATGCCGGTTGGTTGATCCCGGGCTGGTGCTCATCGCCGGTGCGGCGGCCTTTTTTGGTCATCTTTATCCGGTCTGGCTGGGTTTTAAGGGCGGCAAGGGTGTGGCGACCTTGTTGGGACTGTGTCTGGTCCTGGACTGGCAGGTCGGGCTGGTTTTTGCCCTGGTCTGGCTGGGCGGGATGGTGCTGACGCGGATTTCCTCGGTCGGCGGCATGGCGGCTGCGGTCGCTGCGCCGATTGCCGCTTATGCGTTCGGCAGCCCTCCTTTGGCCGCCATGCTCGCCATTCTGGCCGTTGCGGTGCTCTGGAAGCACAAAGCAAATATCCAGCGTCTGATGGCGGGAACTGAGCCGCGCATCGGGAAAAAGTCAGCGTGACCGCTGGCGGGCCGGATCGGCTGGATAAACTCCGGCTGATACGGTCCGCACACATTGGCGCTGTCTCTTATGGTCAGTTGCTTCAGCGTTTTGGCAGTGCTGCCAATGCTTTAGAGGCGATCCCGGCGCTTGCCGCCCGCGGCGGCGGGCGCGTGCCGCACTTGGCTTCGGTTGCTGATGCCGAAGTAGAAATGGCCCGGGTGACCGATTTGGGCGCCCGCCATGTCTTTTTGGGCGAAGCAGATTATCCGCCCTTGCTGGCCGAAATGGAAGCGCCGCCGCCGGTGCTGATCGTCCGCGGCGATTTGGCGCTTGCCCGGCGGCCCAATGTGGCACTGGTGGGTGCCCGCAATGCCTCTGCCGCGGCCTGCCGCTTTGCCCGGCTTATCGCGGCTGATTTGGCCGGCCGGGGGGTGGTTGTCACCTCTGGCCTTGCCCGGGGTATCGATGCGCAGGCGCATCAAGGGGCGCTCACAGGCGGGACGATTGCCGTGATCGCAAGCGGAATTGATATCAGCTACCCGCCTGAACATGCTGATCTTCAGGCAGCCATTGCCGAACAAGGTCTCTTGGTGACGGAACAGCCTCCGGGCCGAGACCCGCTGGCACGGCATTTTCCGGCCCGCAACCGGATTATCGCAGGGCTGGCCAAGGGCGTGGTCGTGGTCGAGGCGGCGCCGAAATCCGGCTCGTTGATCACGGCTCGGCTGGCGAATGAGGCCGGGCGCGATGTGATGGCGGTTCCCGGATCGCCGCTCGACCCGCGGTCTCAAGGGTGCAACCAGTTGATCCGAGACGGTGCCGTTCTTGTCCAGACGGCGGATGACATCCTCGAGACGATCGCTGATTTTGGCCTGCCGTGTCCGCCCAAGACGCCGCAGCTGCGGGAAGAGCCGTCGGACTGGGCCGGAGAGGAAGAGGCCCGCCGCCTTTTAATGAGCCTTTTATCCCCCGTTGCCGTCAGCGTGGATGAATTGGTTCGCCAATCGGCGGTGTCGCCGGGGCGGGTGCAGCTTGTCCTGCTCGAGCTAGAATTGGCGGGCCGGCTGGAGCGCCATGCCGGTGGCCGGGTCAGCCTATTATAGGCAGGGGTCAGCGCCGTAAGGGCTGGCATTTTGCCTTGGTCAGGCTGCGCCACAGCCATTCCAGCGGACCGTAGCGAAAATGGTTGAGCCAGAGCGGCGACCAGATCAGCATGGCCAGCCACATGGGCGGAACCGCCAGATAGATTTCTGCGCGGCTCGCTTTGCCAAATAGTCCAAAGCCATAGCCGTAGAAGAGCGTGGTCATCACCAACGAGGTGAGGATATAGTTGGAAAAGGCCATGCGGCCTGCCGCCGCCACCCGCTGCAATAAGGGGCTGTGCTTTCCTTCCTTTAACCTGATCAGCAGCAGCAAGGCCGCCAAATGGCCCAGCATGATGGCCATGCGGGCGGGCAGATCAAAAGCATAATATATGTCCGCCGTAGAGAGCGTCTCAAAGCCTTGGCGTGCCGTTGCCCAAGCCAGCATCAACGACGCGGGCACCCCGAGGCCATAGCCGGCCATGGCCAGCCGGATCAGCTTTCGGCGCGGCCATTGGCCGGTGAGCGCGCCCGATTTGAACAGCGCCATGCCCCAAAGCATGAGCCCCAGCGTTTCCGCGCCATAGCCATAAAGCAGATCAAAAGGGCTGCTGATATGGCTCGCCAGCCTCGTGTCAGCGATGATGGCGTAACTGGATTGGAAGGTCTTCAGATCATCAGCGATGCTCACCCCCTGCGGGTCGCCCAGCGCATCGGCCAATGCGAGATAGGCCGCCTGCGCGGCGGGATCTGCTCTAAGAGCGTGCGCTGCCAGCAGGATGGACGCCCAGATCAGCAGATTGGCGAGCATTAGGCCGCCGCCAAGGAGCGCAAGCGGGCGAGGGGGCATATCTTTAAAGAGAAAGGCCGCCATCCCGCACAAGGCATAAAGCGACAATATATCCCCATCCCAGATGAACCAGAAGTGCAGCAACCCGAGGAGAAAGAGCCATGCCATGCGCCGAAAATGCAGGGCGGTGCCCGAGGCGCCTTGCGCGTCGGCCCGGTCGATCACCAACACCATTGATGCGCCGAACAATATCGAGAAAAGCCCGCGCATCTTGCCGTCGACCAGCACAAAGGCAAGGCCCCAGGCGATCAGGTCAGCCTGCCCCTCATGCCCCCAAGCCATCGGATTGACATAGGCTGACATGGGCAAGGCAAAGCCGATGATATTCATCAGCAATATACCCATAACTGCAAAGCCCCGAAGCGCATCAAGCGAGAAATGGCGGGCGCTGGACATGACCAAAAGGTCAGTGCCAGCCAAGTTGACGGCTGGCAAGCGCTGGACAATAGAGCGGCAGAGGGCAGGGAAGGCGCATAGGGGGAGTTTCATGGCTGCTTTCGAGACGCTGATCTCGCCGGTAATCCTGTTTTTCGTGCTGGGCGCGTTGGCGGCGGCGGTTAAATCTGATCTTTCGGTGCCAGAGCCGATCGCCAAAGGCATGTCGCTTTACCTCATGGCGGCAATTGGCCTGAAGGGCGGCGTGCAAGTGTCGGCTGCCGGATTGTCCGTCGATATGGCCTCGGCAAGCCTAGCCGGATTGACCTTGAGCTTCTTGATCCCGCTGCTGGCCTTTGCCTTGCTGCGCAGTTGGGGCGGGCTGGATCGGCTGAACGCAGGGGCCGTGGCCGCGCATTATGGCTCGGTTAGCATCGTTACCTTCGTGACGGCGAGCGAGGCGCTAAGCCGGGCAGGAACGGCCCCGGCGGGCTATATGGTGGCCGTGCTGGCGTTGATGGAAACCCCTGCGATTCTGACCGGCCTGATGCTCGCGCAAAGTGGCTTGGCGCGCAAAAGCGATGCACCGGGCGGCCATGTGTGGCGCGAGGTTTTCCTTAATGGCTCGGTTGTCCTGCTGCTGGGTGCTTTTGTGATTGGCCTTGTTGTCGGCAAGGAGAAATATGGGGCTATTTCGCCGGTCTTCACCACGGGTTTTTCAGGCATTCTCTGCCTGTTCCTGCTGGATATGGGACTGATCGCCGTGCGTCGCCTGCGCGAAAGCCGGGCGATGACCTGGCGACTTGCAAGTCTGGGCATCGCCTTGCCGCTGATCAACGGTACGATTGGCCTTGCGATTGCGGTGCTGCTGGGGCTGCACGCCGGAACCGCGGCAGCCTTTGCCATGCTGGCGGCCAGCGCCTCTTACATTGCTGTTCCAGCGGCCATGCGCATGGCGCTGCCCAAGGCAGATCCGGGCATTTACCTGTCGATGTCGCTGGCGGTGACCTTCCCGTTCAATATCGTGATTGGTATCCCGCTATTTGCGGGGCTTGCGGCCCGGTTCGCCGGCTAGGAGGATCAGAAGATGGAAATGGTCAAGCGCAAGCGGATTGAAGTCGTGGCCGATGCGCCCTTGTGTGAATGGTTGGCTGAAAGCGCCGCGCGCGCCGGGATTGTCCATCACAGTGTCGCTGCCTTGGCCTCTGGCGCGGGGCAGGGCGGCGCATGGCGCGACGAGGATGTGTCGGGCGCCGTCGCCAAGCGCCTGTTTATCGCCATTGCCAGTTCAGAAAAGGCGTCTGCCTTTATTGATGCGATTGCGCCGCATCTCGATGCTTATGGCCTTTTGGTCATTTTGGGCGATGTTGAGGTCGTTCGCGGCGAACGATTTTAATTGTTGGGCCAAATATCCGCTTCGGGGTGTTGACCTTGCCTGTCATCGCGCTATCGGCAATTGCAATTCGTATCAGGGGTTTTGGTCATGGCTGAATTCCGCCTTCCTGCAAACAGCAGGATCAACAAAAACGGCAACGTCCACAAAGCTGAGGGCGCGTCTCAGCCGAAGAGCTTCAAGATCTACCGCTATGACCCGGATAGCGGAGAGAACCCCCGCTATGATACGTTTGAGGTGGACCTCGACACATGCGGCCCGATGGTTCTCGACGCGCTGATCAAGATCAAGTCGGAACAGGATTCGTCGTTGACCTTCCGCCGCTCGTGCCGCGAAGGCATTTGCGGGTCCTGCTCGATGAACATCAACGGCACCAACACGCTTGCTTGCACCAAAGCCATTGATGAGTGCGGCGGCGAAGTGCGCATCACGCCCTTACCGCACATGGAAGTCATCAAGGACCTCGTGCCCGACTTCAAGCATTTCTACGCGCAATATGCGTCGATCGAGCCTTGGTTGAAGACCAAGACGACAACGCCGTCGGGCAAGGAACGGCTCCAGTCGCCGGAAGACCGCGCCAAGCTGGATGGCCTTTACGAATGCATTCTGTGCGCCTGCTGCTCAACGAGCTGCCCGAGCTATTGGTGGAATTCTGACAAGTTCCTCGGCCCGGCGATCCTGCTTCAGGCCTATCGTTGGCTTGCAGATAGCCGCGACGAGTTTACGGGTGAGCGCCTTGACGAGCTGGAAGATCCCTTCCGCCTCTATCGCTGCCACACTATTATGAACTGTGCCAATGTCTGCCCCAAGGGGTTGAACCCGGCCAAGGCGATTGCCGAAACCAAGAAGATGGTCGCCGAGCGCGCCATCTGATGGCGCAGGCGGGCTTTGTCGCGCCGGAAAGCGCGGCCTTTGACAATGCGCCAGACCCGGAAAACCCGGGCTGGCATCTTTGGGAATTGAAGGACGATCGGCGGTTCAACGCGCAGGTGATGGGCAAGCTCATCACCCGCATTGAAGCCAATGGTGCCGTGCGCCTGCGCATGTTCCCCGAGCTTAAGCACACCAATTTGCTCGATATCGTCCACGGGGCTGCGACGCTTTCGCTTATTGATATCTCGCTATTTTCTTGCGGGCACATGCTTGGGCTGGAGGGTATGGAAGGATCGGTGACGCTGGATCTTTCCACCCAGTTTATCGGCGGGGGATATCCAGACCGGCCGATGGATGCGGTGGCCGAGATTTTGAAAGAAACCAAGCGGCTGGTCTTTCTGCGCGGCATTGTGGAGCAGGGCGACCATAAGGTTGCCGCTTTTTCTGCGACGGTCCGCAAAGGCCGGGGCCGGTGACGCAGGTCCTCGACCGCTATCGGTCGCTGGTTGCCGCAGGTGAGTTAAAGCCGGATCTGGAACAGGAAGCTGCCGCCGTTCGGCTGAACCGGCTTCAGAACGAATTAGAGGCTGAGCCGACCAAAAAGGGGCTAATGGGTCGCCTGTTTGGCACAAATGCCCCGGCGGCCCCGCGCGGCCTTTATCTCTGGGGAAATGTGGGTCGCGGCAAGTCCATGTTGATGGACCTGTTCTTTTCCTGCCTGGCCATTCCGGCCAAACGACGCGCGCATTTCCATGAATTTATGCTCGAAATTCACGCGCGCCTGCGGGTGGAGCGCGCCAAGGAAACAGGCGATCCCATCCTTCCCGTTGTGGCCGCGATTTCGGCCGAAACCAAATGTCTGTGCTTTGACGAAATGGTCGTCAACAATTCTGCCGATGCGATGATCATGTCGCGGCTGTTTACGGGTCTGATCGAGGCCGGGGTTGTTATTGTCACCACCTCCAACCGCGCGCCGAAGGATTTGTACAAGGACGGCCTTAATCGCGAACATTTCCTACCTTTTATCGCGCTGATCGAGGCCCGGCTTGATGTGCTGACGCTCAATGGCCCCACGGATTACCGGCTGGAACGACTGGCGGGCATAGATACCTGGCACAGTCCGTTAGGCCCCGTGGCAACCGAGGCCTGCCGCGAAGCCTTTTTCCGCCTGACCGATTATCCGCCTGAAGACGCCGAGCACGTCCCGTCGGAAGATTTGGATGTTGGGGGTGGGCGCGTCCTGCATGTGCCCAAAAGTCTCAAGGGCGTCGCCGTGTTCTCGTTCAAGCGGCTTTGTGCGGAAGCACGCGGGGCGCCCGATTATCTGTCGGTTGCCCGCCATTTTCACACGGTCATTCTGGTTGGCATCCCGAAATTGAGTCCGGAAAATCGCAACGAAGCCGCCCGTTTCGTGACGCTGATCGATGCGCTTTATGAGCATAAGGTCAAGCTGATTGCCGCGGCAGATGCGCCGCCCTCTGCGCTTTATGCTGAAGGCGATGGCCGCTTTGAGTTTGACCGCACGATTTCCCGGCTGATGGAAATGCAAAGCCTTGATTATCTTGCCGAGGGCCATGGCGAATCCTGATCAGGGCGCTAGGCTGGGCAAATTGGAATGAAGGAAGAAGTGATGCGCCGTTTTATTCTTGCCGTTTCTACTTTTGCTCTGGCCGCGCCGGCTCTGGCCGCGGCTCCTGCTGACCCCTGGCACGCCAAGGGCCGGGAACTTCTGGAAAACGCCGTCAACATTCCTTCGGTGACGACCCGGCCGGAAGAGGTGAAGAAGCTCGTCGCCTATCTGAAGGGCGAGTTTGAAAAAGGCGGGTTCAAGGACATCATCGTCAAGGATTATGACGGCACGCAGGGGTTGATTGTTCGCTGGAAGGCAGATGGCCGCCCGGCGAAAAAGCCGATGCTGCTGATTGGGCATATGGATGTGGTGGATGCCAAGCGCGATGACTGGTCGCGCGATCCATTCAAGATGGTCGAAGAAGACGGCTATCTTTATGGGCGCGGCACCACCGACATGAAAAACGGCATCGTCGCGATCACCAACGCGCTCCTGCGTCTGAAGGCAGAAGGCTTCAAGCCCAAGCGCGACATCATCGTCTTTTTCTCGGGGGATGAGGAAACCGACGGCGTAGGCGCGCGTCTTGCCTCGACCGAGTGGCGCAAATTGGTGGATGCGGACTTTGCGCTGAATGCCGATGCCGGGGGCGGGGCCTATGACAAGGATGGCAATTCGCTGGGCTTTGGTATTCAGACGTCTGAAAAAATGTATCAGAGCTATAGCTTCACCGCGCGCAACCCGGGTGGACACAGCTCTCGCCCGCGGCCCGACAACGCCATTTATGATTTGGCCGGGGCATTGAAGCGGCTGGAAAGCCATCGCTTTACGCCGATGCTGAATGAAACGACGCGCGCTTATTTCCAGTTTCGTCAAAAACAGGAAAAGGGCAAGCTGGGTGATGCGATGCGCCGCTGGCTTGCCAATGAGAAAGACAGCGAAGCCGCTGACATTATCGAGGCTGACCCGCTGGAAGTGGCCATGACGCGCACGCGCTGCGTCGCCACGCGGCTAGAAGGTGGCCATGCAGATAACGCGTTGCCGCAGACCGCCAAGGCGCTTGTTAATTGCCGGATCTTCCCGGGAGTGGAGGCGGCTTCCGTCCAGGCGGAATTGCAGGCGGCAGCCGGGCCGAATGTGACGGTTGAGCCTTTTGGAACTTCGGTCCCGTCGCCGCCTTCTCCGCTGCGCGCCGATATCATCAAGGCCTATACAACCAGCATTCACAAGCGCCATCCGGGTGTTGATATTGTCCCGCAAATGTCCACCGGGGCAACTGACGGCCTGTTCTTCCGCGCAACCGGAATGCCTGTTTATGGGGTTTCAGGCGCTTGGATCGTCATCCCAGAGGATGAGCGGGCGCACGGCCGGGATGAGCGTATTCCGGTCAAGAGCTTCTATGAAGACCTCGACCATTGGCACGACATGGTAAAGGCGCTTGCCAACTGATCAGGGATAGACCTGCCTGATCAGGCTATCGCCGTTTCCTTTTCGATCACCCGGTCCAGCACGCGCACAAATGTGTCGGCGTCCTGCGCACCGGGGATCATATATTTGCCATTGATGATGAAGGCCGGCACGCCGGTAATATTCTGCGCGTCCCAATAGCGCAGTTCCTCATCAATCAGCGCGTCAAATTGCGGGTCATCCAGTGCGGCCGCCGCTGCCGCCCGGTCCAAACCGGTTTCGGCGACAATGTCCAGAAGGACGTCTGGGTCCGAGATATTGCGCTGGTCGGTAAAATAGGCGCCGAACAGAGCAAGTTTCAGCGCAGTTTGTCCGCCATTTTGTCCCGCCCAAGCGAGCAGCTTGTGCGCACGGCGCGTATTGTAGATCCGGCTTTCGCTGGAATAGTTGAAGGTGATGCCCAAAAGCGCACCTGCATCGGTAATGCGGGTTCGGTTGGCGGCCGATTGTTCGGGCGTCGCGCCGTAGCGTTCGCGTCCATAATCGCCGATATTCTGGCCTTCATCCCCCAGATAGGGCGCCAGCTGAAACGGGTGCCAGCGAATGCCCACCTCTACCCGGTCCCCCATCCGGCCAATGGCACGCTCTAATTGTTTATAGCCGATGATGCACCAAGGGCAGACAACATCGGAGACGATATCAATGCGCAGCGGGGTGGGGGCCTTCATCTTTTTCTCTCCCGGTCGTTCTAGGGGAAGATAAGGTAAATAAGGGCTTTGGGAAATGCCAAAAAATCGCGGCTTTGCGTTGGCCTGTCGCTATTGAGAATGAGTTGCACAAAAACTGTTAACTTTGGCGCATTATGCGGTTGTAAGCAGGGTGAAACGGGCCTAAGCGCGGCCCAATTCCGTTATTTGGCCAAAGGGGAAGGACTCGGCAATGGCTCGTAAGAAGATTGCACTGATCGGTGCCGGCAATATCGGCGGCACGCTCGCCCATCTCGCAGCGATCAAGGAACTGGGCGACATCGTTCTTTTTGACGTCGTTGAGGGCATCCCGCAGGGCAAGGCGCTTGATTTGTCGCAGTGCGGCCCGGTTGAAGGCTTTGATGCCAAGATCACGGGCACCAACGACTATGCCGACATCAAGGATGCGGACGTGATCATCGTGACCGCTGGCGTTGCTCGCAAGCCGGGCATGAGCCGCGACGATCTTCTCGGCATCAACCTCAAGGTGATGAAGTCGGTGGGCGAAGGCATTCGCGACAATGCACCGAACGCTTTTGTGATCTGCATCACCAACCCGCTCGATGCGATGGTCTGGGCGCTGCGCGAATTTTCGGGCCTGCCGCACAACAAGGTCGTTGGTATGGCCGGCGTTCTGGACTCGGCGCGCTTCAGCCACTTCCTCGCGGAAGAATTCAAGGTCTCGGTGCGTGACGTCAATTCGTTCGTGCTCGGCGGCCATGGCGACACGATGGTGCCGGTTGTTGAATATTCGACGGTGGCGGGCATCCCCGTGCCGGATCTTATCAAGCAGGGTCGTTCCACCAAGGAGCGGATCGACGCGATCGTCCAGCGCACCCGTTCGGGCGGCGGCGAGATTGTCGGCCTGTTGAAGACCGGTTCGGCTTATTATGCCCCGGCCACGAGCGGCATCGCGATGGCCGAAGCCTATCTGCGCGACCAAAAGCGCCTGCTGCCCTGCGCGGCGCACCTGACCGGCCAATATGGCGTGGATGATCTTTATGTCGGCGTTCCCGTGATCATCGGTGCGGGTGGCGTTGAGCAGGTTGTCGAGATTGCCCTTGATGCGGAAGCCAAGGCCAATCTTCAGGTCTCGGTCGATGCCGTCAAGGAACTGCTTGACGCGTGCAAAGCCATTGATCCGGCGCTCGCCTGATCCGACGCGACTGATTTCAGGAGAGCTTTATGAGCATTTTCGTCAATAAGAACACCAAGGTGATCACCCAGGGGATGACCGGTGATACGGGTACGTTCCACACGCAAGCGGCGCTGGATTATGGCACGCAGATGGTGGGCGGCGTGACGCCCGGCAAGGGCGGGACGACCCATATCGGCCTGCCGGTGTTCGATACGGTTGCCGAAGCCGTCACCAAGACGGGCGCGGACGCGTCGGTCATCTATGTGCCGCCGCCCTTTGCCGCGGACTCGATCCTTGAGGCAATTGACGCAGAAGTGCCGCTGATCGTCTGCATCACTGAAGGCATTCCGGTGCTCGACATGGTGAAGGTGAAGCGCGCGCTTTCTGGCTCCAAGTCGCGCCTGATTGGCCCGAACTGCCCGGGCGTGCTGACGCCGGGTGAGTGCAAGATCGGCATTATGCCGGGCAACATCTTCTCCAAGGGCTCGGTTGGCGTGGTCTCGCGCTCGGGCACGCTTACCTATGAAGCCGTGTTTCAGACGACGGCAGAAGGCCTTGGCCAGACGACGGCGGTCGGCATCGGCGGTGACCCGGTGAACGGCACCAACTTCATCGATTGCCTTGAAGCCTTTCTTGCCGACGATGCGACCAAGTCGATCATCATGAGCGGTGAAATCGGCGGGTCGGCGGAAGAAGAAGCCGCTCAGTTCCTGATCGACGAAGCCAAGCGCGGCCGCAAAAAGCCGATGGCCGGCTTTATCGCCGGTCGTACGGCCCCTCCGGGTCGTCGCATGGGCCATGCCGGTGCGATTGTATCCGGCGGCAAGGGCGATGCGGAATCGAAGATCGCGGCGATGGAAGCGGCGGGCATCCGCGTTTCTCCGTCCCCGTCAGAACTTGGCAAGACGCTGGTTGAAGCTCTGAAGGGCTGATTTCAGCCCTTCACCGCCCGACATCCTCTCCCAGGAAGGCGTAACATGGGTTTTGAGAACCACGAATTCGAAACCGAACAAGGTCCCAGCTGGGCGCGGCCCAACTGGCCCTTGGCCGATACCGATGATCTGACGGCGGCGCTTGACCCGACGCAGATGCAGGTCGCCATCAAAAAGGCGGCGAAGGATGCCGGCAAGCCGATGGCGCAGGCCGATGTGGCGGCGGCGGCGGCGGACTCGATCCGGGCGATGATGCTTATCCGCACCTATCGTGTGCGCGGGCATCTGGCCGCTAATCTCGATCCGCTTGGCCTGACCAAGCAAGATCTGCCGCCCGACCTGACGCCGGAATATCACGGCTTTACGGGCGCGGATTTGGACCGGCAGGTCTATGTGGGCGGCACCTTGGGCCTTGAATGGACGACGGTGCGCGATCTGGTGGCCATTCTGCGCGCCAATTATTGCGGCAATGTCGGCCTTGAATATATGCACATCTCGGACGTGGAAGAGCGCCGCTTCTTTCAGGAACGGATGGAAGGCGCTGACAAGTCGATCGGCTTTACGCCCGAAGGCAAAAAGGCGATCCTTGCCAAGGTGATCGAGGCGGAACAGTACGAAAAGTTCCTCGGCCGCAAATATGTTGGCACCAAGCGCTTCGGGCTGGATGGCGGCGAAGCGATGATCCCGGCGCTGGAAAGCTTTATCAAGCATGGCGGGGCGCAGGGTGTCCGCGAGATTGTGATCGGGATGCCGCATCGCGGTCGCCTGAACGTGCTCGCCAATGTGATGGGCAAGCCCTATCGCGTGATTTTCCATGAATTTTCGGGTGGGTCCGCCCATCCGGACGATGTCGGTGGCTCGGGCGATGTGAAATATCACCTCGGCACCTCAACCGACCGCGAATTTGACGGGATCAAGGTTCATATGAGCCTTGTGCCCAATCCGTCGCACCTTGAAGCGGTGGACCCGGTTGTGCTGGGCAAGGTGCGCGCAGGCCAGACCTTCCGCGATGATATCGGCAAGGGTAAGCATACTCAGGTTCTTCCCGTTCTGCTCCATGGCGATGCCGCTTTTGCGGGGCAGGGGATTGTGTGGGAATGCCTCGGCTTCTCGGGCATTCGCGGCTATAACACGGGCGGATGCATCCACTTTATCGTCAATAACCAGGTCGGCTTTACGACCAGCCCGCAATTCGCGCGGTCTTCGCCTTATCCGTCAGATGTGGCCAAGGGCGTTCAGGCGCCGATCCTCCATGTGAATGGCGATGACCCTGAAGCCGTGACCTTTGCGTCCAAGATGGCGGTTGAATTCCGCCAGACCTTCCACCGCGATATCGTGATCGACATGTGGTGCTATCGTCGCTTTGGCCACAATGAAGGCGACGAGCCGGGCTTTACCCAGCCGCTGATGTACCAGACGATCAAGCAGCATCCCGGCGTGTCTGAGCTTTATTCAAAGCGGTTGATTGAACAGGGCGTCATCGACGACAATTGGGCGGCTGAGCACGCCATGCGCTTTGTGCAGGTGCTGGAACAAGAATTTCAGGCAGCACCGGACTATAAGCCCAATGATGCCGACTGGTTTGGTGGCCGCTGGGCAGGGCTGAACAAGCCCGCCGACCCGGAAACGGCGCGGCGCAACGTTGAAACCGGCATTTCCAAGAAGCTGCTCGACAGCTTGGGCCGGACCCTGACGACGGTGCCCGATGATCTGAAGGTCCACCCAACGCTTAATCGCGTGCTGGATGCCAAAAAGGCGATGTTCGCCAATGGCGAGGGCTTTGACTGGGCAACCGCAGAGGCGCTGGCATTCGGCTCCCTGTTGTCGGAAGGCTATGGCGTTCGCTTGTCGGGGCAAGATTCCGGCCGAGGCACATTCAGCCAGCGCCATGCGGTCTGGGTAGATCAGGCCAGCGAACAGAAATACATTCCGCTTTCAACCGTGCCGCATGGTCGGTTTGAGGTGCTCGACAGCCCCTTGTCCGAATTTGGCGTGCTGGGCTTTGAATATGGCTATGCGGGTGCTGACCCGAAGAGCCTTGTTCTGTGGGAAGGCCAATTTGGCGATTTTGCCAATGGTGCGCAGGTGATGATCGATCAGTTCATCGCTGCGGGCGAAGCGAAATGGCTGCGTGCCAACGGCCTCGTGATGCTGTTGCCGCATGGCTATGAAGGGCAGGGGCCTGAGCATAGCTCGGCGCGTCTGGAACGCTATCTCCAGCTTTGCGCCGAAGATAATATCCAGGTCGCCAACTGCACGACGCCGGCCAATTATTACCACATCTTGCGCCGTCAGATGCACCGCCAGTTCCGCAAGCCGCTGATCATGATGACGCCCAAGTCGCTTTTGCGTCATAAAATGGCGGTGTCGAAGGTGGATGAGTTCCTCGATCAAAGCCACTTCATGCGCATCCTGTCGGACCCTTGGGCCCCGGCGGACAAGGACGTGAAGCGCCTCGTGCTCTGTTCCGGCAAGGTCGCTTATGACCTGATGGAAGCGCGCAATTCGGCAGGCGACAAGAACACCGCGATTGTCCGGATTGAGCAGCTTTATCCGTTCCCGTCCGAACCTCTGGTGGTGCGCCTGAAGCGCATGGTGAACCTTGAGGAGGTCGTTTGGGCACAGGAAGAGCCGAAGAATAACGGCAGTTGGTTCTTCGTTGAGCCGTTTATCGAAGAATGCCTGGCCGAAGCGGGCATCGGCCCGGATCGGGCGCGCTATGCCGGCCGCAAGGCAAGCGCAGCGACGGCGACGGGCCTGATGAAGCGCCACCAGGCCGAACAGGCCGCCCTTATCTCCCACGCGCTTGGCCACAATGTGCGTGATGAAATCAGACGCCAGCGGAAAGGCTGATCATGTCGACTGAAGTTGTTGTTCCGACCCTGGGTGAATCCATCTCTGAAGCCACGCTTGGCCAATGGCTGAAGCAGCCGGGCGACGCCGTGGCGGCGGACGAGGCCATTGCCAGCCTAGAAACCGATAAGGTCGCGGTGGAAGTGACCGCGCCGATCGCGGGCGTCATGGGTGCGCATATCGTGTCGGAAGGCGCGACGGTGAATGTCGGCGCGGTGATCGGCTCGATTGAAGCCGGCTCGGGCGCGGCGTCTGCGCCGAAGCCAGCCGCCGCCGCTCCTGCGGCCGCGGCTGCGGCGCCGGCGGTTTCTGCGGAAGAGGCGGCTGATCTGACGCTTTCTCCCTCGGTGCGCCGCTTGGTGCTTGAGCATGGCCTTGACCCGACCAAGATCAAGGGCACGGGCAAGGATGGGCGCCTTACCAAGGATGACGTCATGGCTGCCGTTTCATCCGGCGGTGCTGTTGCCAAGGTGGAGAGCGCAGCTGCTGCCGCCTCGGCTGCCGTTGCCACCGCTCCGGCTTCAGCCCGCGCCGAAGAGCGCGTCCGCATGACACGCCTGCGCCAAACGGTCGCCAAGCGCCTGAAGGAAGCGCAGAATACGGCCGCGATGCTGACGACATTCAACGATGTTGATATGTCGGCAGTGATGGAAGCCCGGAACAAGTATAAGGACTTGTTTGAAAAGAAGCATGGCGTGCGCCTTGGCTTTATGGGCTTTTTCACCAAGGCCGTGTGTATGGCCTTGCGCGATATTCCCGCGGTGAATGGCTCAATTGAGGGCGAGGAAATCGTCTATCGCAACTATGCGGACATTTCTGTCGCTGTCTCCGCGCCGAATGGCCTTGTTGTGCCGGTTATTCGGGACGCACAGGATATGTCCGTTGCAGACATTGAGCGCACAATCGGCGATTTTGGCGCACGGGCCAAGGATGGCAGCTTGACCATGGAAGATATGAAGGGCGGTACCTTCACCATTTCCAATGGCGGCGTTTTCGGATCACTCATGTCCACGCCGATTATCAATCCGCCGCAATCGGCCGTGCTAGGCCTCCATCGGATCGAAGATCGCCCAGTCGTCCGCGACGGCCAGATTGTTATTCGCCCGATGATGTATCTGG
>JBJTNW010000030.1:0-52545 GCA_046074265.1 Chakrabartia sp.
GAGGTCCTTGAGGTCGTGAGACCGATGGGCGAAACTTCGATATCGAATATCATCGCCAAAATCGTCAAACATATCGGTCGATACAACATGGTCACCTATCTGAACCAATAATAGGGTGGCGACGACATGGTCTGGCTGCAAAAAAACCAGTGATTGACCAATTTTATCAAGAATATCTTCTACCTTATTCGCCATTTTTGGTGTCCTGATCACTATTAATGAAGTTGATGACTTTCTGTTCATTTCCCTGAATATAAGTAACAACAATCCGGTCCGGCCGAGCGGAGCCGCCGCTGTAACGCGGCGTGATGCTGACCCGTATATGGTCGCCTTGGCGGAGCATCTTGGCCCATTTATCTTCCAGCGCTCGATAGGCGCCGCGGTTGAAGTTTCGGTTTTGCAAGCCATGTGACCGTTGCGCCCCCACCGCCGAAATACCGGCCCGACTGCCTGTACGTGAATTGACCGTTCTGCGGGTCGTGCCAAGGATTGAACTTGGCCTCTACCTCCGCTGCGGGCAGGGACTGGCGCCGCAGGCCGGTTCGCATCCAGAATGCGAAATCTGTATTTGAAGAAGATTGGCGAGAGTCTGACATAAGCCCTCCGTGAGTCGAAAGGCACGATCATCTATGCATAAATATCCAACATTACAATCAATGTAATTTTTCATAGAATTATCAAAGACATATTCTATGTTTATTCAGTGACCAGTGCCGTAAACCCATTCGCCCTAACCTTCCGTCCATTCTTGCCAAGCAGCGCGCTGTCATGGAATGAAGGGGGAGGAGAAAGGAGCGCGCGTGTTTGACAGCCTGACCATGGCCAGCATTCCGGCAGAGGATGAGGCGCTGCGTGCGCCCGTGCGTGCCTTGATCGCAGACGCCATCAAGGATTTGCCGACAGATCGCCGGGCGCGGTCTTGGCAGGGGTTTGACGCCGATTTCAGTCGTGCGCTCGGCAAGGCCGGCTATCTGGGGCTGACCTTGCCCAAGGCCTATGGCGGGGCGGATCGCGGCCCCTTTGCCCGCTTCGTGGTGGTGGAAGAACTGCTGTCGGCTGGCGCGCCCGTCGCTGCGCATTGGATCGCCGATCGGCAAAGCGCGCCGCTGATCCTCAACTATGGAACCGACGCGCAGCGGGACTTTTACCTGCCCCGCATTTGCCGGGGCGAGGCCTTTTTCTGCATCGGCATGAGCGAGCCGGGTTCCGGCTCTGACCTTGCCAGCGTGCGGACGCGGGCAGAGCGGACGGCCACCGGGTGGCGCGTCAACGGCCAGAAGATCTGGACGACCAATTCGATGCACAGCGATTATATGATCGCGCTGGTGCGCACCTCTGGCGGCCCGGAAGATCGCAATGCCGGGCTGTCGCAGCTGATTATCGATTTGAAGGCGCCCGGCGTGGATATCCGCCCGATTACAGACCTGACGGGCGATGCCCATTTTGCCGAAGTTTTTTTCGATAATGTTGAACTGGGGGACGATGCGCTGGTCGGGGCCGAAGGGCAGGGCTGGCATCAGGTCACCGCAGAGCTTGCCTTTGAACGCAGCGGGCCAGAGCGCATCTATTCCAGCGTTGTGCTGCTTGATGCCTGGGCGCGGCATTTGCGTGCCATGGGTCGGGCCGATGATGCGGCGCTTGCATTGCTGGGCCAGTTGACGGCGCGGCTTGCCGTATTGCGGGTGATGTCGCTCGGCTGCACTGCGCGGCTGGCGGCAGGGGAAAGCCCGGTCGTGGAAGCCTCGCTGGTGAAAGATTTGGGAACGGGTTTTGAGCAGGATCTGCCGCGCTTGATCGGCGATGATCTGGCCGCGCATCCTGAAGAAGCCATCGACGCCGATCTTTACCGCACGCTCCTTTACGTCACGCAGATTGCGCCCAGCTTTTCGCTGCGCGGCGGCACGCGAGAAATTTTGCGCGGCATCATCGCGCGCGGGCTGGGGTTGCGCTGATGACCGATATCGACCTTCTCGATCCGTTTCGTCGCCTGTTGGCGGATGCCTGCCCCAGTGCGGTGGTTCGCGCCATTGATGCCGGCGGGTCCGGCGAGGCGCTGTGGCGTGAGATGCAGGGCTCGGGCTATCTAGACGCGCTGGTGGCAGAAAGCGCGGGCGGCGCAGGGCTGGGCCTTGCCGATGTCGGCCCGCTTCTCTGTGCCTTGGGGGCTCAGGCCATGCCGCTGCCTTTAGGGGAAACGATGATCGCCCGGGCGCTGATCGCCGCCACCGGCGGGGCTTTGCCAGAAGGTCCGATTGTCCTTATCCCCGCAGATAGTCGCTGGCCCATTTTATCGGGCGCCCAAGCGCGCTGGGCGCTGGTGGAAGAAGATGCGCGGCTGTTGCTTCGCGCGATCACCAACGCCGTGCCAATGGGAGATGCCGGCGCGCTGGCCGTGCGGCTAGAGCTGGCGTCTGAGGGCACCGATATCGGGCCCGCCTCCGCGTCGGGCTTGCGTCCGCTGCTTGCCGTTTTGCGCGCCTGCCAAATTTCTGGAGCGGCCGAGCGGCTGTTGGAGATGACGGTTGCGTACGCCAATGATCGTATCCAGTTCGGCAAGCCGATTGGCAAGCTGCAGGCGGTGCAGCAGCAATTGGCGGTGATGGCCGAGCAGGTGATCGCCGCGCGCTTTGCCGCGCAAACCGGCTGTGCCGCCGGCCTGCCGCCTTCTGAACAGGCAGCGGCCACCGCCAAGCAAGTGGCGAGCACCGCCGCCGCTGAGATTGCCGCCATCGCCCATGCGGTTCATGGCGCTATTGGCATCAGCGCCGAATATGATCTTCAATTGCTGACGCGCCGGCTTCATGCGTGGCGGCTGGCAGAAGGGTCGGAAAGCTATTGGGCGCGACGTCTTGGCGCGCTGCGGTTCGCGCACAACGGGCCCAGCGTCGATTTTATCCGCGCCTAAGTGTCAGCCAACCGTCCCGGCGCACGGACCAAAGCCAATCGTCCGATAGCCATCGCGGCGGGCCTGTCCATGCAGGGAAACCCGGTCGCCCGCTTCCAGAAAGCCCCGCGTCTCTCCGGTCGGCAGGTGGATCGGGTATTTGCCGCCTTCGGTTATTTCCATCAGGCTGCCAAGGCTATCCGGGTCGGGGCCAGAAATGGTGCCGGTGCCCAACAGGTCGCCGGGCATCAAATTGCAACCATTGGCGGTATGATGCGCAATCATCTGCGCAACCGTCCAATACATGTTGCTGGCCGGGCCGGTGCTCAGCTTGTGGTCGGGCAATCCATGGGCGCGCATCGTCGCGGTTGAAAGGCTGGCCTGAAGCGTGATGGAAAAAGCGCCTGAGGCCTGATCCGTCTCGTCCCACAAATAGGCCAGCGGCTGGGGATCACCCTTGGGCCGGGGCTGCTGGGAAATGCGGAACGGGGCCAGCGCCTCTGCCGTGACCACCCAAGGCGATAGCGTCGTCAGGAAATTCTTTGCCAGAAATGGGCCGAGCGGCTGATATTCCCAAGCCTGAATGTCGCGCGCTGACCAGTCGTTGAGCAGGCACAAGCCGGCAATCCGGTCTGCCGCCGCCGCAATGGGCACGGGCTGGCCCAGCGGATTTTCCCCCGCGATCCAGACCCCCAATTCCAGCTCATAATCCAGCCGCTGGCACGGCGCGAATTGGGGCGCGTCGGCCGCGGGCGCTTTGATCTGGCCGGTCGGGCGCGGGACGGGCGCGCCTGAAACCCGGATGGAGGAGGCGCGGCCGTGATAGCCAATCGGCACATATTTATAATTGGGCAACAGGGGTGTTTCCGGCCGGAATTGCCGGCCGATATGGGTCGCATGATGAATGCCGACATAAAAATCGGTATAGTCGCCCACCCGCGCGGGCAGGCGCAAGGCGCAGTCCTTTGCGGGGAAGAGATGCGGGCCCAGCGCGTCTTGATACGTCGGATCGGTCAGCAGCGCGAAGAGCCGGTGGCGCAACGTCAGCCGGTCTGCCGCGGGCAATGCGAAAAGCGCGTTCAACTGGCTTTCGTGCAGGGCGGCGGCCAGCGGCGCGGGCAATTGGCCCAATTGTGCGACCGCGCGAAGATCAAGGATGAAATCGCCAATGGCCGTGCCCATGCGCGCCTCGGCCCCATTGGGAGAGAACACGCCCAGCGGCAAATTCTGGACCGGAAAGTCTGGATGGGCATCTGCCCCCTTCACCCAGCTAGTGGCCGCCGGATCATGGCTATGATCAATCGCACAAGGAGCGCTGCTCATGCTGCCGGGTCCTTATGGAGCCAGTCGGCATGGCGCGGCGCGCGCTTGGTGCGGCGCCATTCTTCCAGCATCACAGGCGCCAGCCGCTTCAATTCGGCATGTTGGTCGGGCGTGCCGATATTGCAGGCAAGCTCAAGCCGGTGGCCATTGGGATCAAAGAAGTAGATGGATTTGAAAATGCCGTGATAGGTCGGCCCCAGCACCTCTATGCCCTGGGCTTCGATATGGGCCTTCGCGGCGATCAGAGCCGCCTCATCGGCCACCTCAAACGCAATATGCTGAACCCATGCCGGCGTATTGGTATCGCGGCCCATGCGCGGCTGGTTCGGCAATTCAAAAAATGCCAGCACGTTGCCGCCCCCGGCATCCAGAAAGATGTGCATATACGGGTCGTCCTCACCGGTTGAGGGGACCTTGTCTTCTGCAAAGGCGGTTACATAATCCATACCCAGCACGCGGGCATACCAATCCACCGTTTCCTGGGCATCGTGGCAGCGATAGGCAACATGGTGGATGCGGGTCAGCGTGGGGGCGGTGGTCATGCGTCTGCTCCTTCAACCTGCAACGCGCCGCGGCGCAGTTGATCGCGTTCCATGCTCTGGAACAAGGCAGTAAAATTGCCCTCGCCAAAGCCTTCGTCACGCTTGCGCTCGATAAATTCAAAAAAGACCGGGCCGACCATTGTCTCTGAAAAAATCTGGAGCAGCAGGCGCCGGTCGCCCGCTGTCGATCCATCCAGCAAGATGCCGCGCTTTTGCAACTCTGCCACCGGCTCGCCATGGCCGGGCAGCCGCTCTTCCAGCATCTCATAATAGGTCGCAGGCGGCGCGGACATGAAAGGCGTCCCCAGCGCGTTAAGCCGGTCCCAGCAGCCGGGCAGATCGTCGCAGGCAAAGGCAATATGCTGGATGCCCTCGCCGTTATATTGGCGCAAAAACTCCTCAATCTGGCCGCCGCCCGTGCGGCCTTCTTCGTTCAAGGGGATGCGGATCTTCCCGTCCGGCGCCGTCATCGCGCGCGACGTCAGTCCCGTATATTCGCCCTTGATGTCAAAATAGCGGATTTCACGAAAGCCAAAGACCCGCTCATAAAAAGCGCCCCAATGCGCCATGCGGCCGCCATAAACATTATGGGTCAGGTGGTCGATCGTGTGGAAACCTGCGCCGGCGGGGTTGGGGTCCACCCCCGGCAGGTAATCAAAATCAATATCATAAATGGAAGGCCCGCCGCGCGCCGAGCCGGCATAGCGATCAATCAGATAGATGATCGATCCGCCAATGCCGCGAATGGCCGGCAGGCGCAGTTCCATAGGGCCCGTTGGCACATCAACGGGTTCTGCGCCGCGCTCTACGGCCACGGCAAAGGCCTTCGCAGCGTCCCGGACGCGCCAGCCCATGCCGCACACCGAAGCGCCATGTTCGGCTGCGAAATATTGTGCCGGACTTTTGGCTTCGTAATTGGCGATCAGGTTGATGCCGCCCTGCCGCCAAAGGTCGACCTGCTTGGAGCGGTGTTGCGCGATCCGCGTGAAGCCGATGGCCGTAAAGACCGGCTCCAGCAGCCCGCGCTCAGGCGCCGCAAACTCGATGAAATCAAACCCGTCCAGGCCAAGCGGGTTGTCAAACAAATCGGCCATGCGATGCGTCCCTCACGTCTATTGAGAAGGGTGCAACTATAGCCTTTATTCTGCCCAAAGTGCGTGCAATTCTGGGCCATAAACGCTATATCGCACATAATCATTGCGCAAAATAAAGTGTAGGCGCATCATCCGTGCATAGCTAAAAGGCGGCCTCCATGCTCGATCGATTTGACACTCAGATTTTGGCGCTCTGGCAGGACCAGGGAGATCTTGGTCCGGTTGAAATGGCGCAGCGAATCCATCTGTCGCCCTCTCAATGCTCGCGCCGGATGCAGGCGTTGCGCAAGTCGGGCTATGTCACCCATGTCCGCGCCGTGCTGGACCCGGACAAGGTCCAGATCGGGATCATGGCCTATATCCTGCTCACCATGAAGCGCCACGCGCCCGAAGCCGCGCAGGATTTTCGCCGCCAGGTGGTCGACATGGAGGAAGTGTTGGAATGTCAGTCGCTGACCGGTGCCGCGGATATTCTGCTCAAGGTCGCGACGCGCGATCTGGCGTCGTTCAACCGGCTGCTGACGGAAAAAATTCTGGCCGCGCCCGAAGTCGCAACGGCGCAATCGAGCATCATCCTCGACAATGTTAAAAGCACAACCAGCCTGCCGCTGGCCTTTGCATCGGGACGATCTGCTGGCGGGTAAGTGATGGTGCCCAGGAGAGGACTCGAACCTCCACGGCCTTGCGGCCACTGGCACCTGAAGCCAGCGCGTCTACCAATTCCACCACCTGGGCACGGCGCCGATCCAATCATGGATCATTGCGGAATGAAGCGGCGCGATTAGGGTGGCCTTTCGCGCTTGTCAACAGGCCTCGGCAAGGGCATGGGCATTGCTCCTCATGTTTTGGTGTTGGGAACGATGACAGACACGGTGGTGACGGTTTTTGGCGGTGGCGGCTTTGTTGGTCGCTATGTGGTGGAAGCGCTGCTGCGCTCAGGCGCGCGGGTCCGCGTGGCAGAGCGGCGTCCTAAAAATGCCTATTATTTGAAGGCGCAAGCGAATCTCGGCCAGATTACCTATGTCGCGGCGGATATTACCCGGCCGGAAACGCTGGGCGTGGCCGTTGCCGGGGCCGATGCCGTCATCAATCTGGTCGGCAGCTTTGCCGATATGCAGGCCATCCATGTCACCGGAGCGCGCAACCTTGCCGAGGCTTCGGCCCGTGCTGGGGTGGCGACCTTTGTACACATGTCGGCCATTGGCGCCGATGCTGACAGCGCCTCGGCTTATGGCCGCACAAAGGGCGAGGGAGAGGCTGCCGTGCGTGCCGCCTTCCCCAAGGCAATCATCCTGCGCCCGTCCATCATCTTCGGCCGCGAAGATGCGTTTATCAACCGTTTTGCCGCGCTGATCCGCAGCTTGCCGATTGTGCCCGTTATTGGCGGAAAGACGAAGTTCCAGCCGGTTTTTGCCGGGGATGTCGGCCATGCCGTTGCGCGTCTGGTTGCAGACCCCGCAGGTCATGGCGGCAAGACCTATGATCTGGGCGGCCCGCAAATCCTGTCGATGCGCGACATCAATGAATGGATTGCGGCGCAAACCGGGCGCAGTCCCTTCTTTGTCGACGTGCCGGATTTTGCCGCTGCGGCAATGGCGACGCTGACGGGCTGGTTGCCGGGCGCGCCGATTACGCGCGATCAGTGGCTGATGCTTCAAAAAGACAACGTCGTTTCGGCCAAGGCCAAGGGCTTGGCAGCGCTTGGCATCACGCCGACGCCGCTTGATGCGGTTGCGCCGGGTTGGCTGTTGATCTTTCGTCGCCACGGCCGCTTCGGGGCCACTGCATGAGCGATCTGCTAACAGTCATCCTGCTCGGCATTGTCGAGGGGCTGACGGAGTTTATCCCCGTTTCCTCAACCGGGCATCTGGTGCTGGCCGGTGAATTGCTGGGCTTCAAAGATGGCTCTGGCGGGGCCTTTGATGTCGTGATCCAATTGGGGGCGATCTTGGCGGTGATCGTCCTTTACTGGCGGCGCTTCTGGGATGTTGCGCTCGGCCTGTTCAAGCTTGAGCAGGGGCCTGTGGTCTTCACCCGCAACATCTTGCTGGGTTTTCTGCCGTCTGCCGTCATCGGGGCGCTCGCCTATAAGGCGATTAAGGCGATGCTGGAAACGCCCCAGATTGTTGCCTGGGCGCTGATTCTCGGCGGCGTCGCCATTCTCGTGATCGAACGGGTGGCCAAGGACAGCCATACCGATAGCGTTGAAGCCATGGGCTGGAAAACGGCTTTTGCCATTGGTGTGGTTCAATGTTTGTCGATGATCCCGGGGGTCAGTCGCTCTGGCGCGACCATCATGGGTGCGCGCGCGATGGGCGTCGCCCGCAAGACTGCGGCTGAATTCAGCTTTTTTGTGGCCATCCCCACGATGATGGGTGCAACCGCGCTGGCGCTTTACAAAGAAGGCGCGGCGTTGGCCGCGCACGACATCAGCAATATTGCGATTGGCTTCGTCGTCTCCTTCGTGGTCGCGCTGGGTGTCATCAAGGCGTTCCTCGCGATTGTCACGCGCTATGGCTTTGCGCCCTTTGCTTGGTACCGCATCGTCGCTGGGACCATCGCGCTGATCTGGCTCAACCGCCTCGGCTAATCGCGGCCGTCTAGCCGCTGATCGCCTTTTGGCGACGGCGCTGAACGGACGAGCCGATCCCCATCGCTTCCCGATATTTGGCGACGGTCCGCCGGGCGAGGTCAAAACCTTGCGCTTTCAACAGATCGACAAGCGTATCGTCCGACAAGATCGCCTTTGGGTCTTCGGCAGAGATCAGGCTGCGGATCGCGGTCTTCACCGCCTCGGCAGAGATGGCATCGCCGCCATCGGCTGCGGCAATGCCGCTGGTGAAGAAATATTTCAGTTCAAACACCCCGCGCGCGCACGACAGATATTTGCTCGACGTCACCCGGCTGACCGTCGATTCGTGCATGCCGATGACCTCGGCAATCTGGCGCAGGGTAAGCGGCTTTAACTGGCTGACCCCGTGGCGGAAAAAGCCTTCCTGCTGGCGCACAATTTCGGTTGCGACCTTCAAGATCGTGCGCTGCCGCTGGTCCAGCGTTTTGACCAGCCAATTGGCGGACGTCAGACAGTCATTCAGCCAGCTGCGGGCGGTTCGGTCGGTGCACCCCTTGTGGCGCAATTCAGCATAATAGCTGCGGTTGACGAGCAGTCTCGGCAGGCTGGCGCTGTTGATTTCCACCGCCCAACCCTTTCCCCGCGCGACAACGAAAAGGTCGGGCGTGATGATTTGGGCCGGCTCCCCGCCAAATCGCAGGCCGGGCTTGGGGTCATAGCGCCGCAACTCGCGGACCATGTCCGCCATATCCTCGTCATCCACCTCGCAGATGCGCTTTAGCTGGGCGATCCGCCCCATGGCCAAAAGGTCCAGATTGTCGAGCAAGCGGGCCATGGCAGGATCAAGCCGGTCTGCCTCGCGCGCCTGAAGGGCGATGCATTCCGCCAGATTGCGGGCCCCCACGCCGGTTGGATCAAAGCCCTGAAGGGTTGAAAGGACAGCCGCGCAGTCGGCAACGGGAACACCCAATTGCCCGGCAATGTCCTCCAAGGTGCTGGTAAGATAGCCGGCTTCATCAATCTGGGCGATGATTTGGACCGCAATCAGAAAAGCCGGGCCAGACAGCGCCGCGCCTGCCTGGGCCAGCAAATGCTCTTGCAGCGTCAGGCCAGAGGCCGCGATTTGATCAAAATCGGGCCCATCTTCGTCAAAGCCGCCGCTGCTGGGGCCATCCAAACCCAAGCGGCCGTCCATCCCAGGCCCCCCATCGGCCGCGCTATCATGGTGGAACAGATCATTGGCATAATCGGCATCCAGCGGGGCGTCTGCGCCGGGGCCGGCATCGTGATCGAGCAGCCGGTCGGCCGTTTGCGGTTCAGCCGGATCGTCAAACCCGTCGCCGTCCTCATCGGGGCCATGCGCCTCGGACGGCGGGTCGCTGTCCTCACGCTCCGCTTCAAGCAGCGGATTTCGTTCAACTTCTTCGGCAATAAAGGCTTCGATCTCAAGGTTTGACAGCGCAAGCAGCTTGATGGCCTGCTGCAACTGCGGCGTCATCACCAGCGACTGGCTCTGCCGCAGATCGAGGCGCGGTCCCAGCGCCATGGCTATAGGCTGAAGCCTTCTCCCAGATAGAGCCGGCGGACATTTTCATCAGCGACCAAATCTTCCGGGCTGCCCGAAAAGAGCACGCGGCCATCATAAATGATGCACGCCCGATCCACGATATCGAGCGTTTCGCGCACATTATGGTCTGTAATCAGAACGCCAATCTGCCGCTGCTTCAACTGCTTCACCAGATCCCGGATATCCGCGATGGAAATCGGGTCGATCCCGGCAAAGGGCTCATCCAGCAGCATGATCGACGGATCGGCCGCGAGCGCCCGGGCAATCTCGCAGCGCCGCCGCTCCCCGCCAGAAAGGGCCATAGCCGGCGCACTGCGCAGGCGGGTCAGGCCAAATTCGTCCAGCAACTGTTCCAGTCGGCCCGCTCGGGCGTCTTTATCGGGTTCTGCCAGCTCCAGCACGGCCATGATATTCTGTTCAACCGTCAGGCCCCGGAAGATCGACGTTTCCTGAGGCAGATAGCCAAGCCCCAAAATGGCGCGGCGATACATGGGCAGGCCCGTAATATCCTGACCATCCAGTTCAATGCGGCCGCCGTCAGGTTTGACGAGGCCCATGATTGAATAAAAGCAGGTGGTTTTGCCCGCCCCGTTTGGCCCCAACAGGCCCACCACTTCGCCGCGCGCGACCGAAAGCGAGACATCCGACAGCACAACCCGCTTGTCATAGGATTTGGCGATCGACACGACGGACAGGCCGCCCGGGTCAAGGGAGGTCTCTGCATGGCGGTCAATTAGGGTTGCGTCGCTCATCGTCGTTCCAATCGATCCTATGCCTTACGGGTAAACGCGGCATAAATCTTCCGTCCGAATGGCAGGAATATTGCATGGCGGGTTAGAAAGGCAACCTCGCAAACCGCAGGATGCCCCCCTTTGTATCGCTTTTGGGCAGATTTACTTCGGGCGGTCCGCGACGGTGAAGCGCCCGGTGACGCGGCTGCCCGATGCGCCGGCAACCCCACGCCCGTCCATGATCGCGCGGCCGGTATCCAGATCGATGACCAGCCGTCCCCCGCGCACGCGGTTGCTGCCTTGCGTCAGTTCAACATCGCCGATCACGGTGATGATCCGCTTGTTAAGGTCATAGACGGCAAAATCGCCCCGCGCCGTTTCGCTCGGGCTGCGCACCGAAACGCCGCCAGAGGCATCCAGCCGTTCGATATCCACGCCGCCGCCCTGACGCGCATAAGCAACCGTCAAGCGGCCGGCGCTCAGGGTCAGGTTATCCTGCCGGGCGGTGACATTGCCCGAAAAAACGGCGCGGTCCGCACGATCTTGCACCTCAATGCGATCGGCTTCGACATCGACGGGTGACTTGGCATTATGTCCCTTGAGCGCCTGACCCAAAGCGGGCACCGCGGCGATCAGGGCAAGGCCGATAAGGAGAGGGGCGTTGCGCATGGCCGCTATCTGGCCTGCTGCTGCACGATATGCAAGCGCGCCCTGCCTTCCAGCGTTACAGTCCGAGCCTTCAAGTCGGCCCGGATGCGCCCTGCGCTGAAGTTGCCCAGCGGCAACGCGCCAGAGACAGCGCCGTTGCTGGCGAGCTGTCGGTTTTTCAGGCCCACCGCAACATTATTGGCTTCCACCCGATAGCCATCGGCGGTTTCAAAGCGCAGCGGACCATCTACGGCGACGATTTCGCGCTCCATATCATAGCGGCCGGCTGCCGCGGACAATGTGGCCGGCCCTTCTTCCATCTGGAGGCGGGCCATCAGGTTGGACAGCCGCACAACAGGCTCTTGCGAACTGCGCTGCACCGCCGATCCTGCCGTGATTTCAAACGGACGGCCCTTGCTGTCCTCGCCGCGATAGGTGGCCGCCGTGACCCTTAGCCGCTCGCGCGCCATCGACACACTGTCTTTGGCAAGCATGAAGCTGACATCGCCATTCGGGCTTGAGACGGGCGCCAGAACCAGCAACAGGCCCAGCACCCCAATGCCGATGGGCAGCGCAATGCGAAGCGTGCGGACCAGCCGGTCATGGCTGCCATTGGGCCGCGCCCATAATTTGCGGGCAGAGCGTTCGCGAAGGGCCAGTTCAGACATGGCGCGTCCCGGACATCAGGCGATCTTAAACATGGGCAAAAATATCCACCTCTGGCCAGCCGGCCAGATCCAGACGGGCGCGATGGGGCAAAAAGTCAAAACAAGCCTGCGCCAGCGCCGTGCGCCCTTCGCGCTCCAGCCGCGGGTCCAGCACGTCACGCACCCGGTGCAGATAGCGGACATCGGACGCGGCATATTCTTTCTGGGCCTCGGTGAGCACCGGCGCCCCCCAATCAGAGGACTGCTGCTGTTTGGAAAGCTCTACCCCCAAGGTTTCGCGGACAAGGTCTTTCAGGCCGTGGCGGTCAGTATAGGTGCGCACCAACCGCGAGGCGGTCTTGGTGCAATAAACCGGCTCGGCCATGACCTTCAGATAGGCAAAGATCGACGCGAGATCGAAGCGCGCAAAATGATAAAGCTTCACCCGTGCCGGATCGGTCAGGACCGCCTTCAAATGGGGCGCGGCAAAGGACGACCCGGGCCCGAATCGGACCAGATGTTCATCGCCCCGCCCATCAGAAATCTGGACAAGGCACAGGCGGTCACGTCCGGGCAGCAGGCCCATCGTCTCGGTGTCGACAGCGACCGCCCCCGGGCCGAGCGCGTCTGGCGGAAGATCTTCCTCATGAAGGTAAACGGCCATTGGCTTCTCCCGGTCAAGTGGCTGGAACGCGCCAATAACAGGCCGACTCCATGATGATGGTCTGCGAGTCTTGCAAACACTCCTCCGCCCCATGGCACAGGCGCGGGAGCCGCCGCAAGCGCATGTGAACAGCTTAAAAATAGGTCTGTGCGAAAATGCTATCGGAACTTTGCATTCTCGGTTATAATTGGCGCTGTGCGTGGTGTGAATTGCGCTGAATTTCCGTCGCTCTCGTCCTGCGGCCGGAGTTTGTAATATCTGGGCGAACACGATTACGAAGAAAGTTTTTTGACGGATGGGTTTTGATCGAGGGCGGCGCGGTGAGCGTGGTGGTCGCGGCTTTGATAAGCGCGACAATTTTGATGGCGGCTTCGACGGCGGCTTTGGCGGTGGCGATCGTTTCGGCGGTGGCGGGGATCGCTTTGGCGGCGGCAATCGCTTTGGTGGCGGTGGTGATCGTTTCGGCGGTGGCGGAGATCGCTTTGGTGGCGGCGGTGGCGGCGGTGGTTTCCGCGGCAGCCCGCGCCCGCAAATGCCGGCTCAGGTCGTTGGCGAAGGCAAGGGCGTCGTTAAGTTCTTTAACGCGCAAAAGGGCTTCGGCTTCATCGTGCAAGATGGCGGCGGCGAAGACGTTTTCGTCCATATCAGCGCAGTAGAGCAGGCCGGCCTTGCTGGCCTAGCTGAAGGCCAACCGCTTGGCTACACGCTTGTTGATCGGGGCGGCAAGATTTCCGCGACCGATCTGGTGATCGAAGGCGATCCGCTTCCCGTGGAAGAGCGCGCCCCGCGTCAGGACCGCTTTGGCGGCGAAGGCGGTGGTCGTGGTGGCTTTGGCGATCGTCCGCAGCGCGTTCAGCGCACGCTGACCGGCGAAACCGCAACGGGCACGGTTAAGTTCTTCAATTCCATGAAGGGCTTCGGCTTCATCCAGCGCGATGATGGCCAGCCGGATGCGTTTGTTCATATCTCGGCCGTGGAACGCGCCGGCATGGGCACGCTGAACGAAGGCGATCGCGTGAAGTTCGACATCGAAGTCGATAACCGCGGCAAGAATTCGGCTGTGAACCTTAGCTCCAGCGATTAATCGCGGCGAGCTTTGCCAAAGAAAAAGGGCGGTTCCCTCAAGGGAGCCGCCCTTTTCTTTTGTCAGGTCCTATCTTGTCAGGACATCGCTGCTTGCGGCTCTGGGGCAGCGGCCAGATGCTTGCCCATGATAAGGCGGAACAGGATGAAGCACGCGCCCGCCCCGGCTGCGAGGCCAGCGTGCAGAAGCCAGAAATGCGGGGCCGGCATCAGCTCCAGAAAGCCGCCAATCCAGCCGACAAGCGCATTGGCGGAGAAGAAAGCGAGATAATAAAGGCCGATAACAGTGGCGTTCACGGCTTTTGGGGCAACCTTTGCAAACAGCGCAAGGCTGACTGGCAGCATATGGGCAAAGCCGATGCTGTTGACGATGTGGAACATCACTGGCCAGAACAGGCCAATTTTTTCGCCCTGACCTTGGCTGGCGGCTGCCATGAAAAGGCACAGCATGCCGCCGGTGGAAAAGGCCGAGCCGATGATGATCTTGGTAATTTCATCCGGTTCCTGCCAGCGCTTGCCATACCAGCGATAGAAGACCGCCACGATGGCAAGGAATGACACGCTGACAATGGCATCCAGCGTGACAAGCCAAGAGGTCGGAAGCTTATGGCCCTGCCACATCAGGTCAAATTGCGCGTCTCCCCAAACCAGATAGGCATTGAAAATTTGGTTGTTCGGCACAATCGCAACCGCCAGCACGGGAATGAGGACCAGCAACGCAATCAGCGCCGGCCAGTCGCCTGCGGCCAGTTTCGGGCGTTCGGCTGGCTTATCGGCCTTGTCGACTTTTTGCGGGGCAAAATGTTCGGGCGGCAAATGCTTTTGGCCGGCAAGGTAGATGGCAAGGCCAATCAGCATCCCGATCCCGGCGGCGCCAAAGCCGTAATGCCAGCCATAAACCTCGCCCAGCGTCCCGACGATCAGGGGCGACGCAATGACGCCGGCGTTGATGCCCAGGTAGAAAATCTGAAAGGCATCGGCCCGGCGCAGATCGTCCGGGCGATAAAGCGCGCCGACTTGGCTGGCGATATTGCCCTTGAACATGCCGCAGCCCAAAATCAGGCACGCCAGCGCGAACAGGAAGGTCACCTCAAAAGCCATCAGGAAATGGCCGAGCGCCATGGTGATCGCCCCCAACAGCACCGTGCGGCGCTTGCCCAAAAGCTGATCGGCGATAAACCCGCCGAGGATTGGCGTCAGATAGACGGCGGCCGTGTAGGTGCCGAAGATGGCCGACGCGAGCGCCTGGCCTTCCAGCCCGCCATAAAGCGCGGAAAAGGGTTTGAAGAGCGCGATGTTTTCAACATGGCCCGGCAGCAATAGCTGCTTGGTCATAAACAGGATCAGCAGCGTCTGCATCCCATAATAGGAAAAGCGCTCCCAAGCCTCCGTAAAGGCAAGATAGCCCAATCCCTTGGGATGGCCCAGAAAGCTCCGATCCTGCGCCAGCTTTTCCAGCGCCGGTTCCATATCGCGGCTGTCCTCGGTCGTCATAGCTTTGCCTTCCTCATCCCAAGGCGGCGGACGCTAGGCGAAGTCGGTCGACGTGGCGAGGCAGAATGCGACAGCCGGGATCAGCCCAGGCTTTCGCTTAAAAACCAGGCGCGGCGTTCTGCTTCATCGGTCCAGCCATCGACCAGGCCTGAACTGGCATTATCCTTGGCCTCGTCTACCAAGTCCTTAAGGTCCTTCAGATAACCAACAAGCGCCTGGTTATCGTCGCGCAATTCAGCCAGCATGGCGGGCGCCTCTAAATGGGCCTCGTCATTGTCGCGGATGCGCGCTGAACGGGCAATGTCGCCAATGGAGCGCAGCGTCGTCCCGCCCTGTTTGCGGACGCGCTCGGCAATCAGATCGGTCGTGGCCAGAATTTCGGCGGCCTGTTCGTCAAGCAACAGGTGAAAATCGCGAAAATGCGGGCCCGAGACATGCCAGTGGAAATTCTTGGTCTTCAGATAAAGCGCAAAATAATCGGCCAATATGGTGTTGAGAGCATCAAGATGGGTGCGATTGGGCATCGGATAATCTCCTTGTCTGCGGCCTGTATAACCGATGCTGTCCGGTTGGGGTTGCGCAGAACTTCGTTTTCTGTGATCGAAATTGGAGATCAGGCGTCCAACCACCGCCGAGCGCTTGACAAAAGCCCCCCACTCCCCCAATGGCCGCGGCTTACCGCGCTTCGGTGCGATTCCAGTCTCAACTGTTACGAAGGTTTATGGGTCATGGCCAAGCCGACCACTGTCAAGATCAAGCTCGTCAGCTCGGCGGATACCGGCTTCTTCTACGTCACGAAGAAGAACCCGCGCACGCAGACCGAAAAGCTTTCCTTCCGCAAATATGATCCCGTCGTGCGCAAGCATGTCGAGTTCAAGGAAGCTAAGATCAAGTAAGGCGGCCGGCCGCTTTACTGCGGCACGGGCATTTCTGACATTTTGAGCAAATGCTGGGTGCGCTCGATGAAGCGCGCCAGCGTAATCGGCTTTGAGACAAAGGCATCTGCGCCCGCGGCGCGGATGCGGTCTTCATCGCCCTTTCCGGCATAAGCGGTGACCGCCATAATTGGCGTGGCCCGCAATCCGGCATCCCCGCGAATCATACCAATTAGGTCCAGCCCGCTGATATGTGGCATCTGGATGTCCATGATAATCAGGTCTGGCTGTATTTTCTGGGCGCGCGGCAAAGCGTCGCGCGCGTCGCGAACTGCTTCTGGATCAAGCCCATGCGCCTTTAACAGGTCACAAAAAAGCTTGAGGTTAAGTTCGTTGTCCTCGACAACGAGCACCCTTTTCGTCACCGCTCGATCCCAGTTTTCCAAAGGCCCTGATACCTGATGAAGCTAGCCGGAACAAATGAACAAGACGTCACGACCGTCGCAATTGCGGCGCTCGGCTGGGTGTTGGCAGACGATGCGCGCGCGCAGCGTTTCCTCGACCTGACGGGATTTTCCCCTGACGATCTGCGTTTACGGCTTTTAGAGCCGGGCCTTCACGATGCCGTGCGCCTTTTTCTTGAAGGTCATCAGCCAGATCTGTTGGCCTGTGCCGAAGCGATTGGCGTCAAGCCCGACCAGTTGCTTCCGCCCGCGCGGGAGAATTGGGCATGAGCGGCCGGCCCTTGCTGATTACCGATTGCGACGAAGTGCTGCTGCACATGGTCGTGCCGTTCGCCGAATGGGTGGATGAGGCGCACCACATCCATTTCGATGTTGATAGCGGCGATTTCGTCAATGCCCTGCGCCACAAGGCCACGGGCGTCGCGCTGGGCCATGACGAAATCTGGCCGCTGCTGCGCGGCTTTTTCGCAACCGAGATGCACCGCCAATATCCAATCGACGGCGCGTTGGAGGCCATTCACGAGATCGCCCGGCAGGCAGATGTGGTTGTGCTTACCAATTTGTCCGATGCCGAGCGCGAAGGCCGCATCCATCAGCTGCGCGCAGTGGGGGTCGAGTTTCCGGTTTATACCAATCAAGGCGGCAAGGGGCCGTTGCTGCGCCAGATTGTCGATGATTATGCGCCCAGCGCGACCGTGTTCGTGGATGATCTGGGCCATAACCATATGTCGGTTGCAGAACATGCGCCCGACGTCTGGCGTCTGCACATGGTTGGTGAGCCGCGCCTGGCCCCGCGCATCAAGCCGCACCCCAAGGCGCACGCCCGGATTGACGATTGGGTCAGTGCACGCCAGTGGATATTGGATCGATTTGAAGAAGGAGCCGCTAATGGCCAGTGATGCGTCGACGCTAAGCCCCGCTGCCCGATTGGCGCAGCTGGGCATCTCCCTGCCAGAGCCTGCCGCGCCCATTGCCGCTTATGTGCCCACCGTGGAAGCGGGCGGGCTGCTCCATATTTCTGGCCAGCTGCCCTTTGACGGCGGCACGATTATGACCGGGCGGATCGGCGAAGATCGCGATGCCGCCTTTGGTGAAGCCGCCGCGCGCGCCTGTGGTATCATGCTGATCGCGCAGATGAACGCCGCGCTGGGCGGGCTGGACCGGGTGGTGCGGATCGTCAAATTGGGCGTGTTTATCAATTCCGCGGCCGATTTTACCGATCAGCCGGGTGTCGCCAATGGCGCGTCCAATCTGATGATTGATGTGTTTGGCGAGGCGGGCCGTCATGCCCGCTCGGCAGTCGGGGTGCCGGTTTTGCCGCGTGGTGCGGCGGTAGAGGTAGATGCCATTGTCGCTGTTCGCCCCGCTTGACGCGCTGCTGGCGCCGCCGCCCGCACCGGGCCGGGGCAGCTGGCTAAAGGTGCATCGTTACGCTCATCGCGGCCTGCACGGCCCCGATGTGATTGAAAACAGCCGCGCGGCCTTCAAGGCGGCGATTGCCGGCGGTTTTGGTATTGAGCTTGATGTTCAGGCCAGTCGCGACGGCGAGGCGTTTGTTTTCCACGACCGCGATCTTGACCGGCTGGCTGAAACGCCCGGTCGGCTTGGCGCGCTGCAAAGCCCTGAGCTGGATCAGATCCGTCTCAAGGGCAGCGATGAAACCATTCCCCGCCTGTCGGAAATTTTGACGCTGATCGACGGCCGGGTGCCGCTGTTGGTGGAGGTCAAAACCGGCCGACGTGATATCGCCCCGCTGTGCCAGTCGGTCCGGCGGGCCTTGTCGGGCGTGGCGGGCCCGGTTGCGATCATGTCTTTTGATCCGGCTGTGCCACGCTGGTTTGCGCAGAATATGCCCGATATGGTGCGGGGCCTCGTTGTCACCGAAGAAGGGCCAACGGCGCTGCCAGACCGGGTGCGCGCAGGCATTGGCCGGCATCGGGACCTGTGGCAGGCGCGGCCTGATTTTCTGGCCTATGATGTTGCCGATCTGCAATCGTCTTTTGTGCAGGCGCAGCGCCGCCGCGGTTTTCCGATTTTGAGCTGGACGATCCGCAGCCCGGCCGAACATGAAAAGGTCGCCGCTTATGCCGACGCCCCGATCTTTGAAGTCGAGGCACCATGACCGCTCCGGCGGGAGGGGACAGAACACGCACAGTTCAAATGGCCGATGGCGTTGCCGGGCTTGATGCCGCGCAATGGGATGCGGTTGCAGGCTCTGACAATCCGTTTTTGAGCCACGGCTTTCTGGCGGCTCTGGAAAGCTCGGGCAGCGTCGGGGCGGGCACCGGCTGGCAACCCGTGCCGCTGATATTGGACGAGGGCGGCGTTATCCGCGGCGCGCTGCCTGCTTATCTTAAAAGCCATAGCCAGGGCGAATATGTGTTTGACCATGGCTGGGCAGAGGCCTGGCATCGCGCGGGTGGGTCCTATTATCCAAAGCTGCAAATTGCGGTGCCCTTCACGCCCGTGCCCGGACCGCGGCTGCTGGCCCGCGATGCCGATAGCACCCGCCAGTTGATTGCCGCCGCCGAGGCGCTGACCGATCAGAACGGGCTATCGTCTGCCCATGCAACTTTTGTTGATGCCGATCAGTTGGCGCTGTTCCGCGAGGCGGGTTGGTTGATCCGCGAAGGGCTGCAATATCATTGGTTCAACAAGGGCTATGCCGATTTTGAGGCGTTTTTGGCCGCGCTTTCGTCGCGCAAGCGCAAGGCCATCCGCAAAGAACGGGCTGCGGCTGTGGAAGGGCTGACCATCCGGGCGTTACGCGGGGATGAAATTGAGCCGCAGCACTGGGACGCCTTTTGGCATTTTTATCAGGATACCGGCGCGCGCAAATGGGGCCGCCCTTATCTGACGCGCGACTTTTTTGCGCGGATCGGCGCGACCATGGGCGATCGCGTGCTGCTTTACCTTGCCGAACGGGACGGCCGGCCGATTGCCGGTGCGTTGAACTTCATTGGCGAGACCGCGCTCTATGGCCGCTATTGGGGCTGCACCGAGGATGTGCCCTTCCTCCATTTTGAGCTGTGCTATTATCGCGCGATTGAGACCGCGATCGCCTTGGGCCTGTCGCGCGTGGAAGCCGGGGCGCAGGGCGAGCATAAGCTGGCGCGCGGCTATGAGCCAACGCCCACATGGTCCGCGCATTATATTCCCCATGAGGGTTTTCGTGCGGCCGTGGCAGATTTTCTGGTGCGCGAACGCCGCGCTGTTGAACGCGACATCGCCTTTTTGGGCGAGGTCACGCCCTTTCGCAAAACCGGTTAGGCCGCTTTTTGATGGGATTGCATCAGCCAAGCGCGCGCCTGGCGCTGGGCTTGCGCAATCTCGCGCGCGGACATTTCTGTGGCCAGATCCGCCCGGCATTCCTGGCCACGCGCGTCGCCGGACATCGCGGCAAGGTTGAACCATTTATGCGCTTCGACAAAATCCTGCGGTGCGCCGTCCCGCCCGGCTGCATAGGCCATGCCCAAATCAAAAAAAGCATCCGCATTGCCGCGCGCGGCTTCTGCCATGCAGCGGTGAAGCCAGAAGGTCGCATCAATAGCTGAGGTCGCCATGTTCATTCCCCCGTATTTGGTCGGGGCAATGCACCAAAATGGTTTAAACAACCGGTTAACAGGCGTCGAATTTTAACTGCGGGGAGGATTGACGGGCAGGTTATCAATCAGCCGGGCCTTGCCCATCCGCGCAGCCGCAAGCAGCCGGGCGGGCCGGTCAAGCGTGGTGAGCGGTGCCAGCGTGGCCGCGTCGACAAGCGCAACATAATCGACGCCCGCAAAGCCCCCCTGACTAAGCAAGGCGGCAACCCCCGCTAGTGTCTCGTCAATGTCCGCGCCCTTTTCCAGTGCTCGGGCGGCCTGTCCCAGTGCGCGGGGCAGGGCAAGCGCGGCAGTGCGCTCTGCGGGCTCAAGATAGGCATTGCGCGATGACAGGGCGAGGCCATCTTCTTCGCGCTGGGTTGGAAATCCGATGATCTCTATGCCCATATCCAAATCTGCCGCCATGCGCCGGATGATTGCCAATTGTTGCCAATCCTTTTCCCCGAAAAGGGCGACATCGGGCCGTACCTGATTGAAAAGTTTAGCAACAACCGTCGCAACACCATCAAAATGGCCGGGCCGGGCTGCCCCGCACAAACTGTCGGGCAGGCCAGCCACGGTGATGTTGGTGGCAAAGCCGGCCGGGTACATTTCTGTGAGGTCGGGCATCCACAGCACATCGACGCCGGCCGCGACCAGCTTGGCCGAGTCGGCAGCGGCCCGGCGCGGATAGGCGTCAAAATCCTCATTGGGGCCAAATTGCCGCGGATTGACGAAGATGGAAACAACAACCCGGTCGGCGCGGTGGCGGGCATCGGCCACCAGCGCCATATGCCCATCGTGCAGCGCCCCCATGGTCGGGACCAGCGCCACGCGTTCGCCCGCCTGACGAAAGGCCTGAAGCGCTTGAGACAGCATTACGCGGTCATGGATGGTTTGCACGGCGGGTCCTGCATGGCTATTGATGGAGGCCGCCTCTAGCGGGGGTCTTGGCGGCGAATCAAGGAAGGATAGCATCGTTTCTATGCCGGGGGAAAAGCCGCACATCATTGTCTTTGCCAATGAGAAGGGGGGGTCGGGCAAATCCACGACCGCCGTGCACACCGCCGTTGCGCTTGCCGTTTCCGGGCATCAGGTGGCCGCCATCGATCTCGATACGCGGCAGAAGACGCTTGCCCGCTATCTTGAAAACCGCGAGGCGACCATCAAGCGCCGCGAAGCGCAACTGGATGTGCCGCGCTACTCGGTCCTTGATCCGATGACCGAGGCGGGCCTTGATGCCGAGATTGCCCGGATGGGGGCCGGGCAGGATTTTCTGATCATCGACACGCCCGGGCGCGATGATCCTGTGGCGCGCGCGGCCATTGCGCGGGCCGATACCATCGTCACCCCCATTAACGACAGTTTTGTGGATCTTGACCTGATCGGACAGGTGGATGCGGAAACCTTCCGCGTTGCCAAGCCAAGCTTTTATGCCGAACTTATCTGGGATTTGCGCAAGCAGCGCGCGCGGACGGATGGCGCGACGGTGGATTGGGTGGTTCTGCGTAACCGGCTTCAGCATCTGGATGCGCATAATATGCGCCGGGTGGGCGCGGCGTTGGGTGAGTTATCAAAGCGCGTCGGCTTCCGCACGGTGCCGGGTCTGAGCGAGCGCGTCATTTATCGAGAGCTTTTCCCCAAAGGGCTGACCTTGCTCGACAAGAAGGAATTAGGGGGCTTTTCTGTCAGCCATGTCGCCGCACGGCAGGAACTGCGCGAAATGATTTCGGCCTTTGCGCTGCCCACGCTGGATCTTGCTCAGCGCGAACTGACCTTTGCATGACCCGCTTTCTGCTCTTCATCGCCGTGCTGGGTGTGCTCTATTGGATCTGGAGCGACAAAAAGCTCCAATCCGGTGAGATGACCCGCGATGAGGCCGCCCGGCTTTTGGGGGTGCCGGCCCATGCCGGTCCGGCAGAGGTGCAGAGCGCCTATAAGCGTTTGATTGCCAAGGTTCATCCCGACACAGGCGGAAGCGCCGAATTGGCCGCCCGGGTCAATCAGGCACGCAACGTGATGCTGGGCGAAGACGGGCGCTGAACGTCGGTTAGCAACTTCTTGGCCAAAGCGGCCTTGATTCCCGGCCGCGCCTTCGGCAACCGGTCATTCCCAGCCATGATTTCAGGGACGGCCATGACCCATAACTTCCACGCCACGGCCTTGCGCGAATATGATATTCGCGGGATTGTCGGTTCAACGCTGACCGAGCAGGACGCCTGGGCGATTGGCCGCAGCTTTGCAACGCTGGTGCGCCGCGCGGGCGGTACAACGGTGGCGGTGGGCTATGATGGCCGATTGTCGTCGCCAGTCCTTGAAAAGGCGTTGATCGCGGGGCTGACCGAAAGCGGCGCGGATGTTGTCCGTGTTGGTCTAGGGCCAACCCCAATGCTCTATTATGCCGAAGCCGCGCTGGAAGGCGTGGATGGCGGAATCCAGATAACCGGCAGCCATAACCCCCCCGATTATAATGGCTTCAAGATGGTCCAGGCCCATGCGCCCTTTTTTGGTGCGGACATTTTGAAGATCGGCGCGCTCGCGGCGGCGGGGGATTGGGAAAGCGGGCAAGGCAGCGTCCGCGACTATGATATCTTTGACCAATATGTCGACCGGCTGGTCGAAGGATTTGCCGGCGGCAGCTTCCGGATCGGTTGGGATGCCGGCAATGGCGCGGGTGGCGCGGTGATCGAGGCGTTGGTCAAGCGTCTTCCGGGCGAGCATCACCTGCTTTTTACCGAAATTGATGGCACTTTCCCTAATCATCACCCGGACCCCACGGTTGAGGCCAATCTTGTCGATCTGCGCCGCCTTGTCGCGGATAAGAAGCTCGATTTCGGACTGGCTTTTGATGGCGATGCCGACCGGATCGGCGCGATTGACGGCGAAGGCCGGGTGGTCTGGGGTGACCAACTCTTGGCGATTCTTTCAGAAGCGGTGCTGAAAGAGGTGCCGGGTGCAACGATCATCGCCGATGTGAAGGCCAGCCAGGCGCTTTATGACCGGATTGCAGAATTGGGCGGCACGCCACTGATGTGGAAAACCGGCCATAGCCTCATCAAGGCCAAGATGAAGGAGGTCGGCTCACCACTGGCGGGTGAAATGTCGGGCCATATCTTCTTCAAGCATCGCTGGTATGGGTTTGACGACGCGATTTATGCCGGGGTCCGCCTGATCGAAGCGGTTGACCAATTGGGTGGATCGCTCACCGCGCTCAAATCGGCGATGCCGGCAATGATTAACACGCCGGAGATGCGCTTTCAGGTCGATGAAAGCCGCAAGTTTGCGGTTGTCGACGAAGTGCTGGCCCGGCTGGAGGCCGAAGGGGCGGAGGTCAACCGCACCGATGGTGCGCGCGTCAACACGGTGGATGGCTGGTGGCTGTTGCGCGCGTCCAACACGCAGGATGTGCTGGTCGCCCGCGCCGAGGCAAAGGATGAAGCAGGGCTGGCCCGGCTGATGGCGCAGATTGATGCGCAGCTTGCGGCGTCCGGCATCGAACGCGGCGAGAGCGTCGGCCACTAAGCCGGCGTACGTCGCGGCCGGACGATCCCGATTCCCAAATTGCCCTGCGCATAATCGGCGACAAGCTCTTCGGCTGGGTGACGCGCCTTAAGTTCGTCCCAGAAGCGATGCACCTCGATCTCGGGATCGAAGCGGTTGGGAATAACGTCGTGGAGCGCCACAAGGCCGTCCACGGCAAGCAGCGGCGTGTAAAGTTCATAATCGCGCCGAACCCCCTCATAGCTGTGGTCCGCGTCGATCATCAGCACGTCAATCGGCCGCCCTTGCAGCAGATGCTCTACCAGGCGGCGCGTTTCGCTGAGGTGAGAGTTGGCCCGAACCAGATGCAATGTCTGGCCGGGCCGCGCAAAGGCGCGGTAGAGCTTTTCCTTCCAGCGCGGATAGCCGCCGCCATTGCGGCCATAAGGCAGATCAAGGCTGATGATCGTCGCATCCTCGGCGGCGTGCTGGCAGAAGAGAAACAGGGTGCCGCCCTTGGCGGTCCCAATCTCTAAGATCACGCGCGGTTGCCGGGCCCGGACGCGCTTCATCAATTCGCCGATTTCCCAAGGATGCTGAAGCGGCCGGATCGCGCCACCGCCTTCGCGCATCGTAAAGCGCACCAAATCCTCGGTCCCGGTATGGAAGGCCCGCTTTGCCAAAAGCCGCGACATCCGGCCAGCGGCCAGCCAGTCCTTCAGGTTTTTCGCCTGATAATTGAGATAAGCCAGACCATTGATCAGGCCCACGGCTTTGCCGTCGCGGCGCATCTGGCGCAGATGGGTTTTAAGGAAGGCAAACATGGCGGTCTCCGACAGGGGAACGGATCGCCAGAGCGCTAGCATGGGGCCTGCGCCAAGGGGCGTGAAACATCGGTAAGATTGGGCAGCGCCGGGCCCGACGTTTTTTGCTGGAAAGCCAGGACGCATCTGGCGCACATGGCAGCGTGAGCGACCTTCCCTTTGCCTTGCAGAACTGGTTTGCGGCGCGCGGCTGGCAGCCCCGCCGATATCAGTTGGAAATGCGCGATGCCTATCGGGCCGGGCAGCACGCGCTGCTCGTTGCCCCCACGGGCGCGGGCAAGACGCTGGCCGGCTTTCTTGCGACGCTTGCTGATCTGGCAGAAAGTCCGGGCGAGGGCCTGCACACGCTGTACATCTCGCCGCTCAAGGCGCTGGCGGTTGACGTACGGCGCAATTTGCTGACGCCAATTGATGAGATGGGCCTTGATATCCGCGTAGAGACGCGCACCGGCGACACCCCTTCGGATCGCAAGGCGCGGCAGCGGGCGAGGCCCCCGCATATTTTGCTGACCACGCCGGAAAGCCTTAGCCTGCTGCTGTCTTACCCGGAAAGCGCAACGCTTTTTGCCGGGCTTAAGCGCGTCATCATTGATGAGGTGCACGCCTTTGCATCCACCAAAAGGGGTGATTTGCTAAGCCTGGCGCTTGCCCGACTGCAAGATATTGCCCCCGGGCTGTGCCGGGCGGCGCTTTCAGCCACAGTGGCTGACCCGGGCCTCTACCAGCAATGGCTGGCCCCGGTAGGCGCGTCCGCGCAGATGATCACCGGCGATCCGGGGGCCCCGCCGGATTTGGCGATCTTGTTGCCTGAAGGTCGCGTGCCTTGGGGCGGGCATTCCGGCGCTTATGCCGTGCCGCAGGTGATGGCCGAAATTGAGGCGCACCAGACAAGCATCGTCTTTTGCAACACGCGCGGCCTGTGCGAGCTGATCTTTCAGGAATTGTGGAAGGTCAATGAATTGAAGCTGCCCATTGGCATTCACCATGGCAGCCTCGACATCGCGGCCCGCCGCAAGGTGGAAGAGGCGATGGCCGCTGGCCGGTTGCGCGCGCTGGTGGCGACCGCCAGCCTCGATCTTGGGGTGGATTGGGGCAATGTGGATTGCGTGATCCAGATGGGTGCACCCAAGGGATCATCGCGGCTGCTCCAGCGGATCGGCCGTGCAAACCACCGGCTCGACGAGCCATCCGAAGCGATCCTTGTCCCGGGCAACCGCTTTGAATATCTGGAAGCCTTGGCCGCGTGGGACGCGATTGGGGAGGGCGTTTTGGACGGCGCGGCCTTCCGATCGGGCAGCCTTGATGTGCTGGCGCAGCATCTGATGGCCTGTGCCTGTGCCGCGCCTTTTGCCGAGGCGGAGATGCTGGCCCAAGTGCGCCGCGCCCAGCCTTATGCCGATCTACCGGCCGAAACCTTTTCACGCCTGCTCGATTTCATCGCAACCGGGGGTTATGCGCTGCGCGCTTATGATCGCTTCCGCCGACTGACGCGCACGGCCGAGGGTCTTTGGCGGATCACCCACCCGCAATTTGCTGCCCAACACCGGCTGAATGCGGGCATTATCGTGGATAGCCCCATGCTCGATGTCCGCTTTAAAAACGGCCGGCGTCTGGGCCAGTTGGATGAATATTTTGCGGCCAGCTTGATGCCCGGCGACAGCTTCTTCTTTGCCGGGATGGCGGTGGAGGTAGAGCGCACCGACAGCCTGGGCCTGACGGTGCGGGCAACCAGCAAAAAGGCCCGCATCCCCAGCTATATGGGCGCGCGAATGCCGCTGACAACGCATCTGGCAGAGCGGGTCAGGCGCTTTCTGCATGACCGCCAAAGCTGGGCGCGCTTTCCCGACGATGTGCGAGAATGGCTGGAGGTGCAGGCCCGGGTTTCAACACTGCCTGCGCCGGATCAACTGCTTGTTGAAACCTTCCCGCATGAGGCGATGCACTATCTGGTCATCTACAGCTTTGAGGGCTGGAATGCGCACCAGTCGCTTGCCATGCTGCTGACGCGCCGGATGGAGGGGCGGGGGCTCCACCCGATTGGCTTTGTGGCTAATGATTATTGCTTTGCAATCTGGAGCCTTGATCCGGTGCGCGATCCCGCAGCCTTGCTCTCGCCTGATATCCTGGCGGACGAATTTGTAGATTGGGTGGAAAATTCGGCGCTGCTCAAGCGCGCCTTTCGCGAAGTGGCGGTGATTGGAGGGCTGGTGGAACGGCAAATTCCCGGCAAGCGCAAGACCGGGCGTCAGGTCACCTTTTCGACCGATCTGATCTATGATGTGCTGCGCCGTTATGAGCCGGATCATTTGCTGATGGAAGCAGCCTGGGCGGATGCTCGGACCCGTATGACAGATGTCGCGCGGCTGGGTTCTCTTCTGGACCGGGCAGCGCGCACGATGGTCTGGAAGGATCTAGATCGGATCACGCCGCTGGCGGTGCCCGTTATGGCCATTGTCGGGCGCGAAACCGTGGCCCAAGGTGGCGCGGAAGACCAATTGCTTTTTGAAGCCGAGGCGCTGGCCCGGGAAGCGATGCAGGGCAGCGGCTAGCCGCCGACTCAATTGCACGCCCTTTCCAAAATGCTATTCTTGGCCGCACATCCAGCAGCGGCAAGAGGCCGCGAGGGAGAGGATCATGCGGACCGCCTTTCTGGCTGTTCTTCTCATCATGGCCGGGCCCGCCGCCGCGCAGGCGATTGCCGATCCCCCGCCGGTTCAATCCACTGTGGCGGCAGGAGATGATGGCGCAACGCGGATGACCGTGCCCGTCTATGTGAATGATCAAGGGCCGTTCCAGTTTGTGATTGATACGGGGGCGGATCGCACAGTCATCTCGCGCGAGTTGGCCAACCGGTTGGGCTTAAAGGCCAAGGGCAGCCTGCGCATCCATGCGATGGGCGGTGCCGGCCGGGCAGATATGGTCAAGCTTGACAGTTTGCGCGTGTCCGGGCGGACCACGGGCCGCCTCAACGCGGCGGCGCTCCCCCGGGCCTTTGTGGGCGCAGATGGCTTGCTGGGCATTGATAGCCTGAAGGGCCAGCGCATCATCATGGACTTCAAGGCCAAGACCATGTCGCTTGAACCCTCGGCCACGCCCGATGCGGCGCTGGCAACGGGCGGCGATGTCATCGTGGTGACAGCCAAGACCCGGCTTGGCCAACTTGTCATGGTGGACGCCGATGTGAATGGCGAAAAAATCTGGGTCGTCGTCGATACCGGCGCGCAGAATAGCGTCGGCAATATCTCACTGCGGCGGTTGATGCTCGCGCGGAACCCGGCGGTGCGGATCAAGCCGATTGAGATGATCGACGTATTGGGCCAGCGGACTGCGGCAGATTATGCCATCGTCAACCGTTTGAGGATCGGCGGCGTTTTGCTGGGCAACGCCGCTATTGCCTTTGCTGATGCCCATCCTTTTCGACTGTTTGACCTTCAGAAAAAGCCGTCCATGCTGTTGGGGATGGATAGTTTGCGAAGCTTTGAGCGGGTCTCGGTTGATTTTTCGGCGCGCAAGATCAAGTTCTTATTGCCCGCCCACACTCCCCGGGTGCTGCCCTCCGCGCCCTGACCTGTCAGCGGCGGACGCAGCCCAAGGCCGCCGCATCCATTGCCGTTGCAGCCCCTTGCAGCCGATAAATATCCGCAAAAGGGCGACCGCTTTTGTCGATGCTGCTGATGCTCATGCTGCGCGCGGCCCGCATCTTGGCGCGCAAGGCTGCATCTTCTTGCGGACTGGCGGCCCAAGCGTCGGCCGCGCCAGCGGTCATCCGCCACCGCGCGGCATCCACGCTCAAGATAACGGCGGCATCCGCACGCCGTGCCCGGCTCAGGCGGATATGAACTTGGCCGCGCGCGCCTTGATCGGGCCAATAGCCAATCGCAGCAAAAGGCTTCCACGCGCCTTTGCCGGGATCAACCGGCTGGGCAATCGCGTAGCAGCGCAGCGGAGACGGGTCTCGAAAAGCGCCCCAATCGTCAAACATGCCCAATGGGTCGCGTGCAGCGGCGGGCGCTGCCAGAGCCAGGGCAAGGACCAGCCATCGCCTCACGCCAGATGTCCGCCCCCACCTGTCCGGACAATCTGTTCCACCCCGTCTTCAATCACGACCAGCGTGCCTTGGGCAAGGCTGGGGGCAATGGGCGCCTTCCATGGTTCAAACACCGGCAGGTCCAGCAGCAGGCCGCGCAGGACCCGGCTGGACATGCCGTGCATCAGCACAAGCCGGTCGCCCTCAAAATCGGCTGTATCGGCAATCCAGCTGGAAAGCCGCGCTGCAATCTCATCATACCATTCGCCATGCGGCGGACGCACGCTGAACAGTCCGGTCTCGGCATCGACGATTGGCCCCACTTCCTCCATGATTTCGGCATAGGTGCGCCCGGCCCAATCGCCGACATTGATTTCATATAGCCGCGGATCGTGCAGCGCCTCGTGCCAATCATGGCCGATATGCTCGGCAATGATGGCCAGCGTCTGCAGCGCGCGTCCCGACGGAGACGACCACATTTTGAGCTGGTGGCCCGCGGGAATCCACGCTTCCAGCGCCGCGCCCATGGCGTCTGCCTGAGCAAAGCCAGCGCGCGTCAGGGGTGTATCCCTTTTGTCGCCCTGCATGCGTTTTGCGAAGTTGAAGACAGTCTCGCCGTGGCGAGCGATGAAGACGCGACCTTTGAGTTTCATGCCTCGCTTTTTCCCACAATTTTATGGGAGTGCAAGCGAAAGGCGGGGGTTGCCGTCCCCCCTGTTCTTGTCCATGACGGGTAAGAAACTATAAGGCCGACTCCCAGACGGCCAAATGACCATTTTCGGGGGTTTTGAATGAAGGCGACGATCGAACGCGCAAATCTGCTGAGAAGTCTCGGCCACGTCCAGTCGGTCGTGGAGCGCCGCAACACGATCCCCATCCTCTCAAACGTGCTGATCGAGGCAAGTGCCGATGGCACGATCCGCCTGATGGCGACCGATCTTGATCTTCAGATCAACGAGTCGCTGGAAGCGGTCAGCGTTGAAGTTCCGGGTGCGACGACTGTTTCGGCGCACACCTTGTTCGACATTATCCGCAAGCTGCCGGAAGGCACGCAGGTGTCGCTCACGGCGGCCGATGGCAAGATGCAGGTTGTTGCCGCCCGCTCGCGCTACAGCCTCAACACACTCCCGCGTGATGACTTCCCGGTCATTGCCGAAGGCGATCTGCCGACCCGGTTTGAGTTGCCGGCGGCGGCCCTTCGCCAGATTATCGACAAGACGCGCTTTGCCATCTCGACCGAAGAAACGCGTTATTATCTGAACGGCATTTTCTTCCATGTGGCCGATGATGGCCAGCCCGTGCTCAAGGCGGCCGCCACAGATGGCCATCGCCTTGCCCGCGTTACGCTGCCGCGCCCGGAAGGGGCGGAAGGCATGCCCGACATCATCATTCCGCGCAAATGCGTGGGCGAATTGCGCAAGCTGCTCGACGAAGTCGAAGGCACGGTGGAAGTCACCCTGTCGGCGACCAAGATCCGCTTTGGCCTCGGCACCGCGGTGCTGACCTCCAAGCTGATCGACGGCACCTTCCCGGATTATAGCCGGGTTATTCCGACCGCGAACGACAAGTTGCTCAAGATTGATCCCAAGAGCTTCATGGCCGGCGTGGACCGCGTGTCGACCATCGCGTCGGACAAGACCCGCGCCGTCAAAATGGCGCTTGAGCCAGACCGGATCACCTTGTCCGTCACTTCGCCTGAAAATGGCACGGCGGCCGAAGAAGTGCCGGGTGAATATTCTGCCGACGCGTTCGAGATTGGCTTTAACGCCCGCTATCTGATGGACATTCTGAGCCAGGTGGAAAGCGACATGGTGGAAGTTCACCTTGCCGACGCGTCCGCCCCGACGCTGATCCGCGAGAATGATAAGTCGCCCGCGCTTTATGTTCTGATGCCGATGCGCGTCTGACGCCTAAGGGCGGGTTCGCCCGCCCGGCGGTGTTTTGGCAGGCGGGGTGAACAGCCGGTTGAGCATGCGCCGGCCGGCCGACAAAAGCGCGACCATGCCGATCAGCAGCAGGCCAGCCACGAGTGCGGCGGCGATTGGTGCCTTGAAGATCAGGAACAGCAGCCCGCCCGAGACGATATCCTCGCCGGTTGAAACAGCGATATTGCTGAACGGCTCGGGGCTGGCATTGATCAGCGCGCGCGTGCCCGCTTTGGCCCCATGGCTGATCAGCGCCCCACCGCCGCCCATCAGCAGCGCCGCGATCTGCACCTTTGGGTCTGCTGGATCCAGAACGGCCAGCGCCAGCAGGGCCCCGCCAACGGGCCGCAGCACTGTATGGACCATATCCCAAAGCGAATCGAACCAAGCGATCTTGTCGGCCAGAAATTCGGCCAGCAGCCCCAGGCCCGCTGCACCGATAATCCAGGGGTTGCCGATCAGCGCCAGCGCGCCTGCATGATCGGGCACGGCGATCAGCCCGGCCTGCATCGCAAGGCCAGTTGCAAAGATGCTTAGATAAAGGCGCCAACCCGCCAACAGGCTCAGGCTGGCGGCAATGCCCAGCACCTCGATCATGTCCATCCTTGCCTCCTTGCGGGGATTTGATGCGCTTCCTGCTTGTCGTCGGCCTGCGCCTCGTCCAAGACTATAAGGGAGCATCATAAAGCACAGCAGGGAGAGCGCTAGCGTGGCGATCGAAATGGCAAAACCGGGGGAGATTATCCCCGCTATTCCCGCAGCGACGCTCGTCCTGTTTCGCGAACGCGCCGATGGCCCGCCTGAACTGCTGCTGGTTGAACGGTCCAAGGGCATGGCCTTTGCCGGCGGCGCGATTGTTTTTCCCGGCGGGCGGATTGATGCGGACGATCATGTCCTTGCGGCCCGACACGGGCTGGACGACAAAGAATGCGCCGCCGCGCGCATCGCCGCGATCCGCGAGACAATTGAAGAAAGCGGCGTGCCGATCGGTCTTGCCTCTGCACCGCCCTCTGGCTGGCTGGAAGACGCCCGCCGCGCGCTGCATGACCGGCACAAGTTTAGCGATTTGCTGGACGCGGCCGGGCTGGCGCTGGATCTGGAGGCGCTGGTGCCCTTTGCCCGTTGGCGGCCCAATTTCAAAGAAACCCGGGTGTTCGATACCCGCTTCTACATCGCCCGCGCGCCCGATGACCTGCCAGAGGCGATTGTGGATGCGACCGAAAATGTCCGCACCTTCTGGGACAGCGCACAGGCGACGATTGATGCGGCGCAGCGCGGCGATGTTCACATCATCTTCCCGACGCACCGCAATCTGGAGCGGCTCGCGCTTTTTGGCAATTTTGACGAAGCCTTCGCCCATGCCGCGCAACATCCGGTTGAAACCGTGACGCCTTGGGTAGAGCAGAAGGGCGATGAAACCTTTCTCTGCATCCCCGAAGGGCTTGGCTATCCCGTCACGCGCGAAAGTTTCCGCACCGCAAAGCGGGCCGGAGACTAAGCCCGCTTTTTAGCGGTTGCGCAGCGCTGAAATTGTCGTCCCCACGCTGATCCGCTCTGCCTCGGTCTTCAGGTGCAAAAGCCTCAGGCCGGTCTGGTCCATGGCTTGGGCCAAAGCGGGCGCGAATTGGTCGGTTGTCTCTACGGTTGCCGCCCAGCCGCCATATGCGCGGGCAAGCGCCGCAAAGTCCGGGTTGTAAAGCGCGGTGCCCGAAACCCGGGTGGGATATTTGCGCTCTTGGTGCATGCGGATCGTGCCGTAGACGCCATTATCGACCACAAGGACCAGCAGGTTGCAGCCATATTGCATGGCCGTCGCCAGTTCCTGCCCGTTCATCATAAAGTCGCCATCGCCCGCAAGCGCGACCACCATCTTATCGGGCCGCCGCAGCGCCGCCGCCACGGCCGCGGGCGGACCATAGCCCATCGCGCCCGCTGTGGGGGCCAATTGCGTGCCCGGCCCCCCATAGGGCCAATAGCGATGCCACCAGCCGGAAAAATTGCCCGCGCCATTGCAGATGATTGTATCGGCCGGCAGCGCCGCGCGCATCTCGGCCACGCATTGGCCAAGATCCACCTTGGTTTCAAACGGAGCAGGCGTGTTCCAGACGCGCCAATCGGCATGGGCCTCTGACCCGGCCGCAAAAGGCTGGGCGGGGGCGGGCAGGGCGGCAGCGGCGCGGGTAAAGCGCGTCATGTCCGCACAGATCGCCAAGTCCGCGCGATAGACGCGGTTGAGTTCTTCCGGGTCGGGGTGAACATGGATGAGGGTCTGGCCCGGATGGTCGGGCGTCAGCAGCGTATAGCCATCGGTGGTTGCCTCGCCCAGCCGCGCGCCCACGGCCAGCACAAGGTCTGCCGCCTTGATCCGCGCGACCAGCTTGGGGTTGGGCCCATAGCCGAGATTTCCGGCCCAGACGGTGGAATCATTCGCCATCGCATCCTGCCGGCGGAACCCGGCGGCCACGGGGATGCCCCAGCGTTCGGCAAAGGCCTGCATCTGGCGGCCCGCCTCGGGCGTCCAACCGGCGCCGCCGATAATCGCCACCGGGGCCTTGGCTGCACCAATCAGCCGGGCAAGCTCTGCCATCTGGTCCGCATCCGGCGCTTGGGCGACAGGCTCCACGCGCGGACGATCTTGCGCCACCGCTTCTTCGCACAGCATATCTTCAGGCAGCGCGACCACAACAGGGCCGGGGCGGCCCGACATCGCGACATGAAAGGCGCGCGCCACATATTCCGGGATGCGTGCCGGATCATCAATCCGCACCGCCCATTTGGCGAGCGGGGTGAACATCGCCGTGAAATCAACTTCCTGAAAGCCTTCGCGATCCTTCATCCCGCGATCGACATCGCCGATGAACATGATCATCGGCTGCGAATCCTGCATCGCGACATGAACACCAATGGCGGCATTGGTCGCCCCCGGCCCACGCGTCACAAAGGCAATGCCGGGCCGCCCGGTCAACGCGCCATCTGCACAGGCCATGAAGGTCACGCCGCCTTCCTGACGGCAGACGATATTTTCAATCTGCGGCGTATCGTGCAGCGCATCGAGCACCGCCAAAAAGCTTTCGCCGGGCACAGAGAAAAGACGGTCACAGCCTTGGAGAACAAGCTGGTCAACAAGGATACGGCCGCCGGTGCGAACTGGGGAACTGGTCATGGATTTACCCTAAGCGAGTGCAGCAAAAGTTGAAAGATCACGCCTCAGGCCGGGTCCAGATCCAGCTGAGGCACGGCACGGCGACGAGGATCGGAAGGAGCGACCACGGCAGCGCCATGAAGATGAGGGCGAGCAAGATACTCAAAGCAAAAGCCCCGGTTGCCGCTTTTTTGCCGGTCCGGCTGATAATCCCCTTTTCCCGCCATGCCCGAAGCGTCGAGCCATAGCGGGGGTGGTTCAACAGCCGCGCTTCCCACGCCGGATTGCTGCGCGAAAAGGCAAAGGCGGCCAAGATCAGAAAAGGGACGGTGGGCAGGATCGGCAGGAACGCGCCCACCACGCCCAGCGCCACCGATGCCAAGCCCAGTATCAGCCAAAGCGCACGGCGGACGGGCCCGCCCGTCACGCCTGATGGATCGCCTTGGTGACGAGGTAGCTATCAAGCCCTTCCGGCCCGCCCTCGCTGCCAAAGCCCGATTCCTTGACGCCCCCAAAGGGCGCATCGGGCACGGAAATGGCAAAAGTGTTGATGCCCACCATCCCGCTTTCCACCGCATCGCCTAGGCGGTTGGCCTGACGGCCATTTTCGGTAAAGGCAAAGGCGGCAAGGCCATAAGGCAGGCGGTTGGCCTGTTCGATTGCCTCGTCAAAGCTGTCAAAGGGTCGCATCAGCGCCACCGGGCCAAATGGTTCGTTTGACATGACATCGGCTTCCAGCGGCACATCGGCCAGCACCGTGGGCTGGTAGAAAAAGCCCTGATTGCCGCGGTTGCCGCCCGCCAGCACGCGCGCGCCCTTGGTCCGAGCATCTTCCACCAGCGCGTCAATCGCCTCGGGGCGGCGGCTATTGGCAAGCGGGCCCATCTTGGTCTCGGCGTCCATCCCATTGCCCATCGTGACCTGCTTGGTCCGCGCGGCAAAGCCTTCGACAAAGCGATCATAAATGCCGCGCTGCACATAAAAACGCGTGGGCGACACGCAGACTTGGCCCGCATTGCGGAACTTTTGCGGCACCACCATGTCGAGCGTCTTTTCCAGATCGCAATCGTCAAAGATCAGGACGGGGGCATGGCCGCCCAATTCCATGGTGATCCGCTTGGCGCCATCGGCGGCCAGCCGCATCAAATGCTTGCCGACCGGGATGGAGCCGGTGAAGCTGATCTTGCGGATTGTGGGAGAGCCGATCAGATGGCGGCTGACCTTATCGGGCACGCCATAAACAAGCTGCGCAACATTGGCGGGGACGCCCGCATCAATCAGGCAGCGCATCAGCGCGGAGGTGCAGCCCGGCGTTTCTTCCGGCGGCTTGGCGATGACGGAACAGCCCGCTGCCAGCGCGGCGGCCAGCTTTTTGGACATTAGATAGACGGGGAAGTTCCACGGCGTGAAGGTGGCGGTTGGCCCCACCGGCTGCTTGATGACCAGCGATCGCTGGCCCGTCGGGCGAACGAGCACGCGGCCATAAGCCCGCTTCGCCTCTTCGGCATAATAATCAAACAGCGCAGCGGACGAGGCGACTTCGCCGCGCGCTTCCACCAGCGGCTTGCCCTGTTCCAGCGTCAACAGCGTGGCAATGGCTTCGGTGCGTTCGCGGATCAGGCTGGCGGCCTTGCGCAGAATCGCGCCGCGCGCCTCCACATCAGTTGCGCGCCATTCGGCAAAGCCCTTGGCAGAGGCGGCCAGCGCCTCGTCCAAATCGGCCTCGCTTGCCAGCGGCAAATCGGCAATTGCCGCGCCGGTGGCGGGGTTGAGAACAGCGTGTTCGTCCCGGCCTTCGCCCGTCCGCCAGCTGCCATTGATGAAGAGTTTGAGTTCGGTGTCGTAGGTCTGTGTCATAGACCCTCATACCGCAGCTTTAGCGGTAATTGAAGCTGATCGAGATACGATCTGTCTTGGCCTTGCTGGGGACGACCTCATGCGTCAGCCAGCTTTCCCAGAGGAAGATCGTGCCGGGCTGCGGCTCGGCATAGATAAAGGGTTGAAAAGCCTCGGGCGCGTCTTCTTTGCGGGCGGGCGCGGCCATCATCCGGGCGAGGCGAGGGTCTTCCAGCTTCAACGCGCCCGACCCTTTGGGCACGGCGATATAGCAGGTGCCAGAAATGATGCTGTGCGGGTGGATATGGCCAGAATGGGTGCCGCCCGGCTTCAGGATATTGACCCACAGGCTATCCAGCTTGGGCTTGCGGCCCAGATCAAAATGGCACGCTTCTGCAAAGGCGCGGACATGCTTGTCGAGCAGGCGCTTCAAATCTTCAAAGGCCGGGTCGCGCAGCGGCAAATCATTGAGCGAGGCGTAAGACGTATAGCCCTTATAGCCCTTGTCCCGCGACCAATGCTGCCCGGCGATATCATCGGCTTCCAGCGCGCGGCAGCTATGCTCCAGCTCGGCCAGCAGATCGGGATCGTTCAACTGCCCTTCGTAAAAGGGCGTCGTAAAAAGGCTGCGAATGCTCATGTCGCAGCCATGCCCGCCGCGCGGCGCAAGCGCAAGCCGGGGCTAGCCGGGCCGGATCTGGTCAACCGCGAGGATGTTATAAGCGACGCGCTTGCCCACCACCGTCACCTGTTGGCCGCAAAGCCCGTCCAGCCGGTCTGCCAGATGGAGGATGCGGTAGCTGCGGTCTGCCATCAGCAGCACATAGACGCCCAGACTTTCCGGAAAGATCAGCAGGCCGGTTAGATTTTCGTGAACACTCAGGGACATAACGCCTCCCCTCAACGCCTTATGCGGGCGCCCCCGCACATGACTTCTCTGAACCCTTGGTGATCGGGGAGTTAGCAAACCGCATTCTACGGCTCCTGAGACCTTTGGGCTGGAAAGCCTTGGACATACGCCACAAGCTCCCCGACCATAGGATCAGGAAGTGCGGTGTCGAGACGGCGACACCAGACCGAGAATGCGAGGTTGCTACACCCCGGAAGCCGTGCGTGGCGGCTTCAGGGGCGGTTATCGGTCAGTTAGGCGGCGGTGGCAAGAGGCGCTGGGGGAGGGCCAATCCCCGCGCCGCCGGTCGATCAAATGTCCAGATTGGCGACGTTCAGCGCGTTTTCCTGAATGAAGTCGCGCCGTGGTTCGACAACATCGCCCATCAGCTGGGTGAAGATTTCATCCGCCAAGTCCGCCTGCGCAATTTCAACGCGCAAGAGCGAGCGGTGATCGGGATCGAGCGTGGTTTCCCAAAGCTGCTCCGCGTTCATTTCGCCCAAGCCTTTATAGCGCGAGATGGACAGGCCTTTGCGGCCAGCCGCCAAGATGCCGTCGAGCAGTTCAGACGGGCGCGAGACCAATGTCGTGCCCTTGGCCGCAACCATCGGCGCGTCGTCATCGTCGTTTTCAATCGCCTCAGCGCTGGCTTTGCCAATCGCGACCAGACGGCCAACTTGCGCATAGGCCTCTGCCTGTTCGTCCATCAGGGCATGAAGGCGGCGCGCTTCCTGGCTCAGCAAGAAGCTGGCTTCGATGATGTGATGATCGGTCACGCCGCGCCATAGGCGTTGCAGGTGATAGCCGCCTTCTGCGCCGACGCCGCCCGTCCAGCGGGCCTCGGTATCGGCGCGGCTCAGCCATCCGGCGGCCCGGTCAATCGCTGCCTGTCGGCCAGCGGCATCCAAAGCCGGGTCCAGCGCGCCAACCAGCGCCAAGCCTTCGATAATCGCCGGATCATATTTGCGCGGCACATAACGCATCAGCGTGCGCAGGCGCCGACCATGGTCGATCAACAACTTCAGGTCTGCGCCCGACCGGGTGCCGCCCGGCGTTTCCAGCGCGGTGGCCGCAAGCCCCGCTTCAACCAGATAATCATCCAGCGCGGCATCGTCCTTCAGATAAACTTCAGACCGGCCACGCGCTGCCTTATAGAGCGGCGGCTGGGCAATATAGAGGTGCCCGCGCGCAATGATTTCTGGCATTTGCCGGTAGAAGAAGGTCAGCAGCAGCGTGCGGATATGCGCGCCGTCAACGTCGGCGTCCGTCATAATGACGATCTTGTGATAGCGCAGCTTTTCGATGTTGAAGTCATCGCGGCCAATGCCGGTGCCCATCGCCTGAATAAGCGTGCCGACTTCCTTGGAGGACAACATTTTATCAAAGCGCGCGCGCTCGACGTTGAGGATTTTACCCTTCAACGGCAGGATCGCCTGATAGTGCCGGTTGCGGCCCTGTTTGGCCGAGCCGCCGGCGGAATCCCCTTCGACGAGGAAGAGTTCGGACTTGGCGGGATCGCGCTCCTGACAATCGGCGAGCTTGCCGGGCAGCGAGGCAATGTCCATCACACCCTTGCGCCGGGTCAGTTCGCGGGCCTTGCGGGCGGCTTCGCGCGCGGCAGCGGCGTCGATGATCTTTTGCACGACAGCGCGGGCATTGGCCGGGTTTTCTTCCAGCCATTCCGCCATCTTGTCGGCCATCAGGCTTTCCAAAGGCTGGCGCACTTCTGACGAGACAAGCTTGTCCTTGGTCTGCGAGCTGAACTTGGGGTCCGGCAGTTTGACCGAGACGATGGCGGTCAGGCCTTCGCGCATGTCTTCGCCGGTTAGGCTGACCTTTTCCTTTTTCAGCAGGCCCGATTTTTCCGCATAGTTATTGAGCGTGCGGGTAAGCGCCGCCCGGAAGGCCGCCAAGTGCGTCCCGCCATCGCGCTGCGGGATGTTGTTGGTGAAGCACAGGACGTTTTCGTAATAGCTGTCATTCCATTCCAGCGCGACATCAATGCCGATGCCATCGCGCTGGCCCGACACCGCGATTGGATCGGGGAAGAGCGGAGATTTCGCGCGATCGAGCCATTTGACGAAAGCGGCGATCCCGCCTTCATAATAAAGCTCAACTTCCTTCTTCTCCGCATGGCGCGCGTCGATCAGGAACAGGCGGACGCCGGAATTGAGGAAGGCCAGCTCGCGATAGCGATGCTCGAGCTTATCAAAATCAAATTCAGTGATCTTGAAGGTTTCCGGGCTGGGCAAAAAGGTCACCCGCGTGCCGCGCTTTGGCTGGCCCCGCTCATCATTGCCCGCCGGGCCGACGATCTTGAGCGGCGCGACCGCATCGCCGTGCTGGAACTGCATATAATGTTCCTGCCCGTCGCGCCAAATCTGGAGATCCAGCCGGATCGACAGCGCGTTGACGACAGAGACGCCAACCCCGTGCAGACCACCCGACACCTTATAGGCATTGTCGTCTGACGTATTCTCAAACTTCCCGCCCGCGTGCAGCTGGGTCATAATGACTTCAGCGGCGGAGACGCCTTCTTCGGTGTGAATATCGGTCGGGATGCCGCGGCCATTATCTTCGACGGAGACAGAGCCATCCGCATTCAGCTGGATGATAACGCGGTCGCAATGGCCGGCCAGGGCCTCGTCAATCGCATTGTCGGAGACTTCAAACACCATGTGGTGCAGGCCCGAGCCATCATCGGTATCGCCGATATACATGCCGGGGCGCTTACGAACCGCATCAAGCCCTTTAAGGACCTTGATGGAATCTGCGCCATAGTCGGAGGAAGTCTGCGTATTTGCGGTTTCGTCTGCCATGTTGAGCCTATAGGAAATAGGCCCGGATAACCCAAGGAAAAACGGCGCAGAAAACCAGCGGGCTGGGGATGAATTTGGGGGAGGATTTTAGCCCTCCCCCAAGCGTTCAATAGCGGGTCAGTTCAACCTTCATGCTCTTATAGCCATGCACGAAGCTGGCGGGCACGCGCACCGGCTCTTCCACCACGTTCACGCGCAGGCGGCGCTTCTGCATTTCAGAGATAAGCGTCGTCAGTTGAAGCTCGGCAACGCGGGCGCCGACGCAGCGGTGGATGCCATAGCCGAAGGACAGATGCCGGCGGGCATTTTCCCGGTCGACGATGATCTTGTCCCCATCGGGGAAGATGCTTTCGTCGCGATTGGCCGAGATATACCAGAGCGCCAGCTTGTCGCGCTTCTTGATCTGGTGACCAAATAGCTCGGTATCTTCGGTTGCCGTGCGGCGCATATGGGCAAGCGGGGTCTGCCAGCGGATCAGCTCGTGCATCGCGTTGACCGCCAGCTCGTGATCGTGGTTCTGTTCCAGCTTCGCGCGCTCGGCCGGGAATTTATCTAGCCCATAGGCAAAAGCCGTCATCGAGTTGCGGGTTGTATCATTGCCGCCGACGATGAGGAGGATCAGGTTCCCCATGAATTCCTCATGGCTCATATGCTTCATCGCGTCGGACTGGAGCATCACCGAAATCAGGTCATGCTGGCCCGGGTTCTGCGCTTTCTTGTCCCAAAGCTGCTTGAACGCCGCGCCCATTTCAAAGGCGGTCGCAAGGCGGTGCTGGCGCTGCTCGAGGCTGCCAAAGCCTTCAATATCGCCCAGCACGTCGGACCAATAGGTCAGCTTGTGCCGTTCCTCGAACGGGAAGTCGAAGAGGATGGCGAGCATCTGGGTCGTGAGTTCGATTGAAACTTTTTCCACCCAATCAAAGGGTTGGTCAATCGGCAGGCTGTCGAGCACGGCCGCTGTCCGCGCAACAGTGTCCGCGCGCATCCGCTCCACCTCGGTCGGGCCGAAGGCGGGGGCGACGGTGCGACGCTGCGCCGTGTGGTGCGGCGGGTCCATCGCGATGAACATCGGCATCGGCACATCGCCTTCCTGCAAATGGTCAATGCCATCGCCGGCCACAGTGATGCCGCCATATTCCCAACTGGAGGAAAAGATTTTCGGCAAGGCCTCGATATGCTGAATGGGCTTATAGGTCGTGACCGACCAATAGGGGCCAAATTTGGAGTCCGGCACATAGTTGATCGGCGCTTCAGCGCGCATCTGGCGGAAAGGCTCCTGCCAAACATCATTTGTATAAAGTTCCGCGCGGGAGACATCCCACGGATTTACCTCGGGGGCGGGGTCCTTGAGGACGGTGGCCATGGCAGACTTCCTCTCATTTTATCGAGTCCAGTTGCAGTCTGCCACTGTTTACACTCGTGTCAATGAGGATTGCGTTAAGCCGAGCATTGATGCGACGAACAGCGGCCGGTCAGCCATTGCGCCGCCAAAGCGCGGTCCAAAACCCCGGCCCCGTCCGCAAGACCCCCCGGCGGAACAGCGCGGCGGTAATCCGGATGGTGATGGCAACCCATAGCAACTGCCACAGGATCGCGGCCAGATGCGGCCAGAGCGCCGGATCGGTTGCCCCACGCGCGGCCATTGCAAAGGGTGAACTAAAGGGGAAAATCTGAGCAATCAGGGCAATTCGGCTGCCCGGCTGGCTCGCTGCCGCCGAGGCAAGGGCAAACATGCCAAACTCAAAAAACGTAACGGGCAAGGACAGCATCTGGATGTCGCGCACCGTTGGCGCCTGCGCTCCAATCCCCAGAAACACCGCACCCAGCAGGAAGAAGGAAAGCGTAAAATAGATCAGGCCAAGGCCGACAAATTGCGGCAAGCCCACCGCGAGGCTCAGGCTGATTTCGGGAAAACCGGGCAGGCTGGACAAGCCTTGCAGGCCAAAGCCGGCCAGCGTGCCCCAAAACCCGATGAACAGCATCGCCACCCCGTACATGCCCACCAGCTTGCCAACAAAAATGGCCTCCAGCGGCGCAGCAGCGGCAAGGATTTCAATAATCTTATTGGATTTCTCTTCGGCAAAGGTGCCGATGGTCTGTGCCGAGAGCAGCAAGGTTAGCAAAAAGAGCAGAAAGACGGCCGCATAGCCAATGCCCATCCGCGCCCGGGCAGATTGTCCGCCATCGCCGGTTAACTGGATTTTGGGCTGGCTGGCGCGGGCGCTGGCCGCCAGACCAGCTTTTTCGCTGCGGGCAACATGGTCGGCAAGGGCGGCCAGATAGCGGGCCTGGCTTTCGCTGGACGAGAAGATTTGGGGCGCCTGTGCAGGCGCGAAGGCCACCGCCTCATAGCGCGTCCCCGGCCGGTCCAACAATTGGCGCGCAATGGTCGGATCGGCCGCGCCATGGCTTGGGATGATTTCCAGCGGCGGTAAGATGCCGCCCTCGGCCGTCAGCGGCCGCAAGGCGGCGTCGGCGGCGGCGAAGCGTTCGGCCTCGTCGGGCGCGGCCAGAATGGCGATCCGGGCATCGCGCGTTGAATGCTCAGCGGCCTGATGCGCCCCACCGCCGCCCAGCACGCCCATCGCCAGCATCAGCAGCGGGGCCAGCAAAAACAGCAGGAAGACCGGCGTATATGCAACGGCCTTGAAATCGCGATAGGCGATCACCCCAACTTGCGTCCAAAAGCGCTTCATGCCGCGGCCTCCGCCAGATCGCGCGCCTTGGCATCGCTGACGATACGAACAAAAGCATCATGCAGGCCGGGGCGCTGCATGGTGAGCCCGGCAACGCCATGGCCAGCCTGGATAAGGCTTAATATCAGCCGTTCGGCGCCGCCCTCTGGCACAGTGAACTGCCACGTCTCGCCGTCAAAGCGCGCATCATCGGGCAATAACGGGGCGGCTTCGGCCGCACGGTCGCACGCGCGGTAGCTGGCACGCATCGGCAACAGGCCGCGCGCGTCATCCACCGTCCCTTCAAACCGGCATTTGCCGCCGGCGATGATCGCGATACGCTCGCACAATCGTTCGGCATGGCTCATCACATGGGTGGAAAACAAAATGGTCGCCCCGCGCGCCGCCTCTGCCCGAACCAGACTTTCCAGATGTTCCTGATTCACCGGGTCGAGCCCGGAAAAAGGCTCATCCAGCACGATCAGGTCTGGCTGGTGGACAAGGCTGCCCAGCAACTGGACCAACTGCGCCATGCCCTTGGACAGCGCCTTGATCTTCTTGTCGACGGCGTGGCCAAGGCCCGCCGCTGTCATCATGTCTTCGGCCCGGCGTCGGCCTTGGCGCCACTCCAGACCCCGCAATGCCCCCATGAAGGCAATCGCCTCGCGCGCCGTCATATTGGGATAAAGACCCCTTTCTTCGGGCAGATAGCCAATGCGCTCGCGGATGCTGCGGGGGGCATCGGTGCCCAGCAAGGTGCGTTGGCCGCTATCGGGATCAATCACGCCCAGCAGCATCCGCAAGGTTGTCGTCTTGCCGGCGCCATTGGGGCCCAGCACGCCATAGATCATGCCTTTGGGAACGGCGAGGCTCACGCCGCGAACCGCCTCGGCCGGGCCAAAGCTCTTCCTGATATCCTCGGCCCAGACGGCCAGATCATCCGACATGGAACGCATTCCCTCCACAGCCGTGTCGTGGTAGCGGCAAGCGCAGATGCCAAGCAAGCCCGCCCTGCATAAAGTCCTGACCAGCGCTGCCATCAAGGCAGAAGCGCAGCGTCTTGGCTTTGCCGCCTGCGGCATCACCCATGCCGAGCATGATTTTTCGGCGCGGCTTCAGGCTTGGCTGGATCTGGGCGCCCATGGCGAGATGGACTGGATGGCCGCACGGGCAGACCAGCGGGCCGGGCCGCAAAAGCTTTGGCCAGACGCGCGCTCGGCGATCCTGTTGGGGATGAGCTATGCGCCGGCGGTTGACCCGCTAGCGCTGGCCGACATTGGGGATCGCGGCCGGATTTCCGTCTATGCGCAGGGGCAGGATTACCATGACATCGTCAAAAAGGCGCTGAAGGCGCTTGCCCGCTGGATCGTCGCTGAAGCCGATTGCGCGCTCAAAGTCTTTGTCGATACCGCCCCAGTGATGGAAAAGCCGCTGGCGGGCCAAGCCGGGCTGGGTTGGCAGGGCAAGCACAGCAATCTTGTCAGCCGGACACAGGGCAGCTGGCTGTTCCTTGGGGCGATTTATACCGACCTGATCCTCGATCCTGATCCACCGGAAGCCGATCATTGCGGACGCTGCACCGCCTGCCAGACGGCCTGCCCGACAGAGGCTTTTATCGCGCCCTATCAGCTCGATGCGCGACGCTGCATTTCCTATCTGACGATCGAGCATAAGGGCCCGATCCCCGAAGAGTTCCGCACCGCGATCGGCAATCGCATCTATGGCTGCGATGATTGTCTGGCCGTGTGCCCGTGGAACAAATTTGCCAAGGCCGCCTCTGCCCATCTGGCTTTTGCCCCGCGCGCAGAGCTGGTCGCCCCGCGCCTTGCCGATCTGCTGGCGTTGGACGACGCAGCCTTCCGTCGGGTTTTTGCCGGATCGCCGATCAAACGCATCGGTCGCGATCGGCTGGTTCGCAATGCAGCCATCGCCGCCGGCAATAGCGGCATGGCAGACTTAATCCCGGCCTTGCAGCGGCTGGTGGACGACCCGTCAGAGGTGGTGCGGGATGCTGCCCAGTGGGGCTTGGGGCAACTCAGCGCTGCGACCTGAGGACGGCAATACAGCTATTGCGTTCCGCATCGCGGCCATCGGGCACGCGCGCGGTGGCAAAGGTGGCAACCGCCACCTGTCCCGGCGCAGGCGGGTATAGATAGACGTCCAATATGCAGGCCGCGTTTGAAAATTGGAGCCGCCGGGCCGGGCCCTCAAGATCGTCTTGCGCGGGCGGGCCAAGCAGCGCGGTAATCGTGCGTGCGTCTTTACCCATGATCCGGTCAAGTTCCGTCAAGGGGCGTGGGGCGTCCGCCGCAGCCGCGGCCGCGGTCCAGATGGCAAGCCCGATGCCCAAGATGGCGATGCCCCCACGCATAAGGGATTGATAGGCAAGCGGCGCGCCCAAGGTCAATCGGACGCTTGCCGCCAGCGCATCGGGCGCCAGCGCCGCCTGTCAGGCCCGATGTTGAACCGTCGGGTGATCGTATAGTCGATCGAGGTGAACAAAAAATACGCGAGAAACCAACGCAATTTGCGGAAAGGCCCTGAAACGCGGGCCAACCAGGTCCGGTCAATCTTCTGGCAATGGCGGAGTTGGGATTGGCAATAGCCGCGCAGTTGATCGGCAAGGCCTGCATCGGTGATCCGCAGCATCACTTCAACATTCAGGAAAATGCTGCGCGTATCGTAATTGGCCGAGCCGATATAGACGATGTCATCGGCGACGATCAGCTTCATATGGAGCCGCGCCGGCCGATATTCGTAGAGATTGGCACCATTGCGCAGCAGGCGGCCATAGCAATGGCGTGCCGCCCCAATGGTGGTGACGTTATCCGATCGGGCCGCCGTGATCAGCCGCAGCCGTCCCCGCGCGCCCACCCGGGCAAGCCGCCGCAAAAAGGTAAAGTCGGGCGCGAAATAGGCTTGCACCATGTCGACATTTCGGGCGGTGTCCAGATCGGCCCGCAGCGTCCGGGCGAGCGGACTCAAGCGCTCAAACGGCCCGCCCATAATCCAGCGCAGCGGCCCCGCTGTGTCGCTGGCCGCGGCCAACAGCCCCTGCAAATGGCGGATGCGCTGGCGCTTTGTGCCCATCCAGCCCAGCAGCGCATCAAAATAGACGTTCAGCCGGGCAACCTGCGGGCCCCGGATAACAAGGACAAGATCATGCCAGGGCGGGGTATCGCCCACCGGCCAAAAATAATCTTCGGCAATATTGGCGCCGCCGATCAGCGCCGTAGCGCCATCAGCCAGCGCCATTTTCTGGTGATTGCGCAGCAGATAGCGACGGCCCTTATGGGGCAGGAACCGCTCAACCCGGGCGCCGGCGAGGCGCAATGGGTCGAGGAAGAGATCGGGCAAATGGCTGCTGCCAAAGCCGTCGACCAACAGCGTCACGGCAACGCCGCGCTTGCACGCCGCAATCAAATGCTGGCGCACCAATGTGCCGGCGGCGTCGTCTGAGAAGATGTAATAAAACAGCTTCACGCTGGTCTGCGCGTCGTCAATCAGGCGGAGCAGGGCCTTGAGGCGCGCTTCCCCTGCCACGATCAGGCTTAGATCATGGCCATCGACCTTGGTTGTCAGTTCAGGGGTGGGCAGGGGAGCAATCACCGGGCTTTAAGGCCAAATTCTTGACAGAAGTGCAAGCGGCTGTTAGCCACCGCGCTTTCCCGAATTGCCGTAGGAATGGAGACGCCCCATGGCGCGCGTGACTGTTGAAGATTGCGTCGACAAGGTTTCGAACCGCTTTGACCTGGTGCTGGTCGCAGCCCAGCGTGCCCGCCAGATTTCCGGCGGTGCCGAACTGACGCTGGATCGCGATCGCGATAAAAACCCCGTCGTCGCGCTGCGCGAGATTGCCGAGGAAACGATTCGCCCGGACGATATGCAAGAAGCCATTGTCGGCGGCTTGCAGCGCGTGCGCATTGATGATGAGGTTGAGTCGGATGAAATGACCTCGCTGACCAGTGCGGCAGAAGCTTTGCGCCTGACGGCCGCCGCGCCGCCGCGGAATCAGAACCTGGGCGGCGATTACGACTGATCATCGCCTTCGGTACAAACAAAAAGGCCCGGCTGCGCAAGCAGACCGGGCCTTTTTGTTGGGCAGATGCCGGGCTGATCAGGCGACGACCTTAAGCCGCGGCGTTTCCAGAGGGGTGATTTCGTGCGCGTGCTTCCAGCACATATCGCCCAATTGCAGTTCCCGCCCGTCATGCGCCTGAATGGTCACCTTGCGGATCGGCTGGCCGTCGCGCGTGTCGACGAGCACCGGGGTAGAAGGCACGCCCGTTTCCCAAACTTCGCCCCATTGGCGCAAAGCCAGCATGGCAGGCAGCAGCGCGGCGCCCTTTTCCGTCAGGCGATATTCAATCTTGCGGCGATCATCGGGCATCGGCTCGCGCGCCAGAATGCCATGATCGACCAGCCGGCCTAGCCGATTGGCCAGAATGTTGCGGGCGATGCCCAATGTGGATTGAAATTCCTCAAAATGGTGCAGCCCGTTAAAGGCCGCGCGCAGGATCAGGAACGACCAGCGCTCTCCCATTGATTCGAGCGCGGCGGGCAGGCCGCAATCGATATTGGAGAGATCTTCTTTCAGGTCGCCCATTGACGCTTCGCCTTTCACACCCATCTAACGTCCCGCAGGCTAACCGATTTCCTGACAGACGCAAAATAATTTAAGTTTCGAGTTGCAACTTGCAATCTAAATTGATAGGTAGTGATTCGCAACTTAAAAAAGATGAAAGGACCTCCCCCCATGCGTAGCTTGATCGCCCTTGCAGCTCTTGCCACCTCCGCCACCCTGTTCGCGGGTACCGCGACGGATGCGTTCGCCAATGGCCCGGCCTATCGTCTGGTGCCTGCGACGGCGTTTTCTGCGGCAAACAGCGTTGTCGCGCGCGACGTTCTTTGGAAGTGCGCCGGCGATGCCTGCGTTGCAACCAAGGCCACCAGCCGCCCCGAAGTCGTATGTGCGGCCGCCGTGCGTGAAATTGGCAAGGTCACGGCTTTCTCGGCCAATGGCAAAGACTTCTCGGCTGAACAGCTGGAAAAGTGCAACGCCAAGGCCCGCTAAGTCCGGCCTAAGACAGACAGACTAGACAGACCCCCGCCCGTCGACACTCCCATCTCCGCGGGCAGATGAGGCAGCCGCATGGTCATCCCCCATGCGGCTGCCTTTTTCATGGGATCAGCCGGGCAGCGGCTCGCCGCGGATCACGGGCGTTGTCTGGGCATCAAAATCGGTAAACCGCGTCCGGACAATCTCCGGCAAAGGCTTGGGGCGGTGCGTGTCCAGATCGACATGAACCTGAACCTCATGGATGATCGCGCGAAGGTCTTCGCCCGAGGTTCCGGCGCCGTGGATCTCCAGCCGCGTCGTCATAGATGAATTGCCGAGCCTTTCGGTCCGGCACCAAATTTCCACCAGTTCGTCGGGTTTGATCGGTTTTTTAAAGTCCACCTCGGCGCGCGCGACGTGGAAATCCATCGGGCCCGCGCCATCATCACCGCGAAAATCCACCGCGCGCCAATATTCGGTCAGGCCCAGGTCGCCATAATCAAGATAGCGGGCGTTGAAGACGACGTTTTGCGGATCAACTTCAGACCAGCGCACGCGAAAGCGATAGCAAAAGGCAAAACCGGCAATGGCCATGGCTTAGTCGCCTTTGGACGCTGGCGTGTTGAGGCCCATGGACTGAAAATATTTGCGGATGTTGCGAGCGGCCTGACGCAAGCGCTGCTCATTCTCTACCATTGCAATGCGAACAAAGCCTTCGCCTTCCTCGCCATAGCCAACGCCTGCCGCCACGGCGACGCCGGCATGGGTAAGCAGCTGCTTGGAAAATTCCAGACTGCCCAGATGCGCAAGCGCGGGCGGCAAGGGCGCCCAGGCAAACATGGAAGCGCGCGGGGAAGGGATGTCCCAACCGGCCTTGCTAAAGCTGTCGACAAGGACATCGCGGCGCTTTTTGTAAAGCTGGCGATTGGCCTCCACAATATCCTGCGGTCCATTAAGCGCGGCCACCGCAGCGGCCTGAATGGGCGTAAAAGCGCCATAATCCAGATAGGATTTCACACGCGTCAGCGCGTTGATCAGGGTTTTATTGCCCACCGCAAAGCCGATGCGCCAGCCGGCCATGGAATAGGTTTTGGACATGGAGGTGAATTCAATCGCCACGTCCTTCGCGCCCTTGACCTGAAGGATCGAGGGCGTGGGCTGGTCGTCATAATAAAGTTCGGAATAGGCAAGGTCTGAGAGGACCCACAGCCCATGTTCCTTCGCAAAAGCAACGACCCGCTCGTAAAAGGCCAGGTCGACAACTTCGGCCGTCGGGTTGGACGGGTAGCCCATCACCAGCACCGACGGCTTGGGCACGGTAAAGCGCACCGCGCGTTCCAGCGATTCGAAATAACGCTCATCGGGCGTGGTCGGCACCGAGCGAATGGTCGCCCCAGCGATGATGAAGCCAAAAGTGTGGATCGGGTAGCTCGGATTGGGGGCGAGCACGACATCGCCCGGCGCGGTGATCGCCTGCGCCAGATTGGCCAGCCCTTCCTTAGAGCCAAGGGTCACGACCACTTCGCTATCGGGATCAACATCGACGCCAAAGCGGCGGCCATAATAATTGGCCTGGGCCCGGCGAAGCCCCGGAATTCCCTTGGATGCACTATAGCCATGGGCCTTGGGATCGCGGGCCACTTCAGCCAGCTTTTCAATCACATGAGGCGGTGGCGGCAGGTCCGGATTGCCCATGCCAAGATCAATAATATCCTCGCCTGCCGCGCGTGCTGCTGCCCGCATCGCATTCACTTCGGCGATGACATAAGGGGGCAGGCGCTTCATGCGGTAGAATTCTTCGGACATTGGTCGCTTTCGGCTTGAGGTTTTCCGCGCTATGCCATCGCAAGGCCAAAGCCGCAACCAAGGCCCGACAGGACGTGACCATGACGACCGATCAGACCGAAACGCCCCCGCCGCTTCCCACCGATCCCATGGCCGCCTATCGCCATATCCTTGATGCCTGGGGCCAGATGCTGGCGCCGGTCGCGGCGCTCAACCAAGATAAGGTCAATCCAAAGGACCGGCGCTTTCAGGGGGCGGAATGGGATCATCCGCTTTTTGATCTGATGCGGCAGGGCTATTCGGTCATGGCAGACCATCTCATGTCGCTGGCGGATGCCGTTCCCGCCACAGACCCGGCCGAAAAGGCGAAGCTCAGCTTTGCCATGCGGATGGTGGTTGATGCCCTGTCCCCTGCCAATTCTCCGTTCACCAATCCGGTGGCGCTCAAAAAGGCGGTGGAGACCCAGGGCGCCAGCCTTGCGACGGGCCTTCAGCATATGATGGCGGACCTTCAGCGCGGGCAGTTGACGCATACCGACCCGCAGGCCTTCCGATTGGGAGAAAACATCGCGGTCACGCCCGGCAAGGTCGTTTATCAAACCCGGCTGTTCCAATTGATCCAATATGCGCCCGCGACGGACGAGGTGCTGAAAACACCGCTCATCATCTTTCCGCCGTGGATCAACCGCTTTTACATCCTCGACCTGACGGCAGAAAAAAGCTTCATCAAATGGTGCGTTGACCAAGGGATAACGGTTTTCGTCGTCTCTTGGAAATCGGCCGATGCAAGCCTCGCCGATGTCATCTGGGATGATTATATCGCAGCCGAAATTGAAGCGATGGATGTCGTGCGCGATCTGTTGAAGGTTCCCGCTGTTCATACGATTGGCTATTGCGTGGCGGGCACAACGCTTGCCGCCGCGCTTGCCGTGCTTGCCGCCAAGAAAGAGGCGGGCAAAGTCTGTTCCGCCACCTTCTTCACGGCGCAGGTTGATTTTGAAAGAGCCGGCGACCTGCTCAATTTCGTTGATGATGCGCAGATCAGCATGATCGCCAATCTGGCGCAGGATGGGGTCATAGATGGTCGCTATCTGGCCGCCACCTTCAACCTGCTGCGCGGCAATGATCTGATTTGGAGCACGGTTTCCAAAAATTATCTAATGGGCGAACCCTATCCCGCTTTTGATCTTCTCCACTGGAATGGGGACGTCACCAACCTGCCCGCCAAATGGCACAACAGCTATTTATGCGACCTGTATCGCGACAATAAACTGTCCCAGCCGGGCGCCTTGTCGGCGCTGGGCGTCCCGATTGATCTGACCAAGGTCAAGACACCAAGCTTCATTCAGGCCGGCCGCGAAGACCATATCGCCCCAGCGGAAAGCGTGTGGAAAATGCGCGACCTGTTTTCCGGCCCGATGCGCTTCATGCTGGCCGGGTCGGGACATATCGCGGGTGTGGTCAATCCGCCCGCCGCCCAAAAATACCAATATTGGACCAATGATGCCAAAGGGCTGTCGAGCCTTGCCGAATTTGTCGCGGGCGCAACCGAAACCAAGGGCAGCTGGTGGCCTTATTGGCTCGGCTGGCTCAAGGATCAGGACGCAAAGACGGTGAAAGCCAAAGGCGCGCGCATCCCCGGCGGCGGCAAACTCCCGGCGCTGGAAGATGCGCCGGGAAGCTACGTCAAGACGCGCTAGTCGGCTCGGCGCTATCGGGCCGACCCTTAAAGCCCGTTGCGATCACATACCATTCGGACGAATCCTTGCGGCTCGCCGGCGGCTTGGCGTGTTTCACGCTCGTGAAGTTACGCTTGAGCGCCGCGACGAGTTCATTGTCCGCGCCGCCCGCCAGTACCTTGGCAACGAAATGGCCGCCGGGGCGCAGCACCTCGCAGGCGAAATCCATGCCCGCCTCAACCAGCCCCATCGTCCGCAAATGGTCTGTCTGCGGATGGCCAACCGTGTTGGCCGCCATGTCGGACAAAACGATATCGGCCGGGCCGCCCAGCGCCTCGGTCAGCCAGAGCGGGGCTTCATCCGCCATGAAGTCCATCTGGGCGATCGTCACGCCCTCCATCGGCTCCACCGGCAACAGGTCGATGCCGACAACATGGGCCTTGGGGCAGAGCTTCAAGACCACCTGAGCCCAGCCGCCCGGTGCGATGCCAAGATCCACCACCCGGCGCGCGCCTTTCAAAAAGCTAAAGCGTTCGTCCAGCTCCAACAGCTTATAGGCGGCGCGGCTGCGATAGCCTTCCGCTTTGGCGCGCTTGACATAAGGATCGTTCAACTGGCGCTCAAGCCAGCGCGTAGAACCAACTTTGCGGCCCTTCGCCGTTTTGACGCGCGTGCGCCCTGCAATGCCGCCGCGGCTCATGCCCGTTCTCCTGCCGCCATCAATTGACGCAATATGCCTTCACGAATTCCGCGATCCGCCACGCCGACCCGGGTGGCGGGCCAAATGTCAAAAATCGTCTCCAGAATGGCGCACCCGGCAACGACCAGGTCCGCCCGTTCCGGGCCGATACAGGGCTGCAACGCGCGTTCGGCCACCGATTGGTCAGCCAGTTGCTCGCAAATGGCGCGCATGGCGCTTACCTCGACCCGCAGGCCATCAATCAGCCGCCGCTCATAATGGCTTAGCCCAAGATACACGCTGGCCAGTGTTGTCACCGTGCCGCTCGTCCCCAAAAGCCGGGCCTCGGGCACGGCGGCCTTGTCCAGCGCGCCGGCAAAATCCTCTAGGCTTTCCCGCACCCGCGCCCGCATTTGCGTATAAGCGGCTGCGCGCGCGGCTGGGTCGCCGCTTTCATGCGGCACGCTTTCGCTTAGCGAGACAACGCCCCAAGGAATGGAGCGCCAATCCAGCGTTCTCGGACTTCCGGCGCTGGTATCCACCAGCACCAATTCCGTTGAGCCGCCGCCAATGTCAAAAATCAGCGCCGGGTGGCTGCCTTCTTCCAGCAGGGCATGGCAGCCCAGCACCGCCAGGCGGGCCTCTTCACGCGGCGAGATGATGTCAAGCTTGATGCCCGTTTCCCGATAGACGCGGTCAACAAATTCCGTCCCGTTGGCGGCGCGGCGGCACGCCTCGGTCGCGACGGATCGAGCCATATGGACATTGCGCCTGACGAGCTTGTCGGCGCAGACCGAAAGGGCGGAAAGGGCACGGTCCATGGCCGCAGGGCTGATGGCCCCGGTTGAGGTCAGGCCTTCGCCAAGGCGCACGATTCGGGAAAAGGCATCGACGACGGTAAATCTTGGCCCATCTGGCCGCGCAATCAACAGCCGGCAATTATTGGTGCCAAGATCCAAAGCGGCATAGTTGCGGCGCGATGCCGGGCGATCCGGGTTGGGCCGGGCGCCGGTTTGCGCCTTGGCGGCTGACGCGGGAGGGCGCTTGCTCCCCGCATTTCGCAGGGCCTTGCCCGCCGGCACAGGCCTCGTCTGGGTGGTTTTCTCCACCATGTCCCACAAGCTCTTATCTTCTTCCGGCCCGGGAGATGCCCGGCGGTACTTGGCTCCAAACCTAGGGCGAGACGCGCTCCTCCGCAAGCGTTCGCCAAATCCATCGACAGAAGTTGACAGAATCGGGCCAAATACTTATCCGCACCGCCTCACTGGTGCCCCGTCGTCTAATGGTAAGACTACGGACTCTGACTCCGTCTATTGAGGTTCGAATCCTCACGGGGCATCCAGTTTTCCGGCAAATTTCTGTGCGGCGTTAATAATCCCGCCCATGGTCGCGCCAAGCGCGGAGGGCCGTATCCCAATCCGGCGCGGCATCTGCCTCCCAACCATAGGTTCTGCCTGTCGCAATGGTGCGAAAGGCGCGAATAGCATTTAGATGCGCGCCGGATCGCATGAAATTCAGCATATCGCGGCGGCTGTGCCAACAGGTTAGCGTGTG
>JBJTNW010000031.1:0-36631 GCA_046074265.1 Chakrabartia sp.
GTCGTCGATCATGTAGATGGCCGGCAGGTTAAGCTGGTCGAGCCGCCAGTCGGCGATGTAGCGGATGTAGCGTTTGATTTCCTTGGCGCTCATCCCCGGCACCGGGCCCTGTTCGAAGGCGAGGTCGATGAAGGCGTCTTCGAGGCGGACGGTCTTCTGGCAGCAATCGATGATGTCTTCCTTGACCGCGCGGGTCAGGCAGTCGCGTTCCTTGGTGAAGGTGTGGAACAACTTGGTGATGCCTTCGCAGTGCAGGCTTTCGTCGCGGATCGACCAGGTGACGATCTGCCCCATGCCCTTCATCTTGTTGAAGCGCGGGAAGTTCATCAGCATCGCGAAGGAGGCGAACAGCTGCACGCCCTCGGTAAAGCCGCCAAACATGGCGAGGGTACGGGCAATGTCCTGATCATTATCGACGCCGAACTGGTGCATGTAATTGCACTTGTCCGCCATCTCTTGATAATCGAGGAAGGCCGAATATTCGGTTTCCGGAATCCCGATCGTATCAAGCAAATGCGAATAGGCCGCGATGTGCACCGTTTCCATGTTGGAAAAGGAGGTGAGCATCATCTTGATTTCGGTCGGCTTGAACACCCGGCCATATTTGTCGTGATAGCAATCCTGCACCTCGACATCGGCTTGGGTGAAGAAGCGGAAAATCTGCGTCAGCAGATTGCGTTCATGCTCGCTGATCTTCTGCGCCCAGTCGCGACAATCTTCACCCAGCGGCACCTCTTCGGGCAGCCAGTGGATCTGTTGCTGGCGCTTCCAGAAATCATAGGCCCAGGGATATTCAAAGGGCTTGTAGGACTTGCGGGCTTCTAACAGAGACATTTTCGTCTTCCTTAAATCTCAATGCAGGTGCGGGCGTGCGCTTATTGGCAGGCCAAGCACTCATCATAATCGGTCGTCGTGGCGAGTTCGAACTTGGGGGCGTCGGGCGTATTGTCCGCCTCTACCCCGCCGGCAAAGCCCGCGCGCTGGATCGACTTGGAACGCAGATAATAAAGCGACTTCACGCCCAATTCCCAAGCGCGGAAGTGGAGCATCAAGAGATCCCATTTCTCGACATCCGCCGGGATGAAGAGGTTGAGCGAGGTCGCCTGATCGATAAAGGGCGTGCGGTCGGCCGCGAGTTCGATCAGCCAGCGCTGGTCAATCTCGAAGCTGGTCTTAAACACATCCTTCTCGTCCGCAGTCAGGAAGTCGAGGTGCTGAACCGAGCCGCCATGCTCCAGGATGGAGTTCCACACCGCTTCAGAATTCTTCGCCTTTTCAATCAGCAGCTTTTCCAGATGCGGATTGCGGATGGAGAAACTGCCCGACAGCGTTTTGTGGGTGTAGATATTGGCCGGGATCGGCTCAATGCAGGCGCTCGTCCCGCCGCAGATGATCGAGATCGACGCGGTCGGCGCGATCGCGGTCTTGCAACTGAAGCGTTCCATCACGCCGCGCTCTTCCGCATCCGGGCAGGCGCCGCGTTCGGTTGCCAAGAGCATCGAGGCTTCGTTGACCTTGGCCGAGATGTGCTTGAAAATCTTGAGATTCCAAGATTTCGCCATCGCGCTTTCAAACGGGATTCCGCGCGCCTGCAAGAAGCTGTGGAAGCCCATCACGCCCAAGCCGACCGAGCGTTCGCGCATCGCCGAATATTTGGCGCGGGCCATTTCGGGCGGCGCGCGATCAATGTAATCGGTCAGCACATTATCGAGGAAGCGCATCACGTCTTCCACAAACTGCTTGTCGCCATTCCACTCATCCCATGTTTCCATGTTGAGCGAGGACAGGCAGCACACGGCCGTGCGATCATTGCCCAGATGGTCACGGCCCGTGGGCAGCGTGATTTCTGAACACAGATTGGACGTCGACACCTTCAGACCCAGTTCGCGGTGATGCTTGGGCATCGCCTTGTTCACATGGTCCGAATAGATGATGTAGGGCTCGCCCGTTGCGAGGCGGGTTTCGACAAGCTTCTGGAACAGCGAGCGGGCGTCCACCGAACCGCGCACCGAGCCGTCCTTCGGGCTCTTCAATTCCCATTCCGCGCCGTCGCGCACCGCTTCCATAAAGGCATCGGGAATCAGCACGCCATGGTGCAGGTTCAAGGCCTTGCGGTTGAAGTCGCCCGAGGGCTTGCGGATTTCGAGGAACTCTTCAATTTCCGGGTGCGAAATATCAAGATAGCAGGCCGCCGAACCGCGCCGCAGCGACCCCTGCGAGATGGCCAGCGTCAGCGAATCCATCACGCGGACAAACGGGATGATGCCCGAAGTCTTGCCGTTGAGGCCGACCGGCTCACCAATGCCGCGCACCGAGCCCCAATAGGTGCCGATGCCGCCGCCGCGCGAAGCGAGCCAGACATTCTCGTTCCAGGTGTTGACGATGCCTTCAAGGCTATCATCCACCGAGTTCAGATAGCAGCTGATCGGCAGGCCGCGGCCGGTGCCGCCGTTTGAGAGAACGGGCGTGGCGGGCATGAACCACAGCTTGGAGATATAATCGTAAACACGCTGGGCGTGCGCCTGATCATCCGCATAGGCCGAGGCCACGCGGCAGAACAGATCCTGATAGCTTTCGCCCGGCAGCAAATAGCGGTCGCGCAGCGTGTCTTTGCCAAAGTCCGTCAGCAGATCATCGCGGCTGCGGTCCAGCTCCAGCGGATAAGCGACGTCAACGGCGCGCGTATCCTTCGCTGCGCCGGACTTTTTCTTCGCCTTGGTCACTTCAACCGTGCCGCTTGTCACATCATCTCCGCCAGCCGATGCTTGCGTATCCCGAAAATCCATTCTTGCCCCCAAATTAACCGCAGCGATGTTCTACACTTGTTCAACGCAAGGCCAAAGCCCTGCCTAGCATTTCTGATGGCCTGATACGCCAGAAATCGAAGCCCTATCCCCGATTTCCACAGGACTCTGAGACCGGATGGTCGCTCCTGATGTTACGACCCTTAACCACAAGTTCTTGGGTTGCCCCCCGGCCTAGCCACAAGCCATAGTGCCTTAATTGCATGGAGAAGCAAGTGGGTAAATGCCATTTTGCATGCAGAGAGTGCCCAAGCACGACTCGCGGCCGTCCGCCCGCAACCGATGCAGCGCAGCGACGCGCGGACTTTCCTAGGCTTCTAAAAAAGCAAGTGGCCCAAAGGCATTAAAACAAAAATTTTTGTCTGCACCGAAATGACTAATCGGCCAGCCAAAGGGGGCACCAGACCGATGCGTGAACAGCATCGGCCTGGCTTGGCCCCTTACGGATCAGCTTTTGGCTGCGGGCTTTTTCTTCTTGGGCGCGGCCTTGCGGGCTGGAGCCTTTTTCTTCCCCTTGGCGGGTGCCTTGGCGGCCCGCTCATCCAGCAGCTGCGCCGCCTCTTCCAGCGTCAATGCCTCGGGCGCGATGCTCTTGGGGAGCGTCGCGTTGGTGGTGCCGTCGGTTACATAAGGGCCATAGCGGCCTTCCATCAGCTTGATGTCGCTGCCTGTGCGCGGATGGGCACCCAGCGCCTTTAGCGGCTCACGCGCGGCTCCGCCCCGGGCACGCCCACCGCCGCTTGCCGCCTCGGCCAGCTTGACGACCGCCGCGTTCATCCCCGTTTCAAACACGTCGCGGGTCGATTGCAGCCGCGCATATTTGCCGTCATGCGCCAAATAGGGGCCATAGCGCCCGATGCTCGCCGTAATCGGCTTGCCGGTTTCTGGATGGTCCCCCAGCGTGCGCGGCAGATCGAGCAGTTTCACCGCCCAATCCAACCCAAATTCCTCAGACGGAATATCCTTGGGGATGGAGGCGCGCTTGGCCTCCTTGCCCGAGCCCATTTCAACATAAGGTCCGAAACGGCCCGATTTGCGCTCAATCGCCTCGCCGGTTTCAGGGTGCTCGCCCAGGACTTCCGGACCGGAACTGCCCCCATCCTCACCGCCGGGCTGGCCAAATTTGCGGGTAAATTTGCACTCGGGATAGTTGGAACAGGCGATAAACGCGCCAAAGCGCCCCCCGCGCAGCGCGAGCTTGCCCATCTTGCACGCCGGGCATTCCCGAGGATCGCCGCCCTCTTCCTGCTCGGGGAAGAGGAAGGGCGCCAGAAATTCATCCAGCGCAGCCGTTACCTCAGAGGGCTTTTGCTCCATAACTTCGGCCGTCTTGGGCTTGAAGTCGCGCCAAAAGGCCTCAAGCACCGCCTGCCATTGCGCGCGGCCGCCAGACACATCGTCCAGCTCATCTTCAAGCCCGGCCGTGAAATCATAGCCGACATAACGTTCAAAGAAGCGCTCCAGAAAAGCGGTCAGCAACCGTCCGCTTTCGCACGGCTGGAAGCGGTTCTTTTCCAGCGTCACATAAGCGCGGTCCTTCAGAACTTGCAGGATCGAGGCATAGGTGGACGGCCGGCCAATCCCCAGCTCTTCCATCTTCTTGACCAGGCTGGCTTCTGAATAGCGCGGCGGCGGCTGGGTGAAGTGCTGTTCTGCCTCCACCTTGGTCTTGGCCGGGGCATCACCTTCGGCCAAGCGCGGCAGACGCTTGGCATCCTCATCCTCGGCATCGTCCAACCCTTCTTCATAAAGCGCGAGAAAGCCTGGGAAGAGAACAACTTGGCCCGTCGCCCGCAAGCCGGTCTGCCCGGTTGCGTCCGACATCTCGACAATTGTCCGCTCCAGCCGGGCAGAGGCCATCTGGCTCGCCAGCGCGCGCTTGAAGATCAGATCATAAAGCCGGGCATGATCGCCCGAGCCAGCGCGGTCGCGGCTGAAATCGGTGGGGCGAATGGCCTCGTGCGCTTCCTGCGCATTTTTCGCCTTGGTTTGATATTGCCGGGGTTTGTCCGGCACATAGCCCGCATCATAGCGATCCGCGATGGCCTTACGCGCGGCGCTGATGGCAGATCCATCCATCTGCACGCCATCGGTCCGCATATAGGTGATCGCCCCTTCTTCGTAGAGCGATTGCGCCAGCCGCATCGTGTGCGTGGCGGAAAAGCCCAGCTTGCGCGCCGCCTCTTGCTGCAAGGTCGAGGTGGTAAAAGGCGGCGGCGGGTTGCGCGTTAGCGGCTTTGTTTCCACCGAAGTAACGGTAAAGCGCCCGGCCTCCACGGCGGCCTTGGCAGCTTCGGCATCGCCCGCATTGCCAATCGTCAGCCGATCAATCTTCTCGCCCTTGTGGCGGACGAGGCGGGCAAGAAAGGCCACGCCATCCTGCTCCATCTGGGCGGTGACCGACCAATATTCCTGCGCGCGGAACAGCTCAATTTCGCGCTCGCGGTCCACGATCAGCCGCAGCGCGACCGACTGGACGCGCCCCGCCGATTTCGCACCCGGTAGCTTGCGCCACAACACGGGGGAAAGCGTAAAGCCGACCAGATAATCCAGCGCGCGGCGCGCGCGATAGGCGTCGATCAGATCATGGTCGAGGTCGCGGGGGTGGGCCATGGCCTCGGTAACGGCGGCCTTGGTGATCGCGTTGAAGGTCACGCGCTCCACCTTTTGGGGCAGTGCCTTTTTCTTCGCGAGCACTTCTTGCACGTGCCAGCTGATCGCCTCGCCTTCGCGATCCGGGTCAGTCGCGAGGATCAGCGCGTCGGCGCCCTTGGCCTCATCGGCAATGGCTTTGAGCTGCTTGGACTTATCGGCATAGGCTTCCCAAGTCATCGCAAAGCCATTGTCGGGATCAACCGACCCATCCTTGGCGGGCAGATCGCGGATATGGCCAAAACTGGCGAGCACGCGATAGCCCGACCCCAGATATTTCTCGATGGTTTTGGCCTTGGCGGGAGATTCAACAACGACGAGTTTCATAACGGGGTCCGACATCCTTACGTGTGTACGCGCGAGGGTGGTGAGGTTCGGGACGGATCGTCAAGCACCCTTTTGGCTATAAGCCCCTCTTGCGGTCCGGCCGGGCACGGCCTAGCACTCCGCCGGATAAAATGGGGTGGAGGATGCTGATGATGATGTTGCGCCGCTTTCTGGCCGGGGCTTTTGCGGCCTTTGCCTGCCCTGCTGCGGCCTTTGCGCAGGCGGACAGTGTTGCCAATAGCGGCGATACAGCGTGGATTTTGACGGCCTCAGCCCTGGTACTGATGATGACGATCCCCGGCCTTGGCCTTTTTTATGGCGGGCTTGTCCGCGCGCGGAACGTCCTGTCGGTCATCATGCACAGCTTTGTCATCCTGTGCACGGTGTCGCTGCTTTGGGTCGCTTTTGGCTACAGCCTCGTCTTCGGCGCGGGCTCACCTTATCTGGGCGGCATTGGCAATGCGATGCTCTCGCATCTGGCGCCGCTGCGCGATGGCTATACAATCCCCGAATCCGCCTTTGCGCTTTTTCAGATGACCTTTGCCATCATCACCCCTGCGCTGGTCATCGGCGCGTTTGTTGAGCGCATCCGCTTTGGCTGGGTGGTCGCTTTTTCAACCCTTTGGACGGCGCTTGTCTATCTGCCCGTGGCCCGCTGGGTCTGGGGCGGCGGCTGGCTGGCCGACCAGATCGGCACGCTGGATTTTGCCGGCGGCATTGTTGTTCATACAACGGCGGGCGTTGCTGCGCTGATCCTCGCCAAGCTGCTCGGCCCGCGCAAGGGCTTCAACAAATCACTGCTCGCCCCGCACAGCCCGGCGCTGACCATGGTCGGCGCGGGCCTGCTTTGGGTGGGCTGGTTCGGCTTTAACGGTGGCTCGGCGCTCAGCGCGGGCGATGGCGCGGCCAGCGCCATTCTTAACACGCATCTTGCGGCGTCAACGGCAGCCTTGGTCTGGATTTTGATTGAACGGATTCGCATCGGCAAGGCGACCTCCATCGGCATCGTCACCGGGGCGATTGCAGGCCTTGCCACGGTAACGCCGGCGGCGGGCTATATCGGGCCGGCCGGGGCCATCCTGTTGGGCGTGCTGGGCGGAGCGATCTGCTTTGCGATGGTTCAAGTTGTCAAACATGGCTGGCAGATTGACGATTCGCTCGACGTGTTCGCCGTGCATGGCGTGGGCGGCATTCTTGGCTCGCTGCTGATGCCCATTTTCTTTTCAGAAATGTTTGGCGGCGGCGGGTTTGAAAAAGGGACGACTGTGGCGTCGCACCTTCAGGCGCAGGCGATTGGCGTTGGCGTCGTCGCGCTGTGGACCGCTTTGATGACCGTGATTGCGGCCTTTGCCGTTTCCGCCATTTTGCCGATGCGTGTGGACGAAGAGGCAGAGCATGACGGGCTGGACCTGACCAGCCACGGCGAACGCGGCTGGGAACTGGACTAACCAAATAGCCAGGGTGGCGCGGGGCGCGGCTTTCGGGCCCCGCCCCAGCACCCAAGCACAGGCTTTAATCGCCAGTCAGAATGCGGTCCATCAACTGCTTGACGGTCGGCACGAACCCGTTTGAATAAAACGGGTCTTTCTTGAAGTTATAGGCGTTGTGGCCCGCGAACATCAGGTTCTGCTCCACATCGCCGCCATGGGCGATATCCTGAAGCGTCTTTTGGATGCAAAAGCTGCGCGGGTCCGCCAGATAGCCCGTCGTATAATCATCATGGTCCTTCCACGCCGAGAAGGAGCAATGCGACAGGCAGCCCATGCAATCAGCCTGATCCTTCTGGATCATCTTGCGCTCGTCGGGCGTCACAAAGACCAGCGTATCATCGGGCGTGCGAAGCGCTTCGGTAAAGCCCGCGCCAAACCATTCGCGCGCCAATTGCAGGTCGCCAAGGCTCACCCAGAAATTCTTGCCGCGCACACCAACGTCAAGCTGGTGCGTCTTGGTCTCATCCGTCTCACGGGCAAAAGCGATCTGACGTTCGCTGCGGGCTTCGAGATTGCGCAAAAACGGATTGCGCACTGCGCTGGAATAAAATCCGGTCGGCGAGAAGCGGTGGAGCAGAACATCCCCTTCGTCCAACGTCATCAGCCGCTCTTTCCACGCAGCCGGGATCGGGCTTTCCTGCGTCAGAAGCGGGCGCGTGCCATATTGGAACGCAATCTGACCAAGTTCAGGATTGTCGATCCAGTCATTCCAGTCGCGCAGATACCAAACGCCCCCCGCCATCACGATGGGCGTAGAATCGGGAATGCCGCCTTCGCGCATCACATCGCGCAGCGCCTTGACGCGCGGATAGGGATCTTCCGGCTTCAACGGGTCTTCCGCGTTGGACAGGCCGTTATGCCCGCCCGCAAGCCATGGATCTTCATACACCACGGCGGCAAGCAAATCTGCCACCTTGGAATAAGCGCGCTTCCAAAGCGCGCGGAAGGCACGGCCAGAGCTGACAATCGGCAAATAAGACACGCCATATTGGGCGGCAATTTCAGAGAGCTTATAGGGCATCCCGGCGCCGCAGGTGACGCCGTGGATCATGCCCTTGGTCCGTTCTAGCACGCCGTGCAGCACCTGCTGCGCGCCGCCCATTTCCCAAAGGACGTTGATGTTGATGGCGCCCTTGCCGCTGGCAATGTCATAAGCGCGCCGCACCTGTTCTACCGCGCCGTCGATCGCATATTGGATCAATTCTTCATGGCGTTCGCGCCGGGTCTTGGCGTGATAGACTTGGGGCACGATCTTGCCGGTCGGGTCATAGCTGTCGGCGTTGACGGCAGAAACGGTGCCAATCCCGCCAGCGGCCGCCCAGGCCCCGGCACTTGCATGGTTCGTTGCCGAAACCCCCTTGCCCCCTTCAACCAACGGCCAGACTTCGCGGCCATGATAGATAATCGGCTTCAAACCTTTGAACATGATGTCCCTATGCGTCGCTCTTCAGTCTTCCCTATAGAACATCGACCTAAAAATGCGCGGCCTTTCTTGCAGTCATCCACATCTGCTTGCGGCCCCAAGGGATTAACGCACGGCCGGCACGGTTGGATCCGGCAAGCCATAAAGCATGCCGTAGCGGCGGATCATCTGTACGGCGTCAAAGTCGGTCCGGGCACGTTGTTGGTTGGCCGCACCCAGCCTTGCCCGAAGCGCCGGATCTGCCACCAACCCCGCCAGCGCGCGGGCCAGGGCCGCACCATCTGCGCCTGCCACAATGAAGGGCTGATTCTCGGGCGCGACCATGGCGCGCACATCGCCCACATCGGTCGCGGCAATGGCCCGCCCGGCGGCCATGGCCTCCATCAGCGCCAAGGGTGCCTGCTCGCTGTCTGACGAGAGGGCAAACACATCAAAACGCCCCAGAAAATCCTGTGGATTGGGTAAATGCCCGGTCAGCAAAAGCCGGTCTGCCATGCCAAGGTCGCGGGCCAGTGCGGCAATCGCGTCGCGCTCTGGCCCATCGCCCACGACAACCAGCCGAACCGAGGTGCCCAGCAGGGCGACCGCGCGGACCAAAAGGGGAATATTCTTGACCGGCCGCAACCCCGCAACCGTGCCCACCACCACATCGCCCGGCGCGGTGACAAGCCCGGGCAAGGCGCCGGGCAATGGCGGCTGCGCAAACAGCCGCGTTTCAACCCCATTGGGTACAACAGCCAGCCGATCATCGGCCAAAGCCCAGTCGCGGCGGGCGATCTCAGACAACGCCTGGCTGGGCACGATGATGCGCGCTGCGGCCGGCAGGGCGAACCGACGAAACAGCGTCCGCCGGACCAGCCGCCGTGTCGCCTCATCCGCGTTAAAGCCATCCTCATGGTGGATCAGCGGCGGACAGCCGTGCGGGAAAAGCCGCCGTGCCGCGACCATATCCATCGCGCCCCAATTATAGGTCAGCACCAGATCAAAGCCGCGCATATAGGCCGCCAGCGCCCGATAGCGGGCAAGTGACGGCCGACCAGCCAGCGCCGGCGCATCGGCAGGAAAGACCGCCCGGATATCGGGATGGATCGCGTCGCGGGCGCCAAGCTCTCCCGGCATGGCCGATAAGATGCTATGCTCCGCCGCCGCGCCAAAGGCGTTCATCAAGCGAACTGAGCGCAGTTCCTTGCCGCCGGGGGAGAATGTGGAATGAGCGTGGAGGACGCGCTTGGGCGTCACGCCATCACGGCTTTCAAGAGCGCCCCCAACGCCCGGGTGGCGGCCGGCTCATTCAGCGCGGGCGCATGACCGACACCGGCAACGGTTGTCAGGCGGGCATTGGGCAGGCGACGCACCATCTCGCGGGCGGTGGCTTCAGACAAAAGATCAGACAAGGCGCCGCGCACAATGGCAACCGGGGCCGTGCCCAGCGCCTCATATGCGGGCCAGAGATCGAAAGCCTCTGTTGGTCGCTTCATCGGCTCGGATATCTGGAGGTCATAATCCAGCACAATGCGGCCCTGTTGCGTCAAGCGGCAGACGCGCTTGGCATAGGCAATCCAGTCCTCCAGCTTATAGCTCGGATAGATGATGGCCTGCATCTCGCCCAGGTCGCGCGCGGCGTGGACCCAAGTCGGCCAGCTATGTGTCCGGCCGACGGTGGTGCGGATCCGCTCTAGCCCCTTGTCGTCGAGCACCGGACCAATATCATTGAGTAGCGCGCCCGCGATCCGGCCCGGTTTCAGGCCCGCCATCAGCATCGTGATGATCCCGCCCAACGACGTGCCGATCGACACGAAGCGCTTGATCTTCAACTCGGCCAACAGCGCCTCAATATCCTGCACATAGGTTGGCGGGACATAGGTCATCGGGTCTTTGGCATAGGCGCTTTCACCGCGGCCGCGCAGATCAATGCAGATCACCCGCCAATCGCCTGCAAGCCGTTGGGCGACATGTTCAAAATCGCGCACATTGCGCGTCAGCCCGGGGATGCAGAGAATGGGCGGGCGGCTCTTGTCGCCCGAATAGTCGCGAAAATGGAGCCGTAGGCCGTCATTCGACCACCAATAGCCATCCGTGTATTGCGCTTTTGACCCCATGCCCCCCATATCGCCTTATGTCCTCAATCCCGCAAGCACCGCTTTTCCAACCTGCCCGCGCCATTGACGAGGTTGCCGATTTTCTGGCCGACCCGGTCGCCGCAGCAGATTTTCCGCAGACCCTATTGCGCTTCCGCAACGACAAGGCGGCGGCTGAGATTGGCCTTGCCGGTTTGGACGACGAGCAATGGGTTGCGCATTTTGGCCGCTTTGTTCCGCTCCCGGGCAGCCTGCCCGAGCCGCTGGCGCTGCGCTATCATGGCCACCAGTTTCGCGTGTACAACCCAGAAATTGGCGATGGCCGTGGGTTTCTTTTTGCCCAGATGCACGATGGGGCAGGCCGATTGATGGATCTTGGCACCAAGGGATCGGGCCAGACCCCTTATAGCCGCTTTGGCGATGGGCGGCTGACGCTGAAGGGGGCGGTGCGGGAGATTTTGGCGACCGAGATGCTGGAGGCCCTTGGCGTCGACACCAGCCGGACCTTGTCGGTCATTGAAACCGGCGAAGCGCTGCACCGGGGGGATGAACCCAGCCCGACGCGCTCGGCCGTTCTTGTCCGCCTGTCGCACGGACATATCCGCATTGGCAGCTTTCAGCGCCTTGCCGCGCTGGGCGAAACAGAACATTTAAAGCGGCTTACCGCTTATGCCCTCAAGCATTATTATGGCGCGCAAGACGGGCCAGACGCCCCGATCCGCCTGTTGACCCATGTGGTTGCGCGCACGGCCAAAATGGCTGCCAGCTTCATGGCCGCAGGCTTTGTCCACGGCGTGCTCAACAGCGATAACATCAATGTGTCAGGCGAGAGCTTTGATTATGGGCCCTGGCGCTGGACGCCGCGTTTTGAGCCGGGCTTTACCGCTGCCTATTTTGACGAACAGGGCCTTTATGCCTTTAGCCGTCAGGCCGAAGCGATCCATTGGGATGTCGCCCAGCTTGCCAACAGCTTTTTGGAGATTGCCGATCGCGACGCGCTGATTGCAGCGATTGGCGGCTTTGCCCCCGCCTATCGCGCGGCCCTGATCGAACGCATCCTGTGGCGTCTGGGTGTGCAGCCGCAAGGCGGCGAAGCGGATATTGCGCTCGTCACGGCCTTTGAAACCGCGCTTTATGCCAGCCAGTTGGACATTGACCGCGTCTATTTTGACTGGGCAGGCGGGCATTTGCGCCGCGCCGATACCGAAGGCCTTTATGCCACGGCTGAATTTTCTGCCTTGGCCCAGGCCTTAGAGGGATATCAGCCGCGGCTTGCGCTTGACCATCCTTATTGGGCCGGGCCTGCCCCCTGTTCGATGCACATCGAGGAAGTAGAAGCCATCTGGGACCCGATTGCTGCGGCAGATGATTGGTCGCGCCTGACCGATAAGGTGGACCAGATACGGACAATGGGGCGCGCACTTGCCGGGTGATCCGGCGTGCCAAGGACGGGTTTTCGCGCTATGGGGGCCGCATGACACAGACGCTTGTTTCGATTGAACCCGCAACCGGGGCCACTTTGTGGGAAGGCCCAGTGAGCGATGTCGCCGCCGAAGTCGCGGCCGCCCAACGGGCCGCCCCGGGCTGGGCCGCCTTATCTTTTGACGATCGCGCCGCCATCATCCGGCATTTTGCGACCTTGGTCCGCCAGCGGGCCGAAGCACTGGCGACCTGCATCGCGCGTGAAACCGGCAAGCCGCTATGGGAAGCGCGGACCGAGGTGGATGCCGTCGTCAACAAAATAGATATTTCCATCCGCGCTTATGAAGAGCGCACCCCGAGCCGCGAATTGGAAGGCGCAGCGGCCCAGCGCACCCGGGTGCGCCACAAGCCGCACGGGGTAATGGCCGTGCTGGGGCCCTATAATTTCCCCGCCCATTTGCCCAATGGGCATATTGTCCCGGCGTTGCTGGCGGGCAATGCCCTGGTTTTCAAGCCCTCTGAAAAGACGCCGGCAACCGGCGCGATGCTGGTAGACCTGTATCATGAAGCGGGCGTGCCCGAAGGCGTGGTGCGGCTGGTGATCGGCGGCGCAGAAACGGGCAAGGCGCTGGTCAGCCATCCGGCCGTTGACGGGCTGTTGTTCACCGGATCAGCCCGAACGGGCATTTTGCTCAACCGACAATTTGCCGATCAGCCGGGCAAGATGCTGGCGCTAGAAATGGGCGGCAACAACCCCATCATCGTCTGGTCGCCTACAGATATTCATGCTGCCGCGGTCTTGGTCGTCCAATCCGCCTATCTAAGCGCGGGGCAGCGGTGTACGGCCGCCAGCCGCCTGATCGTGCGGGAGGGCGCGCACACGCCGCTAGTGACCGAAATCCAAAAGCTGATCCGCCGGATCATCGTTGGCGAGCCTTTTGCCGATCCGGCGCCGTTCATGGGTCCGGTGATCGACAACGCCACGGCCGACCGGCTGATTGCCGATTTTGAGGCGCTGATTGACCAAGGCGGCGAGGTGCTGGCCCCGCTTGAGCGGCCGCTTGCCAACCGCCCCTTCCTGACCCCGGCGCTGATTGATGTCACCGCCCTTGCCGACCGCCCGGATGAAGAATTGTTCGGCCCTATCCTGCAAATGGTGCGTGTGCCCGATTTTGACGCGGCGATCACAGAAGCCAATGCCACCCGCTATGGCCTTGCAGCTTCCCTGATCGGTGGCACGCTCGACGAATTTGAGCGCTTCTGGGCGGCCGCACGCGCGGGCGTGGTCAACTGGAACCGGCCGACCAATGGCGCGCCGTCCGCGGCCCCCTTCGGCGGACTGGGCTTGTCCGGCAATCATCGGCCCAGCGCTTATTATGCGGCAGATTATTGCGCCTATCCGGTGGTATCGATGGAAGACGCGGTGGCCAAGGCGGTCATTGGCACCGGCCTGCGCGACGGCTAGGCAAGTTTCGCTAAAGGGCCGTCAATAATCTCTGTTTTGCTCCATCCTTCCCGATCCGCCAAGGAACCCTGATGATTTCCGGAAAAGTCCTTTTGGTGGGCGCTGGCCCCGGCGACCCCGATTTGCTGACGGTAAAGGCCGCGCGCGCACTGGCTGTGGCAGATATCATCGTCCATGACGGGTTGGTTGATCCTGCGATCCTTGCGCTGGGCAATCCGGCTGCCCGCTTTATCTCGGTGGCCAAGCAGCGCAGCCGCCACAGCGTGCCGCAAGACCGCATCAATGCGCTGCTGGTTGAAGAAGCCCAGGCCGGCCATTTGGTTGTCCGGCTCAAATGCGGCGATCCGTTCATCTTTGGGCGCGGCGGCGAAGAAGCCGAAGAATGCCGCGCGGCAGGCGTGACGGTAGAGGTCATCCCCGGCATTTCTGCTGCTGTTGGCTGCGCGGCCGAAGCGATGATGCCGCTGACGCATCGTGATGCCTCTAGCGCGGTCAGCTTTGTTGCGGGCCAGTGCAAAGGCCTGAGCGATCAGGACTGGTCGGGCCTTGCCGGCAAAGGGCGGACGCTGGTGATCTATATGGGCGTCGCCACCGCCTATGATATTGCCGAAAAACTGATCGCCGATGGCGTATCGCCCGATATGCCGGTGGCCGTTCTGGAGCGCGGCACGCGCGCAGGCGCCCGCGCCTTGCGGACCTTGTTGACCGATCTGGGCGATATGATCGCCCGGGACGGTGTGAAGAGCCCGGCGATCATCGTCGTGGGAGAAGTTGTTTTGCGTTCGGATGCCGTGGACCGGCTTTCGGCGCTCGCCATTCAAGTAGAAGAGATGCACGGATGAAATTGTTGACGGGAAATGACCTCGCCTCGGGCGCGGTCACATGGTGGACGGGCAATGGCTGGTCGCTCCATGTCGAAGAGGCCGTAGATGTCGGCGAGCATGGCGAAGCCGTGCTGACCGCAGAAGAAGGCGCGCGCCGGGTGAATGCGCCTTATCTGATCGATGCCGTGGCCACGCCCGAAGGCCCGCGCCCGGCCCATATCAAGGACCGGATCCGCGCCCTTGGCCCGACCGTCCGCCCCGACCTTACGTTGAAGCCGGCTGATCCCAACGCCGGAAGCTGGGTGATCTGATGTACAAGTACGACCAATATGATCAGGCGATTGTTGATGCCCGTGTTGCGGAATTCAGCGATCAGGTGCGTCGCCGCCTTGCGGGCGACATCACGGAAGACCAGTTCAAGCCGCTCCGGCTGATGAACGGCCTCTATCTTCAGCTGCACGCCTATATGCTGCGCGTTGCCATTCCTTATGGCACGCTCGACAGCAAGCAGATGCGGATGCTCGCGCATATCGCGCGCACCTATGACCGGGATTACGGCCATTTCACCACCCGGCAGAATATCCAGTATAACTGGATCAAGCTGGAAGACGCGCCCGCCATTCTTGCGGATCTGGCCAAGGTGGAGATGCACGCCATTCAGACGTCGGGCAATTGCATCCGCAATATCTCGTCCGACCAATATGCAGGTGCCGCGGCGGACGAAATCGCTGATCCGCGGCCCTGGGCAGAGCTGCTCCGCCAATGGTCCACCTTCCATCCGGAATTCAGCTATCTGCCCCGCAAGTTCAAGATTGCGGTGATCGCGTCGGATGAAGACCGGGCGGCGATGAAGCTGCACGATATTGGCATCCAGCTCGTCAAGCGCGACGGGAAGCTGGGCGCGGCCTTCTACGTTGGCGGCGGCATGGGCCGCACCCCGATGGTCGCCCCGCTGATCAAGGACTTTGTCCCGATTGAAGATTATCTGAGCTATTCGGAAGCGTGCCTGCGCGTCTACAACCGCTATGGCCGGCGCGACAATATCTACAAGGCGCGGATCAAAATCCTCATCCATGAACTGGGCGCTGAAGAATATGCGCGACAGGTTGAGGAAGAGTTTGCCCATGTAAAGACGCTGGGCATCGACCCGCCCGCGGCCGAGTTGGAACGGATCACCGCCTTTTTCGCGCCCCCTGCTTTTGAAGCGGGTCTCACCGACAGCGTGGACCGGACCGACCCGGATTTCGCCGTCTGGCTTGACCAGAATGTGAAGGCGCACAAGCAGCCCGGCTATGCCATCGTCAATATCAGCCTGAAGCCGGTTGGCGGCATTCCGGGCGATGCGTCGTCTGCGCAGATTGATGTGATGGCGGACCTCGCTGAGAAATACAGCTTTGATGAATTGCGTGTCACCCATGCGCAGAACATCGTGCTGCCGCACGTTGCCAAGCGCGACCTTTATGCGGTGTGGCAGGCGCTGAATGAAGCGGAACTGGCCGCCCCCAATCTGGACCTGATCAGCGATATCATCGCCTGTCCGGGCCTTGATTATTGCAGCCTTGCCAATGCCCGCTCCATCCCGGTTGCGCAGAAGATCGCGCAGCGTTTTGCCGATTTGGATCGCCAGCGCGAATTGGGCGAATTGAAGCTCAAGATTTCAGGCTGCATCAACGCCTGTGGCCACCACCATGCCGGGCATATCGGCATTTTGGGCGTCGACCGGAAAGGCACCGAAAACTACCAGCTGCTCTTGGGCGGCTCGGGGGCTGAGGATACGAGCCTCGGCAAGATCACTGGCCCCGGCTTTGATGAAGACGGCATTGTCGATGCCATCGAGCGGGTGACCGATAAATATCTGGCGCTGCGGGAGGGCGGGGAACGCTTCCTCGACACTTATCGCCGCGTTGGCTTTGATCCGTTTAAGGAGGCTATTTATGGCTGAGCTGCGTTTTCGCGATGACGAGGCGCTGGAACAGCCCGCCGTGACGCTGGATTCGTTCCTGACCCAATCCAACGCCACCGCCGTGCGGCTGGAGCCGGATGAAGATGCGCGGGCGTTGATCCCGCATCTCGACCGGCTGGCTTTGGTGGAAGTCGCCTTCCCCAAATTCCGCGATGGGCGGGGCTATTCGTCTGCCCGCATCCTGCGCGAAGCGGGCTATCAGGGCGAACTGCGGGCCCAAGGCGATGTCCTTGTCGACCAGATCGCCTTTATGCGCCGCTGCGGCTTTGACAGCTTCACGCCTGATGCCCCGCTGGATGAGGCCGTCGTCGCAGACAGTCTTGCCCGTTATGCGGATGTCTATCAGGGCGCCGCGGATTCCGCTGTGCCGGTTTGGAAGCGGCGCCATGGCTGAGGCCGGATCTCGCGCGATTGACCGGATCGATAGTTCGCCCCGTTACACAGAGGCGGACGCCATCCGTCTCAACAATATGTTCCGTGGCCGCGATACGGTTGAGATGCTCGAGACTGTCCTTAAGGAACAGATGCTGGGCGATGTGGCCGTTGTGTCGTCCTTTGGGACGGAAGCGGTGGTGCTGCTTCATCTGATTTCCCGCGTTGACCCGGCCGTGCCGGTGCTGTTTCTGGAAACCGGCAAGCATTTTCCCGAAACGCTGGCTTATCGCGATCAGCTGACAGCGCTGCTGGGATTGACCGATGTCCGCAGCCTGACGCCGGATGCCGAAGAGATCGCCAAGCGCGACGAAACGGGGCTGCGCTGGTCTTACGACCCGGATGGCTGCTGCGAGATCCGCAAGGTCAAGCCGCTTGCAAAGGCGCTGGCGGGCTTTGACGCGCAGATTTCAGGTCGCAAGGCGTTCCAGTCTGCCACGCGTGCCGCTTTGCCCCGCTTCGAGATTGAAGAAGGCCGGCTGAAGATGAACCCGCTTGCCGATTGGGACAAAGCACGGATTGAAGCCTATTTTGCCGAGCATGATCTGCCGCGCCACCCGCTGGAGGCGCAAGGCTATCTCTCGATCGGCTGCGCGCCGTGCACCAGCATCGTCAAGCCGGGTGAAGACCCACGCGCCGGCCGCTGGCGCGGCTGGGACAAGACGGAATGCGGCATCCACACGCCGGTCACCCCGCTGGACGATAACGGGGCGAACGACCCGGCCTTCTGATCAGGCGCTGGTGATTTTCCAGACCAGCTGACCCGCGACATAAAGCACAAGCAACGCGGTTGTCCGCCGCACGATCAACGGCGGCATCAGCCGAATGCCCATCAGGCTGCCAATCTGCCCGCCCACCAAAACGGCTAGAAATAGCGGCCAATAGCCGGCTAGAGCCGGCAGGCCCGCGCTGCCCAGCTTCAACATCTGCCCGGCAAGCCCAGCAATGGAATTGATGAGGATGAACAGGCTTGCGGTTGCCGCCACCTGCCGGGTGATCGCCCAGCGAGTAACGTGCAAATAAGGCGCAAGGAATATTCCGCCGCCAATGCCAACAAGGCCCGCCAAATAACCAATCAGCGCGCCCACACCCAAATCGGCCAAGCCCGTGCCGCGGGTCGCCGCCGCTTCACCATCCTGCGCTACGGGCACCTCTTTTTGAAGAAGAAGCGCCAGCCCCGCGATCATAAGGCTCGCGGCCAATAGGCCAAGAAACACGGATTCCTTGATCGGCGTTAACCCGCCCGCCCAGGCAAAGGGGGCGGCAACAAGCGCCAGCGGCAAGGCCCGCCGCCACGGGACCAGCCCGGCTTGATGAAACCGCCATGTTCCGCCCACCACGACCAGGATGTTGCAACTGAGCGCAATGGCCGGAAGCACGCGGTAATCCACCCCGGACAGCGCCAGCAACGCATTATAGGTAGACCCGCCGCCAAAGCCGACGCTGGCGTAGAGCAACGCCGTTCCAAAAAAGGCAGGTGTCAGCCAGATCGGCACATCATCTCCCCCATCATGTCTTTTGCCTCCTTACCGGCCGAACCGATAAGGTTGCAATCAATGCCTGAAGCCTCTTCATCATTTCTTGAGGCAAGGGCGCTACGCTCAACGCATGCGCCCGCTTTTTCGCGCCCTTACCCAAAAGGCCATGCAGGCGGTTGGCCGGCAGGCCTTGGCGCGGGCGGCCCGGCCAATCCTCAGCACGCGGCCTTTGCCCCCCGATCCAGACGGCCCGATTATCTTTTCAATGATCGGGACCGCATCGGTGCTTCCCTATCTTGTCGCCGTAAAATCCTTGCGCCACTGGCTTGGCAGCGGCCGGGTCGTGCTGCTGGACGATGGCACGCTGACCGGGGCCGACCAGGCGGTTCTTCATCATCATTGCAACGCCCCGCCGATTGTTTCAGCCAGCATCGGGACAGGTCAGGACACCCCAAAGGGGGGCTGTTGGGAACGGCTGCTGACGCTGCTTGACCTTGCCCAATCCGCTTATGTGATCCAGCTCGATTCCGACACGCTGACGCTGGGCCCGGTGCCCGAGGTCAGGGCAGCGCTGGAAGACCACCGCCCGTTCACGCTGTGCGGCGGGCCCGACAGCGCCTTTCTGCCTGTGGTGCAAGCTGCTCGGCAAGCGCGGGCGGGGATGACGGAGGCGACCGCGCATATCCAGAGCCGTGCCGAAGCGGTGCTGGACCAGATGGCCTGTTCGCCCAAAAATGGCGGGCCGTTTTATGTGCGCGGATGCGCGGCCTTTGCCGGCTTCCCCCCGGGCCAGATCAGCCCGGCCGATGCCTGCGCCTTTTCCAAAGCTGCCGAACAGCTTCTGGGCCAGCGCTGGCATGAATGGGGGAGCGAACAGGTGACCTCAAATTTCCTCATCGCCAATGCGCCAAATCCGGTGCTGCTGAGGGCGCCGGACTATGACAATCACTGGCGGCAAGACATGGCAGCCGCCCGCTTCGCCCATTTTCCGGGCACGCATCGTTATGCCGCCGGGCAATATGCGGCGCTGGTCCGCCGGGTCGTTGCGCAATTAGCCCAAGGGGACTGAGGCAAAGCGGCCTGCTTAGTCCCCCGACAGGCGCTCAACCCAGCTTAGAAAGCGCCGTGACAGTGCTTGTATTTCTCGCCCGACCCACAGGGACAAGGCGCGTTGCGGCTAACTTTGCCTTCCCATTCGGCCGGATCATTGCCCGCACCGTCCGGCGTGATGACGGACGGAATATTGAGCCGAGGCACGCGGGTCGACACCAGACCCAGCGACGCTGCGTCGCGATCTGCGCTATCGTCCTCACCCGTTAGCGGGTCGATATGCGTTGTCACGAAATTGGGCATTTCGGGCAAAGGCGGCGGGGCCTGAACCTGAAACTGGGCGTGCGCCAGCACCTTGGTCACATCCTCGCGGATTTCCGCCAGCATCCGCTCAAACAACGCAAAGGCCTCGCGCTTATATTCGTTGATCGGCGTCTTTTGCGCATAAGCGCGCAGATGGATGACGGCCCGAAGGGCATCAAGCGTTGCCAGATGCTCTTTCCAATGATGGTCGAGCGACTGGAGCAGCACGCTTTTTTCAACCTGCCGCCACATATCCGGCTCTAGCTCGGCCTGCTTGCCGGCCATTGCCGCGTCCGCCGTCTCGCGGATGCGGTCTTCGATCATTTCCGGTTCAATTTCAGCCTCGGTCACCCATTGCTCGGCCGCAATGTCAAAACCAAGAACGTCTGCAACGCGCTTCTTAAGGCCATCCACATCCCATTGTTCGGGATAGCTGTTGGGCGGGCAGGCATCGCCCACCAGCGCGTTGATCGTTTCATGCCGCATGTCCACGGTGACATCGTCGATCGTCTCGGCGTCCATAATGTCGCCGCGCTGCTCATAGATGACCTTGCGCTGATCGTTCATCACGTCGTCATATTGGACGACCTGCTTGCGGATATCATAGTTGCGCGCTTCTACCTTTTTCTGCGCGGTCTCAATGGCCTTGGACAGCCAGCGCGAGCCAATGGCTTCGCCATCGGCAAGGTTGCTGTTCATCATCTTCGCGAAAAGCGTATCGGGCCCAAAAATGCGCAGCAGGTCATCATCAAGACACAGATAGAATTTGGTGCGCCCCGGGTCGCCCTGGCGGCCAGAGCGGCCGCGCAGCTGGTTGTCGATGCGGCGGCTTTCATGCCGCTCGGTGCCGATGACGAACAGGCCGCCCGCCTCAAACACGCGCTGCTTTTCCGCCTCGATCTCGATGCGGATACGCTCGATTTCCTTGTCCTTGGCGGGGCCAGCTTCCATCCCCGACAACTCATCCTCAACCCGGAAGTCCAGATTGCCGCCCAGCTGAATATCGGTGCCCCGGCCCGCCATGTTGGTGGCGATCGTCACCGCACCCAGCCGACCCGCCTGCGCCACGATATGCGCTTCCTGCTCGTGGTAGCGGGCGTTGAGCACATTATGGTCAACGCCTTCCTTGTTCAGGAATTCGGAAAGAAGCTCTGACTTTTCAATCGAAACCGTACCAACCAGCACCGGCTGGCCTTGCGCGGACCGCTCCTTGATCAGCTTTGCAATCGCGCCGAACTTGTCGTGCGTGTTTTTGTAAAACTCATCCTCATCGTCCACGCGCCGCACCGGCACATTGGTTGGGATGGTCACGACATTCATCTTGTAAATGTCAAAAAATTCCTGCGCCTCGGTGGCTGCCGTCCCGGTCATCCCGCCCAGCTTGGGGTACATGCGGAAATAATTTTGGAAGGTGATGGAGGCGAGCGTCTGGTTTTCCGGCTCGATATTGACCGCTTCCTTCGCTTCGACGGCCTGGTGCAAACCATCAGACCAGCGACGGCCATCCATCATGCGGCCGGTAAATTCATCAATGATGACAACTTTGCCGTCCTTCACGATATAATCGGTATCGCGCTTGAACATGATGTTGGCACGCAGCGCCTGGTTCAGATGGTGGACGACCTGCGTGTTCTCAAAATCATAAAGATTAATGCCCTCAAGCAGCCCGGCCTCTTCAAGCAGACGCTCCGCTTTTTCTGTGCCGTCTTCGGTTAGGACAACCGAACGCTGCTTTTCATCCGTTTCATAATCTTCGGGCACCAGCTGCTTCACGATCGCGTCAACAGCAAGGTACAGATCAGACTTGTCGTCCGTCGGGCCAGAGATGATCAGCGGCGTCCGGGCTTCGTCGATCAGGATCGAGTCCACCTCGTCCACAATCGCGTAGTTGAAGGGCCGCTGGACCATCTGGGCGCGATCATATTTCATATTGTCGCGCAGATAGTCGAAGCCGAATTCGTTATTGGTCCCGTAAGTGATGTCCGACGCATAGGCCTCGCGGCGTTGCTCATCGGTCAGGTTGGGAACGATGACCCCGACGGTCAGGCCAAGAAAGCGATAGACCTGCCCCATCCATTCCGCATCGCGCTTCGCCAGATAATCATTGACGGTAATAACATGGACGCCCTTGCCGGGCAGCGCGTTCAAATAGGTGGCCGCGGTGGCAACCAGCGTCTTGCCTTCGCCGGTGCGCATTTCGGCAATCTCGCCGCGATGAAGCGCAATGCCGCCTACCAGCTGCACATCATAATGGCGCTGGCCCAGCGTCCGCTTCGCCGCCTCGCGCACGGTGGCAAAGGCATCGGGCAGAATGTCATCAAGGCTTTCGCCCGCCTCCAGCCGCTGACGGAACAAAACCGTCTGGTTCTTCAGATCATCATCGCTGAGCGCCTGAATAGCGTCTTCGCGCGCGTTAATCTTATCAACAATCTTCAGAAGCGAACGGACATAACGGTCGTTGGACGAGCCAAACAGGGATTTGGCGAACTTGCCGAGCATGATTAAATTCCTTGGGATATCGGTCAGGCGTCAGCGACGGGCGCGACGCAAAAAGGGCGTTCAAAAAAGCGCGGGAAAATCAGGCGCGCGGGCGATCCGTCAAACGGATGGCCAGAACCGGCAGCGGTGCCAGACCAGAAAAAGCGGGCAGCAGGCGCCGGTTAAGCGCGGGCACCCCGACCAAATGGAGATGGGCCTTTTCAGCGAGCGCCGTCCGCGCTGCCGCAACCTGAACGCCCTCTGCCATTTGCCCGACAGCCACCGATTCCGGCCGCGCGACGTGGCGCGCTTCTGCGGGCGACAGGCCAGCCACAAGGGCAAGAAGGTAGAGGAAAAGGCGTGTCATAAGGATTGTTTGAATGGATATAGGCAGCAATAGGGACGGCGTCCATCCTTGCATAGCCGGTAAGCCTTAACAAAGCTGTGCATGACCTTGCGGGCGCGCAAAGGTTGAACCCGGCTGGCGCAGCGATTAGGGGCGACCCATGAGCACTGCCATTTCCCCCCTCGCCAGCCCCTTTCCTGCCCTTCCGGCGATTGCGGGCGCATCGCCGCGCGTGGCGCGGGCTCGCTATAAGAATTGGGATCGCGCGGACCTCAGCTTTGTGACGCTTGAGGCGGGCACCGTGGTGGCGGGCGTAACGACGCAAAGCAAATGCCCCTCGCCCGAAGTGGAATGGTGCCGCGCACATCTGGCCGGCGGGAAAGCACGGGCACTGGTTGTCAGCGCGGGCAATGCCAACGCCTTTACCGGGCATAAAGGGCGGGCCGCTGTTGAGGCGATAACGGCAAAAGTTGCCGGGCATCTGGATTGTGCTGCGGGCGAGGTCTTTGTTTCCGCAACCGGGGTCATCGGCGTGCCGCTGCCAATCGACAAGGCTGAAGCCGGGCTAGAGGCCGCCTTTACCGCGCCGACATGCAGCTGGGCGGATCTGGCGGCGGCCATCTCGACAACCGATACCTTCCCCAAAGGCGCGATGACGCAGGCGGTGATTGGCGGAACCACAGTGACGCTGGTTGGCGTCATCAAGGGGTCAGGCATGATCGCGCCCGATATGGCGACGATGCTTGGCTATATCTTCACTGATGCGGCGATTGCGCCTGACCTGCTCCAGACCATGTTGTCGGCCGCCAACAAGACCAGCTTTTCCTGCATCACCGTGGACAGCGATACCTCCACGTCCGACACCGTGCTGGCCTTTGCAACGGGCAAGGCAGACCATGCGCCGCTCACCAGCCTGGACAGTGCGGGGGCAGATGCGTTTCAGGCCGCGCTTGCTGATCTGTGCCGCCAATTGGCGCACCTTGTTGTGCGCGACGGCGAAGGGGCCACCAAGTTTATCGAGATTGCCGTCGAGGGTGCCGTGTCAGATGCCAGCGCCCATCGGATTGCGCTGAGCATCGCCAATTCACCGCTCGTCAAAACCGCGATCGCGGGGGAAGATGCCAATTGGGGCCGCGTCGTCATGGCCGTGGGCAAAGCCGGCGAGCCCGCCGAGCGCGACTTGCTGGCCATCCGCTTCGGCACGACGCAGGTCGCCGAAAAGGGACTGCCTGTAGAGGGCTATGATGAAGCGCCCGTCGCGGCCCATTTAAAGGGCGAGGACATCCAGATTGGCGTTGATCTGGGCCTTGGCTCTGGCCGGGCGACGGTGTGGACCTGCGATTTGACGCACGGCTATATCAGCATCAACGCCGATTATCGCAGCTAGAAGCGAAGCGGCCCCGCCCGAACCGGGCAGGGCCGACCCCTGTATTAGAGTTCCGATTCAATCCAGCCCTTAAGCGCCGATTTGGGCGCAGCGCCGACCTTGGTCGCAGCCGGCTGGCCATCCTTGAACAGGATCATCGTCGGGATGCCGCGCACGCCATATTTGGCAGGGGCATCGGGATTATCGTCGATGTTGATCTTGGCGATGGTGACCTTGCCGGCCAGCTCATCCGAGATTTCTTCAAGGCTCGGACCGATCATCTTGCACGGGCCGCACCATTCTGCCCAGAAGTCAACAAGCACGGGCTGGCCCGCGTTCAGGACATCATCTGCAAAACTCGCATCGGTAATCGCCTTGGTGGCCATAATGTGAATCTCCTTGTTTCGAGATAGATGTAAGACCTTGCCGCGCTGATCTCAACCGGGGGTGTGCCCAAGTTTTACTTTCCCCCGCTGGCACCGGGACGCCATGCCGCCAACAAATCAGCCGGCAGGTCAATCAAGCGCGGTTCGGCGGTGTAAAGCAGCACCGCCCGCACCGAGCGCCCGGGGAAGATGCCCTGCAACACCGCCGCATAGGCCCCCATCTGCGCCTTGTAATAATCGGGCACGCTTTCAACCGATTTGGGCACGCGGCGCCCGGTCTTGAAATCTACCACGGTCACGCTGTCGTCCGTCACCAGCAACCGATCAACGATCCCGGCGATGACAAGGCCATCAACCACCCCGGCAATCGGGGCCTCCGCCAACGCCCCGGGGGCAAAGACATGGGCAAGGTCTGGGTGGTCAATGACAGCCAGGGCCGCACCCAAAAGCTCTTCGACATCTGCTGCGCCCTGCGCTTCCAGCCAGAGCCGCCCGGCCGCCGCACGATCTTCCGGACGAACAGCGGGCAAGCGTTCAAACAAGGCGTGGAGCAGCGAGCCCCGCTGGGCCGCCGCCTTCATTGAGGGGTCGGGCGGTGGACTAGCCGCGCGATCTTCCACCCCAAGGGAGGAAGGCGCCAGCGGCCGCGCCGGGCGCGCTTCTTCAGGAGCGGAGTGCTGCGCCCAATCTGGCAACGCGCCTTCCCAAGTTTCCACCGCGTCCAGCGCCTTGGCCTTGCGCGATTTGGCGGCATCCTTGCGGGCCAGCAGCAGGCCGCCTTGATGCGCCACGACCTCAGGCAAGCTGTGCATCGCCTCTTCAATGCGGCGGTACCAGCAATCGGGCCCGAGCGCCTTTTTCTTCATCTGCTGGCGGTTCATCGCCCCGCCGACAAACAGATATTCCTCAGCGCGCGTCATCCCGACATAAAGCAGCCGCCAATGTTCCTGACGTTCGCGCGCATCCTGCGCCTCGGCCGATGCCTTGAGCGAGCCGACCAGGCGGTCCTTTTTCGGGCGCGGCACGGGCAGCTTTACGCCCGCTTCGGCTTCCCAATCCAGATCGCGGTTTTTCTTGTTGTCGGGATCTGCCGTGGCATCGGCAAGGACAACAATGGGCGCCTGAAGCCCCTTAGAGCCATGCACCGTCATCACCCGCACCGCATTTTCAGGCTTGGCAGGGTCGCGCTTGATGTCGACCGTGCCGCGGCAGAACCAGTCAAGAAACGTCTGGAGGGTCGGCGTTTCCGACGTCTCGAACTGGAGCGCAGCGTTCAGCAATTCCTCAATCGGATCGCGCACTTCTTCGCCCAGCCGGTCGATCATCCGCGCCCGACCCCGGATCGGGCCAGAAAGCACCGCTTCCAAAAAGCCATAAGGCGTGACCCGATCTGCCATATCAAGAAGGGCGTGCAGAACCCAAAGCTCGTCCGCGGGCAGGCTGGCGCGCAAATGCGGCCATAAGGCGCCCTTGCGCCCGCTGGCCCGCGCATAAAGCTGGTCTTGGCTCCAGCCGATCAACGGCGAGACCAAAAGGCTGGCCAGCGACAGATCATCCGCCGGCTGGAGGACGAAGCGGATGGCCGCCATCAAATCCTGCACCGCAATCGGGGTATCAAGGCGCAGCCGGTCCACGCCCGCCACCGGCACGCGCTCTTCATACAGGCGCGAGACGATCAGCCGCGCCAGATCGCTGCGGCTGCGTAGCAGGATCATCACATCGCCGGGCTCAGCCGGGCGTTTGTAATTGTCGAGATAAAGGCCGCCCGTTGTCCAGTCGCGCACCTTTTGGGCCAGATCGCGGGCCCAGCGCAGCTCGGCATCCGAAAACCAGCTTTCTTCCTCGTCCCCCGCATCTTCTGCGGTCAGATCGGCATCGCCTTCTGCCATGACGAGCGGAAAAAGCTCTACATGGCCCGCCCCGCGATTAAAGCTGTGATGCGCGGGCGCCGCATCGGGCAGGCCCAGCGTGCTGCTATCAAGGGTGGTAATCACCGCATCAACCACATCCAATATCGGCTGGCTGGAACGGAAAGATTCGTTGATCTTCAGATCATCCAGCGTCTGATCTGCCTGTGTGATGCGGTCTGCAAATCTTTGCCGGGCTTTGTTGAACTCTCGCGGGTCGGTGCCCTGAAACCCAAAAATCGCCTGTTTGAAATCTCCAACGGCAAAAATAGTCCGGGCGCTTTCCGGCTTGGCGCCGGCCCCGGCGAAAAACTCGTCCGTCAAGGCGCGGACAATCTCCCATTGATCGGCGTTGGTGTCTTGCGCCTCGTCGACAAGAATATGGTCGATGCTCTGGTCCAGCTTGTAGCGAATCCAGTCGCCAATGCCCGGCCGCGCCAGCAGCGCGACGGTGGACCGGATAAGGTCTGCAAAATCAACCACCCCGGCGCGCGCTTTAACCTCGCCATAGGTGCGCGCATATTCCTGCCCGACAAGCAGTGCCGCGCTAATGTTGCGCGCAGTCTCTTCCAGACGCAGCAATTCTCTGAGACCAAGAAAATGGTCATGCAGCGGTTGAACCAAAGCCGGATAATCCGGGTCCTTGGGCCGCCAGCCTGCCCCGTCCCGCACGGACCCTTCTTCATTGGCCCAGGCCGAGAGCAAGACGTCCAGGTGCAAGACCCGCTCCGCCACATCCAGCGCGCGCCAATTGGCAATTTTTTGGCCATAACCGGGCAAGCGGGATCCGCCCGCTGCCATCAACATCGCTTGCACTGTCGCCAGGCTTTCAACGTCAAAGCCTTGGTCGGTGCACCCCGCCCGCACGGCCGCGCCTACATCCGCATCGCCCAGCCGCAGCCAGCGTCGAACCCGGGCGTCGATGCCGAACCCTAAATCTTCCATCGCCTGCGGGGCCAAGGCGCAGCGCATCAGAATTTTGCGGGTCGCTTCTTCCCCCAGCGTCTGGGCAAGATGGGCCAGATGATCGAGCAGCCCCTTCATGCTTTGCTGTTCCGCGCGAGTGACCATTTCTGCCAGCGCAGCATCGCGCAGCTGGGTCTCTTCGCGGCCTTCGACCGGGCGAAAACCAATCGGCAAGCCCGCCTCTGCCGGGAAGGCCGCCAAAAGCGTCTGCGCAAAGCTATGGATCGTCTGGATCCGCAGGCCCCCGCCTCGCGCATCTAGCACGCGCGCGAACAGGCGGCGGGCATCGCTGAGGGTTTCTGGCTCAAGATGCGCCGCCCCCAGATTGAACAATTCTTGCTTCAGGTCCTGATCGGGCAGCGTGACCCACAGGCCTAGCCGCTCATGCACGCGCTCGGCCATTTCCGCCGCGCCGGCCTTGGTAAAGGTCAGGCACAGGATGGATTCAGGCGCGGCCCCTTGCAGCAACAGCCGCAGCACCCGCGCCGTCAGCACCTGCGTCTTGCCCGCGCCGGCAGAGGCGGACAGCCAGATTTGCGCCGTTGGCCGAACAGCCTCGGCCTGGCTGCCCGCCAGCCGGGGCAAGGGGGAGAAATGCCGGGGCTTAGGCATCGCGCCCCTGCCATTCTTCCAGCCGCATGAGCTGGTCATAATCGCCATAGGCATAATCGGGCTTCAGCTTGGCCGTAAACGGCTCATCCCCGGTCAGCCAGCGCGCGGCAGCCACACGAAACTGATCGACAATCCGGTCAACAAATTCCGCCGTCGGGATTTTCTTCTTATCCTCGCCCGCCGGGCTGCTGATCGTTCCAAAGCCGGTCTTGCTGCGCTCGAACGACCAATATTCAAAGCCCACAGCCTTGCCCGCCAGCCCGTCAAAGCCGCCTTGTTCGGCGATGAAGCCCAATAGACCCAGCTGAAAGGCAAAGCCTTCTCGCACCTGTTTGTCAGTGGGCGCAGAGCCGGTTTTATAATCGATAATGGCAAGCCCTTCGGCAGACCGATCTATCCGGTCAACCCGGCCCTGAAGCGTCACGCCGTCGCACACGGCCTCCCCGGAAACTTCGCTGGCAACCGGCTTGCGCCCCTTGGCGCGCGCCTCGTCCACCTTCCGTTCAATCCAGACGCTCGCCTCGATCAACCGGGGCAGCCAAAGCTGCCGAATGACTGGATGGACGCCAAGGCCATCAAGCGCATGGCGCATCCGGGCCTCTAGCGCGCCTTGGGCATAGCCATCCTGCTTGGCCCATTGTTCCAGAACGTCGTGGATTAACGTGCCCTTCCACGCAGCGCCCGGCTCCGCATCTACTGGGTCCAGCCGATAGAGCTTCAACATCGACTTGGCGTAATAAGAATAAGGGTCTGCCGCGAGCCGATCGACATCGGTTACCGAAATGCGGCGCGGACGTACCTTGGCGGGCGGTGCCGGGCTGGGCCGGGTGGCCCTTTGGGGCGGCCTCTGGCTGCCGTCGAGCGCCCGGGCGAGCAGATCATAGCGCAGCGCCGGCTCCGGCAGATGGCCGGTCATCGTTTCCAGCCGCAGCCAGAAGCGCGAGGCGTTGGCCGGCCCGCCCATATCGCGCCGCGCGCGTGACAGCAGGACATGACGCGCGCCCAAAGCCCCGGCCAGATCATGCGCGGAAAGTCCAATCCGCCGCTCAAGGCTGGGCAGGCCCAGCGCCCGCCGAACCGCCGGGGCCAGCCAGGGATCGGGGGTTGGCAGCGCCGGCCATGTGCCTTCGTTCAGCCCGGCAAGTATCATCAGGTCTGCCGATTGGAGCTTGGCTTCAAGCAACCCCCAGATGAAAACGCGGGGATGCCCGCCGCGGACCGGGCGGCAGGTCGTCCCATCGGTCAACTGGCGCAGTAGAATGGGGAGGACCGCCGGATCAACGCTGGCCGGACCATCACCCGCATAGCCCTGAAGATCGGCAAAAAGATCTGCCAAGGCGCGCCCGGCATCGCCCGACCAAAGGGCATCGCCCGATAAGGCTGCCAGCGCCGTGCGCAATGCTTCCAGCAGATCGGCCAAGGGAGCCGGGCCTTGGCACGCCTGTTCCAGCGGCTGGAGTAAAGGCAGAACACCTTCCCACCAATCACGCGCAACCTTGCGGACCTTGGCCGTCCGATCATCGCCGACATCGAGAAAGCGGGTAATCCCCGCCAGCGAGGCAAAGGGCCGTGGCCCGCGCAGGGCCAGATCTAGCGCCCGCGCCCCATCCAGCCAAGCCAGCCGCCCCTCGCCAGCGCAAATCAACGGGTGCTTGAGCAAGGCCAGAAGCGGGACGGGGGCAAAACCTTCTGCCACGGCGGTTGCCAGCGCCAGCAGCGCCATGCCGGGAGCCGTGGCGGAGAGCGGCCGACCCGCCGAATCGTCCGCGGCGATGCCCCAGCGCGCCAAATGGGTACTGACCCGTCGCGCCAGCCCCCGATCCGGCGTGACCAACGCCACGGTGCCGGGGCGCGAGACGGCTTCTCGGATCGCCAGTGCAACCGCCTGCGCTTCATCGGCCGGCGTTGCGACCTCCATGGCGGACACGCCCGACAGGCGCTTTTCTGCGGCGGGCAGACGCGCCCATTTATCGGTAAAGCGGGCCGGGGCGAGCGCGTTTGAAATCGCGCGGGACCGTTCCGACGGCGCATCGCCTTCGCTGCCATAGCGCCACAAGCGGACTTCGGCGCGGGCAACGCCCATACGGTCCAGCATTTGGCGGAGATGGAATTGCGGGTGTGTTTCAATGGGCGGGTGCGGGTCTTCCCCGCCAATGGCGGCCCATTCTTCATCCGGAATGTGCGTATCCAGCCCGGCCAGCACAACCTGCCCATTGGGCAGCCGCGCAATTGTTTTGAGCAGCCGGGCAACGGCAGGCGCGCCGGTGCTGATGCCCGCTGCCACAACAAAGCCGGGCGCACCTTCGCTGGCCCAGCGATCTGCGACGCGGTGCAGCAGCCGGTTGCGGCGGTCCGCCAGGTCAATGGCGCCCAGCTTGGCCAATTCATCAGGCCAGCGGTTCAACACCCGCATCAGCAGCTCAAGCGCCTGTTCCCAATGTTCTGAAAGACCTTCTGCGAGTTCGACCGTCATCAAATCCTGAACGGTCTTTTCCTCAACCAGCAACTGGTCCAGCACCCGGCCCAGTTCGGCCGCAAGGCGCATCGCCTCGGCCGCATCCATCACGCGGGCATCACCCAGCAGCCGGGCGAAAATCAGTTGACGACGCAGCGGATCAACCGCAGGCGGCAGCGGTTCTTCTCCCAATGGATCAAGCGCCGGGCCGGTGCGGTCATCCAGTTCCGGATCGCCAATCGGCACCAGCCGCGGCATCAGCAAGCCCGCTTCTGCCTTGCGGACAAAAGCATCGCTCAGCGCCTGTACGGCACGGTTATTGGGGAGCAGAATGATGCCCCGGGCAAGCGCCAGCGGGTCTTTTGCGTGCTGAGCCAAAATGCCCGCGACCAGCGCATCGGCAAAGGCCCGATGGGGCGGGATGGTATAGACGGCGGGGTCGCGCCGATCAGCCATCAGCGAGGATCGCCTCGGTCGCGGCTATGGCGGCGGGTGTCCCAACATCAAACCACAGACCTTGATGAACAAGGCCAAAGCACCGCCCCTGCGCAATCGCCCGATCCCAAAAGATATTGGTGGAGAACGGACCTTGCGGCGCATCCGTCAGCAGCCGCTTCGACAGCATCTGGATGCCGGTATAGACAAAGGGCGCGACCTTGCCCGGCTTACGCCGCGACAGCCGGCCCAGCGGGTCCATATGGAAGTCGCCCGGGCCGCTATTATTATGCGCCCGCGCTTGCGGCACGACGAGCAGCAGCGCATCCATGGTGGCATCATCCCAACGGCTTGCCAGCAGCCGCAGCGCGTTAATCGGCCCATCCACCCATAGATTATCGCTGTTGACGCAGATAAAGGGATCCGCATCAATCAGGTCCTTGGCGTGCATCAAGCCACCGCCGGTTTCCAGCAACTGCGCGCGCTCGTCCGATACCGCGATTTCAAGCCCAGATGCGTGCCGGCGCAAATGCGCCTCCAGCGCATCGGCCAGATAATGGACGTTGACGACCGCCTTTGCCACGCCGGCCGCCCTTAGCCGATCCAGCGTGTGATCCAACAAGGTCTTGCCCGCCACTTCGACCAACGGCTTGGGCCGGGTGGCCGTCAAGGGCCGCATCCGCTTGCCAAGCCCGGCCGCCATGACCATGGCGGTGCGCGGAGTGGGCGCGTCGGTGTCCGATCCAAGCGTGAGCGGCTGGCGAACCCGGCTCATGCGCGTGGCTCCGCCCAAAAGGCGGCGCGCTTTTCCGCCGGAACATGGGCATCAAACCATGCCTTGAGCGGTGCCAAGCCGGGTTGCGCCAGATTGCGTTCCAACAGGCCCCACATGCGCGGTTGGAAGCTTGTGTAATGCGGCTTGCCATCGCGCTGCCACAGCCGGACGAACACGCCGAGAATACGGGTGTTGCGTTGCGCGCCCAAGGCCCAATAGGCCGCTTCAAAATCCCCCCCTTGCCCCGTTACCGCCTGATAGCGTGCCAGTTCGGCCGCCTCGACCGCGGGCGAAACATCCCTTCGCGCGTCTTCCAGCATCGACACAAGGTCATAAGCGGGATGCCCCACCAGCGCGTCCTGAAAATCCAGCAAGCCAAAACGCGCAATCCCTGCCTTGTCCGGCAAGAGCATGATGTTTTCAGCATGATAGTCGCGCAGCTCGGTTACGCTCTGGCCCTGCGCATCCACTGGCGCAAGCACCTGGCGCCACACGTCAAGAAAGGCCGCCTTATCCACCTCAAGGCCGACGGCTGGGCAGTACCAGTCGGTAAACAGCCCTATCTCCTCAAGCCATTGGTCCAGACCATGCGGCTTCAGGCCGGGCGGCGGCGCGTGGCGGTGCAACTCTACCAGCACATCAACAACGCCTTGATAGATGCCGGGTTCTAGCGCCAGATCCGCGTCCACGGTTTCGCGCATCCGAACCGAGCCAAAATCTTCGATAAGCAACAAGCCCTGATCCAGATCGCGGTGGTAAATTTCTGGCGCGCGCAGGCCAATGCCGGTCAGATATTCGGCGACATGGATGAAGGGACGGGGATCTTCATGCGGGGGCGGCGCATCCATCAGCACCGCGGCGCGGCCCTGATGCGTGATGCGGAAATAGCGGCGGAAAGAGGCGTCGCCCGCAAGCGGGGCAATATGGGCGCCCCCCCAGCCAGCGGCTTCAAGAAAGGAACCGGCACCCGCCGGCGGGATCATGGAAAGGGCCATCGCTCTTTCCAAGACGGCGGCACCGTCGCTGTCAAGCGGCGCGGGCCATTGTCGGGCACCGAAATGTGGAGACCAAGCGTCTCCGGCCACATCCAGCCAAGCCTTTCTGGCCATTCAATAATCAGCGCACCATCGGCCAGCGCGTCATCAAGCCCCAGCTCGTCGGCTTCTTCGGGATGATCAAGCCGGTAAAGATCAACATGCCAGATCGGCAGGCGCACCTGCGGCGGTGCATAGGGAATGACCAAAGCATAGCTTGGGCTGGGCGCCTCTTCTGCCAGCCCAAGCGCGCCGAGCAGCCCGCGCGCAAGGCTGGTTTTGCCCGCGCCAAGATCACCCGATAGCGCAATCACGTCACCCGCGCGCAGCACTGCGGCCAGCCGGGCGCCGGCTGCCTCGGTTGCCATAGGATCGGCAAGGAAAATCTCGGTCATTGTCATTGGCGGGGAAGTTGTATCTGCACTGCGGTCCCCGCGCCAAGCTCTGAAATGAGGGAGAGTGTCCCCCCATGACCTTCAACATAATGTTTCGCAAGCGGCAGGCCAAGGCCCAGTGCCCGATCCGGCGCAGCTTCGGCCGAGGCCCCGACCCGGCTAAACCGATCCAGCGCCCGCACCTGATCTGCCGCATCCATGCCCGGGCCATTATCTGACACGACGATGAGAACACCGGCCGCATCCCCTTCGGCGTGCAGCAGCACCCGGCCATGAGGCGGCGTATAGGCCACCGCATTGAGCAGCAATTGATCCACCGCCTGACGCAGCCGCCGGGCGTCGCCTTCCACCTGCCCAAGCGCCGGTGCGATGGTATCAACCAGATCAATTGACTTCGCCGCCGCCCGGTCAGCGACGCTCGCCAGGGCCGCTTCAAGCAGCGGGCCAAGCTCAACCGGCTGACGCTCAAGCGGCAGGGCCCCTGCATCGCCCTGGGTCAAATCCAGCACATTGTCGATCAGCGTGCCCAACCGGGCAGCGGATTGCAGAATGGCGCCGATATAATCTTCCGCCAGAGGGCTTATCGGTCCGGCAAGCTTGCCCTGAAGCATTTCCGCAAAGCCCTGGATCGAGGTGAGCGGGGTCCGTAACTCATAGCTCATATTGGCGACAAAGGCGGTCTTGATGCGGTCGGCCTCTTCCAGCGCCGCCGCGCGCTCCCGCAAGACCTGCTCGATCTGGCGGCTATCGGTCGTATCCAGCATTGTGACAAGCGCCGCGCCATCGGGCAGGGGCACGGCCGCCACCTCATAATGGCGCCCATTTTTAAGGTCGAGCTGTCCGGTGCGCTGCTTGCGCTCCAGCGTGGCGCTGCGCACAAAATCGCGCAGCAAGGCCGCCCGGCCGGGCCGGGACAAACGCGGTGCCACCGCCTCTACAAGCGCGTCGACGCGCGGATGGCCGACAAGGAAAGTCTCTTCAAATTCCCAAACATCGCGAAACCGGGTGTTCCAGGTGGTCAGCCTTCCGCTGGCCTCAAACACCCCGATCGCTTCGAACAAATTGTCGAGCGTGGCGCGCCGCACGCGCAGCAACGTATCGCGCGCAGAGGCCAATTGGGTCTGCTCGGTCCGGTCCTCAAAAATGGTCAACAGCCCGCCGTCGGGCAGCGGCTGGGCCACCAGCCGCACATGCGCGCCGCCGGGCAGCACCCAGCTTTCTTCAATCGCACCGCCAGCATGCGTAAACCATTGACGACGATCTTCCTTCCACGCCGGAAAGTCGCGCGTTTCCGGCACGCGGCGCGCCTCGCGCATCCGGTCAAGCAGGCGGTCAAAATCAGGCCGCTCTGTTACCCATTCGAGCTTTAGGGCAAACATTTGCTGGAACGGGCGGTTGCAAAAGATCAGCCCATGATCAGGCGCGAACTGCGCCACCGCCGCCGACAGCCGATCCAGCGTATCGCGCTGCGCTTCGGCAAAGCGACGAAAGGCGGCGCGGGCCCGTTCCACCTCTTCAACATCAATCGCATAGCCCGCCACGCCCTGGCCCTCCAAGGGGACATTGACGATGCGGATCGCCCGCCGCTCTCCGGCCAGCGTCGCCGGGACAATGCGGGTGGTGGCTGCCTTTTCGGTCAAGGCCTCGGCGGCGGCGGCGACGCCTTCCGGGCTGTCGGACAATTCAATCCCGCGCCGCACCGCGTCTTCGGCGCTGGTCGCCTCCACCGCATCAACATAAGCGGTGTTGACCAGCACCAGCCGCAGATCGGCATCGCGATACCAAATCGGGAAAGGGGCTGCTTCAAGCAGCGCAGAAGCCGTGCCGAGCGCGGCCGTCATGCCGCGGACCTCATCGCGCAGTTGCTCTATTTCCGCCTGAGTTTGCGTAATGTCGAACAGCCAAAGCGTAACCGCGCGCTGCCCGGCCATGCGCCCGGGGGCCGCAGCGCCTTGGACCGCCAGCCGCCGCGTGCCGCCGCGCGGCACGATAATTTGGGAAAAGGGCCGGGCGGTTTGCCGCGTTTGCGCGATCGCGGCGTTCAAGGCCACCAGGTCTTCCGGCATCAGCCCCGCATCTGGCGCCGAAAGATCGGCCATGCGCTGCGGCATCCGGCGCAACCCCAGCCACGACATAAGGCGCGGCTGCGCTTCAATCTTGTCGTTCGCGCGGACGACAACCGGGCTGGCCGGCGCCCCTTCCAGCAGCAGGGCAAGCCGGTCTGCATGGTCGGACGATTGGCTCGCCCGGCGCTGCATGGCAAGGCCGGTGGCGAGCGCCCAGGCGCTGGCGGCCAGCCAGACGGCCAAAAGCGCGCCGACCAGTATCGCCGCGGTTGGCGAGACCATCACCATCTTGAATACGCAAAGAGGCCCGGCACCATACCGGACCTCTTACGAAGATCAGCGGCGGAAGGAAACCGCCGGTTTCTGCTCTTTTTGGCTTAATAGCGATAATGTTCGGGTTTGAAGGGCCCTTGCTCGCCAACGCCGATATACGCCGCCTGTTTGGGGCTGAGCTTGGTCAGCTTAACGCCCAGCTTCTCAAGGTGAAGGGCAGCGACCTTTTCGTCCAAATGCTTAGGCAGCACATAGACCTTGTTGTCATACTGGGCGTTCTTGGTGAACAGCTCAATTTGCGCCAGCACCTGATTGGTAAAGGACGACGACATCACGAAAGACGGGTGGCCCGTCGCGCAGCCCAGATTGACCAGACGGCCCTTGGCCAAGATGATGATTTTCTTGCCATCGGGGAACTCGACCAGGTCGGTGCCCGGCTTGATCTCATCCCATTTATAGTTGGACAGCGCCGAAATCTGGATTTCGCTGTCGAAGTGACCGATGTTGCAAACGATCGACATCGGCTTCATCGCCTTCATATGTTCAGCGGTGATGACGTCTTCATTGCCGGTTGCGGTGACGAAGATGTCGGCGCGTTCCACCGCTTCTTCCATCGTCACAACTTCATAACCTTCCATCGCAGCCTGAAGCGCGCAGATCGGATCAATCTCGGTCACCAGCACGCGCGCGCCGCCCTGACGCAGCGACGCGGCGGAACCCTTGCCCACATCGCCAAAGCCCGCAACGCAGGCGACCTTACCGGCCAGCATAACGTCGGTCGCGCGGCGGATGGCGTCGACAAGCGATTCCTTGCAGCCATAAAGATTGTCAAACTTTGACTTGGTAACGCTGTCGTTTACGTTGATCGCAGGGAATGGCAGTTCGCCCTTCTTCGCGATTTCGTAAAGGCGATGCACACCTGTGGTGGTTTCTTCCGAAACGCCCTTCAGGTTCTTGACGGTTTCCGTCAAATAACCAGGCTTCTTGGCAACAAATGCCTTCAGAGCGCGCTGGAATTCAACTTCTTCTTCATTTTCAGGCTCGCCAAAGGTTTCGCCGCGCTCAAGCTTTGCGCCCCAAAGCGCGAACATCGTTGCGTCGCCACCGTCGTCGAGGATGATGTTCGCCGTGGTTTCATCACCCCAATCGAAGATGCGACCAACGTAGTCCCAATAATCGGCGAGGCTTTCGCCCTTAACCGCGAACACAGGAATATTTTGCGCGGCAATTGCCGCAGCGGCGTGATCTTGTGTCGAGAAAATGTTGCATGTGGCCCAACGGACATCTGCGCCAAGCGCTGTCAGCGTCTCGATCAGAACCGCAGTCTGAATGGTCATATGCAGCGAACCGACAATCCGCGCGCCCTTTAATGGCTGCGAGGCGCCAAATTCTTCGCGCAGCGCCATAAGGCCGGGCATTTCGGTCT
>JBJTNW010000032.1:0-13623 GCA_046074265.1 Chakrabartia sp.
TTCCGCCCTGCGCCAGCACGATCTCCGCTTCACGCAGCTTCCCGATGATATCTTCCGGCTTGTGCTTCCTCGCCATTCCATTCCTCCGTCGTGGCCAATTCTAAAATAGAAATTGGGCCACTCAGAAGGGGGCAGATCACGCAATTCCCCTTTTGTCGGTTTTGTCGTTGCATGCTGAGAAATTTACCAGAGTGCTCCTCCATCGCCATATGTCGCCGCGCATCACTCTTTCTTCGGAGCTATAGGTTTAGCCTCTTAAGGATGTGCGCAGGGTAATTAGCGGGCAGATGCGTCACTCCCCTTCTTCTTGACGATTGCTCAGACTTCGTTTGGAGCTTCATCGTAGTTCATTCGTCACTACGACGAAGCCCCAACACTCCTTAACTTAACACCGCAAATCTCTGCGATTGGTACTGTCGGGGAACATGGATAGGGGAAAAACCTTCAATCGCGCGGTGGCCGCCGGAGGTCCTTCTGCAATGCAGTTCCATGTGATAATGCTGCATTACGCAAAAGATTTCGGTCAAAGAGAAGGGCGTGGCGTCTATTAATTCACCCGCAGCTAGGACGCACAGGCTGACAGTCGAGGACTGCATCGCTCTCGACACGGCCATGTTGCGTAAGGAAGGTATGCTGCTGGATTTCATGGATCATCGAATTCAGCGGCACTGGAAACTGGATGGGGCCCTCGTCGGTGAACTGTTCCTCACGGTGACCTTCACAGGCGACATTGCTTATCCAAACTTGCGGATTGATGGCACATGTTTTGGCCGTCCCGTTGTTCAAACCGTGCGCTTGGTATCAAAGCCGATGCGGTTTGGAGGGGCACGTTGGTACTTTACCTGCCCTTCAAACAAACGGCTTTGCTGCAAACTAGTCTTGCCGCCAGGCGCAGCTTCTTTCGCCTCCGTGAAAGGCTGGGGCCTAGCTTACAGCTCCCAAGCCGAAGATGTTGCTACACGCGCCCAGCGAGCTTGCAGGAAGCTAAAGCAACGTCTCCGAGCCTTGCCTCCGCGTGCACGCCACAGAACCCTCCGCCACCTGGCTGAACGTATTGACGCAAAGGAAGCATTCCTGGAGCGTGTCACAGGAATGTGCGGCCTTGATATTGCCAATGGGCGGCGGCCTTCCATTAGGCGTGCGGCTAGTTTGGTAAAGTCACAGATCGAAGGGAAGGCATAATGATTACCGCCTCGCGAGCGTAAGATGGAATGCTGCGTCTATTGACTTTCTTCTTAATTTCTATATTTCTATAAATGTCGAAATATAGAGGCGGTTGATGCAGTCTGACTTTGCTGTTCGCGCGTTAGGAGCACTGGCCCAAGAGCATCGCCTCGCCGCTTACAGGCTGTTGGTTCAGTCAGGCGCTTCGGGCGTTGCTGCTGGTGCACTGGCAGAGGCTCTAGCCGTGCCGGCATCCTCGATGAGCTTTCACCTGTCGCAACTCATTAACGCCGGCCTTGCCACGCAGCGACGAGCAGGGCGATCGATCGTCTACTCAGCAGATTACAAGGCAATGAGTGCTTTGATGAGTTATCTGACGGAGAATTGCTGCGGCGGTGCGGAGTGCGAAACTCCGGTCGTCTGCGAGCCAGCCGCCCCTTCTGCCAGAGCCATAGCATGAGCAAGTTCTCAGTACTGGTCCTTTGCACCGGCAACTCTGCACGCTCTATTCTTGGCGAAGCAATTATCAATCTTCAGGGTGGCGAGCGCCTGATCGCCTACAGCGCGGGCAGCAAGCCAAAGGGCGTACCTCACCCTGGTGCGCTCCGCTTGCTGGCGCGGCGCGGCATAGATCTCACGCCCATTCGTTCAAAAAGTTGGAGCGAGTTCACTGCCCCAGATGCGCCGCGCATTGACCTCGCCATTACAGTTTGCGGCAACGCTGCCGGGGAAGCTTGTCCCGTCTTCATGGGTGCACCACTCAAAGCGCACTGGGGGCTTCCAGATCCAGCAGATGTGACGGGCGACGAGGCGAAAATCGATAGCGCTTTTGAGCAGACCTGGACCTGGCTGGAAACGCGGGTCTCCGCGATGCTCGCTCTACCTTTCGAAACAATGAGCCGGCCGGACCTTGCCAAAGCCTTGCACGCAATCGGGCAGATGGATGGCGCTGTATGACGCGTAGGCTGCTAGCCGAGGCGCTCGGCTCATTCCTGTTGTTTGCCACGGTGGTCGGGTCAGGCATCATGGCGGAGAGCTTAGCTGCGGGCAACGTCGCCATCGCCCTGCTCGCGAACACCTTGGCGACATCGGCCATGCTTTTCGTGCTCATCACAATGCTTGGTCCTATTTCCGGCGCGCACTTCAATCCTGCTGTGACAATGGTGTTCCGCGCACGGAATGAACTGACAACCCTTGACGCTGTCGGTTACGCGATATCCCAGGTTGTTGGTGGCGTGGCCGGGGTCTGGGCAGCTCATGTCATGTTTGAACTCCCAATTCTGCAAGCTTCAGACAAGGTCAGATCCGGCGTGGGACAGTGGGCCGCAGAAGGGATCGCCACATTCGGGCTGGTCCTGACGATCCTCGGGACATTGCGCGCGCGACCAGCTTGGGTCCCAGCAAGTGTCGCGCTGTATATTGCGGCCGCTTACTGGTTCACGGCTTCAACCAGCTTTGCAAATCCGGCAATCACCATCGCCCGGAGTATGAGCAATAGCTTTGCCGGCATAGCACCGAGCGATATACCCGCCTTTATCATCGCACAAATGGCAGGGGCCCTGATTGCCAATTCGCTGGTGGACCAGCTTTTCCCTAATCAGGCAGCGGCAAGCTCGTAGGCCGAAAGTAGCCCAGCTTCTACTTTAGCTTGCATAATCGCTGCGACAAACTGGTCCGTGGCCCGCTCCCAGCTGAACCGCTGCCCGAAAACCGCTGCTGCACTTCGATCAACGGTCAGGGCAGTCAACACGGCCCGTTCCAGATTGTCATCGCAGACCCCAACCCTGGCGGGCATGTCTCCGCCAGTACCCCGGCCATCGGCTCCGAGGATGTCGATCGGACCCTGAACTGGATAGGCCGCCACGGGCACCCCCGATGAAAGTGCCTCGATCACGACCAGACCGAACGTATCGGTCAGGCTCGGAAATACAAAGCAATCGGCTGTTCGATAAGCCGAAGCCAATTCTTCACCGGCCATTGCCCCCATGAAATGGGCCTCGGGATACAAACTCCGGAGACGCTCAAGATCCGGCCCGTCGCCAACGATCACCTTCGAACCAGGAAGATTGGCATTCAAAAAGGCTTCAAGGTTCTTCTCTGGCGCGACACGGCCTACATTCAGCAGGATCGGGCGAGGCAGATTGGCAATGGCGGCGTGTAGTTCGCCTTTCGGATGAAACAGCCAATGATCAACACCACGCCCCCATGGCCGGACCTGCATAATTCCACGCTCGCGCAGTTCTTGCTCAAGGCTCGGCGTGGCGGCGAGGACCGCGCGGCTTGACCGATGAAATCGCCGCATAACTGGCCAGAAGACATCTTCGCTAAAGCCGGTGCGAACCGCAGCATACTTCGGGAACTGGGTGTGGAACGCAGAAGTGAATGGAATGTTGTGCGACTTGCACCAGCCGCGCGCACTCCAGCCGATGGGCCCCTCCGTAGCAATATGGACAATATCAGGCCGGAACCGGCCCAACATCCGGCGCGTAGTAAAGCGCGGGGCCATCGCAAGGCGGATCGAGGCATAGCCCGGCATCGGCATAGTTGCGAAGTTCTGCGGTGTAATAAGTTCAACTTCATAGCCGCGGCGGTCTAGTTCGGCGACGGTTGCGGCAAGAGTGCGAACAACGCCATTAACCTGGGGAAACCAGGCATCGGTGACAATCGCGATCCTCATTCGGCGTAATCCTCGATCAACAGTTCCCCTGCATTTCGAGGTGCCGCGCTTTCTTCGCCCCAGTGAACGATCCGCATCGCGCCATCCGCCTCTTCGACAAGAGCGGTGCAACTTTCGACCCAGTCACCGTCATTGTAGTAGGTTATGTTGCCAATCTGGCGGATTTCCGCGCAATGAATATGGCCGCAGACGATCCCGTCCATGTTCCGTTCAGCAGCTTCATGCGCCAGCGCCTCTTCAAAGCTGCTGACATAAGCGACCGCATTCTTGACCTTGCGCTTCAGATGCGCAGCAAGCGACCAATAGGGTAGGCGCAGGTACTTACGTACCGCGTTGATCAACACGTTGGCCCTGAGCAGGATGCGGTAGGCAAGGTCGCCCAGAAAAGCGAGCCAGCGGGCATAGAGCACTACGGTATCGAAGCTGTCGCCGTGTGTGACCAAGAGGCGCCGCCCGTCTGCCGTGCGGTGCACGGCTTCAAGGGCGATTTCGATGCCACCGAGACTCATCCCGGCGTAGTCGCGGAACATCTCATCATGGTTGCCGGCGACCAGGACTACGCGCGTACCCCGGTGCGCCATTTTCAGGACCCGACGGACGACTTCGTTATGGGCATCCGGCCAATACCAACCGCTGCGAAGCCGCCAGCCATCGACGATATCACCCACAAGATAGAGTGTCTCGCATTCGATCGAGCGGAGAAAATCGACCAGCATGGCGGCGTTGCAGCCGCGGGTGCCCAAGTGCACGTCCGAAACCCAGACGGTGCGGTAGCGCCGCTTCGGACGAAAGCCTTTCGGATCGGGACCAAGCAGCCAGGCTGGGACAGACCTGCCCCCGCCCCCACTGTTATTGCCATCGATACCCAATTCAAGTTGATCAGACAGTCGGTCGCGTACGAGCATGGCCCATCTCCATCCCTACCCTATCTCTGCAGTGTCATGGTTAGGTTGCGCCAGCGTGACGGGACCGAGTCACTTTCGTTACAATCAGGTCTTTTTTATCATCGGCTTGAGAGATAGCTGATCAGCCAGCAGCTTGAGGTCTTTCTCAACCAAATCCGTCGCCAGTGGCAGGGCCGCTGGCGCAAGTGAGAGAACGAGATTGCCATCCTCGGCGACAAGTTCAGCACTAGAGAAAAGCTGCGGAGCAAGTCCGGTCAATCTTCGGCACAGCCGTATGCTCAATCCCCAAGCAATAGCTTGGTGAATTTCTTCTGGCTCAGCGAGCATTTCGATATCGACCGGAATTTCCCGATTGACGTTGGCTAGCAGGCAGGCAGCCAACATAGCCCGCCCGCTCCCGCACAACCCAATCCAGCGCTTGTGAAGCGCCCAGTCGACCACCGTCACGCTCCGAAGGTTAGGTTCGATCTGCTGAGAAGCGATCGCGAGGATTGTAGCCGAGAGCCGAAAATTTTCCTGAGCGTAATCATGTGAACCAACCACGTTCGCAGTCCAGCCGGCGATCATAGTGGCGACCGCCGGTGAGGCCCCCATTGGTTCCGCAAAGGCGCGTACACCGGCCGCAAACGGATCGGATCGGCGCTGCGCTACCGGCAGCTCGTTGAAAATCAGCCCTTCTCGCAAACCCCAGCCAGAAAAGACCACCGCGTCAGGCTTGGTTGTCAAGATAAGGGCATCCAGAAGTGCGGCCGTATCGGGCAAGGCCGCCAGCCGCGTAGGCGAAACGCCAGGTACGCCGGCCAGTACTGACCTACGTTGAAGCTTGCGACATAGTGTCAACAGTGCGTCCGGCTCCATGGCCAAGCCATGTGGATCATCGATCGGCGAACCGATCATGTGCTGGTGATAGCGGGCGAGTGCTCGCAGCGAACCACCAACTAGGTACAATGTCTCCCCTGGCGCGCACCGACTGCCCGTCTCTTCGATCAGCTTTTCAACCTTGCGCTTGAACTTGGCGGCCCCACTTTTGCGCAAGGCTGGCAGACGCAAAGTACCGAGCGGCAGGCTGCTGCCGTGCTCATATTCGGTCCCGGCAATGTGCACGAGTTCAAGACTGCCGCCGCCAAGGTCGGCAACCACGCCCTTTGCGGATGGGAATGCACCGGCAACACCAGCTGCGCTAGTCAGAGCCTCTTCCTCACCTGAGATCAGCCTTGGAGTAATGCCCAAAGCTGACACCCGCTCAAGGAACTCTTCGCCATTTGCGGCGTCGCGAACCGCGGCAGTGGCAACGGCATGAACGCGCTTCACACCGCGCGCGCGCAGTAAAGCCGCATATCGCCCCAATGCGGCAAGTGCGGTCACCATCGCCTTTTCGGCAAGCTTTCCGTTTTCCGCCACGCCCTTGCCAAGCTTGGCGGCAACCTTTTCATTCAGCAGTTCAATCGGCGCGCGGGCAGGCCCGCCATAAATCACAAGTCGAACGGTATTCGAACCGATGTCAATCACCGCCTGCTCGTCCAAGCTCGATCGGCTTGAAGTCTTCCCGCGCAATACCATTGATGCCCCCTCAGGCCGCGCCGCGCCGAAGCGCCAACTTCGGCACCTTATGTCCGTTGCTCAATGCCGCACCGCGGCCCGAAAGGGACGGGTTCGTCATGAAGTAATTGTGAAGGTTGAAAGGCTCGCTAGCCTTGCCGACCCGGCGATAACTGCCAGTCGGATGCAAGATCCAACTTTGTTCTGTATCGATCAGGTTGGCCACCATCACCTGGTCGAGGACCTGTCGATGAACAGTGCGGTTGCGGATCGGCACTAAAAGCTCCACGCGCCGGTCAAGATTACGCGTCATCCCATCCGCCGATGAGATGAACACTTTGGCTCTGGCGCTGGGCAATGGCTTGCCACAGGCGAAGGCCCAAATCCGGCTGTGCTCGAGGAAGCGGCCGATGATCGACTTGACGACGATATTATCAGACAGGCCCGCAACGCCCGGTCGGAGGCAGCAGATCCCGCGAACGATCAGGTTAATCTGAACTCCCGCCTCGCTGGCAGCGTAAAGGCGGTCGATGAGTTTCGGGTCGGTCAGTGAATTAAGCTTTGCCCAGATCATCGCCGGTTTCCCGCGCCGTGCGTTCTCGGCCTCGGCATCGATGCAATCGTACAGCATTTCGCGCATGCCGATCGGCGAAAGGGTAAGCAGCTCCGTTCGTTGTGGCTCTACGTAGCCGGTCACGAAGTTGAACAACTTTCCTGCATCCCGCCCGACTTTAGGGTCAGCTGTGAAGAAGCTCAGGTCGGTATAGGTCCGCGCCGTTACGGGGTGATAATTACCGGTCCCGAAATGACAGTAGGTCCGATGGACCTTACCTTCGCGGCGGACCACCATCGAGACCTTGGCGTGGGTCTTCCATTCGACAAAACCATAGATAACCTGGATGCCTGCGCGCTCGAGCTGGCTCGCCCAATGCAGGTTCTGCTCTTCATCGAACCGGGCCTTCAATTCCACGACGGCAGTCACGGCCTTACCAGCCTCAGCTGCTGCGATCAGTGCGGCAATGACCGCCGACTGTTTTCCCGCCCGATAAAGGGTTTGCTTGATCGCCACCACATCAGGATCTGAAGCGGCTTGTCTCAGGAAATCGACCACCACCTCGAAGCTCTCATAGGGATGGTGAATGATGATATCCTTCTCGCGGATCGCGGCGAAGCAATCCCCATCATGCTGACGAACGCGTTCCGGATAACGAGGGCTGTAGGGCGCAAATTTAAGATCCGGTCGATCTTCATCAACAAGTGCTGACAGACCACCGATGCCGATCAGACCGGGCGTTTTGAGAACCATCGCGTGGTCCAGCCGGAGCTTCTCACGCAACAGCTGCTCAACTGCTGGATCAATGTCGCCCTGCAATTGCAGTAGGATGACACGACCCCGCCGGCGGCGCTGAATGGCGGTCCGGAAATAGCGGACTAGATCTTCCGCATCCTCTTCAAGCTCAAGGTCGCTGTCACGCAAGACCCGGAATACACCATGACCCAGTACCCGGAACCCTGGGAACAGCAAGGATGCGTTTCGACACAAAAGGTCTTCGATACTGATGTGCATGGCCTGCTCACCCGGCAGCCGGATAAAGCGCGGCAGCGCCTGCGGGATCAGAACCATCTCCATTACCGGCGCTCCATCGCTGGATCTGACCAGCGGGAAGAGAATGCCCATCCCTTGGTTGGCAATGAAGGGGAACGGGTGAGCCGGATCGATCGCCTGCGGGGTAATTATCGGAACAACATGTTCAACAAAGTAGTCGCGCAACCAGCGAGCCTGGGCAGGCTCCAGCCGTTTGCCATCGGCCAGCGCGATACCCTCGTCGGCCAACAGTCCGCACAATTCACGCCAGACGTCCTGCTGGGCCGTCTCCAGTTCCGAAACGGCATCACGCACGGCGGCAAGTTGCTGAGCAGGCGTCATGCCATCGATCGATACTTCCTCGATCTGGCGCCGGACCTGACCAGCCAGCCCGGCGACCCGAACCATCATGAATTCATCAAGGTTGCTGCCTGAGATGGAAAGGAAGCGCAGCCGCTCCAGTAACGGATAATCTGGATTGCAGGCTTCCGCGAGCACGCGGAGGTTGAACGACAGCCAGCTGAGTTCACGGTTGAAATAGCGTTCAGAGGCAGCAAGCGCTGCGATCTCCACCAGCGAACTCGCCGCCCCCGACATCTTTATCAGTATCCCTGTCTTCCCTTGCACTGACTGATGGTCCGGCGATGTTACGGAATGGTGACGAATTGGCACGGAATGACGGACAAAGGGCCCCAAAAACCGCAACTCTGTTCGGGGTGGTTCAACGTGACATTCATTAGACATAGAAGCGACGTCAATTGTCACATTCGAATAGCTTTATCGAGCAATTACGTTTACTTGCGCGACCAAAAAGTCACACGTGAAACCAAAAAAGATTGCGCCGGCAAAATCCAGTTTGGTTATCTGAGTGTGTCTTTTAGCGGCTAGCGCGTCTGCAACCCTCGTTGACCAAGGACCACATTTCTCATGCGCTCGAAGCTGCTTCTCAGTTTTTCCGCTATTGCCATATCCGCCACGTCTGCCCCCGCCTTCGCTCAGGAAACGTCCGACCAAGCCCGTCTCGATGAAATCATCGTTACGGCCCAGCGCCGCGAAGAAAACCTTCAGGACGTGCCTGTTTCGGTCGCCACCCTGGGCGGTGAAACGCTGGCGGCCGTAAGCGGCGCCGGTGCGGATATCCGCGCCCTGTCGGGCCGCGTGCCCAGCCTGAACATCGAAAGCTCGTTCGGCCGTACCTTCCCGCGCTTCTACATTCGCGGCCTTGGCAACACCGACTTCGATCTCAACGCATCGCAGCCGGTCAGCCTGGTCTATGACGATGTCGTGCTGGAAAACCCGATCCTGAAGGGCTTCCCGGTGTTCGACCTTGACCGGGTTGAAGTGCTGCGCGGTCCGCAGGGCACCCTGTTTGGCCGCAACACGCCCGCCGGGATCGTGAAGTTCGACACCGCCAAGCCGACCTCGAAGAACAACTACCTCAAGGCCAGCTGGGGCAGCTTCAACACCGTCAACGCCGAAGCCGGCGTCGGCGCTGAACTGGGCGATGGCATTTCGGCCCGCGCCTCGGTGCTGTACCAGCGGCGCGATGACTGGGTCGACAACATCGACCAGCCGGGCACCAAGAACCTTGAAGGCTTCGAAGACCTAGCCGCGCGCCTGCAGGTCCAGGCTGACCTGAGCGACGCCTTCATGGTCCGCGTGGTGGGCCAGATCCGCGATTTCGACGGCACTGCCCGCCTGTTCCGCGCCAATGCCTTCGGCAAGGGCAGCAACAAGCTGATCGGCCTGGGCGGCGCGACCACCGAATTCAAGCGCGACCAGGTGCGCGCCGATGGCCTGAACTTCCAGCGCCTGCACAACTACAACCTGGGAATGACCGCCGAATATGATGCCGGCCCGGTTACCGTCACCTCGGTCACCAGCTACTGGAATGGCAACCTCTACAGCCGCGGCGATATCGATGGCGGCTTCGGCAATGCCTTCGCTCCGACCATGGGCCCTGGCGTGATCCCGTTCTCGGCCCAGTCGCAGGACAACGTGCCGAGCCTGGACCAGTTCACCCAGGAACTGCGCTTCGCCAGCAACAACAAGGGCGGCCTCGGCTATCAGTTCGGGCTGTTCTACCTGAACGAAAAGCTGGACATCACCAGCTTTGACTTCGGCGCACCGACCGACACCACCCCCGCAGCGATCGCCACCCAGCGCCAGGACAGCAATGCCTGGGGCCTGTTCGGCTCGGTAAGCTACGAGTTCGAAAGCGGCATGAAGCTGCAGGGCGGCGTGCGTTACAACGACGACCAGCGCAAGATGGTCGCTGCCCGTCCGGTCGATACCCGTCCGGGCTTCCTTGGCTTCGGTGGCCCGGTGCCGACCGTGACCACCAAGGTTGGCGACAACGTGCTGACCTGGGACCTGGCGGCAAACTATCCGCTGAACGACGACGTCAACCTCTTCGCCCGCGTGGCCAAGGGTTACCGCGCGCCGTCGATCCAGGCCCGCCTGGTGTTCGGCCGCGCCCCGTCGGTTGCCCAGAGCGAAACCACGATGAGCTATGAAGCCGGCCTCAAGTCGACCCTGGCCAACGGCAAGCTGCGCTTCAACCTGACCGGGTTCTACTTCAGCACCGACAACCTGCAGCTGACCGCCGTCGGTGGCGCTTCGAACTTCACCACGCTGCTGAACGCCAAGCAGGTTGATGGCTATGGCTTCGAAGCCGAAGTCGAAGCCAAGCCGGTCCAGGGCCTGAGCCTGACGGCAGGCCTCTCGTACAACCATAACGAGATCAAGGACCCCAATGCCTATGTCGCCGGTTGCGGCGCCAACTGCACCGTGACCAACCGCCAGCGCACCGGCAGCCCAGGGATCTTCTCGATCAATGGCAACCAACTGCCGCAGAGCCCGCTCTGGATCGCCAACTGGACGGCCGGTTATGCAGCACCGATCGGCAACGGCGAGGCCTATGTTTTCACTGACTGGGCGTACCGTTCGAAGGTGCAGTTCTTCCTCTACAACTCGGTCGAATTCAGCGACGACAGAATGCTGGAAGGCGGCCTGCGCGTGGGTTACCGCACCGACAAGTACGACCTGGCAGCCTTCGCCCGCAACATCACGAATGATGTTTCGGCGGTCTCCGGGATCGACTTCAACAACCTGACCGCGATGGTCAACGAACCGCGCGTGTTCGGCGTGGAAGCCTCGATCAAGTTCTGATCATCTCATCATGGCAAGCGGATAGCCCCGCCGGAGCGATCCGGCTGGGCTATTTGTTCAACAATACTTGGCAAAATCAGCTCTAGGGCGTGTCAAACACATAGCCCATCGACCGAACCGTTCTGAACAGGCCCCGCACTCCTGCCGCCTCCAGTCGACGACGCAATCGGCCAACCCAAACATCAACGGTTCGGTCATCTTCAACTTCACCCTGCTTGCCCATCAGCGCAATGATCTGATCTCGGCTGAGCAAACGATTAGGGTTCTTCATAAACAGGTCCAACAGTCGCAATTCGTTGGGCTGCATGGGAACCAATTGACCCTGCCAGCGCACTTGGCTCGCTGCAACATTCACAGTCAGTCCGAGGCTGGACGGAAGCGTCGAAGGCGGGCGGGCATCACACGCGTAAATTTGCAATCGATCAGCCAAAGACTCGGGCGTTAGTGGCCCTGGCATATAGTCATCTGCTCCTGCCGCGATCGCACGCGCACGGGCGGTGGGATCGGCCTCATCTAAAATCATGGTAATGTGGAGTGAGCGGGATGTTTGCTTGGCACGGAGACGCCTACAGAGTTCAAGACCAGAAACATCGTCGAGAAGCCAATCTACAAAGCACCAAGTGCTCTCGTCGCCAGTATCGGGATACCCGTCATCAATTTGATGAACTACTGCCGAAGGCAAGACTTCTAATGCCGCTGCTGCAAACGAAGGATCCTTCTGGGTTAGCAAAACATGTGGCATCGGTCAGAACACACTGCTTGTTTTCAGTTTCCTGACATTCTTTGTCGACCAACGTGACGACTTGATGACGGATTTGCGACGATATGCTGATCTACTTACGAAGAGGCGAGCGGTAGCGTTGCGCGCACTGAAGAGATCGGCAAGTGCTGCAAGCACATCTTGCATTGCGCAGTAGCCACGCGACCAGCAAGCCCGATCACTTACAGCTGCTGAAGTAATCGATAACGACTTGCCGTGAACACTGACACTGAAGCGTCAGGAGAGGTCATTCCTCATTGTCGCAGCCCCCGTTCTATCGGGGAGCCGTTATGGGAACCTGAATATAGAGTTGATTTTTGTAATTTAAAATCAACAATTGGTGGCGGTGGGAAGTCGACCGGCATCGAACCTTCTCTGGGGAATATGCAATTCATCCTTGTAGAAATCGTGGTAAGTTTGGAACGCGTCGACATGACGCCCGCGCTTTCCAACAGCTGGGGTAAATAAAACCGCCTCCAAATTTGGCGCTAAGGTGACTTCGTCAACCGGCACATTTCTTCACTCAGATGCACTACGATTAGCTCATTCGCGGTATGAGAGAAGCCGCAATGCGTTAAACACAACAACCAGCGTAGAGCCTTCGTGCATCGCAACGGCAGGGCCAATACCGAGGCCAAGAATCGTTGCTGGGACTAGGAGCGCAACCACTCCAAGGCTGACGAACACATTCTGACGAATGATAGATCGGGTATTTCGGCTGAGACCGACCGCAAATGGCAAAAGGGCAAGGTCGTCCGCCATCAGGGCAACATCGGCAGTTTCGAGAGCGACGTCTGATCCGGCGGCTCCCATGGCAATGCCAACGGTAGCGCTCGCCATCGCGGGCGCATCGTTGACGCCATCCCCAATCATAGCAACCCTCAATTCGGCACGCAGCTTTCTGATTGCTTGGACTTTGTCCTCGGGCATCAGGTCGCCCCAGGCTTCTTCGAGTCCAACCTGCTTCGCGACCGCTTCGGCAACGCGCTGGTTGTCGCCCGAGATCATGATCATGCGGCGTATGCCTATGGCATGGAGCCGCTCGATTGTTGCCCGCGCTGCTTCACGTGGTGTATCCATCAAGCCGATGGCGCCAAGATCCTGATCGCCGCGCCGAACGACCATCGTCGTATGACCCGTTTGACGAAGTTGTTCGATGGCGTCTGTCATTGGTTGCGACAGTGGCTCGACACCGTCGGCACCGAACATTTCCGCCTTGCCAATCAGGATCAGCTCACCCTCGACTCTTGCGGAGACCCCACGGCCAGTCAGACTTTTAAGATCGGTAGCAGGGAGATCAGCAAAGGTTCCGACATGCGCCTTCCCGTCGCGGGCAATCGCCTGTGCCAGTGGATGATCACTCAGACTTTCCACCGCGACGGCGATCGCCATCAATTCTTCTTTGGTCACGCCCGACGCAGGAATGATCTGGCGAATGCGCGGCTCGCCACTCGTCAAAGTGCCGGTCTTGTCAAAGGCGATGGCATCAAGTGAGCCCAACAATTCGAGGGGGGCGCCTCCCTTGATCAGGACGCCACCGCGTGCTGCTCGCGCGACACCGGAAAGCACGGCGCTCGGTGTAGCGATCGCGAGGGCGCATGGACTTGCGGCAACGAGTACCGCCATTGCGCGATAGAAGCTGTCGCGAAACGGCTCGTCAATCACAACCCACGCGAAGAGAAGTGATCGGCCCCCACTGAGTGGTCCGTGTTGTTTGTTAGTGCAAGATTGCCTCCTGCGCTATGGCTGGTCGTAGGTGGAGCGTAGCGGAACCGGAGGGCAGCCATGGCGGTGTCGCCGTTTCCGGGGCTGGTGGACGGTA
>JBJTNW010000033.1:0-17743 GCA_046074265.1 Chakrabartia sp.
GCCAAAATCGGCAGCGTGTTGCGCTCCGGCGGAGGCCGGAGCCAGGGACCGTTTGTTGCTCTTTCTGCCGCGTCCCTTGGGCTCCGTCCTGCGCCGGAGCACAACCCAATTGCGTGGTCCAGCGCCCGCGCCAGCACATCGGCCTTCAACACCATGCCGGCACCGCCGCCGGCCGGTGTATCATCTACCGTGCGGTGCTTGTCGGTCGCGAAGTCGCGGATCTGGAGGGTGGACAGCGCCCATTTGCCGTCCTCCAGCGCACGCCCGGCGATGGAATGGCCCAGGGGCCCCGGAAACATATCCGGATAGAGCGTCAAGACCTGGGCGTGAAAGACCATGCTTAGCCGCCGGCCGCAAAGGCGGGATCAATGAGGATAACTGCTGCCGACCAGCTGGGGACGGCGGCCGGGGTCATCGGGACCATGACGCTGCGACCATCGGTGCGGGTAATTTCCAGCACATCGCTTGCGCCATAATTCTCAACAGCGGTGCAGGTGCCAATCACATCGCCCGCGGGCGTCTGGCACGGCAGGCCGATCAGATCGGCATGATAATATTCGCCCTCTTCCAAGGGCGGCAGGCTTTCCCGCGGGACGGTCAATTCGGTGCCGCGCAATTGCTCTGCTGCGGTGCGGTCTTTCACCTCGGCAAAGCGGGCGGTGGCGCCATAAGGCGCGGCCCGGACTGCGGCGAGCGTCAGCGCACCGCCATTAAAGCTTTTGTGCGCCTTCAGACTGTCTGCGCTGTCGCAGAACAGCTTCAGGCGCACCTCGCCCGTCACACCATGCGCGCCGGTAATGACGGCAAGGGTGACGTGGCTAGTCAAAGGCATGATCAACCCCGTTGGCACTGAGCCTGTCGAAGTGCCGTCCTTCTGTTACCGCGCGGCGGAGATAAGGACAGTCTTTCGGCAAGCTCAGGACGGACGGAATTCGGACCAACCGGATTAACCTTCGGCCTGTTCTTCTGCCGGTGCTTCAGCGGCGGGCTCTTCCACGGCCGGAGCTTCGTCCGCGGCGGGCGCTTCTTCTGCAGCAGCTTCAGCAGCCGGGGCTTCCTCGGCCACAGCTTCTTCAGCCGGGGCGTTGGCCGCTTCTTCAGCAGCCTTGGCGGCTTCTTCAGCTTCCGCGATCTTGGCCAGCTTTTCTTCAGCGCGTTCCTTGGCCTTTTCGCCCGGTTCGGCCTTTTTCGGGTTGTTGCGGGCGGCACGTTCCTTCAGGCCAGCCGCATCGAGGAAGCGGGCGACGCGGTCGGTCGGCTGCGCGCCAACGCTCAGCCAATGCTTGACGCGATCGCCATTCAGCGTGACGCGGTTGGCATCGTCCTTGGCGAGCATCGGGTTGTACGTGCCCACCTTTTCGATGAAGTTACCATCGCGGGGCGAACGGCTGTCGGCAACGACGATGCGGTAATAAGGACGCTTCTTGGAACCGCCACGCGACAAACGAATAGAAACTGACATATTCTCTTCCTTCCAATCTTAATTCTTGATTTTCAAAACACATCCGGCGCGAACGCCATCATTTCTTCTTCAGCAAATTCTCAAAGCCCGGCGGCAAATTGGGCATCCCGCCCGCAGCCCCGGCGCCCGGCATGCCGGGCAAGCCGCCGCCGCCGAGCAACCCGCCCAGACCGCCACCGCCCTTGCCGAACAGCGCGCCCAGCCCCTTAATGCCGCCCATCTTGCGGATCTTCTTCATGGCTGTGGACATTTCCTGATGCATTTTCAGAAGCTTGTTCACTTCCTGCACCGTCGTGCCGGACCCATTGGCAATGCGGATCTTGCGCTTGGCCTGTAGCAGTTCCGGCTTGGCCCGCTCTTTGGGGGTCATCGATGAGATCATCGCGTCCATGCGGACCAAGATGCGATCATCCATGCCCGATTGCGCCAGTGCGCCCTGCATCTTCTTCATGCCCGGCAGCATGCCCGCCAAGGCCCCCAACCCGCCCATGCGCTGCATCTGCTGCAACTGGGCGCGCAGATCGTTCATGTCGAACTGGCCCTTGGCCATTTTGGCGGCCAGCGCTTCGGCTTCTTCCTGCTGGATCGTCTCGGCCGCACGTTCCACCAGGCTGACGACATCGCCCATGCCCAAGATGCGGCTGGCAACGCGGCCGGGGTGGAAGACATCCAGCCCATCTAGCTTTTCGCCGGTGCCGACAAATTTGATCGGCTTGCCGGTGACCGCACGCATGGACAGCGCCGCGCCACCGCGCGCATCGCCATCCATCCGGGTCAGGACAACGCCGGTCAGCGCCACCTGCTCAGAAAAATTCTGCGCGACATTAACGGCGTCTTGGCCGGTCAGGCTGTCGACGACGAGCAGCGTCTCGGCGGGCTGGGCGGTTTCCGCCACGGCCTTCATCTCGGCCATCAACTGCTGATCGACATGGAGGCGGCCCGCCGTGTCGAGCATCAGCACATCATAGCCTTGCAGCTTGGCGGCCTGCATCGCGCGCTTGGCGATATCCACCGGCTGCTGGCCGGCGACGATGGGAAGGGTCGCAACGCCAATCTGGTCGCCCAGCACCGCCAGCTGTTCCTGCGCGGCCGGACGGTTGACGTCCAAGGACGCCATCAGCACCTTTTTGCGATCCTTTTCGGACAGGCGCTTGGCGATCTTCGCGGTCGTTGTCGTCTTGCCCGAGCCTTGCAGGCCGACCATCATGATGATCGCCGGCGGCGTGACGGCAAGCTCCAGCTCGCTGGCTTCGGCGCCGAGCATTTCAACCAGCGCGTCATTGACGATCTTGACGACCTGCTGCCCCGGCGTGATCGACTTCAGGACCGACTGGCCAACCGCCTGTTCGGTCACCTTATCAATAAAGCTGCGCACGACGGGCAGCGCGACATCGGCTTCAAGCAGAGCAACGCGGACTTCGCGCATCGCTTCGCGGACATCGGCTTCGTTCAGCGCGCCGCGGCCACGCAGACGGTCGAACACGCCGCCAAGGCGTTCGCTCAAACTCTCGAACATCGGTTCGCTCCGTCCAAATGCCCAAACAAAGCACGCCGGCGGACGAAAACTCGTCGGCCAGCGTACGCCCTTGGGCGGCCAAAATTCATGCTTTTCCGGTGGAAAGCGAGAGCGCCTCTATCTGATTCCCCGCAGATGGTCAACCAACCGGCGCTAAGCCCTGGCCCAAACAAGGGCTTTAACACATTGTTCATGGCTCTGCGCCAGAACGGCCTTTCCTTTTCGGCGGGGCAGTGACGGGCATCATGAAGCGGCTGGTCGGGCGATTCGACACCAAAGGCTATAGCCCTGTCTTTCTCGCGCTTGTCGCGTGCACCTTGTTGACGCTGGCCTCAAGCGCCAGCCAGCCTACGCCGGCCGGCGATCGACTGATTGGACTGGCGATGCGGCTCGCCCCGCTGACAAGCCCGGCCTTTTTGCTGAATGTCGCGCTGATCCTGTTTAGCTGGCAGCATTATCGCAAGCTGCGCGAACAGGCCGAAGAGCGGGCCCGCGCGGCCGATCAGGCCCGCCAATTGACAACCCGCGACGCCCTGACTGGCCTGCATAATCGCCGGTCGCTTTCTGAAGCCGGGGCTGAATTGCTGGCCCATGCCAGCCAGCGGGGGCGGCTGATGGCGATGATGCTGCTCGACATCGATCACTTCAAAAAGGTGAACGACCTCCATGGCCATGCCGTGGGGGATGGCCTGCTCCGCTCGGTCGCCGCCGAGATTGCGCGGATCATGCCCCCGCACAGCCTGATGGCCCGATTGGGTGGCGATGAATTTGCCTGCGCCTTTGACGTCGCAGCGGACGACCCCGGCACCGTTCACAATATTGCGGAGACATTGGTCGCACGGCTTGGCCAGCCGCTGGCTGCCGATGGCACTCAGGTGCATTCCAGCGTCTCGATCGGCATCGCGGTCTCTGGCCCGGATTGCGATACGGTAGATCAGGTGCTGCGCCGGGCAGACATCGCCATGTATGTCACCAAGCAGCGCGGCCGCAACGGCGTGACCTGGTTTGATTCCTCGATGGAGCGGGCGTTGAAACGGCGATCCGATCTGGAAGCGCGGTTGCGGCAGGGCATCCCCCAGGGCGAGTTTGAGCCTTATTTCGAGCAGCAGATTGATCTGGCGACCGGCCGCCTAACGGGCTTTGAGGTGCTGGCCCGCTGGAACCACCCGACGCTGGGGGCAATCTCTCCAACCCAATTCATTCCGGTTGCGGAGGAAATAGGGCTGATCAGCGATCTGTGCTTTTCCGTGATCCGCAAGGCGCTGACCGATGCGCGCGATTGGGACCCATCCATCAGCCTGAGCATCAACATCTCGCCGGTCCAGTTGCGCGATCCCTGGCTGGCCCAAAAGCTGGTCAAGCTGCTGGTGGAGACCAGCTTTCCAAGCCACCGGCTTGAAATTGAGATTACCGAAACCGGGCTGTTTGATAATCTGCCGCTGGCCCAATCCATTACCGGCAGCCTTAAGAACCAGGGTATCCGGCTGGTGCTGGATGATTTTGGCACCGGCTATAGCTCGCTTGCACATCTGCGCGCATTGCCCTTCGACCGGCTCAAGATCGACAAGAGTTTTGTGATGTCGATGATCGACAATCCGGAAAGCGCCGCCATCGTCAATGCGATCGCGCGGCTTGGCGATACCCTGTCTCTGCCGATTACAGCCGAAGGGGTGGAGCGGCGCGACATTGAAATCAAGCTGCGCGACATGGGCATCAACAAGGCGCAAGGCTGGCTTTATGGGCGGCCGCTGACACTGGCTCAGGCCCAGCGCCTTTTGGCCGACCAGCGGCTGCTGCCAACCCTGGGGCCGCCCTCGGCACGACCTGGCCTGAGAGAGGATGTCCCCGCTGCCGGTCGCGATCCCTTGGCGGCGACGACGCTTCAGCGACGGGGATAGCCGGGCCACCGCGCGGTTGGACTTCGCGCTGGCGCGCGCTAAAAGGGCCGATATGGCGGATCGCTTTTACAAGATGCACGGGCTTGGCAATGACTTTGTCGTGATCGACGCGCGCAATGCGCCGGTCGACATGAGCGCCGCACGGGCAGCGGCCATTGCGGATCGGCGCACCGGCATTGGCTGCGACCAGCTGATCTTGCTGGAGCCGAGCGCGACAGCCGACGCGCGGATGCGCATTTTCAACGCCGATGGCAGCGAGGTGGAAGCCTGTGGCAACGCCTCGCGCGCGGTGGCGCTGCTGCTGGGCGGCCAGTCCGTCGTCGAAACATTGGGCGGGATCATCCGGCTGGAAGCCGGCAACGGCGCCGCCCGGGTCGATATGGGGATGCCGCGCTTTGACTGGGATGCCATCCCGCTTGGCTATGCCATGGATACCCGCGCGATGCCGGTGGGCTGGGACGGGCTGGAGACGCCTGCGGCCGTCAATGTCGGCAACCCCCATCTGATCTTTTTCGTGGCCGATGCCGATGCGGTGCCGCTTGAGACTTTGGGGCCAGTGATCGAAACTGATCCGCTCTTTCCCGAACGGATCAACGTAAATGTCGCAAGCCGGCTTGGCCCCGCCCATTTGAAACTGCGCGTCTGGGAGCGCGGTGCCGGGCTGACCCGCGCGTGCGGCACAGGCGCCTGTGCAACAGCGGTTGCGGCGATCCGCGCCGGGCTGGTCAGCACCCCTGTCACCATCTCATTGCCCGGCGGCGATCTGGAAATTAATTGGTCCCCAGGCCAGCCGATTTTGATGACCGGGCCAGCAACGCTTGTCTTTACCGGCGAGACCGACTGGAGCCGCTTCGGATGAGCGTCGAGGTGGTCAATTTCGGCTGCCGCCTGAACATCGCCGAAGGGGAAGCGATCCGAACCGCGGCAGCCGGACGCAACAATCTGATCATCATCAACAGCTGCGCCGTCACCGCCGAGGCAGAGCGCCAGGCGCGGCAGGCGATCCGCAAGTTGAAGCGCGAAAGGCCCGAGGCGGAGATCATCGTCACCGGCTGTGCTGCTGAGACAAGCCCCGATGGCTTTGCCGCGATGGCGGAGGTGTCGGCGGTTCTCCCCAATGCCGCCAAGCGCGATCGGTCTGCCTATCTGCCCTTTGCCAATGAGCTGCCCGTCACCCCGGCGATATCGGGTGCTGACCACGCACGTGCCTTTGTGGAAGTGCAAAATGGCTGCGACCATGACTGCACTTTTTGCGTCACAACGCTCGCGCGCGGGGCCAGCCGCTCTGTCCCCGCTGGTGCGGTGCTTGCCGCCATTGAGCAGGCGGTGGCGCGCGGGCAGCAAGAGGTGATCCTGACCGGGGTTGATCTGACAAGCTATGGCGCGGACCTGCCGGGCCAGCCAAGCCTTGGCCTTTTGGTTGAGCGCATTCTGGCGCATGTGCCCGGCCTTGCGCGGCTGCGCCTGTCGTCGCTTGATTCGATCGAAGTGGATGAGCGGCTGTTTGAGCTGATCACGGGGGAAGCGCGGGTGATGCCCCATGTCCATCTGTCGCTTCAGTCAGGGGACGACATGATCCTCAAGCGCATGAAGCGGCGCCATGTACGGGCAGATGCGGTGCGGCTGGTTGAGCGGCTAAAGGCGGCGCGGCCCGATATCGCCATTGGTGCCGATATCATCACCGGCTTTCCGACCGAAAGCGAGGAGATGTTCGCCAACAGCCTTAGCCTGCTCGATGCGTGCGACATCGTCTTCGGACATATCTTTCCTTACAGTCCGCGTGCAGGCACCGCCGCGGCGCGGATGCCGCAACTGGGCCGCGCGGTCGCCAAAGCGCGGGCAGACATATTGCGCAGCGCCGTTGCCGCGCGCAAATCGCGCTGGCTTGAGACGCTGATTGGCACCCATCAGCCGGTGTTGGTGGAGCTGGATGGTCGCACCGGCCATGCCCCCAACCATGCGTCGGTGGAAATTCTCGCCGGACAGGATTTCCGCGCGGGCACAGATGCCTTAAGGGGCCGGATTATGAGCGCATTCATCACTGCCAGTACCGGCGATCGGCTGTTGGGCGAGATCGCATGAGCGACGCCAATACCCCTTGGCACAAGAAGCTGCTGGGCGGCTTTCGCCGCACCTCGGAGCGGCTGACCGAAAATCTGACCGGGCTTGTCACCAAGTCGCGGCTGGATGCCGACGCGCTCGACGAGATTGAAGAAGCTCTGATCGTTTCAGACCTTGGCCCGGCCATGGCGCGGCGCATCCGCGACAAGCTGGCAGATAGCCGCTATGAGCGCGGCATTGACGAGGCCGGCATTCGCGCGCTGGTGACAGAAGAAATCCAGAGCGTACTGACGCCGGTCGCCAAGCCGCTGGACGTCATCGCCTTTCCGCGCCCGCAGGTGATTTTGGTGATCGGCGTCAACGGATCGGGCAAAACCACAACCATCGCCAAGCTTGCCCATTTGTTTCTTGAACAGGATTATGGCGTGATGCTGGCAGCGGGGGACACGTTCCGCGCGGCAGCCATTGGCCAGTTGAAGATTTGGGCAGAGCGGCTGGGCGTGCCGATTGTGTCGGGACCAGAAGGCGGCGATGCGGCCGGCATCGTTTTTGACGCGGTCAAGCAGGCGACAGAAACCGGCATCGACGTGCTGATCGTCGATACGGCGGGCCGCTTGCAGAACAAGCGCGAACTGATGGATGAGCTGGCAAAAATCCGCCGTGTGCTGGGCCGGCTGAACCCGGCCGCGCCGCACGATGTGGTCCTCGTGCTGGATGCGACAACCGGGCAGAACGCGCTGTCGCAGATTGAAATCTTCAAGGAAGTGGCGGGCGTCACGGGCCTGGTGATGACCAAGCTGGACGGCACGGCGCGCGGCGGCGTGCTGGTGGCGGCCGCCGAAAAATTCGGCCTGCCCATCCATGCCATTGGCGTGGGCGAAACGCTGGAGGACCTGCGGCCCTTTGACGCGGCCGAGCTGGCGGGCATCATCGCCGGAGGAAAGCCCGAATGAGCGCGACTGAGGAGAAAAAGGCGGGGCCAAGCGGCATCAAGCTGCTGATTGACTTTGGGCCTTTGGTCCTGTGGCTGGCTGCCAATTCCTTCTTTGGCACGTATATCGGCATCGCCGTCTTCATGCTGGCCATTTTGGGCGCGCTTGCCGCTTCCAAGATCCTGCTGAAGCGGGTGTCGCCCACGCTGTGGCTGACGGCCTTTCTGGTGATCTTTTTCGGCTCGATCAGCTTGATCAGCCACGACCCGGTCTGGATTCAGATCAAGCCGACCATCATCTATCTGGTCTTAAGCGCGGCGCTCTTTGTCAGCTTATGGCGCGGCACAAACGCGATCCAGATTTTTCTGGAGCAGGGCTTTGAGACGCTAAGCGATCGCGGCTGGTTTCTGCTGGGCCGGAACTGGGCCATATTCTTCATTTTCCTTGCGGGCTTTAACGAAGCGACGCGCCATTTTTACCCCGGGCAGGATGCCGCGACCGGCGCCGAGCTGGCCGACAACATGAAGATTTGGCTGAATTTGAAGGTTTATGGCGTGACCGCGCTGAGCCTGATTTTCGGCGCCGCCAATATTCCCATGATCCTCCGGCATTCGGCTGAGACCGAAACGGAAGATACAGGCCCCAAAGCCTAATCCGCCAAAGCGGTCAGGCGGCTTCCAGCAAGCCGTGCTTTTTAAGGCAGTGACGCAGCTGGTCATAGGTCAGCCCCAGCGCCGCCGCCGTCGCGCGCTGGTTATGCCGGTGGCGTTGAAGGGCGGCTTCCAGCAATTCGCGCTCATAGGCATGAACGGCATCGCGAAAGCGCACGGGCGGGGCAGGCGCGGCAGCGGCCGGCCGCTCGGCTGCTTCAGATGGCGTTGGGGCCATGGCCGGGCCATGCGGACGCCAAGGCGAGGCAAAGGGATCAAACACAATTTCCGCGACCGGCAAAGCCGGCCTATCCCAGCGATAGACGGCCCGCTCGGTCGTGTTGCGCAGTTCGCGGATATTGCCGGGCCAAGGATAGGCTTCCAACGCCTGCATAGCGGCGGCCGAGAAGCCGGGCCAGGCATCCCACCCCAGCTCAGCGGCCATGCGCCGGCCAAAAAAATCGGCGAGCTGCGCGACATCGCCCTCGCGCACACGCAGCGGCGGCAAGGTGATGACCTCAAATGACAGCCGGTCAAGCAAATCGGCACGAAAGCGCCCCTTGTCCACCAAAGCGGGCAGATGCTCATTGGTGGCAGCAACGATGCGGACATCAACCTTGGTCGGCCGGTTCGCGCCGATCCGTGTGACCTCACCATATTCCACGGCGCGCAGCAGCCGTTCCTGCGCCCCCGCAGACAGCGTGCCCAGTTCGTCCAGAAACAGCGTGCCCCCATCCGCTTCTTCAAAGCGGCCAACCCGCGCGCGGGTTGCGCCGGTAAAGGCCCCTGCTTCATGTCCAAACAATTCTGCCTCGATCAGACTTTCGGTCAGCGCGGCGCAGTTCATCGCGACAAAAGGGCCCGCCCAGCGCCCGGACAGGCGATGAAGCCGCTCGGCGACCAGCTCTTTGCCCGTGCCGCGCTCTCCAATGACCAGCACTGGACGGTTGAGCCCGGCCGCCCGGCTGACGCGCTCGACGCTATCAAGAAAGGCCAGCGATTGGCCGACCAGCGGGGTGTCACGCTCCATTCCCAATGGTTAGCATATTTCCCCAATTGTTGGCAATTATTTTGCACGCCCGCGTCAGCTGATTGCGGCAAAATTGGCGAAATTTCCCGCTTTTTAAGACTTGGCACGGCTTATGCGAAGAAAGGATCATACCGCATAAGCGGAAACCCAAATGCCAATTTCCAGGAGACCGACCATGAACCGCTATAAGGCTTTTGACTTCCGGGCTTCGATCGTCGCTGTCGTCGCCACCGTCTTTTTGAGCACGGGCAGCCTGCTCTTTGCTGCCGGGCCGATCAGCCCGGTGATCGCGGCCCCGCTTCAAGCTTCGGCTCCGGCAGCCCCCCTTGCCTGAGCCTGTGGGGAGGGCAGCATCCCTTATGCCCTCCCCGCCCCCTTCTTCGCACCAAGGAGTTTCATCTGATGGGTATTTTTTCTCGAACCCGCGACATCATCGCCGCCAACATGTCTGACCTGCTCGACAAGGCGGAAGACCCGGCCAAGATGATCCGCATGATCATCATGGAAATGGAAGAAACGCTGATCGAGGTCCGCGCCTCGGCGGCGCGCACCATTGCCGATCAGAAGGAACTGCGCCGGCACATCGCCAAGCTTACCGATTTGCAGGCGAGCTGGAAGGAAAAGGCCGAGCTTGCCTTGTCGAAGGACCGGGAAGATCTGGCCAAGGCGGCGCTGGTGGAACGGCAAAAGGCGGCCGACATGGCCGAACAGCTGACCGCCGAAATCCAGGTGCTCGACGATGCGCTGAAGAGCAATGAGGAAGATATCACGAAACTTCAGGCCAAGCTGCGCGAGGCCCGTGCCCGCCAATCGAGCATTATGACCCGGCTGGAAGCGGCCAATACCCGCATTCGCGTGCGCGAAGCCTATGCCGGAGCGCGGGTGGACGAGGCCTTTTCGCGCTTCGATATGCTCGAGCGGCGCGTCGATCTGGCCGAAGGCCGGGCAGATGCGCTGGGCATGGGCACCCAGCCCAAGACACTGGAAGAGGAAATCGCCGAGTTGCGCGCCTCTGAAAAGGTGGATGCCGAACTGGAGGCTCTTAAGGCCGCGGTAAAAAGGGGCTAAAAGATGGAAGACGTCCTTGTCCCGCTTATCGCCATCACCTCCATCTTTGTCGGGCTGCCTTGGCTGATCCTTCATTATATGACCCGGTGGAAGACAGCTGCCACGCTGACCCGCGAGGATGAGAATCTGCTCGACGAGCTTTATGATCTCGCCCGCCGCCTCGAAGACCGCATGACGACAATCGAACGCATCATCGCGGCCGATGATCCGCATTGGAAAAAAGGCGCCTGAGCGCCCCAAAAGGAGGAAGACCCATGTCTGCAAGTCGCACCAAATTTTATCTCGATAAGGCCAACGGCAAATGGATGGGCGTCTGCTCGGGGATTGCCGATTATACCGGGGTTGATGTCACCTGGGTGCGCGTTGGCACCGTGTTGCTGACCCTGCTTGGCGGCTTTCCCTGGACGCTGATCGCCTATTGGGCGACAGCCTGGATCGCCGACGACAAGCCCTATGGCCTGTATGAAAGCAAGGATGAGGCGAAGTTTTGGCAAGGGGTGCGCCAATCGCCCACCCGCACCACGCGCGATGTCCGCTCCAAACTGCGCGACATTGATCGTCGCCTTGCCGATGCAGAGGCCCATTATACCAGCGGCAATACCCGCCTGGCCCGCGAAATTGACAATCTGAAATAAGTCGGGCGCCGCCGCCCAACAGGGAGAATACCGATGAACCCGTTTGAAATGGTCGTGATGATTGTCGCCATCGTAACGATCGGCCGCGTAATCGGCGGGCGAACTGGAAAAGGCCCCGGCCGCAAGGCCCAGGCCCAGATGAGCGAGGAAAACCAGCAGCTGCGCGATGAGGTGAAGGGCCTGAAAGAACGGATCGCCGTTCTGGAGCGGCTGGCCACCGACACCCACAGCACCGCAGCACTGGACCGCGAGATCGAAAAGCTGCGCTGAACCTGTTTGATCGGAGACATGAGATGACCGATGTTGCCGCCCTCATTTATGCCCTGACCAGCCTTGCCGGGCTGGGCATGGCCGCCCTCGCCGGACTTTTGGCCTTTGGCAAATGGATCGACCTGAAGCGCGCCGAACTGGCGACTTTGCGCCCGGCCGAAGGCGCAAGCCCGATGACCGCCAGCCGCATCGAACTGGCCGACCTGCGCGAACGGCTGCGCAAGCTGGAAGCGATTGCCGCGGGGGTAGACCTTTAATGCCCGGCGCGGCGGGTACCTTCCCGCCGCCGCCCCCAAGTGAAACGCCCGGCCATCACCGCAAGCTGGCGTCATTTTCCCCTCGCATCCCGACAGTTTCGCTGGCAAGAAACTTTGGAGAGTCGAACCGGCTCCACGGGTGATGGATGCGCGTCCGGCAAGTCGGGCGCTGTTATGAGGGGTTAGAACCTGCGATGAAATCACGTTCCTTTGTTATCGGCAGCGCGGTGGCTCTGGTCGCGGCAGCGATCGCCGGCTGCGCGCCCAAGGGCGGCAAGAACGCCAATGTGGATGATGCCCGCCTTGTTGAAGGCAGCCCTGATGGGGCAAACTGGCTGTCTTATGGCCGGACCATGGACGAGCAGCGCTTTTCGCCGCTGACCCAGGTCAACGACCAGAATGTCGGCCAATTGGGGCTGGAATGGTTTTCTGATCTGGATACCGCCCGCGGGCAGGAGGCCACGCCGATCGTCGTCGATGGCGTGATGTACATTTCCACCGCCTGGTCGATGGTGAAGGCCTTTGACGCGGTGACCGGCAAGAAGCTGTGGGAATATGACCCCAAGGTGCCGCGGTCCAAGCTGGTTGATGTTTGCTGCGATGCCGTCAACCGCGGCGTCGCGGTTTACAAGGGTCGTGTTTATGTCGGCACGCTCGATGGCCGCTTGGTCGCGCTGAATGCCGATACGGGTGCTGTCTTGTGGGACAAGCTGACGATCCCCAAAGACTCGCACATGGCGATCACCGGGGCCCCCCGCATCGTAAAGGGCAAAGTGCTGATTGGCGCTGCGGGTGCCGAATATATCACGCGCGGCTATCTGGCCGCTTATGATGCCGAAAGCGGCAAGGAAGCATGGCGCTTCTACACCGTGCCGGGCGATCCGTCGAAGCCGTTCGAAGGCAAGCATCTGGAAGCCGCGGCCAAGACTTGGGCCCCCGACGCCTGGAAGCAGGGCGGCGGCGGCACGGTCTGGGATTCGATCACTTATGATCCCACGACCAACCTCGTCTATTTCGGCACCGCAAATGCCGAGCCGTGGAACCCCAATGCGCGCGGCGGCAAGGGTGGCGACAGCCTGTATACCGCGTCGATCGTCGCGATTAATGCGGATACCGGCGAATATGCGTGGCACTTCCAGGAAACCCCGGAAGATCGCTGGGATTATGATTCAACCCAGCAAATCATTGCAGCCGACCTGCCGATCAACGGCAAGTCGACCCGCGTTGTCATGCACGCGCCCAAGAACGGCTTTTTCTATGTGCTGGATGCCAAGACGGGCAAGTTCTTGTCGGGCAAGCCGTTTGCCAAGCTGATCACCTGGGCCTCGGGCCTCGACCCGGTGACCGGCAAGCCCAACATTCTGCCGGATGCCCGGTATGAGCAGACGGGCAAGCCCTATATCGGCTGGCCGGGCGCGCTGGGCGCGCATAGCTGGCAGCCCATGTCGTACAGCCCGAAAACCGGGCTGGTCTATATCCCGGCCAATGAAGTCTCGCAGCCCTATCAGGCCGCGGGCAAGGATTGGAAGCCCGGCAAGGTCGGCTTCCAGCTTGGCCTGGATACCAGCCAATTGGGGATGCCGGCAGATCCGAATATCCGCGCGGCGGCGGCGGCGGCCACAACCGGCTCGCTGCTCGCTTGGGATCCGGTTGCGGGCAAGGCGCGCTGGCGCGTTGAACATGTCGGCCCGTCCAATGGCGGCACGCTGGCAACCGCTGGCAACCTTGTGTTCCAGGGGACGGCCGGCGGCGAGTTCCGCGCTTACACCGCGGATACCGGCAAGCAATTGTGGAGCTTTGGCGCCCAGTCGGGCATCATTGCCGCGCCCATGACCTATTCCGTCAAGGGCGTCCAATATGTCGCCATCATGGTCGGCTGGGGAGGCGTGTATGACGTTGCCCCCGGCGTTCTGGCCACCAAATCGGGCTCCGTCCGCAACATCAGCCGCCTGATGGTCTTCAAGCTGGGGGGCAAAAAGGCGCTGCCGGCCCCGCCCGCCGATGCCAAGCGGGTGCTGGATCCGCCGCCCTTTACCGGCACAGCGGCGCAGGCCGACGCTGGGGCGATCCCCTATCAGAATAGCTGTAGCGTATGCCATGGCGATGCGGCCATTGCCGGCGGCCTGAACCCCGATCTGCGGCACTCGGCTGCGCTCGGCAACCCGAAGCTTTGGCAGCAGATCGTCCATGACGGCCTGTTGAGCCAGAACGGGATGGTCGCGTGGAAAGACCAATATACGCCCGCGCAGATCGAAAATGTCCGTCAATATGTCATCCGCCGCGCCAATCAGGACAAGGCGCTGGAGGCCAAGGGCAAATAACCCCGGCCATCAAGGACCAAGAAAAGGGCGGGCGGCACCCAGGTGTCGCCCGCCTTTTTATATGTGTAGAAATTGAGGCGCGCGACGCGCGGCGCGCGCGGGAAAAGTGCGCGGCTTAGCGCTTCACCCAGTCCGCGACGTCCCCGGCAATCTGGTTCGCCGCGCGGTTAAGCGCGACGCCCGACGCCTTGGCATCAATGCGCGCAACAGGAATGCGCGCCTCAAACCGGCGGGTGCGGACCGGCCGGTCCGCCTCGCCCGACAGCGTCGCATCGTAGATCGCAACTGCCTCGCGCTGGTGCTCATCAATATCGAACCGCAGCAACTGGCCCGAAAGCGTGGCCCCCGGCTCCATGCTGAACTGACGCGGATCAAGCACGGTGCGACCGGCGCGCAGCCGGATCGTTTCGGCCACCAGCCGCTGGAACAGCCGCGCCGGCGGCTCCACCCAGACCGCATCCGGCACATAGGCAATGGCCGTCTGCCCTTCGGCAACGGGCAGCCGGGTTGTCGCGATCGCCTGCGGCACCAAGGGAATGGTGACTGTCAACACATCCCCACCTTGGACCAGCACGCCGTCATTGGCGGCGGGACGTGCGTCGGGCGACAAGGTCAGTAAAAAGTCCGGCGCCTTGGCCGATGACAGGCCAAAGGCGCAGCCGGACATAAGCGGCAGGGCCACAGCCAGAGCCAGAAGATTGCGCCTCATTGGTTTGCCTTTCCGCCTTGATAATCGGGCAATTTGGTGCCCCCGATAAGCGCACCGGCCCCCTGCTGATCCACCTTTGTGGCAACCGAATTGAGCGTTTCTGACATCGCCCGCAAATCGCGGACCAGCTGGCCCAGTTCAGGCAGGGTCTGGGTAGAAAAGGTCCGCACACCGGGCTTGGCTTCGGCGAGCGTCTCATCCAGCGCGGCCATGCTGCGCTCGGCAGAGCGGATCGTGCGGCGCAAATCCTGCACCAGAGGCTTGCCTTCATCATTGAGCAGCTGGTTGGTGGTGCCAGCCATCTGGTTGATCTGCTGAGCCGCAAGACCGGCTTCCTTGATGGTCACCCGCGCTTCAGCGATGCTGGCTTCCAAATCCGGTCCGCTGCGCGCCAAGTTGCCCGACAATTTATCGATATTGCGGATGATGCTGGAAATGGATTTCTGGTTATCGTCCGACAGCAATTCGGTCAGCCGCTCGGTCAAGGTCGACAGCCGCTCAACAAGCTGCGGCGCATTATTGAGCAGGGCGCCAAGCCCCGCTGTCTTGGTGGGGATGGTAGGTACCCCCGCCGGGCCCGGCTCGATAATGGCGGGCGCGCCTTGCACGGCGCCGGTCAACTGTATCTGCGACACACCGGTAAAGCCGACACCCTGGATGGACGCGGTCGTGCCGACCAGAACCGGCAAGTCCTGATCCACGGCAATGCGCACGCGGACAAATTCCGGATTGGCCTTCCACAGCTCAATATGGCGGACCTGCCCCGAGGGCACGCCGGCAAAGGTGACGCTTGACCCCTTGGCCAAACCTTCAACCGATTGGCGGAAAAAGATATCATATTCTTTGGTATTGCCGCCCGACAGGCCGGCGATCCAGATCGCGAAGGCCAGCAGCGCGGCGAGCAGCGCCAGCACGACGCTCCCGACAAGAAGTTGGTTTGATCGCGTTTCCATAGGCCCCTCATGCCCCCTTATGGGGGGTGTGATCAACTGTCGCTGATGCAGCGCGCCCGCGCGGGCCGTTGAAATAATCCTGAATCCACGGATGGTCGGACGCCATCAGCTCTGCAATCGTGCCCACGGCGATCACCTTATGGTCCGCCAGAACGGCCACCCGATCACAGGTGGCGTGAAGCGTATCAAGATCATGCGTGATCAAAAAGACGGTCAGGCCAAGGCTGCGCGACAAGTTTCGGGTGAGCGAATCAAAGGCCGCCGCCGAAATCGGATCCAGCCCGGCGGTCGGCTCATCCAAAAACAGCAATTGCGGGTCAAGCGCGAGCGCCCGGGCCAGCCCGGCGCGCTTCTTCATCCCGCCTGAAAGCTCAGACGGATATTTGGGCCCGGCATTGGCGGGCAGGCCAGCCATGATGACCTTATAGGCGGCAATCTCATCCAGCAGCTGGGCATCAAGCTCTGGGTAGAATTCGCGCAAGGGCACCTGAATATTCTCGGCCACCGTCAGGGTAGAAAACAACGCGCCGCCCTGAAACATCACGCCCCAGCGCCGCCGCAGATCAAGCTGGGTCTGGGCATCTGCCCCCGTCATCGGCTCGTCAAAAATCTCGATCTCGCCGGCGCTGGGCGATTGCAGGCCGATGATTGTGCGCATCAGCACCGATTTACCGGTGCCAGAGCCGCCGACCACGCCCAGAATTTCGCCATTGCGGACATCAAGGTCCAAATTCTCATGGACGATCTGGTCGCCAAAGCGGTTTGAAATGCCGCGCAGGCGGATGGCGATGGGGGCATTAAGGTCCATCAGATCCACCCGATCTGCGTGAAGAAGACCGCAAAAAAGGCGTCCAGCACGATGACGAGGAAGATCGCCTGAACCACGGCCGCCGTGGTCTTCAGGCCCACTTCCTCCGCATTGCCGGATACCTGCATGCCCTGAAAACAGCCGGTCATCGCGATGATCGCACCAAACACGGGCGCCTTCAAAAGCCCGACCCACAAGTCGGTCAGCGGGATCACCTCTTGCAGCCGCTGGACAAAGGTGATGGGCGGGATTTCCAGCGAAATCCAGCAGAACAGGCCGCCGCCCAATATCGAGATTAGCGTTGCGTAAAAGCCCAGCAACGGCATCATAATCACCGACGCCAACAGCCGCGGGATGACCAACGCCTCGATGGGGGAGACGCCGATGGTGCGCATCGCATCAATTTCTTCGGTGATCTTCATGGTGCCGATTTGCGCAGCAAAGGCGGAGCCCGACCGACCGGCGACCATGATCGCTGTCATTAAAATTCCCAATTCGCGAAAGGTCAGCCGGCCAATCAGGTTGATGGTGAACACTTCGGCGCCAAATTGTCGTAACTGGACCGCACCTTGCTGCGCGATGACGATACCGATCAGAAAGCTCATCAGGCCAATGATACCCAACGCACGCACACCGACCATGTCAAAATGCTGGACCACGGCATGCCAGCGGAAGCGGCCGGGGTTCATCGCAAGTATGAAACATGCCTTCACAACCTGACCAACAAAGCCCAGAAACTGCAAAAGCGTTGTAAAGCTGATGATGACACTATGGCCCACTTCGGCAAGGAACCGCTCAAATGATGGCGGATGTGGTCGCGGCGGTATTTCGGCCTGATCCACGCCACTGACAGCCTGAAGCAGGCGACTGGCGTCTTTACCTGCACCCACGATTTCTGCGCCCGACGTTTTTGCGGTGCGGTGAACAAGCCACGCGCCAACCGTATCCATATGTTCAACCGCGCTGAGATCGATTTTGCGCACATCGGCGGACAAATCGCGCAAGCGGCCGTCGATATCGCCGATCAAAGCTATGGTGAAGCTGCCCGATAAGCGGAGGATCTGCCCGCCATCGGCCAAGTCTTCTTGCAAGAGCTCTGCAGCGTTAGCCATAGCCATATAACTGACGTATAAAGGGAAGTATCACAAGCCTCTAGACTTCTTCCATTATTTT
>JBJTNW010000034.1:0-73559 GCA_046074265.1 Chakrabartia sp.
CCCCGGCTTTTTTCCCTTCCCCCTTTTCTTGTGAGGCTGAGGGTGGGTTGGTCCCACTTTGTTCCCCCCCCGGCCCCCCTATGACGGAACCCTGACATGCTCGATGCCAATCTGAAGCAACAGCTTTCGGCCTATATGGCCAACATCACCCAGAAAGTGGAGCTTGTGCTGTCGCTGGACGACGGCGCGAAATCGGCCGAGCTGGCGGCGCTGGCGGACGATATTGCCGGCCTGTCAGACAAGGTCAGCGTGATCCGGGCGGATGACGACAAGCGCCGGCCGAGCATGATGATCCGCCGCGCCGGGACCGATATCGGTGTCCGCTTTGCGGGCATCCCCATGGGGCATGAATTTACCTCGCTTGTCCTTGCTTTGCTGCAAGTGGGCGGCCACCCGTCCAAGGCCGCGCAGGACCTGATCGAGCACGTCAAAAATCTCGACGGCGATTTCGCCTTTGAAACCTATTTTTCGCTTTCCTGTCAGAACTGCCCGGATGTCGTGCAGGCGCTGAACCTGATGAGCGTGCTCAATCCGCGTATCAGCCATGTTGCGATCGACGGTGCGTTGTTCCAGCAGGAAGTCACCGATCGCAAGGTCATGGCCGTGCCGATGGTGTTCCTGAATGGCGAGGTCTTTGGCCAGGGCCGGATGGAGCTGGAACAGATTGTCGCCAAGCTGGATACCGGGGCGGAAGCGCGCGCGGCTGAAAAGATCAAGACGAAGGACGCGTTTGACGTGCTTGTCGTCGGCGGCGGACCCGCCGGGGCGGCCGCGGCCATCTATGCGGCGCGCAAGGGTATCCGCACGGGCATCGCGGCGGAACGCTTTGGCGGGCAAGTGCTCGACACGATGGGGATCGAAAATTTCATCTCGGTCTCGCACACCGAAGGGCCCAAGCTTGTCGCCCAGCTTGAGCAGCATGTGAAGGATTATGACGTTGACGTTATGAACCTCCAGCGGGCCGAAAAGCTGATCCCGGCCAAGGCCGAAGGCGGTCTGCACGAAGTGGTTCTGGCAAATGGCGCGAGCCTGAAGGCGAAGACCGTGATCCTCTCCACCGGCGCGCGCTGGCGGCAGATGAACGTGCCGGGCGAAGATGCCTATCGCAACAAGGGCGTGGCCTATTGCCCGCACTGCGATGGCCCCTTGTTCAAGGGCAAGCGCGTCGCGGTGATCGGCGGCGGCAATTCTGGCGTTGAGGCCGCGATTGACCTTGCCGGGATCGTCGCCGAGGTAACGCTGATTGAATTTGACAGCCAGCTGCGCGCCGATGCCGTCTTGCAAAATAAGCTGCGCAGCTTGCCCAATGTCCGCATCATCGTTTCCGCACTGACCACCGAGGTGCATGGCGATGGTGAGAAGGTAACGGGGCTGTCCTATACCGACCGCACGACTGACCAGCTTGTCCACATTCCGCTCGAAGGCATTTTCGTCCAGATCGGGCTGGTGCCGAATAGCGAATGGCTGAAGGACACGCTGGCCCTTAGCCCGCGCGGCGAGATCGAGGTGGATGCCAAGGGCGCAACCAGCGTGCCCGGCATATTCGCGGCCGGCGATGTGACGACCACGCCGTACAAGCAGATCATCATCGCGATGGGCGAAGGGTCAAAGGCGGCGCTATCGGCCTTTGACCATCTGATCCGCCTGCCCGTGGTGGAAGATAAGGCGCTCGCCGCCTAATCAGCCCGGGAAAATCAGGAACCAGAAGAACAAGGCGGTGGCCGCCGCCATCACGGCCGTCGCTCCCCACCCCCAAAGGGTGGCCCGATGGGGGAGCACAAGCTCCCCCATCACTTTTTTGTTGCGGACGATCAGCATCATCACTGCCATCAGCGGGGCGGCAAGTACGCCGTTGACAACGGCCGCCCAATAAAGCGCACGGGCAGGGTCAATCCCCGCCATGTTGATCAGACCGCCCAAAAGCGTGGTGGCCGCAATCGCGCCGTAGAACAGTTTCGCCTTTAACGGCCGGGCCGCCAGGCTGCCCGAACGGCCGAACATTTCGGTAATCGCATAGGCCGCAGATCCCGCAAGCACGGGTACCGCCAACATCCCCGTGCCGATGATGCCCAACGCAAACAGGGCAAAGGCAAATTCTCCGGCGATGGGCCGCAAGGCCTCTGCGGCTTGTGCCGATGTCTCGATATTATGGATGCCATTGGCATGGAGCGTTGCGGCCGCGGCGTAGACAATCGCCAGCGCAATCAGCGAACTAAAGGCCATGCCCGTCAGCGTATCGATGCGGATGCGCCGAAACTCCTCCCCCGCCTTGGCCGGCGTCTTGAACAAGGGCTTGCTATGGTGGCGCCGTTGCTCCTCAATTTCCTGCGCGGCTTGCCAGAAGAAAAGATAAGGGCTGATGGTCGTTCCCAAAATCGCGACAAGCGCGGTCATATAAGCCGGCGTCCATTCAATGTCGGGGAGGATGAGGCCCGTCATCGCTTCTCCCCAAGGGACGTGCGACACCATCACCACCGCGACATAGGTAAACAGCGACAGCGTCGTCCATTTGAGGATGCTGGCATAGCGGGCATAAGGAATGATGATTTCCAGCGCGACGCACAGCACGCCAAAGCCAATGGTGTAGAGTGCCGCCGGCCCGCCAATCAGCAATTGCAGCGCCGCGCCCATCGCGCTCAAATCCGCGCCAAGATTGATGATGTTCGCGATCAGCAACAGATGGACGATGAAGAACAAAAGCGGCCGTGAATAATGGCGGCGGACATTGGCGGCGATGCCCCGCCCCGTCACCCGGCCAATCTGGGCGGCGACTTCTTGAATGACGACCATCAACGGAAAGCTGAGGACGAAGGTCCAGGCCAGGCCATAGCCAAATTCCGCGCCCACTTGGCTGTGGGTGCCGATCCCCGATGGGTCATCATCGGCCGCGCCGGTGATAAGGCCGGGGCCGAGGCGTTGGATAAACAGGCGCAATCGGCTGGGCGGCGCTTTTCGGGAAGTTGACATTGCTGCGACGATGCCAAGGATCACGGTGAAATGCCAGCGCGATCCGCACGCAAGTGCATTGCGCTTCCTCCTTTATTCTGTAACGGCGCGCGCCATGGATCGGTTGTTCGTGCTCCCTCGCCAATTCGCCGCTGCGCCGATGTTTGTCTGGCTTCGGGCCATTATCGGCGCCTTTATCGGGGTCGGCGTGGCCAGCCTTGTTTGCCGTCTTTGGCTGGGGGCCGCCCCGGGCGCGCTCCCCTATCTTGTTGCGCCGATCGGGGCGTCGGCTGTCATCGTCTTTGCGTTGCCGGCCAGCCCGCTTGCCCAGCCCTGGCCGGTCATTGGCGGCAATACCCTGTCGACATTGATGGGGGTGCTCGCAGGTCAATTGGTGCCCGATCCCGCACTGGCGGCGGGCTTGGCGGTGGCCGGGGCGATTGCGGCGATGGCACTCGCCCGCTGCTTGCACCCGCCCGGCGGTGCGGCGGCGCTGACGGCGGTGCTCGGCACACCCGCCATCCACGCCGCGGGCTTTCACTATGCGTTTGTTCCAGTTGCGCTCAATACGGCGATCCTGGTCGGTCTGGCCTGGCTGTTCCACAAGGCAACGCTGCACAGCTATCCGCACCGGGCGACGCCCGCGCCCGCGCCCGCCGCGCCAGACGTAACTGCCCAGGATATCGCAGCCACGCTCGCCGATTATGACGAGCTGATTGACGTCAGCCCCGATGATCTTTTGGCGCTGCTGCGCGCGGCAGAGGCGCGCGCCATTGCCCGCCAGCGGCCGCGCTAGGGCTTGGGGGCCACCGCCAGCAAGGCGGTGACAAATCCTTGAGGGTCATCCTCCTGAATGAAATGCCCGCCCTGAAGCGTGCGGTGCGGCTGCGCCTGCGTGCCGGGAACGCGGGCCAGGAACATCGCATCGCCGCCGCGGGTGATTGGGTCACCATTGCTAAAGGCACACAAAAACGGCTTTTCCCAACGTTCAAATACCGCCCAGGCCGCCAATTGGTCGGGGACGGCGGGGTTGCTATCTTCCACCGGCACCAGACTGGGGAAAATGCGGGCACCGGCCTTGGCGCCCTTGATGTCGAAAGGCGCATCATAAGCGGCGCGTTCGGCCGGAGACAGGCGGCGCTTGGTGCCGGCCTGAACGATCCGCGCAATCCGAAAAAACGGGCTGTAGCGAGAAAAAGCCCGCCAAAGCTTGAACGCCGTGGCCTTCATATTTCCAGCCGGCAGACCGCCATTGCTGAGCGTGATGGCGGCAAAGCGATCGGGCATGGCGGCGGCAAGCCGCAGGCCAATCAGGGCTCCCCAATCCTGACAGCCCAGCGTGATCCGCTTCAGGTCCAGTGCCTCAAGCCAGTGCCGCATCCAGCCGACATGCGCTGCATAGGAATAAGCATCGACGTCCATCGGCTTGTCCGATCGGCCAAAGCCGATCAGGTCGGGCACGTGAACCCGATAGCCCCGCGCCACCAGCGGGTTGATCATATGGCGGTACAGATAGCCCCAGGTCGGCTCGCCGTGCATCAACAGAATGACCGGCGCATCCCTAGGTCCCTCATCAACATAATGGAGCCGAAGGTCCGGCGTCACCTGATGATAATGCGGCGCATAAGGCCAATCAGCCAGTCCCGCGAACCGGTCTTCTGGCGTCCGATGAATCTGCACGGCGCTCCCCTTTTTTCTCTCTATGCCACTCAGGCTGCGCCAGACGGCGCAAAAGGTAAAGCATAGGTGCGACGCGCTTTGGGTATTTTGGGGGCGGCTATGGACCAGCCGCCAGCCTTAGCCCTGCCATTTGCCAGCGCGTTTCGGGGGCAAAGAAATTGCGGTAGCTGCGCCGCGCATGGCCCGTGGGGGTCAGCGCGCTGCCGCCGCGCAGGACCATCCGATTGCTCATAAACTTGCCATTATATTCACCCACCGCTCCGGCCGCCGGGCGATAACCGGGATAGGCCAGATAGGCAGAGGCCGTCCATTGCCACGCCGCATCATAAAGCTGTTCCATGCCGGCAAGGCTGGCCCCGGCCTCCCATTCGGCCTCGCGGGGCAGGCGGTGGCCCGCCCATCGGGCAAAGGCATCTGCTTCGTAAAAGCTGATATGCGTTACCGGTGCGCGCGGATCTACCGACTGGCGGCCGCCCAGTGTAAAGCGCGTCCATTGCCCCTGCCCCTCTTGCCAGTAAAGCGGGGCGGTCCAATTCTGGCTTTGGCATATATCCCAGCCATCCGACAGCCAAAGCGCGGCTCGGCGATAGCCGCCATCCGCGATAAAGGCGGCATAATCGCCGGCCGTGACAAGGTGGCTCGCCAGCGCAAAGGGTTCTAGCCAGACGCTGTGGCGCGGCTGCTCATTGTCAAAACCAAAGCCGCGTCCGTCATGGCCAATATCGACCAGGCCGCCCTTGTGCGTGCGCCATGCCGTGGGGCTGGTTGCGGGCAGCGGCCCTTCCGACGCGGCATAGGCGCCTTGGGCGGGTGTGACGAAGAGCAGGTGCTTGATATCGGTCAGGATCAATTCTTGATGCTGCTGTTCATGCTGGCAGCCCAGTTCCACCAATTCCAGAATCTCAGGCGATGGCCGTTCCGCGATAAGGGCCGCCATGCCGCTATCCACGAGCCGGCGATAGCGGATCACTTCCTGAAGGGCAGGGCGCGATACCAGCCCGCGTTGCGCCCGCGCAAAGGGCGTCCCAAATTCCGTGTAATAGCTGTTGTACAGCTGGTCTTGCAGGGCGGAGGCACGGCGGCCTTCCGGCGTGCCCGTCAGCAAGAAGCGATCAAAAAACCAGCTGCTATGCGCCAGATGCCATTTGACGGGGCTTGCGTCGGGCATGGATTGGACCTGACAATCTTCGGCACTGAGCGGCGCGGAGAGCGCCTCAGAAATCGCGCGCACCCGGCGATAACGCGCAAGCATCGCCTCTCCGGCGGCGCGCGCCTGGGCGGGCTTCATGGCTCAAGGCTCGGTTGGGGGTGGTGCCAAAGATTAAGCGAGAAATGCTGCTGGGCGTCGGTCCAATAGGCCAGCGGCTCCCAATGGCTGGCTCGGGCCAGCAAAGCCACCTCTTCCCGGCGATATTTGTAGCTGTTTTCGCTATGGATGCTCTCGCCCGCCCGCAGGCGAAAGGGCTGGTGCGCAACGGTAAAATCAATGTCCCGCTGGGCAACCAAATGCAGCTCCACCCGCCCAAGCCGCGCATTCCAGCGCGCCTCATGCACCAGCGCGTCGATGGGCAGCGTGCCGTCCAGTTCGCGGTTGATCCGCGCAACCAGATTCAGGTTGAAGGCAGCTGTGACGCCCGAGGCGTCATCATAGGCGGCTTTCAGCAATTGCGGGTCCTTGCGCAGATCAATGCCGATCAGCAATTGCGCCTCCGTCCCCAAGAGGGTCGCGAAATGTCGCAGCAGGTCAACCGCTTGGGCCGGTGCCAGATTGCCAATGGTCGAGCCCGGGAAAAATCCGAGCAAGCGCTGGCCCGGCGCGGCGATGGGAAGTTCAAACGGGCGGGTAAAATCTGCCTGCAGCGGCAAGACCAGCAACCCTGGCTGCACGGCGGCGATCTCAGCAGCTGCCTGCTGAAGATAAGCGCCAGCCACATCAACCGGAATATAGGTGCCCGGGGCCAGCGCCGTCAGGACCAACGGCGTTTTGCGCGCAGAGCCTGCGCCAAACTCGACCAGAATATCCCGCCCGGCAGCGGCCCGGGCAATATCTGACTGATGGCGGCGCAATAGCGCGCGCTCCAGCCGGGTGGGGTAATATTCGGGCAGGCAGGTAATCTCATCGAATAGGCGTGAGCCGGCAAGGTCATAGAAATAGCGGGCGGGAATGGATTTTTGCGGCGCGCCAAGGCCGCGCAGCACATCGTCGCGAAAATGCGTGTGCAGGGCCATCGGGGCATGGTCGCCGCCCTGTATTGGCGGCGGGGCCACGCTAGAAGAAGGGGCAGGCATGGCGCAAAAACCGGGCGCAGGGCGGACGGTTCCCTGCTTATGTCCCGGTTAAGAATTATCATTTTTTACATTGACGTGTCGCTTTTTGCTCATCAGTCTTGGGGGTGGACGCAGAGTGCATAAGCACCGCGCCGAAATAGGAGAGGATGCTTGGGATGGGCAGCCTTGGAGAGAGAGAGCCGTTTACGGTCTCGCAACTGAGCTATGGGGTCGACGCCTATGAGGCGGAGGCGGCCGATAATATGAAGCATATGGTGATGGCGATGATTGCCATCGCCCTTGTCTTTGCAACCCTTATCGGCCTGCTGGTGATGTCGGGCATCGTCCACGATGTCTCTACAATGGTCTGCGCCGCGGTTGACCTGCCAAGCCCAGTCCAACTGAGCTGATCGCAGGTTTTTGACCGGCCTCCTCTTGCGGCGTCGGCCGCCTTTTGGCCGCGCGCCTATATTTTGTGTTCATTTCCTTTGACTTGGCCTGCGCCAGCGGCGTGCCGGGCGCCATATCTGGTCCGCTCGTCTTATGAATATGCTAATCTAGGTTAAGAAGTTTCCCGACAAGACGGGGCCTTGACCTGTGCCCAGCACGCCGGGCCAGTCCAAATCAATTGGCTGTAGAAGGAAAGTGGTGCCGCTTAGGTGACTCGAACACCTGACCCTCGCATTACGAATGCGATGCTCTACCGGCTGAGCTAAAGCGGCAACGGAGCGGGCGCATACCAGCGCTTTCCAGCTCTGACAAGGGGGCGCAGGCGCGCGGCCCGCTATGCAGCCAGAACCTATGATAGACTTGGGGAAAGACTGGCGCCCCAAAAGTATAGCTTCAGTCAAAAGAGAGACGCTCGGCTTCCGGCCAGACGGTCTTTAGAAAGCCCAAAGTTCTTGTACTCCGCTCACTGAAAAGCGGCCTTAAAGGCGAGGAAAAGACGCCAATCCAGCCAGATAAAGACTTTTCAAAAGATAGTCGTCTCATATCCAAAAGATTTAAAATGGTTGATATCTCATTCTAGAATCACTAGGGCGTTCTCGAAATTGGGCAGTTTTGTGGGAATAACAGGGAGATCAAAAACACTTTCACTTTGATATTTATATCTTTTTGGAAGGAAGTTTGCTCCGATTCATCAGTAATTCTGACCAATATGAATTGTGAGGTGTCACGGCTGAGAGCTGGATGTTTGTAGAACGAAGTTTATCAGTATTATCATGTACACGATAGTTTGTTCCATACATCGGGTTGAATGGTCTATTAGGTGACTCCAAAGGTCTTAATTGACGAGTTGTTTTGAACTACTTTATAAATTCAGGCTTCGGTCTTTTGATTTGAAAGGGAAAGTTAGTCATGTTCTTCAACAAGAAAGCTTCGAAGAAGTCTCAGAAGGGCGCTGCGATGATCGAATACGCTCTGATCGCCGCGCTGATCGCTGTTGCCGTGATGGGGACGCTGTCGAGCGTTGGCTCGAAGGCGAACACCAAGTTCTCCGGCATCGCGACGCAGCTGAACTAAGTTCGGCTGCGCCCGGGGGGGGGATTTGCAGGACTTCGATCATAACTCGCGGCCTGGGGGGGGTGTCGCCGATGTCCTGCCTGGGCACGCGCAATAGGTGTGCCTTAAATGCGTCCTAGAACTTTGTTGATCATCGCGCTCATTCTGGGTCTGGTCGCCGCCGTGTTGACGGCGCGCTGGATCGGGGCTTGGGGAGCCAAGAGCGCGGGTGTTCCGATTGTGGTCGCACGCGAGGACATTGAACCCGGCCGGCCGATCCAGCCGGGTCAGGTGTCGATCCTGCGCTGGCCGTCCGAATCGATTCCTGTCGGGGCGCATGGCGCCGATGCGGAAGTCGTGGGCCGGTTTGCCCGCGAAAAGGTAACCGCAGGTGAGCCTTTGACCGAAGCCAAGCTGGCGCCCGTCCGCTCACGCGGCGGGCTTGCGGCCGTGATCGCGCCGGGCAAGCGCGCCATTACCGTTCGGGTGAACGACGTTGTCGCCGTCGCCGGCTTTGCTTTGCCGGGCAGCTATGTCGACGTTCTTGTGAGCGCCCGCGATACATCTGGTGAGCAGTTTTCGAAAACGGTGCTGAGCCGCGTGAAGGTGCTTGCGGTTGAGCAGGATACGCGTGGCGACCCGACAGCGCCCAAAGTCGCGAACGCCGTGACGCTGGAATTGACCCCACAAGAAGCTGAAGAGCTCGATCTGGCTCGCAACATCGGCAATTTGTCGCTGATCCTGCGCAACGAGTTCGACAAGACCAATGATGGCACCGTTGGTGCCCGCCTCAACGATCTGGTGCACAATGGAACTCCGGCGCAGGGAACAGGACCTGCGGTGCCGGTTGTTGCCCAGCCCGTAGTCCGGCCGCGTGCCGGGCGCCCGACTTCGGGCAGACCTTCGTCCAACTCCAATGACAACGAAACCCGCGGCATCGTCGAATTCCGCGGGCTTAAACAAGAGGTGCGTTAATGGCCCAAAATCGTCTCAAAATGAAGCAGCTCCTGCTGCTGGGCCTTGCGCCTTTCGCCGTGCAAATGGCGGCGCCGGCCATGGCTGAAGATATTGTTGCCGCGTCCAACGCCAGCGGGGGAGCCGGTGCGCAGGTCAGCTATCAGGGTGCTGTCAGCATTGAAGCCCAGATCGGCCGCGCCAAGGTTGTCAACATTTCGCGTCCGGTCACCCGCATCGCCATCGGCGACGATTCGGTGGCCGACTATAAGCTGGTGTCGCCGCGTCAGATTTATCTGCTCGGCAAGTCGGCCGGCATCACCAACCTGATCTTGTGGCACGCCGATGGCGCGCGCACCGAGCTGGAAGTTGGCGTGTCGATTGATCCGGCGCCGGTCCGCAAGGCGCTGCTTGATTCGCTGCCCAATGAAGGCCAGATCACGGTCTCGATCGTTGGTTCGTCGATTGTGCTCGGCGGCGTTGTCTCGGATGCGCTCGCCTCTGAAGCGGCGGTTCATCTGGCTGATGCCTATGCAACCAACCTCAACCGCTATCTGAAGGTCCATGCCCGCAATGACGGCTCGGGCGGCGGCGGCGATGAAGGCGGCGCAACGGCTGCCAACAAGCCCGCAATCAGCGGCAATGGCATGGTCAGCGTCATCAACCTGATGAAGGTTCGCGATGGCCAGCAGGTCATGCTCGAAGTCCGCATTGCCGAAGTCTCGAAGACGATTGGCGAGCAGATTGGCATCCGTGCGGCGGGTCAGAACAAGGGCCCGAACTCCAACTGGGCCATTGGCTCCAACTATCTGCCGGGTACCGACAGCGCGATCGGCCATGAATCGTCCGATACCTCGTCGGGCGTCACCAGCGGCATTCGCCAGATCCAGGGCGGCCCGCTGCCCGGCATCCAGTCGACGACCGAAACCCAATATGATGCCGCCGGCAACATCATTGGCAAAACCGTGACCGAAAGCCTCGGCAGCGTGTTGGGCGTCGCCAGCAACCTTGCGCTTGCGTTCAAGGTGGGTGGCAACCCGTTTGTTCTCGACCTTGAAGCCCAGAAGAAAAAGGGCCTGGTCAAGATCCTTGCAGAGCCGACGATTGTCGCGATGAGCGGCCATGAAGGCCGGTTCCTTGCTGGTGGCTCGATCTTCATCCCGGTCCGTCAGGCCGGCGTGAGCGGCGCTGTGACGCTGGAAGAGCGTGAATTCGGTGTGGGCCTGAAGTTCATCCCGACCGTGCTCGATAATGGTCGCATCAACTTGCAGGTCAATCCGGAAGTGTCCTCGCTGGAAAGCACGGGCTCTACCCCGGTGTTCAGCAAGACCAGCGTGTCGACCAATGTTGAACTGCGTCAGGGCCAGAGCCTCGTGATTGGCGGCCTGCTGAAGAACAACATGGCGCAGGCCACGCGTGCCTTCCCGATCCTCGGCGAACTGCCGATCCTGGGTGCATTGTTCCGCAGCCGCGGCTTCCAGTCTGAAAACACCGAGCTGATGATCATCGTCCGTCCGACGCTGGTTGCCGGAACGGAAAAGGCACCGAAGCTGCCGACCGATGACGTGCCGACGCCGACCGCCATTGAGCGCATGATCGGCCGTTGAGGCTCCGCCAAGCGATAAGGGAATTAACCATGCAGAAGATTACAAACCGCAAAGCCCTGGTCCTGGCGGCGCTGGCACCGGCGCTTGCCGCGCTGGCGGGCTGTGGCCTCAACCAGCCGGAAGTCCATCTCGGCACCTCGCTTGATGCGGCCAAAAAGGCCCAGCAAGCCCAGATGGAGCAGGATGATACGGCGGTGACCGCGCGGGAAACCGTGCGGGCTATCGAAGGTCACATGCAGGGCAACCGCGATATGGGTGGCTCGTCGCTGGGTGGGTCGAAAGGCTCGTCGCAGCCCAACTGATCGTCAATCCGGTGATTTTTAGCGCGGGACGGTATGTCATGTTAGGGTCAAGAATGCGCTCCGGCGTATCGAGACCGCGTCGGTCAGCCCAGCGGGGTGCGTTTAGCATCCTGCTGGCGCTGGGCATTGTCGTCCTGCTCGCTTTTGCCGGCCTTGCGATTGATATGGGTCGCGGGATGCTGGTGCGGTCTGAAATGAAGACCGCAACCGACGCCTGCGCCCTTGCTGCCGTCACCGAGCTTGACGGCCAGTCCGATGCAGATGCTCGCGCTGTGGCCGCCGGCACCTATATGGCCAGCCGCAACAAGAGCGTGTTCCAAAAGGTGGCCACCGTCGCCTCGGTGACGCCCAGCTATCAGGGCGCCTCAACCAGCACGACCGAGCCTTCCAACACGGTGGAATGCACCGCGACCTATCAGGGCTTTGTCACCACCCTGTTGGGGGTGGTGGGCATTACCGCCTTTGACATCAAGGCCACCTCCACTGCAACGCTGGGGCCGTCCCAAATTGGTTGCCTGATCCCGATGGCCATTTGCGCCGGTTCGGATGCGACGCCCGCAAACTGGACGACCAAGATGAACCTGTTCGGCCAGTATGAGGCCGGCGATCCCGCCGTGGACGTCAGCGGCGCTTTCTACTGGGTGCTGCCGCCTGATACCGGCAATGGCAATGGCGCAAGCCGGCTGAGGGCCGCCTTTGGCACAACCGCCGCTTGTGGCGGCTCATTCATCCGCTCGACCGATAGCGGCACGACCTGCAATATCATTGTGACGGGCGTGCGTTCCACCGTCATGGCGCCGTTCAACACGCGCTTTGGCATTTATCCCAACGGCAATTCGGAATGGACGACCACCGGCTCCCCGCCGGATCTGAGCGGCTATGGCTACGCGGCCGACCCGGTTGCGGCTGGCGATATCGACACCACCGACACCAGCCTGATTGCGACCGATCCCAGCGGCAACCGGCTGTTTGATTCCGCGACGACCACGCCGCTCACCACCACGGCGACCGCCTCGTCGACGTCAAACAAGACGCCGACACCCTCTTGCCCGACGTCGCAAACCAACTCTACCACGGGGGCAACCTGCCCCTATACCAGCGCGTCCACGCCCACCTGCACAAGCAAGAAGCAGGGCAACACAACGACCTATACCTGTACGGCGACCTGCACCTATGCCTGCCCCAGCCCGCGCTGGAACTATTATAAAGATTTTCTGAAGAATAAGGTGGGCACTGCCTATTCTTCTTTCCAATATAACGCGGACATCAGCGGCGCGAACCCGCTCTCGTCAGCCTCGCTCAAGAGCCTAGGCCAGTATAACCGCCGTCTGGCGACCGTGGCGGTGGTCAAATGCCCAAGCACCTGCGCCGATAACAAGACCAAGACTGTGGTCGGCTATGCCTGTGTCTTCCTGCTGGCGCCGTTCGACAACAATTCCAAAAAGGGCTTTACCGACCCGCGCGTGCTGTACATTGGCGATGCGTCCAAGACGGACTCGCCGTGCCGCGCCGCCGGCTTGCCGCGGTCAAACGATCCGCTCTCGCCGCTCGTGCCGGTTTTGGTGCGCTAGTATGAAGCCGCCTCTCCTTTCCCGGCCCGCCCGTCGCGCGCGGCAAAGCGGTGCGGCGATTATTGAACTGGCGCTGGTCCTGCCCTTTCTCCTCCTTTTGTGCACCGGCGTGCTGGAGGCTGGGCGCGCCATTTATATGTACAAGCGCCTTGTCCATCAGGCAGAACTGGGTGCGCGCTTCCTTTCCAGCCAAGAGCCGCTCAGCGTCGATGCGCCCGGCCAGGCGGAATGCCTTGTTTATGCGGGGCTCCAGCAAAGCATCGCCACCTGCCCGGCCACCCCGCTGATCCCGGGGCTGACGCTTGACCAGGTTTCGGTCGTGACCGCCGAGACTGTCTCTTATTCAAGCGGCGCAGGCCGCACGATGAATATCGCGACAGTCAAGATCACCGGCTATCAATATCCGCTCGTCACAGGGGCGATTTGGAAATCCTTTTTCGGCTCGGGCAGTATCGCTTTTGGCGAAATTTCCGTGTCGATGCGGCAGACGCGCTGATGGGTCGGCCCCTGCTTTCCCGAGCACGCGCCCGCGGCGCCGTGATGATTGAATTTGCGCTGTCCTTTGCGCTGTTCTGGCTCGTCTTCGTCTCGATCATTGAATTTGGGCGGTTGATGTACGCCTGGAACGCCGCGGCAGAGGCGACCAATCTGGCCGCCCGCACCGTCGCGATTTGCGGCAAGACCAAGGAAACGCTGGCGCTGGACCGCGCGTCGCAATTCCTCAAGGCGTCGGGCGTTGTTGATATGGCCAGCGCAACCAACTGGATCGCCTTTACCTATAGCGGCGCGGATGGCGCCGCCTGTGCAGATGATGACAGCTGTGTCTATGTATCTGCCGGCATTCAGGGGTTGAAGGCCAAGACCTTCATTCCCATCGTGAACAATATGTTTACCATTCCGGCCAGCAAGGTCGTGATGGTTCGCGAGGCTTTTTCGGTAAATCTGCCGCGTAATGCCACAATCAGTAATAGTTTTTGTTCGTAAGCTGGGGTTTTAATGATCATTCTCTTTGCCTCTCCTGACGCATGGCCCCTGCACGGCGTTGCCGAGGAATTGGCGGGCCTGTGCGACACGCAGGCGCGCGTCGGCGATCTTGAGGGGCTGCGCCCGCAACTTGTCGAGGCCAAGCCCGCGGCCATCTTTTTCGGTGGTTATGACTGGACAGAGGCCGAGTGCGCGGTGCTGGCCCAGATCGGGGCTGATCTGCCGGGGTGTGCGCTGGCCGTCTACACGCCGGCTCCCAGCCCCAATCAGATCATCGCGCTGATGCGCAGCGGCGTGCGCGAGGTGGTTACGCAAGACACGCCCGAAGGCATTGCCGATGCCTTTACCCGGCTGATGCCCCAGCTTAAATCGGCAGGACCGGCCACGGCGGCAGGGCCCAAGCGCATCGGCTTTATTTCGGCCAAGGGCGGCGATGGTGCGACCACGGCCGTCGTCAACTATGCCGCCGCGCTCGCTGCTTCCGGTCAACGCTGCGTCCTGGCAGATTTGGCGCTCCCTTATGGCGATTGCGACCTGCAATTGCTGGATGCGCCCGCTGAAAATGGCCTGGCGGCGTTTGTGAAGGAAGTGGACCGGCTGGATCCCCGGCTGATCAGCGCGATGCTGACCAAGCCGGTGGATAATTTGGGCTTCATCCCGGCCCCGGCCGATCCCGAAAGCCTGGGCGATATCACCCCGCCAGAACTTCAGAAGCTGGTTGAAAAACTGTCTGTTATGCCCGGGCAGTTGTTGCTGGACCTGGGGACCGCGACCCATGCCGGGGCGCTTGGCCTGTTGGATGGCCTTGACCAAATCTATCTGGTTGTCCGGCCAGAAGTCGCCTCCATGCGTCGTGCGGGCCAGTTGCTTATGCTGTTTCGGGCGCTTGAAGTGGACCTCCAGCGCGTGGCCGTTGTGCTCAATCGGGCGACATCGCGCTCGCTTGTCGGCGCGGCCGATCTGGCGACCGCGACCGGCGTGTCGGTGGCGGTTGAACTGCCGCACAGCGACGAAGTCGCCCGGGCCGGCACCCATTATTCCGGGGCGATCGTCACCGCGCGTCCCAAAGATCGATTTTCGCAGGCCATCCGGCAATGGGTCGGTGGGGGCACTGCCACCACAGAAAAGAAGGGGTCGGTATGGCGCCGCTTAAAAGCAAGCTGACACAATGGGCTTATGGGCCCGGCAGCAAGGCTCCCGTGCAAGACGAGGGAGCCCTGGAAATTGAGCAGACGCTTGAAAAGGCAGAGCTGGCCGCGCCGACGCCGGACCGCCGCAAGCGCAGCGCCGAGCCGCAAGAGATGGATCGTGCGGCATCGCGCTTTGCCGACTTCAAGGCGGCGATCCACACCAAGCTTTTGACCCGGCTGGATTTGAACGCGGCTGAAAATATGGCCCCGGATGAACTGCGGGGCGTCCTGGCGCGGTCAATCACGCAGATCGTTGAAGAAGACAGCCTGCCGATCAACCAGCAGGAACGCGAAACGATCGTGACGGAAATCCAGAATGATATTCTGGGTCTGGGGCCGCTTGAGCCGTTGCTGGCAGATGCGCGCGTCTCGGAAATCATGGTCAATGGGCCGGACAAGATTTACTTTGAACGCAACGGCAAGATCGAGCGGGCCGATATGTCCTTCAGCTCGGAACGCCATCTGCTCAACGTGATCGACAAGATCGTCTATCAAATGGGTCGCCGCATCGACGAAGCGAGCCCGATGGTCGACGCCCGTCTGCCCGATGGCTCGCGCATCAACGCGGTGATCGCGCCCGTTGCGCTGGATGGCCCGTCGCTGACCATTCGGCGCTTCCCGGAAACGCCGCTGCGCATGGCCGACCTTGTCGACAAGGGCTCGCTCACTCATTCCATGGCGGCGCTGTTTGAAGGGATCGTCAAGTCCAAGCTCAATGTCGTCATTTCGGGCGGCACCGGCTCGGGGAAGACGACGCTGCTCAACATCCTGTCGGGCTATATTCCCGATGGGGAACGCATCATCACGCTTGAAGACACCGCCGAGCTGCAATTGCAGCAGGACCATGTGCTGCGTCTGGAAACGCGCCCGCCCAATATTGAAGGGCTGGGCGAAATTTCGATGCGCGCGCTCGTCAAGAACAGCCTGCGAATGCGGCCGGACCGCATCGTGCTGGGCGAAATTCGTGGCGACGAGGTCATCGACGTGTTGCAGGCCATGAACACCGGGCACGACGGCTCGCTGACGACGATCCACGCCAACTCGCCGCGCGACGCCTTGGGCCGCATGGAATATCTGGTGGGCCTGAGCGGGCTTGAAATCTCTGCCCGCTCGATCCGCCAGCAGATCAGCTCGGCGATCAACGTCCTCATCCAGACATCGCGTCTCAGCGATGGCCGTCGGCGCATTACCAGTGTCCATGAAATCACGGGCATGGAAGGCGATGTCATTTCCTCGCAGGAAATCTTCATCTTTGACCGGACGGGCACCAATGCGGACGGATCGATCATTGGTCGCTACCGGGCGACGGGGGTTCGGCCGCTCTTCTGCGAAACGCTGAAGCGACTTGGCTTTGATCTTCCTGACAGCGTGTTCGACCCGCTGGCAGACCTGACCTAGGAGCGCCGCCGTGGATCCTTTTCTTTACGCCGTCCCCATCATTGCGTTCCTTTTCTTCTCGGCGGTCATCTGGCTTGTGGTGCGCATTTGGGGCGACCGGCTGAACCCCAATACCCGCCGCGCCCGCGCGCAGATGATCCGCGCGCTCGAACAAGGCCGCGCCAAGGCGACGACAGATGCCGAAAATTCCGGATCGTCGGGGGCGGAGGAGCTTGAAGCGGCGCTGATGGATATGCCCTTCGTGCCGCAAATCGCGCGGGCCATCGCCTCAAGCGGCGTTGAATGGTCGCTGCGTAACCATCTCTTCGTTACCGTTGGCGCGCTTATCGGGTCGGCTCTTTTCTTTTCGATGCTGGGTATCGGCATCTTTGCAACCCTGCTCGGCACGGTGACGCTGACTGCGGTCCCGAGCGCCTATTTCTTCGTTCTGGCAGATCGTCGTGCCCGCCAGTTTGAAAACCAGTTGCCCGAGGCATTGGACTTTATCGCGCGCGCGCTGCGGTCAGGCCATGCGCTCAATGCGTCGTTTATGATGGTCGCAGATGAACTGCCCGCCCCGATTGGCCCTGAATTTCGCCGCGTTGTCGATGAGATTGCGTTCGGCATCGATTTCCAGACGGCCATGGGCCATCTTGAACGCCGTATCGACAGCCGCGACTTGAGCTTTTTCGTTGTCTCGCTGCTGGTGCAGCGCACCACGGGGGGCAACCTTGCCGAAGTCATCGGAACAATTGCCCATACCGTGCGCGAGCGGATGAAATTCCACCGCAAGATGATGGTCCTTTCGGCCGAGGGGCGGATTTCGGGGTTGATCCTGACCGCCCTGCCGCCTTCGGTTGGCGTGCTGCTTTACGCCTTCAACCCGGAATATATTTCGACGCTTTGGATTGAACCGACCGGGCGGAATATTCTTGCATTATCCGTCATCATGCTGGGTCTGGGCTATGTCTGGATCCGCCAAATCATCGACATTGAGGTCTAAGGAACGCACATGGACCTGACCGGCTATCTTTCCATCGGGCTGTCCTTCGTGACAGTCTGTCTGTTGTTTCTGGCTGGCGGCGCCGTGCTGCGCGAGCGGCTGGGCAAGAAGCAGGCGCTGGAAGCCAGCTATGGCGCCGGCGGTGGCCTGGCCCAGGGGGCGGAAGCGCTTGTCACCTGGTTTCGCAATTTTGCGACCCGCCTGTCGGGCGATGAATCGGTCCGCAAATCCTTTGTCTCGGAAGATCGCGTCAACGAATTGCAGCGCGCCGGATTTGAATCCGAAAGCGCGTCCGACATGTTTATCGCCGCCAAGGTGCTGTCCTTTGCGCTGCTGACCGGGCTTGGCGTCTGGATTGCTTTTGCACGCGGCGAATGGCCTTTGTCCCAACAGGTGGCGGTTGTCCTCGTGCTCGCTTTGGCGGGCAGCTATTTGCCGGATATGGTGCTGAAGTCGCTGATCAAGCGACGGGCGCAGGAAATGCGCCATGCCCTGCCGGACATGCTCGATCTGCTGGTGATCGGCGTTGAGGCGGGCCTAGGTCTGGACGCCGCGATTGCGCGCGTGTCCAACGAGTTTGAGCGCCGCAGTCCGGCCCTTGCCAATGAGTTCTACAAGGTCAGCCTTGAAATCCGCGCCGGCGCGGCGCGCACCGATGCGCTGCGCAATTTTGGCAAGCGCACCCAGTTGGATGAAATCCAGTCGCTTGTTGCCACGCTGGTTCAGGCGGAGCGTTTCGGGACGGATATGGCCCAATCGCTGCGCGTCCAGTCAGACTTGATGCGCACCACCCGGATGCTCAAGGCCGAAGAAGCGGCCGCGAAGACGCCCAGCAAACTGGCCTTGCCGCTGGTCTTGCTGATCTTCCCGGTGCTGCTGATGGTTATTCTTGGCCCGGCGGCGATCCTGACCTTGAAAGCCATGGCCCAGTGATCCCGGCCTGGATCGGGTTTCTCCCGACCCTGGCGTTCGCTTTGGCTGGTCCTTATCTGGCGCGCTATTTGCCTCAGCGCATCGACGATCTGGATGCCGCTTTTGAAAATGATCTGCCCGCGCCCCCTCGGGCGCAAAGCTGGCAGATCGCCAAGGCGCAACTGCGCTTTTGGTCGATTGAGGCACTGGCGCTGCTAGCCTTCCCGTTTTTCGCATGGGCTTATCTGCTCTGGACCGGGCCGCTAACGCTGGCCGCGCTGGCGGTTCTGGCGCTGGCGGCGGCGCTGTTCGTGATGATTGTCATTGATGCCCGCACCCAGTTGCTGCCCGATGCGCTGACGCTGCCCCTGCTGGGTCTTGGCCTGGCGGCCAATATGCTGGGCAGCCAGGGCTGGCGTGGGGTCATCCCGGCGCTGGTTGCAGGCGGGCTCGCTTATGCGGGGCTAAGGCTCATGTCATGGATGTTTGAACGCCGCCGGGGTGCTGAAGGCATGGGGCAGGGCGATGTGAAGTTGATCACAATGCTCAGCCTCTGGCTGGGGCTGGCTGCAAGTTTTGGGGCATTGTTCCTCGCCTGCCTGATCGCCATTGCCCTTAAGGTCGTCCAATGGCTGGTCCGGCGTGACAGTTGGCGCGAGGAATTTGCCTTTGGCCCGGCGATTGGCGCCGCCGCATTGCTTCTGCTGGCGCTTTACGCGACCCCCAAAGGATGCCGGGCGATGATGACATCCAGCCTAATCGCTCCGGCCACCCAAGCCTTTTGCGCGCGCTAGCGCTTAGCTGCGCTTGCGGACAAATTCTGCGCGCAACACCAGACCTTTGATCCCGTCATAGCGGCAGTCAATTTCCTGCGGGTCGCCCGTCAGCCGGATGGATTTGATCAGCGTGCCGCGCTTGAGCGTCTGGCCGGCGCCCTTGACGTCCAGATCCTTGATCAACGTCACCTGATCGCCATCGGCAAGCAGGTTGCCCACGGCGTCGCGAACCTCCACCGTATCGGCCGCGGCCTGACGCGCCTTGAGTTCAGAGGCGGGCATCCACTCTCCGCTGTCCTCATCATAAACATAATCGTCGTCGCTGCTCATTATGCATGTCCCCTTCTCATCTCCTGCGCCCATCCCAGTCTTGGTCGGCGGTGGCAAGACAAGTTTCTAAAGCGCGGCAACATCTAAACGGACGCGCGCTCCAGCGCTGTCACAATATGCTCGCCCAGCTTGCGCACGGTGGCGGAACTGCCCGGCGCTTGAAGCAACGCAATTTCGGTATCGTAAAGCGGGGGCAACAGGCTGTCCTCAAAGATCGGCGTCAGTCCCGGCGGCACCATTTCGCGCGGCAGAACGGTCAGCCCCAGCCCGGCTTCTACGGCGGACAGGCTGCCCGCGAGGCTGGTTGAGGTATAGGCGACCCGCCATGGCTTGCCGACCGCGCTCAGCGCGTCTGTCGCGCGTTTGCGATAGACGCACGGCTCGGGCGAAACGACCAGCGGCACGGTTGTCAGATCAGCGATCCCGTGGCGATCTTTTGCCACCCAGACCAACGGCTCCCGCCAGACGCGCATCCCTTCCAGCGGGGCGGATGGTTCGCGCTTGACGAGCACCAAGTCAAAGCCGCCGGCATGGAAGGTCTTGATCAGGTTCAGCGTCAGGTCGCAGGTCACTTCCAGTTCGACCAGGGGATGGGCTTCGGCAAAGGCGGCCAGCACGCGCGGCAAATGGGCGGTCGCAAAATCTTCAGGCACGCCAAGCCTGACCGCGCCAACGATATCGGGGTGCCATAAATCGGCCAGCGCTGCGTCGTTCAGTCGCAAAAGGGCCCGGGCGGGACCAAGCAGCCGCTCGCCTTCTGTGGTCAGGCTGACCAGCCGGGGCGTGCGGAAGATCAACGATCGGCCCAACTGGTCCTCCAGTCTTTTGATCTGGAGGCTGATCGTCGACTGGGTGCGGCCAAGCCGCTCGCCCGCCCGCGTAAAGCTTCCCGTCTCGGCGATGAGGACGAAGCAGCGCAGCAGATCAAGATCAAGATGGCGCAGGCCGGGCATAGCGCGGCTTTAGATCAAATCATTTCAAATCTCAATGAATGATATTTCAGTAATTCATTTGAGCAATGGTAGGCGCCTGCTTAGCTCGGCCCCATCCCCTTTGGATGGAGAATGAACATGAATGATCTCAGCAGCTTCATCGCCAGCCGGCGCCATAACGCAACGCCGGGGCAAAGCCTGGTGCCAATTACCGTGGCCTATGGCGATGGCATCGGTCCGGAAATCATGCGCGCCAGCCTGCGCGTGCTGGAAGCGGCCGGAGCGGCGATTGCGCCTGAGGTTATCGACATTGGCGAGCGGGTTTATCTTGCAGGCAACACGGCCGGTATCGCGCCCGAGGCGTGGGAGAGTTTGCAGCGGACCAAGGTTTTCTACAAAGCGCCGATCACAACCCCGCAAGGCGGCGGCTATAAAAGCCTGAATGTCACGGTTCGCAAGTCGCTGGGGCTCTATGCCAATATTCGGCCCTGCGTCTCTTATGCGCCGTTCATCGCGACGCGCCACCCCGAGATGGACCTTGTTATCATCCGCGAGAATGAAGAAGATCTCTATGCCGGGATTGAGCATCGCCAGACCGATGATGTCTATCAGTGCCTGAAGCTCATTTCGCGGCCGGGCTGCGAAAAGATCAATCGCTACGCCTTTGAATATGCTCGCGCTTATGGGCGCAAAAAGGTCACCTGCTTCACCAAGGACAATATTATGAAGCTGACCGACGGGCTGTTCCACAAGGTGTTTGACGAGGTGGCCGCGCACTATCCAGATATCGCCAACGAACATTGGATCATCGATATTGGCGCCGCCAAGCTGGCCGATACGCCCGAGGCGTTTGACGTGCTGGTGATGCCCAATCTTTATGGCGATGTTCTAAGCGATGTCGCCGCGCAAATCACCGGCTCGGTCGGGCTGGCGCCCTCAGCCAATATCGGCGCCCACGGGGCCATGTTTGAAGCCATCCACGGATCGGCCCCCAGCCGGGCCGGCAAAGATAGTGCAAACCCCTCGGGGCTGTTGCTCGCGGGGGTGATGATGCTGGTTCATATCGGCCAAAGCGCAACGGCCGCGCGCATCCATAATGCCTGGCTCAAAACAATTGAGGACGGCATCCACACCGATGATATTTATACGCCGGGCCGGTCGCGCACCAAAGTGGGTACTCAGGCCTTTGCCGATGCCGTCATCGCTCGGCTGGGCCAGGTGCCAAGCCAGCTTGCGCCGGTGGATTACAGCCACATGCAGGGTCAAGCTTTCGACGTCCCGGCTGCATCGCCGCGCCAGCCCGCGCATAAGGAAATGGTGGGCATCGACATTTTCGTTCATGCCACGGGCTTGGTCGACGATCTGGCCGGACAGCTTCAACGGGCAATTGGCGGGGGTTATGATCTGGCGATGATTACCAATCGCGGGGTCAAAGTGTGGCCGGGCGGGCTGCCGGAAACTTTCTGCACCGATCACTGGCGCTGCCGCTTTCTTTCCCAGCCGGGCAAGCAATTCAACAAGGCGATGGTGGTGGAATTGCTGCGCAACCTCTCGCAGCTGGGGGTTGATTTTGTAAAGACCGAGCAGCTCTACACCTTTGACGGCGAGCCGGGCTTCTCGCTGGGTCAGGGGCAATAGCCCCGCCATGCCGGGCAGGGGTTTCGGCGCCTGTCCGGCTACATGGCGATGAACAGGTCAAAGACAACATGCTTGTCCCCTTCGACCTGATAAGACACATCGCCATGATGAAGTTGGGCCACCTGACGGACCAGATAAAGGCCAAGGCCCGAACCATCGCCCCGCGCGGCGCGTCCGCGCCGTCGGCGCTCAAAAATCCGGCCATCCAGCAGATCGGGGCTGCGCATTTCGCTGCGGACCCTGAAGGAAATGCCAAGACGCTCGTCATCATGACGCACGTCCAACAAAACCGGGCTTTGGGCCGGCGAATATTTGAGCGCATTGTCCAGCAGATTGCGCAGCGCCAAGCGTAACAGGATCGGATCGACCTCGACAGAGATCACCAGCTGCTCGGTCTTCAATTGGATACGCGCACGCATCTCGCTGGAACAATCAGAGATCGCCAGCTCGGCCAGGTCAACAATATTGACCGATTGTTTGACGAGGCTTTGGCGGTCACCAATGATGGAGGCGCCAAAAATCGCGTTGGACAGCGCAAGCGTGATCGTATCCAGCACCGCTTGCGCCCGCCCAATGGCGCTTTGCGTCGTGGTGGACGGGCTGGCATCGTGGCGCACTTCATAGTCCAGCGACTGGAGTGCTGCCTGTGCATTGTTGATGGGCTGGCGCACTTCGTGGATCAGGAGTTGCAGTGTATCCAGCCGCTCTTCGGCAAGGCTCGCCAGCACCTTTTGCTCATCAATCAAGGCCTGGTTCTTCGCAAAAGCCCGCGCGGCACGGCGCACGACAAAGCGTTGCGCCCGGAACCCGCGTTCAATCACGACCCCCAGAAAGCCCAGTTGCAAGAAGAAGGAATTGACGACGAGCATCTGCACGCTCGTCAGCGAAACATCAGGGTCGAACCGCAAGCCGGCACTCGTCTGCGAGTTATAGATCGTCCAAATGCGCCAGACGAGCAGAACCGATGACAGCAAAAAGCCCGTCCCCAGCAGCACCTGCCCCCATACGCCGCGCCAGGCGCGGTTCTTCAGCGTGGCCAGCCCGCAGGCAATGCACGTCATAATGCCCGCGCAATAGGCGATGGCAACCGATTGCCAGCTAAAGGGTGCGACCAGAAAATAAATGGGAAAGGGCGTTGAGGCGAGGATGAGCCAAGTCGACATCTTATGGACGGGCCGAAGACCCTGGCGCGTGCCGACCGCGAAATAAGCAACAATCAGCGATAAATAACTGGCTACAAATCCAAGCTTGTTCGGCGAACCATAAAGGGCCGTCGCCAGCAAAATGGGCGACATGAGAATGCCAGAAGCTGCAAGAATATTACAAAATATCCAAAGTAGAATTTGCGGCCAATATCTTCCTCTAAGTGAAAATAGCAATACTGTAGTAAATGCAAAAAGTTCACCCAAATATAGGGATGTCCATTCTTCTATTTGAGCGTTAACAAACATCCTATAACAAACAATCTCTGTCTATTTCGTCGAAAATATTATTGCATTTTAATAACTAAATCTAAGCAGGCACAAACAATTCAAACGACAGATTATCTTTGGAGTCAAGTGCTGCCGTCAGGCTGCCATGATGGGTGACGGCAACCTGTTGCGCGATGAACAAACCGAGCCCTGATTTTGGGGAGGTGGAGCGGTCGTCCGACCGCTGCTTGGCAAACAGATCGTCGCCAAAGGCGGCGCGGTCTTGGGGCGTGCTGGAAATGATAAAGCACAGTCCAAGCCGCGCCTCGTCGACACGGATGCTGGCGTTGACCTTGGTGCCGCTTTTGGCCTGCTTGACCGAATAGTCGAGCAGGTTGTGCAGCGCGACGCGCAGCAAGATCGGCGCCACGGTAACAAAAAGGCCGGGTTCTGACCGGGCAAGGCGAATGCGCTCCTGCGCATCGGCGCTGCAATCCAGCTTTGCCATTTCAAGCACGGCGGCTGCGTCTTGCGGTTCGGTATCCCAATCTTGTTGCAGCCCGGCCAGTGTCCCTGCGACAATGACATTTGAGAGTGCAAGGGTAATATCGTCCAGCGACGCCTGGGCGCGGTTCAGCGCGTGCTTGGCCTTGCGCGGCATGCCGGCGGCCGTCTCAAAATTCCAATAGATGGATTGCAGCGAGGCCTGAGCATTGTTGATCGGCTGGCGGACCTCATGGGTCAAAAGCTGGATCAGCTCCAGCCGCTCTTGCGAGATGTCGGCCAGCTCGGTGCGGCGGTCGGCCAAGGCACGCGAGCGCTGGCTCTGCCGGATCGCGCGCCGGTCGGCAAAGCGGGCCTCCCGGGCATAGCGCGCCAAAATCATGCCGATAAAGCCGATCTGCAAGAAGAAGGAGATGACGACAAGCGTCTGCAAGGCCAGCACCTGCATCAGCGAGCTGCCGACAAATTGGCTGTCTGCGCCAAAGGGATAAGAGGTTGTCGCCCGCCACAGCAGGGCAAAGACGGAAATCAGCATCCCCAGCCCGAAAAAGGCTTGGCCAAAGCCGCGCAGCGGGCGCCAGAGCGGGTTGCGGAACAGTGCGACCAGGCAGGCAGCCGAGATAGCGGCACCGATGATGCACACAATCAGCAGCCGGTATTTCGCCAGATCGGCCACCATCACCAGCGGCGTTGCAAACAGCGCGGCCGACATGATCGTGTCTGCCAGTGGATCATGGCCAAAGTTGTTGCGCCGGTAGGAAACGGCAAAATACCGCCCAATTCCGCCTGCGAGGCTGGCAAAGGACCCCCACATTTGAAGGTCATGGACCGACGCAACGGTCAGGACGTGCGGCGACCCGGCAATGCCCAGCGCGGAGAAGAAATTGGCCAGCATCCATAGTGCGATCTGCATGCGCAAGCCGCGTTGGGCCAAAAGAATGAGGCAGAAGCCAAAGGCGACGAGTTCGCCGATATAGATATAGACAAGGCTGGTAAGATAGAGGTCAAACGCCACGGACTGCCCCTGACCCGGTCAGCCGATATCGACCCGCTGCGATAGCTGGTACCCCAGTCCATGCACGGTCTTGAGCGGCGAGGGCTGAGCCGTTTCCTTTTCGATTTTGCGGCGCAGGCGGAAAATGGCGGAATCGAGGTTGCGATCATCCTGACTATTGGTGATGCCCGCGGCTTCGGCCAGCTCTTGTCGCGATGTCGGGTGGCTAGCATTGCTGCACAGCCGGGTGAGGATTTTAAGCTCCACCGGGGTCAGCGATACACGCGTTCCGCCCGGGGCCGTCAGGCTTGCATCATGGGGGGTGATCCGCCAGGCAGCACTATCCACCGAGCGCAGCGACATCCGGCGGCAGACCGAGGCCATGGCATTATACACTTGGTCAAAGCGCACCGGCTTGTTGATGAACATGTCGGCCCCGGCAGCCAATGCAGAGTTGAACGCATCTGGCCCCATACGGCCGCTGATGACGAGAATGCCCGCGCTGGATTGGGTCCGGATCAGCGTGATCAGGTCCACCCCGTCAATGCCGGGCAGCCCTAGGTCAAGAATGAAGAAATCAAAGGACGAAAGCTCGCCAGATTTGAGCAAGGGCTCAGCCGCATCAAACCCCTTGGCCCGCAGGCCACGGACCTCCAGATACTGCGTCAGAAATTCGACGAAATCGCCGTCGTCATCCACGATACAGATATGCGAGGGATGGTTCTCGAACATTGAAATCCTAAGTTCATTACCGGGTCGGGCCGTGGCTGCCCCGGGGGCAGACGGCGTGTTCTTGTTTCCCTTCAAGCCTTTTTAACAGAATTCATAGTCATAAATGAGCGATTCAAACAATAATCCGGGTGTTTCAACCGGAGGAAAAGGCTCTGACTGGCGTTAGGACTTGATGACGATCACGACCCGCCGGTTCTGGGCCCGGCCCGCCTCGGTCGCATTCGGGCCGACAGGCGCGGTTTCGCCGAACGAGATGGTTGCCATGCGGTTCAGGGCCACGCCTTGCGAGAACAGGAAGGTGCGAACCGTTTCGGCCCGCTTCAAGCCAACGGCCTCATTCAGCCGCGCATCGCCGATGGAATCGGTATGGCCTTCAATCTCGAGAAACAGATTGCGGTTATCTGCCTTCAGCTTGGCTGCAAGCGAGGCCAGCCGCGCTTCGGCTTCGGCGCCCAGGCGCGCCTTGCCCAGATCGAAGCTCACCGTTTCGCGGCCAAGCACCGTATCATAGACAAATTTGCCTTGCGCTTCCTTCTTGGCTTCGGTTGCCACAGCAAGCGCGGTTGCGGCGACCTGCTCAACTTTGGTCACGCGGGTGGCCAACGCATTTTCAACGGCCAGACGCCGCATCTCGAGTTCTGACACGGCCCGTGCAACGTGCCGCTCGGTAGCGCAGCCCATCGTCATCAGGCCCAGACCAACTGCGATCCATGCTTTGCTCATCATGTCCTCCGTTGCCGGTCACATGACCCTACCAGCGAGGTGAGTCAACAAAAATGGTCAGATATGATTAATATATGACAAAACGATCTTGCGCGCAGAAAGCTAATCTTGATATCTGACCGCCATGATGAGCCAAAAAACAAGACTCGGCGCGATAAGGCGCGTCATGGCCTTAGCGGCCCTTCTGGTTGCCTCGGCGGCCGGCGCGGCTCAGAGGCCTGCGCCTGTGGAGGATTGGCGGCTCGTCAACTGGAGCGATGAGACGGTTCTTTATATTGATCATGCGCGTTTGCAGCCACGCGATGGCGGGATCCGATATTGGGCGAAAATCGTCTATTTACACGATCCTGCTTATGTCGAGATCGTCTCACAAGTGCAGATGCGCTGCGCGGACCGCACCTATCGCAACCTGTCTATTTCTGGCCTTTATCATGGCGGCGTCGTCCATAAGGAAACGGCACGCCTTGATTGGCAGGACGTCAAGCCGGGCACCAATATCGAGCGGGAAATGCAGCATGTGTGTGAGCTGCCTGCCAGCTAGGCCACCGCTCCCCTTTTCGAGTCGCATAGGCAAGCGTCGCCAAATTTCTTTTTAAATCTGATATTTCAGAGTGAGGGCGCTTTGCGCGGTGCGTAACCGCTAGCCACGCCGCTCTGGTCCCCGGCACGATCCTGAAATTCTGAATTAATGCCCGAAAAGCCACGCTTTTAGGGTGCTTCGGCGAAAATCCGGATTGAAGCATTACGCCGAAGTGGCGGGAAATAAGCCGATGAATAAATCAGATTGGCAGGATAAAAGCGAAAATATCCTTGACCCAATGATCATATCTGATGATGAAGCGAGCAGAACAAATAATCTCTTGCGAAACAAAATAGGGTTCAAACCATGCTCAAAGCGCTTTCAAGGACTTTGGTCGTCTTAGCTTTTGCCGGAATTGGCAGTGCCTCTGCAAACGGGTTGGGGGAAAACACGCCCTGGCAATTTCAGACAACGGCCGAAATGGCCAACCGCGCTTATATTGAAGATCTGCGCCGCAAGCAGCGCTCGGGCTATTACAATGCCCCAACTTACAACACCTTCATCGACAATCAGAACAACTTCAACTGTTCCAACTCGGCCAGTTCGTCGGGCAATGGCGGGACCAACAGCGCAACTGCCAATACCCCCAATTCCACCGGGCCCACGGGCAGCGCCACGGGCAGCCAAAGCTCTGCCTCGGTATCGGGCATGCAAAACCCGTTTGAGACCGTTCTCAACAACACCCAGGAAAACTGGGGCCCGGTTGGCACCAATGTGGTTGGTGACTCGCTGGCCACAGCCTCGGGCAACTTGACCCGGCAGGTCTTGAACACGGTTCAGGACAATTCGGGCGTCCAAGATGCCAGCATCAACGGATCGAGCGCCTGCGCCTTTGCCAGCGTCACCGGCGTCTCAAAGTAGACCATGACATTTCGGTTGGAGAACAGAAATGATCAGGTCGAAAAGCCGCTTTTCTCGCGCCAGAACGGCGCTTGCCCTCATCCTTATGGCCAGCCTGACGGCGTGTTCCGCCACGCTGCAAGGCGTCCAGAAACAGCGCATTGCGCCGGGCGAAGTCGCGATCCAGATCGGGACACCCGTGCGGGATAACGTTACCCCCATGGAAGGCGCGCTGGCGTGCTTTGCCCATTCGCTGACCGCAAGCGGCCGTCCGCCGCTGGTGATCGGCGTGGGCGACGTCAAGGATTATACGGGCCGCTATTCCATCAACGAAGGCAACGCCGTCACCCAGGGCGGGTCGCTGATGCTCTTTTCGGCGCTGGGCAAGCTGGGCGGCACCGTTCGGGTTGCCGAGCGCTTTGATTCCGCCATTGCCGAGCGCGAGCTTGGCTATATGGACCGCCGTCAGCTTGGCAATGGCGAGGCGCATGACGTCAACGGCCAAAAGGTGCCGTGGCTGCCTTATTATGGCGGCACGATCCAGGTATCAGATTATTACATCACCGGCGGCATCACCGAGGTGAACTACAACATCGCCTCGGGCGGGGCCGAGGCCTCGCTCGACAATATTGGCGTCAAGCGGCGGACCTATACGCAAAGCGTGGCGGTCGATCTGCGTATTGTCGATACGCGGACGCTTCTGGTCGTTGATGCGGTCAGCCTGTCCAAACAGTTTCGCGGCTATGAAGTCGGGGCCAACAGCTTCCGCTTCCTTGGGCTGAGCCTTATCGACATCAACCTGGGCGAAAAAGGCCAGGAGCCAATGCAACTGGGCATTCGCGCCGCCATCGAAGAAGCCGCCATGCGGCTGATCGGGCGCGTGACCCAGATTGATCCGGCTCCCTGCCTCGCGCTGCGGACGACCGAGGTCCAGCCGCAGACTTCCGAGCAGATCTTCGCCAAAATGGCGGCCGAAAGCGGGGCCACCACCCTGATGGACCGCCCCGCGGCCATGTCAGCGGTTGCCCCGGCGCCCTTGTCCGTGCCCGCGCCCGTGCCCATGCCGGCTCCCAGCGAGGCGCGCCTGCAACCGGGTCCGGTTGCCGCGCCTGCGCCGCGTCTGCCGGAAGCCGCCTCGCTTAATGCCCAGACCCAAGGCACGGCCGACAGTTCAGGGCAAATGGTCCAAATCCCGTTCGAAATTGGCGATCCCAATCTCGCCGGGCCGGCTCAGGCCATTCTCGACCGCATCGCCAAGGCAGGCAGCGGCGGGCTCCAGCTCAACTTGGTGAGCCGTGACAGCGAAAATCTCGATCCTAGCCAGCGCAGCCGTCTGCTCGATCAGCGTCTGTCCAACCTGTTCACCGCGCTCGCCAATCGCGGTGTCCCGCTGGCGGCGATGACGGTCGTGTGGCGGCCGGAAGTAACCGACCAAACGATTTATAGAGATGGGCCCGGAATACAGGTTTTGGCTCGGGTGAAGATAGTAAAGTGAAGTAAAAAACATGAAAGGGAAGACCATGGGAAATTATTCAAAAACTAAAGGACGCCTGTTGGCGGGCGCCAGTACGGCGCTGCTGCTCGGCCTCGGTATGGGCCAGGCGTCAGCCGCCACGGTGTCGACGAACACTGCAATCGGCCTTTCGGGCGTTGATGCGGTTCTGCCGACCTCGCAGAACAACACCGACAGTCAGAGCGCGACAGCGAACGGAACGACGTTCGAGTCCGTCAACAGCGCGCTGTCCGGTGCCAGCATTTCGGTTGACAGCAACAGCGTCACCGCGCCGGCGCTTGGCAACACCGCGACCAGCTCTTTGTCGGATAGCGGCGCCGCCGCCACCAGCACGACCGCCGGCATCACCGTGTCGCAGGGCAATGCGGGCAATGTCGGTGCGCAGGTGAATTTCACCGACACTACGCTCAGCGCGAGTGCGACCGAGGATTCCGCCCTCAACATCTCGGGCAACGTCACCAAGTCGTCTGCGACCGCGAATACCGACAGCACGTTGATTTCTGACACGGGCATGGTCTCGAACTCCACGGCGGCCGTCATTGCGACCACGCAGCTCAACCAGGGGTCCGCGGTCGACAACAAAACCATTACCTCGGCTACGTCGATCAACAACGCCATCACCATGTCCGCCACCGCGACCGATAACAGCGCGCTGACCATTCAGTCGAACGCTGACTCGTCCGTTGCCACGAGCAACAGCACGACACAGCGCTTGGCGCTTGATGGCACGGCGCTGACGCTGGGCACGGCCAACGCCTCGGTCAGCTCGGCTCCGGTCGAGGTCAGCAGCACGTCAACTCCCAATCTTGGCCTTTCGGGGTCAGGTCTGATCAGCAGCACGCAGACCAACACCAATGCGGATGTCTCGGCTCAGACGATGGGCTCGTCCATCTCGATGACGACAACCGCAACCCAAGGCTCAAGCCTTGATGTCAGCGGCAACACGCAGGATGCGACCGCGATGGGCAGCATGGCGTCCAACGGGGCGGCCGTTTCTGGCACGACGGTTGGCGCCGGTATTGGCATTGGCAGCCAGCAGACCTCAAGCGGCAGCAGCAACGTGACCGCGGCGACGACCGCGTCTGCCAGCATCGACACCGGCGCGCTCGCGACGAATGAGGGCGATCTGGGTAACTCTGTCAGCCTGACAGATAACAAGATCCAGTCGCGAGCCGTCAGCGGCAGCGTATCGAACACGCTGAGCGTTACGGCGACCACGGCGACAGTTGGCGCACGGAGCGGCGATGCCGGGCTGATCATCGCGCAGGATCCGGACTTGACCGCTGATACCACCATTACCGCGACTGTGGCCGCCGGGTATGCGACCATGAACGACCAGCTGATCAATGGTGACACGACGGCACGGACCACGACGGACGGCACTGTCGCGTTTGACATTTCCACCGGCGCGGCCGCCAATGGCACCTCGATCAACAATGACAGCAATACGCTGGGCGCGCAGGCGCAGGCCGCTCTCGCCACCAACAGCACCGTCCTCAATGTCGGTGGCACGCTGAATGCCGGGACCGGCACGGGCGTTGCCAATGTTGCCGGCATTGCCAATGCCCAAGACGTCCAGGGTGACGTTCTTGCGCAGGTCACGGGCGGCAATGTCGCCAGCACCTATGTTGGTGGCGCGTTGACCGATTCCTCGGTCTCGACGTCGAGCAACAAGGCGCAGGCCTTTGCCGAAGCCGCGACGGCGACCAACAGCCTCGTCGCATCGGCAACGACCATGGGCGTTGCAGCGTCCGGCACGAACGCGCCGGGCAGCGTCATCAACGGCGATATCAGCGTGAACTCGGCCTTTGCTGTCGCCAACCGCCAGAACACGGGCGATGTCTCTGTGGCCGCCGAATTGAGCAACTCAATCACGGCGAATACCGAGATTACGGGCAACACCAACGGCTCGTCGATCAACGCGACGGGCAATAGCCAGGATGCCTTTGCCACCGCCAACAAGGCGACCAACAGCGTCAGCCTGGCGGCCACCACGCTCGACGGTGACGCCGCAGTTGCCAACTACCAGACCAGCCAAAGCCAGGTTTCGTCGTTGATCGGCGGCTCCTATGACGGTGACGGCGACCTTGTCATAGGGGCCGATGGCCTCAACGCGGGTGCCGTCGTCACGCTCGGTGGTCAGCTTAACGACAGCGCTGTGGCGGTTACCGGGAACGTGGTTCGCGGGTCTGCGATCAACAACGTGGCGACCAACAGCCTGACGGTGTCGGCCACCACGCTGAATGGCGACAGCACCGGAGCCCTTGGCCTCGCTGCTCCGGGCAGCATCACGACGACCGCCGATTACAGCCTGGGCAACGGCCAGAACCTAAATGGCGCGTCTTCTCAGACCAATGTCTATGCCACCTATGGCGTCAGCCAAGATCTGGGCAACGCTGTTTCGGGATCGAGCATTTCGGTGTCGAACAACACCCAGTTCGGGGAAGCGCTGGGTAACTCGGCCGTCAATCGTCTGACGATGGCGTCGACCAGCTCTGGTTCGGGCATCGACCCGACAGCGGCGCTCAACAACGCCCAGTCGGGTGATAACGCCACCGACCTCGACAGCACGTCTGAAATGACCTTCTATGCGAATATCGCATCGTCGGGCTCTTCGGTCGCGCTGAACAGCAACAGCAACACGGCCCTCGCGGTTGAAAACAATGCCAGCAACACGCTGACGGCGACGTCAAACGCAATCGATGGGTCTGGCTCGGCGACAGCTACCGTTGACGGCGGCTCGACGACGGCTTCCTTTGCGCTGTTCAACAACCAGTCTGCCGACGGAACGCTCAACAGCACGGCGCTGACAACAGCGTCGAACGTTGATCAGACCAACACGGGCACCGCGGGCGTCCTCAATGGGTCGGTCAGCATGTCGAAGAATGCGACCACGGCGGAAGCATCGGCCAACCGTGTTGCCAACAGCCTGTCTGTGTCGGGCACGTCCAACGCCGCAACGGCGGGGATCGGTAACGATCAGTATAGCGAGGCAGGTGTCAACGCGACGGCGACCAACACCAGCTATCAGTTGGACCTCACGGCCAAGTCTGCCACCACGGACTATGCCGCAAGCGGCAGCCGTCTGGCGGTTGAAGGCAACACCACCACGGCGTTGGCACGCGGCAACTCGGCCAGCAACGTGCTCAACTATACCGTTGGCGTCAGCTATGGTGGGGTCAGCGCGTCGCCCAGCTATGGGTCGTCGGAAGCCAGCAATGCGGCGGCGGCTGTCCTGAACATGCAGGACAACCGGGGTGACGTGACCGCAACCGCGTCGAACGTCACCTATGCGATTGCCCTTAATCAGGGTGGTGATGGCGCAGCCTTTAACTCGGCTGCAACCGTGGGTGGCAACGTTGTCAACGCCATCGCCTACGGCAACACCGCGAGCAACAGCATCGCGATGTCGACCTTTGGTGCCGGCATCCCGGCGAGCGCTGTCAACAGTGTCCAGACCAACTCTGGTACGGTCATTGCGACAGCCGCCTCGGCGACCTTTAGCACGACCCCTGTGGGGAGCACTGCCGGCTCGGCGCTGCGCAACAGCGGCAACGCTGTCAACGCGCAGGCCATTGGTAACAGCTCCGTCAGCACCATTGGTGGCATGTAACAGAATTGGTCAGGGCGCTTTGGCGGCCTGACCAACAACTGGCTGCAAAGGAAACCCGCAGTCAGAACCGCAAGAGAAACTCGGGTGGACTGTTTTGGCAGTCCACCCCCTTTTGCGGGGGAGTTTAAGTTCACGGGGACGCAGGAGGACATTTTATGTCAGAACACCAAAAGATGCAGCGCCATCGCTTGCTCGCCTGGTCTTTGACGCTGGCTGTCAGCCTTGTGCCGGCAGCGGCCTTGGCGCAGCGCGGTGGGGGCGGCAGTCCGCCGCCATCGGGTGGCAGCAGCGGCTATGCGCCGCAGCAAAACCAGCAACCGCAAACCCAATCGGGCGATGGCCATAGCCACGGCTCATGGGGCGGATCGCGCGACGGGCGGGACGGCCCGCGCTATGGCGGCCATGATGGCCAAGGCGAATTTCCGGGGCGCGGCTATGGCTGGCGCGACAACCGCGGCTATCCGGGTGAGGGCCGTTGGGGGCCCGGGCGTTATGGTTATCCGGGCTATGGCTATGGTCATGGCGGTTACGGCCATGGCGGCTATGGCTATGGCTATGGCGGCTTTGGGCATGGCGGCTTTGGCGGCTATCCCAGCTATTATGGCTGGGCGCGCGGCGGCCTGTTTGGCCCGGCCGGTGCAGTCATCCTGCCGGCCTATCGCGGCTGGGGCTATTATGGTGCCCCGGCGGTGATTGTGGCGCCGGCTTATCATGGCTGGGCCTATCGCGGCTATTAATGCCTTTGGCCCGGCCGCACCCCCCCGTCGGCCGGGCCAATTTTCCTGATGTTTAGCAATGCCGATAAATGGCGCGCTCGTGCGAAAAGGCCTTGAAGCCGAAATAGCCGTGATAGCTGCCCATACCGCTCTGGTTCACGCCGCCAAAGGGCAGGTTATTTTCCAGATAATGCGAAAACACGCCGTTCACCGTGACGCCGCCCGATGAGGTGCGGTTGAGGATTTTCTCCACCGTCGCGTCGTTGGGGGAATAGACATAGAGCGCCAGCGGCTTGTCGCGCGCCTCAATATAGCCAATCGCCTGATCGATCGTCTCATAGGTCATCACGGGCAGCAGCGGCGCGAAAATCTCTTCCTGCAAGATCGTCATTTGCGGCGTGACATCGGTCAACAGGGTCGGGTGGACGGTCAGGTCCTCGACCTCCAATTGGCCGCCCACGGCAATTGTTGCGCCTTTGGCGACGGCATCGTCAAACAGCGCCTTCACCCGGTTGAAATTGGCCGGGTTGACGATCTGAGCGATGCTTTCCTTTTTCAGCTGGCCCTGCGCATCATAAAGATTGGCTTTTACGTTCGCCGCAAAACCTTCCACCAGCGCGGCCTTTTGGTCTTCGCGGACAAAGACATAATCGGGGCAGATGCAGGCCTGGCCGCCATTAAACTGCTTGGCATTGGCAAGGTCTGCCGCGATCTTGGCGATATCGGCGCCTTCATCGATGATGACGGGCGATTTGCCGCCCAGTTCCAGCGTCACGCTGGCCAGATGCTTGGCGGCGGCGGCCATCACGATCTTGCCGACGCGGGTGCTGCCGGTGAAGAAGATATGGTTGACCGGCAGGTCCAGCAGCGCGGTGGCCACGCTGACATCGCCTTCAAACAGGGCGACATCCTTTTCGTCAAACGCCTCGGCGATAATCGTGGCCGCAATGCTCGCGGTCGCCGGGCACAGATCGGTCAGCTTCACAAGGCAGCAATTGCCGGCTGCAACCGCCGCTGCCACCGGGCCAAGCGTGAGGCCAAGCGGGAAGTTCCAAGGACCAAGGATCAGGCAGACGCCGCGCGCTTCATAGATGATCTCCGCGCGGTCCTTCGGGTTCATGGATGGCGTGACATGGGTTGGTGCCATCCAGGCATCCAAATTGTCGATATTGCGCTGGATGTTGGAGATGACGTTGAGCACCTCGGTCACGCGGATCTCGCTCTCGGGCTTGCGCGTATCGGTCTGGACGGCCGCGACAATCGCGTCCGCATGGCGCTCTACTGCGTCTTTCAGCTTGGCAAGCTTTGCCTTGCGGTCGGCGGCGCTGCTTGCTTTGGCTTCCCACATATGCGCCTGTTGCAGCGCAAAGATGCGGGCAATGTCAGCAGAAAGATCGGCGGCGGTCTGGGTGGCGCGGCTCATAAGCGGTCCTTGGCATGAAGGGGAGGTCAGCCGCGTCCATCTGTCATTGGACGGGCCGGGTCAATCAGCGATGGCCGTGCCCGCTTGGGCGTTTCACTTGCGGAAATGGGCCAGCTGGTCGATCGCCTCGGCCTCGCTAATCACTTCGGCATATTTGGCCTGAAGGTCAAACAGGTTCGCCTCATGCGGGGCAACGTGGCGATCGCCACAGGCCTCGCGCACGACAAAGGGGGCAAAGCCGCTCTGTAAGGCGTCCAGCGCCGTCGCCCGGACACAGCCCGACGTTGAGTAGCCGGTGATCAAAAGCGTATCGACACCCATGCCCCGCAGAATCTCGGCAAGCCCGGTGTCGAAAAAGGCAGAAGCATATTGCTTGGTGACAATGCGGTCGCCCGACGCGGGTTGCAGCGTGGGCGGAAAGGCGCCCAGCGGCGAGCCTTTGTCGAACGCCTTTAGGGCCGGGATCTTCTTGTAGAATAGCCCGCCATTGGTGCCGCCGGGTTCATATTCCACATTGGTGAAAATCACCGGCACGCCCGCCGCGCGCGCGGCGGCGGCCAGCCGCTCATTGCTCGCCAAAGCAGCCTCCACGCCCGCATAAAGCGCGGAGCTGGGCTCCAGATAGGCCATCACAACATCGACGATCAGCAGCGCCGGGGCTTTGCCGAAGCCCAGATGCCCGTCAAAGGCCCCGGCATAGTTCTGCGCGATGTCGCTTTCGGCCTTCGCCATCAGATGATGCCCGCTTCCTGTTTGGCGGCCAGCTCGTCCGCGCTCATGCCGAGCAGTTCGCCATAGATTTCGGCATTATGCTGGCCGACAACCGACGGCGCGGGCCGGCGCACGCCCGATGGCGTGCCCGACAGCTTGGGGAAGGCGTTCTGCATCTTCAGCTTGCCAAAGCGCTCCGTCTCCACCTCGATAATCGCTTCACGCGCCTTGAAATGTGGGTCGGCGAGCATTTCGGGCGCGCGATAGACGCGGCCCGCGGGGATCGAATATTCGGTCATCAGCGCGTCAAGCTCATCAACGGTCAGCGTCTGCGTCCAGTCGTTGATCAGGTCGTCCAGCTCAAACTGGTTGGTCCCGCGCGCGACATGGGTGGCGTAGCGCACATCATCGCCCAGCTCGGGCTTGCCCATGGCTTCGGCCAAGCGCTTCCACAGGCTGTCCTTGTTTGCGCCGATCATATATTCGCCGTCCTTGCAGCGATAGACGTTCGACGGCGCAATGCCCGGCAGGATCGAGCCGGAGCGTTCGCGGATAATCCCCATCAGATCATATTCGGGCACAAGGCTTTCCATGACCTGCAACACGCTTTCATAGAGCGCGGCATCCACAACCTGCCCCTTGCCGGTTTTCTCGCGCGAATGAAGCGCGGCGAGCACGCCCATACAGCCATAGGTCGCGGTCAGCGTATCGCCGATGGAAACGCCCATCCGGCTCGGCGGCCGGTCCGGCTCGCCCACAATGTAGCGCCAGCCGCCCATCGCTTCGCCAATGCCGCCAAAGCCCGCGCGTTCGGAATAAGGGCCGGTCTGGCCATAGCCCGACATGCGCGCGATGATGAGGCGGGGGTTGATGGCGTGGAGTGCGTCGGGGCCAAGGCCCCATTTCTCCATCGTGCCGGGCTTGAAATTCTCGATGAGAATATCCGCCTTGGCGGCGAGCTTGCGGACAAGATCTTGCCCTTCCGGCACGCGCAAATTGGCCGAGACCGAACGCTTGTTGCGCGCGATTACTTCCCAATTCACCTTGGTCTCGCCTTGGCCCCAGTCGCGCATCGGATCACCGCTGCCCGGCTGTTCCACCTTGATGACATCGGCGCCCATATCGCCAAGCAACTGGCCGCAGAACGGCCCGGCCAGCAACTGGCCAAGCTCGACCACCAAAAGTCCGTCTAATGCTCCCATGATCTCAACTCATTCCGCAGCTTCGGCATAGGCCCAGACGGGCTGGACCGGGGCCGGCAGGCCCGTTTCCGCCACGCAATTGGCGCGCAGCGCGTCAATGCCGGGACCGAAGTTAAAGACTTCCAGCGCCGGGCGCTCGGCCCGCAACTTGGTGCGCAGCGCTTCGGTCGCGGCCGTATCAACCACGCCCTTGGCATCGGCGACGACGCCATAGGCCTTCGCGCCTTCTGGCGTCACCAGCCCTTGGACAATCTCCTTGCCGACCAGCGCCGGGTCGCGGTCCAGCGGGTCACCCCAGCCGCCGCCGCCCCAGGTGATGAAGTGGAGCTGATCGCCCGCCTCAACATGGACGTCTTCCACCTTGTTGCCGATGATCGTCGATGTGCCATCGGCCTTTTCAAGGATCTTGCGCGCGCGCTGGCCCGGTTCCCCACCATTCACGCCCCAAGGCGGCACGAACCAGCGGTCATCATGGATCGAGATCGTGCCCGGTGCGAGGAAGCGATAGGTCATGTGGATGCCATTGCCGCCGCGGTGCAGGCCCGCCCCGCCGGAATCCGGCGCGGTTTCATACCGCTCGATGAGGAGCGGGAAATAGCGTTCCAGAAACTCATTCGGGACGTTGGTAAAGCCCGGCCAGAGCGAGTGGCCATCCGGCCCATCGCCGAGCGGACGGCCCGGAATTCCGCCAAAGCCAATCTGGAACAGCTGGAACCATTTGCCCGATGCGTCATGCCCCGAATAGAACAAGTGCGGCGACGAAGAGAAGCCGGCTGCGTTCAGGAATTCCGGCGTCTTCTGGCCCAGCAGGCCGCCCAGAATGTCGAAAATCCGGCCCAAGGCATGGGTGCGGCCCGAAAGGGCGGCCGGGAATTTCGGCTTCAGCAGCGACCCTTCGGGAATGCGCACGTCGATCAGGTCGTAGAACCCGTCGTTAAACAGGATCTGCGGGTCAAAGACCATGATCATGTAGATGCCGAAGAACATCTTGAACATGTTTTCGTTCAAGAAGAAGTTGATCGACGCTTGGCTCTGCGGGTCGGTCCCGGCAAAGTCGAGGATGACCTTTTCGCCCTCGCGCCACATGGTGCACTTGATGCGATAGGGGCCGGCGCCCATGCCGTCGTCGCAGATATAATCTTCAAAGCTGACCGGCTCTTCTGCGACCGCCATGGAAAGCAGCGCCTTCATTGCGCGATGGTTGCGGGCAAGCAGCTCCTGCGTGGCAGAGATATAGACGTCATCGCCAAAGCGTTCCGCCATTTCGACAACGCGACGCGCGGCGACGCGGCACGAGGCAATGAGCGCGTTCAAATCTGCCTGGCACCAATCCGGCTTGCGGGTTTGGTGGAGGACCAGCTTCATCAGGTCTTCGTTATATTCGCCCTTTTTCCAGAGCTTCACGGGCGGGATACGGACGCCTTCTTCGAAGATCGAGGTGGCGTTGATCGGCATCGAGCCGACGACCTTGCCGCCGATGTCGGACTGGTGGCCAAACATCGAGGTATAGGCGATCAGGCGGCCATCCTTGAAGACCGGCATCAGGACGAGCCAGTCATTGGAGTGGCTGACCGCGCCGTCGACCGAATAGGGGTCAGACAGGAAGATCAGGTCGCCATCTTCCAGCGTGCCTTCATAATTATCGAGAAAGCCGCCGATAAAGCTGCCGAACTGGCCGACAATCATCTTGCCAGTATGGTCGGCGATCAGCGGGAAGGCGTCGCCCTGTTCGCGGATGCCCGGCGACATGGCCGTGCGGACCAAGGTCGCGTCCATTTCGATGCGGGCATTGCGCAGCGCGTTTTCGATGATGTCGAGCGTGACCGGGTCAATCTCGGTCTTCTTGAACGGGGTCGGGTTGGTTTGGATGATCTGTGCAGCCATGGTTTCTCTCCCGCTCAGTCCAGATTGATGAGGATGTTGCCGACATGGTCGACGGTGGCAACGCAGCCGGCTTCGACCAAGGTGGTCGAGTCCATTTCGACGATGATCGCCGGGCCCTTGATCGTATCGCCCTGTTTCAGCTTGGATCGATCATAGATCGCCCCGGCTTGCTCTCGGCCGTCCATCCACAGGCTATGGTCGCGCATCTTGGCGGCGGCCGGGTTGCCATCGCCCTTGGGCAGTTCAGCGGCCGGCAGGTCAAGCGAGGCGCCCAATGCCACGGCGCGCAGGTTCACGATTTCGTGCGGCGTATCCATGTTGAAGGTGAAGAGGCGGTGATGCTCTTCATCAAAGCGCTTCAAAATGCCGGCGATGCCATCTTTGCGCAGCAAGTCGGCGCTGATCGTCAGCGGCACTTCGAAAGCCTGGCCCGCATAGCGGACATCGACTTCAAACTCGCTCACAATTTCGCTTTCCGGCACGCCGTCTGCCAGCAATTCCGCCCGGGTCTGGCGGGCCATTTCGTCGAGGATTGTAATCAGGTCCTCGGCCTTGGTGTTGGTGGCAAGGCGCGAGAAGGAGCGGGCGGTTTCCGTCCGCATCCGCGTCGTCGCATCGCCCAGCGCGCAGAGGACGCCCGGCGACACCGGCGAGATGGCGGGCCAGCTGCCCATCAGCCGCGCGACGGCGTTGACATGGAGCGGCCCGGCGCCGCCAAAGCCCATCAGCGCGAAGTGGCGCGGATCATAGCCCTGCTGGACCGAGATCATGCGCAGCGCGCCGAACATATTTTCGTTCACAATGTCGATAATGCCGCGCGCGGCCGACATCAGATCAATGTCGAGCGCATCGGCAATCGTCTGCACCGCGCGCTTGGCGCCTTCGCGGTCGAGCTGGAAGGTCCCGCCCAAGAGGTTCTCCGGCAGATAGCCCAAGACGACATTGGCGTCGGTTACGGTCGGCAATTCGCCGCCCTTGCCATAAGCGACCGGGCCGGGGACGGCGCCTGCCGATTGCGGGCCGACGCGCAGCGCCTTGGTCAGCTCTGGCACATAGGCGATTGAGCCGCCGCCCGCGCCCACCGTCTTTACATCAAGCGCCGAGGCGCGGACGGAAAGATGGCCGACTTCGGTTGTGCGCTGGCGGCGCGGTTCCAGATTTTCGATGAGCGCCACATCGGTGGAGGTGCCGCCCACATCGAGCGTCAGGATATTCTTAAAGCCCGCATTGCGCGCCACCCAGAGCGCGCCCGTCACGCCACCTGCCGGGCCTGACATCAGGATGCTGACCGGCTGCTCTTCGGCCTTTTGCGCCGACATCAGCCCGCCATCGGAGCGGAGAAGGGAAAGCTTGCCGTCCATCCCCGCCTGCGCCAGCTTCGCGCGCAGATTGGACACATAACGGCCGACCACCGGGCGCACTGCGGCGTTCGCCACCGTGGTCAACGTCCGCTCATATTCCTGCATTTCCGGCAGCAATTCATGGCTGAGCGAGATTGGCAGATCGGCAAAAATCTCGCGCGCGATTTCGCCGACGCGCTGTTCATGCGCGCCATTGGCATAGGCGTTGATCAGGCTGACGGTGATCGCTTCGACGCCCTGATCCTTCAACTGGGTCAGGGCGGTGCGGATATTGGCTTCATCCAGCGGACGGACTTCTTCGCCCGCCGCATTGATGCGGCCCTTGATGGTGACCGTATCTTCCAGCGCGGCAAGCGGCGTCGGCTTGGGCCAGATGATCCAAGCCGCCAGCCCGCCGGGGACGAAGGAGCGGGCAATCTGCATGATGTGGCGATAGCCATCGGTCGTCACCAAGCCAACGCGCGAGCCCTTGCCCTCCAGGACCGCGTTGGTCGCAACGGTCGTGCCGTGGAGGAAATATTCAATATCGCCCGGCGTGATGCCGGCGGTGCCGCAAATCGCGGTGACGCCGTTCAAAATCCCTTCAGAGCTGTCATGCGGGGTCGACGGGGTTTTGTGCCGCCAAAAGGCCCCCGTATCCACATTGAACAACAGCAGGTCGGTAAATGTCCCGCCTACATCGACGCCAAGCCGATACCCCATATTCAGTCTCCCTGACGAACAGCCGGGAAGACGGGCGCTTGCGCGACCATCCCCGGTAATTTGCGTTCCATGATGTCGGACAGCCAGCGGCTTGCGCTGATCAGTTTTTCAAGATCCATGCCGGTCGCGATCCCGGCGCGCTCCAGCATGTAAACCACGTCTTCGCTCGGCACATTGCCCGCGGCCCCCGGCGCGAACGGGCAGCCGCCCAGCCCGCCAAGCGACGCATCGACAACGCTGGCCCCGGCAGACACCGCCGCCCAGACATTGGCAAGGCCGGTATTGCGGGTGTTGTGAAAATGGACGCGCACGGGGAGCGGCGCGATCACCTCTGCCACCCGGGCGACAAGGCGGGTCACCTGCGCCGGGTTGCCGACACCAATGGTATCAGCGAGCGCAACTTCCACAGGCCCTGCGTCGGCCAGTTGGCGCGCCATCTCGACCACATGGTCTTCAGACACTTCGCCTTCAAAGGGGCAGCCAAAAGCCGCGCCGATGGTCGCCTGCCCAGTCAGCCCGGCGTCTTTTGCCTGGCGGATGATGCCGGCGGCCGCGGCAACGGATTCGGCGCTGGTCTGACCCTGATTGGCGATCGCGAATTGGTCGGTCGCCACGGCCACCGCGCCCAATTGGGTGATCCGCCCGGTCGCAATCGCGCGTTCCGCGCCCTTGGCGTTCATCACCAGGCCGATAAAGGTTACGTCGTCGCGCGCCGGAAGGCCGGCACAAACTTCTTCCGCATCGGCCATTTGCGGCACGCGCTTCGGGTTGACGAAGCTCGTCACTTCGATGCGGCGCGCGCCTGCATCAATCGCCTTTTCAATAAGCAACAGCTTGTCGGCAGAAGAGACAAGCGTCTTCTCATTCTGCAAGCCGTCGCGCGGCCCGACTTCAACAAAGCTGATCTGAGTCACGGTCATCCCGCTATTTTGACGGAATTGTATACAAAATCAACCGGGCAGCTCTGACTACCCGCTTTAGGTCAGGGTCTCGGGCTGTTTTTTGGCGAGATGGGCATCGGCATAGGTATAAAAGGCGCGGCGGATATGGCCGGCCATGACCGCCTCTGCCCAATTGCCATCGCCCCGAGCAAAGGCCGCGAGCAATTCTGAATGATCCTTGTGCGATCTTTGCAGGTCGGCGACGTCATAGCTTTGGGCGGTCCGCCAGACGACGGGTTGCTCGATCAGGCGCGCCAGCAAATTGGTGAGCCGGGGGGAATTGGCTGCCTCCAAAATGATGCCGTGGAAATTGCGGTTATGCTCCAGAAAGGCGGTAACGTCGGGCGAGGCCGAGGCGATCGCAGCCTCAATGGCGCTGTTTTCCGCGGTTAAGGCGGTCAATTGCGCGGGCGTGATCCGTTCTGCCGCCCGCCGGGCGGCCAGCCCTTCCATCAGGCCGCGCAAGACAAAGGCATCTTCAATATCGTCCAGCGACCAGTCCGCGACATAGCTGCGCTGGCGTTCGTTGCGATGGATAAACAGTTCAGATTCAAGTCGACGTAGCGCCTCGCGGACGGGCGTTCGAGAAACGCCGCACTGATCTGCCAGCCACTCCTCGCGGATCTGTTCGCCGGGCGGCAGCGCGCCAGACAGGATCATCGCCCTGATCTGACCATAAGCCTGTTCCGATGCCCGTGACACAATTGCAACTCCTGCCCGCTTGACCAATACGTAATGTATACAATATAGTTTCCCAAGGTAAGTGTAAAAAGCCAGACCAGCTGCCCCGGGAGAGAGAGGCGGCGCTCGAACAGGGAGTCACCAAATGCGATTGACCAAGATCATGTTGAAAAGCGCCATTGCGCTCACCGCGCTGACCGCTGGGCCGGCCTTTGCGCAGGAAGCCCCCGCCGAGGGCACGGAAGAAATCATCGTCACTGCCCGCCGCGTGAACGAATCGCTGTCGGACGTGCCGGCCTCGATCACCGTTTTGTCGGGCGATACGCTGGAAAAGACGGGTGCCAAGACCGCGTCTGACTTTGTGAAGCTGACCCCGGGCGTGACGATCGTCACCGGCTCGGCCGAAGCCGGCGACACCCAGATCAACATTCGCGGCCTGAACGGCGCGCGCGACGCGGAAAGCTCGGTTGCGCTGGTCGTTGATGGCATCCTCAAGACGAACACCGCCGCGCTTAACCAGAACCAGGGCACGTTGCGCCAGATTGAAATCCTGAAAGGTCCGCAGGGCGCGCTTTATGGCCGTAATGCCGCGGCTGGCGCGATCGTCGTTCAGACGATGAAGCCGGGCGACAGCTTCAAGATGGGCATGGAAGCCAGCTACGCCAACGAAAACACGATCAAGGCCAATGGCTATGTCTCGTTGCCGCTGGGCGAAGGCGTGGGCCTGTTGCTGTCGGCCGATTATGCAACGACCGACGGCTTTTTCTACAACCGCTATCTGGAATCGAAGACGGTTGACGATCAGGAAAGCTGGAACGTCAACGGCCGCCTTGTCGTGCCGATCGGTGACAAGACCGAAGTTGACACCAAGCTGCGCTATGGCCGCCTGAAGGGCGCGTCGATCAACTTCAACGCGTCGTTCCACCTGCCGCAGTTCGGCGCCTTCAACCCGGCCTTTTATGAAAAGGTCGATGCGCACCCGTTTGACTATTACAGCAACATCCGCCCGACCAACGACCAGTCGACCTTCGAAGCATCGATGAAGCTCGACCATGATTTCGGGTCGACTGCGCTAACCGCGTGGGTTGCTTATAGCGACATCAAGAACGACCTGACCGCAGACGGCACCTCGGCGGACTTTGCCCGCTATATCTCGGTTGATCTTGGCCAGGCGACGCGCAACGACGTCAACACGGCTGTTTCCAACAAGTGCTTTGAGACCACGCTCGCGCTGAGCGAAGCGAACTTCAAGGTCAACCAGCCCGGCAGCATCAACTCCAGCGCTATTCCGTTCCTGTTCAATCCGGGCACGGGCTCGACCTTCGGTCCCTACAGCCCGTCGACCTGTGACGGCACGCAATATCAGCTGCGCAACCAGCAGGATCTGTCGGCTGAAATCCGGCTTGCTTCGAAGAATGACGGCCCGATCAACTGGTTGATCGGCGCCTATTACCTGAACCTGAAGCGCGAAGTTGGCGTCAGCCTTGGGGCCGATCTGGGTGAAGGCGTGATCCAGCAGCTGTATAACGCGCCCAATACGGACAACCCGACGTCGCAGCTGTTCCACGACAAGTTCAGCACCGATGTTTATGCGGCGTTTGGCTCGTTTGATTATAAGCCGAATGACAAGCTCGATATCGGTCTGGCCGTCCGCTACGACAGCGAGCACCGCAACGTCACCAACCTTGTGCCGTTCGTGCTCGATCCGATCACCGGCGGTCCGATCAACCCCGGTCAAGATGGTGGCCCCATTGGGCCGCAGTCGAAGACGTTCAACCAGCTCCAGCCCAAGCTGACGGTGCGCTATGAGCTGGCCCGCGACCTGAACCTCTATGCCAACTATGGCGTCGGCTTTAAGTCGGGCGGCTTCAACAACCAGGGGTCGGCCGCGATTGTCGATGGGAGCTTCAACAATGGCGCGCCGGGCACGATCAATGCAGGCATTAAGATTGATGACCTGTACCGCAAGGAAAAGTCGGACGCCTTTGAATTGGGCGTGCGCGGTAAGGCCGGGCCGATCAACTTCGATCTCGCCGGTTATTACACCAAGGTTTCCGACATGCAGTTCTTTGAATTCTATGTCGGCAGCTTCGGCTTGCTCCGCGTTGTGTCCAACATCGACCGGGTTGATCTGAAGGGCGTGGAATTCAACGCCAACGCCAATCTGATGCGCGGCTGGTCGGTCTTCGGGTCGGTCAACTACACCGATTCCGAAATCAAGAAGAACGCGTCGCGTCCCTATACGGTCGGCAATGCGTCGCCCTATACGGCCAAGTACACGATCAACCTTGGTACGCAGATCGACACCCCGGTGACCGACAAGATCGACGCTGTTCTGCGCGCCGATTATCGCATCACGGGGCCGACCTGGTTCCACACCGTTCAGGACGAAACGGTGCCGACCATCTTCAGCGGCCTGATCCCGATTTCGGCGGTCAGCTTCCTGGGGGCAGATTTCGGCAATGCCAAATATGACGTCGCCCGTCGCGGCACCTTTGGCGTCTTGGATCTGCGCGCCGGCTTTGAAGGGGAACGTTGGAAGATCAACGTCTTCGCCAACAATGCGCTGAACAAGAAATATGTGAACGAAGTCATTCTCGCCGCTGAGTTTGGTGGCTCGTTCATCTCGCCCGGTGGCCGTCGCCTGATTGGCGTCCAGGCCGGGTACAAGTTCTAAAACCCCCCTCTAACCGCCCGCAGGCTTTGGCTTGCGGGCGGTTTTTTCATGCCCTTAATTCGGGCAGCGCCGAACATGGGCGATCAGGGATAACAAACCGGCAATCGCGTAAAGCACGATGGCGGTGCCCGCCACATCGCCCACAAAAACCGTTACCGCATGGATCGCGCCGTGGGTGGGCCCGCCGGTCAGCAGCACGCACAAATTGACGATCAAACTGTTGGCCGCGCCGCAGGTGAGCGACAGCGCCGCCAAATGGGTCGCGCTCAACCCCGATAAATCCGGCGGCAGTTTAAAGATGTTCTGGCAAATGGCGATGCCGATCACGGGCGCCAAGCCAGAGCCAAGCGCAAAGAGGATCGGCGCGACCAGCGCTTGCGCGCTCGGCGGAACGATCAACAGGCTGCCAAGGACCAGACCAAAAACCCCGCTGCCGCGAAAGACCAGCGGGAAAAGGACGCGCAATGCGGCCGGCAGGAAAATCCAACTGGCATGGTCGCTAATGGCAAAGGCTGCAAAAGCCGCCGCGTTGAACCGAAACAGGGCGGCCCAGACAACGCCCAGCGCAATGGCTTTCACAAGCCACCAAAGGCCTGCCTCAAGCGGGCGTGTCAATTGGCTTGCAGCGGCGGAAACAGGCCGCTCAGGCTTTCGTCCATGGCGCGCATGTGCTTGCGGGCCAGATCGGTCGGCTCGACAAAGCGCACGCGCTTGTCGGTCGGGCTGGTGCCAAAGCGCACAAAGCCTTTTTCATTCAGTGCAAGCAGGCGACGATAGGTTGTGGACTGCGAACCGCCCAGATTGCCGTGCATCAGATCGCTCAGCGCGATCCGCTCATTTTCATGCCATTGCACGATCAGCAGATCGAGCAGAACCTGTTCGTCCGCGTTCAGCGTACCTGCCGGCGACAATTGCCGAATGGCATTCAGAACGTTGAGGAAGCGCACATGAGAGGGCGGCAGAGACGACATGGGGCAAGCCTTACGCGAATAGTAAATCTCTTAATAGCCACCGCAGTAACACGGAAACTTCTTTACAGCACAACTAAAAATTGGCGGCTTTCCTAATATCGGTCAAGATGCCACCATTGAATTGGCGGGACGCGACATGGGTCCGGCCAAGTGAGGAGCCAAGGGTGGACGCGTTGCAAAGCCTGCCAGAATTGTTCGTGGCCCTTGGCCTTGGCCTGTTGATCGGGGCAGAGCGCGAACGGCGCAAGGCCGGGCGATCGGTGCCCAGCGCCGCCGGTTTGCGGACTTTTGCCCTTGCCGCGCTGCTGGGCGCCTTGGCGATGATGCTGGGTGGCGTCGTCCTGCTGGCGACGGCGCTGGTCTGCACAGCCGCCTTTGCCGGCATCAGCTATTGGCGGTCAAAAGACGCAAAGGACCCGGGGCTCACGACAGAACTAGCGCTTATCCTAACGGTGCTTCTGGGCGGGCTGGCGCTGACCATGCCGCTGGTTGCAGGCAGCGCAGCGGTGGTGGTGACCATCTTTCTTGCGGCGCGCGGGCCGCTGCATGACATTGTCGGCCCCCGACTAAGCCCCGCAGAGGCAAGCGACCTCCTGATCCTGGCCGGCGCAACGCTAGTGATTCTGCCCCTGCTGCCAGACCGCGCCATGGGGCCCTATGACGCGATCAACCCGCACAGTCTGTGGTTGGTGGTTATCTTGGTTCTTGGCATCAATGCCGTTGGGCATATTGCGACGCGCGCCGTGGGGGCCCGGCTGGGCGTTCCGCTGCTGGGATTGATGTCGGGCTTTGTTTCAAGTTCGGCGACAATTGGCGCAATGGGGGGCTGGGTCCGGCAGGCACCTACGGCGTTGCGCGCCGCGTCAGCGGCGGCCGTATTGTCAACGGTTGCGACCTTTGTCCAACTCGGCCTGGTCATCCGCGTGACCGACGCCCACATCTTTGCCTTACTGCTGGGGCCTTTGATGGTCGCGATCATTGTCGCGCTGCTGCTGGGGGGCGGTCTGACGCTGCATGCCTGGCGCCAGCCAGACACCAAGGTGCCCGAAGTCCAGCATGGTTTTGGCGTGGCGATGGCGTTGCTTTTTGCGCTGATGTTGGGGGGTATGTTGATTGCCGTTTCTGCCCTGCGCGATGCGTTGGGTGCGCCCGGGCTGTTGATGGCGGCCGCCATTGGGGGCGTGCTGGATGTCCATGCCGCGGCGATTGCCCTGTCGACGCAGGTCGCTGATGGCCAATTGGCCCCGGGCGACGCGGCCTTGCCCATGCTGGTCGCTTGGTCCAGCAGCACCGGGGCAAAGGTGGTCCTTGCGGCCTCTGCAGGGCCGATCGGCTTTGCCAAGCGGGTCGTGCCCGCGCAGTTGGTCCTGATTGCTGCCGTCTGGCTTATCGCGGCAATCCAAGGTCTTTTTTGAACCAAACTTCAGTTAATCTAAACATTACTAGACCAATGCTCGCAAAAGAATTATTTAGAATGCCAGTCAAATTAACAATGTCGCAATAAAAAACACTGCGGTTTATAAAAGCAAAGGGCAGAATACCTCATGAAATCAGCGATGATGAACGGACGTTTTTTCTGGCGTGATGAGGAAGATCAGACCCCTTGGCATAATGTTCAACTGCCCGACGCTGCTCTTCGCCATGAGCCTTCTGACGTTGCATTGTCGCATGTTCCGGAATGGCAGACGCTTCTGCCTCAGGGTCGCCCTTTCATCGATCTCGATTCGCTTGCCCCGTTGGGCACGGGCCCGGGCATTGCAGGCGGTCCTGATGGCTTTGTTGGCCGGGTCAGCCGGCCGGCGCCCACGATTGAGCTGATCGTCCAATTCCGTCCGGGCCAGAACGCCGCAAGCCAGGCAGATATTGCGCATGGTTTGGGCGGGCAGGTCGTGCAGCAATTGCGCGCAGCTCAGGATGGCGCGGGCGATTTGGTTGTCATGCGCTTTGGGTCAGCCCAAGCGGCGCAGGCCGCGCAAGCGGCTTTGGCCCATAATCCTGCAATCATGTTTGCAGAGGCCAATGAGGGTGTTGGCGTTCAGGCAACGGCCGATGATCCTTATTACACCAATGGCAGCTTGTGGGGCATGTATGGCGACCAGACGTCGCCAACCAACAGCTATGGCAGCCATGCCGGCGAGGCATGGGCCAATGGCCAAACGGGCAGCATGAAATCGGTTGTCGGGGTGATCGACACCGGCATGGATTACACCCATCCTGATCTTTATCTGAACGTCTGGCTCAACCAGCGGGAAATCCCGATCAGCTTCCGGGCGGCGCTGGTGGATACCGATAGCGACGGCCTGATCACGTTTCGCGATCTCAACCAGTCGGCCAACAGCGCCTATGTCACCGATGTGAATGGCAATGGCCGCATCGACGCGGGTGATCTGCTGAAGGACAGCCGCTGGGCCGATGGCGTCGACACCGATGGCAACGGCTATAAGGACGATCTGATCGGTTGGGATTTCGTCAATAACGACAATGATCCTTATGACGATAACAACCATGGCACCCATGTCAGCGGGACAATTGGCGGCAATGGCGGTGACGGCGTGGGCGTGGCCGGCATCAACTGGGCTGTGCAGATTATTCCGCTCAAATTCCTGGGTGCCACTGGATCGGGCAGCACGTCCAATGCTCTTCTGGCGCTGGATTATTATACCGCGGCGGCAAATGCGTCGGTCGCTGACGGCAGCACTGCCCATTTTGTCGGCACCAATAACAGCTGGGGCGGCGGCGGCTATTCGCAGGCTATGATGGATGCCATTGTCCGCACCGCGCAGGCCGATCTGCTGTTTGTTGCCGCCGCCGGCAACAGCACCAGCAATAACGATACGACGGCCAACTATCCGTCCAATTACAGCACGCTTTCCGTGCTGAACTTTGAAGCGGTGATCGCGGTTGCGGCGCTGACCAGCAGCGGCGCCTTGGCCTCTTATTCCAGCTATGGCGCAACCACGGTTGATATCGGGGCCCCCGGCTCGGGCATTTGGTCATCGGTTCCGGGAGGCGGCTATTCCAGCTTCAGCGGCACGTCGATGGCGACGCCGCACGTCATGGGCAGCTTGGCCCTGCTGTCGTCGATTGCGCCTTGGCTGACCGCAGCCGATTTGCGGGCTGCGCTGCTCGACACCGCAATCCCCACCACATCGCTCGTCAACATGGTGTTGACCGGCGGGCGGCTGGATGTCGCCACGATGATCCTCAACGCGCTGACGCCCGATACGACGGCGCCGCTTGCGACCTTCAACCCGGCCAGCACCGCCACGGGCGTGGCAACCAACGCCAATATCGTCCTGACCTTTTCAGAAGCGGTCCAGTTCGGTTCCGGCACAATCACGATCAAGACAAGCGGCGGGGCAACCTTTGAAAGCTATACGATCGGGTCGGCAGGCACCAACCTCCTCTTGCTCGGCAACAGCCTGATCATCAACCCAACGGCAGAGTTCAACGCGCTGACGCAATATACAATCGTCTTTTCCGATGGGGCGATCAAGGATCGGGCGGGCAACTTGTTCGTTGCGCCGACGGATTATCAATTCACGTCGGGCAGCAGCGCGATGAGCCTGTCGCTCACCGGTACGGCTGCTGCCGATAACTTGCTCGGCGATTCCGCCAATGACGTGCTTGACGGCAAGGCAGGCACCGACAGCATGAACGGCCGGGGTGGCAGCGATTTGTACATTATCGGCGCGGCCAGCGATCATAGTGCCGCTGAAATTGCCGATAATGGGGCAAGCGGTGTGGACGAGCTGCGCTTCACCTCGACCGCCAGCTCAACCTTGACGCTCTATGCGGGCGATACTGGGCTGGAACTGGTGACGATTGGCACCGGCACCTCTGGCGCGGCGGTCACCACCGGGACGACGGGTCTCAATGTTGATGCATCGGCCGTCACCTCGCCACTTACGATCGTCGGCAATAATGGGGCAAACCGCATCACCGGCACCGGATCGGCTGACACGCTGATCGGCAATGGCGGCAACGACACGCTGTCCGGGGGCAATGGCAATGACCGGATTTTGGGTGGGCTTGGCAATGATACGCTGACGGGCGGCGCTGGCAGCGACATTTTCGTGTTCGATACCGCGCCCAACAACCAGTCCAACAAAGATACCATCACCGATTTTGTTTCGAAGACGGATCAGCTCCATTTCGCGCTGTCCACCTTCTCAGGTTCGGGGCTTCAGCTTGGCGCGATTTCGGCCGGGCAGTTCTGGTCGGGCAGCAACGTCAACGGCGCGCATGATGCGGATGATCGGTTCATCTACAACACCAAGTCAGGCGTGCTCTATTATGATGCCGATGGCATGGGCGGGCAAAGCGCGGTCCAGATCGCGGTCCTGGGTACGGGCAGAACCGCGCCGGCGTTGTTGGCGACGGATATCTTCATCATCTAACACGCAGCATGGGTCAGGCGGACCGGATCAGCGCGTCAAAATCGGCGCGCATCGCCTGCCATATGGCGGCTTCTGCCGCCGCGTGATCGGGCAGGGTGGCGGCAATCACGTCGATGGCGGCCGCCATCATACCGGCATACCAGCGGGCGGGAACATGGAGCGTCTCGGCATGGTGCGGGACAGAGCTCCACAGCGCATATTTGACCTCGGCCGGGCGGACGTGCCAGGTCATAATGAAGTAAAGCGCATTGCCCACCATTTCCTGCTCCAACTGGCCGGGGCGATCTGGCCAATGCTCAGAAAAGCTGCCTAGGGCGTCGGGAAAATCTGCGTAAAAGCGCGCCATGATGGGGGCGGTAACATCGCCCAAGCGCGCGGCCGCCCGCTCCAACCCCTGGTCAACAAGCGCCTGCGCGGCGGCAGCGGTCATGGCATTGGGCGCTGAGGTCATGGGCCCTTTAGGCGCAGATCGCTTGAGATGGCTTTGCGCAAGATCAAGCCCCGGCGGCCAGCAGGTCGATGACTTCGCCAGTGTCGTAAAGATCGGCGAAGATCCAGCCGAGCGCATAGAGCGCGGCTTCATGTTCTTCATCGCTCAGCGCGGCATTTGCATCAGCCACCATCAGCACCTTGTAATTTAGCTGCATGGCATCGCGCGCGGTGCTTTCGCAGCAACAATTGGTCAGCGTGCCAGAGATGATCAGCGTATCAATGTCCTTGTCGCGCAACAGGGTATGAAGCGGGCAGGTGCCGGGCGTGAACCCGCTAAAGCGATGCTTTTCGACCAACAGGTCTTCGGCAGCCACATCCAGCGTTGGCCAGAGCTGCCAGTAATGATGCCCCGGCGTAAAGGCTTCACGATGGGGGTCAGCCCCTGTCCCCATGCGCTCCAGAAAAATCGGCCAGGCAGTGTCCCCGGCGGCCGTGGTATAGCGTAGGAAGATATTGGTGCCGCCGGCCTGACGGACCGCCTGCGACAGGCGGTTGATGTTGTCGACAATGTCGCGGGCGGCGGGAACTTCGACGGGCGACCCTTCTTCCATGAAGCCGTTTTGCATATCGACAATGATATGCGCGGTGCGCGCGGCCTGAGGGGCGGGGAAGATGGACCGCACACCGCCGCGCCGTTCTGCAATGCGATCAATAATGCGATGATGGTCAACGGCGTGCGGCACTTGATCCTCCCGAGCTTGGATGTGCGCTCAGGCTAGGCGTGCCGGCCAGCCACCGTCAATTCCCTCCCGGCCGTGCCGATGTGCGCTGTGAAATCCTTGGCCTTTGCCAAGGCGGTGCGCTGGATCTGCAAATGTCACCCACCCGCGATCAGCACCGGGTTTGGCGCGGATGCGTGCAAGCGATGGCGAAGATCCTTCTGGCGCCGATGAAGCTCGGCAAGAGCGGCCTTGAGCATTGCTGAATCCACATAGCTGGCTGCATCCGAAACAAGCAGATCGACATCCTCCAGCAGCGCAAGCACTTGCCGCAGCGTCTCTGTGGCTTTTGGTCTCGGGCCGGCCAACAAATTGCTCGCGGCCTGATGCTTGGCCAGCCCCAAGCGCAGCATCGCGCAGATATGCGCTTCTATCGCTGGGTCGAGGGCGATGAAATCTGCAACCATCGTCTTTCTCTCAGGGCCAATTAGGGACAGGCCGGCCGGCCGATTTGCCGTCAGCCGGGCAAAAGCCCCCGGGGGCATAGCCCTCCGGGGGTGGGGAGAGTTGGTTAGAAGTTGAAGCCCAAGCCAAGACGGAATTGGCCGTTCTTCGCCTTCAGGCCGCTATCCGCTTCGCCCACAGTGCCAAAATCTGAAATCAGATATTCAGCGCGCAACGAGGCCGATTTGCCCAGCGCGGTTTCCAGGCCAACGCCGTAAAGCAGGCCGCTTTCATTATAGCTTTCGGAATAGTCGCCGAGCACGCCTTTGACGTGAATCTGCGTCCAGCCGGCGCGAACATAGGCCCCGGTCGCTTCGCTGATCTTGCCGCCGAGACGCGCGGTCACGCCAAATCCGTTCTTGGCCTTGACGCTGGCTTCGCCGCCCTCGCCGTCGCTCGCCATGGCCTTGGCGCTGCCAAAGTCGCCAAAGGCTTCGATCCCGGCAAAGGCGCCGTCGCCCATGCCGACATCATAGCCCGCATAAGCCCCAAAGCCGACGCCGTTGCCGCTCAGCCCATCAAAGCGCGTGCCATCGTAAAACAGGTCCTGCGCCTTGACCTCATAATTATCCATGTTGATGGAAACGCCGACATGGCCGCCATTAAAGGCTTCTGCCTGTGCCGCGCTCGTGCCTGCGATAAAGGCCATGGTCGACAGGCCAACGATCAGTGCTTTATTCATGGGTACCCCCTTCGTGCATTTATGAATTGAAATAAAAGGTATTACGCCCTGCAACTTCTGGGGGTTTAGAAGTGTCGGATGTCAGATAGGGGCACTCTATTTTATATAAATTACTCTCTATGTCCCCTTTTGGCATATAAGGGGTCGGGATTTCCTCAAAATCTGGTTTTCCGACGATTTATACTTTTGGCCTATCCTGAAACCATCGGTTGATCGGCTGTTGCTCGGCCCGGCAGGTGCGGGGGGGCTGGCCAAAGGCCGTTTTGTGCCATCGGGAAAAGGCCCCGATAGAGCCATAGCCCAAGAGGTCGGCAATATCGGTAATTCTGAGCCGGGGGTTGGCAAGATATTGCCGGGCAAGCTGTTGGCGCGCCTGATCCATAAGAGCAGAAAAACAGGTTCCTTCCGCGTCCAGTGCGCGCTGCAAGCTGCGCACGGTCTTGCCCAGCGTCGCGGCACAAATCTGGACCGATGCCTTGCCCGCGGGCAGCAAAATCCGGATCAGATGCTCGGTCTGCTCCGCATAGGAGCTGGGCTGCGCCTCTGCGACAGCGGTCAGCAATTGCCGCGCGTGCCGTGCAAGCTGTTCATCGGCCTGTGGGTTGGGCAAGTCCAGATCAGCGCGGTGGATCACCAGCCCGTTAAATTCGGAATTGAAAATGGGCCGGCAGCCAAAAACATCCTGATAGCTGGCGAGCGCCGGACGGCTGGGCGCGCCGTGCACGAAGCACACGTTGAGCGGTGCCCAGCCAGGGGTCAGAACCGACATGCACAAGCGCGCCAGCACGGCGAGCGCAAGCTCGGAGGATTGGCGCGACGGCTCTGACCGCGACAGTTGAAAATCTTCGCGCAGGATCGCGATATCGTCCGCTTCATCATAATGGAGCATCAGCGTTGAATTAACGCGGACGCGAAACTCGCGCAGCGCCTCCAGCGCGCGCCGCAGCGTCGGCTGGTGCGCGATCAACAGGCTGGTCGCCCCAAGATTGGCGAGGGAGCGGCCTTGCGCCATGCTGAGGCCCAGCGTCTCGCAGCCCGTGGCTTCGGCGCTGCGTTCCAGCAGCCGGATCGCGGCGACGGCGGGGATGATCTGTTCCGGGTTGATCAGCAGGTCGATTCCCAGCCCCTGCTCGCGCAGCAGGGGTCGCGGGTCCACGCCAAAGCGCGCCATGGCCTCAAAATAGCCGGTGAGCGCCGCCACGCGAACCAGCTCTGCCACTTTCCCGCTCCCGATTGTCGTTAAATGTTAAATTAATGGCACGTTATGTGAAAAATACAAGCCGCGAACCGACTAGCTGTGGGTGCTGAAAAGAGGAGAGGCGCATCATGGCAAAAGCAGTCCGCTTTCACGCGGCAGGGGGGCCCGAGGTCCTGAAGCTGGAAGAGGTGGCCGTGGGCGCGCCGGGCACAGGCGAGGTGCGTATCCGCCATGAAGCTGTCGGCTGTAACTTCGCAGATACCTATTTCCGCTCTGGCTATTATCCGGTGCAGCCGCCCTGCGGCATCGGCGTAGAAGCCGCCGGGACGATCGAGGCGATTGGCGAGGGCGTGTCTGGCTTTTCGGTGGGGGACCGGGTCAGCTATAATGGCGGCCCCTTGGGCGCTTATAGCACCGAGCGCGTGATGCCGGCTGCGCCCCTGTTCAAGCTGCCCGATAATGTGAGCTTTGAAGAGGCGGCGGCCTCTACCATGCGCGGCCTTTCTGCCACCTATTGGCTAATGAAGACCGATCCGCGGTTGAAGGCGGGCGATACGATTTTGCTGCACGCGGCCGCAGGCGGCGTCGGGCTTTTGGCCGTGCAGATCGCCAAGATGCTGGGCTTGCGCGTGATCGGCACGGTGTCCAGCGACGAAAAGGCGGCGCGCGCCATGTCTTATGGCTGCGACGAGATTATCTTCTACCGCCGCGAGGATGTCGCGGCGCGGGTGAAAGAACTGACGAGCGGCGAAGGCGTGCAGACCGTGTTCGACAGCGTGGGCAAGGATACGTTTGAGGGCTCGCTCAAATCCTTGCGCCGCCGCGGCGTGCTGGTTGGTTGCGGCACGGCGTCCGGGCCGTTCCCCCCGATTGATGCCTTTCAAACGATGCTGCAAGGATCGGTCTATTTCACGCGGCCGGCCTTTATCGATTATTTTGCCGACCCCGCCGAGCGGGCGGAACTGGCGAACTTCTGGTTCTCCAACCTCGCGGCCGGCAAGATCAAGGTCGAGATTGGCCAGCGTTACGCGCTCGAAGACTGTGTGCAGGCGCATGAGGACCTAGAAGCCGGCCGGACCATCGGCTCTTCCATCTTCGTGATCTGAAAGGGCGGGCGATGAAGATCGACAAGCTCACCACCCATATTGGCGCAGAACTTTCCGGCGTGAATATCGCCGAAGCCGCGACCAATGATGATCTCTTTGGCGCCATTCGCGCCGCGCTCTTGGAGCATAAGGTGCTATTCCTGCGCGATCAGGACATCAGCCGCGCCGATCATGTTGCTTTTGCTGAAAGGTTCGGCGCGCTGGAAGATCACCCGGTTGCCGGGAGCGATCCCGATCATCCCGGTCTGGTGCGCATCTATAAGGACGAGACGTCGCCGCCCGATTATTATGAAAATGCGTGGCACGCCGATGCGACTTGGCGCGATGCGCCGCAAATGGGGGCGGTCTTGCGCTGCATCGCCTGCCCGCCAGTTGGCGGCGATACGATGTGGGCCAATATGGAAAAGGCCTATGAGGATTTGCCCGACCATATCAAGGCGCAGATTAAAGGCCTGAAGGCGCGCCATTCCATTGAAGCCAGCTTTGGCGCGCGCATGACAGATGAGGCGCGCGCGGCGCTGAAGGCCCGCTTTCCCGATGCCGAGCATCCGGTGGTCCGCACCCATCCCGAAACGGGCCGCCAATGCCTGTATGTCTGCGGGTTCACCACCCACTTCACCAATTTCCACACGTCAGACAATGTCCGTTACGGGCAGGATTATGCACCGGGCGCGGCCAATCTTTTAAGCTATCTGATCAGCCGGGCGGCGATCCCCGAATATCAGGTGCGCTGGCGCTGGAAGCCCAATTCCATGGCGATCTGGGACAATCGTTGCACCCAGCATTATGCCGTCATGGATTACGCCCCCACCGTCCGCAAAATGGAGCGCGCCGGCATTATCGGCGACAAGCCCTTCTAATAAATTGATTTCATAGGAGACCGGATATGCAGTTCCTTGACGATTCCTTGCTTCCCAAAAACCAGGACAAGCTGGTCATCACCGCAGCCCCTTATGGCCCGGAATGGATGCCCGATGATTTCCCGGAAGATATTCCGGTCACGATGGACGAGCAGGTTCAAAAGGCGGTCGATTGCTATAATGCCGGCGCGACCGTGCTGCACCTCCATTGCCGCGAGCTCGATGGTCATGGGTCCAAGCGGTTGTCGATGTTCAACGAGTTGATCGACCGAGTGAAGACAGCTGTGCCCGACATGATCATTCAGGTCGGCGGCTCGATCAGCTTCGCGCCCGAGAGCGAGGAAGACGGCGCCGAAGCCAAATGGCTGTCGGATGAAGTCCGCCATATGCTGGCCGACCTGATGCCCGCCCCAGAGCAGGTGACAATTGCCGTCAACACGACCCAGATGAACATCATGGACTTGATGGAAGACTGGGAATTCAAGGATACCAGCATTGGCAATGAGGCGCTCTATCATGCGTATCGCGAAATGGTCGTCCCCGCCGGTCCGCAATGGGTGGAAGAGCATCTGCGCCGCCTGACGGGATCTGGCATTCAGCCGCATTTCCAGCTGACCTGCATGCCCGATATGGAAACGGTGGAGCGACTGATCCGCCGCGGCCATTATAAGGGCCCGCTCAACCTGACCTGGGTTGGCATTGGCGGCGGCTTTGACGGGCCGAACCCGGCGAACTTCATGGAGTTTATCCGCCGCGCGCCCGATGGCTCGACGGTGACGCTGGAAAGCGTGATGGGCAATGTGCTGCCGATCAACACGATTGCCATCGCGCTCGGCATGCACTGCCGCTGCGGGATCGAAGATACGATCTATGATCCGCATGGCAACAAAATGGGCTCGGTCGCGCAGATTGAGCAGCTGGTCCGCATCTCGAAGGAATTGGGCCGCGAAATTGCCAATGGGCAAGAGGCGCGCGCGATCTACAAGATTGGCACGCAGTATAATTCAACCGAAGAAACGCTCGCCCAGCTTGGCATGGCCCCCAATCGGGAACGCGGCCAGCTGGCCGTGCCGATCCGCGCAGCCGCATGATCACCGCGCCGATGATGCCGGAGGACGTGACGGTTCTGTTCGTCCCCGGCTTGCGCGACCATGTGGAAGATCATTGGCAAACGCACGCCGCCCGGGCCTTGCCGCGCGCGGTAACGGTAGAGCCGCTGACGCAAGATCGGCTGAGCCGGGAGGCGCGGGTTGCTGCGCTTGATGCCGCGTTGCAGGCGATCGACGGAGATGTCGTTATCGCCGCGCACAGCGCTGGGTGCCTGATGGTGGCGCATTGGGCGCTGGCGCCCACCCGGCCGATCCGCGGGGCGCTGCTGGCGACGCCCGCCGATGTGGAACGGCCGTTGCCGCCGGCCTATCCAAGGCCCGACGCGCTTGAAGCGGGGGGCTGGCTGCCCATTGCGCGCGGCGTTTTTCCCTTTCCAACCATTGTTGCAGCGAGCCATAATGACCCGCTGGCTGAATTTGATCGGGTCTGCGATCTCGCCGGTCATTGGGGGGCAATGCTGCACGATGCAGGCATGGTCGGGCATCTGAACCCCCCGGCAGGTTTTGGGCCATGGCCTGAGGGGCTTGACCTGATTGCGGAATTGGCCCGCTAATCGGGCGCGAGGGAGGGAAGATCATGGCAGGAGCCGTCCCCCTGACGGAAGGCCCCGAAGGGCCCGCGCGCACGACAGCTTATGGCTGGATTGTCTTTGCGCTCAGCTTTGGCCTGCTGATCTCGGACTATATGGCGCGCCAGGTGCTGAACGCCGTGTTTCCGCTGCTCAAGGCGGAGTGGCAGCTGACCGATGCGCAACTAGGTGTCCTTTCGGGCATTGTCGCGGTGATGGTGGGCGTGCTGACTTTCCCGCTCTCGCTTGCGGCAGACCGTTGGGGGCGCGCCAAAAGCCTTGCGGTAATGGCAATCCTGTGGAGCTTGGCGACGCTTTATTGCGTCATGGCGGCCAGCTATGGCGAAATGCTGGTTGGCCGCGCTTTGGTGGGCTTGGGCGAGGCTGCTTATGGCAGCGTTGGCATTGCGCTGGTGATCAGCGTGTTTCCCAAAAAGCTGCGGGCCACCTTGTCCGCCGCGTTCATGGCAGGGGGGCTGTTTGGCCAAGTGCTGGGCGTGGCGCTGGGTGCGCAGATTGCGGCCAGCCATGGCTGGCGGCACGCCTTTGTGGTGATTGGCGCGGCCGGGCTGGTGCTGGGGCTGATCTACCCTTTGGTGGTGCGCGATCGCAAGGTTGGGCAATTGGCTGGCTCTGCCGGGCCCGCATCGCCCAAGGCCGTGGTGCCGCCGCTTAAAAGCCTTTTTGCCAGTCGCTCGGTCCGTCTGGCCTATCTGGGGAGCGGGCTGCAGCTATTTGCGGCTGGCGCGCTACCTGCCTGGCTGCCCACCTATTTCAACCGCTATTACCGCCTGCCGCTGGATCAATCGGGCCATTGGGCGGCCTTGCTTTTACTGCTGTGCGGTCTGGGCATGATCTTGTGCGGCATGCTTAGCGACCGGATGGCGCGCGACCGGGTTGAGCGCAAAATCAACCTTGCCATCCTCTACAGTCTTGGCACGGCCCTTAGCCTTGGCTTGGCCTTTGCCTTACCGCCCGGTCCGGGCCAGTTGGCGCTTTTGGCGCTCGCCATGTTCCTGGTTGCTGCGACAACCGGGCCAGCCGGGGCGATGGTCGCCAATCTGACGCCGCTTGCCCTTCACGGATCTGCCTTTGCCACGCTGACGCTGGCGAACAACCTGATCGGGCTGGCGCCCGGCCCGATTTTGACGGGGCGGTTCGCAGATGGCCTGGGGCTTGGCGCGGCGCTCAACCTTCTTCCCATTCCCTGCCTATTGGCGGCCTGCGCCTTTGCCGCGATGCGGCGGGGCTATGTCGCTGATCTTGGCAAAGCTGCGCCGCAGGAGGACTGAATGATGTCACTGGTGAATGAGGGCAAAATACTGGCGCCCGGCATTGCGGTTGCGCTGCTTCTGGCCGCCACCGCCACGTTTTTGTCGGAACATTATACCGCGCCCGTCATGCTCTATGCGCTTCTGATCGGTATGGCGTTCAACTTCCTGACCGAGGCAGAGCGCACCCGGCCGGGCATCGATGCCGCATCGCGCGGGTTGCTGCGGATCGGCGTTGCCCTGCTTGGCCTTCGGATCGGCTGGGCGCAGGTCACAGCCTTGGGTTGGTCGCCGGTGCTGCTGGTGGTCGGGCTGGTCGCCGTCACCATCCTCTTTTCCGTCCTGCTTGCGCGGGCCATGGGGTTCAACCCGCTATTTGGCTTTTTGTCGGGCGGCGCGACGGCCATTTGTGGCGCCTCTGCCGCGCTGGCGCTATCGGCGGCGCTGCCCGCGCATGAGAAGAAGGAGCAGGCAACGCTCTTCACTGTTATCGGCGTTTCCGCGCTGTCGACCATGGCGATGGTGCTCTACCCTGTTCTTGCGCATCTGACAGGGCTTAGCCACCATCAGGCGGGTATCTTCATTGGCGCCACCATCCACGATGTCGCGCAGGTGGTGGGTGCCGGCTATGCGATCTCGCCCGACGCTGGGGATACGGCAACCATCGTCAAGCTGCTGCGGGTGGCCATGTTGTTGCCCGTTATTCTTGTGGCCGGGCAGATCACGCGCAGCCAGATGGCGGAAGGCGCCGCCCGCCCGCCCGTGCTCCCCTGGTTCGTGCTGGCCTTTATCGGGCTGGTGGCCTTCAACAGCCTGGTGGCGCTGCCGCCTGCGGTCTTGGAAGCGGGCAACACCCTGTCGCGGGCGTGCCTTGTGACGTCGATCGCCGCGATCGGCATGAAGACGCGGCTGGGTGATATGGTCAAGCTTGGCCTTAAACCGGTGATCTTCATGCTGATGGAAACCGCGTTTCTCGCGGTGCTGGTCCTTGCGCTCCTGAAGTCAGGTCTGGCCTAAGCGCGCTCTGCTCTAAGCGGCGCGGCGCGTGCCCAGCAGCAACGTGCGAACGTCACCGCCGCACCGCGTGGACTGCACAAGCAGATAGGCCGACAAGAACAGCATCCCCCCAAAAAAGGCGACCACGCCCAGCGCCAGCCCGGCCGCCGAAAAATCATGGCGCCACGATACCCAAAGCGCCGACAAGGCGAGGAAGCACATGAAATCCAGATTGAACTGACCGGGCCAGCCCATTTTGGCCATGTCGCCAAAAAAGACCGGCAGCAAATTGAGCCCGTGATGCGATATGGTCACCGACGTATAGGCAAGGATCGCGCCAAGGCAGAGCAGTAGGAAAATGCGAAAAGCCGTCATCTCATGTCCCCCATAGCCGGCAGTCGCCCTTGGTCGGCCGGTGGCGGGATGCTAATTCAACAAGGGCGCGGTGCCAATGGCCCAAATGCGGACTTAATGCGGGCTTTTCATCCCCGCATTCCGGCAGCTGAAGCGCAGAAAATGCCACCACAAAGGCGCACGCCGCGCACTGCCGACCGGCCGCATAAGGTGCGCATCGTCAGCAGGGCCCTTGGCGGGACGAAAAGCGTCCGGGTCCATCTTCATGCCACCATCCTTTGGCCGCTCAATTGCGCGTAGCTGTTGAAAAGCTGATCAAAATGATCGCCGATAGAGGCGATGCGCGGGCTGTGCCGCACGGCCGCCGCCCGCATTTCCTGCCGGTCACGTCGCAAAAAGGCGATGATCGCCTCTGCAAGCGCCGCGCCATTGCCAGATTGGTAGACAAGGCTGCGGTCAGGCGCGGCAAGCCCGGTTGCGCCGCCCTGATCGGGCAGGATCAGCGGCAGGCCGGCGGCCGCTGCCTCGGCCACAACAAGGCCGAATGTTTCTGATTCGCAGCCATGGACCAGCCCGTCAGCACTGGCCATGATCCGCGCCAGCAAGCTGCGGTCACTTATGCCCTCGATCAACTTGATATGCGGGTTGCCGCCAATTGCGCGCAAGATGTTGCCACGGTCGCGCCCCGCGCCGATCAGCACCAGCCCCACCGGGTGGCGGGCAGCGGCACGGGTGACAGCTTCGACAACCATGGGCCAGCGCTTCTCGCCGCTCAGTCGTCCTACCCCCAGCAGCAGGCACGCGTGTTCGGGCAGCTGGCATTTGGCCAGCAATTGGGCGCGCAGGTCGGGTGTGCGCAACGCCGGCGAGAAGGTATCGGCCTCAATGCCCAGAGCCAGCGTCTCAACCCGCTGAAGCCCAGCGGCCCGCATCCGCTCGGAAAGCGATGGATTGGCGCAGATGATGGTATCAAAGGCGCGCGCAGCCCGGCGGAGATGGTTCCAATACGGCGCAAAACGCCGGTCGATCGTATCGCGCTCGGCAAATTGCCCAAACCAGCGATAGGCATAGGTGCTCATCGGGTCGGCGTGCATGATCAACGCCTTGCGGGCGTCGCCCTGCCATTGGGCGACAATATTGGCGGTCCGCCAAGGCGACGAGGCTTCAACGATATCGGGCTGTTCGGCATCCAACAGCGCATGGATGGGGCCAGCAGACCGGAAATAGCGATAGCGCCCGTCAAAGATCAGCTTGGGCGAGGCGATCGACACAAGGCGCCCGCCGCCCGGCATGGCGCTCTCGTCATCTCGAGGGCCGGGGACGACGACAATCATCTCATGGCCGGCAAGCGCGGCATGGGCAAATTTGCGCTCGACATAGGTCCGCACGCCGCCGCCATAAGGCGAATAAAAGGCCGAGACGTCGACAATCTTCATTGGCCGCGCTCCCGCAGGGGGCCAAAGCTGAACAGGCCGGTGCGATATTGCAGGGTGATGGCCACAGGGGTCAGTCCGGCCCCGGCAACTGCGCGGGTCGCAGCCGCTTTGGGCTTTGACCAGTGCAGGGTCGGGTTGCCGGGAAAGCCGATCCCGTCCGATGTCAGGTTGAATTTTCGGTTTGAATCCCGGTCGTGCAGCAGCACAAGGCTATAGGCGCCCGGGGCTGGTGCCCGGATGCACAATTTGGGCGTGCCGCTGGCCGGAACATCCACGACAACGCGGCGAAAGGCCTTACCGGCGTTGAGCAGAATATTGTCGTCTTCCAGAAAATCAGCATCGTTGGACGGATAGAGTTCAAGCTTCACGGTCCCGGCCCGGTCCTTGAGGCCAAGAACAGAAACGATGAAGGCGGGACCCGCTTCGCCATCCCGACAGCGCCCCTCGGCGATGCCAAGGCTGGGATTAGAGACAAGGGCAGCCTGCGCCGCCATGGCAAACAGGCCGATCATTGCGCAGCACCCCGCCGCCACAGCGCCCCATCGCGCACCAAAATGGCAAGGCCAATGGCAATATGCCCAGCAAGCGTGATGACCGCGATTTGCGTGGTTGCCGTGCCCACCCCGCCATTGGCGCCCAGCAACAGCATGGTGAGCGCGGCAAAAACAATGTCCTTGTTGGGCAAAAGCGGCAGGCGCGACACCAGCATGCGCAGCATCGCCAGCAACAACAGCCAGCTAAAGGCAAGGCCGGGCAGCAGCAGCGACCAGGCCAGCGCCAGCACCGCCAGCCCCACCGCAATCCGCGCAAGATGCACGGCCGTTACAAAATAAAGGCTGGCCCGGGGCAGCGAAAACAGCCGCTTGCGGAACGCAAATACCAGGATGGAACTGGCCAGCATGACGCCCAGCGAGACAAGGATCGTCCGCATCTCCACCCCCACTTGGGCTTGGGCCAGATAGGGCCAGCTGACGAGCAGCAGCAGCAAGGTGGCTGCATTGCCCGCCATGGCCGACAGGATGGACACATCCTTGACCGCAGCAAAGGGCGTGCCCGTCATGTCGGTCCGCGCCCGGGCCCAGAGGTAAAATTGGGCGTCGCCCAGATAACCGAGCAGCAGCTCATTGCTCACCTGCTTTTTAAGCAGCGCGATCAATCCGTCGGGCGGGATCGTCCACAGCCGGCGATAGATGATCCACTCGCTGACCGGCGTTGCCAGATAGCTGATTGCCCATGCCGCCCAAAAAAGCGGCTGGGTGGGCAGCGTCAGCAGTTGGCGATAATCCACGCCGCGCGCCTGGGTGAGGATCGCGACCAGCATCGCAACGGACAGAATTGGCCCGGCCCAGCGCGCGATGCGGGCAAAGAGCGTCGGCTCATCGCCGGCAAAATGGGCGTCAAGGTCAAGCGCAGGCAAATCAAGCGCAGGCGGCGGGCTGCCCGCAAAGTCTTTTTGGGACATCATCGTCATTTGGGCAAAGCCTCGGCAAAGGCTGCACGGGGGGCGGGCCCCGGCGCTGGAAGAAGGTCGCGATATTGGCCAATGGCGCGACCGGGCAAGAGAGACTGCATCAATTGGTCGACGCTCTGGAGCACCGCAGGGCTGTGGACATCGCCGGGATGGACCGCCACGCGCGCCACCGGCATCGGCTTCAACAGCGATCGCGCCAGCGCGGCAAAGGCCCGCGACGAGGCTTCGCGCAGCGGCGTGCGGGTGGCCCAAGTGATCACCGGACCCCGGGCCACAATCTCGCCCGTTTCGGGGCGCCAAACGCGAAAATGGTCTTCGGCCAGCGGCAGGCCGGCGGTGCGCAAGGCCTCGCGCGCGCCCGGCCCATAAAGCCAGGCCGGTGCGATGAAGCCTGCTGCGGGCTTGCCCGTAATATCTTCAATCAGCGCCTTGCCGGCCGCCATGCGACGAGCCGCTTCGGCGCAGCTCAGGCCCAAAAACTCGCCTTCGCCGGCGGTCATGTGTTGCGCTTTCCAATGGGCCATCCCGCTATGCGCCGCCAGATCCTTGTGGAACCAGCCGTGCACAAACATCTCCACGCCCATATCTGCCCAGTCGCGCAGGCGCTTGGCAAAGCCCGGTGCAGCAGAAAGCGGGGCCCGGTTCCAATGGTCGGGCACAACCAGCATGGCGAGCCGCGTGCTCTGCAAATGACCGACTAAGCGATCAAAAAGCGCTTCTGTTTCAGATGCATAAAGAGGGCCAACATCGTGGATGGATGCAAGCAGCAGGCGATGGCGCATCAAAACTCCGCAAGTGAACCAAGCAAATGGGGGGCGTTATTCGCGATACACCGCTGCGGCCCTTCTCCTCGAATGCGAGGAGATTACGGAAATTTAATGAAGATTTAGCGACAGGCGGTGGCCTGCCTTATCCTTCCGTGCTGATCGGCAGGCCAACCGATACTCTAAGCCCCCCGGCAGGGCTCTGGTCCAACCACACATCGCCGCCATGAAGATGCGCGATGGTCTTGACCAGCGAGAGGCCAAGGCCGGCGCCGGACTGTGTCCGCGCCTTGTCCAGCCGGGCAAAGCGGCGCAAAGCCTCTTGCCGCCGCTCTGCGGGAATGCCCGGCCCGTCATCGTCAACGGAAATATAGGCCAGCCGGCCCACATGGGTCGCGGTCAGCGTCAGCTTTGTCCCGCCAACTGCATATTTCAGCGCATTGTCGACAAGGTTGGAAACCGCGCGCTGCAACAACTCGCGATGGGCGAGGACCATCAGCGGGCCATCAGCTGCGACGCTGATGGTCATCCCCCGTTCTTCGGCCAATGGCCCGAAGACATCGCCAATATCGGATAACAGGTCGGCCAACGAAAAGCGCGTAAACTGATCACGGCCAATGCCCGCTTCGGTGCGGGTAATATCAAGCGCGGTCTCTAGCATCCGGTGCAGGCTGTCGCTTTCTTCAATTGCCGATGCCAGCGCATCGCGCGCGGCCGGATCTTTGGTTTGGGCAAAGGCCTGCTCCAGCGTGGTCTTCAGCCGCGTCACCGGCGACCGCAAATCATGCGCCATGGAATCGGTCACCATGCGCAGTTCCTCAACCAATTGGGCAACGCGGTCGAGCATCGCATTAATGGCCGCTCCCAGCCGGTCAAAGGAATCGGAGGCTTCGCTGCGTGTCCAGCGACGGCTCAGGTCGCCGCCCTGCACGGCCGCCGCCACTTCGGTAAATTCATCGACGCGCCCGGCCAGCAAACGCAGCATCAGCAGCGCGCACAAGAGCGCAAAAAATGTCCCCACGGCGACGGCCGATAGCGCCGCCGCCTCACTCGCGCGTTGCAGGCGCTGCTCATCATTGAGCAGATTGCCAACCAGAATAGCGCCGCCATTGGGCAAGCTGGCGGAAACAATGCCAATCTGGGCGGGCTTGGCGAGCCCCGGCATATTCACCGGCACGATCGACCAGCGAACATCGCGTCCGATGCTCGACGGCCAGTTGGACAGGCCACCGCCCGACAGGCTGCCGTCCGGCGCCCGGATCAGGATCACCAGTTCCGAGCTGCCGGGTTGGCGCAAGCGCTGTTCAGCCTTGCGATGCAGCAGCGGCATGCCCCCCGTTTCATAATAATCCTTTAGCACCCGCACCTGCTCGGTGGTTTCGCTGATGCTGTCAGCCAGGATCAATTGGCTTGCAAAGCGGTGCATTGCCAGCAACCCGACCCCCAAAGCGGCGAGCTGGATGACCAGAAAGGCGCCAAGCAGAACAAGCGACGTGTTCCTTAGCGAAAGGGTAGAGCGCATTTTCAGCCCAGCGTCCCGAGCATATAGCCCGCCCCGCGGATCGTATGCAGCATGGGGGGATCAAAGCCATCGTCCAGCTTGCGGCGCAGCCGGCTCATATGGACATCAACCACATTGGTGCCGGGATCAAAATGATAATCCCACACGCCTTCCAGCATCATCGTGCGGGTCAGCACTCGGTCTTTGTGGCGCAGCAGATATTCCAGCAGACGAAATTCCCGCGGCTGAAGCTCTATCTTCTTGCCCGCGCGCCGCACTTGCCGGTTCAGCAGGTTCATTTCAATATCGCCGCAGCGCAACACCGTCTCTTCGGCTGGCGCCGTGCCGGGGCGGGCTAGCAACAGCCTCAGGCGCGCCAGCAACTCAGAAAAGGCAAAGGGCTTGACCAGATAATCATTCGCGCCCGACGTCAGCCCCGATACCCGGGCATCAACCGAGCCGAGCGCAGAAAGAATGAGAACGGGCGTTGTCACCTGTGCTGCCCGCATCGCTGCCAGCACCGCCATGCCATCCATTCCGGGCAGCATCCGGTCGAGGATAATCGCATCGTAAACGCTGTCGGTGGCGTGGAACAGCCCGTCGCGGCCATCATGGACGGCATCGACCAGAAACCCCTCATCCGTCAGGCCTTGGTTAAGAAAAGCCGCTGTCTTTTCATCGTCTTCAATTACAAGAATGCGCCGGCTCATGGCAGATGATTTTCCCAGTTCAATGCTAACATGATGGGCAAATCCGTGATCAGCAAGCCCCTTGTCCGCCGCCGTGGCGCGCGCGGCACATCCCACCGTTATCCGTCGGATGAACATTTGGTAATCCCGCCGCGTGGGAAAATAAAATTCTCGTAATCTGGCCGACACGGCGGCGATGCCATCGCCCGCCTAATCGGGCCGGGCATTGGATATGGCCAATGTGCCAGACAGGCGACCAAGGACCGACGTCCTGCCCCTGATGCCGGGGGCAAGCCAAGTCCCTAGGCCACGCACAAGCCGGCCGCCCGGATGTCCCACCGGGCCGCCTCGCCCCGGCTTTTGGTCCGTGTCTGGCCCCGGCCGGCGCTTCCCCGACAGCGCCGGCTGGGCCATTCAAGATTGGACCGATGCATGCACGCCCCTGTTTTCTACGATGTCAGTGGCCGCCGCCGCAGGATATCAACATTGCTCGTCGCGGCGTTTTTCGGCCTTTTGCTGCTGGCGGCCACGGTTTTTGCCGTCACGTTGATCGAGGTGCCCACGCCGCCGTCGATGATGGATGGCGAACGCCCCGCCCCGCGACCTTTGGCAGAGCAGGTCAGCCATCTGGGTCATAAGATCGCCCATCTGCGCCAATGGCTGCCTGCGGCCTGGCCTGGCCATGCACCGCCGCCGCTGCGGGTTGGGTTCTATACGCCTTGGGATGATGCCAGCCGCATTTCGCTGGCGCACCATATCGGGTCGCTGGATTGGGTGGTGCCGGCGGTGCTCAGCGTCACCGGGCCCAATCACAAGCTTGTCCATCTGGCAGACCCCCGCTTTGACCGGACCATCCAGAGCCGGGCCTTGCGGCCGCAAGTTCTGCCCATGGTGCAAAATGCCCAAAATGGCGCTTGGGATAGCGCGGGGACCGAGCAGCTGTTGGCCAGCCCCAGGGCGCGGGCGACCTTTATCGCCGATGTGCGGCGCACGCTTCTGGCCATGCACGCCCGGGGCGTGGTTTTTGACCTCGAAACGCTAAGCCCGGCGGGCATTGTGCGCTATCTGCATCTGATCCGCGAGGCGCATCAGGCGTTCGCCGCAGATCATTTGCTGGTAACTGTCGCGGTGCCGGTTGATGACCCCAATTGGAACCTTACGGCCTTTGCGCAGGCGGCCGACAAGCTTTTCCTGATGGATTATGACGAGCATGAAGGGTCGGGTGCCCCGGGCCCCATCGCCAGCCAGGCCTGGTTTGTCCAACATCTAAAGGCGGCGGTGGCGCAGACCGGCCGCGACAAGGCGATCATCGCCCTTGGCAATTACGGATATGATTGGGTCGCCGGAGGCGAAGGGACGGCGGTGTCGCTGGAAGAGGCCTGGTGGATCGCGCATGAAAGCGGCGCGCCGCTGCGCTTTGATCCAGCCAGCGGCAACCTGACTTTTGACTATCAGGAAGCCGGCCAGACCCATCATGTCTGGATGCTGGATGCAGCTTCTGCCTGGAACCAGCTGCGCGCGGCCGATCGGGAAGCCGTGGCCGGGGTGGCGCTGTGGCGTCTGGGCAGCGAGGATAATGGCTTTTGGGAGGCGCTCAAAGCCTATCGAACCGCCAAGCGGCCCGATTTGACGCAGCTGCACGATGTGGGTGATGTGGATGTCGAGGGCAATGGCGAGATCTTCAAGATTGACAGCACCCCAACAGCCGGGCGGCGCGACGTTCATTTCGCGCCTGACGGGCTGATCACGGATGAGCAGTATCGCCGCTTGCCAACGCCCTTTGTCGTGCGGCGGACGGCCTATAGCCCGGGCAAGGTCGCCCTTACCTTTGACGATGGTCCGGATGGGGATTGGACGCCGCGCATCTTGAAGGTGCTGGCTGCCAAGCACGCACCGGCCACCTTCTTCGTCATCGGCGAAAATGCGCTGATCCACCCGGGCATTCTGCGGCAGATCGTGCGGCAGGGAAGCGAGATCGGCAATCACAGCTATACCCACCCCAATTTGGCGAATGTCTCAGCCGGGTCAACGCGGCTTGAGCTCAATGCCACCCAGAGGCTTGTTGAGGCCTATACCGGGCGCAGTATTCGCCTGTTTCGCGCGCCTTATTTTGGCGATGCCGAGCCGACGACCAGCGATGAGTTGATCCCCGCGCTTGAAGCCCAGCAGGCGGGCTATGTGAATGTTGGGCTGCACGTTGATCCGGGCGATTGGAAAACTCCGGGCGCCGACCAGATTGTCGCGCGCACGCTGGCGCAGGTGGATGCCGGCAGCGATGCCCGCTCGGCCCAGATTGTCCTGCTGCACGATGGCGGCGGCAACCGGGCCCAAACCTTGGCTGCGCTGCCGCGGATCATTGATGGCCTGCGCGCCCGTGGCCTCAAGATCGTGCCGGTCTCAGAATTGGCGGGATTGCCACCGCGCGCCGTCATGCCGCCGATTACGGGCACCGATTTATTAGCCGTGCGGGCAGATACAGGGATCTTCATGCTTCTGGCTGCGGCCGCCCTTTTCCTTAAATGGGTTTTTGTTGCGGCGATTGCCTTGGGTGTCGCCCGGGCGATCCTGCTTGCCGTGCTGGCCTGGACCGGGCGCCGCGCCGCAGGATCAATCCCGCCGCCGTTGCCGGATGCGCCGCCCTTTGTGACGGTCATCATTCCCGCCTTTAATGAGGCGCGGGTTATCGAGGCGTCGGTCGCCCGGGTGTTGGCCAGCGCCGCGGTGACGCTTGAGGTGATCGTGGTTGATGATGGCTCGACCGATGGGACAAGCGCCGTCGTGCGCGCAGCCTTTGCCGGCGATGCCCGGGTTCAATTGCTCACCTTGGCCAATGGCGGCAAAGCCGCGGCCCTCAACCGCGCGCTTCGCCTTGCCAAGGGGGAATTTGTCGTGGCGCTCGACGCCGACACCCAGTTTGAGCCGCTCACCATTGCGCGGCTGGTGCGCTGGTTTGACGATCCCCAGGTGGGCGCGGTGGCGGGCAATGCGATGGTTGGCAACCAGGTCAACCTTGTGACGCGGTGGCAGGGCGTGGAATATGTCACCGCGCAAAATCTGGAGCGGCGGGCATTGACGCGGTTTGATGCGGTCACGGTGGTGCCCGGAGCCGTCGGGGCATGGCGGCGGGCAGCGCTGGACGATGTTGGCGGCTATCCGCTCGATACGCTGGCGGAAGATCAGGATTTGACGATCGCCATCCAGCGGCAGGGCTGGCGGATTGCGCTGGATACCGAGGCTGTTGCCTGGACCGAAGCGCCTGAAAGCTTTGCCGCCTTGTCCAAGCAGCGCTTTCGTTGGGCCTATGGCACGCTGCAATGCCTGTGGAAGCACCGGGCCGTGCTGCGCCGCGGCCAGCCGCTTGGGCTGGCGATTGTCGGCCTGCCGCAAGCCTGGCTGTTCCAAATCCTCTTTGCCGTTATCTCGCCGGTGATCGATCTGGCCTTATTTACCAGCATTTTTGCAACGGCGATCCGGATCCATGATCATGGCTGGGCCCAGACCCAAAGTGATGTTCTGCGCATGGCCTGGTACTGGATTGCCTTTGTCAGCATTGACCTGCTGTGCGGTTGGATCGCTTATCGGCTAGAGCCGCGCGCGTCCCGCTTTCCCGCATTCCTGCTGATCGCCCAACGCTTTGTTTACCGGCAGATCATGTATTTTGTTGTGCTGAAGGCCATCGGCAAAGCGATTACCGGCCCATGGGTGGGCTGGGGGAAGCTAGAACGCAGCGGTCGCGTGACCGACAGGACGGGCGAAGGGGCGTCCGCCACCCCTGCTCCTCAGGGCTAAGAGGCTGCTTTTTAAGGTTCGCCTGTCGATTTATGTATGTCTATATGCATATTTTCGACCCTCGTTCACGTTCCATCAATGTTGGCCCGAACAGGCACGGCCGGGACTGAACAGATAAGGAGTAGCGGTATGAAAATGATGACAAAGCGGTCCGGGCTGGCGGTTCTCTTCGCCCTTGGTGCTGCGGCAACGACAACCAGCCTTGGCGCGCAACAGCCGGGCAGCGGCACGATCACGGTCAATGGTCAGGCCCCGGCAGAGATGACGGTGGGTCCGGACGTTGTCGGTGTCATCACCGCCCGCAATGCAGACCGTGTGCAGATCACCACGGCAGATGGCAAGGCCGTCATCATCGGCCTCAGCGATGCCACCGTCGTCAAGGCAAGCAAGGGCCTGTTCGGCATCGATCGCGCCAAGCTGACGGCCGACGCGCTGCTCAATGGCCTGCCGGTTACGGTCAAGACCTGGCAGGCGGGCGACAGCCTTGTCGCCAGCCAGATCACCTTCCGCAACGCCGATCTCAAAATTGCGTCGATGATCCGCAATGGCACGTCGCAGCGTTTTGAAGAGCAGGCGGCCGCCACGGCGGCGCTGCGCGGGCGCATGGGCGATATTGACAAGTACAATATCAAGAGCACGACCAACGTCTATTTCGCGACCGGCAAAGCCGTCCTGACCGAGCGGGCCAAGGCCGATCTTTGCGCCACCGCAACGGCGGCTGAGGGCATTGGTAACGCCCTGATGCTGGTGGTTGGCTATACCGATTCAACGGGCAGCGATGAAACCAACCAGCGGCTGAGCGAAAAGCGCGCTGCAAGCGTCATCAACTATTTGCAGCAGGCGTGCCACTGGAAGCCCTATCGCATGCTGACGCCGACCGGCATGGCAGAAGCCGATCCGCTGGCCAGCAATGATACGGTTGAAGGCAAGGCGCAGAACCGCCGCGTCTCGGTCAACATCCTCGTCAGCAAGAGCGTCGACGGCTTTTGATCAACCTTGCGGGGTGGGCGTTTAATCGCCCGCCCCGGTCAGGGCTGAGGCTGATCTGCCCGGCCCGGCAAAGTGGCGGCTTGCCAAGGCCATCGCCCTTCAATCTCGACCTCTAGTGAAAAGCTCAGGAAGGTCCGGATCAGGACAATCCCGGCCAAGAGGCCAAGGCTTTCCCATGTCAGCGGTGCGGTGACGGTTGCGATGATGTCGGCTCCCACCAGAAGCTCCAAACCCAGCAAAATCCCCCGGCCCAAATGGGCGCGGCAGCGGGCATAGGCCTGATCGCCGACGCCTTGCCAGATCTCTGCACCAAATTTGGCGGCGGCAAAGACTACCGATGCGAGGATAACCGCAATGCCGGTCATTTCGATGATCCGCGCCACCGGGTCGGCCATGGCCGATAGGTTAAAACTTCCAAGGCCATCCGACATAAAGTCTCTCCTGATCGAAGGCGATTGGCGAGGCCGCATCCTGAAAGGCAGGGCGGCCCCGCGCCGTCATTTATTGCGGTGAACTCACCCTTGCCGGGCTTGTGCCGAAATAGGCCGGATAGGCTGACCGCCAGAAATCGCACTTATAGTCCGCCCAGGCATCAAAAGGCCGGATCGCACCCGGCTCAAACCGCATCACCGTGCCGGGATGCCAGTCTGCGGCGGGCGGGGCGCCCCGCATAAAGGCGGCCCAGCTTTTAACGATGCTGTCGGCAAGCTGCTGCGAGGCGGGGCCAAGATCGGGCGCGGTCATGGCGGCCGTGTTGGAAAAGCCGGGGAACAAGGCATTGAGCTCGCCTGAATGGACTGCCCCCAGCTCAAACCCCGGATCGGGCAGGATCGGAATGGAAACGCCGCGCACCGGTGCGCGGCGGTCGGCAAATTCCCACTGGTAAACGGGCGTATGGCGCGCCAGCAGGCGGCCGCTGTCCAGCATCAGGCAATGGGTGATGCCAAGGCCGGGCATGAAATCGGTCATCAACGATCCAAGCGTTTCGGGCGTGCGCTCGCCCGGCTTTAGCGGGTACGCAGCCAGCACCTGATCTGCCTTGTCGCCATAGATGCGCCGGACCGCTGCGGGATAGCTTTCGGGCGTAATGGTCGCCCCGTTCTGGATGTCATAGCCAACATAAAGGCGCATTTCATCGCGCGTGAACCCGTTCAACACCGGGACCCGGGCAAAACGGCCGGCTTGCAGGGCCTCAAGCGTGGGGCTTGGTATCGTTGCGCTTCCGGTAAAGGGCGCAAAGGCCCGCAGGTCGCTTTGCGCGGCCTTGGCCCCGGCGGCGATCAGGGCTTGCGGCTCGATCTTTTTCAGGCAGGCCAGCCGTGTTGTCGGGTCAGCGCAGCCGGCTTCTGCGGCCACCTTGGCGGTAAAGGCCTCGGCCTCGGCCAGGCTGCGCAACGGCGTGCCGCACGCGCCGCTTTGCACAATCGCCCGGTGAAACAGGCCGCGCGTCTGTTCGGGCGTCAAAATCTGCATGCAGACCGACGCTGCCCCCGCGGATTCACCGGCCAGCGTGATATTATCGGGATCGCCGCCAAAGGCTGCGACATTGGCCTTCACCCAACGCATCGCAAGGCGCTGGTCTTCCAGCCCAAGAACGTGCTTTTCCCCCGATGTGCCAGCGGGCGGGGCCATGAAGCCCAAGACGCCGAGGCGGTAATTGATGCTGACGACGACTGCATCGGTTTCACGCGCCAATCGGTCCAGCCGGTAGAGCGAGGCTGCCCCGCCCACAAAGGCACCGCCGTGGATCCACAGCAGCACCGGGCGCGGATGCGCGCTTTTTTCGCGCGGCAGGCTGATATTGAGCGTCAAACATTCTTCTTCGTCGCTCCGTTCGGTCAGGCCATAGCGGGCGGCCTGCGGGCAGGGCTGTCCAAAGTGCATCGCCGGCAAAACGCCCGACCAAGGGGCAACTGGCTGCGCCAGGCTCCATCGGGCCTCGCCCGAAACCGGCGCCGCATAGGGAATGCCCCGAAATTCAAGCACCCCGTTGCGTACAAAGCCCTCCACCTTGCCGGACGCGGTGGTGACCACTTCTCCCAGCGGGGATCCGCCAACAGATTCTTTGTAGGAGGAGGGCGCCTCAGCGCTAATCGGCACCCCGCTCAGCAGCAGCGCTGCAAAAGCGATATACCAGTGTCGCGCGGTAAAAAATGCCCAGCCTGCCAACTTCATAGAGACGCCCCGCTTGAGAAATGCAGACCGCTTGTGCCGCCTGCCCTTTGCGGTTGCAAGCAGGTGTGGGCCGGTGATGATGGCAAGAGTGATCAGGCCAAGCCCCTTCCTGATCTGCGGCGGCTTTTTCCGCTGGAACATTCTTCCCGGCTTGGGGCGTGCCGAAAAGAAAAGGGGTGCATCCGTTACCGGCTCCTTTCTGCCAGCACATCGGCGATGACGCGGTTGACCTCATAAATATCGCCGTTGCGCTCCATCGGGGCCTGGTTGGCAAAGGCGCTGCGAATTTCTGCCATGCGTTTTTCCGCCGCCCCAATCGCGTGCGAATGCGTGACGATGTAAAAGTCGCCGTTCAAGCATCCCGCCAGGGCCGCTTTGGCCACCTCGCTTG
>JBJTNW010000035.1:0-18800 GCA_046074265.1 Chakrabartia sp.
TATGATCGGCCTGTTGTTCCAACCTATGCCACCAAGAAATCCCGCCATTACTGCTATTACGAAACCCGCAAGGACCTCGCCCGTCCTGCGGATCCGAAACCCGTTCGTTTCCAGCAGGGGGCACTGGATCAGCATGTCATCAGCGGCGTCTGCGACCTACTGAATGACGAGCACGGATTGCGGCGCTTGGCATACGATGCGGACGCCAAGCAGCTGCGCCGCTTATTCGAAGAAGCTCAGACGACAAAGGCTAAACTTGAGGCGAAAGGAGCTGCTCCAGTCCTAAGGGCGCTGGTCGCGGAAATCCGAATCCAAAAGGAGCATATGGAAATTTCACTCAATCCAAGCGCGCTAGGGTTGTTGGAGCAAGAAGCTTGGCGCATCAAAATTCCGCTGCCAACCAAGCGGCCGTTCCGAGAAGCAAGGCTCCTGATCGACGCAGAAAGTTCTGCAAGCCGTATTTCGAATGATTTATTAGAGCTGGTTTCTGACGCCTTCGTTGCTAAGCGCCTCGTGTTGGCTTCTCCCGGGCTCAGCCTCAATCAAATAGCAAAGCGGGAAGGTCGCTGCCGAACGCAGCTTGCGCGGCTCTTGCGCTTGTCTTGGGTGAGCCCGAGAATCATCGAAGCCATCGCAGATGGCACTCAACCTAAGGGGCTGACCCGGCGGGCATTGCTCATCAGCGAGATGCCCATCGACTGGGCCGAGCAAGAGATGCAATTCGGCATAGGTGCACGATAGCCATTTAAATCTGAAGATCGGGGTGAAGCCGGGTTCTTTCGAAAAGAGAATCCGGCAAATTTTTTGCCCGGATTAAGAAGGTTGGGCGGGTCTCTCACTTCACTGGGGAAATGATGACCCGCCAAACCTCGCAGTTCTGCGCCGATTTAGAGGTTAGGTACGCCCGAAGGCGAAAATCGGTTACCCTGTCTTACTGTATGGTGCGGTCGAGAAGACTCGAACTTCCACGGGCTTTCGCCCACAACGACCTCAACGTTGCGCGTCTACCAGTTCCGCCACGACCGCACTTTATCGCAGATTTTCCGGGGCGCGTGAACGCTCCGGCAACTGACAGAGCGCGCCCCTAGCAGAGCCTTTGGGCCGGGGCAATGGCTTTCGCCCACCAAGGCGCGGGGATTTGGCCCAAGATCAGAAGCTCAGGTTCAATTCCTTGGCGCCACGCGGGACATTGACCTCGGCCGAATTGAAATCGACAGACTTTTTCGCGCCGATGGTCCGCCGGGGCGGTGTGATCGTCCAGCCGTAAACAACCTTGCCATGCGCATCGCGCAGCTCGGCCCGGATATCGGGAATATCCTGTTCGAGCAGGGTCGGGTTGACGATCCGCCCAGAGACGGCGAACAGCTCATTGCCGCTTTCCAATATGCGGCGCTCTGGCGCGTGAGGCACTTCCAGCTGGAGCTGGACTTCCTTGGACCCATTGGCCAGCCCCAGCGCCTTGAACTGCTTGGGCAAGCCATAGACTTGGATCGCGGCACCCGCGCCGAGCAGGATCAGCGCGAGAACCAGCGCCCCCAGCGTCAGGCGGCTGGCCGGATTGCGCCACAAACGCCGCAGGAACGAGGGACGGGAGGGCGTGTCTGCACCGGCTGGCGGCGCGTAAAATGGTTCATGATCAGCGGGCGATGCCGCGTCTGACCAGCGCGGCGCGATTGGCGGGGCAGACGGCACCGGCGGGGCCGGCGGCACGGGCGGCGGCAGCGGCAATTCTGCAGCCGCGGGCGCCGGGGCTTCTGGCCCGGGCTGAAACCAGCTGTGCCGGCACGATGCACACCGGACCTGCCGTCCCGCCCCGGTTACGGCGGTATCCGGAACAAGATAGCGCGTGTTGCAGGCAGGGCAGGACAGGATCATCGGATGAACGGGCCTTATGCAGGTCGAAGTCTGGGACTCCCCTCTAAGCACTGAATGGCGGGCGCATGCAAGAGCGTCGCGATGCAATCAAAGCTGGATCGTGGATGCCGGCTGTTCTACCAAGGCGCCATGATCGAGGACCGGGGCTGAGCGGCACGCATGGCGCACATCATTCAGTTCGAGAATGTGGGCTTGCGCTATGGGCCTGGGCCAGAGACGCTCTCGGACATTAGCTTTGCGCTGGACCAAGGCGGCTTTTACTTCCTGACCGGCCCATCCGGCGCGGGAAAAACGTCTTTGCTGAAGCTGTTATATCTTGCGCAGCGGCCAAGCAGGGGCGTTATCCGGCTATTCGGGGATGATATGGTCACGCTGCCCCGCCGCCGTTTTCCCGACTATCGACGGCGCATTGGCGTGGTATTTCAGGATTTTCGGCTCGTCCCGCATCTGTCGATTTATGACAATGTTGCGCTGCCGCTGCGACTGGCCGGCACGGGCGAGGCCGCGATTGACCAGCCTGTTCGCGAAATTCTCAACTGGGTGGGGCTGGGCGGGCGGCTCGATGCGCGGCCGCTGACGCTGTCCGGCGGGGAGCAGCAGCGCGTCGCCATTGCCCGTGCCGTTATTTCCCGCCCGGATGTGCTGGTCGCGGACGAGCCGACGGGCAATGTTGATCCGGATATGGCCGCCCGGCTGCTGCGTCTGTTTGAAGCTCTGCACCAATTAGGGACAACTGTGGTGGTTGCGACGCACGATACCCAGCTGATGGGGCATTTGCCGGCCGCTCGGATCATGCATTTAAACGCTGGGCACTTGGCCCCCTTGGCGAGCGTCAGCACGGCGCAGCCCCTGCCGGGTGATTTGCCCGCATGACCCGCCTAATGCGCCTTTTCCGGTCTGATCCTGCACAGGCCCGGGTGCTGCCGGAAGGGCGGCTGGCCGGGCCGATGCCCTGGGTGATTGCGATTATGATTTTCCTGACGGTGCTTGCCGCCGCCGCCGGGTTGGCGCTGGCCCGCGCGCATAACGGCCTGTCAGCCGATCTGGCCGGGCGGGTGACGATCCAGATCCTCGAGCCCAACCCGGTGCGGCAGGCCAAGCAAGCCGAGGCAATCGAGGCGCGCCTTGCCAGTCTAGAGGGTGTGGTGAATTTCCAACGGGTGTCTGAGGCAGAAATGGCGCGTCTGCTGGAGCCTTGGTTCGGCCAGATCGGGCTGGGGGATTTGCCGGTGCCGCTGATGATGGATGTCACGCTGGATCCGCGGGCAGAAGATGCGCTGGGTGGTTTGCAGGTCGCGGTCAAGGCCATCGCGCCTTCAGCCCGGGTGGAACGCCATGCCCAATGGTTGGGACCGCTTGTGCAGTTGATGCAGGCTTTAACCTGGCTTTCTGGCCTGCTGGTCTTCCTGATCGCGCTGTGCGTGGTGGCCGTTATCGTTCTGGCCGCCCGCAGCGCGCTTAATATGCACCGCCCGACGATTGAGGTCATGCATCTTCTGGGGGCGACCGACCGACAGATCGCGCGGCTGTTTCAACGCCGGCTCGCAATGGATGCCCTATTTGGCGCCGGCGTCGGCCTTGTGGCCGGCCTTGTGGCGCTTTTCCTGTTGCACCAGCGGTTCGCGGCGCTTGGATCAGACCTGCTCCAATCGGCCTATCTGGATGCGCAAAGCTGGGCGTTGCTTGCGCTCATTCCTTTTGTGGCGGCCCTGCTCGCCCTGCTGGCGGCGCGCGCCACGCTGGTTCTGGCGCTAAGGCGATTGCTATGATCCGCCGTCTCTTCGCCTTTGCCTTTCTTGCCTGGCTGCTTGGCCTCATTTGGTTTGCGGTCTTTTTGCCGCGTCCTGCACCCTCAGGCGTGCGGACCGATGCGGTTGTTGTGCTCACGGGGGCGCCCGGCCGCTTCCAGCGCGGGCTGGATGTCCTGAAAGCGCATCGGGCAGAGCGCCTGCTTGTTTCGGGCGTCGACCCCAGTGTTCGCCGGGCGGAACTGGACCAGGTTATGGGAGTGCCGCGCCCCTTGTCGCGCTGCTGCATCGACCTTGACAAGGCATCGGTTGATACCATTTCCAACGCGCGGGAAACGGCCCGCTGGATAACCGCCCATCACTATTCTTCAGTCCGTCTGGTGACCAGCGATTGGCATATGCGCCGGGCGCGGCTGGAACTGGAACACAGCCTGCCCGGCAAGGTGCGGATTGTCAGCGACGCTGTGCCCAGCGAGGTTAGCCTGACCCAGTTGTTCAAGGAATATAACAAGCTGCTGGCGCGGGTCATCGCTCTTGAGCTAGGGCCGCTTTTATGATCGCCCGCCTGATTGCTCTTGTCCGCTCGCTGGTCTTCGCGTTCGTCTTCTATGTCGGCAGCGTGCCCGTTGTGGCTTTTGCTTGGGCGCTTGTTGCCTTTGGCGAAAGGTCGACCATTTTTGGCGCACGACTTTGGGCTAAATGGCACCGGCTGTGCGCCCGCTTTATCCTTGGCATCCGCACCGAGGTGCTGGGCACGCTGGATGATCGGCAGGCGCTCTACATCTTCAAGCATGAATCCATGTACGAAACGGTCGAGACACTGGCGCTCTTCCGCCGTCCGGTGGTTGTGATGAAGCAGGAACTTCTGGACCTATTTGGCTGGGGTCATGCGGCCCGGGCACATGGTTCAATCGGCGTGAACCGCGAGGCGGGGGCCGCGGCCATGCGTCGGATGATTGCCGAGGCAAAGCGTGCCAAGGACTCTGGCCGCCCGATCATCCTCTTTCCAGAAGGCACGCGCGTGCCACATGGGGAGCGCCCTGCGTTGCGCGCCGGGCTGGCCGGGCTTTACAAGATTTTGGGTCTGCCGGTCATCCCGGTTGCGCTCAATTCAGGCAAGGTCTGGCCGCGCGGTTTTATCAAATATCCGGGCGTGGTAACGATGAAGGTGGGCGATGAAATCCCGGCCGGTTTGCCGCGTGAGGAACTGGAAGCGCGGGTCCATGCCGCGATCAACGCGCTGAACGATTGATCAATGATCCGACCGGCCAAAATCGGGCCGGGCGTCATCCTGTCCTTCTTCAATGATCGAGCGGCGGATCGCGCGGGTGCGGCTGAACAGATCATAAAGCGCATCGCCATCGCCCCAGCGGATCGCGCGTTGCAGCGCTGTCAGGTCTTCGGAAAAGCGTTGCAGCATTTCCAGCACGGCGTCCTTGTTGGACAAAAAGACATCGCGCCACATGGTCGGGTCAGAGGCAGCAATGCGCGTAAAGTCTCGGAAACCACCCGCTGAATATTTGATCACTTCGCTGCGCGTCACCGATTCAAGATCGGACGCGGTGCCGACAATCGTATAGGCAATCAGGTGCGGCAAATGGCTGGTGACGGCCAACACCAGATCATGGTGCTGGGCGTCCATCTGCTCCACATTGGCGCCTAAGGCTTCCCAAAAGGCGGCCAGTTGCGCGACCTTGTTCGGGTCTGCATCGGTCGGCGGGGTCAGAATGCACCAGCGATTATGAAACAGGCTGGCAAAGCCGGCTTCCGGCCCGCTGCGTTCCGTGCCCGCAACCGGATGGGCAGGGATGACCGCATGATCGGGCAGGGCCGCCCTGAGTGCCGCGAGGATCGCGGCCTTGGACGAGCCAACATCACTGACGAGCGCCTCTGCCGGCAAATCGGCGCGGATTTCTTCGGCGACAGCCCCCATCGCCCCCACGGGGACGCACAGGATAACCAGCCCTGCATCGGTGACAGCCGCCCCCGGCGTGTCGGCCAGATCGTCCACCAGCTTTAGCCTGCGTGCGGTTTCGCGCGTTTCCGGGTCGGCATCATAGCCGGAGAGGACAACGCCCGGCATCCGCTCGCGCACCGCGCGGGCAACGGACGAGCCAATCAGCCCCAGCCCGATAATGGTTACGCGCGCAAAGGGCAGCATCAGGCGGCAGCTCCGGTAATCTGGCGCAGGGCGGCAATCACGCCCCGGCAATCCGCCTCGGTCCCAATGGTGATGCGCAGGCCGTTGCCCAGCCCCTGGCCGGGCAGCCAGCGGACAATATAGCCCTGGTCCATCAAGGCCTGATAGGCCGTCTCTGCCGTTGTTGCGCCCTCAAACAAAACCAGCTGGAAATTGGCCTTGCTGGGGATGGCGCGCAGCCCCTGATTGCCCAGCTTGGCGATTTCTGCCGCAAACCATGCGAGCCATTGTTTATTATGCGCCCGGCTGGCGTCAACAAAATCGGTGTCCGCCAAGGCGGCGATAGCGGCGTCTTGCGCAGCGATGGAAAAACCAAAGGGCGCGCGGATGCGGTGCATCGCATCGATGATCTCCGCCGACGCATAGCCCCAGCCAACGCGCTCGGCCGCCAGCCCGTAAATTTTGGAAAAAGTGCGCGTTACCAACACATTGGCGGCATTACGCGCAAGGTCTAGCCCGCCATCTTCCTCATCAGGGGCCAGATATTCGGCATAAGCATGGTCCAGCACCAACAGCACATGGCCCGGCAGGCTGGCGTGCAGCCGGGCAATTTCGGCGCGCGGCGTATAGGTGCCGGTGGGGTTATTGGGGTTGGCAACAAAGACGACGCGGGTCTTGTCCGTCACACAGGCCAAGATGGCATCGACATCTGTCGCATAGTCTTTGTCCGGGGCGATGACAGGGGTTGCGCCCACCCGGCGCGTTGCGATTTCGTAGACGGCAAAGCCATAGCGCACGAAGATGATTTCATCCCCCGGCCCGGCAAAAGTTCCGGCGGCCAGATGCAGGACTTCGTCCGACCCCGTGCCATGAATGATCCGCGCCGGGTCCAGCCCATGCGCGGCAGCCAGCGCTGCGCGCAAATCATACGCGCTCGCATCGGGATAGCGTTCCAGTTCGCCCGCGTGACGGGCAAAGGCTGTTCGGGCTTTGTCGCTGGTGCCCAACGGGTTTTCATTGGACGAAAGCTTGACGACCGGGCGGCCATCATCGGTTTTGGATTTGCCCGGCACATAAGGGGCAATGTCCATGATCCAAGGCTTGGGTTGGGGTGCGCTCATGCCCCCCGCCTTAGACGGGGCGCGAAGGCCGGTCAAACGCCGGGGGCATTGCGAGCGGTTGACAATCCGGCCTCCAGCCCCCTAGCCCCGGCCCATGTCTGATGCGCGTTTTGGCCTTGATCGTAAGATTGTCCTGCCCGGGCCATTGCTGCTCGATGGCGGGGGCCGGCTTGCGCCGCTTGAAATTGCGTATGAAAGCTATGGCACGCTGAATGAAGATGCCTCCAACGCCATTTTATTATGTCATGCGCTGACGGGCGACCAATATGTTGCCTCGCAGCACCCCATTACCGGCAAGCCCGGCTGGTGGACGCGCATGGTGGGACCCGGCAAGCCCATTGATACGGATCGCTTCTGCGTCATCTGCCCCAATGTCATTGGCAGCTGCATGGGCTCATCCGGCCCGGAATCGCGGGCAGAAGATGGCCAGCCTTATGCGATGCGCTTTCCGGTCATCACCATTCGCGACATGGTGCGGGCGCAGGCGCGGCTGCTCGATCATCTGGGCATTCAGCGGCTTTATGCAGTCGTCGGCGGGTCGATGGGCGGCATGCAGGTGCTGACTTGGGCCGCGACCTATCCCGCGCGGGTTGCTGCCGCTTTGGTGATCGCCTCAACCGCGCGGCATTCGGCGCAGAATATCGCCTTTCACGAGGTCGGCCGTCAGGCGATCATGGCCGATCCCAATTGGCGCGGCGGCGATTATTATGCCGATGGCAAGGCCCCGGATGCGGGGCTGGCCGTTGCGCGCATGGCCGCGCACATCACCTATTTGTCAGAACAGGGCCTGACTGAAAAATTTGGCCGCCGCCTGCAAGACCGCGACAGCAAGACCTTTGGCTTTGATGCCGATTTTCAGGTCGAAAGCTATCTGCGCTATCAAGGCCTGGCCTTTACCGGCCGGTTTGACGCCAATTCCTATCTCTACATCACCCGGGCGATGGATTATTTTGATCTGGCCGAAGATCATGGCGGGTTGCTCGCCAATGCCTTTCGCGGCTCTGCCACCCGTTTTTGCGTCGTCAGCTTTGATACTGACTGGCTCTACCCAACGTCTGAATCGCGCAACATCGTTCATGCATTGAATGCGGGCGGCGCGCCGGTCAGTTTCATGGAGCTATCGGCCCCGTTCGGCCATGACAGCTTCTTGCTGGACGTGCCGGATCTTGACCGGGTTGTGGACGGCTTTTTGAGCGCGGGGGGCCTGTGACGATGCTGCGGCCAGATTTGGCGATCATCGCGCGCGAAATTGCACCGGGATCGCGCGTGCTGGATGTCGGCTGCGGCGATGGCACCTTGTTGCGCGCGCTCCGTGACGAAAAGCAGGTCGATGCCCGCGGTATGGAGCTGGACCGGGATAATGTGACCGCCTGTGTGGCCGCCGGGCTGTCGGTTATTCAAGGCAATGCCGATACCGATTTGGCCGATTATCCCGATGCTGCCTTTGATTATGCCATCCTGTCGCAGACGCTCCAGACGACGATGCGGCCCGATCTTGTCATGGACCAGTTGCTGCGCATCGGGCGGATGGCCTTTGTGTCCTTCCCCAATTTCGCGCAATGGCGCATCCGCTTAGCGCTGATGTTTGGCGGGACGATGCCGGTGACGAAGCAATTGCCCGATCGTTGGTATGATACGCCCAATATCCACCATGTGACGATCGACGATTTCCGCAGCTATATCGCGTCGCGCGGGGTGCGGATTGAAGGGCAATGGTTCTTGCGCGGCGAAAAGCTGATCAGCGCGGGCGCCGCCAATTTGCGGGCCCAGCACGCCGTCTTCCTGCTCGCGCGAGCCTAATCCTTTTTCAGCTTGTCCTTGAGCGCCGCAAGAGCGCCAAAGGGGCCTGCTTGCTCTTCCGACAACACGCCGGCGGCCTTTAATCGATCTTGCGCGCCCGCGCTGCGCGGATAGGGGTCTAGCGCCAAGCCCAGCGTCTGCGCGACCGCTTCGCCCAGATCAATCGCTTGGCCGTCATGCTCCATAACGTCGCAATCCTCCGCGCTCAGTTCGATTTCTTCGGCCTCGGGCATGGCGGCATCGGGGGCGATGAAGCGGATGGCAAAATCCTGGTCCAGCACGGCCGGCACGGCATCGCCCGTCACCACGCAGGACTGGGTTGCCCGCGCCGTCATGCGCCCTGTTACATCAATGCCATCGGTCCCCGCGATAATCCGCGCGCGGGCCGCGAGCTTTTCGATGCCTTGCAAGCCAAAACGCTGGGCCAAGGCGGCGGCCTCGTCGGGCGTCGCGGCAATGTCAACGTCTTTGGGCTGGCCAAGCGTATCAAGCCGATAAGGGCGCGAAAATTCCGGCGTCATGCGGCGGGCTTTGTGATTTGGCCGGCGAGCAGGGCCTCCAGCGGTGATGCGCAGAGCCGCGCCCAATAATCGCGCAGCCGGGTGCTGGCGGCGGCCAAAGCGGCGTCTCCCGGATGGTCGGTGCGAAACAGGTTGCGGACCAGCGCGGCGTCCAGATCGCCGCCGTCCAGCCCGGCGCGATACGCCTCAAGCCGTCCGCCCAGGGCAGCCATCATCCGGCCAATATGCTTGCCCACCACAATGTCGCCCACGCCTTCCTGCCGCAGCTGCCCATCCATATCGTCGACAAAAATCTCGGTCAGCAAAACGGCTGGCACGCGGCCGGGCTCGCCTTCGGCATCCAGCCGAGCGATGGCAAGCGCGGTCAGCGCGGCCACCATTTCAAATCGCCCGTCCATGGTATCGGCCACCTTGGCCTCCAGATACCAAAAGGGCGACCGCGCTTCCGCGATTACGGCATTGTAAAGCGGGATGAGCGCATCGCGCCCTTCATCCCGGGCAAAAAGCCGTTTCAGATATCCAAGCGCCATCCTTTTGTCCCAACTGACTTGTTGTTCAACGTGACCCGGCATATTGGGGGTTCTGGCCTGTTCAGCAAGGGGCAAGCCGGGTCAAGGAAAGGTTGTCGTGCATGAACCGGAAAATCGCATCCGTATTGGCGCTCACCGCAGCGGCTTTCGCCATGTCGGCTTGCACGCGTTTGAGGGGCCACCAAGGCTATGTGGTCGATCCGACGCTGATCGGTACGGTCTCGCCGGGCGTCGATAATCGGGAATCGGTTGAGCGCACGCTGGGTCGCCCCACCTTTGTCAGCCAGTTTGGCGACCGGGACTATTATTATTTCTCGCGCAACACGCGCCAATATGCGTTCACCTCGCCCAAGGCGACCGAACAGATGGTGCTGCGTGTGCGCTTTGATGCGGCGGGCAATGTCGTTGCGGTGGATCGGCGCGGCAAGGAACAGATCGCTAAGATTGATCCGTCGGGCAAAAAGACCAAGACGCTGGGGCGCGACCGCGGCTTCCTGGACGAATTGTTCGGCAATATCGGTCAGGTCGGCTCGGTCGGCAATGCGGGCGGCACGGCCGATAACCCCAATTAAGACCAAGCGGCGGGCAGCTTATCCGGGCCGCCCGCCTTCATGGCTAGCGGGCGATCCCGCTAGCCGCGAGGACAGCCAGCGTCACCAATTCTGACGCGGTTGAGACCATCGGGGCCACCTGCACCGGCTTTTCCATGCCGACAAGGAACGGCCCGATCATCGAATCGCCCCCCAGTTCGCGCAGCAGCTTGGCTGACAAATTGGCCGATTGCAGGCCGGGCATGATGAGGACATTGGCCGGGCCGGACAAGCGGCTGAACGGATAGGCGGCGGCAAGGCGCGGGTTCAGCGCCACATCAGGCGCCATTTCGCCTTCATATTCAAAACTGACGCCCCGCTCATCAAGCATGGCAACGGCCTCGCGGATCGGGTCAAGCCAGGTGCCGCGCGGATTGCCAAAGGTGGAATAGGACAAAAAGGCGACGCGGGGCTCATGCCCCATGCGCCGTGCTACCGCCGCACTGGCTTCTGCGATATCCGCGAGTTCCTGTGCGGTCGGCCGCTCGTTAACCGTGGTATCCGCCATGAATACCGTGTGGTGCTGGCCCACCATGATGTGCATGCCAAAAGGCGTCATTCCCTCGGCCGGGTCGATGACGCGACGCACTTCGCGCAGCGTCTGGCCAAAGCCGCGCGTCACACCGGTGATGACGGCATCGGCCTCGCCCATCTTCAGCAGCAGCGCGGAAAAGACGTTGCGATCCTGATTGACGAGCCGTTCGCAATCGCGGCGCAAATAGCCGCGCCGCTGAAGCCGGTCGTACAGCAGGTCGACCATTTTGGGGACGAGCGGCGAATTGCGGCTGTTATGCAGCTCAAAGCTGTCCGGGTCTTCCACGCCCAGCGCGGCCAGCTTTTCCCGCACGCTGTCGCGGCCCACCAGCACCGGCGTGCCGCAGCCGCCATCGCGAAAGGCAATCGCTGCACGCAGTACAACTTCTTCCTCGGCTTCGGCAAAGACGACGCGCTTGGGGTGCGCGCGGGCATTTTCATAAGCCATGGTCAGAACAGAGGTGGTCGGGTTCATCCGCGCGCGCAGCGAAGTGCGGTACTCGTTCATGTCGAGGATCGGCCGGGTCGCCACGCCCGACTCCATTGCCGCCTGCGCGACGGCCGCCGGCACGATTTCCATCAACCGCGGGTCAAAGGGGGCGGGAATGATATAGTCTGGCCCAAAGCTGGGTGTCGCGCCGCCATAAGCGGCGGCCACTTCTTCGGGCACCTGCTGGCGGGCAAGCTCTGCCAGCGCGCGGGCGGCGGCGATCTTCATTTCTTCATTGATCGCGGTTGCCCGCACATCCAGCGCGCCGCGGAAGATGAAGGGGAAGCCCAGCACATTATTGACCTGGTTCGGATAGTCCGACCGCCCGGTCGCCACGATCGCATCGGGGCGGACGGCCTTGGCCTCTGGCGGCGTAATCTCGGGATCTGGGTTTGCCATCGCAAAGATAATCGGGTGCGGGCCCATAGAGCGCACCATATCGGCAGAGACCGCGCCTTTGACCGACAGACCCAGAAAGACATCGGCGCCGGCCATTGCTTCGGCCAGCGTGCGCCGGTCGGTCACAACCGCGTGGGCCGATTTCCACTGGTTCATGCCTTCGGTGCGGCCTTGGTAGATCACGCCCTTGGAATCGCACATGATGACTTGGTCATGCGGCACGCCCACCGCCTTGATCAATTCGGTGCAGGCAATGGCCGAGGCGCCCGCCCCGTTGACGACAACGCGCACATCCTTGGCCGATTTTCCGGTCAGGTGCAGCGCGTTGATCAGGCCGGCGGCAGCAATGATGGCGGTGCCATGCTGGTCATCATGCATGACCGGAATGTTCATCCGCTCTTTGAGCGCCTGTTCGATGATGAAGCATTCGGGCGCGGCAATATCTTCCAGATTGATGCCGCCAAAGCTGGGCTCCATCAGCGCGACCGCGTTGATAAAGGCTTCGGCATCTTCGGTTGCCAGTTCAATGTCGATCGAGTCGACATCGGCAAAGCGCTTGAAGAGGACGGACTTGCCTTCCATCACCGGCTTGGAAGCCAGCGCCCCCAAATTGCCCATGCCCAAAATGGCGGTACCGTTGGAAATAACGGCGACCAGATTGCCCTTGGCCGTATAATCATAGGCTGTCGCCGGATCATCGGCGATGGCCTGAACCGGCACCGCGACGCCCGGCGAATAAGCAAGGCTCAGGTCGCGCTGGGTTGCCATCGGCTTAGAGGCGATGATCTCAATTTTTCCGGGACGTCCCGTTGAATGATAATAAAGCGCCTCGCGATCCGAAAACTGCACCTTGGAGTCGCTCATTGTTCCCGCCGTCCGTTCAAATGGTCCACAGGCGCGCTTAGGCGCTTCTGGCCGGGACGGGAAGCAGGGATTGCACCAAACGGCAAAAGCGCTATCGCCAGACGGCATGACACAGGCGGCCGCAACCCCCATGATGGCGCAATATCTGGCGCTGAAGGCAGAGGCGGGCGATTGCCTGCTTTTCTACCGCATGGGCGATTTTTTCGAGCTGTTTTTTGACGATGCCAAGGCGGCGTCGCAGGCGCTCGACATCGCGCTGACGGCGCGGGGCGAGCATCTGGGCAAACCGGTGCCGATGTGCGGCGTGCCCGTGCACGCCGCCGAAAATTATCTCGCCCGGCTGATCAAGGCGGGGTTTCGCGTTGCGATTGCCGAACAGATTGAAACCCCAGCAGAAGCCAAGGCACGCGGATCCAAATCCTTGGTCGCGCGCGGCATCGTCCGGGTTGTGACGGCGGGCACGTTGACCGAAGAGGCGTTGCTCGAATCGCGCAGCGCCAATTGGCTGGTTGCACTGGCCCCGCTGGGCGACCGGATCGGGATTGCCGCGGCCGATATTTCAACCGGTCGGTTCGAGACTGGGGAATGCCAGAGCGATGAGGTCGCAGCAGAACTGGCCCGGCTTGCCCCCTCGGAAATTGTCGTGCCGGACGCCACCGAGATATCGGGCCTTGGCGCCGAGGTGGCGCGTCGCGGCCGCGCCGATTTTCTGCCCGCCGAGGGGGAGCGGCGCTTAAAGGCGCTGTTCGGCGTGGCAACGCTGGACGGCTTTGGCAGCTTTGCCAAAGCGGAACTGGCGGCCTGTGCCGGGCTGCTCGCCTATCTCGACCATGTTGGCAAAGGGGCTCTGCCGTTTCTGGCGCCGCCCGTACGGCGCGAGACGAGCGATCATATGTTGATCGACGCGGCGACGCGGGACAGTCTGGAACTTGTGCGGGCGCAAGGCGGCGGCCGGGCCGGGAGCCTGCTGGATGTGATCGACCGGACGGTAACGGGCGCGGGTGCACGTCTTTTGGCGGCTGATTTGTCTGCCCCGCTCATGCACATCCGGGCGATTGAGGACCGGCTTGACCTTGTGTCCTGGTTTGTCGCCAAGGGGTCTGTGCGCGAGACGGTGCGCGCCAATCTGCGCGCGCTGCCCGATATCGGCCGGGCCTTGGGCCGGCTGGCGGCCGGGCGCGGCGGCCCGCGCGACCTTGCCATGCTGCGCGATGGGCTGGGCGAGGCGCGGCTGTTGCGCGAGCGGCTTGGTCGGGCCGAGGATATCCCCCCTTTGCTGGCGGCGCTGCTGCCCGCGCTGGATGGCCATGGCGAACTGGTCGACCGGCTGACCCGCGCGCTGGTGGCCAGCCCCCCTATTGAGGCGGCTCAAGGCGGCTATATCGCCGAAGGCTATGACCCGGCGCTCGATGAATTGCGGGTGATGGGCGGCGATGGGCGTCGCGCAATGGCCATGCTGGAGGCGCGCTACCGCGACCAGACCGGGATTGCCGGTCTTAAGATCAAGCACAACAATGTGTTGGGCTATCATATCGAGGTTTCGGCAAAAAATGCCGACCCGCTTATGGCCGCCGATTCGGGCTTTACCCATCGCCAGACTTTGGCGGGCGTCGTGCGTTTCAACGCGCCGGAGCTGCATGATCTGGCGATGAAGGTCAACGAGGCGGGGGCCCATGCGCTCGCCGCCGAGGCCCGGCATCTGGCGGATCTGATCACGCTGGCGCTGGCCCGGGCGCAGGCCATTGCTGAAACCGCCGATGCGCTGGCGCGCTTTGATGTGGCCGCCGCTTTGGCCGATCGCGCGGTGGAAGGCGGCTGGTGCCGCCCGGATTTTGTGCCCGATGCGCGGTTTGAGATATCGGGGGGGCGCCATCCCGTGGTCGAAGCCGCGGTCGCGCGCGAGGGCACGCGCTTTGTCGCCAATGATTGCACGCTGGTGCCCGATAACCGGCTGTGGCTGGTGACGGGCCCCAATATGGGCGGCAAATCCACCTTTTTGCGGCAGAATGCGCTGATGGCCGTGCTGGCTCAGGCGGGCAGCTATGTGCCTGCAAGCCGCGCGACGCTGGGCCTGGTCGATCGCCTGTTCAGCCGGGTTGGCGCGTCGGACAATCTGGCGCGAGGCCGGTCTACGTTCATGGTCGAAATGGTCGAGACGGCCGCCATTTTGGCGCAAGCAACTGAACGCAGCTTCATCATCCTGGACGAAGTGGGGCGCGGCACCTCTACCTATGATGGCTTGGCCATTGCCTGGGCCGTGGTCGAGGCGGTGCACGAAGCCAATCGCTGCCGCTGTTTGTTCGCAACCCATTACCATGAGTTGACCCGGCTTGCAGAAACGCTGCCTGCTTTGTCGCTTCACCATGTGCGCGCGCGCGAATATCGCGGCGATCTGGTGCTGCTGCATGAGCTGGGGGCCGGGCCGGCGGACCGCAGCTATGGCATTGCGGTTGCCCGGCTTGCCGGCTTGCCGCCGATGGTTCTGGCGCGCGCCAAGGCGGTGCTCGACAAGCTGGAGGCCGGGCGCGACGCGACGGGCGGGCTGGCCGCCGGGCTGGATGATCTGCCGCTGTTTGCGGCCACCAAAATTGAAGAGGTGCGCGATCCGCTGAGGGACGCATTGGCCGGGCTGGATGTGGACGGCCTCTCGCCGCGCGAGGCGCTGGACCAGCTTTATGCGCTGAAGCGCGTTCTTGCCGAAAAAGGCTAAGCCGCCGGCACGCCCCCAAAAGGCTTGATGACACGGGGCGATAAGCCGCATATCCCCTCATAATGCCTCAGCTGTTCGATCTTGTTCCCCAACGCCGCGCCATCATTGAGCGTCGGCCCCTGTCCGATGCGTTGATGGCGCTTGAGGGAAATGATCAAGCCAAGCTTCGGGCTGCGTCGGTCCAGCTGCTCCGTCCGGCCATGGAGGCAGGTCGTGCTGAAATTGCCCGGCGTTTGGCGCTCAAGCCGGGTCAGGGCCGGGAGGCGGCGGCCAGCTACGCCTTTCTGACCGATCAGGTCCTGCGGCTGATCTATGATTTCACGATCCAGCGGCTCTATCCGCTCAACAACCCGACCGCGTCCGAGCGGCTGACGCTGATCGCGGTCGGCGGCTATGGCCGGGGGGAGATGGCGCCCCAGTCCGACATCGATATCGCCTTTTTGACCCCCTATAAGCAAACGGGCTGGTCCGAGCAGGTCATCGAATCGATGCTCTACACGCTGTGGGATCTTGGCCTGAAGGTTGGCCATTCGAGCCGCTCGCTTGATGAAATGGTCCGCATGGCGAAAGAAGATCTGACGATCCGCACCGCCTTGCTCGAAGGCCGCTATGTCTGGGGCGATCAGAAGATTTACGAAGAAGCCTCGGCCCGTTTTGCCGCCGAAGTGGTGGCCGGCACGTCGCGCAGCTTCATCACCGACAAGCTGGCCGAGCGCGATGCGCGCCACAAGCGCATGGGCGATAGCCGCTATGTCGTTGAGCCCAATCTGAAAGAGGGCAAAGGCGGCTTGCGCGACCTTCATACTCTCTTCTGGATTGGAAAATATCTCTACCGCGTGACGACAGTGCCCGAGCTGGTCGACAAGGGGCTGCTGACCGCGGGCGAGTTGCGGCAATTCCAAAAGGCGGAAAATTTCCTTTGGGCAGTGCGCTGCCATCTCCACCTGATCGCCAAGCGTCCGGAAGAGCGGCTGACCTTTGACGTGCAACGCGAGATTGCCGAGCGGATGCGCTATAATGATCGCCCGGGCCGGTCGGCGGTAGAGCGGTTCATGCAGCATTATTTCCTCAACGCGAAGATCGTGGGCGATCTGACGGCGCTCTTCCTCGCGCATCTGGATGATACTCATGCGTCCAAAGGGCGACGCTTCACGCTGCCCAGCCTTGCCGGCTTCCGCCGCGCGCCCAAGCAGTTGAATGGCTTTGTGCTGGATCGCGGGCGGCTGGCGCTGCCCTCGGATGATTTCTTTGCGCAAGACCCGGTGCGGCTGATTGAAATGTTTGCGCTCGCCGATGCGCAGGGGCTTGATATTCACCCGCAAGCCATGCGCGCCGCGGCGCGCGATGCTGGATTGATCGATGCCAAGGTTCGTAACGATCCGCGCGCCAACGCCTTGTTTCTGGGCGTTCTGAGCTCTCCGCGCGATCCGGAAACGGTGTTGCGCTGGATGAATGAAGCGACGGTCTTCGGCCGCTTCGTGCCCGATTTCGGCCGGGTCGTGGCGCAGATGCAGTTTGATATGTACCACCATTATACGGTGGATGAGCATTCCATCCGCGCGATCGGCCTATTGTCGCGGATTGAAAAGGGCGTGCTGGGGGATGACCATCCGCTGGCCACCGCCATCACCCGGCAGGTCCTGTCGCGGCGTGTGCTTTATGTGGCGGTGCTGCTGCACGATATCGCCAAGGGCCGGGGGGGCGACCATAGCGTTCTGGGGGCAGAGGTGGCGCAAAAGCTCTGCCCGCGTCTGGGCCTGAATGCGGCCGAAACCGAAACGGTCGCCTGGCTGGTGCGCCAGCATCTCTTGATGTCGGCCACCGCCTTCAAGCGCGACCTTTCAGACTTCAAGACCGTGCTCGACTTTGTGGGCGTGGTACAATCGCCCGAGCGGCTTCGGCTGCTTCTGGTGCTGACCGTCGTCGATATTCGCGCGGTGGGCCCCGGCGTCTGGAACAGCTGGAAGCGGCAATTGCTGTCTGAACTGTTCGAATCCGCAGAAGAGGTGCTGCGGCTTGGTCACAAGCAGCGCGGCCGGGCAGACCGGGTGCGCGTGAAGCAAGACTTGCTGCAAGAAGCGCTGGTCTGGCCTGCCGCCAAATTTGCCAGCTACACAAAGCGGCTGGCAGAACCCTATTGGGTTGCGGAACCGGATGACGTTCTGGTCAGCAATGCCCGCCAGATTGACGCGGCCGGGGACACGAATTTTTCTGTTTCGGCCACGGTCTATCCGTCGCGCGGGGCAACGTTGGTCACGGTCTATACTGCCGACCATCCCGGGCTTTTCTACCGTATCGCCGGCGGCATCCACCTGGCCGGCGCGAGCATCATCGATGCCCGCATTCACACCACGCGCGACGGCATGGCGCTGGATAACTTCCTTGTGCAAGACCCGCTGGGCCGCCCCTTTGATGATCCGCACCAGTTGCAACGGATTGAACAGGCGATCAGCGAGGCCTTGGCCAACCGCGCCAAGCTGGTGGAAAAGCTGGGCGCCCGGCCGCTGCCGCGTGCGCGGGCCGAGGCCTTTGATATCGCGCCCAATGTCCTCATCGACAACAAGGCATCGAACCGCTTCACTGTGATCGAAGCCAATGCCAGAGACCGTCCGGCGCTGCTTTATGATCTGGCCTATGCGCTGTTTGAGGCCAAGGTCACGATCCATTCCGCGCACATCGCAACCTATGGCGAGCGGGCGGTCGACACTTTTTATGTGACCGACCTGACGAACGACAAGATCGCCAGCCCCGCCCGGCTGGAAGAACTGGAGGCGCGACTGCTGACTGCGGCCCGTGACCCCCGCGCCAAGGCCAAGGCGGCCTGAGCCGCACGGCGCGCTTTTGTCGTAAAAATTGGCCCCGCTCCCGGTTGACGTTAACGTCAAGCCTTCCTATCCCTCGCTTTCAGAGAGGGTAACCTGGAGTCTAACCCATGAATCTTGAATTCAGCCCCGAAGAGATCGCCTTTCGTGACGAAGTGCGGACCTTCATCGCCGAGAATTATCCGCAGGAACTGCGCGGCAAGCAGGATGAGATGCCTTAAGCACTTGCGAAAGGTAAAAGAGATGGCACATACCAGCCCCATCACCATTCTTAGCGTGCAAGGCATGCACTGCAATAGCTGCGTAGCTAAGGTAAAAACAGCCCTTGGACCTTTTGCTAAAAAAGTCACTGTGACCTTAAACCCGCCTACCGCCTCGCTTTCTCACGCCAACGCCACAATTGACGAGATTAATCGCGCATTAGCCCAAGCAGGTGATTACAAAGCCACAACAATGGATATCCCTACCGTCGATACTGAAGCACTGCCGCGCACCTGGCTAGCCACCTACCAGCCCCTGCTCATCATTGTTGCTTACATTCTAGGCGTGTCGATTTTAATTGAGCTCGGCCAGCCAAGTTTTGATGAAAGTCGCTGGATGACTCACTTCATGGCTGGATTCTTTTTAGTGTTCTCATTCTTCAAAATGCTGAATAT
>JBJTNW010000036.1:0-16391 GCA_046074265.1 Chakrabartia sp.
AATATATCTATGCCCGTTATGGGCGGCACCGCGCCGGCATTGTTGCCACCGTCATCCATTATCGTCCGCGCAGCGCCGTGCGCGACATTGGCAAGGCCTTGGGACTGACCGAGGATGTCACACAGCGCCTGTCCTCCACCATCTGGGGCAGCCATGCATCGACGCTGGATGCGCGGCGCTTTGCCGAAACGGGGTTTGACCCGGACAATCCCGAAATCGCCCGGCTCAACCATTTTGTGCAGCAGATTTTGCGCTTCCCCCGGCATTTGTCGCAGCATGTGGGCGGCTTTGTCCTGACCGAAGATCGGCTGGATGAAACCGTGCCCCTGCACAATGCGGCGATGGCCGGGCGAACCTTTATTGAATGGGACAAGGATGACATCGACGCCCTTGGGCTGATGAAGGTCGATATATTGGCGCTCGGCATGCTCAGCTGCATCCGCAAGGCCTTTACCATGATCGATGATCTGCGCCGCGCCCGCGGGGAACAGCACCCGCCGCTGACATTATCGACCCTGCCCGATCGCGATGAGGGCGTGTTCGACATGCTGTGCCGGGGCGACAGCATCGGCGTTTTTCAAGTCGAAAGCCGGGCGCAGATGAACATGTTGCCGCGCATGCGCCCCCGCAATTTTTATGATCTGGCCATTCAGGTCGCCATTGTCCGCCCCGGCCCCATTCAGGGGGATATGGTCCACCCCTATTTGCGGCGGCGACAGGGGCGCGAGCCAGTCGCCTTCCCTTCCCCCGCAGCGCCGCATGACCGGCATGAACTGCGCGAGGTGCTGGGCAAGACGCTGGGGGTCCCCTTATTTCAGGAACAGGCGATGAAGCTGGCGATTGTCGCTGCTGAATTTACGCCAAGCGAGGCGAACCAGTTGCGCCGGGCGATGGCGACCTTTCGCAATATCGGGACGATCAACGCCTTTCGCGACAAGCTGATCCGCGGCATGGTCGCCCGCGGCTATGAGGCCGAATTTGCCGAGCGCTGCTTTCGCCAGATTGAGGGCTTTGGATCCTACGGCTTTCCAGAAAGCCATGCGATCGCCTTTGCCCGGCTGGTCTGGATTTCGGCGTGGATCAAGCATCATCAGCCGGCGGTGTTTGCAGCCGCGCTGCTCAACGCCCAGCCGATGGGCTTTTATGCCCCGGCGCAGATTGTGCGCGATGCCCGCAATCATGGCGTGCCGGTGGACGCGGTCGAGGTGAATGCCAGCCTATGGGACAATCAGGTGCGTGTGGGGACGGATGGTCAGACCCGGCTGCAACTGGGCTTTCGCCAGATTAGCGGCTTTCGGCAGGATTGGGCCGACGCGATTGTCGCAGCGCGGCCCTTTGTGCGGCTTGAAGATTTGGCCCGGCGCGCCGCGCTGCCCCAGCGCGCGCTCCAGCTGCTGGCCGATGCCGATGCCCTGCGCAGCCTAGGGCTCGACCGGCGCGCCGGGCTGTGGGAAGCGCGCCGCCTGCCCGAAGGGGAATTGCCGCTTTTCGCCGCCGCCCGCGCCCGCGAGCTGGCGGCAGAGCCGGATATGACGCTGCCCGATATGACGCTGGGCGAACATGTCGTGGCCGATTACCAGACGTTGCGCCTCTCGCTCAAAGATCATCCCATGGCCTTGTTACGCCCGATCTTCTCGGCAGAGAAAATCCTTTCCTGTGAAGAGCTTGCACGCGCCAAAGCCGGTGCGCGCGTGGCGGTTGCGGGGCTGGTGCTCGTGCGCCAGCGTCCGGGCAATGGCAAAGCGATCTTCATCACGCTGGAAGATGAAACGGGGGTGGCGAACATCATCTTGTGGGCGCGCACTTTTGAGGCACAGCGCCCGGCGGTGATGGCGTCGCGCCTGATGCAGGTGTCAGGCGAGGTGCAGCGCAGCCCGGAAGGGATCGTTCATCTGCTCGGCCAGCGCGTCACGCCACGCAATGACGAGATTGCCCGACTGTCCAGCGCCCAGCTTCTGGCCCCGCCGCCGGGGCGGGGCGACAGCTTTGCCCATCCTGTCTACCCGCGCATGAGCCATCCGCGCGATGTACGGACCATCCCCAAATCCCGCGATTTTCATTAGCAGCGCCGGATGGGGGCTAGCGCTTTTCCCACTGCGCCCAAGCATAAAGCGGCAGGCCCGCGATCATCAGCAAAAAGGCATAAAAGCTAACGGTCAGCCCCGCGCCCCATAGCGACCAAAGGCCAAAGAGCAGCCCGGCCATGGCCGCCGGCACCGCCATCCGCCGTTTGAGCGCAACCAGCGCACAGGCCAGATAGAGCCAGAGCGTGACCGACGTTGTCAGCAGCGCCATGAACGTGAACAGCCCGGCCATTGACCGGCTGGAATTGGAAAAGACCAGCAAGGTCGCCAGCACGCTTGCCACCAACACCGCGCGCACCGGCACGCCATTGCCCGCCGCCCGGCCAAACCAGCGCGGCATCAGCCGACGCTGCGCCATTTCATAGGGGACTTCACCCTGCACCAGCACCCAGCCATTCACCGCCCCAACCGCGCTGATCGCGGCGAACAACGCCACAAAGGCCGCCGGCCCCGGCGACCAGAAGGTCGCCACAAACAGCTCAAAGGGCGCATTGGACGTCGCCACCTTATCGGCCGGAAGCATCAGCGCGATGCCCGAACAGACAATCAAGTAGAAAACCCCACACAAAAGTGCACCGACAAAGGTCGCGCGCGGCACGTTGCGCACCGGATCAGCGATCCGCCCCGATGCCGCGCAGGCCGCCTCAAAGCCCACCATCGCCCATAAGGTGATGGCCGCAGCCTGATTGACCAATGACAAAGAAAGGCCTTGCGCCGGATAAGGCGCAATCAGCCCCGTGCCCTGCCGCCCCAGCACCAGAAAGATCAACGCCGCCACAACAATCAGCGGCACGAGCTTCAGGATCGTCGTTGCCACCTGAAAGGCGCCGGCGGTCCGCGTGCCGATCAGGTTGACCAGCGTCACCGCCCAGATCACGCCCGTCGCCGAGAGCGCCGGATGGACGCCCAGAATGGGAAGAAAGCTGGCCGCATAAGATACCGCCCCGATAGAGATCGTGGCGGTGGCCGCCCAGACGGACACCCAAAAGCTGAACCCGATCAAAAAGCCCGCCACCGGGCCAAAGCTGCGTTCGACCAACTCGGCCGGCCCAATGGGGCCGCCGGCGGCGGCCGTCAGCCGGGCCAGCACATGGGCAAGGCACAGCGCGCCAACGATGGTTACCGCCCAACCGGCAACCGCATTCCAGCCAAAGGGCGCAAGGCTTGCGGGCAAGAGGAACACGCCCGAGCCGATCATGCTGCCGGTCACCAGCGCAATGGACATCCAGACGCCAAGTTTGCGCGGCGCTTCGCCCGTCATGGGCGGAGCCACAGAAGCAGAAGCAGAAAGGTCAGACGCCATCGCGCCTCACCCTGCCCGCAAAGCCCCCCTCCCGCAAGCGAGAGGGGGAAATCATGCGATTTAGAATTTGCGGGCCAGCTTCAGGCCGATCACGCGCGGACGGATGACCGTATCGTAAAAGACGCCGCCCTTTTCGGTCACGCCATCCGGATCGCCGCAGACAACTTCGCGGCACTGGACGCTCGTGTTGATGATCCCGCCTGAATTGAGAAGATTGGTCGCAAAAAGCTCTGTCGTCCAATTCTCGTTCTTCAGACCAAAGCTCAGATCCAGCGTGGTATACGCCTTCAGATCGCCCTTGATCGCGTTTTCGATCGTGCGCAGATCGCTGCGACGGCTGCCCGTATGGTTGGCGGCCAGTTGCACATGGCCGGTCCAGCTGTTGACCGGGAATTCATAGCGGGCCACCGCATTGCCCTTCAACCGCGGCGTAACCGGCAGACGCGAGCCCGCGGGCGCGAGCAGGCCATTTTCCGAGCCATCCACACCGGCCAAGGAACAGTCAAAGCTGGCATTGGCGATCTTGCAGAAGTCGCGGCGGATTTCCGCCTTGTTATAGCTCAACCCGGCATTGAGGGTGAAGCCGCCTTCGCGATAGCCGATATCGGCTTCGATCCCGCGGATCCGCGCGACGCCCGCATTGCGGACTTCCGACAGACCATTGGCACCAAGGAACGACAATTGGATGTCATTCCAATCGAGCTGATAAATGGCCCCGTTGAACCGCAGGCGGCCGATGCTCGTCTTCCAGCCCAGTTCATAATTGTCGATCTGGTCGGGCCGATAAGGCGGCAAGGTGCCGCGGCGGTTGACCCCGCCCGGGCGGAAGCCGCGCGACCATGTGGCATAGACGAGCGCCTTGTTGCTGAACTTGTAAGTCGCATTCAGCTTATGGATGAAGTCGGTATCGGACGTTGTTTTGTCGACATTGGTGCAGGGGCTGCCCGCGACAATCGCCGGGCGGCCATTACAGCCCGCAACGCCGGTGCCATCCTTGATGAAATCGCCGGTGTCTTCATCATATTTGTCGGGGCTATAGCCCTCGGCATAGCCGAAAAAGCCCTGAAGCGAATTCTTGTAATGATAGACGCGCAGGCCGCCCGTAAAGGTCAGCTTGTCGGTCGCATCAAAGCTTACTTCGCCAAAGGCTGCCTGATCGCGGTCGGTCCGCTGCTGCTTGGTGAGCCAGATATTGCTTTCGGTCCCCGGAACAGTGATCGAATCCGCGATGTTATCGATGATGTAATTCTGCTCGATATTATGGGCCTGACGCTGCCAGAACAGGCCGGCGATCAACCGCAGACGATTGTCGGACGGCGACGAGATGCGGAATTCTTGGAAATATTTCTTATAGCGATCCTTGGCCTGAATATATTGGTTCGGGCTCACATAATCGCCGTTATTGTCGTAGAAATACGCGCCATATCCCGAAATCGCGTCGTAGAAATAGCTATAGTCCGAATAGTCGCTTTCGGTCCGGTCACGGCGGTTCAGGTAACCGGCGGCATAGGTCATGTCCCAATTGCCGAGCTTGCCCTGAATGGTAAGGCCGGCATTGTACCATTTGTCGACCGAGCCTTCCGGGTTGTACTGGACGGTCTGATATTTCAGGCCGCGTTCCTGCGCAAAAGAGCCATGGCTCTTTTGCACCTGACCCATCAGGGTCGGCGTGATCGTCCAGCTGTCGTTGAGGTCAATGCCCAGCGCGACGCGGCCGCCATAGGTTTCGACGTCATTATAATTGTTCTGCACAAAGGCCGAGTTGTCGGCCTCAATGCCAGAAGTCGCGTAAGTCCGGCTGCCATGGATATTATCGATATAGCCGCCATCGCGGCGATGCCAGGCCACCGCGCGCACCGCGACCATGTCGCTGACCGGAATATTCACAAAGCCTTCCAGCGTGCCGCCCATCTGGCCATGAGACACGGTGTTCAGCTCGCCGCTGATCTCGCCATAAAGGCCCTTGGTGTCCGGCTTGTTGGTGACGATCTTGATCGTGCCGGCCATCGAGCTTGCGCCATAAAGCGTCCCCTGCGGCCCCGCGAGCGCTTCAACGCGGGCGACGTCATAAACATGGATGTCGAGCGCGCCCTGAATGGTCGTGATCGGCTGTTCATCCAGATACATGCCAACGGTCGGCTGCGAGGTGGAATGGTTGGCATTTTCGCCCGAGGCAACAGCGCGGAAGAAGACCTGCGCAAAGCCCGGGCCCGACGCCTGGATGGTCACCGAGGGCAGGAACTTCACATAATCGGCGAATTCCTTGACCTGCAACTGGCCGAGCTTTTCAGTGCCGATCGCCTGGATCGACATCGGGACGTTCTGAAGCGTTTCCTCGCGCTTTTGCGCGGTGACGATAATTTCGTCATTGGCGTCTTCAGCTGGCTCCTGCGCGAACGCAACGGCGGGAACAAGCATGGACGAGCCAAGCAGAGCGGCAAGCATGGCGCGGTGAGTGCGGGCAAACAGCATAGAAAATCCCCAGTTAACCTGATGCCTTAAAATGTGCGGTGGCGGACTCGCGGTCAATCAAAGCTGGCATGGAAGCCGCTTCAGGCCGCATTAACGCCGGGACCTAGTGCAGAAATGCAACAGTTTGCGCAATTATATTGCGGGAATAGCCGGATAAGCGTCGAGAACCGGGCCAAGCGCGGCCTTGAGCGGATCCAGCCAAGGCTCGAACATCTTCCATTGTTCGGTCCCTTCCTTGAAAATCGGGCGGCGGACCTGTTCAGAACTGGCGGTGCGTACCGCGCGTTCGGTTTCCCAAAAGCGCAGACAGGCCTCTTCAAATGGCAGGCCAAGCGCGGCAAGCAGGCGGCGGATTTCCGCATCGCTATCGGCGACCATGTCCTCGTGGAAAACGCGCACAACGCGGCCGGGCAACACCTGATCGATATGGGCCATATAGTGCACATAATCGGCATAATAGCGGCCGATATCCTGCAAGCTATAGGTAAAGCCCTGGCCCCGTGCGAAATGCTGTTTGAAGTTGGAAAAACAACAGGCCATCGGGTGGCGCCGGGCATCGATGATGCGGGCGTTGGGCAGGATCAGATGGATCAGGCCGACATGGATCCAATTATTGGGCAACTTGTCGATAAAGAACGGCTTGTCCGACTTACGCTGGATGCGGGTGCGCTCTAGAAAAACCGCGCCCATCTGGCGCAGCTCATCGGCCGAGGCCGAGGCCAGCCGGTCTGGCCATTGCGCCAAGGGGCCAAGCTGCGCCGCGATATAGGGCAAATCGGGCAGTTCCATCGTGCCTTCGACCTGCGAATGGCTGGAAAGAATCTGTTCGAGCAAGGTAGAGCCGGCACGCGGCAGGCCGAGGATGAAGATCGGGTCGCTGGCAGGGCAGCCCTGATCGGCGCGCTCCTCAAAAAAGCTGCGGGTGAACAGCGCTTTGGCTGCCGCCACATGCGCTGAAACATTGCGCTCATGGCTTTCAAGCTCGGCTGCGCGCAACCGGTTGCCTTCCGCATAATGGTGGAAGGCCCGCTCAGCCTCTGCCCGATCTTCCAGCGCCTTGCCGAGCGCGAAATGGAGGTGGAAGCGATCATCCGCGGCGATATCGTCGCGCGCCAGCCCCGCTTCCATCTGCGCGATATCCGCATCTGTGAAGGAGACAGTCTTGAGGTTGGCAAGGCTCCACCAAACTTCCCCCAAAGCAGGCGCAATCTCCAGCGCGCGCCGATAGGCTGCGACGCTTTGCGCCTGCTGGCCAATTGTTTTCAGCAAATGGCCATAGGACATCCAAATCTTTGGCTGGCCGGGAAAGCGTTCAAGCACCGATCCGTAAAGCGCAATGGCCTCATCATAATCGCCCAATCGGCCCTTGGCTGCCGCCCGCAAGCTATCATTGCCGACATCATCCGGGTCGAGCGCCGACAGCGCGTCAAGTTCAGCAATGGCCTCGGCGGCGCGGTTCTGGCGATAGAGGACGATGGCAAGGTTGGACCGCGCGGCGACAAAATGCGGGGCAAGCTCTACCGCGCGGCGCAGCAGCGTTTCGGCATCCTTAAGGCGCCCGATGCGCCCCGCCAATTCAGCCAGCATTCGGATGGCGGCCACGTCAAATGGGTCAGCCTTCAGATGCTGGCGCAGCAGCGGCTCGGCATCATGGAGGCGGTTTTCATTGAGCGCGACGGCTGCCTCCAGCAAAGCGGGATTAGCCAATTGACGCGCAAAATCCGGGCGGGGGGGCGACGATGCGGCCATCAGACGCGCTCGGCCTGAGATACGGCGTCGGCGGCCCGAAGCGCGGCCAGAATGCGCGTCAGATGCTGAAGGTCGCGTACCTCGACATCGATGAGGAAGCTGTGGAAGCTGGCATCGCGGTTTTCCATCTTGAGGTTGAGGATATTGGCGTCGTGCGCGCCAAAAATCCCCGCCACCACCGCCAGCGCGCCGGGCTGGTTGCGCGCGACAATATGGAGCCGCGCCGTCCCGCCATCCGAGCCATCGCCCCAAGCAAGGTCAAGCCAATCGGCATCGGCGCCATCGGCAAGGCGCGGACAATCGATGATATGAACCTCGATCGCTTCATCGGGCCGCCTTAAACCAACAATGCGATCCCCCGGCACCGGACGGCAGCACTGGGCAAGATCAAAGGCAACGCCCGGGCGCAAGCCGCGGATCGAGATGGCCTGACGCTGGCCCGGCACCACGCCATTGCTCTTGGCGGTGCTGCCCGGCATCAGCGCTTCCATCAACTGCGCATCGGTGATGGTTTGCCGGGCAATCGCCGTCATCAACGCATCTTCATCCTTGAGCTTCAGCCGCTTCAGCGCATCGGCAAGCGCCTTTGCGCCCAATTTGCTGGGAAGGCGGGCGACAATTTCTTCGTAGATATTGCGGCCCAGGGCGATCAGTTCATCCTCTTCCTTATGGCGCACAAAGCGACGAATCGCCGCCCGCGCCTTGCCCGTCACCGCAAAACTCAACCAAGCCGGCTGCGGCTCTTGTGCCTTGGATTTGAGAATTTCGACCTGATCGCCATTTTCAATCGGCGTGCGCAACGGCACGACCCGGCCATTGACCTTGGCGCCCACGGCCTGATCGCCCAGCGTCGTGTGGATCGCATAAGCAAAATCGACGGGCGTCGCGCCCTTGGGAAGCTGGATCAGTTCCCCTTTCGGGGTGAAGGCGAAAATGCGGTCTTGATACATCGCCATGCGGGTATGCTCGAGCAGCTCTTCCGGGCTTTCGGCATGGTCGAGAATTTCCACCAGGTCCTGTATCCAGGCGGTTTGCGCGACCGGACCGGCGATATCGGCCTTATAGGCCCAGTGCGCGGCAAAGCCATATTCAGCCTGGGCGTGCATATCACGGCTGCGCAGCTGGATTTCGATGCGCACCTTTTCATTATGGATCACAGATGTGTGGAGCGACCGATAGCCGTTGCGCTTGGGCGTCGAGATATAATCCTTGAACCGCCCCGGAACCATCGGCCAGCGCTGATGGATGACGCCCAGCGCCTGATAGCAGCTTTCGGTATCGGGCAGGATCGCGCGAAAGGCCATCACGTCCGATAGCTGCTCAAAGCTGATATGGCGTTCCGCCATTTTGCGCCAAATGGAGTAAGGGTGTTTTTCGCGCCCCGTAACTTCGGCCTCAATCCCGGCGCGCGAGAGCAGCATCTTGATGCCAGAACTGATCCGCGCGATCCGGTCGCCTCCGCCTTCCTGCAATTGCTGAAGCCGCTTGGTGATCGACGCATAGGCTTCGGGTTCCAGTTCCCGGAAGGCCAGCGTCTGCATTTCCTTCATAAATTCATACATGCCGATGCGTTCGGCCAGCGGCGCATAAATATCCATCGTCTCGCGCGCGATGCGGCGGCGCTTTTCCTCATTCTTGATGAAGTGAAGCGTGCGCATATTGTGGAGCCGGTCCGCGAGCTTGACAAGCAGGACGCGGATATCATCCGACATGGCGAGCAAAAATTTGCGCAGATTTTCAGCGGCGCGCTCATTCTCGGTCAACGCCTCGATCTTCGACAGCTTGGTTACGCCATCCACCAACCGCGCGACATTGGGGCCGAACAGCTTTTCAATCTGCTCGGGCGTGGCCAGCGTATCCTCGATCGTATCATGGAGGATCGCCGTTGCGATCGTCTCATCATCAAGCTTCAGATCGGTGAGCAGGCCGGCAACCTCGATCGGGTGGCTGAAATAGGGGTCGCCCGAGGCGCGCAGCTGCGTGCCGTGCGCTTTCATGGAAAACACATAGGCCTTGTTCAGCAGATCCTCATCCGCCTCTGGGTCATAGCCCCGGACCTTTTCCACAAGTTCATACTGACGCAGCATAAGCGTTATGTGGCGGACGCAAGGGGCCAAACGCAAGCCCTAAGCGGCCTTTTTGCCAATTGGGTCGCCCCATACCCCGCCCATTGCGTCCCCCCTGTCGGGCGGCTAGGTCGCAAAGAAAAAGCCCTTAACAAAGGATCGCATGGCCATGACGTTCACGCCCGTCATCTCTGCAACCGGCCTGTATACGCCGCCGGAGAGCATCTCGAATGAAGAACTGGTCGCCAGCTTCAACCTGTATGTCGCGCGGTTCAACGCCGAGCACGCGGCCGAGATTGACGCAGGCGTGATCGACGCGCTCCAGCCCAGCTCGGTTGAGTTCATCGAAAAGGCAAGCGGCATCAAGGCCCGCCATGTTGTGTCCAAGGCCCCGATCCTCGATCCCGACACCATGTGCCCGCGCCTGCCGGAACGGCCGAACGACGAATTGTCGATCCTTGCCGAAATCGGCGTCGCAGCCGCGCGCGACGCGCTGGCCCGGGCCGGACGCGACGCCAAGGATGTTGATGCGGTGCTGTGTGCCTGTTCCAACTTGCAGCGCGCTTATCCTGCAATCGCCATCGAGATTCAGGACGCGCTGGGCATTGACGGCTTTGGCTTTGACATGAATGTCGCCTGCTCCTCGGCCACATTCGGCATTCAGACCGCCGCCGATTTTATCCGCGCGGGCAATGCCAAATCGGTTCTTGTTGTAAACCCGGAAATCTGTTCGGGCCATCTGAACTGGCGCGACCGCGACAGCCACTTCATCTTTGGCGATGTCGCGACCGCCGTGCTGGTTGAAGAAAAGTCGATTGCCCCGGCCGGCCATTGGGACATTTTGGGCACCAAGCTCAAAACCGTGTTTTCCAACAATATCCGCAACAATTTTGGCTTTCTGAACCGCACTGCACCCGAAACCCGCGACACGCGCGACAAGCTGTTTGTGCAGGAAGGCCGCAAGGTCTTTAAAGAAGTTGTGCCGATGGTCGCCGAGATGATCCTTGCCCAGTTGGAACGGCTGGCGCTGGCGCCCCAGCAGTTGCGCCGGATGTGGCTGCACCAGGCCAATGCCGGCATGAACCGGCTGATCGCCACCCGGGTTCTGGGCCATGAGCCAGACGCAGACGAAAGCCCGACCGTGCTCGATACCTATGCCAATACCTCGTCCGCGGGGTCGATCATTGCGTTCCACAAGCATCAGGGCGATTTGACCGCGGGCGATATCGGGCTGATCTGCTCTTTTGGGGCAGGCTATTCAGCGGGCACCGTTTTTGTCCGCAAGTGTGCTTGATCCCCGGGCCGCGAACACCCAAATAGGCACCATGCTGATCGAAACCGAATCCACGCCCAATCCCGCGACGCTCAAGTTCCTGCCCGGCCGTCCGGTGATGAACTCGGGCACGCGCGATTTTGCCGCGCCCGAAGAAGCCGAAGCCTCGCCTCTGGCCGAAGCCCTGTTCAATCTGGGCGATGTGGAAGGCGTGTTTTTTGGCCGCGACTTCATCTCGGTCACCGCAGCCCCCGGCGTTGCCTGGGCGCAGTTGAAGCCCGATGTGCTGTCTGTTCTGCTTGATCATTTCGCGGGCAATATGCCGTTGTTCAAGCCGGCCACAGCCAGCTTTTCGGTCCCGGCTGAGGACAGTGGAATAGAAGATGACCCGGCCGATGCCGACATCATCGTCCAGATCAAGGAATTGATCGAAACACGCGTGCGCCCGGCGGTTGCCAATGATGGCGGCGACATCATCTATCGCGGCTTCAAGGCCGGCACCGTTTATTTGAAAATGCAAGGGGCGTGCGCAGGCTGCCCTTCGTCCACCGCAACACTCAAGAACGGCATTGAGCAATTGCTCAAACATTATGTGCCTGAAGTGACTGAAGTCCTCGCCGTCTGACGGCCCCCAACCTAAGGAAATCCCATGGCCGACCCGCTTTCGCCCGCCGCGCTGGACCAATTGTTCCGCGAGGCCCGCACCTATAACGGCTATCTCGACACGCCCGTCACGACCCAGCAGCTGGATGCCATTTGGGAGCTGATGAAATTTGGCCCGACCTCGGCCAACGCGCTGCCCGCCCGGCTGGTCTGGTGCGTCAGCGATGAAGCCAAGCAAAAGCTGGCCGCGCTGGCGATGCCTGCCAATGGCGAAAAAATCCTGAAGGCGCCGGTCACCGTCATCATCGGCATGGATCTGGAATTTTACGAAGAACTGCCAGAGCTGTTTCCGCATACCGATGCGCGCAGCTGGTTTGTCGGCAATGACGCGATGATCCACGCGACCGCCTTTCGGAACTCGTCGCTGCAAGGCGCGTATTTCATCCTCGCCGCCCGTGCGCTTGGGCTGGACACCGGCCCGATGTCCGGGTTTGCGAACGACGCGGTCGATGCCGCCTTTTTTGCCGGCACCAAGGTGAAGTCCAACTTCATCTCGACCTTGGGCTATGGTGATCCGGCGACGATTTTTGAACGCTCCCCGCGCCCCGGCTTTGACCGGTTCAACAAGATTGTCTGACCGCGCATGATCCTTGTCATCGAGACGGCGACCACGGCCTGCTCGGTGGCGCTGATCGATGGGGATCGGGTGATCGCCCGTCACCATGCCGAAGGCGCGCGCGGCCATGCGGAACGGCTGATCCCGATGATCGCGGATCTGCCGGCAGGCGGCCGGGCCGAGGCCATTCTCGTCAATTGCGGGCCGGGCAGCTTTACCGGCGTGCGCGTGGGCATCGCGGCCGCCCGCGCGCTGGGCCTTGGCTGGGGCGTGCCCGTGACGGGCTATACCACCCATGCCCTGCTGGCGGCCCGGCTCTTCCACGACCATCCCGATCTGGACGACGCGCTGATCGCCATTGAGGGCGGACATGGCGAAATTTTCATCCAGCCTTTCGCCCGTGCACCGCTGGCACCACTGGCTCCCTTGGCGTCCGTGCGGCCGGAATCGGCTCCAATCTGGAGATGTGCCGCAGGGTCGGCCGCACCGCAGATCGCAGGAGCCGCGGCCTATGATGTCGCGCCCGACGCGGCGGACGCGCGGCACTTGCCGGCCGTGCTGCGCAGCGCCCCGCCAGACCCGGTTTATGGCCGTGCGCCGGATGCCAAGCCCAATCCGTGACCAAGTTATTTGAAATCATCCCGGGCGATATCCGCTCTGTTGATGCGATCATGCCAGTCATGCGCTCGGCTTTTGATCCGACATTTGGCGAAGCCTGGACCGCGGCCCAATGCGCGGGAATGTTGTCCCTTCCCGGGACAGTTTTATTCTTGGCAGTGCAAGATGAACGCGTCCTTGGATTTGCGCTGGTACGCGCTGTGCTGGACGAAAGTGAATTACTTTTAATTGCAACAACTTCGGAGGAGCGCGGTAAAGGCATTGGCAAAGGACTGTTGGCCCATGTTATTAACTGGTGCCAGCATAATGCTATCAAAAAGCTGCTTTTGGAGGTCCGGTCTGGCAATCCCGCCCTTGAACTTTACAAGACAATGGGGTTTACTGAGATTGGAAGGCGAGAAAATTACTATCTCGGGTTAGAAAATAACCGATTTGATGCTTTGACATTGCAACTAACAGTCTGATTTCAGGCAATAGATGAGAAGATTGGAGGCTCAAACCGCCCATCTCTCATTTTTGCACCGAATAGGTTGGTTTGATTCTTGAACACTTCGCCTTCCGAGTAACATATTCAGGAAACCACAGGACATTCACATGACTGATACCGCAGAACTTACCGCAGAGCTTAACGAAACACTGATCTCACTGACGGCAGACATTGTTGCAGCGCACGTCAGCAATAATTCAGTCGCCGTATCCGATTTGCCGCATCTGATTTCGAACGTGCATGGCGCGCTCTCGGGTTTGGGGGCCGATGGCCGCCCGGCAGAAACGCCGCTGGAGCCGGCGGTTTCAGTCCGCGCATCGATCAAGCCCGATTATATTGTCTGCCTTGAGGACGGCAAAAAGCTGAAGATGCTGAAGCGGCATCTGATGACCCATTATGGCATGACGCCCGATGAATATCGGACCAAATGGGGCCTGCCCCGCGATTATCCGATGGTTGCGCCCAATTATGCCGAGCAGCGCCGCACCCTTGCCGTGAAGATTGGCCTGGGTCGGAAACCGGGCTCGCGCCGGCGCGGTTAATCGGCCCTTTGCGGATCGCGATTTGAGGGTTAGAAGGCAGGGCATGACCCTGTCTTCTGGCCCTGGATCGCCCGCATGAACCGGTATATCGACGTTGAAGCCCTGTGTCAGGAAAAAGGCCTGCGCATCACGGACCAGCGTCGCGTCATTGCCAAGGTACTCTCCGAGGCAGCTGACCATCCCGATGTGGAAGCGGTCCACGCCCGCGCCTCGGCCATTGACCCCGGCATTTCGATCGCCACCGTCTACCGCACCGTGCGCCTGTTTGAAGAAGCGGGCATTTTGGAACGGCATGATTTTGGGGACGGCCGCTCGCGCTATGAGGCCGCCGCCGAAGCGCACCATGACCATTTGATCGATGTGGAAACCGGCCGGGTCATCGAGTTTGTCGACCCGGAACTGGAAGCTCTGCAAAAGGTGATCGCCGAGCGGCTTGGCTTCCGCCTTGTCGACCACCGCATGGAACTTTATGGCGTCGCGCTCGATCGCAAGGGCTGATCGCGTCCATCCGCGGGCGTGGCTGCGGATCGCGGCCATCCTCGTCGCGCTTCTTTTGGCGATTGGCCCGCACCTGATCTGGCGATTGGTGGACCGCCGCTCACCCATTTCTGGCCTGTTCTTGAAAGCCGTCGGCTGGATCGCGGGGGCGGATGTAAAGATCGTGGGCACGCCCGTCCGCCATAAGGCGCTGTACATCGCCAACCATATCAGCTGGCTCGACGTGATGGCGCTTGCCGGCACCACCCGCTGCGCTTTTGTGGCCAAGGCCGATATGAAACCCTGGCCGCTGATTGGCTGGCTGACGACCAGCAACAACACCGTCTATGTGGCGCGCGAGGCCCGGCACACCGCGCATCATCAGGCCAATGCGCTGCAAGATGCGTTGCTGTCGGGCCAGCCCGTGACGCTCTTTCCTGAAGGGACAACGGGCGATGGATCGGCCCTGCTGAGCTTTCGCTCGTCGCTGATCGCGGCGGTCACCCCCGCGCCCGACGATATTTCGATCCAGCCCGTGGCGCTTGATTATGGGCGGATTGTCGGCGAGATTGCCTGGGTGGGCGAAGAGAGCTTTGGGGCCAACGCGCTGCGCGTGCTGAGCCGGCCCGGCCGCTTCCCCGTGCGCGTTCATTTCCTCGCACCGCTCAGCCATGCAGACTTTGCCGACCGCAAGGCGATTGCCGCGCATAGCCGGGCCGAGATTGCCGCCGCCCTTGGCCTCGGCTAGGGCGACGCCCATGAGTCGACCTGCCCCCAAATCTTTCCACGTCAAATCCTTTGGCTGCCAGATGAACGTCTATGACGGCGAGCGCATGGCTGAGCTTTTGGGGGCTGAGGGCATGGCGGCGACAAGCGAGGACGAGGCCGATCTTGTCATCCTCAACACCTGTCATATCCGCGAAAAGGCCGCCGAAAAGGTCTATTCCGATATTGGCCGCCAGCGCCGCGAAGATGGCAGCCGCCCGATGATCGCGGTGGCGGGCTGCGTTGCGCAGGCCGAAGGCACCGAAGTGACGGCGCGGACCAAGGATGTCGACATCGTTGTCGGCCCGCAGGCCTATCATGATCTGCCCGACATGATCGCGCGCGCCGCAGCGGGAGAGCGCGTCCATGATCTCGACCTGCCGGGGCTCGACAAATTCACCAAGCTCCCTGCGCGCCGCAAAACAGGGCCAACCGCCTTTTTGACGGTGCAGGAAGGCTGCGACAAATTCTGCACCTATTGCGTCGTGCCCTATACCCGCGGCGGTGAGATCAGCCGCAGCTTTGCAGCGATTGTCGATGAAGCCAAATCCTTGGTTGATGCCGGTGCCAAGGAAATCACGCTGTTGGGCCAGAACGTCAACGCGTGGGACGAAGGTGGCAAGGGCCTGGAGCATCTGATCCACGCGCTTGACGCCATCTCTGGCTTGCAGCGCATTCGCTATACAACCAGCCACCCGAACGACATGACCGAAGGGCTGATCCGGGCCCATGCCGAGGTGGAAAAGCTGATGCCCTTCCTCCATTTGCCGGTGCAATCGGGGAGTAACCGGGTGCTCAAGGCGATGAACCGGAAGCACACCGCCGACAGTTATTTGAAGATCATTGACCGGGTGCGCGCGGCGCGCCCCGATATTGCCTTATCGGGTGATTTCATCGTCGGCTTTCCCGGCGAAACCGAGGCAGAGTTTGAAGAGACGCTGCGCCTGATTGAGGCGGCCAATTATGCAATGGCCTTCAGCTTCAAATATTCGCCGCGCCCCGGCACGCCCGCCGCCACCATGGACGACCAGATCGCCGCCGAGGTGATGGATGATCGGCTGCAGCGGTTGCAAGGCCTGCTCAACGCCCAGCAACTGGCATTTAATCAGGCCAGCCTGGGCAAGCGGACACAGGTGCTTTTGGAGCGCAAGGGCAAGCTGGACGGCCAGAAGATCGGCAAATCACCTTGGCTGCAATCGGTCCATGTCATCAGCGCGGCACAAATTGGCGACATGGTGGAGGTTGACCTTGTCTCTGCGGGGCCCAATAGTCTGGCCGGGACATTAGCCAGCAAGGATCTGAATGCCGCGTAAACCCCAACCCGCCCAACCGGGCG
>JBJTNW010000037.1:0-69350 GCA_046074265.1 Chakrabartia sp.
CACTTCCGGGCGGAAAAGATGAACGACGACGTCGCCTGCATCAATCAGCACCCAATCGGCATTGGGCAGCCCTTCGACACGCGCGATGCGGCCGCATTTCTGCTTGATCTTTTCTTGCAGCTTTTGCGCCATAGAGGCAACCTGACGGGTTGACCGGCCGCTGGCTATCACCATGTGGTCGGCAATGGCGGACTTGCCGGCAAGCGGGATAGAGACCGTTTCGACGGCCTGATCATCTTCCAGCGATTCCAGAATGAGCTTGTGCAGCGTCTCCACAGAGTCGGCACTGGCGTCAGTCTTGCGTTTGGGGGCAGCGGGCAAAATCGATCCTCAATCAACAAGGCGATGCGTGACGGCATCGCGCACAGGGGTTTGGGAAATGGCGCTCGACCAATCGGGGTCATCCCGGCGAAGCGCAGTGGCGGAGGTCTTATCGGGGCGAAAGCGCAGCAGCACGAGCGCCGGCGGTCTCCACATCGTCCACTCTTTGGCGGCTGACCGGGGACGGACGAAACCCCGAAGCCAGCCCATGGCGCGGCTCGCCCGGGCAGGGCCATCATATCCCGGCCGCGCGACAACTGCAATCGGCATCGTCCGAGCGATCCGGCGCCAGTCTTTCCAGTCGCTAAACTGCGCCAAATTATCGGCGCCCATCAGCCAGACAAAGCGGCGCTTGGGGTGGCGCAGGGTCAACGCCTTCAGCGTATCCACCGTGTAGCGCGTCCCCAGTTGTTGCTCGATCGCGGTCGGGCGGATCGGGCTGCGCCGTGCCATCGCCCGGGCTGCGCGCAACCGCACCGCCAGAGGGGCCATGCCGACCTTGGGTTTCAGCGGATTTCCGGGCGATACCAGCCACCAAACCTCATCCAGCCCCAGCGCCTTTGCGGCCATCAGGCTGATCTGGCGGTGTGCCGCATGGGCGGGGTTGAACGACCCGCCAAGAAGCCCGGTCTTGATCAGGGGCGGACCTGTCCGGTCCCCCGGACGAGCCATTTATAAGTGGTCAGCCCCTCCAGCGCGACGGGGCCGCGCGCATGGAGCCGCCCGGTCGCAATGCCGATCTCTGCCCCCAGCCCAAATTCGCCGCCATCAGCAAATTGGGTGGAGGCATTCCACATCACGATGGCCGAATCGACTCCGGCCAGAAAGGCTTCGGCGGCGGCAGCATCTTCGGTGATGATCGCATCGGTATGATGGGAACCATGCGCCGCGATATGCGCCATCGCGCCTGCCACGCCATCAACAAAGCCAATCGTGCAAATGGCGTCCAGATATTCGGTGTCCCAATCTTCCGCCGTGGCGGCAACCGCGCGCGGTTCCAGCGCCAGAACCTCGGGCGTGCCGCGGACTTCGCAGCCGGCATCTGCCAGCGCGGCGATAAGCCCGGCAGGTTCGGGGAAGGCGCGGTCGATCAACAGCGTTTCCATCGACCCGCAAATGCCGGTGCGCCGCAGCTTGGCGTTGACGATAATGGCCGCTGCCTTTGCCGGGTCTGCCGCCTTGTCCACATAGCTGTGGTTGATGCCATCCAGATGCGCGAGAACGGGCACGCGCGCCTCATCCTGCACGCGGGCGACCAAGGTTTTGCCGCCGCGCGGGATGATGATGTCAATCAGGCCATGCGCGGCGAGCATCGCGCCAACAGCTGCCCGGTCTTGGGTCGGGACCAGTTGCACCGCATCTGCGGGCAGTCCGGCGGCCGATATCCCGGCTTGGAGCGCGGCAAAGATCGCGCGATTGCTGTGGACGGCCTCGCTCCCGCCGCGCAACAGGGCGGCGTTGCCCGAGGCAAGGCACAGCGCGGCGGCGTCCGCCGTGACATTGGGCCGGCTTTCATAGATGATGCCAATCACGCCCAAGGGCACGCGCACGCGCGACATGTGCAGGCCATTGGGCCGGGTGCTGCTGTCAATCACATCGCCCACCGGGTCGGGCAGTCGGGCCACCGCTTCAACGCCCGCCGCAATCCCTTCCAGCCGACCGGCATCCAGCTTCAGCCGGTCCAGCATCGCGGCGGACAGGCCGTTGGCGGCGCCTGCTTCCAGATCCTTGGCATTGGCCGCGAGGATCGCCGCTGCATCGGTACGCAGTTCCTGAGCAGCGGCCAGCAGCGCGTCTGCCTTCCGCGCCGTCGGCGTTTGGGCCAGCACGGCGGCGGCAGACCGCGCGCGGCGGGCCATATCGGTAATCAACTGGCTAGGGGTAAGGTTATCCTGCATCTCCGCGGCGGTAGCAAAGCGCCCGCAAAAACGCAAAAAACGGGCGACAAGCGAGGTCGGGACTGCAATAATCGGTCCATGCCGGGAGACGTTGAGGCCGTAGGGGATCTGGCGACGGGCGGGCTGCTTGCCCGCGCGGTGGAGCCCGTTGCCGGCGAAGCAGGCAAAGCCGTCAATGGCCCGTGCCGCAATTGTGGCGCCATGCTCGCCGGGCCTTATTGCAGCGCGTGCGGGCAAAAGGCAGTAATTCACCGGACCTTGGGTGAATTTGCGCACGATATTGCCCATGGTGTTTTCCATTTTGATGGCAAAATCTGGCGGACGCTGCCGCTGCTGGCGTGGCGGCCGGGAGAATTGACGCGCCGCTATATCCATGGCGAACGGGCAAAATTTGTCTCTCCCTTCGCATTGTTTTTGTTCAGCGTGTTTCTGATGGTCGCCGTCTTCAGCTGGGCCGGCCCTTCCGGTCCGGCGCTTGGTAAGTCCCTTTCTTCGCAAGAAGCGGCCAGCGCCCGGGCACAGGAATTGACGGATCTGAAGGCAGAGATTGCCCGGCTTGAGCAGCTGAAGAAGGCGGGCGGTGCGTCGGCGGCCGGTTGGATCACGAAAGCGCAGGGCCGGTTGCGCACTCATCTGGCGGCAGTTGAAAAGGCGCCGCTTGCCCATTCCGGCCGAGAGGCCGCCGAATCACGGCTTGCGGTGCAACGCTTGAAAGCGGATGCCGATCTGGAACGGCTTACGGCAGATCGGGCGGCTGCGCTCAGAGCTGGCAAGCCAGTCGCGGCGTTGGATCAGGAAATTGCCGCGGTGAAGACTGGGCAGCGCTTCTTGCGGGGCGCGGCGACGACCCTTGGGCCAGAGGGAATTGAGATAGACAGGCTCCATATCGATACAGGCATCCCCGCCCTTAATACCGTGGTCCGCCATGCGCTCGAAAACCCGCAGCTCACGCTCTACAAAATCCAGTCCAACGCGTATAAATTTTCTTGGGCGCTGATCCCGATTTCGGTGCCCTTTGTCTGGCTACTCTTTTTCTGGCGGCGCGACCTGCATCTGTTCGATCACGCCGTGTTCGTGACCTATTCCATCGCCTTTATGATGCTGTTGGCGACGACGTGCGTCATCGCGATCCAGTTTCCCAGCCTGGAAGGGATAGGGGCAGCGCTTTTGCTGCTCTACCCGATTTTCCATATGTATCGCCAGTTGCGCGGTGCCTATCAGGTGGGCCGCGCCGGGGCGCTAATCCGCACCTTCTTGCTGGTCAGTTTTTCAACGACAGCGCTGCTGCTCTTTGGCGCCTTGGTGCTGGCTCTGGGGTTGCGCGGCTAAGCATCGATCTGCCCCCCGCCGCCCCATCCCGAAAGCGGGAAGGGCGAGGGGAGGGCATTGATCGATTATGCCCCTTCGGCTGCCGGCCCACCCACATTGCCCGCGCGGCGGGTTTTGGGGATGGACGTGCCGCCGGGACGGAGCGTCGGGGCGGGCGGCTTGCCGGCACCTGATCGGTCGGGCCGCGTGCCGTCATTCAGCAGCGCCTTGATCTCATCGCCCGAAAGCGTTTCATATTCGAGCAAGGCCTCGGCCAGCATGTGCAGCTGCTTGATATGCTTTTTCAGCAGCTTGGTTGCCTGGCTATGGCCGCCTTCCACAATCCGCTTGATCTCTTGGTCGATCATCACTGCCGTCTCATTCGACATTTGGCGGCTGCGGTTCATCGAATAGCCAAGGAAAACTTCCTCATCGGCTTCCGCATATTGGAGCGGGCCGAGCAGGTCAGACATGCCCCAGCGCGTCACCATGTCGCGCGCCAAATTGGTCGCGTACTGGATGTCGGACGAGGCCCCGGAAGAGACCTTGTCATAGCCGAAGATCAGCTCTTCCGCGACGCGCCCACCCATTGAGACCGAGAGGTTCGCGTACATCTTGTCGCGGTGATAGCTGTAATTATCGCGCTCTGGCAGGCGCATGACCATGCCCAGCGCGCGGCCGCGTGGGATGATCGTCGCCTTATGGATGGGGTCAGACGCCGGTTCATGGATCGAGACGATGGCATGGCCCGCCTCATGGTAAGCGGTCATGCGCTTTTCATCCTCGGTCATCACCATGGACTTGCGCTCGGCGCCCATCATCACCTTGTCCTTGGCCTCTTCAAACTCCGCCATGGCGACAAGGCGCTTGCCCTTGCGGGCGGCCATCAGCGCGGCTTCGTTGACGAGATTGGCGAGGTCTGCGCCCGAAAAGCCGGGCGTGCCGCGCGCGATCACCCGTGCATCAACATCGGGGGCGAGCGGCACCTTCTTCATATGGACGGCCAAGATCTTTTCGCGGCCTTCAATGTCCGGGCGCGGCACAACGACCTGTCGATCAAAGCGGCCGGGGCGGAGCAAAGCGGGGTCCAGCACATCGGGCCGGTTGGTCGCGGCGATGATGATGATGCCTTCATTCGCCTCAAAACCGTCCATTTCGACCAGCAATTGGTTGAGCGTCTGTTCGCGCTCATCATTGCCATTGCCAAGGCCTGCGCCGCGATGGCGGCCAACCGCGTCAATTTCGTCGATAAAGACAATGCACGGCGCCGATTTCTTTGCCTGTTCAAACATATCGCGCACGCGGCTCGCGCCAACGCCGACGAACATCTCAACAAAGTCGGAGCCTGAAATGGTGAAGAAGGGGACGTTCGCTTCGCCCGCAATTGCGCGCGCCAGCAAGGTCTTGCCGGTGCCGGGCGAGCCGACGAGAAGCGCCCCCTTGGGGATTTTGCCGCCAAGGCGCGAGAATTTGCTGGGGTCCTTCAGGAAGTCCACGATTTCCTGAAGCTCTTCACGCGCCTCATCAATGCCCGCAACATCGTCAAAGGTCACGCGGCCCTGCTTTTCGGTGAGCATCTTGGCGCGGCTTTTGCCAAAGCCCATGGCGCCATTGCCCGCGCCCTTCTGCATCTGGCGCATGACAAGGAAGCCAAGCCCCAAGAACAAAAGGATCGGCAATGACTGATAGAGCAGGAATTGGAGGAAGGACGGGCTTTCTTCCGGCCGGCCGGTAAATTCTACACCGGCGGCAATCATCCGCTGGGCAAATTGCGGGTCAGGCACCGCGTAGGTCTTAAATTCATCCCCGCTTTTCAGCGTGCCGCTGATCACATCGCCAGATTGAACAACCGACTTCACCGTGCCCTGCTCAACGCGCGTCACAAAGTCCGAATAGGCGATGGTCTGCCCGTTGCTGGACGACCCCCGGCCTTCAAAAATGGATACAAAAAGCGCAAGGGCGGCCAGAATCGCCACCCAGATGGCGAGGCTGCGCATCCAAGGGGACATTTGCGGGCCTTTGTCGTCGTCCATAAATCAATCTGCCTTTCGCTTCACAAGATAGGCATAAGCCGCGCAATGACAATGCGGCGCGTCATGAATTTCTTGTGATCCGGCGCGGCGGGGCCGGTACAAAAGTCCATCGCGCCCCGCCCATCGCCTTAACGCCCGCCAGCGTGGCGGTGCGACCGGCCTCTAGCAAGGCCAAAAGGCGCAGAACTTCATCATCGCGCGGCGCGGCATCGGGATGAATGCGGGCAAGACACGCGCGCAGCAGGCGCAGCCGGATTGCCTGAGGCAGGCCTTCGGGGTCAATCGTCAGTCGCCCTTTGGCGTCGGCACCCGCGCCTTCCGCCAGGGCCTTGGCCGTTGCCCAGTCCAACGCGCGATCTGCCTCTGCAAGCGCCGCGGCAGAACGGGCGGCGGCCCGGGCATCAAGCCAATTGACCTGGTCCAGCGCCTTGCGCATCCGGGCGCGGTCAAAGCGATCATCGCTGTTGGAAGGGTCCTCGGCGGCGACAATGCCCGCCGCCTTTACCAAGGCGATCAACTCAGCCTTGGTCCAGCCAAGCAGCGGTCGAACCAGCGCGCCCAGCCGCGGCCGGATGCCCGCAAGGCCCGCCACGCCCGCCCCGCGGTTAAGCCGCATCAGCAGCGTTTCCAACTGGTCATCGGCATGATGCGCGGTGGCAAGCGCATCAACGCCTTGCTCTGCCGCCCATTTTTCCAGCGCGGCATAGCGCGCGTCACGTGCCCAGCTGGATATATTGCCTTTGGGCGGCGTGGCAGGGTGCAGGATCTGGTGGGGCACGCCCAATTGCGCGCACAAAGCTGCCACATGGCGCGCCTCGTCGGCGGATTCGGCGCGCAGGCCATGGTCCATTGTCGCGGCGGACACATTGGGGAGGCTGGCATGGGCCAGCAACAAAAGGGCAAGACTATCTGGCCCGCCCGAGACGGCGAGGCCCAGATGTCGCGGGCCGTTTGGCAGCAGGGCGGCCATATCGGCCTGAAATCGAGCACACAAAGCCGGATCAGGCCTGAAGGGCGTCATCCCGCGCTCCGCTCGCTGGCCTGTTTGCTGCCGGGTGTTGAGGCGCGCTGCGCCTCAACTGCACTTGGCGTCAATGCGACCCTTGGCGACCCGGCTTTGCAGATCGGCTGTCGCCGACGTGCCATAAACGTCGCGAAACTCGTCATAAACCTTGCACGCATCCGGGAATTTCTTGAGCCGGGTCAGGGCAACGCCCAGATAATAAAGGCTGTCGGATGCGCGTTCGCCGCGCGGGTTTTTGGTGTAATTGTCGTAGAACGCGACCGAGGCGAGCGCCGGCTTGCCTTCATCCAAATAGGCACGGCCAAGCAGGTTCTGCGCAAAGCTCAACCGCTTGTGGCGCGGATATTTAACGGCAAACTCTTTCAGCTTGGCCTGGGCTTCGGGGTAGAAGCTCGCCTGCCACAGACGGAAGGCATAGGTATAGGCATCCTCGCCCGCATCGCCGGTTGCCGGAATTTCAATCGCGTCGACCAGCGCCTTGCGCTTTTCGGGCGACAGGCCCGATGTGTTGGGGACTGGGCCAGCAGGGGCAGCTGTCGGCGCGGGCCGCGGGCGGGCTGTGGTCTGCTGCTGCGGAACAAGCGGAATAACCACGGGCCGGCTTGACGGCGGGTTGGCCGGAATTGTGTCAACAGAGCTGGGGGCCGGCATTTCGACAATGGTCGGGGCGACTTGCGGCTCTAGCGCCTTCAGCCGGGCATCCATGCCGTTTGACAATGTTTGATACGCGTCTTCCAGCCGACGCAGGCGATTGCTGTTGGTTTCCACCTGACCGGTCAGGGTGCGCAGCTGGCCTTCCAGCGCATCGACGCGCGCCGTCAGATCGGCAATCGGTGATGTGGCGGGTGCGGCTGTCGCGCCCGTTGTGTCAGCGGGGGCAATATCTGGCTGAACCGGCGCACCGGTCGGAAAAACCTTGCGCTGAACCGCTTTCATTTCCTTTTCCAGCTTGTTGACCCGCCCCTCAATGGTGGGGCCGTTGGCCGGAGTTTGCGCGACGGCAGGCACGGCCGCCACTGCGGAGAGCAAGGCAATGGAAATCAGGGATTTGCGCATCGAGTAGGACCCTTTGACGAAATTCATTTGCGTTGTGGACCAGCCCGCGCGCCGGATCAAGGCTGCCCGGTTGCAGGCGATGCGGGGTTGGCATCGGCGGCGCCCGGCACGGCCGCAGGCGGCGCACTGGCTCGCGCGCGGACAGATGCGGCGTCGATCGGAAAATTGCGGACAGCCTCTTCATTCGGGCTAAGCGGCTGCGAAGGCCCTGTGCCAAAGGCAATGTCAATCTGGTCTGCCCGCATAGAACGCAGCATCGGGCCCTTGACGTCAGCCGGCAAAACAATCGTCTCGCCGGATGGCTTTTCGCCTTCAAACACGGCCTTGCCGTCGGCATCGGTGATCCGCAGCCAAACCTTGTCGCGCAATGTCAGGGTGATCGGCCCATTTACCTCAGCGGGCGCCGGCGCGGGCGGGGGCGCAAGCTTGACCACGGCCGTGCCCGCGGGCGGCTGCGCCGGCGCGTCCGGCGTCATCAACACGCTGCGCCAAATGGCATAGCCAATCACAATGACCGCCAAAACCAAACCGGCAGCCGCCGCCAGCCAGCGCGGCGGGATGCGGGCCGGATCAGCGATATCGTCGCCGGGTGCGGCCATCGACACCGGCGCTTCCCGACCCAGCTCGTCGCGCAGCGTGCGCATCATCTCGGCTTCGTCCACCCCCAAGCTCCGGGCATAAGCGCGCACAAAACCAAGCGCATAGGTAAATGATGGCAATGAAGAAAAGTCATTGCGCTCAATGGCTTCTAGATGGCGCAACGGAATGCGCGTGCGTTCTGCAATATCCGCAATGTCATAGCCAGCCGACATCCGCGCCGAGCGCAGACGGTCTCCAACTCGTTCTGGAAAAGGCAACAAACCGTCACCCACTTCTTCGGCCATCCAGCTCTCCCCAGCCTTGAAGCGGCCTAGGCTAATTTAGGTTAAAGGTGGCCTACCATAAAAATTTTCGGGAGGCGAGGCTAGTATATTGACGGGACTTAACCCACGTCGACGTCATTTTCTTTGGCCCATTGCGCCAGCGTGCCGCGCATGTCCCTTGGTGGGGCAGCCAAAAGGCCAATCATCATTTCTTTGGCGGCCCCAAGGTCCAGAGATCGGACCATCGCCTTCACCGGGCCCACCGCGGCGGGCGTAATCGACAGGCGTTCGATTCCCAACGCGAGCAGCGCCATGGCTTCGAGCGTGCGGCCACCCATTTCACCACAGATGGTCACGGGCACATTGGCCGTGCGGCATGCGTCCACAATCCGGCGCAAAAAGCGCAAAATGGCGGGCGACAGCCAGTCATAGCGTTCGGCAAGCTTGGGGTTGGCCCGGTCTGCGGCAAAAAGGAACTGGGTCAGGTCGTTGGTGCCGATCGACATAAAGTCGATCCGCGGCAGCATCAGATCAAGCGTTTCCGCCAAGGCCGGGACTTCAAGCATCGTGCCATAAAGAATGCGTAGCGGCAGTTGGCGGCCCTGCTTGGCCATCCAGGCTTTTTGGCGTTCAAAAATCGCCTTGGCTTCATCAAATTCCCAAGGCTCGGACACCATCGGGAACATGACGTGGAGCGTGCGTCCAGCCGCCGCTTCCAAAAGCGCGCGGGCCTGTGCCTTCATCAAGCCATCGCGTTCCAGCGCCAGCCGCAGGGCGCGCCAGCCCATGGCCGGATTTTCTTCTTCATTGCCGTCAAAGCGCAGATAAGGAAGGGCCTTGTCCCCGCCAATATCAACCGTGCGGAACACGACAGGGCGATCTCCGGCTGCATCCATCACATCGCGATACAGGCGCTGCTGGCGCTCGCGCTGCGGCATCGTGGCCGAGACGAGAAACTGAAATTCGGTGCGGAACAGGCCGATGCCGTCTGCCCCGGTAATGTCCAACTGGGCCACATCGTCGCGCAACCCGGCATTGACCATCAAGGTGATGCGCGTCGCATCGCGCGTTTCGGGCGGCTGCGATTTAAGCGCCGCATGGGCCGCACGCCGCTTGCGCGACGCTGCCAGCCGCCCGGCAAAAGCCTCTTCCATCGCCGGGCTGGGGCGCACAAAGGCCGCCGCCTGCCCGACATCCAGCAAGATCAGGTCGCCTTCGCCAATCAGCCGCCGCACGCCTTTGACGCGGCCAAGCACCGGCACGCCCATAGCGCGCGCCACAATGGTGACGTGCGCGGTTAGCGACCCTTCTTCAAGGATGACGCCCTTCAGTCGCCGCCGGTCATATTCCAGCAGTTCGGCAGGCCCCAGATTGCGGGCAATAAGGATCGTATCCTGACGCAAACCGGCCTGCGCGGCCGAGCCTAACTGCCCGGAAACGATCCGCAGCAGCCGGTTCGACATATCTTCCAGATCGTGCATCCGATCTGCCAGAAGTGGGTCGTCAATCTGGCGCATCCGCATCCGGGTGCGCTGCTGCACGCGCTCAATCGCGGCCTCTGCCGTCAGCCCGCTGTCGATCGCCTCGTTGATACGTCGCCGCCAGCCTTCATCATAGGCGAACATCTTGTACATCTCGAGCACTTCACGGTGTTCGCCTTCAACGCCAAATTCGGCTTCGCTCGCCATGCGCTCAATCTGTTCGCGCATCTTGTCAAAAGCGGCATAGACGCGATGGCGTTCTGCCTCGATATCTTCAGCGACGGTATGCTCAATGGTCACGCGGGGCTGGTGGAACACTGCATAGCCCGACGCCATGCCATCGACGAGCTTCAGGCCCGACATGCGCTGGGCCGATGTGTCCTGCACCTTGGTGCCGCGGCGCTGTGCATTGTCGATCAGCCCGGCATTGGCGATGAGTTCTGACAAAACCATCGCGACCGTCTGGAGCGCTTCAATCTCCAATTCCTCATACCGGCGCGGCTCAACATGCTGAACGCACAACACGCCCACCGCATCTTCCTTGCGGATGATCGGCACGCCGGCAAAGCTGTGGAACAGGTCTTCCCCGGTTTCAGGCTTATAGGCGAAGTCGGGATGGCTGGTGGCTTCGTCAAGGTTGAGCGAGGCGACCTGCTCGGCAATCGTCCCGACCAACCCCTCGCCCATGGCGAGCTTGGTCACATGGACGGCTTCTTGCTTCAGGCCCTTGGTCGCAAATAATTCCAACAATCCGTCGCGCCGCAGATAGATGGAGCAGACTTCGCTCTTCAGGACCTCGGCAATCACACCCACGACTTGATTGAGTTTGGCCTGCGCACTGGTGCGCGACGCCATCACTTCATGGAGGCGCGTCAGAATCTCGCGAGAGGCAGAGGCGGCGATAGACGGCATCAGGCGTCGCTAGCAGGTTGCGCGCGCACATGCCAAGCCGAAGAAATCGAATTCACACGGCCGGATCAACCGGCATCATCCTCGGTGCCGGCGTCTTCTTCCTCCACCGGGGCAAGACGTAGCCCCGGCAGAGGCACACGGGCACCGCCACAGGCGTAGTTCAGCGCCATTTCTACCAGCCCGCCCCGCTCAACCGGGTAATATTTCATGGCAATATCCGCACCCCGCCAGTCATGGGTGCGCTGCCCCTTCAGGGTGCGAAAATAAATGACGGCTGCCGCCGTCCGCGCCGCGCAGTTGAAATTATAGCGCACCCGCTCAATCGCCCCCTTATTGGCGGGCCCGCGCATCATCAGCGAGATTTGTTTGACTGCAAAGTTGCGCACCCCCGGCACCGCCGGCAGGCTCACCAGCGTATTGGGATCAACCAGAATTTCGCGCCCGGCTGAATTTTCGCCCAGCTTCAGCGTCGGCTCTGCCGCATGGGCGCCAGACATTGCCGCGACCAGCGCGGCCCCAAGGACAGCTTGGCGCATCATCATGCAAGGGCCGTTGCCGGGACGGGCAGGCGATGTCCTTGGGCAGCGGCGCGTTTGGCCCCGCGCTTCAGCTCGGCGTTTAGGGCGCGGCTATAATGGTCAAAGTCCAGCTGAATGGTATGCCGCCGCGCGGCATAATATTGGCCGGTATAATAGTCTTCATCGGCAGCGATGGTCCGGCGCATCTCATCTTCGGCGGGCAGGGCATATTTACCGGCCAGATAGGCCGCGACAAGCTTGGACTGCTGCTCGGCAAAATTGACCAAAGTCGGCAGCGGCTGGGCCAGCCCCATATAGAAAAGATCAGGGACGCCCGGCGTCATAATCCGCTTGTAGAGCGGAGGCGGACGATTATCTGCGTCGGCCTGAAAGGCCGGGTCGGTAAAGAACGGGAATTTGATGTCATAGCCCGTCGCCCAGATGATCGCATCCAGTTGCTCGCGACTGCCATCGGTAAAGACAACGCTATCGCCATCCAGCCGATCAATCCCCGGCTTCATCGTCAGATCGCCCGACCCTGCACGCAGCAGAAACTCGCCCGATACCGTGCCATGGCTTTCAAACGGGCTGATCTCTGGCTCGGGCAGGCCATAATCGCTCATCCGGCCAACCAGCCCCTTGATCATCTTCTCGCCCAGCTTTTGCCGCAGCCATTTGGGCATCCAGGCCGGGGCCGGATTTTTGTCGAGCGGCTGGCCCTTATAATATTTGGGGAAGACCCAGACGCCGCGCCGGGTGGAAACGAACAGCTTTTCCGCAATCGGGCGCTGCGACAGCTCAGAGGCGATATCCATCGCGCTGTTGCCCATGCCCACGACCAGTACGCGCTTGCCGACACAGTCAATCGGCTCAAAGGGGCTGCGATAGGCATGCGAGTGGATTTGAGGCCCGTCAAAATGGCCCGGATAGTCAGGGATGCGCGCTGCCCAATGGTGGCCGTTGCACACCGCCAACGCGCCATAATGCCGCGTTTCGCCATTTGAGAGCGTGATATCCCACCCGCCTTCGGCGCGTCGTTCGGCCTTTTCTACCCGGGTGTTGAAGCGGATGTGGCGGCGCAGGTCGAAATGATCGACATAGTCATGGAAATATTGAAGCAGCTGCGCGTGGTGCGGATAATCCGGCCAGTCCGCCGGAACCGGATAATCCTCAAAAGCCAGCCGCCATTTGGACGTATCGATATGCAGGCTCTTGTAACAGGCGGACATCCCGTTTGGATTGTTGTAATACCAATTGCCGCCAATATTGTCTGAGGCCTCAAAGATCTCAAACGGGATGCCATAGTCTTGAAGACGTTTGGCTGTTGTAAAACCGGAACAGCCGGCCCCGATGATGCACACGGTCGGATAGGTCATGCAGCGCAGAATGCCGGGCTGCTTAAGGATTGCAAGCCTCAGATCATGTTGATGGGCAATCTCAAGTGGATGGGATGTCCAGGGACGGCCGGCGGCAGCCGACCGCCGCGGATATTGACTTGCAGCGAGGGCAGGATGAGCAGCGGCGCCTCAAGCGTCGCATCGCGGGCCTCGCGCATCGCGACAAAAGCGTCTTCGCTGATCCCATCATGGGCGTGAACATTGGTGCGACGCTCTGCGTCCACGCTTGTTTCCCAAGCCACCGCCGTCCGGCTCGCCGGCAGATAATCATGGCCCACAAAGATGCGGGTCGCGGGCGGCAAGGCAAGGATGCGCCGGATTGATTGATAGAGCGTGCGTGCGTCCCCGCCCGGAAAATCCGCGCGGGCCGTGCCATAATCGGGCATGAACAACGTATCGCCCACAAAGGCCGCGTCGCCGATCACATAGGTCAGGCAGGCCGGCGTATGGCCCGGCGTATGGAGTGCCTTAATTGTCAATTGGCCCAGCGGCAGCGTGTCGCCATCGCCGAGCAGGATATCAAAGGCCGAGCCATCGGGCACAACATCATCCGCTTCAAAAAGGGGGGCAAAGCTGGCCTGTACCTTGGTGATATGCGCACCGATCACAACGGGCGCGCCAGTTTTTTCGCGCAGATGATGCGCAGCCGACAGGTGATCGGCATGCGCGTGCGTTTCCAGAATATAGCGCAAATCCAGCCCGGCGCGCGCAACCTCTTCCAAAAGCGCATCGGCCGAGGCCGTCGTGATCCGCGCATTGCGCGGGGTAAAGTCCAGCACCGGATCAATGATCGCCGCGGCCCGGCTCAGCGGGTCGTGGACCAGATAGGTCACGGTATTGGTCGCGGGATCAAAAAAGCCTTGGACATTGGGGGGCATCGCATCAGCTCCAAACCAGATGGTCTTAATATTAGAATTTGCTAAATTAGAATCAAGTGATATGTTAAGACCATGTTTGATCTCGCCCGTTTTGACCTTTCCCAGTTTGAAGCAAACGCTGGCCGCGCCGCAAAGCTGCTGCGCTTGCTGGCAAATGAGCGGCGGCTGATGCTGCTGTGCCAGTTGGTCGATGGAGAGTTGAGCGTGGGCGCATTGCAGGGCCGGATCGGACTGTCGCAATCGGCCCTTTCCCAGCATTTGGCGCTGTTGCGCGCGGAAGATGTCGTGGCGACGCGGCGCGAGGGCCAGACAATCTATTACCGGATTGCAGACCCGGCAGCGCTCAGGCTTTTGCAGACGCTGGCTGATCTCTTTTGCCCCCCTGAACTGCGGAGTTCCTGACATGGCCTCAACCCTGATTGCGCTGCGTCCTGCCGAGGTGCAGGCCCGACTTGCCGACGGTCGTGCGGTTCTGGTTGATATTCGCGAACCGGATGAATTTGCCCGCACCCATATTGCCGGCGCCCTATCCCAGCCCTTGTCACAGTGGGAGGCGGCCCATTTGTCGGTCGCGCCCGGTGCGGATGTTATCTTTACCTGCCGGTCAGGCATGCGGACGGCCGGCGCGTGCCATCGCCTCGCGGCGCGGGTCGAAGGGGCGGCCTTTGTGCTGGAAGGGGGGCTGGACGGGTGGGCCAGGGCTGGCTTGCCCGTTGCCCATGATGCGCGAATGCCAATTGATATCATGCGGCAGGTGCAGATTGTGGCGGGCCTTTTGGTGCTGATCGGCACCTTGCTTGGCCTTTTTGTGGCCCCGGGCTTTTTTGGCATCGCCGCCTTTGTGGGCGCTGGCCTTGCGACGGCGGGCATCACGGGATTTTGTGGGATGGCCCGCTTGCTCGCGCTGGCCCCTTGGAACCGCGCGTTGCGGGCCGCCTGACCATGATGGAGGCCCTGCTTCTCGCGCTGGCCGGCGGCGTTATGATTGGCGCCTTGCTGACGCTGTTCGGCGGCGGCGGCTCGGTTCTTGCGACGCCCTGGCTGATTTATGTGATCGGGGTGTCCGACGTTCATCTGGCGATCGGGACGTCTGCGGCGGCCGTTGCGGTGAATGCGGCCACCGGGCTTGCGGTGCAGGCGCGGGCAGGGCGGGTCAAATGGCCTTGCGCCAGCGTCTTTGCTTTATCGGGCCTCGCCGGATCGCTGATCGGCGCGCATTTGGCGAAGATGGTGGACGGCCGTCAGTTGCTCGATTGGTTCGCCCTTGCGATGATCGCCGTTGCGCTGTCGATGCTCTGGCCGCGCCGGTCAGAAGGATCGCCCGATGTCCATCTTCAGCCCGCCATGGTGCTGAAGCTTGCCCCTGTTGGGTTGATCGCCGGGCTTGCGGCGGGCTTTTTTGGGATTGGCGGCGGCTTTCTGATCGCGCCGGGGCTCATGGCCTCGACGGGGATGACCTTGGCCAATGCGGCGGCATCGTCGCTTGTCTCGGTAACGCTGTTTGGCAGCGCAACAAGCGTCTCTTACGCCCTTGATGGGCAGGTTGATTGGCCGTTGTTCGCCGCCCTGATCGCAGGCGGGGCCTTGGGGGCCGCGCTGGCTGCTCCGGTATCACGCTGGCTGGTGAACCGCCTGCCGCTGGCGCGAGCGGCGTTCGCTGGGATGATCTGCCTTGTTGCAGCCTATATCTTGATCCGCTGATTAGCGGATCAAGACGCCGCCTTTAATCACCCCTGCGACCCGCTCAAGCGTCCGGATATCGGCCAGTGGATCGCCCTTCACCGCGATCATATCGCCATAACGCCCCGGTGTGATCGCGCCGACATCCTTCTCGCGCATCATCAATCTGGCGGCATCGCGCGTGGCAGATTGAATGGCCTGCATCGGTGTCATCCCCAGCCGGACCATATAGGCAAATTGGCGGGCGTTGAGACCATGGGGATAAACCCCGCTATCGGTCCCGAAGGCCAGCGGTACGCCCATTGCCACCGCCTTTTTAAACATCGCCCGCTGGATATCTGTGGTCTCGCGGTTCTTGCGCAGATATTCGGCAGGCCAGCCCTCTTTGGTGCCGATATCGTCGATATAATCGCCATTATAGACATCCATAACAAGCCAGACGCCCGTGGCCTTGGCCAGCGCCAAGCCCTCGTCATCAATCAGGCTCGCATGTTCGATAGATCGGGCCCCGGCGCGGATCGCCGCCTTTATGCCCGCCGCCCCATGAGCATGGGCCGTGGCATAGCTGCCATGCGCCTGCGCCACGCGGACCGCAGCCCGCATCTCATCCTCGGTCAGTTCTGGCTGGCCCGGCTCTGTCCCGATGGCCAGCACCGCACCGGTTGCGATCAGCTTCAGAAAGTCTGCGCCACCGGCAAACAGGGCTTCGGCTTTTGCAGCCGCCTCTTCTGGCGTGCGGACGACGCCAAAGCGCATCTCGGGCGGCACGCTGCCCTCGGGCAGGCCGTTAATCTCTCCACCCCCGCCGGGAATGGTCAGATAGGTGCCCACAACCGCCATGCGCGGCCCTGGCACCAGTCCGGAATTGATCGCATCGCGCAGCTTAACATCGCCAAAGACGCGGAAGGTGCCGACATCGCGGGCCGAGGTGAAGCCCGCCATCAACGTGTCGCGCGCATTCCTTGCGCCAATAAAGGCCGTTTCCGCGGGCCCCTTCTTGATCGGCTCTGCGACATCTGCGCTCTGGCCGACATCGGCAATATGGGTGTGGAGGTCGATCAGCCCGGGCAGCACCGTATAGCCGCGCCAGTCGATCAACGTCGCTCCTTTGGGCGGCTGGCCGCAGCGGGCAATTGCGGTGATCCGCGCATCCGTCACCGTCACGCACTGGCCGGTCAGCACACGCCCCGCTTCAACGTCGATCAGCCGTCCGGTCTGGATATAGCTGGTCGCCGCCTCGGCCGCTCCGGCGCCAAATAGCGCCAGCGCCGCCAGCCCGGCGCGGATCATGCGGGCTGCAAGGTCTTGCGACCGGGCAAAACCTGCATCTGCTTGCCGGGCTTGGTCTTCAGTGATTTCTCAAGGACCGTATCCATGAACACCCAGGCATTGGTCGCCGCCTTGGGCGTCAGCGACAAATGCATATAGCCGCGATTTGCGGTATCGGCGAAGCGCAGCTCCTTCTGGTTGCGCGCGATCAAGTCGGCGGCGATCCGGTTCGGATCGACACCGGCGGTTGCCGATTCAATCCCGGGCGAGGTTACGCTCTGCCCGCCAAATTCAACGCCGGCCGGGCGGCCGCCTTCGGGCAGGTCAAAGGCCCAAGCATTGTGGCTATCGCCCGAAAGGACAACCAGGTTGAGGTTGTTTTTCTGCGCTGCCGCCAGCACCCGGCTGCGCGCAGCGGGATAGCCGCCCCAATTGTCCAGATTATAAGGCAGCCCGGCTTTCGCCGCGAGCACGCCTTGGCGCATGAAGTTTTTATAGCTGGCCGGCGCGTTGGCAGGGACCCAATTGACCGAGTCATCCGGGGTATAGGTATAGCCCATATTGGTCCCAACGCCGAGCACCGACCACGTCCCATGAGGTCGGGCGAATTGATGGAAAAGCCAGCTTTCCTGCTCGGTCCCGAACATGGTTGCAGCCGGGTCTCGCCACGCCCCATCACGATAATCGGCCAGCGCCTTGGCTGGATCTGCCGCGCGCAGCAACGTGCTGATCTCCATCGGCCGGCTGCGGGCGATCATGCGCGTGTCGGTGCGGAAATAGGTGCCCAGATCGCCAAAATCATAGCGCTTCCAAGGCTGTTCGCCCACGGGAAGCCATTCGCGCCACACCTGCATGGCCGCATTGCGTCGGGCCGACCAATCGCCCTCGTCGGGCGTGTGGTTCTGGGCGCCGCCTTCCCAACTGTCATTCGCGCCTTCATGGTCGTCGGTATTGGGAATCCAGGGGAAGTTTGCGTGCAATGCCTGAAGCTGCGGGTCTGACCGGTAGCTGGCATAACGCAACCGATAATCAGCCAGCGTCAATATCTCCCCGGCAGGGAACAATCGGCCCGAAAACTGGGACCCGCCATCATAGCCGCCCCGGCCATATTCATAGATATAGTCCCCAAGATGGAGAACAAGGTCGATATCGTCGCGCGCCGCGGCGTGCCCATAAGCGTTAAATTCCCCAAAGCCGAGGTTGGAGCAGGAAAAGACTGCGATGTTGAAGCGCGCGGCTTTGCCAGCGGGGAGTGTCTTCGTCCGCCCAATGGGAGATTTGCTGCCATCCGGCGCAATGAAGCGGAACCAGTAAAAACGCCCGGGCTGGAGGCCATCGACGGTGATCTTGACCGTGTGGTCGCGCCACGGCCCGGTGATCATCTCTCCGCCGGTCACAATGCGGGCAAATTGCGGGCTGTCCGATACTTCGACCCGCACTTTGGACGGGCTGCCGCTGGCGCTTACATAGCGCGTCCAAAGCAGCATTGAATCCGGCCCGGGTTCGCCCGAGGCGACATTATGGGTAAATCCGGTCAATCCCAGCAGCGCCTGCGCGGCAAGCCCGCCGCCGGGCAGCAGCAAACCGCCCAAACCAAAGCCTGCGGTTGCCAGCAAAGCGCGGCGATCAATGCGTAACGTCATGTCTGCCCCCAAAAAATTAATTCCACCGGCGGATCTCCTAGCCGCCCTTCACGACGGCAGGATGTCGGGCCAAGACCAGGTCAGGTGCGGTAGCTTGGGTCAATCCGGTCCAGCTTGCGCAGCAGCGCGGGCCAGGCCAGCCCGCGCGCAACCAGCGCCATGCCCGGACCGCTCGATTGCGTTTCCACCTTTTCGGGTGTGCCTTGCGGCGGGTTGTACAGCCCGTCCCGCCCAGCCGAGAGCATCTTGACCTGCGCTTCGCAGGCCCGCTCGATAAAGTAGAGCCGCAAAAAGCATTCGGCGACCGAAGCGCCCACGGCCAGCGTGCCATGGTTGCGCAGGATCATCAGGTTCTTGGTCCCCATATCCTCAATCAGCCGTTCGCGCTCTTCAAGATCGGTCGCGATGCCTTCATATTCATGATAGGCGATCTCATGGAGCGCGATCATCGCGGTCTGGGTGTGCGGCAACAGGCCTTCCGCCATCGCGCTTACGGCCTGCCCATGGGGCGTATGCAGATGCATCACGGCATGGGCATCTTCCCGCGCCATGTGCAGCGCGGAGTGGATGGTAAAGCCCGCCGGGTTCACCGGGTGCGCGGTTGGCACGACCGGCTGGCCTTCGACATCAATCTTGACCAGCGACGAGGCCGTGATCTCTTCAAACATCATGTCATAAGGGTTGATCAGAAAATGATGTTCGGGGCCCGGTACGCGCGCCGACAAATGGGTGAAGATCAGGTCATCCCAACCATAATGCGCAACCAGCCGATAAGCGGCGGCCAGATCAACGCGGATGGCCCATTCTTCGTCGCTCACCATCCCACGGATATGGTCATCATTGCTGGCCGAGTTGGTTTTCATAACAGTCGCCACGGACGCTCTCCTCAAACTTTCTTTGACAACAGGCTATCATCTGGTCTGCGAAAAACCAGCCTTGTTGGGTGCGTGCCAAGATTTTTTGCGGGCAGGGCTGGTGGTGACGCTACGGCACACTAGATGGGGGCGATGGACAAGGTACGACCTGCAATCGCCGCCCGCGAGGCGCGCCGCGCCGCGGCCGAAGCGGCGGGGGTGGATGCGCCCTATATCGCGCTTTTGGTCGACCGTTTTTACGCCCGGATTCGCAGCGATGCGGTGCTGGGCCCCATCTTTACCGCGCGGATCAGAGACTGGCCCACCCATCTGAAGCAGATGAAGCATTTTTGGGCATCCGTTCTCCATGCCAGCGGGACGTTTTCGGGTAATCCGATGCAAAAACATATTGCCATTCCCGGCATTGAAGAAGCGGAGTTTCGGCGCTGGCGGATGCTGTTTGACGAAACGCTGAAAGAGATTGAGCCCAGCGCGGAAGCCTCGCAGATGGTGGCAGCCCGCGCCCGGCAGATTGCCGATAGCCTGTTGATGGGGATACGCCTGCACCGCGATGGCCGCACAGAAATGGCGGCGATGCGCGGGCTGGACTAGCGCGCCAGCGTCTCCAGCCAGCGTTCTGCCAACAGGGTCGCTTCCTCCGGCGAAAAGGGCGCATCGCCCAAGCTGAGTTCCAGCCAAAGCCCATCCACCAGTGCGGTGAGCGCAACCGCCATCAGCCGATGGTCGCGGGCGGGTGCATAGGCTTCTAGCAAACGCTCCAGCGCGTGTCGGTTTTCGGCATATATCTCGCCATGAAGGGCGGCGACCGCCGGGTCGGTGCGCGTCAGGCTCCAAAAGGCAAGCCATGTCGCCAGCAAATCCGCATCGGCAATGGGCGGCGCGAAGCTGGCGGTCAGATAAGCGAGCAGCCGGTTTTTGGGGTCTGTCCCCGCCTTGGCAACGGCCGCTTCCAGTGCGGCCTGAACCTGATGCCCGGTCTGGCGATAGGTTTCCGCGATCAGGTCATCAATGCCGGCAAAATAATGCCGGAGCAGCCCGGAAGAAACGCCCGCCTCTGCGCAAATTTCGCGGACTGAACACCCATGCGCCCCTTTTTTGGCCAGCGTTCGAGCGCAGGCAGCAATCAGGTCCAGCCGCCGGGCATCGGCGGGCGCGCGAATAAAGGCGGCGCGGGGCTCCTTGGTCAACGGCGGTGCTTGCGAGACGGTCATTCGCTTGTTATACACTTGTATAACAGAGGTGTCCAATGGCAACAGCGTTCCAGATTTCCAACGAAAACGAAGGCCTTGACGGCATGAGCCTGCCGGGCTGGGTTTACCACGACCCAGATTTTTTCAAGGTCGAGATGGACCGGGTGATCCGCCCGAGCTGGCAGATTGTCTGCCATTTGAGCGACATTCCCAAAGCGGGCGACTGGCATGGGCTCGACTATCTGGGCGAAAGCGTGATTGTCATTCGCGGCGATGATGGCGCGGTCCGCGCCTTTCACAATGTCTGCCGCCACCGCGCCTCGCGCATTGTCGATGGGTCTTATGGCTGCGCCAAAAAGCTGGTCTGCCCTTATCATGGCTGGGCCTATGAAAAGGACGGCCGGCTGACGGGCGTGCCGGGCAAGGCAGATTATAGCGCGCTGGATATGTCCAAGCTGGGGCTGAACCCGGTTGAGTGCGAAGTCTGGCGCGGCTTCATCTTCGTGCGGTTGGAAAGCAATGGTCCCTCGGTTGCCGAGATGATGGCACCCTATGACCATATGGTTGCGCCCTATCGCTTTGAAGAAATGAAAGCCTTTGGCCGCGTCACGCTGCGCCCGCGCACCGTCAACTGGAAGAATGTGGCGGACAATTATTCAGATGGTCTCCATATCCCCATTGCCCATCCCGGGCTGACCCGGCTGTTCGGCAAATCCTATGGGATTGAGGCCAACACCCATGTCGACCGGATGTGGGGCGATATGGTGGATCGTCCGTCCAAAAATCTTTCAGAGCGCGCCTACCAAAAATTCCTGCCGCGCGTTGATCATCTGCCAGAAGATCGCCAGCGCCATTGGCTTTATTTCAAGCTGTGGCCCAATGTTGCCTTCGACATCTATCCCGATCAGGTGGATTTCATGCAGTTCATTCCGCTGACAGCAACAACGACGCTGATCCGCGAAATCGCTTATTGCCTGCCCGATGACCGGCGCGAGATGAAGGCGGCCCGCTATCTGAACTGGCGGATCAACCGGCAGGTCAATGCCGAGGATACAGAGCTTATCAACCGGGTGCAGCTGGGCATGGAAAGCAAAAGCTATACCCCCGGCCCCTTGGGCGAAAGCGAAGTGTGCCTGCGCGCCTTTGCGCAAAAGCTGCGCCGCCTGATCCCTGAAGCCTGTGGCAATGAACCCCCCGCCAGCTATGCGCCGGCGCGCTGATTGAAAGCTTTATACGCATGACCCAACGCTATGATGCCGTGATTATCGGCGCCGGCCATAATGGCCTTGTCTGCGCCTTTTACCTGGCGCGCGCGGGCCTGAAGGTCCGCATTGTGGAGCGGCGCGACACCGTTGGCGGCGCGGCTGTGACAGAAGAATTCCACCCCGGTTTCCGCAATTCCGTGGCGAGCTACACGGTCAGCCTGCTCCAGCCGCAGGTGATCCGCGATATGAAGCTGGAGGACGAAGGCTATCGCGTGATTGAGCGGCCGATCTCCAACTTCCTGCCGCAAGAAGATGGCGGTTATTTAAAGCTCGGCGGCGGGATGGAGCGTACGCAGGCGGAATTCCGTCGCTTCTCCGACCATGACGCCCGTGTGCTGCCCGAATATTATGACATGCTTGATGCGGTCGCCGATGTGCTGCGCGATCTGGCGATGCGCACCCCGCCCAACCTTGGCGGCGGCGTCAAGACGCTGATCGACGGCGCGATGCAGGGTCGCCGCCTTGCCAAGCTGTCGCTTGCTCGCCAGCGCGATGTGCTGGACCTGTTCACCAAGTCCGCGCGCACCTTTCTCGACACTTGGTTTGAAAGTGAGGCGGTGAAAGCCGCGTTCGGTTTTGACGCGGTGGTCGGCAATTTCGCGTCGCCCGATACGCCGGGCTCGGCCTATGTCCTGCTTCACCATGTCTTTGGCGAGGTGAATGGGAAAAAGGGCGCCTGGGGCCATAGCGTCGGCGGCATGGGTGCGATCACGCAGGCGATGGCGCGGGTCGTCACCGCCTTGGGCGTGGAAATCAGCCTTGAAGCGCCGGTCTCGCGCGTGCTGGTCAATGGCGGCAAGGTCGCCGGCGTCCGGCTGGAAAGCGGCGAGGAAGTGATCGCGGATCGCGTCATTTCCAATGTCGGTCCCAAGCTGCTGTATGAAAAATTGGTCGACGAAGGTGATTTGAGCGCCGAATATCGCCGCCGGATCAAAGGTTTCAAGGTTGGCTCCGGCACCTTCCGGATGAATGTCGCGCTGTCAGAACTGCCGCGCTTTACCTGCCTGCCGGAACCGGGTGAACATCACCAATCGGGCATCATCATCGCGCCGACGCTCGATTACATGGACGAAGCCTTTACCGATGCAAAGCGGCTCGGCTGGTCCAAGCGGCCGATTGTGGAAATGCTCATTCCCTCGACGGTGGATGACAGCCTTGCCCCCAAGGGCCAGCATGTTGCCTCGCTTTTCTGCCAGCAATTCGCGCCCGAACTGCCCGATGGCCGCGATTGGGATAAGGAAGAAGGTAAAGCCGCCGATACGATTATCGATACGGTTGAAGCCTATGCCCCGGGCTTCCGCGCCTCCATCCTCGGCACGCAGATCCTGTCGCCCAAGGGGCTGGAGCGCAAGTTTGGGCTTGCGGGCGGCGATATCATGCACGGCAATATGTCGCTTGATCAGCTTTGGTCCGCGCGGCCAGTGCTGGGCAATGGCGCCTATCGGGGGCCGCTTTCGGGCCTTTATATGTGCGGCGCTGGCACCCATCCGGGCGGCGGCGTCACCGGCGCCCCGGGCCATAATTGCGCGCAGGAAGTGCTGGCAGACCGGGGGATTTTTGCGCGGCTTTTCGGGTAGGGGGGGGCTGCCCCTCACCCCGCCAGCGCTTCTCCCACCATCTGGGTCAGCTTTGAGGCCGTAAAGGGCTTGGCGAGGAAGGGGTAATCTCCCAGCGCGCTGGGGGGTGTGTCGCCGATGCTGCCGCTGATATAGAGGATGCGCAGGTCCGGGCGGAACCGGGTCACTTGAGCCACAAAGTCGGGGCCCTTCAGGCGCGGCATCACAACATCGGTAATCACCAGCCGGATGTCCGGCTGAGCGTGGCACATCTCAAGCGCCTCTGCGCCATCTGCTGCGAGGAGCACGCAATGGCCCTGAGCCGACAACGCCCCGGCTGCCGCCTCGCGGATTCGGGGATCGTCATCGGCGATCAGGATCATTAGCCGATAATGCCTGTCGCCCGGCCAGCCGCTTCAAAGCGCTTCAAAATATCTTCCACCTGCTCGGCTGTATGTTCAGCGCAGAGCGAGCAGCGCAAAAGCGTCATCCCGGCCGGCGTCGCCGGCGGACGGGCGAGGTTTACATAAAGCCCGTTGTTGAGAAGGGCTTCCCACATCGCAGCGCCACGCTCCAGATCAGGCATGATGACAGCGATGATTGCGCTTTGCGGCGTCTCGGTACCCAGCTCAAAGCCCAGATCTTTCAGACCCTTGTGCAAGCGGCGGGAATTTTCCCACAAATGCGCGCGCTTATTGCCCGCGTGCATCAGCTTACGGATAGAGGTCGCCGCTGTTGCAACGACCGAGGGCGGCAGCGAGGCCGTGAAGACATAAGGCCGGCAGACCAGCCGCATGATCTCAAATTTCGGGTGGTTGGACACGCAGAAGCCGCCCACCGTCCCGACGCTTTTGGAGAAGGTGCCGATCACGAAATCGACATCTTCCAAGACGCCCTGCTCTTCGGCAACGCCGCGGCCATTGGGGCCGATAAAGCCCATGGAATGCGCTTCGTCCACCAGCACCATCGCGCCATGCGCCTTGGCAACGGCAATCATTTCTTTCAGCGGCGCGATATCGCCCAGCATCGAATAGACGCCTTCCAGAACGACCAGCTTGCCCGCCTCTTCCGGCAGGCGCTTCAGCCGCTTTTCCAGCGCCTCAATGTCATTATGTTTGAAGGGGACAACTTCGGCATCGCCCATCTTGCAGCCGTCCCAGATCGAGGCATGGCTGTCGATGTCGAGAATGATGTAATCGCCCTTACCCGCGATCGTCGAGATGATGCCAAGATTGGCCTGATAGCCGGTCGAGAACACCATGGCATGATCCATGGCGTAGAATTCCTTCAGCGCCTCTTCGACAAGCTTATGGCCCTGATAGGTACCATTGAGCACGCGGCTGCCCGTGGTCCCGGCGCCAAAGCGATCAAGCGCGTCCTTGCCCGCGGCGATCACGTCCGGGTCGAAGGTCATGCCCATATAATTATAGGTGCCGAGCAAGATGGTCTCGCGGCCATTGCACACGGCCACTGTCGGCGACTTCACTTCTTCCATGACAAGCGAGAAGGGGTCGCGCACGCCCGTTGCCAACAGGCCTTCACGCTGCTGGATCAGCGGATCAAATTTGGAAAACAAATCGGTCATCGCAAGGCCTTTCAGGTCAGCCGCGCAGCTTGATCACCGCGTCAATCAACTGGCCGACATTTTCAATCTCGGCCTGCATGTTCATCGTGATGATGATGTCAAATTCATCTTCTACGGCCGCCACGAAATCCATGACGGTCAGGCTGTCCCATTCCAGATCGTGCTGGAAGGTGGTTGCATCGCTCAGGGCAACGCCCTTTTTGTTGAACGGCTCAATCAGCGCGGCGATCTGATCGGAAATGGTCTGGCGGTCGGTCATGGCGTTTTCCTTAACGGTTCAGCGCGCCTTGCCAAGCGAATGCGGCGCAAACGGGGCACGCGCCGGGGGACAAAATGCCCCGACGCGCTGTCATACCCCAAGTCATCATGAAAATAGGATGCGGACGGATCAGTCGCCCTGGCCGGGTTCGGCCGAGAAATACTTGTCGTATTTGCCTTCTTCACCCTTGTGATCATCCGCGTCGGCCGGCGTTTGATCGCCCTTGCGGGTGACGTTCGGCCATTGCGCCGAGAAGCTGTTGTTCAGCTCAAGCCATTTTTCGAGGCCGCTTTCGGTATCGGGCAAAATGGCTTCGGCCGGGCATTCGGGCTCGCAGACGCCGCAATCAATGCATTCATTGGGGTTGATGACGAGCATATTCTCGCCTTCATAGAAGCAGTCGACAGGACAGACCTCGACGCAATCCATGTACTTGCACTTGATGCAGGCTTCGGTCACGACATAGGTCATTGCGGGTCCTCCGGATTTCTATCTGGACTTGTCGTTAGATGCCCGAAACGGCTGCGTCAATTGGCTGTGGTGGGGTGAGTTCTCGGTAATGGGCACGGGCTTCGGGCGCCGGGCCGCGCCGGGCGGGAAGCGCCGCGACTTCGATCACATGAACCGCGCCGTGCAGGGGCAGCGTGATGACGGAGCCGGGCCGCACCTCGGCATGGGCGCGGGTGACGGCCTGTCCGTCAAGCCGGATCCGCCCTTCGCCCACGATCCTTTGGGCAAGGCTGCGGGTTTTGGTGAGCCGGGTGAAAAAAAGAAACTTGTCGAGCCGCATCGTCCCTTAATGTTTCCAGTCGGCAAGGGCCGCAAAAGCGGCATTGACGGGGGCGACAGGCGCGGGGGCGCGGCGCGGCCGCCCACGCCACCGCCAGTGATGGGGCTGGTCGGCATTCGCCGGCATAAACCCCAGCGCCCGCATGATGCGGGCATAGGTGGCGCTGCCCACGCCCAAAGATATGGCAAGCGCCGGGTCAATTTCGGCCAGCCTTTCCTTGCCACGGGCGTCATGCGCGGTGCGGGCGATTTTTTCGACCAGATCAATCCGCAGCATCTGGTCGCCAAAGCGACGAAAGCCGGCCAACTGCGCGCCGCGTGCCAGTTCTGCAGCCGGCTTGTCGAGCAGGCCCAAGCCTGGCAGCGGCACGGGGGGCATGGCAGTGCCTGACCGCACGGCATGCAGCGCCAGCCGCAGGCGGGTTGGCTCTGGCTTTAACAGCGCCGGCCAAAACAGGTCGAGCGTCCCGATGGCAAGGCCCAGTCGCGCAAGGCCAGGCCGATCTTTGCGGTCAAGCGTTGCCAGCGCGTCATCCACGCCCGCCCGCGCCAGCACCCCTGCCTGATCGACCAATTGGGCAAGGATGCCGCGCAGCGCAGCTGGAGTAGCCGGGTCGGCCGCCAGACGTTGGGCGCGCTGTAGGGGGGCAAGCCGCTGCGCGATCATCGTCGACACCCAGCGATCAACGCGCGCCACAATTTGCTGGCGCAAAGCCGGTTCCAGCCGGGCGATCGCGGCATCGGGTTCAAAGCGCGGCGACAACAGGCCTTTGCCGGGGCGTAACCGGCCCAAAGCCAGCCCGGACCAAAGCACCTCAACCGGCGCGCCGGGCAGCGTGTCGAGCGTAAAGCTCTGGTCCGGGGCGTCGGCCAACCGCGCCGCCCGGCGAGCCAGTTCGCGCGGCAGCCGCAATTCTGCGGCCGCCAAAAGTCGCTTATGGTCCTGCCCACGCGCCGCGGCATCTGGGGTAAAGCGAAAGCCGCTCAGCGATCCGATCAGCTCGCCCTCCACCCGGACGCTTCCTTCGTCATCCACCTCAACATCCAGCAACGCCGGGTCTGCCCCAATGCTGCGCATCAACACCGAAGTGCGCCGGTCCACAAATCTCTCGGTCAGCTTTTGGTGAAGCGCATCAGAAAGCTTCAGCTCCAATGCGCGGGTCTTTTCCGCCCAATGGGCCGGGTCCGCCAGCCAGTCCGCCCGGTGGGCGACATAGGCCCAGGTCCTGACTGCCGCGATCCGGGCGGCAACCGTTTCCACATCGCCTTGTATGCTCTCAAGCCGGGTGATTTCCTTGGCCAGCCAATCGGCCGGGATATGGCCGTTGCCTTCCGACAGAAAGCCAAACAATTGGGTCACAAGCCGGCCATGATGTTCCGCGCCGACCTTGCGAAAATCAGGCAGGCCGCAGGCGGACCAGAGCCGCGCGACCAGCGCCGGGCGGCGGGCGCGGTCGCGGACCATAGCTTCGTTGGCAAGGATTTTGAGGACGGCAAGGTCAATTGCTTCGGGCGCCGCGCGCAGGACATCGCTGTCCGGCTTGACCTCCAGCGACCCGATCAGATCATCGATCGACCCAAAATCCAAATCCGTGTTGCGCCAGAGAAGATGATCCATTGGGGAGAAGCGATGCTCCTCGATCCGCTCAATATCCTGTTCGCTAAACTCAGCACTGTCTGGCCCGCCCGCAAGCACACCAAAGCTGCCGTCGCGCTGGTGCCGCCCGGCGCGGCCGGCAATTTGGGCCATTTCGGGCAGGGTCAGGCGGCGCTGCTTCTTGCCGTCAAATTTGGTCAGGCTGGCAAAGGCCACATGGCCAACATCCATGTTGAGGCCCATGCCAATCGCATCGGTGGCGACAAGATAATCCACCTCGCCCGCCTGATACATCGCGACCTGCGCATTGCGGGTGGCGGGCGACAAGGCCCCCATGACAACGGCCGCCCCGCCGCGCGTGCGGCGCAACATTTCAGCCACCGCGTAAACATGCTCGGCAGAAAAGGCGACGATGGCGGTGCGCGGCGGCAGGCGGGACAGCTTCTTGGGTCCCGCATAGCTTAGTTGCGAAAAGCGCGGGCGCGAGATGATCTCCGCATCTGGGGCAAGTGCCCGCACCATTGGCGTCAGACTTTCCGAGCCCAAGATCATCGTTTCTTCGCGGCCGCGCGCGCGCAGCAGCCGGTCGGTAAAGACATGGCCGCGCTCTAAATCTGCGCCCAATTGCGCCTCATCCAGCGCAACAAAGGCGACATCGCGTTCCACCGGCATGGATTCGGCCGTGCACAAAAGCCAGCGGGCATCGGGCGGCAGAATTTTCTCTTCGCCGGTAATCAGGCCAACCTGCTTTTCGCCTTTGATGCGGACCACCCGATCATAGACTTCGCGGGCGAGCAGGCGGAGCGGAAAGCCCATAATGCCCGAAGAATGCGCACAGAGCCGCTCTACCGCCAAATGGGTCTTGCCGGTATTGGTCGGCCCAAGCACGGCCGTCAGCTGAGCGCGGATTGTCTGGCCCATCCCGGCCAAGATTGCGATGCAAGGCGGGTCGCGCAAGGGGCAAATCTGCCTCATCCCCAAAATAACGCATTAACCCTTCGCCTCTATGCCAAGCCGATTATTGGGCAGTTGGGGGAGCAGAAGGTGTTTGTCTGGCCGCTTCGCGCGTTTGGTGGCGTTGCTACAGAATGTCCGGCCGCACCGTTGCGCCCGGCGGCATCGGGCTTCAGCCTTGTTGTCGATCTGGCCGGGCCCTTTGGAACGCCTGTCTGGTGGCGCGGCTTTGCGACGTGTGCCGGCCTGTGCATGGCAACTATGCTGCTCGCCCCGCCGCTTCCCTTCGGACAAAGGGCGGCGCCCGAGGCGGCCGAGACGGGCGTCGGAGCGCCGATTATCCCGTCGGCGGTGTTGCCCGATCAGCCAGAAGGGGCCAACCGGCTCGATGCGGCAGACCGCGCCCAACGCGCCGCCTTATCGCCCCCCGGCGCAGGCATGGCCGGGCCGCTGCGCATTTCGGGCTATGCCGGGCCGAGCCTCTATCTCGCCATGCGCAATGCCGGCCTGCCTTTTGAGGTGATTCGATCTTATTTGCAGGCACTGGCCCCCCGCCTTGATTTCGATAGCGACCTGACGCCTGATGCGCGCTTTGATCTGGTGGTCAATCGCAGCGCCGGGCCAGATGGGCGATTGCGCTTTGGCAGTCTTGCTTATGCCGGTTTTGCCAATGCCCGGCGGTCCATCCGGCTGTTGCCGCTGGCAGGGGGCTGGGTAGATCCGGCCGTGCCCGAGGCCTTTTCCGGTGCGCCCGCGCGTCCGGTTGCGGCAGCCCGCTTGTCCTCTGGCTTTGGTTTCCGGCTGCACCCGCTGCTCGGCTATTCCCGCTTTCACAAGGGGGTGGATCTGGCTGCACCCTGGGGCGCTCCGGTTCAGGCCATGGCCGATGGTTGGGTTGCTCGCGCGGGTTGGGCTGGGGGGTATGGGCAATTGGTCCAGATAAACCATGGCGCCGGTCTTGCCACGGCTTATGCCCATTTAAGCCGCATCGCGGTGCCGTCGGGCGGGCGGGTCCGTCAGGGGCAGGTAATCGGCTATGTCGGATCGACCGGGCTGTCGACGGGGCCGCATCTTCACTATGAAGCGTATCGCAATGGCGTTGCCGTTGATCCCGCGCAGGTTGCCTTTCGGCAAGGGCCTCATGTGTCGGTGGCAGATCGGGCCGCTCTTGCTGCCCGCCTAACCCGCTATCAGGCGATGCCGGTGTTCAGCGCACCGCGCCTTGCCGCAACAAGCGCGGGACTAAAAACAGCGCCGCAATAATCGGGTGACGCCGCTGCCAGGGCGTGATGTTGATCTGCGTCCCGGCATGGCGGTTGATCTTCCAGGCAAGATAATCAATGCCGCCGGCAAAGGTCAGGCTGGCCTTGGCGAGGCGAAAGACGCTGGCCCTTTTGCCGCGTCGCCGCAATTGTGCCCAACGCCGCGTGGCATCGGCCCGGGGCATCGGCGTCTCTTTCGGGATGGCCGCGCCAAATCGACGATAACGCGCTTCATCGGCATCCACGATGGACCCGGCCCGAACGGTGCGTTCCGCCCGCAGCTCGCATTGATAGGTGCGGGCAAAACCTTCCCGCCAAATGTCCAGCGGGTCTGCCGAAGGGGCAACCGGCCGGGCCAGTGTAAAGAGCGTCGGGGCCGCCGCGGCGATAGAGGTGATGGCGCTATCGCGCGCTGTCTCATCGGCCGCCCAAACCAGCCGGGTCGGCTGGGCAAAGCGCGCCCAGACTGAAACGGTCCGCGCTTTGGGCTGGTTCAGCGCCTGAAAATCGGCTTCGCTCAACACCGCATATTTCGCAGCCAGCCCTTGGTAAGCGAAGGGAAAGACATTGGGCGGGATCAGCCGATTGGCGGTTGCCAGCCAGGCTTTATCATATGCGGCCCGATAGTCTGAGACGATCAGATAGAAATCGAGCATCAGTCCCTCAAGCTGCTGCTCGCGCAGGCATGATCCGTAAAACAGCACGGCGCGGGCTGCCGCGCCATGCGCCTGGGCAATTGCCTGCGCCATTGCGCGGACCTGCGGGTGGACCGGCTGGGATACTTCCTCGGCGACAAGCGCCTTCAGATCGCTCACGCCGCCAGCTTCAGGAAATGAACGGGGGCTGTTGCGCGCAGGACAATCGGCCGCCCGCGCGTGGCATGGAAGGTCTCGCCATCAAGAATAACGCTCGTGGCATCGCTTTCAATGCGGATCACATCGCCATGCTGGACATGAACGCCGGCCACCGGTTCCCGACCCAGCTTGCCCGCAATCGCGGCCATGAAGGCGCGCGCCAGCGTCCGGCCCGATTGCTCAACCGCCAGCAGCTTTAGGCCCATTGCGCCATTGCGTTCGGCCCGGCCGGTCAGCAGCAGTTTTTCAAGGGTGGTAACAATAAGGAAGGAAAAGCGCCGCGTCCCCTCGCCGTTGCGGATCAGCGAGACAGTCACCGGGTTGGGCAGCGGCGGCAAAAAGCGCGCCCGCAGCCCCGTTATCATCGCAAAGACGGCGGCGATCCCGGCGATCACATGGCACAGCCCGTTTGGCAGGCCCGTTGGGTAGAGCTTTTCACGGCAGTACAGAATCGTATCTGCCAGGCCCGCGCCGCCCAAAAACATTCCCATCACCGGACGGTTGCCCTGTTCGCCTTCGCTCAGCGAAATCAGTTCGCGCTCGACAATGTGGCTTTCCAGATCATCGCGCGCAATCGCGACGATGCGGTCAAGAACGTCGATCGGGTCGGCATTGGCGCCAAGGTCCAGCGCGATCAAATTGGTCTTGCCATTGGGTAAGACGGCAAGCGGGGGCAGATCTGTCCCGAACTGGCCGCCATGGTAAAGTTCTGTCAGCGCTGCCTGAACCGTCCCGTCGCCGCCATTCAGCACAAGCACGCGAGGGTTGACCCGGGCAATCGAGGTCAGCGCCTCGCCAATTTCGCTCACATCTTCCACTTCATAATGGAAGATTTCCGGATATTGCGCGCAGAAGGATCGGATGCGCGGCAGAAGCGCGCGATTGCCCGTCGAATTAGGGTTGGACAGGAGCGCGACCAGAGCCATCTCGATCAGAGATACCGAACTTGAATGGCGACAATGGTCGTCCCGCGGCCAACCGCAATCTGGACCTGCTGGGCAGGCGGCTTTTTGCCAAACAGGATGTGCCAGAGCGAGAATTTGGGATTGCCCGAGGCGCCAACGCCATCGCTGCGATCTGTATCGCCATTGTCATTCGCATCGTGGCGAATATCGACGGCATAGACGCCGGGGGCCGATACCGGCACGCAAATTTCAACCGGGCCAGCCGCAGGCGTTGGGTATTCCAACCGCTTCAGCGCATATTTCTTGTTGAAATAGGTGTCCGGATCGCCGGTAAAAGTCCGCACGCGAATCTTTCCGTTCCGGTTTTTGAGGCCAGAGACTTTGACCAGAATTGCAGGCTCTGCCCCGCCATCGCACAAGCCGGGATTCGGGCCAAGCGCCTGCGCGGCACCCGCGCCCGGCCCCATGAAGGGCAGGCTCAGCGCCAGCGCTGCAAAGACCAATATCGAACGTCGCATTCCAATACCCATCACAACCACCTCGAAAAATGCATCCGGCCGTTTGCACTCTCGCCCGGACTCACCTAATCCTCGTTGGCACCTTCTTCTTGAAAGTGATTTGCGGCCAAATCATGGTCAGGACCCGACCGAAATCTGAACGGCGATGCTGAATTCCACGGACCGCTACCTTGCGCGACTGATCGCCCTGCCTTTGTTCGGGACGTTGGTGATCTCGGCGATGCTGCTTGTGCTCGACAAAATGCTCCGCCTGTTCCGCTTTGTTGCGGAAGAGGGCGGGCCGGTCAGCGTGGTCTGGCGGATGCTCGCCAATCTTTTGCCGGAATATCTGTCGCTTGGCATTCCAATCGGCCTGATGCTGGGCATCTTGCTGGCATTTCGCAAAATTGCGCTCTCGTCTGAGCTGGACGTCTATCGCGCCGTCGGGATGAGCTATGGGCGGCTGTTGCGCGTGCCCTATCTGTTTGCCATCGGCCTTGCGCTCGTCAATCTGGCGATTGTCGGCTTTGTCCAGCCTTATGCGCGCTATGCTTATGAAGGCTTGCGCTTTGAGCTGCGCTCAGGGGCGCTGGGGGCCTCCATTAAAGTGGGTGAATTTGCGCGTTTCGGCAATCGGCTGACGATGCGGATCGAGCGCAGCGAAGATGGCGGCAAAGACCTGCACGGCATTTTCGTGCGCGCCAATGCCAAGGATGGGCGCACCCTGTCGGTCACGGCAGAGCGCGGCACCTTCATGGCAACCGATGATCCGGACACGATCATCCTGCGGCTGCGCAACGGCGTATTGGTGCATGATGCGCCCGGCTATCGCCAGCCGCGCGTGCTGTCCTTCACGGCGCACGACTTGCCGATTGATCTTCCCAAGATTGAGGCGTTCCGCAAGCGCGGCAATCTGGACGGCGAATTGACGATTCCAGAGCTGGTGCGGGTCAGTCAGGATCAGTCGTCGCCGCTGGCGCTGCGGCATGAAACGCGCGCAAACTTCCACTTCCGGATGGTTGAGGTGGCGATGATGCTGCTTTTGCCCTTGCTGGCCTTGGCGCTGGCGGTGCCGCCCAAGCGTTCTTCTTCGGCGCTGGGGGTGTTCCTCTCCATCGTGATGGTCGTGACGTATCACAAGATCAACGAATGGGCCGAGGGCATGGGCGCATTGGGCCGGGTGGACCCGCTCTTTGCATTATGGACGCCGTTTCTGCTGTTCGCGCTATTAATCTGCTGGATGTATTGGACGCTTGCGCACAAGCCCGGCGGTCAGCCAATCGGCGCGCTGGAGCGCGGCTTTGAGCGGCTGGGCAAAGCCGCTCGCAAATTGGCGGATCGGCGCAAATCGCCTAAGGGTCTGGCCTGATGCAAACCCAGTTCTTTCCATCGCGGACCATGGCCATCTACATGGCGCGGACCTTTTTGGTGCGCACGCTGGCGGTGCTCGCCGCGCTGGTGATTGTGCTTCAGGCGCTCGACCTGCTGGGCGAATCTGAAAAGATCCTGGCCGCTGCCGGCAATGATAATGGCGACCTGTGGCGCTATGTCTCGATGCGGACGCCGCAGATCATCCAGCGTTTTCTGCCCTTTTCGGTGCTGCTTGGCACGCTGATCACCATGGTGACGCTTAATCAGAACAGCGAGGTCATCTCGATGAAGGCCTCTGGCTTGTCGGCGCATCAGGTGCTGGCCCCGCTGATCATCGCAAGCCTGGGTGTTGCGGTGCTGGCTTTCACCTTTAACGAGCGGATCGTCACGCGGGCAACCGCCACGCTCAACCGTTGGCAAAAGGTGGAATATGCCAATATCCCGGTGGACAGTCGCACCCAGTCTGACATCTGGGTGCGCAGCGGAAGCGATCTGATCAACGCGGGCAGCGTTGAAGGTCGGGGCCGGGCAACGCGGCTTTCAGATATTGTGATCTATCGCCGCGCCGGCGGAGAGTTGCAGGAGCTTATCCGCGCCAAAACTGCCCGGCCAGAGGCGGATGGCTGGCGGATGATCGAGGTTAGCCGCTTCAATGTGCGGCGCGGTGTCAAGGAAACGCAAGCCACAGCGCTGGTGGCGCAAGGTGTCGGGCCAGATCGGTTCACGCTTGCGGATGTTGATCCTGATGGCCTGTCCTTTGTTCAGCTTTGGCGCGCCATTGATGATCTTCAGGCCGCCGGGCGCCCAACCCAGTCGCTCAAATCGTCTTTGTGGCACAAGATTTCGGGGCCGCTATCAACGCTGTTGATGCCGCTGCTGGCGGCGGTTGCGGCCTTTGGCGTGGCGCGGTCTGGCCGACTGTTCGTCCGCACGGTGGCCGGCATGGCGCTGGGCTTTGCCTATTTTGTTGCGGACAATTTTGGCCTCGCCATGGGCGGACTGGGGATCTACCCGCCGCTGCTGGCCGCTTGGGGGCCGTTCTTCCTGTTCCTGATGATCGGTGAATTCGTCCTGATCAAAACGGAAGAATAGCCGCCGCCTTTAGCGGGCGGCGGCCCTTGCGCTGTTGCGCATCAGCCGTGCGACCAGACCAGGCAGCCCTTTATAGCTCGCGCCATGATAGGCAGAGCTTTCCGGCAGGGCGGCAACAAGGCGGCGATGCGCCTCGCCTAAAGCATGATAAGGCAGGCCCGGCAGCAGATGGTGAAGCGCGTGGTAGCGCAGCCCCACAGGCGCCCAAAGGGCTGGCAAAAGGCCGGGCGGGGGAACGTTGACGCTGTCGAGATACTGGCCCGTCACGCTCATTACCTCGCCCTCATTCTGCCAGAGATGCGCCACCAGCGTGCGGATCTGGTTCACCACTACGATTGCAGAATGGACGCCCAACCCCACAAGAAACGCGTGCAGAGGCAGCGTGCCGCTGGCCACCAGCGCGATCAGGCTGATCGCCCAAAGCGCTGCCCCGCTTTCCTGCCAGATCCACATCCGGCGAAATGCTCCTTCAGGCGGGCGGCGACGGAAATTGGGGTTGATCGACAGGCTGGAATAGCGCGCGACAATCACGGCGCGCAGCCGCTTGGATAAGAGCGAGAGCGGGGCCAACAAGCCAAAGCGCAGCAGCACACCCACTGGGCCCAAGGCGGCGACCAGCACAAAAAGCGGCACAGTCCAGGGCTTCATCAGCGCAAGGGGCAGATATTCGGGATCTTCGTCAGTGCCATAACGGGTCCGCGCATGATGCAGGCTGTGCACGCCTTCATACATGAAGGACGGGGCCAGCAGCGGCACACCGATGATCAGGTTCCACGCCAGCCGAAAGCCGGGCAGGGCGGTCGGCCGAATATGCGTCAGTTCGTGGATGAAAAGCGCGGCGCGGTACAAGGTCAGCGCCGATATCGCCCCCCAGCCGATCATCGCGAGCGGGCCGGCGGCAAGGATAGCCATCGCCATCGCGCCATAGCCGATCACGGCACAGATCAGAAAATCCGGCCAGTAAATTTCAGGCCGCGGTGCGTTCAGATCGCGCGTTAACTCCGCCGCCGCGCGGATCATCGCCGCGTCATCCGGATGGCGGGCAAGCGCATTGCGGGCGGCATCTGCCGCGCTGGGGGCCTGAACAAGAGGATTGGCAGAAAGTTGTGCGCTGGTCATGGCAGTTCCAAAATCTTGTGCAGCTTAAACCCGATCAACATGGCAGGATGATGGCGAAGCAGCCGCAAAGCGATATGGGCTGCCTTGACATCGCGTCAAGAAGGCGGGACTTGGCGGCGCATATCCGGCGATAAGGGAAGTGGTTCATTGACCGAGATCAGTCTGAAGGTGCGTCCTGTTTCTGGCAAAGCGGACCGCGCCGCCTTTGTCGATCTGCCTTTTCGGCTCTATGCGAACGATCCCAATTGGGTGCCGCCGCTCAAGGACGAAGTGCACGGCCTGATCACGCCCGGCAAAAATCCTTGGTTTGGCCATGGGGAGGCGCAGCTTTTTCTGGCAGAGCGCGGCGGCACGGTCGTTGGCCGGATTTCTGCGCATATCGACCATCTGGCGCTTGCCCAACCGGCTGAACAGGGCATGGGGCCAGGTACCGGCAATTGGGGCCTGTTTGAGGCGGAAGATGCAGAAGTGGCCGCCGCCTTGATCGCCACCGCTGAAGATTGGTTGCGGGGCAAAGGGATGACGCGGGCTTTGGGGCCGCTTTCTATTTCCATCTGGGATGAGCCGGGGCTGCTCGTCAAAGGCTTTGACCATCCCCCCACCGTGATGATGGGGCATAATGCGGCGGCCTATCAGGGTTGGATCGAGTCTGCGGGCTATCGCTTCGTCAAATCCCTGCGCACGTGGGAGCTGGATATCTCCCGGCCTTTCCCAGAGCTGGTCCAGCGGATTGTCGCCGCGGGTGAACGCAGTGCGCGCATTCGCATTCGCAAGGTCAATAAGGCGCGCTTCAACGAAGAAGCGGCGCTGATCCTTGGCATCCTGAATGATGCTTGGAGCCAGAATTGGGGCTTTGTCCCGTTGACGGATGCAGAAATTGCCTATGTCGGCAAAAAGTTGAAGCCGATTGTGTATGAAGATCTGATCATGATTGCCGAATATGAAGGCGAACCCGTCGCCTTCATGATCGTGCTGCCTGATATCAACGAAAAGCTGGCCAGCTTTGGTGGGTCGCTCTTGCCATTCAATTGGGCAAAGCTGCTTTGGTGGCTTCGCAAGCCGCAAGTCCGCACGATGCGCGTGCCGCTGATGGGCGTAGTCAAACGGCTTCAATCCTCGCGCATGGCAAGCCAGTTGGCGTTTATGATGATTGAGTTCATCCGCCGCAATGCCGTGGCCCATTATGGCGCGACGCGCGGCGAAATTGGTTGGATCCTTGATGATAATCAGGGGATGAACGCCATCGCCGATGCCATCCATAGCGAGATCAACAAAGATTATTGGGTGTACGAAAAGTCCCTGTGATCACGGCGCGTCGAGGGTGACGATACGGGCCTGACCGGGCTGGCCAAAGCCCTGGAACAAAGCGTCCGCCAAATTCGAGGCGATCGCCGTGTCGTTCCATTTCGCATCGTCTTGGCGGGTCTCCATCGAGGCCCGGCCTTCCCACAGCGCCGCGCCGGTGGCGCGGTCCTTGATCCGCACCTTGAGCCGGGTGGTGATAACGGGCTTGCGCGCCTTGCTCAGGTCAATGTTGACCGCCAACCCCATGATCGGGCCGCGATTTGAAACGCCCATCATCGCTTCACCGCTCACGGCCTTGGGCGGGTCTTCTTGCGGCGAAATAACGGTGCGAAACAGCTCCACCAAAGCGATCTGACCCCCTTGTCCGCTCTGGCCGTCCGCAACAGCCGTATCATAGCCACGCTTGGCGAGTTGATCGACAACCGCTGCCTCAAATACCGGCTGCGGCATATCCGCCGCGGCATCCCCCGGCGCCCGCGTGACGGCAATCGGGCCATGGCCCAGCTTGGCATCGGCGTCCTTGGCGATGAAGGTGGCGGTGGTGACGTGGTTATCAAGCGGCACGCGCGGAGAGCGGGGGCTGCGCCCATATCGGTCAGCCGTACCCAGCCTTGGCCCGGGCGGGCCCCACATGGTTTGGGCGTGCGCTGCAGGTGCCACCATCAGCAGCAGCCAGAAGCAAGACAGGGACTTGGCGGGCATATCGCTTCCTTAAGGGGCCAGCGTGCCCCAAATAGGGGATGCGCGCCGGTGGATTGCTGCGCGATGAATAAGTTCAGCCGTCAGACAGGCTGATCCAGGTCGGTGCGTGGTCGCTCGCCTTTTCGCGGGCGCGATAATCCTTGTCGACACCCGCATCGACCAGCCGATCCGCCGCTTCGGGCGACAGCATCAGATGATCAATCCGAAAACCGGCATCGCGCTGCCATGCCCCGGCTTGATAGTCCCAGAACGTCCATAGCCGGCCTTTCGGGTGCCGCGCCTCCAGCGCGTCTGTCAGCCCAAGCGCGGACAGGCGACGAAAGGCGGCCCGGCTTTCTGGCTGCATCAGCGCATCTTCGGCCATGGCGCGCGGATTGGCGATATCCGCATCAGTCGGGATAACATTATAATCGCCTGCCAAAACAACCGGGATTTCCAGCGCCATCAGCGCTTCTGCCCGGGCGGTCAGCCGGTCAAACCAGCGAAGCTTATAGTCAAATTTGGGTCCCGGCTGGGGATTGCCATTCGGTAAATAAATTGAGGCAACCCGCAGGCCAAAAACATCGGCCTCAATATAGCGGCTGTGGTCGTCGTCGGGGTCGCCACCAAGCCCTTTTTGTATTTCCACCGGCTGCGCGCCACGCGCAAGAATGGCGACGCCATTAAACCCCTTTTGGCCATGCCAGACGCCTTGATAACCCGCCGCCCTAATCTCGGCGATGGGCAGCGTCTCGTCGCTCGACTTTAATTCCTGCAAGCAGACAATATCCGGCTTCTGCTCGTCCAGCCATTCGATCAGGCGGGGCAGGCGGGCTTTGATACCGTTGACGTTGTAAGTCGCAATCCGCATCCCGCGCGGCGATCAGACGGAAAAGCTGGCGCCGCAGCCGCAGCCGGACGCCGCATTGGGGTTGGTCACGCGAAATGCAGCGCCCCCCAGCGATTCAACATAATCCACGGCTGCCCCATCGACGAGATCAAGGCTGACTGGGTCTACCACAAGCTTTACGCCATCGGTTTCGGCAACCAGATCATCGGCATCGACCATATCGGCAAGGCCAAAGCGGTATTGAAAGCCAGAGCATCCCCCGCCTTCAACCGAAAGGCGCAAAATGGCGGGCTTGCCCTGTTTCTGGGCAATCAGCGCCACGCGCGCGGCAGCGCTTTGGGTAAGGTCAACCTTGGTCATAAAAGCTAGATAGGGGGCTGCGCGAGGCGCGGCAAGACGCGGATTAGTCCGCCTTGGCCGGGCCACCCAGCGCAACGCCCGATGCGCTGCGGCGTTCCATCGCCAGCAAATAGCCATCGGTCCGCAGGAACACCGTCGGGTTCACCGCACGACCTTCCAGGCGCACTTCATAGTGCAGATGGCTGCCGGTCGAGCGGCCGGTCGAGCCCATCAGGCCGATCAGATCGCCGCGCTTCACGCGCGTGCCCGGCTGGGCGATGATTTGCGACAAATGGCCATAGCGGGTCTGGATGCTCTGGCCGTGCTCAAGCTCAATCAGATTGCCATAGCCGCCAACCCAGCCAGCGCGGCCGACAACGCCATCAGCCGTGGCAAAAACCGGCGTCCCAATCGGGCCGGGAATGTCGACGCCGGCATGCATCGCGGCACCGCCCCGGAACGGATCCGAGCGCACGCCAAAGCCGCTCGAGAGCGAAATGTTGAGCGTCACCGGCTTGGCCGAGGGGATAGAAACGTTGCTCTGAGCCTGCGAATCAAGGCTCTTCCAGCTGTTGAACAGCGCGCGGAACTGGGGATCAGCCTTGGCCGTCGCACTGCCCGAAAGGCTCGCCGACGTCACCGCCTGATAGGGGCCGCCCATGCCAGCATCGGCGGCAAGCGCCTGGCCAGAAAGCGACATGCCGGCAATCGCCGCGCACAAAGTGCCAAAGCGGGCCATGCCGCGCACCTGTGCTACCGCTTTAACGACCGACATCCGGACAAGCTTGTTCACAACCAAACTCCATAGCTCCGGGTGCTACCGCGGAAGGCCAATCAACCTTCCATGGGACCACCCAAAATTTTTTCTGACCCCCCAAGGCAGCAGACAAAAGCCGCGCCGGTCATGTGTCAGGGTGCATGATCAATGCCGGTCCCGGGTGCAAGCTCGTCGTAAAATTCGCGCGTTAAACCGGCCCTCAACCGCGCTGAGTCGTTGAATGGAGGCTTAAGCTGCCCCCGAAAATGCCGTTTTACGAGGGTTCGCCACAATTGGGCGGGGGGTTCACCCAACGATTCGGCGATCTGGCCAAACCATTTCGACCCAAAGCCGACATGGCGAATCTCGTCGGTGTAGATGCGCTCCAATATCTGGGCGCTTCGCTGGTCACCCATGGCCGCCAGCCGGGCAATCGTCGCCGGGCTGACATCCAGCCCACGGGCCTCCAGCACCATCGGCACGATTGCCAACCGCGCAAGCACGTCTGCCGAGGTCGCGGCGGCGGATTCCCACAGGCCGTCATGCGCCGGCAACGCGCCATAGTGACTGCCAAAAGCGGCAAGGCGGCGTTCCAGCAGCAGGAAGTGCAGGGCCTCATCTGCGCCAACACTCAGCCAATCGTCGATAAAGGCGCGCGGGTAGGCCGCGCCAAAGCGCCCAGCCATGTCAAAGGCCAAGTCGATGGCAGAAAATTCAATGTGCGCAAAGGCATGGAGCATCGCAATCCGCCCCGCGCGTGATCCCGCTCGGCGGCGGGCGGGCATATGGGCCGGAGGCAGCAGCTCGGGCCGGGTCGGTCGCGCCGGTCGGTCGGGCATCGCCACATCAAACTCATAGGTAAGCCGGCCCCGCTGCCAGTCGCGCGCCACCGCTCGGGCGCGCCGCACCTTGTCGCGCGGGTCGGGCGCCTCCAGCACCGATCGGATAGCGCGGGCCAGGCTGGTCACAGGCTAAGGTCCGCGGCTTTGGCGAGGTAAACCAGCCCAATGCCGGTCACGATCCACGCGGTCCAGCGTTTGAAATCGGTATCGCTCATCCGTTCCAGCACCCATCCGCCCGCCATGGTTCCAGCCATAGACAGCGGCACCGCGAGCGCAAAAAGCCAGAGCGGCGGCAGGCCGGTTGTGCCTTTGGCCCAAAAAAGCGGGGCCCCATAGACGAGAATTTTGGCCAAATGGCTGAACACTTGGGTCGCGGCCTTGGTCGCCACAATCTGGTGACGGCTAAGGTCCGTGCGCACAAAAAAGATATCAAGCAGCGGCCCGGCCACGCCAGCAGTCAGATTAAGGCTCGTCACCAAAAAGCCAGAGGCCAGCGCATGGGGCCGGCGCGCGGCATCCAGTCGCAGCCTGTCGCGTGGAAGCCAGACCAGCAAAGGGACAAGTCCCAGCAACAGGAACAGCACCGGGCGCGAGGGCGACCACGTCACCAGCGTGATCAGCCCGGCGGCGGCGGCCGATGCGACAGCATAGTTCAGGAGGATCGGCCAACAGACATGGTGACGGTGCAAAATCGCCCGCCAGCCATTGGCAACCAGCTGCAACAGCCCGTGCGTTACAAAGGCCGCAGAAACCGGGAGGGTGAAAGCCAGTGCCCCCATGAGCACCAGCCCCCCCGCCATGCCAAAAATGCCAGACAAGGCCGCCGTCAGAAACGCCATTGCCAGCAGAAACGCCGCTGTCGCCAAAGGCATCAAAGCGCCTGTGCGGCCTCCAGCACCTCGGCCGCATGGCCGGGCACCTTCACCTTGCGCCAGATGCGGGCAATCTTGCCATCTGTCCCGATCAAAAAGGTCGCGCGCTCAATGCCCATATATTTGCGGCCATACATGGATTTTTCGACCCATGTGCCAAAGGCTTCGCACACACTGCCTTCGGCATCGCTGCCCAGCTTTACCTTCAAATCATATTTGGTCGTGAATTTGGCGTGGCTTGCCAGACTGTCTTTGGAGATGCCGACAATCTCGGTATTTGCGGCCGCGAATTCCTTGGCAAGCGCGGTAAAGTCCTGCGCCTCGCGGGTGCAGCCCGAGGTGTCGTCCTTGGGATAGAAATACAGCACCAGCTTGCGGCCAGCATAATCCTTAGCCGACGCCGCACCCATAGCCGTTTCAAACCGCGCGTCTGGCGCGCTATCGCCTTGGTTCAGCATGTCACTTGTCCCCAGTGGTTGAAATACGCCCCCACTCTCTGGCCACGCTCTGCCGTGTTCGCGCAAGCTGCGCAAGCAAGTCGTCCCAATTGTCCGCGCCAGACGCCCGGGCGATGACGGGACGGGTCACTTCAGGGGGGATCGCAAGGCTTGGCGCCATCAGGCGCACGGCGACCAATGTGCGGGTCAGAAGCCAGTGCGCACCGATCATCTCGTCAGAAATCAGCCCCGCTTTTGCCAGAGCAGCAATGGCGTCGCCCAAATCCGGCGTCAGTCCGGTGCCGGATGCCAATTGGCTCACATGGGTCAGAAACTCCAGATCGACCAGTCCGCCCGCGCAGAGCTTGACATCAAGCGGGCCTTGGGGCGGCTTGTGGGTGGCCATATCCGCCCGCATCTTGGCGGCATCGGCGATCAACTGGCGGGTATCGCGCGGCCGCCGCAGCACCGTATTGATGGTTTTCTGGGTCGCTTCGCGGGCGGCCGCAGAGCCAAAAACCGGCCGTGCCCGGGTAAGCGCCATATGCTCCCACGTCCACGCATTTTCGGCCTGATAACGGGCAAAGGCCTCTAGCGAGACAGCCAATGGCCCATCATTCCCCGATGGCCGCAGCCGCGTATCCACCTCATAAAGCGGGCCGGCAGCGGTGGCGACCGACAGGCCGTTGGTCACGCGCTGGCTCAGGCGGTTGAAGTAATGAACAGCGCCCAGCGGCTTTGCACCATCAGATTCAACCGAAAAATCGCCGGTAAATAGATAGATCAGGTCAAGGTCAGACGCGTGCGTTAGTTCTGCGCCGCCCATCCGGCCCAAGGCAAGGATGATCAATTCGCCACCCGGCACCTTGCCATGCACGGCCTCAAAAGCGGCGATGGTTGCCTCGGCCACGGATTGGATTGCCGCTTCAGCAATCCGCGCATAACCCTTGGCAACGGCCAGCGCATCGCGCGACCCGCCAACCAGTTGCACTCCCAATGCAAAGCGCATCTCGCCCACCAAATGACGCACATGGTCCAGCCGGTCTTCCAGCGTTTCGCCCCCGGCGAGGAGGGCGGCTATTTCCGCCACGCTGCCGGGCGCATCAAAGGCAGAGGCATCAATCAGCCGATCCAGCATAGCCGGGCGCTGGCCAAGCTGTTCAGCAAGGGCGGGCGCATGGCACAAAATGTCGGCCAGCATGGCCAGCAGCGTCGGCCGCGCCTCCAACAGGCGAAACAGGTTAATCGCGCTGGGGAGCCGCTCAACAATCGTCGAGAATTGGTTGATCGCGGTCAGCGGGTCTGGCGCCTGCCCCAAGCCCGATACAAGCTTGGGCAACACGGCTTCCAGCGCCTCGTGCGCGGCCGGCGTTCGCACCGCCCGCACGGCGCCCGAGCGCCAGTGGATGATGCGCTGCAAAGCCGGGCCCGGATCAGCAAAGCCTGCCGCGCGCAGGGCGGCGGCCAGCCCGTCTTCCTGCTGGGGCAAGGCGGTTTGTGCCGGACCGTCCAGCCCATCGTACAAATGGCTGACCGATTGGAGATGCGGGCGGAGCAGATTGAGCAGGGCATCCGCATCCTTCAGCCCGTCCAGCTGTGCCACATTCAGCAAGGCATCCGCCTGTCGGGGCAGGCTATGGGTTTGCTGATCATCAACCATTTGCAGGCGATGTTCGATCGTCCGGTAGAGCCGATAGGCACCGGCCAGAGTTTCGGCTTCGTCGCGGTCAATATGCCCGGCGTCGGCCAGCGCCATCAGTGCGGGGACGGTAGCGGGCACGCGCAGCGCCGGATCGCGGCCGCCATGGATCAACTGGTGGATTTGGGCAAAAAATTCGCACTCGCGGATGCCGCCACGCCCGCGTTTCAGGTCAAAGCCGGGGCCAAAGGCTTGGCCTTGCGAATAATGATCGCGGATGCGGTGCGAGATACCGCGAATTTCCCGGATCGCGCCAAAATCCAGCCCGCGACGCCACACAAAGGGCCGCAGGGCCTGGGTGAAATACTGGCCCAGCGCCGCATCGCCCGCACAAGCGCGCGACCGGATAAAGGCGGCGCGCTCCCAAGCAACGGCTTGCGATTCATAATAAGAAATGGCCGCTTCCACTGGCATGACGATGGGCGTGACTTCGGGCGTGGGTCGTAAGCGCAGGTCGATGCGAAACACATAGCCATGTTCCGTCCGGGCCTGCATCAGTTCGACAACCCGCCGCCCAATGCGCACGGCGGCATCCACCGGGTCGTCCCGCTCCCGCCGGGGCAGGCTGGCGGGATCAAAGAGCAGGATCGGGTCGATATCGGACGAATAATTGAGTTCGCGGCTGCCGTGCTTGCCTAGTGCAATCGCCGTCATCCCGGCAAATTCTGCGCCGGGCCGATATTCGCTCAAGGCGGCCCGCATCGCCCGGTCCAGCGCCGCATCGGCAAAGTCCGACAACAGGCCCGTTACATCTTCTAAACTCAGCAAGCCGGCCAGATCGCCAATCGCCACCGCCAGCGCCAATTCCCCTTTGGCCTGCCGCAAGGCGACGCCCACCGGCATGTCCGGATCCTTGGAGCGTTGATGGGCGTCCAGCGCCGCCGCCAGATTGCCCTGCGCCAATTGGTCGCGCACATCGCCATGGCGCTGCATCAACAGCCGCAGATGCGGGGCGTGGCGCTCGGCGCGGTCCAGCGCCTCGTTCAGCTTCTCGACAGACATTGACGGCATCCTAAGGCATTCTAGTCAGTCAGCAAACACGAAGGAGTGCATGTATGATTCGCAAATGGACAATCCTCGCCCTGACGGCTGGCGCCTTGGTGCTGAGCGCGTGCAACACGGTGAAGGGCCTGGGCCGCGATATTGAATCGGTCGGCAAGGCCGGAGAAAAGGCGGTCAACTAACCGAGCCGGGCCGTCGATTATTCGGCGGCCTCTGCTTCGGCGGGCGCGGCTTTGCTGCCGGTCAGCAAGATGGCCAAAATCGCCAGCTCGTACAGCAGGTACATGGGAACCAGTAGCAGGATTTGCGACATCAGATCCGGCGGGGTCAGCACGGCTGAAATGGTCGCAATACCAACAACCGCATAGCGCCGGCCTGACCGCAGCTGCGCCAAGGTCACAATCCCGGCACGCTCCAGCAGCATCAGCAGGACCGGCAGCAAAAAGGCGACGCCAAAGCCGAACAGAAATTTGGTCACAAACCCCAGATAATTGCCGACGCCGGGCAGGGCCTCTTGGGTGATGCCGCCAATATTGCCTGAAAAGCCCAGCAGAAATTTAAGCGCCACAGGCATGGCCACATAATAGGCCATCGCTGCCCCGGCCGTGAACAAAATGGGCGTCATCAGCAAAAAGGGCAGAAAAGCCTTTTTCTCATTCGCATACAGGCCGGGTGCGACGAAGCGCCAAATCTGGATGGCGATCACCGGAAAGGCGATCATCGTCGCGGCGAAAAAGGCGACCTTTATCTCGACGAAAAAGGCCTCAAAAATATCGGTATAAATAATCTTGCCTTGACCTGCCTTCAGCAGCGGTTGGGCGAGAAAGGCAAAAATATCGCGCGCAAAATACAGGCAGACAAAAAAGGCCAACGCAAGCGCGGCCACGCTCCATAAGAGCCTGCGCCGCAACTCAATCAGATGATCGAGCAGGGGCATACGGGTTTGGTCGATATCGCTCACGCTTTGGGCGTTTCTGGCTCAGCCGGCGGCGGTGGCGGCGGCGGCGGTGGCGGAGATGGCAACGAGGGGGCCGCGGTGTCGGCCAGTTGCGGCGCGGCGTCGGTCATGGTTGGGATCGCCGGATATTCGCGCATGATCCGCTCATTTTCGGCGCGCCATTTTTCTTCCATCTCGCGCAACTCGGATTCGCGGACCATTTCATCAAAGCCCGCACGAAACTGGCGTGCAACGCCGCGGACACGCCCGACCCAGCGGCCAACCGTGCGCATCACACGCGGCAAATCTTTCGGGCCAATCACGACAAGCGCGATCACGGCCACCAGAAGCAGTTCGCTGGGCGCGACGTCAAACATTCGTCGCGCAATCAGGCTGGCTTATCGGTATGCTTTTCCGCTTCGATCGTCACGGGCGCAGGCGGGGTGGCCGTGGCCTCAATCCGCGGTGCGGCCTTGGCGTCATCGTCTTCAGCCAAGCCTTTTTTGAAGCTTTTGATGCCCTTGGCAACGTCGCCCATCATGTCAGAAAAGCGGCCCTTGCCAAACAGCAGCAGCACAAGAATGCCGACCAAAAGCCAATGAACGAAACTCATAGAACCCATGATAGTCTCCTTAGGGGCCAGATGCGCTCTAGCCCAACGCTTAAGTCGCGCACAGTCCTCATTTAAGCGTTTTCATCGTCACTTTCCAGTTCCGGCTCATCTTCGGCACTACCCGCCTCAAGATCGAGGCTCTCAAATGCAAGGTCGACCGGGTCCAGCAGCCCGGCGGCGCGCAAATCGTCTATCCCGGGCAGATCGCGCCGATGGCTGAGGCCGAAATGGGCCAGAAAGGCGGTCGTAGTCGCAAAAGTCAGCGGCCGGCCCGGCGTCTCGCGTCGGCCCGCCGGTCGCACCCAGCCCGCTTCCATCAGGACATCTAGCGTCCCCTTGGATATTTGGACGCCGCGAATCGCCTCAATTTCGGCCCGGCTCACGGGCTCGTGATAGGCAATGATCGCCAGCGTTTCGATGGCGGCGCGACTCAGCTTGCGGCTCTCTTCACGTTCGCGCCGCAGCAAATGGGCCAGATCGCCCGCCGTCTGAAAATGCCATTTGCCGCCGCGTTCTACCAGGTTCACGCCCCGCCCGGCATAGAGCGCCTCCAGCGATCGCAACGCCGCCTTCACGTCAATGTCGGGGCCAACATAGGCCTGAATATCGGGGATGGAGAGCGGCTCGGCCGCGGCAAACAAGGTGGCCTCAACCGCGCGGGTCACATCGCTTGATGGATCGGGCATCACGGCTTCGGTCATGCGGCCCGCACATATAACGGGGCAAAGGCTTCTTCCTGCCGCAGCGCAATCTTGCCTTGCCGGGCCAGTTCAAGCGTGGCGACAAAGCTGGAGGCCAGTGCCGACTTTCGAAATTGCGGGTCATCGCTTTCGGGCAGAAACCGCTGGATCACTGTCCATTCAATCAACGACCCAACCAGCCGCGATACGCGGTCAATCGCTTCTTCCAGCGTCAGCACATTGCGCTGGTGGACAACGTGTAAAGGCGGCTCAGCCCGGGCCTTTACATGGCCATAGGCTTGAAGCAGCTCAAACAAGCTGGAATCCCACCGCGCCTTGCGCACAACGCGCAGACCTTCTGGCGCGCCCCGAACAAAAACATCGCGGCCCAGCCGGTCCCGCGCCATTAGCCGGGCGCCAGCATCGCGCATCGCGTTGAGCCGCTCCAACCGCAATTGCAGCCGCAAGGCCAGCTCTTCGGGACTGGGTTCAATCTCTGGGTCTTTGGGAAGCAACAGCCCCGACTTCAGATAAGCAAGCCATGCCGCCATCACCAGATAATCGGCCGCAATCTCAAGCTTCAGCGCCCGGGCATCGTTGATATAGGCCAGATATTGATCAACCAGCGCCAGAATAGAAATTTCGCGCAGATCGACCTTTTGCGTCCGGGCAAGCATCAAGAGAAGGTCAAGCGGGCCTTCCCAGCTTCCCAAATCAACGGTCAGCCGCGCCTCGTTTGAGGCTTGCGCCATCTCAAAACTGTCGAGGACGAGCTGCTCTTCGGCCATTCAGCCTATCCTGCCAAGGCCAGCAGCGCGTCGCGCTTGGCAGACAATTCGGCGACCCGCTCAAAATGATCAACCGGACGGATGGTCGCCATGGCTGCATCCAGCCGCGCCCGTGCCTCGGGCGTGATGTCCGGCAGCAGGTTGGCAATGGCGACCATCTCGTCAAACCGGCCCCAGCAGTTGAGCGCGACGTCACAGCCTGCCTGCACGCAGGAAAGCGCACGCTGCGGCACATCGCCGTCCAGCGCCTTCATATCGAGATCATCGCTCATCAAAAGGCCGGTAAAGCCAATTTCGCCGCGGATGATGTTGGTGATGACGGTGGGCGACATGGTGGCGCACCGGTCTTTGTCCCAAGCAGTAAAGACAATATGCCCCGTCATCCCCATCGGCGCGTCCTTCAGGGCCGCAAAGGGGGCAAGATCTTGCGCCAACGCCCCCGCATCCGCCGTCACGGTTGGCAATTCAAGATGACTGTCCACCACGGCCCGCCCCTGGCCCGGCATGTGCTTGACGATCCCCACCACGCCGCCAGCGCGCAGCCCGTCAATCACCGCCCGGCCCAGCGCTGCCACGCGGGACGGCTCGCTGCCAAAGGCGCGGTCGCCAATGGCGTCGTGCGTTTCAGGCACCCGGACATCCAGCAGCGGAAGGCAATCTACGGTAATGCCCATTTCGGCCAGTGTCAGGCCAATTGCCTCGGCATTGGCGCGGGCCGCCTCAATGGCGGACATGGGCGCGATATCATACAGCGCATCAAATGCCCCGCTTGGCGGAAAGGCTGGCCAGACCGGCGGCTGCATGCGCGACACCCGGCCGCCTTCTTGATCGATCAAGATGGCCAGATCATCCCGCCCAGCAAGCGCGCGCAGATCGTCGGTCAAGGCGCGCAGTTGCGCGCGGTCCACAATATTGCGCTTGAATAGAATATAGCCAGCCGGATCGGCTTGCCGAAAGAAAGCGCGTTCATCCGCCGTAAGGCGGTCAGCTGACAGGCCGAAGATTACAGGCTTCATTCCCAAACTCTAGCGCCCAGCCGAAACCTTGTCGAAGCCGGGCCGCGGTCGAGAGCCGATTACTGGGGATTACTTGATGACAATGCAGCTTGCGCCGCCTGCCTTTAGCCGTGCGCAACTTTCTGCCGCCTGCGCCCCCGCCGTCATCCGCAGCCGGAAATAGGTGGTGCCGCCCACATCGGTCTGCACGATGCTTCTTTGCATGCCGGCCAGAAAGGGGAAGCGCGCCGACAGATCGGCATAGGCTTTGCGAGCAATTGCTTCTGACGAATAGGAGCCAAGCTGGATCAGGCCCTTGCTCGGGTCTTCCGTCCGGCCCGGGACCACTTGGCGGGGGGCGGGGACGTTGGGCTTGGGCGGGGCCAAAATGCCCCCCACAGCCACGGGTGCCCGGGCATTGCGGCCCGCAGCAACCGGCGGTTCGGCGCGCGCATCGGTCACGCGCTGTTCGGTTACAGGCGCTTCGGGCTGTTCCGTAATGTCCAGCTTGCCATCCGCCTCGGCACCTTGGGAGGCGGCAAAAGTGGTATCGCCTTGGCCCGGCACGGTCATGCCGCCTGCTTCTGTGGGCCGAGTTTTATAAGGGCCGCTGGGCGCAGCAATCAGCGCGCCATTGCCATTGGGAAGTTTTTCCTGAGACCGGACATACCAGATGCCGCCTGCGCCAAGGCCGGTGGCAACCAGCAGGGCAATCGCAAGGCCGATGACTTTGCTCCGTCCGGTATTTTCCTCTTCCGACGGGTCGTCAACCGGCTCCAGCCAAGGCAAGCGATCATCCTTGCCGAGCGACAATTCCTCATTGTCTCCCATGGGCGCTACATCTCCTCAGCGGCTGCCACCCCCATGATCGACAGCCCGTTGGCGATTACTTGCCCGATTGCGGCGGCCATGAAAAGACGCGCAGCGGTCAATTCTGGTGCATTAACCATGAATATGCGCCGTTCCGGGTCATCATTGCCGGCATTCCAATGGGCGTGGAAGGCGGCGGCCAGATCATAAAGGTAAAAGGCGATGCGATGTGGCTCGCGCGCGGCTGCGGCCGACTCGACGATGCGCGGAAATTGCGCCGCCAGCTTCGCCAACCCCAGATCCCCCTCATCCAGCAGATTGAGATTGGGTTGGGCGGTATCAATCCCCGCTTCGGCCACCTTGCGCTTCAAAGAGCAGATGCGCGCATGGGCATATTGGACGTAGAAAACGGGATTGTCCTTTGATGCTTCGACGACTTTGGCAAAGTCAAAATCCATCTGCGCATCTGCCTTGCGGGTCAGCATGGTGAAGCGCACAACATCTTTGCCAACTTCGCGCACGACATCGGCCAATGTGACGAAATTGCCCGCGCGCTTTGACATTTTGACTGGCTCACCGCCGCGCAACAAGCGCACCATCTGGACAAGCTTGACGTCAAACGGCTTGGTGCCGCCGGTCAGCGCGGTCACGGCGGCCTTGATCCGCTTGACGGTGCCGGCATGGTCGGCCCCCCAGATGTCGATCAGCGCATCGGCTTTTTCCGCCTTCTGGAAGTGATAGGCCATATCGGCGCCGAAATAGGTCCAGCTGCCATTGGATTTCTTGATTGGACGGTCCTGATCATCGCCAAATTGCGTGGATCGGAACAGCGGCAGCGTTACCGGCTCCCAATCCGGGTCAACCTCGCCCTTGGGCGCTTCCAGCACGCCATCATAAACAAGGCCTTTTTCGCGCAGAAAGGCTTCGGCGGCTTCCGGCTTTTTCTCGCGCTGCACCACGGCTTCCGAGGCAAAGACATCATGGTGGATGCCCAGCAGGGCAAGGTCGGCGCGGATCATCTCCATCATGTCTGCAACGGCGACTTCGCGGAACAATATCAGCCAGTCCGATTCTGGCGCTGCGGCATATTTATCGCCATGGGCGGCCGCGAGCTTCTGCCCAACCGGGATCAGATAATCGCCCGGATAAAGGCCTTCAGGGATTTCCCCCACATCTTCGCCCAGCGCCTCGCGGTAGCGCAGATGGGCGGAGCGGGCGAGAACATCCACCTGACCGCCCGCGTCGTTCACATAATATTCGCGGATCACCTTATGGCCGGCATATTCAAGCAGCGATGCCAGCGCATCGCCAACCACGGCCCCCCGGCAATGGCCCATATGCATGGGGCCAGTGGGGTTAGCCGAAACATATTCCACATTCACCGTCTTGCCGCCGCCCAAGGTAGAGCGGCCATAATCGCCGCCGGCTCCGGCGATCAGCGCCAGTTCTGCGCGCCACGCCGCAGCGTCCAGCCGCAAGTTGATAAAGCCGGGGCCGGCCACATCCACGGCCGATACTTCTGCAAGCGCGCCCAGCTTTGCCGCCAGCGCGTCGGCCAGCGCGCGCGGGTTAAGCCCCGCAGGCTTGGCCAGCACCATGGCGGCGTTTGTCGCCAGATCGCCATGGCTCGCCTCGCGCGGCGGTTCTACCGTGACGTTGCGTCGATCTACGCCACCGGGAAGGACACCTTCTTGTTCCAAGGCGTTGAGCGCATCGTCAATGTGCGCGGCAAAACGGGCATAAAGCGTGGTCACGGGCAATCCATCCAGACTGTCAGGAAAGCGCGCGCTTTAGCCGCCCTTCGCGCCTGCGGCAACAACCCAGCATCCGCCATGGCTTGCCCCCGCGCGCAGAGTGGCTAAACCGGACGGCATGGCCCAGCGTGCAAAAGCCTTTACCCTGCGACGTTTGATCCGTTTTGTCGGTCAGGCGGCGCTTGCCTTTATCGTCCTATCGGTCCTTTGGGTCGCCATTTATCGGATTGTGCCACCGCCGGTTACGGCCACCATGTTGGGCGATGCGATGGCCGGGCGCGGCATGACAAGAAGCTGGATGTCGCTGTCTGACATGGACCCCGATATGGCGCGCGCCGCGATTGCGGGGGAAGACAGCAAATTCTGCACGCATGATGGCTTTGACCGCGATGCCATTGTCAATGCCTATCGCCGCAACCAGCAAGGCGGGCGCATTCGCGGCGGCTCCACAATCAGCCAGCAAACCGCCAAGAACGCCTTTTTATGGCAGGGCGGCGGCTATGTCCGCAAAGGGCTGGAAGCGTGGTTTACCGTCCTGATTGAAAATATCTGGGGTAAGCGCCGGATCATGGAAGTGTATCTGAACGTCGCTGAAACCGGGATCGGCACCTATGGTGCCAATGCCGGGGCCAAGCGCTATTTTGGCCATGACGCTTCCAGCCTGACCCCGGTGGAGGCCGCCAGAATCGCAGCCGTCCTGCCGCTCCCCAAGAAGCGTGAGGCAACCGATCCATCGGGCTTTACCCGCGCGCATGGCAACCGGATCGCAAGGCTGATTGGCGTCGTCAAACGCAATCGGCTGGATGCCTGCCTGAATTAGCGTTCGCGCCGTTTAAAAGGGCAGGTTGAACCCGGGGGGCAACGGAATGCTGCCCTTCATCTTGCCCATTTCTTCGGTGGAAACGGCATCTGCCTTGGTGCGGGCATCGTTGAAGGCCGCAGCTACCAGGTCTTCCAAGATCTGCTTTTCAGACGGCTGCAACAGGCTGTCATCAATGGCGACGCCGATAATCCGGCCCTTGGCCGATGCGCGCACCTTCACAAGGCCACCCCCGGCTGAGCCTTCCACTTCAATCGTATCAAGATTGGCTTGTGCCTTTTCCAGCTCCGCCTGCACATTTTGGGCCATCTTCAGGATTTCGTCGATGGATTTCATTATGCCATGCTCCGTTCTGAACCGTGCGACTCTGGGCCGGCGGCATAGTCGATCAATTCGGCCTCGGGAAAGGCCTCCATTGCCGTCTTGACAAAGGGCGTTTCCAAAATGCTTTGGCGCGCGGCCTGTTCGCGCGCTTCCTCTTGCTGAAGCAAGGATGGCTGCGCCTCGCCGTCGCTGATCGAAACGTCCCATGCGATGCCCGTCAGCGGCTTGAGCGCAGCGGCCAGATCGCGCGTAAAATCGCTGGGCAGCGGCTTGACTGGGCGGATGGCCAGTTCGCCCGGCGCATAGCGCACCAGCCCGGCATAGTCATGAAGCTGCTGCGCCAAATGCGCCCGCCCGCCCTGCGCCAGAAGGTCGATCAACTGGGCAAAGTCTGCCGGTGCCGCCGGTGCTTCTGGGGTTGCAGGTGCCATCGGGGGGGCGCTGGCTTCAACTCCGCCCGTTGCCGGGGCGACGGCAGGTGCCGCAGAAGGGGCGGCGATCGATATCGGGGCCCCGCTTTCCAGCCGACGCGCCAGATCACCGGGATCAGGCAATTGGCTGGCATGGATGATGCGCAGCGCCGCCATGTCGGCCGCGTCGCTGGGGTCTGCCGCGCGGACCACTTCGTCATGACCCTTCAGCAGCAATTGCCAAATGCGGTGTAGCAACTGGAAGCTCAGGCCAGCGGCCCATTGATCAAAATCCGCCCGCTCTTCGGCGGACTGGGACGGGTCTGCGGGCGTGCCCACCTTCGCAAGGGTGGTGCCGTGGCACACATCCAACAGGCCCTTGAAGATGGCAGCAGGCTCTACCCCCAGATCATGCTGGTCGCGCAGCGCCGTCAGCGCGCCGGTAGCGTCGCCTGCAACCAGCGTGGCAAACAGCCGACGAATGGCCCCGCGATCCGACAGGCCCAGCATGGCCCTGACCTGGGCGCCAGTTACATGGCCCGCCCCTTCCAGATCGGCATGGGCAATGGCCTGATCCAGGATCGACAGGCCGTCGCGCACAGACCCTTCGGCCGCCCGCGCCACCAGCGACAGCGCTTCGGCTTCGGCCGAAACACCTTCGGCGGCGCAGATTTTTTCAAAATGCGTGGCCAGCATATCGGCCGGGATGCGCCGAAGGTCAAAGCGCTGGCAGCGTGACAGCACGGTCACGGGGACTTTTTGAATCTCTGTTGTCGCAAACAGAAATTTTACATGCGGCGGCGGTTCCTCCAGCGTTTTCAGTAGCCCGTTAAAGGCGGCTTTTGACAGCATGTGAACTTCGTCGATGATGTAAATTTTAAAGCGTGCGGAAACAGACGCATAACGGACTGCGTCAATAATCTCGCGGATATCGTCAATGCCGGTGTTGGAGGCGGCGTCCATCTCGATCACATCGATATGGCGGCCTTCGGCAATCGCGGTGCACGGCTCGCACTGGCCGCACGGATCGATCGTCGGGCCGCCCTGGCCATCTGGCCCAATGCAGTTAAGCGCCTTGGCGATCAGTCGTGCGGTCGATGTTTTGCCGACACCGCGAACCCCGGTCATCAAAAAGGCATGGGCCAGCCGGCCACGCTTGATCGCATTGCCCAACGTCGTGACCATCGCGTCCTGCCCGATCAGCTCGGAAAAGCGCTGCGGGCGATATTTGCGGGCGAGCACGCGATAAGCTTGGCCAGCTTCAGACGCGGGCGTCAGTTGAGCTTGGGGCTGAGGTTGAGGATCAGCTTGGGGCGCGGCTTGGGTTGGCGCCGGCTCTCCCAGATCAAAGCCGGGACCCAAATCATCGTGCATTTCGCTCTCGTCAGACATGGCGCCCTTTTAAGCACTCATGCAGCGAATGTCGAAGGGATAGTCGGAGAGAGGTGGGAGCCGGAACGACCCGCGGCGAAATCGTTGTGGCTGCTTCCTTCCGGACCTGACCAGGTTGGCGAAGACCGCGTCCGCCCGACTCCCGGTCGCGCATATGGCGATGCGGCGGGCAAAGGGCAAGGGGTTGGCGGCCAGAGGCGGCGGCAACGGCCCGCGCCTAGCGGCCCTGCATATTATAGGCTTCGGCCGGAATCTGGACCTTCAGGCCATCCAGCGCGGCGGCCAACATAATCTGGCAGGCAAGGCGGCTATGGCGCGTCGCACCGGCGGCAAGGTCAATCATATCCTCTTCTTCTTCGCTGGCGCGCGGAAGAAGGTTGAACCAGTCTGCGTCGATGATGACATGGCAGGTAGAGCAGGCCATTTGCCCCTCGCACGTGCCCTCAAGGGGCAGGCCAGCGGCCTGGCCAAGTTCCAGCAGCGATTGCCCGGGGCTGCCAAGCGCCTCGGTCTCTTTGCCACTGGCGCTGGTAAAGAGGACGCGAATCATGCTGTTGCCTGCCTTTGCTGGTCTGCCGCCTCGAATATCGCCCTCAGCGCCAAGCGCAAATCTGCTTCTTGCGTGTAGCGCCCAAAACCAAGCCGGATAGCGGAATTTGCATCAGCATCGCGCAGCCCCAACGCACGCAGAACATGGCTGGGCCGGCCTGATCCGCTTGCGCACGCAGAGCCAGCCGAAAAGGCGATGTCGCGAAGCCCCGATATCAACCGCGCCACGTCCAGTCCGGGGCGTCGCAGGTTAAGATTACCCTTATAGCGCGCCTCGGTTGACCCGTTGATCGTCCAGCCTTGGGGAAGCTCGGTCATCGCGATCTGCCAAAGCCGCTCAATATGCGCGGCATCCTCCACCATGCGCGTCGCTGCCAATTGGGCGGCCGCGCCAAAACCAACGCATAAGGCGGGTGACAGCGTGCCAGACCGCAGCCCGCCTTCCTGACCGCCGCCGTGCAGCAGCGGGGTAATGGCCACGCCGTCGCGCACCCACAGCGCGCCAATGCCCTTGGGGCCATGGATCTTGTGGGCGCTGATGGCGATCAGGTCCGGCCCGTCGGGAAGGGCCATGCGGCCATAGCCCTGCACTGCATCGCACAGAAAAAGCGCCCCTGTGCGATGCGCCGCGGCCGCAAGCTGCGCCACGGGCTGGATCACGCCGATTTCATTGTTGACGAGCATGGCCGCGACCAACCCGGTGCCTTGGGGCAGGGCGGGTGCCGGATCGATCAACCCTTGAGGGTCCACAGGCAACTCGGTCAGAGCCCGGCCCTGGCCGGCCAGCCACAAAGCGGTATCGCGCACAGCGGCATGTTCGGTCGCGCCAATCGCCAGTCCGCCGCCGGCCGTGCAGCGCAACGCCCAGTTGAGCGCCTCTGTTGCGCCGCTTGTAAAGAAAAGCCGTCCGCCTTTGGGCAGAAGGGCGGCAATCTGGTCGCGGGCGACCTCAATCGCGGCGGCGGCGGCCCGGCCATCGCGGTGCGGCGAATGGGGGTTCGCAAACTGCGCGCCCAGCCAAGGCTGCATGGCGGCCAGCGCCTCGGGCGCTAAGGGCGTTGTCGCCTGATAGTCGAGATAGATTGTCATCCCCGGATTCGCTGCCAGGCTTCGACAAAGCGGTACACATCGGCCCGGCCTGTCTCTGGACCAAAGCTGACGCGAATCACCTCGCCAGCGGCGGCCTCTGTCCAGCCAAGCGCGGCGAGGACATGGCTGGTTTTGAGCGTGCCGGACGAGCAGGCACTGCCCGCAGACACGGCGATGCCGGCAAGGTCAAGCTGGATCAACTGGGCAGAACTGGGCTTGCCGGGCATATGGTAGCTGGCAATGGTCGCGATGCGTTCGCTGTCTTTGCAGACAATCGCCCCGCCCGCCGCTTCAATCGCGGCATCCAGATGCTGGCGCAGATCGACCATGCGCGACATCCAGCCGCGCCCGGCCTCTAGCGCCGCTGCAAACCCCATGATGCCCGGCAGATTTTCTGTGCCGCCGCGATAGCCCTTTTCCTGCCCGCCCGTCGGTTCCAGCACGGCAAGGTCGCGGACCAGTAGCGCTCCGATGCCCGGGGGGCCGCCAAATTTATGTGCAGAAACGGCGATCAGATCGGCTTCGGGTAGAGGCAGCTTGCCTGCCGTCTGCGCGCAATCGGCAAAGAACAGCCCGCCCTTGTCGCGGGTAATTTCTATCAGTTCGGCAAGCGGTTGGATTACCCCGGTTTCGTTATTTGCGTGCTGAATGGCAACCAGCGGCCGCTCTGCGGCGAGGGCGGACAATCGGCCAAACAACGCGTCGGGGGCAACCTGCCCGCCTGTCGTCACCGGAACAACAAAAGCCTTGGGCGCGCTGCGCAAAACGGCATCATGCTCAACCGTCGATAGCAGGACGGCATCGTTCCGGCTGCGCTGAACGGCAAGGGAAATGGCCTCGCTCGCGCCGCTGGTGAAGATAATGTCGTGCGACCAATCAAGCGACTTGGCGATTTTTTCGCGTGCCGCTTCCAGTGCCGCGCGGGCGGCCCGGCCCTCTGCATGGGGTGAGGAGGGATTGGCCCAAATGTCAAAAGCGCCGGTCATTGCGCTGCGTGCGGCGTCGCTTAGCGGCGCCGTTGCGGCATGGTCCAAATAGAGGCGTTGCGACACGGGGACCCCAAAAGATTGCGAAACCTTGCCCCCTTCCTATATAGGCGACGCGGTTGGCGCAAAGCCTGCGCCTCTTTTCATTCACCTTTTTCGTTGCGAGACCCATGCCTGAAGTCATTTTTCCCGGGCCGGAAGGCCGCCTTGAAGGTCGCTTCAACCCCGGTCCGCGGCCCCGCGCGCCCGTTGCCATGATCCTCCATCCCCATCCCAAAGCGGGCGGGACGATGAACAACCGGATCGTGCAGGCCCTTTACCAAACCTTCGTGCGCCGCGGCTTCGCCACGCTGCGCTTCAATTTCCGCGGTGTCGGCCGCAGCGAGGGTGTTTTTGACAATGGCATTGGCGAATTGTCGGATGCTGCCGCCGCGCTGGACTGGGTTCAGGCCATCCACCCTGAAGCCCAGCAAACCTGGGTTGCGGGCTATAGCTTTGGCGCGCTGATCGGCATGCAATTGTTGATGCGTCGGCCGGAGATTCGCGGCTTCATCTCCATCGCGCCGCCCGCCAATATGTATGATTTCAGCTTTTTGGCGCCGTGCCCATCCTCGGGCATTCTGGTGCAGGGTGCAGCGGATGAAGTCGTGACCCCGGGCGCCGTTCAAAAGCTGGTCGATAAGCTGCGGACCCAACGCCACATCACCATTCACCATGATGAGATCAAAGGGGCTAACCACTTCTTTGAAAACGAAATGACGGATTTGATGGGCTCGGTGGACAAATATCTTGATTTCCGGCTCGATCCGGCTTGCACGATCCGCTAATCTGACGCGGAAAAGAGCGACGCCAAAGGACCGGCGACATTATGCAAGGCCAGCAAGACCAGCGCACCATTTTGCATCTCTTCACCGAGATTGCGATCGTCGAGCATTTGTTGCGCAACCGATATGACCGGTCTTCGCCCGCGGGGATGACAACCGGTCAGTTCGGCATTCTCACCCACTTCATCCGCAACGACAAGGCGGAAGAAAGGCTGTCGGTGCTGGCTTGGGCTTTCCAGGACAGCGACGATTATATGGCCGAAAAAGTGGCCTCGCTGGTCCAGCGTGGCCTGTTGTCAACCCGCCCGGCAGACGGGTCTGCCGGTGATTTGATTGTCGCCATTACCGAGAGCGGGCGGGCGGCCCATGCCGAGGCGCTGGATGAGATTTCGCCCGAAATCGTGCCGCTGCTGGACGGTATTTCGATGGATGATCTGAAAACGAGCCTGCGGGTCGTTCAGGAAATTCGCCGGACGCTGGATAATTTGCCGGACCGCTGATCGGCCCGGCATCATTTAGCCCCTCGGCTCAATAACCCATCAGGCTCATGACTTCTTTGCGGCTGCTCGGATCATCAAGGAAGCAGCCGAGCAGTCGGCTTGTTGTCATCGCAACGCCCGGCGTGCGCACGCCGCGCCCCGTCATGCAGCCATGCGTTGCTTGGATCACAACCGCCACGCCTTGCGGCTGTAGATTATCCCAGATGCACTTGGCGACTTCTGCGGTCAGTCGTTCTTGCACTTGCAAACGGCGCGCAAAGCCATGCAGCACGCGCGCCAGCTTGGAAATGCCAACAACGCGGTTGGTTGGCAGATAGGCAATGGACGCGGTGCCAACAATCGGCGCCATATGGTGTTCGCAATGCGACTGGAAGGGAATGTCCTTCAGAAGGACAACTTCATCATAGCCGCCCACTTCTTCAAAGGTCCGCGACAGGTGCAGGCCGGGGTCTTCCTCATAGCCCGCACAATATTCACGCCATGCGCGCGCCACGCGCTTGGGCGTATCAATCAAACCTTCGCGGCTGGGGTCGTCGCCCGCCCAGCTGATCAGCGTGCGGATGGCGTCGGCAACCTCGTCGGGGACGGGCAATTTGTTATCATCGGTCATAAGAGAGCGCTTTAAGCCAAGATGCCGCCAATGCCCATACCGCCTAAAGACCCGCTGCCATTATCAAAAGCTCGCGCATTGGTGCAGATTGGCAACACCCCGGATCAACTGGCAGTTTCCCTTACGTCATTGAGACAAAAGCGCGGTTAAAGGCCGGTGGCCATGTGTCTTATCCCCAAATCTCGTTGATTTCGGCCATTGACGGACTGGAAATCGCAACGCAGGATGGCATCAATGCGCAATGATAATGAAGGCGCAACTAGCCGCGGTTTCGGCTTTTGTATGGGAGATGGGGAAAATGAAGCAAGTCTACGTCACAGGTGTCTCTGCCCTTGCGATGCTCATTGCGTCGCCTGCTTTGGCTCAGACCGCGCAAGACGATGCCGGTGTTGGTGCGGATGAAATCATCGTTACCGCGCAGCGCCAGGCGCAGAGCCTGCAAGAGGTTCCGATCGCGGTGTCGGCCTTTTCGGCAGAATCGCTCGAAAAGCAGCAGATCAAGAACGCAAGCGACCTTCAGCTGACCTTGCCGAACGTTACGTTCACCAAGGGCAACTTCACCGGGTCGAGCTTCACCATCCGCGGGATCGGCGACTTGTGCGTCGGCTCTACCTGTGACTCGGCAACTGCCATCCATCTTGATGGCACGCCGCTCTTGTCCACCCGCCTGTTCGAAACCGAATATTTCGATCTTGAGCGCGTCGAAGTGCTGCGCGGCCCGCAGGGTACGCTGTTCGGCCGCAACGCGACCTCGGGCGTGGTCAACTTCGTCCCGGTCCGTCCGGACCTGACGGCCGTCAAGGCATCGGGCGAAGTTGAATATGGCAACTTCAACTCGATCAAGACCAAGGGCATGCTCAACCTGCCGCTGAGCGACAAGCTCGGCGTGCGCGTTGCCGGCTTCTATCTGAACCGCGACGGCTACACGCACAACCTGTACGACGATTCGAAGATCGACGATCGCGACATGTATGCAATCCGCGGCTCGCTGCGTTGGGAACCGACCGACACCACCACGGTTGACCTGATGGGCTATTATTTCCGTGAAAATGATAGCCGCATGCGCATCCAGAAGCAGATGTGTCAGCGCGACCCCACCGGCGTGCTGGGCTGTCTGCCCAACCGTCGTGAATATGGCATCACCAATGCCAACTCGACCTTTGTCGGCGTGCTGACGTCGAAGCAGCTCTTTGCGATCAAGGGCATTCCGAGCTTCGGTCCCCTGGGATCGCTGGGTCTGGGCGACCTTTATGGCGCCGATGCCTATGCGGGCGTTGTGAACCCGGCCGACCCGCGCACGGTCAATACCGACTACACGCCGAGCTACTTCACCTCGGAAGAGCAATATCAGGCCCGTATCAACCAAGATCTGGGCAAGATGAACCTTCAGCTGACCGGCTTCTACCACAAGGCCACGGTTGACTCGTCGCAGGACTACAACCTCTCGGTCCAGAACCGGAACATCTACACCGGCGCGCTCACTGCGCTGGCGACGATCGCCAGTGGCGTGGTGCCCGGCACCTCGGCGCTGGTCCCGTATCTGAAGCCGATTTATGATGCCCTGACGCCGGGCGGCCCGAGCGGCCAGCTCTGCACCTCGCTGGCGGAAACCACCGGCACCGGTGCTTATGGCGGGCACAAGCTGTGCGCGGCCACGCCGCAGGACTTTGACCGTTCCAACCAGACCAGCAAGGACTGGTCGATGGAAGGCATCTTGACCTCCGATCTGGACGGCAAGTTCAACTTCCTGTTGGGCGGCATCTATGTTGACTATAAGCTCAACAACAACAGCTACTACGTCAACTCGTTCGGCATCGATTATCTGACGGGCATGCTCGGCAGCTTCACCGCGCTGGGCCACAAGGATGCCGATGGCAATCCCGCTCCGCTGCCGCCGAGCTACCTTGCCACGCCTTATTATCGCAACAACAGCGATACGCTGCACGTCAAGTCCTACGGCCTGTTTGGCGAAGCCTATTATGAGTTCAGCGACGCCGTGAAGCTGACGGTGGGTCTGCGCTACAACAACGACAAAAAGGCAGTTAAGGCCCGCACCACGCTGGCCAGCTTCCTCGCGCCGTACACGTCGACCGACGCCTTCTCGTCGCCCTTCTTCGGCGCGTTTGATGCGGATCCGGGCCTCACCGGCAACCAGCCCTGGCAGGAACGCAGCGTCGGCTTTGAAAAGCTGACCGGCCGTGCCGTGCTTGACTGGAAGGTGTCGGATGACAACCTCATCTACCTGTCCTACTCGCGTGGCTATAAGTCGGGTGGTATCAACCCGCCGCTGAGCCCGGTTTTTGCGGTGCAAGAATCGTTCAAGCCGGAACAGGTTGATGCGTTTGAAATCGGCTCGAAGAACGTCTTTGCCGATGGCAAGCTGACGCTGAACGCGACGGCCTTCTACTATAAGTATAAGGGCCTTCAGCTGAGCCGCATCGTGGCGCGCACCTCGGTGAACGACAATATCGATGCCCAGATTTACGGTTTGGAACTGGAAAGCATCATCCGGCCGACCCGCGAACTCGCCATCAACCTGGGTGCCAGCTATCTGCACACCAAGGCTGGCGACAGCGGCGACCGTCTGTTCAACCCGCGTGATCCGTCGGCGGGCCGTTCGGATGCTGTCATCATCAAGGACATCACCAACGGCGCGAACTGCGTTGCCCTTTCCAACTCGGGCAGCGCGGCGGCGGTCAACAACTTCGTGGGCGCCATCAACACCGCGCTTGGCCTTCATGTCCCGGGTTCGTTCGGCGCGGATAGCGGCCTGAATGCCAATGGTGCCTTTGGTATCTGCGACATCCTGCGGGCTGGTGCCGCTGGGAATATCGGTGCGGCGGTCTCGGCCCTTGCGCCGCTCCAGCCGCTGCTGAATTCCTATGGCAGCTTCACCATCTCCAACGGTGTTCCGGTCAACATCAAGGGCAACAAGCTGCCGCAGGCCCCGAACTACAAGTTCTCGGCCGGTGCGCAGTACACGGTTGAAATGTCGAACGGCATGACCGTCGTCCCGCGTGCGGACTTCACCTACACGGGTGACAGCTATGGCAACATCTTCAATGGCGAGATCAACAAGATCAAAGGCTATTCGCAGGTGAACGCCCAGGTCCAGCTGAACGGCCAGGACGACAAATGGTATCTGCGCGCCTTTGTGCAGAACCTGTTCGACAGCAACTCGATCACCGGTCTGTATGTCACCGACCAGTCGTCGGGGAACTACACCAACATCTTCACGCTTGAACCGCGCCGCTACGGTATCGCTGCCGGCTTCAAGTTCTGACCGAAACCTCAAGGGGAGGTTGCCTGGCCCCGGTGCGCATGTCGCACCGGGGCTTTTTTTTGCCCGCCGCGCGTGGCCACAATATTGTTGTTGTTGCAGCCAATCCCCATCCCGTCCGGGCCTGACCACAATCGCTAGTGGCAATTATCCCGCGGCTCCCCTAAGGGGCGGGTCTTCGAGTCAATTCAGTCAGGGGTGCAGGCGAAATCATGCGCATTGCAATTGCTTCCGATCATGCCGCGCTGGAACTGAAGGCGGCTTTGGCCGATTGGCTCAAGGATGCCGGGCATGAGGTGGCAGACCTTGGCCCGCATGACGCGGCAAGCGTCGATTATCCTGATTATGGCTATTTGCTTGCGAGCGTGGTTGCCGAAGGCACGGCCGAAAAGGGCGTTGCCCTGTGCGGCTCGGGCATTGGCATTTCCATGGCGGTCAATCGCAACCCCGGCTGCCGCTGTGCGCTGGTTTCTGAACCGCTTTCGGCCCGCCTGTCGCGCGAGCATAATGATGCCAATGTTATCGCCATGGGCGCGCGCTTGATTGGCATTGAAATGGCAAAGGCTTGTCTTGAGGCATTTCTGGCCACCCCATTTGGGGGCGATCGTCATGCCCGCCGCGTCCAAAAATTGTCCAACCCCGTGCTGTCCAAGGATTCCCAATGAGCACCAACCCCGCTGCCTCTTATGCCGTGACCGACGGGTTCTTTTCCCGTGGCCTTGCTGAAAGCGATCCTGACATCGCGGGCTGGATTGGCAAGGAACTGGGCCGTCAGCGCGACAAGATTGAGCTGATTGCTTCTGAAAACATCTGCTCACGCGCGGTTCTGGAAGCGCAAGGCTCTATCCTCACCAACAAATATGCCGAAGGCTATCCGGGCCGGCGCTATTATGGCGGGTGCGAATATGTGGACGAGATTGAAACCCTCGCCATTGAACGCGCTAAAAAGCTGTTCGGCGCGAACTTCGCCAATGTGCAGCCCAATTCGGGCAGCCAGATGAACCAGGCAGTTTTCCTCGCCCTGCTCCAGCCCGGCGACAGCTTCATGGGGCTGGATTTGGCCGCCGGCGGCCATCTGACGCACGGCTCGCCCGTCAACATGTCGGGCAAATGGTTCAAGCCGGTGCCCTATGGCGTGCGCCGCGAAGATCAGGTGATTGATATGGACGAGGTCGCCCGCATTGCGCGCGAAAATCGTCCCAAGCTCATCATCTGCGGCGGCACGGCCTATTCGCGCTTCTGGGATTGGGCGCGCTTCCGCGAGATTGCGGATGAAGTGGGTGCGTTTCTGCTGGCAGATATGTCGCATATTTCGGGTCTGGTGGCGGGCGGCGTCCACCCAAGCCCGGTGCCGCATGCCCATGTGACGACCACGACGACGCATAAATCGCTGCGCGGCCCGCGCTCGGGCATCATCCTGTCCAATGACGAAGCCATTGCGAAGAAGATGAACAGCGCGATCTTCCCGGGCCTTCAGGGCGGTCCGTTGATGCACATTGTCGCTGCAAAAGCGGTGGCCTTTGCCGAAGCGATGAAGCCTGAGTTCAAGGCCTATGCCCAGGCGATTGTTGATAATGCCAAGGCGCTCGCTGCGTCCTTGCAGGAACAGGGCCTTGATATCGTGTCCGGCGGCACGGACAATCATTTGATGCTCGTCGATCTGCGGCCGAAACAGGCCAAGGGCAAGCATGCCGAGCACGCGCTCGATCGTGCGTCGATTACCTGCAACAAGAACAACATCCCCTATGATGACGAAAAGCCGGCGCTGACCTCTGGCGTGCGTTTGGGGACGCCCGCGGGCACAACGCGCGGCTTTGGCCCGGCAGAGTTCCGCCAGATTGGCCAGATGATCGCCGAGGTTGTCGATGGTCTGCGCAAAAATGGCGAAGCCGGCGATGCGCAGGTGGAAGCCCATGTTCGCCAGCGGGTGGAAGAGCTGTGCGCCCGCTTCCCCATTTACGACGGGATGTAACACATGCGCTGCCCGTTTTGCGGACATGACGACAGTCAGGTGAAGGATTCGCGTCCGACGGAAGACAATGCCGCGATCCGCAGACGGCGCCAGTGCGAAGCGTGCGGCGCGCGCTTCACGACCTTTGAACGCATCCAGCTGCGCGAACTGACGGTCGTGAAGTCCGAAGGGCGGCGCGAGACCTTTGAGCGCGAAAAGCTGGAGCGTTCCGTCACCATTGCCTGCCGCAAGCGGCCGATTGATCCCGCCAAGATCGAGCGCCTCGTCTCGGGCATCCAGCGCCAGCTGGAAACATCAGGCGAGAGCGAAGTCAGCGCATCGACGATTGGCGAGTTGGTGATGGAAGGGCTGAAGGGCCTCGATGGCGTTGCCTATATTCGCTTTGCCTCGGTCTATCGGGACTTTACCGAACCGCGCGATTTTGAGGATTTTGCGGGCAGCGTTGCTGAAGCCGCACGGAAATAGCCTTGGCTCCCGTTATCGTTCTGGTGCGCCCGCAATTGGGCGAAAATATCGGCAAGGCCGCGCGCGCCATGCTCAACTTTGGATTGATCGAGATGCGGCTCGTCGCCCCGCGCGATGGCTGGCCCAATCCGGCCGCCGGGCCTGCGGCAGCCGGGGCGGACATTGTGCTGGAACAGGCACAGGTTTTTGATACGCTGGCAGAGGCGATTGCCGATTGCAGCGAGGTTTACGCAACAACGGTGCGCAAGCGCGGGCTGGTCAAGCCGGTCGTGACCCCGGAAGACGCCGCGCGGGAGATCCATGCCGCACCGGGCCGCACCGCGATTTTGTTTGGGCCGGAGCGCGCGGGTCTCGAAACCGATGATGTGGCGGTTGCCCGCAAAATCCTGACGGTACCGATCAACCCGGAATTTGGTTCGCTCAATCTGGCGCAGGCCGTCATCCTTGTGGCCTATGAATGGTCAAAACATGTCGCTCTGAAAAGCCCGCCCAAGGTGGATCTGGACCCAGCCGCCTCGCAGCAAGAGCTGGACGGGTTGATCGACCATTTGGACGCGATGCTGGAGGGTTCGGGCTATTTCTTCCCGCCAGACCGTGTTCCGGCAAGCAAGCGTACCTTGCGTTCTGTCCTCACCAAGCCGGGCTGGAACGCCAATGAAGTGCGCACCATGCGCGGAGTACTGAGCGCACTGGAAGGCGCACACCGGGCGCGCAAAACTTGACTCTTGGGGCCGCGCCTGTATGTGCACGCCCTTCCGCAATTGACCCTGCACTCCGGTGAAGCAGGTGTCCGGCCGGGTTTCCCCTGTCGCGCGGTTCCGGAAAACTGAAACGAACGCAATTGGAGATAGATCATGTCAAAGCGCCATAGCGCCAAGCACAAACTTGATCGCCGCATGGGCGAAAACATCTGGGGCCGTCCGAAGTCCCCGGTCAACAAGCGGGAATATGGTCCCGGTCAGCATGGTCAGCGCCGCAAGGGCAAGACCTCTGACTATGGCATTCAGCTGCGCGCCAAGCAGAAGCTGAAGGGCTATTATGGCGATGTGACCGAAAAGCAGTTCAAGCGCGCCTATCAGGAAGCGGACCGCATGAAGGGCGATACCTCGCAGAACCTTATTGGTCTGCTCGAGCGTCGTCTGGATGCGATTGTCTATCGCGCCAAGTTCGCGCCGACGATCTTTGCGGCCCGCCAGCTCGTTTCGCACGGCCATATTCGCGTCAATGGCGAGAAGTGCAACATTGCCTCGCGTCAGGTGAAGCCGGGCGACGAAATCAGCCTTGGTAACAAGGCGCAGGAAATGGCGCTCGTGATGGAAGCGCAGAGCCTCACAGAGCGCGACATCCCCGATTACATCGCGCCCGATGGCGCGGCCAAGGTGACCTTCACGCGCGTCCCGACGCTGGATGAAGTGCCCTATCCGGTGAAGATGGAACCGAACCTGGTCGTCGAATTCTATTCGCGCTAATCTGGTTTCCAGACGAATTTTAAAGGGCGGTCCTGCGGGGCCGCCCTTTTTCGTTGTCGGATCAGCCCTGCTTTGCCATGACCCGGCGATCAACGAATTTGGAGAGTTGCATGTTGCGCAAAGTCTTTGCCTCGCTGCCCCTTCTGCTTGCTGCGACCACGCTGTCGGCCGCGCCGCCAGAAATTTCGGTACCGACCTTGAAGGAAGTGACGAAGACGCTGTCGTCCGACATGTTCGAAGGCCGGGCCCCGACCTCACCGGGCGAAGACAAGACGATTGGCTATCTGGCCGGGCGCTTTGCCGCCATCGGCCTCCAGCCGGGCAATAAGGGCAGCTGGTTCCAGGATGTGCCGATGGTGCGGATGACGGCAGACCCCGCCATGCAATTGCGGTTTGCCGGCGGCAAGGCGCCGGTTGATCTGGCCTATAAAACGGATTTCGTGGCCTCCAGCTATCGCATCACACCCAAGACAGAGATTGCGAACAGCGATGTCGTCTTTGTGGGTTTTGGCATCAACGCGCCGGAGCGCGGCTGGAATGACTATGCCGGGCTGGATGTGAAGGGGAAGACGGTCGTCATCCTCGTCAATGATCCCGATTATGGCCGAAAGGATTTGAAGGGGCCGTTTGAGGGTCGGGCGATGACCTATTATGGCCGCTGGACCTATAAGTTTGAAGAAGCGGCCCGCCAGGGCGCGGCGGCTGCCATCATCATCCACGATACCTATCCCGCCGCCTATCCATGGGGCGTTGTTGTGTCGAGCTGGACCGGGGCGCAAATCCATATGGATGCGGCGGACAACCATATGGGCGAAACCCAGGCCAATGGCTGGATGACAGGGGATGCAGCGCAAAAGCTGTTTGCCGCTGCCGGGCTTGATCTGACAAAGCTGACCGCCGCCGCCAAGCGCAAGGGCTTTAAGGCCGTGCCGCTGGGCCTCAAAGCCTCGCTGTCCTTTACAACCGATATCAAGCGTCAGATTTCGCACAATGTGGTCGGCCTGCTGCCTGGCAAAAAACGGCCGGATGAAGTTGTGCTCTATTCCGCACACTGGGACCATCTGGGCATTTGCGAGCCGGTTAATGGCGACAATATCTGCAATGGCGCGCTCGATAATGCGACCGGGACGGCCGGGCTGGTCGCGCTGGCCGAGGCGCATGCCAAAGCCGGTGCGGCCGATCGTTCCATTGCCTTTGTCGCGGTGACGGCCGAGGAATCGGGGCTTTTGGGGTCCGATTATTACGCCGCCAATCCGCTCTTTCCGCTCGCAAAGACCGTGGGCGGGGTCAATATGGATGGCCTTAACGTCATTGGGCGGACGCGCGATGTAACGGTCATCGGCCCCGGCAAGTCAGAGCTTGAGCCGATGCTTGCCCGCTTTGCCAAGGCGCAGGGCCGGGTGCTTGTGCCGGAATCGACGCCGGAAAAGGGCAGCTATTACCGCTCAGACCATTTCAGCCTCGCCAAGCGCGGCGTGCCGATGATCTATTTTGATTCGGGCGAGGACCTGCTGAACGGCGGCAAGGCGGCCGGGGCTGCGGCAGGTGAGGATTACACCACCAACCGCTACCACAAGCCGCAGGATGAGTATCGCGAGGATTGGAACTGGGAAGGCGCGGTGGAAGACCTGACGCTCAACTATGAAATGGGGCGCGAACTGGCAGACGGCGATGCCTGGCCGAATTGGTATCCGAGCGCCGAATTCCGCGCTATCCGCGATGCCAGCCGGGCCGCGAAATGAGTCAGCACCAGCCGGCCGAATGGGCCCCGCATGACAGCGTCTGGATCGGCTTTCCAAGCGCGGCCGATCTTTGGCTTGAAGATCTGGAAGGGGCGCAGGCCGAGGTCGCGGCCTTTGCCAATGCCGTTCACGCGGATGGGGCGGGGGAGACGGTGCGGCTGGTGTGCGCCAATGCGGCCGCCGAAGCCGCGGCGCGTGCGCTTGCGGCCCCCGGCGTGGAGATCGTCGCTGCGCCCTTTTTCGATATCTGGCTGCGCGATACCGGGCCGATCCTCGTCGCGGCAGATGGCCAGCCGCTGGCGCTTGATTATCCGGGCAATGGCTGGGGTGGCAAATACCCGTCCCCGCTGGATGATGATCTGGCCCGTGTGCTGTGCGATCAGGCCGGGCTGGCCCGCCTGCCGCGCGACTGGATTTTGGAAGGTGGCGCGATTGATGTCGATGGTGCGGGGCTGTGCGTGACAACCGGCCAGTGCCTGCTCAACCCCAATCGCAACCCCAAGTTGTCGCGCCGCGAGATTGAAGAGCGGCTCTGCGCCGATCTTGGCCTTAAAGAGGTGCTGTGGCTCGGCGTTGGCCTGTTGAATGACCATACCGACGGCCATGTCGATAACCTTGCTCGCTTTGTCGCGCCGGGCGTTCTTGCGCTGCCCGAAGCGTTGGACAGCGATGATCCCAATGCCGAGATTTTCGCCGATGCCCTATCCCGCGCCAAGAATTGGCCGGTAGAGATCGCGCTGATCCCCTCTGCCGGGCTCCACGTTGATGACGAGGGCGAGCCGATCCCGGCCAGCCATATGAACTTCTATATCGGCAACAAAACGGTCGTCGTGCCAACCTATGGCGGCCCAAGCGACGACAAGGCCGTCGCCGCCATCGCCAAGCTCTTCCCCGGCCGCGAGACAATCGGTCTGCCCGCCACCCATATCCTGACCGGCGGCGGCAGCTTCCACTGCATCAGCCAGCAGGTGCCGCGGGTCTGAGGCGAGGGGCGCGCCTTAGCAGCGCCACCCCTTCAGCACCGGCCCCGGCTCCAGCACGCGATAAGCGTGTTCTACAAATTCGCAGAGCAGGGGGCGCGTGTCGCGTGGGTCGATAATATCTTCCACGCCAAATTTCTCGGCGGTGCGGAAGGGGCTGCGAACATCGTTTAGCCGCTTCTGAATGTCTTTCAGCAGCGCCTTGGGGTTGTCGCTGGCTTCTAGATCGGACTTATAGGCTGCTTCCAGCCCGCCAGAGATGGGCAGGCTCCCCCAATCGCCCGAGGGCCACGCATAGCGCCATTTGTGGCGGGAAAGGTTGGCATGGGCGCTGCCCGCCATGCCATAGGCCTTGCGTAGGATAACCGCGCAAGTTGGCACCTTGGCTTGATACATCGCCATCATCGCGCGGCTGCCAAAGCGGATCGTCGCTTCATCCTCGGCCTTGCGGCCGATGAGGAAGCCCGGCACGTCGACCAGATGGATGATCGGCAGATGGAAGGTATCGGCCATATCGACAAAGCGTTCCAGCTTGCGCGAGCTGGCCGCTGTCCACAGCCCGCCCAGGACCATGGGGTCAGACGCCATCAGCGCGACGGGATAACCATCCAGTCGGGCAAAGCCCGTCACCACGCTGGGGCCATGCTGGCGGCCGATTTCAAAAAAGCTGCCATTATCCACCACCGCCTCGATGATCGGGCGGATCTTATAAAGGTGCCGCAAATCGCGCGGGACAGCTTCGATCAGGCCGGGGTCGCGGCGGTCGGGTTTGTCATTGGTGGGGGTGCGGGTGGGAAGTTCATGCACCGAGGAGGGAAGGTAAGAGAGGAAGCGCCGCGCCTTGGCAAAGGCATCCGCCTCGCTGTCGGCTTCGTCATCAATCGCGCCATTTTTCGCGTGAATCGAAGAGCCGCCCAATTCTTCCTTTGTCCGGTTTTCACCCACCGCCGCGACGACCGGCGGCCCTGCGACAAACATCTGGGACAGGCCTTTTACCAGCACAGAATAATGCGCCATCACCTGACGGCCCGCGCCCAGCCCTGCCACTGGGCCAAGGCCGAGCGCGACAACCGGCACGGTGGACAGATTATCCACCATCAGTTCCCAGCCCGGGACTTCAGGCACA